>NZ_CP032101.1:1458549-2917098 GCF_003544855.1 Malaciobacter marinus
GTACAGGAATTAAATTTTGAGATGAAACAGAAGCTAATAAGATTAAAGTTAATAAAATAGTCTTAAACCAAATAATCTCTTTCCTAGTTGCATCACTTTTCATTTTTGAAATAATTTTCTTTGCAAGTAAATCAGTTATTCCTGATTTAGAAATAGCCACTGCAAATGCTCCAAGCATTGCATAATTAAGTGCAATACTTGCACCTCCACCAAGACCACTACTAAAAGCATCAATTGTATCAAGTAAAGATAAACCTGAAACTAAACCTCCAATAATAGCACTAAAAATTAAAGCAATAACTACATTGATTCTAAATAGACTCAAACCAATCATCAGTAGTACTGCGACAACAACGGGATTAAACATAGTGTTCCTTGTGTAAGTATTTTTATTTAGTTATTTAAAATGAAATAAATAACACATTAAATGTAAATTAATTACTTTTTATTATATTGTTTTTTTATTTAATATTGAGATAAAAGAAGGGAGTTTTACTCTAAATTTAGGTTAAAACAATATAATTTTATCTTCAAAATTATTTAAGAGAGCTGAATTTATGACAAAAGAAGAAGAACAAGAATTTATTGAAAAGATAAAAGAAACAATTATGCCATATGCTCAAAATATGACAGAAGAACAAATAAAAAGTTTAGTGCAAACTGTACAAAATCAAAATCAAAGTTTACCATCAGGTTTTGCAGATATGCTATTAGAGCAAATTAGGTTTTTAAAATATGGTAAAGAGAGTTAACTCTTTTTATCTACTTTTACTACAATTTTAAATAAAAATAATATAATTCCATTCTTAAATTATACTAAATAATAAGGTAAACCAATGAATAGTTATCTTAAAACAATAACAGTACTTATAATATGTGCATTTATTAGTGGTTGTGCAGCTACTAATACACCAACAAATAATGAAAAAGATACTACAAAACAAAAACAGTATCAAGAAAAATCCAAAGAAAAAAAAGAGCAAATTGAGAAAAAAGAAATAAAAGAGCAAGAGATTAAAAAAGAAAATGAAATAAAAAAAGAAGAAATAGAACAAAAAGAAGAACAGCCTAAAATTATAAAAAAAATAGTAAAGAATATTATAATTAAAAAACCTGTTATAAAAGATTCTATGATTGTAATAGGAACTGCTGAAAAAGTCTATATTCCATCTTCAGATGTATTATTAAAAGCAAAAATTGATACAGGTGCAACAACATCATCAATGCATGCTTTAAATATTAAAGAGTTTGAAAGAGATGGGAAAAAGTGGATAAAATTTGATTTACAAGATAAAGATGGTAATTTAATAAATAAAAATCTTCCATTACATAGAATTGTAAAAATAAAACGACATGGCACAAAAAATCAAAAAAGATATGTTGTGCAAATGAAAATCAATCTAGCTAATATTAGCCAACTTGTTGAAGTATCACTAACAAACAGAAGTAAATTTACATATCCTGTATTAATTGGGAAAAACTATTTAAATGGCTTATTTTTAGTTGATGTTTCAAAAAAATATATAACTAAACCTAAAATGAGTAAAAATGAAATTAAAAAATAATATAATCATCTTTTCTTTTCTTTTAATTATTGCAGCCTTGTCTCTTATGACATATAAAATTAAATATTTGAATTTTCCTTTATTCCAAGATGAAACAGTTAATATTTGGAATATCGAAGCAAAAATCACTTTTAATGCAAGAAAAGAGCAAAGTGCTTCAATTTCTATGACTTTACCATCAAAACAAGATGGTTTAATGATTATAAATGAAGAATCAAGTTCTGCAAATTTTGGATACTCAAATAGTTTTATTAATGGTTTGAAAAAAGGAAATTGGACAAAAAGAGAAGTTCAAGGGGAACAAGTATTATATTATTCAATAGATGTAATAAAAGACCCATTTTTTAAAGTAGAACAAAAAGATGAAATAGATGAAAGAATTTTTAGAAAAGAAGTCTCAACTGCTTTTGCACAAGCTTCAACTTCATTATTAAATAGTATTTATGAAAAAAGTGCAAATGGTGTTAGCTTTACATCTTTATTAATAAAAGAGTTTAACTTAAAAGAACCCTCTCAAGCAACAACAATGATAAAAAATAATTTTATGAAAACAAATAAACAAAAAAGAGATACATTAGTTCAATTAATAGATAAAATGGAATATAAAGTAAGAACTATTGGAGCATTATATTTAAAAGATAGACAAAGAAATATTGAGTTAACTCATATGCTTGAAGTTTTTTATAAAGATAAATGGCATTTATTTGATATAAACAAAGGTGAAATATCAAAAAACAGTAATATTTTTATTTGGCAAAGAGGTTCTCAATATTTATTAGATGCAGAAGGAGTTAGAAATTCAGATGTTAGATTTTCTGTAACAAAAAATATTGTTCCTGCTAGAAGTGCAGCATTATCAAAAGATGTAAAAAACCAAAATACTTTATTAGATTTTTCATTATTTGTACTACCAAATGAAGCTCAAAATACATTTAAACTACTTTTATTAGTGCCTCTTGGTGCATTAGTAGTAGTAATTATGAGAGTTTTTGTTGGAATTAAAACATCAGGAACATTCATGCCAATTTTATTATCAATGGCATTTATTGAGACTCAACTTCTTCCTGGTATTTTGATGTTTATTTTAGTAGTTACCATTGGACTTGTTGTGAGGTCATACTTATCTTACTTAAATCTTTTATTAGTAGCAAGGATATCTGCTGTATTAATTGTAGTTGTAGGAATTATGGCATTTGTTGCCATATTATCACAAAAACTAGGCCTTCAATATGCTACAAGCATTACATTTTTTCCAATCATCATTTTAGCTTGGACAATAGAAAGAATGTCTATTATTTGGGAAGAAGATGGACCAAAAGAAGTTCTTTTACAAGGTAGTGGTTCATTACTTGTATCAATTTTAGCATTTTTTGCAATGACAAATAGTGTACTTAGCTTTATAACATTTAATTTTCCTGAGGTTTTATTAGCTGTACTTGGAGTAATTATACTACTTGGAAGATATAGTGGATATAGATTAAGTGAACTTTATAGATTTAAATCAATGGTTGATTAAGATGTTCTTTGCTAACCCTTTTAAACTAAAAGAACTTGGTATTTTAGGTATGAATAATAGAAATATCAACTATATAGGTAAGTTAAATAAAAGAAAAAACTTCCCTTTGGTTGATGATAAGTTAAAAACTAAACAAATTGCACAAGAACATAATATTGCAGTTCCTGAGTTATTGGGATTTATAGAATATCAAGTACAAATTAATAACTTTAAGCATTATATAAAAAATGAAAATGGATTTGTTATCAAACCAGCACAAGGAAGTGGTGGAAAAGGAATCCTAGTTATAATAAAAACAGTTGGAAATAAATTTATTAAGCCAAATGGAGTTGAAGTTGGATATTCTGATATTAAAAGACATATTTCAAATATATTAAGTGGTCTTTACTCACTTGGTGGAAAAAATGATGTAGCAGTCTTTGAAAAACTAGTAGAGTTTGATTCTGTATTTGATGGCTTTAGCTATGAAGGTGTTCCTGATGTTAGAGTTGTTGTTTATAAAGGTTATCCCGCTCTTGCTATGATGAGATTATCTACTTCAAATAGTGATGGGAAAGCAAATCTTCATCAAGGTGCTGTAGGCGTTGGTATTGATATTAAAACAGGTAAAGCTTTAAATGCAGTCCAATTTGATAGACCTGTGCAAGTTCATCCTGATACACAAAAGCCTCTAAAAGAGTTAAAGGTTCCTTTTTGGGATGATATATTACTTCTTGCTTCAAAATGTTATGATATGACTAATATGGGCTATTTAGGTGCTGATATTGTAATTGATAAAAATAAAGGTCCTTTAGTTTTAGAACTTAATGCAAGACCAGGTTTAGCTATACAAATAGCAAATGGTATTGGTGCTCAAAGAAGATTTAAAAAGATAGATAAAGTTAAATATAAAGAGTCTGACCCAGAAAAAAGAGTACTTTTTTCTAAGACAAACTTCTAAAAGTAAGAATTAAATATATTCTTACTTTTTACCATACTCTCTTGCTCCAATATTACCATATCTATGATATGAATGAGAAATACTTTGTTCTTTAAAGTAATTAAGTAATTCTATTCTTCCTTCCATCATAGGTTTCATTCTTATAATAAATGTTCCAAGATGTTTACTTGCAGCTTCAAATATTGACTCTGGAACTTTTGATATATCAGAATAAATCACTCTTTCATAACTTCCAATCACATCAGCAAGCTTTTCATTTGTATGTTTTACAATTCTATCTTTTGAAGTAAATAAAACTGTTGCATCTTTTAAGAACTCCTCTATTCTTTCATTATTATCAATTGATACTGTAAAATGTACCCCAGATATTTTTGCAGCTAAAACTCTACTTATAATATCAAAGAAAGAGTCATCATTACTTACTCTAATAATTACTCTATTTAAAGGAAGATATCTAAAATGATTATCTTCACCTCTTACTTTTATATAATCTTTTTCAACATTAAACTCTGTATGAAAATTATGATAATATGATTGTACTGCTATTTCAAGCTTTTCAAACTCTTCTTTTTCATTTGTATATTTATCTTTACAATGGCTAATAAATCTTGTTAGATCTGTGTGAAAGTTTTTTATAATTTCAGGTTTACCCACTTCTTCAAAATCAACAAACTGTGTTATATAGTTATAAATACCAACTTTTCTTCCTGCTCCAATTGCTGATTTACCCATTCCACCAAAAGGTTGTCTTAAAACAATAGCACCTGTTGTTCCTCTATTAATATAAAGATTTCCAGATTTAATATTTTCTCTCCAGTAATTAACTTCTCTTTCATCTAAAGATTCAATTCCTGAAGTTAATCCATATCCAGTTGCATTTACAATATCAACAGCATGTTTTACATTTCTTGCTTTAATAACTGCTAAAACTGGTCCAAAAAGTTCATTCATATGAATAAAACTACCCTCTTTTACGTTCCATTTAATTGAAGGTTTTAACATATACTCATTATCTTCTGCATATGATGGTGCTAATGCCCACTCTTCACCCTCTTCCAGATTTTCAATTGCTTCTTTTAATTTTCCAGATACACTATTTGCTAAAGTACCAATTCTATTTTTTAAATCCCAAATAGAACCAACACTCATTGATTTTGCTGTATCAATTAATGCTTTTTTGAAATTTTCATCATTATAAACTTCTTCTTCTAATACAAGCAATGATGTAGCACTACATTTTTGTCCAGAGTTTCCAAATGCACTTTGACAAACATTTTTAATTGCTTGATCTCTATCTGCCATATTTGTAACAATAGTCGCATCTTTTCCACCTGTTTCAGCAGTTAAAAGTAAATCTGGTCTTGTTTTAAGCATTGAGGCAGCTGTGTCTTCTCCACCTGTTAAAATTACATAATCAACATCTTTATTTCCAACTAAATGCTCACCTGCTAATACTCCAGGACAAGGAACAAATTGTAATACATTTTTTGATATTCCAGCATCCCAAAAACATTTGCACATTTCATAAGCTGTTAAGGCTGCAACTGTTGCAGGTTTAATAATTACTGTGTTTCCAGCTGCTAAAGTAGCTGCTACACCTCCTAAAGGAATTGCAACAGGGAAATTCCATGGAGGGATTACAACACCAACACCTTTTCCTTTAAACTTTAAATTTGTATACTCTTCAAAATATCTTGATGAGTGTGCATAAAATTCAATAAAATCAACTGCTTCACTAACTTCTACATCAGTTTCTGTAAATACTTTTCCAACTTCTGCAGCTGCTACACCTATTAAGTCATCTCTTCTTTCACGAACTTTTATAGCTGCTTGTTTTAAAAGTTCATGTCTTTGAGCATAAGTTTTACTTCTCCACCCATCAATATCAATCTTAGCAGTTTCAACTGCTCTTTTTAAATCATCTTCATTTGCCATAGCAAATTTACCTGCTAGAACTTCATCTTTTAGTTGAGATTTATCTATTGCTTTATAAACTTTTCTTCCTGTAACTATCTCTTTGCCTGCAACTACTATTGGTTTAGTTTCATGTTCAGTATCTTTAGAAAATTTCCATTTTTTTACAATTTCTTTAGCCCATTCTTGATTTTGAGATAAGATAAAGTCTGTATCTGGTTCTGCATGATAAGCACTAGTATCATAAGATGAATTATTAAAAGTATCCCATTTTTCAGTTAATCTGTTTTGTGTTCTAAAACTACCTACAAATGCTTCATCTTCCAACTCAAATGATTTAATAAATAATGCTTTTTGGTCATTCCAATCTTTTGTTCCAACTTTTAATCCAAAAGAGTATCTAATAAAATTATTTGGTCCTGTATTTTCATCTAATCTTCTAACTAAATATGCAATAGCATTTGTAAACTGTTCTTTTGCCGCAGTTGGTGCATATAAAATCACATCTTTTGAAATTTCATTAATTGCCAATCTTGCAGATTCGCTCATTCCTTCTAGCATCTCTAATGTATGAAATTTAGTAGTTGCATTATGCTCTGCTAAAACCGTTGCAAATGCTAGTTCAAATAGATTGTGTGAAGCAGTTCCTACATGCATATAAGGAGCATTGTCTTTATCAAGTGCAAACTTAACCATTCTTTTATAGTTTGCATCAGTATGGCTTTTATTTGTATATGTTACCATATCCCAGTGCTTTTGAGAGGCTTCTGTTTCTTCCATCTCCATATTTGCACCTTTTACTAACCTAAACTTAATAGGACTTCCACCCTCACTTACTCTTTGTTTTGCCCATTGACATAAATCTTTTTGTACTAAAAATGAATCTGGAATATAAGCTTGAAGTACAATTCCTGCATAAAAATCTTTAAATTGTGGTAATGATAGTGTTCTTTTAAATACTTCAACAGTAATTGCCAAATCCTTATACTCTTCCATATCAAGATTAATAAATTTATTTATTTTTGTTCCATCAGGTGCTATATAAGGATATTTTTTTGCTTGTTCATAAATTCTTGTTAATTTTTTAACTAAAATTGCTACTGTACCTTCAAAATCCATTGAGTTGATTTGAGAATAAATTGTTGATATCTTAATAGAAATATAATCAATATTTGGATTTTCTAAAGCTTTTAAATATTTTTGGATTCGCTCTTCTGCTTCATTTTCTCCAAGAACAACTTCACCAATAAGATTAATATTGATTCTTGTTCCTTCTTTTTTCCTTTTTTCCAAATGTTCATTAAAAGGTTCATCTTCACCTTTAATTACAACAGTTTTAGTATCTTCTCTAATTTGATTAACAAATAAAGGAACTGAAAGGTCTGGCAAGTATTTACCAAAGTTTTGGAAAAGCCATAAAAGTGTTTTATCTTTAGTAGTAAAAAAATGTGCCATTCCATGCTTTTCAAGTAAGAAAATTATTTGATCGGCTACTCTTTTATTAGAGTTTGTTCTAAAACACTGATCCATTAACTCAATCAAAAGTGCTTTATCCTCTGGATGAGCAAGCATCTTTTTCATTTTTATAGAAAAGTCTTTATCCCAATCACTTATAAGTGTAGTTGACTTGTTTTGCCATCTTTCTGCTAAATTTATAGTTTTTTCTATTAATTCTTGTTCATTTTTCATGCAATATCCTTAAAATTAATTGTATTTTAAATAAATTTTAAGTAGCTTTACACGCACTTTAATGTGTTTTGAGGGTACAACCGCCAAGTATGCCCTCATGCTACTTATAACCTAATGCTTTTTACCTAAATATGCTTCTTGAATTGCTTTTGAACTTAACAACTCTTCTGATGTTCCCTCATGAGTTATTTTTCCAACTTCAAGTACATAACCTCTATTTGCCAATTTTAATGCAGCTTTTGCATTTTGTTCAACTATTAAAACTGTTACCCCACTTAATGCAATCTCTTTTACTGCTTTAAATATAGATTTTATTAAAATTGGTGCAAGACCCAAACTTGGTTCATCTAAGATAAGAAGTTTTGGCTTACTCATAATAGCTCTACCAATTGCAAGCATTTGTTGCTCACCACCACTTAAAGTACCTGCAAGTTGTTTTCTTCTCTCTTTTAATCTTGGTAAAATATCATAAATCCACTCTAATGTTTCCTTATCATGGTCTTTTAAAGTATATGCTCCCATCATAAGATTTTCTTCAACTGTAAGTGTTCCAAAAACTCTTCTTCCCTCAGGTGAGTGAGACATACCTAAACTTACAATATCATGTGCTGCTGTATTTGTAATATCATTTTTATCAAAAATAATATTTCCTGATTTTGATTTTAATAATCCTGAGATAGTCTTTAATGTTGTTGTTTTACCAGCACCATTTGCTCCAAGAATCGTTACAACTTCACCTTTATGAACTTTTAAAGAAATCCCTTTAATTGCAGCAATTGCTCCGTAACTTACATGTAAATCTCTTACATCTAATAAAATTTCATTTTGCATTACTCTTCATCCTCGTCATCATCACTACCAATATAAGCTTCAATTACTCTTGGGTCATCTTGAACAAAATCTGGTTCACCTTGAGATATCTCTTTTCCAAAATTAATTACAGTTATATAATCTGTTAATTTCATAACCATATCCATATCATGCTCAATCATCATGATTCCAAGACCCATTTCCTTAATTTTTAAGATGATATTTGTAAGTTCTATTGTTTCATTTTCATTTAGACCAGCTGCTGGTTCATCTAATATTAAAAGTTCTGGTTCAGCAGCTAATGCTCTTGCCATTTCTACTTTTCTTTGATTTCCATATGATAAATCACCTGTTGGAATCATCGCAAACTTTGTAAGATTAAAGAAATCCATAAGTTCTTCTACTTTTTTCCAACTTTTGTCATTGTCTTTTTTATAAAAAGGAGTATGAATGATAGAGTGATACCATTTTTGTTTTGATTTTGTATGGCATCCAGCCATTATATTTTCTGCTACACTCATCTCTTTAAAGAGTCTAATATTTTGGAAAGTTCTTAAAACACCTTTTTGAGCAATTTTATGTGCTGGCATTCCAGTAATATCTTCACCTTTGTATTTAATAGTCCCTTTTTCTGGTTTATAAATCCCAGTTACGCAGTTAAAAAGTGTAGTTTTCCCTGCTCCATTTGGACCAATAATTCCATAAATTTGTCCTGGTTTAACTTTTATAGTCAAATCATCAATTGCAACCAAACCAAAGAATAGTTTTGAAACATTTTCAATCTCTAATACATATTTCATTACTTTTCTCCTTTAAGCTTAGCTGCTTTTCTTTTTAAATAGTTTGGAATATTCCCAAAAGTCGCAGGCCAAACACCATTTGGTCTTAAAATCATTGTCAAAATCATAGCAGCACCAAAGATTAAGTATCTTGATTCTTTAAACTCTGTAAATAGTTCAGGAAGTACAAACATCACAAATGTACCAATGATAATACCAGGAAGTGAAGCAGAACCACCAACAAGCACAATTGCAAAGAACATAACAGATTGCATAAAGTTAAATGATTCCGGAGATACAGCTGAATATTGAATAGCAAATACCGAACCAGCAGCTCCTGCTATTGCTGCACCTAAAGCAAAAGCAAATAGTTTGTAATAAGAAACATTTATTCCCATTGATTTAGCTGCAATCTCATCTTTATTTATATAATAAAGCGCTCTACCATATTTAGAATTATCTAAATTTCTAATTATAAATAAAGTAACTATTAATAAACCAAACGCAATATAATATATTGATGTTTGAGAAAATAGCTCATATCCAAAAATTCTTACCACATCTATTCCAAAAATTCCATTTGGTCCACCTGTTAAATCAAAAGGATTATTTGATAACACTTGTTCAAAAATAATATTAAATCCAATTGTGGCAACAAGTAAATAATCACCTCTTAGATGAATAATAGGACCAGCTAATAAAATAGAAACAATAACTGGTAAAATAATAGCAAATGGTAAAGTCTCAATAATTTCAAGTCCAAAGTGAACATTTAAGATTGCAGTAGCATAAGCACCAATACCAAAAAATATTGCATGCCCCATATTAAAAATACCAGCTCTACCTAAAATGATATCTTGAGAAAAAGCTACAACTGCAAAAATCAAGAATGTAATACCAATACTTAACCAAGCAGAATCAACTAAAAACGGAAAAAATGCCATAACAGCAATAAATAATGTTGCTATAATTGTTGTTTTATTCATTATACTTTCTCCGCTATTTTTTCACCAAGAATACCAGTTGGTCTAACAATTAAAATTATAATTAAAAGCATAAATGTAAATGTTTCAGCCCATTCTGTTGATATATATCCTGATATCATTGCATTAAATAATCCTAGTAATAATCCTCCAAGCATTGCACCTGGAATGTTACCAATACCACCTATAATCGCTGCAATAAAAGCATTTAAACCATAAAGCCATCCCATATCAAAAGTAAGACCTCTATAATAAATACCAATAAATAATCCACCTACAGCACCCAATGCTGAACCAACAACAAATATAATCGTAATAATTCTATTTACATTAATACCCATTAATTTTGCTGCATCTTGATCAATTGCAGTTGCACGAATTGCAGTTCCTATTTTTGTTTTATTAATAAAAAAGTATAAACCTAGCATTAGTACAGCTGATAAAATCAAAATAAGTACTTGTGTAAATGTTAAAATTACTCCACCAACTTCCCAAATTGTATTTGGTAATAAATCAGCTGGGAAAATTTTCATATTTGGACCCCAAATTAGCATAATTGCATTTTGAATTACAAGGGATGCACCCAGTGCTGAAACAACGGCACTTAATCTTGGTGCCGTTCTTAAAGGCCTATAGGCAAGACGCTCAAGAAGAACACCTACAAATGCAACAATAATTGCTGTAAATAAAAATATAATTACTACATTAATCAATGAGTTTGCACTAGCTCCAAAAAACTGAGAAAATATTGTAAGCCCTACATAAGCAGAAAAGGCAACTAAGTCACCGTGTGCGAAGTTAATTAACTTCATCACACCGTAAACCATTGTATAACCTAAAGCTACCAATGCATATAAACTTCCAATAGTTAAACCATTAATTAACTGTTGAAGAAAAGTATCCATTATTTACCTTATTTCCCTAAAACTTTATATGAACCATCTTTTTGAATTTCATAAACAATAAATTTAGCTCCAATTCTTTCACCATCTTCTCTAAAAGTAACTGGTCCAGTAATTCCTGGAAAGTCTTTTAAGTTATGTAAAAAATCAGAGATTTTTTTAGTATCAAAAGATTTTGTTTGTTCAACACCATGCATAATTGCTCTTAAACCATCTGCATTAACAACTGCCCAAATTGAAGGTGGTTTCATGTTATATGTATCTTCGTAAGCTTTTAAGTATTTTTTAGCTTCTTTATATGGTAAGATATCTGGTGTTGGGAAGTTTATTAGTACTGTACCCTCAGCTGCACTTCCTGCTAATTTTAAGAAGTCTGGATTATCATTTGAATCTCCACCAACAAAATCAGCGTCAATTCCAAGTTGTTTTTGTTGAGATCTCAAAAGACCTCCATCAGTATAATAACCTGAATAATAAATTACATCTGGATTCATTGATTTTATTTTTGTAAGCATTGCAGTAAAGTTTTGAGTACCTGATTTGATTTTTCCTCTAAAAATTACATTTCCACCAATATTTTTAATTGATTCTTCTGTTGCATCACCAAGACCTTCTGAATATGATGAATAATCAGATAAAACAACTATTCTTTTATAATTCTTTTGATTTACAAAATAATCTGCTGTAAAATCACTTTGTGCTGAGTTTGGAAAAGAGTTTCTAAAGAAAGTCCAATATTTTCTTTTAATTAATGAGTCACTAGTTCCATCACTTGTTTGTAATACTTTATTTCTATAATATGTTGCTTGTGCTGCTTCTGTCGCACCTGATGTATAAGAACCAATTACAGCAAATACACCTGCATTTACAAGTTTTCTTGCACAAACTGCAGCTTTTTGTGCTTTTGCTTCATCATCACAAGTTACTACTTCAATTTGCTTACCAAGTAAACCACCTTGAGCATTTTTTTCATTAACTATAAGTTTTACAAACTGTTCAATTCCTTGACCCTCATTTGCATACTTTCCTGTAATTGGTGCTTGAACACCAATTTTTACTGTATCTGCAAGTAAACTTGAACTTGCTACTATTGCACTTAAAGCAATAGCTTTTGCAACTTTCTTGAATTTTCTCATTTTTTCTCCTTTATTTTATTTAAATTTTGGCTCGATTATATAACAACAAACTGCCCATTCACCAATATTTGGTATAATATTTATCTTGCCTCCTTCTAATTTTGATTGTAAGTTTTCAAATGAGTTTACTATTTTATCAAAAGATTCTGTAATCTCTTTTATTCTTTGTTCGCTTTTTTTTCTAGCACTACTTGAAATATCTAAATAAAATGCAAAAATACCATAGTCTAAAGTAGAGTCTTCTAGTTTATTTCTATAAAGCATCTTACATATTTTTTCAATTTCATATTTGTATTCTTCTTTTACATTTCTAACACCATTTTTTAAACTCATAATTACTCTTGATATAGAGTCATTATCACTTTTGTGTTCAAATCTTTCATCTAAAGTTAAACACAAAACATCTTGTGTTAAATATCTTTGCTTCATAAATTCTCTAAAAGTATCTCTTGATGGCAAAGAACATCTAAGAATATCTGCAATAGTTGCATCAATAAAAATTTCTGGAGCATTATTTAATTTTGCTATTTCTTGTGACACATGAATAGTCAAAAATCTAGGTGGCGCATATGATAAATATAATTCATCAGCAGTCCAAAAAGTAAAATTGTTTTTTGCAGTTGTGATTCCATCAATAACACACTTGATGACTTTCTCTTGTGAAGGAAAATTATTCATCTAAACTCTCCTTCATAGTTTTCATCAACTTCTTCAAGTATACCACTTTCGTATAATATATCTTCAATAAGTCTATTTTTAGAAATATTTATTTCATTTGAAAGTATAATTAGAGCATTATCTAACTTTTTGTCAATCTTAATTGTTAATTGTGAAATCTCTTTTTTACCATTTTTAGTATGTTTATCAATTACACTTCTAATAATTTTTCTTTTATGTTTTTGTTTTGCCATTACTTAAAAATCCTAATAAAAATTTAGTAGTACTAAAAGTAGTACCAAAAACTTATATCATTATTTCACAGCAAAACTTAGCTGAGTCTTAAATTTTATGTCATTATTGTGTATTTTTTAACCAATTTTCAATTTCTTCCCATATTTTGTATAAAATGCTATTCTTGTGCTACTCTTGTGCCTTTTTGTTGAATTACTAAACCTAAAATTATTAAGCCCAAACCAAATAAAGTTGATAAATAAATTTTTTCTCCTAAAATAAAATAGATAAAAATTAAAGATAAAAAAGGTGAAATAAATATCAAATTAGCAATTTTAGAAGTACTTGTTGTATATTGCATAGCTTTTAACCAAAGCATAAATGTAATTCCCATTTCAAAAACACCAACATATGAAGCTGCTATTATTCCTTTTAGTTCAGGAATAAAAAATCCATCTGTAAAATACAAATAACAAAGAATAAAAGGTAATGCAATTAAAAAGTTAGCAAATAAGCCAACTTCAGGATATGCTTTAGACTTTGTATTAAAAATCCAATACATTGCCCACAAAATTGTGCTAAATAATGCAAGACCTACTCCATAAAGATTTGAAAAGTTTAGAGAAAAAGGTTCTCCTCTTGTAGAAATTACAAGTACTCCAAAATAACAAATAATCCCTGCAACAATGTCTGATAAAGTTAATTTTTGTTTTAAAAATGGAACTGCAAGATAAGCTAACATAAGAGCCCAAGTATAGTTTATTGCTTGTGCTTCTTGTGCAGGCAATAAATCATATGCTTTAAATAAAACCAAATAGTATAAAAATGGATTTAAAATCCCCATGGCAAGAGTTAATTTTAAATTATTCTTTATATGAATTTTTACTAAATTTAATCTTTTTTCATATAGTAAAATTATAAATAAAACAATTGTTGATGCTATAGAAGCTAATAAAACTAACATCTCAGGAGTTAAAAACTCTAGTGAAATTTTAAAAGCAGTTGCAACTGTTGACCATAAAAAGATAGCAAGTAAGGCAAATTTATATGCTTTTGAATTTGATTTTATAACATATCCTTTGAGTTAAACTAAAAAAATAACAAGAAATAACGAAATTTATAGTTTATTTACTTTTTATTAAGATTAGTTTAACTCTATTTATCTAATAATTTTATAAAGATAAAAGTATTAGGACAATATATGAATAAATATAAACAACTACAAAAAGAATCTAGTGCTTTAAATATACTTTTTATTGAAGATGATGAAGACCTAAGACATCAAAGTGAAAAAATTTTCAGAACTCTTTTTAATCAAGTTGATTTAGCAACTGATGGAAAAGAAGGTCTAGAAAAATATTTAAAGTTCTACGAAGAAAAAAATTATTATTACGATATAATAATAACAGATATAAAAATGCCGAAAAAAAATGGTATTGAATTAACAAAAGATATTCTTAAAATAAATAAAGATCAAGATGTAATTGTAATTTCTGCATATGAAGATTCAAAATATCTTATTGAATTGATAAATTTAGGAGTTAATAATTTTGTTCAAAAACCTTTAATTATTGATCAGTTAATTGATCCTTTATTAAATATATGTAGAAGAATAAATAACTCAAAAGAGGCTTCTGAAAAAGTATTTTTTATAGAAAATTTTGTTTGGAATAAAGAGAATAAAACACTTTTAAAAAAAGGGAAAGAAGTAAAGCTATCTTCAAGTGAAACAGTTTTACTAAATTTACTTATAAATAACCCATATATAACATTTTCAAATGAAGATATTTACAATACATTGTTTAGTGATAAATTTGACAAAGAACTAAGTATTGATTCTATAAAATCATTAATTAAAAGAATTAGAAAAAAGATTCCAACTGATATGATTAAAAATATTTATGGAGAAGGTTATCGAGTAAATAAAGATATTTTCGTAGAACTATAAAAGACCTATAACACTATACAATATTTTTTTGTATAGTGTTTAATACCCTTAAGTAACTACTATAAAAATTAAATACACTTCACTTCGTTATAATGAAATAAAGAATATTTATATTATTTTATCATAAATTAAACAAGTGTTGATATAATTCCGTCCCAAAAAAAATATAAAGGTTTTAAAGGTGAGAATTACACTCACTCATAAAGAGTTACACGAATTACAAAAACTTTGTTTAGAAAATGATAAACAAGAACTATTTAACAAACTCTCACATGAAGAGCATAAATCTATAAAAAGTAGAACTGTAAAAAAAACAAAAGCTACTCAAAAAGCTACAAAAGTCAGACAAGATACAGCAAGAAAGAAAATTGAAAGTACAGTAAATATGATGAGACTGTTCAATCAAAAAATAACTGTTTATAGTGTTGCGAAAGAGGCTCAAGTTAGTTACAATACTGCAAATAAATATAAAGAGTATATTCAAAGAAATGCTCACTAATAAAGGTAGAAAACTACCTTTATCAATCTTCTATAATTTAGGTAAATCTTTAGGTTTTAAATTTGGTCTTCTTGAGGCTTTTCCTGGGGGATAATTCTTCTCTAAATAATCTAAAATAAGATTTTCTGTTTTTTTATCAAACTCCCAAAGTCCTTGTGTTCTTTGCATCCACCTTATCATAGATAACCAAGTTTGTCTATCTCCTTTTTGAAAAGTAATAAACTTAGCACTATGACATACAGTACAATTTGCTTTCACTTGTTCAAAACCTTTATCTATTTTTAATCCTGTTTGTTTGTCAATCTCTTTTGCTGTTAATGAAAAAGTAGCAAAAGATGAAATAAGAACAAAAAGAAGTATAATTTTAAATCTTTTCATAATATATCCTTTATACTACTTGCACGGCAATTCTATGACAAGCATTATTTAAATAGCCTCTAGGATTCCACCCTGGTAAAATTGTTGGTTGTTTTTTGTTATTACTATCTGTTGCTCTTGCCCAAACCTCATAGTAACCTTTCTTAGGAAATTTTAAAGTAGCATACCAAGTTTGCCATGCCAATCTATTTATTGGTTTATCTAATTTTTTTACTTTTTTCCATGTAGCACCAAAATCAATAGATACTTCCATTTGTTTAACTTCCAAATCTCCTGCCCAAGCTTTTCCATTAAATTTAAATTTTTTATTTAAATCATGTTTAATACCAGATTTAGGAAAAGTAATTAAAGATTTAACGGGCATTGACTCAATAATACACATATCTTCATCTGCAACTTTTGTACCTGGAGCAACTGTATTACAAGGAACTCTATATGATTGACCCGCCATCTTTTTTCCATCATGTACTTTATTTCTAATTACTATCTTATTTAACCATTTTCCAGAAACAGAAGCAGGCCAACCACCCATTACTAATCTTAATGGATATCCATTATATAATGGAATATTTTCTCCTTCATATGCCCAAGCTATTAAACTTTCATTTTCTAAAGCTTTACTTATTGGTGCTCCTCTACTAATTGGTTCTTTAGATAAATCACCACTTAAGTGTTTATCTGCTCCATAATATCCAATATATACAGCATCTTTTTTTATTCCACAATATTCTAAAACATCTTTTAATCTAACTCCTGTCCATCTACCACAAGCTACAGCTCCAGTTGTCCATTGATTACCTTTTGCTGGTGGATTGTACTCACTTCTTCCATTTCCTCCACACTCTAATTGTAAAGCATATGTATAGTGTTTAAATTTTTTCTTCAATTCATTTATTGAGAACTTCATTGGCTTTTTGCAAGACTCACCAGAAATCTCCAAAGTCCAATTTTCTAGGTCAATTTCACTTTTTTTAGGAGGTATACCATTATTTCTAATAAACATATATTTAGCTTGGGTAAACTCATCATTTAATAAATGAGGTGGAGTTTCTGCATTTACTGGTCTATCATTTAAATATATTAACCCCTCTTTACCTTCAATTTTAAAAGGCTCTTGACTATTAGCAAGTGCTGCAGGTATTAATCCTGAAGGCATTTTATCTGCAAAAGGAATATTTGAGCCTACTATTGCAGCCATTGCAATTAAAGAACTTTTTCTTAAAAATCCTCTTCTAGAAGAGTCTGTTTCTCTACCAAATAACTCTAAATCTGCTTTTATAGGATCATTATAATAAGCTTCATGAATACCTATCTTTTTTTTATTTTTAGCCATTTCATATCCTTTTATTAAGAAAATTACATAATTATTACACTTTTATTAATTTTAGTCAAGCTTTTAACTCATAAAATTTTCATTTTCTTTTTAATTATTTAAAATTTAGGCTTTAAAAGATTGCATATTTGCCTAGTTTTTGATAAGATTTTGCATTAATTTTGGAGAATAAATATGAGAAATTTTATTAGTTATAAACAATCTTTAGAAATATTAGAAAAAATAGATATAAAAACACCCCCAATTGAAAAAATGTTTTTAACACAAGCATTAGGATATGTAGTAGCAGAAGATATTATTGCAGACCATAACAGTCCAGAGTTTGCAACTTCAGCAATGGATGGTTATGCTTTAAAAGCAGAAGATTTAATAAAAGAAAAAATAAAAATAATAGATAAAAATCCAGCAGGAAGTGTAGTAGAATCAGTTGTTACAAATGGAGTATGTATTAAAACTTTTACAGGTTCACTAATGCCTAAGGGAAGCGATACTTTAATTCCTATTGAAAATGTTGAAGTAAATGATGATGAAATAAAAATTGTAAAAAAAGTTCCTTTTGGCTTTGCAGTAAGAGATATTGGAGAAAACTACAAAAAAGATGAGGTTCTTATAAAAAAAGGAACAATTGTAAGTTTTGCAGAAGTTGGTGTATTAGCATCTCTTAATATTGCACAAGTTCCTGTATTTGTTTCTCCATCAGTTGCAATTGCAAGTACAGGTAGTGAAATACTAGATTTGGGTCAAATACAAACAAATGATTCTCAAATTAGAAGTTCAAACCACTTGACAATTGAAGCTTTATGTAAAAAAGCAGGTGCTAATACTATACAAATGGGAATAGTAAAAGATGATATAGACTCTATTACACAACTGCTAGAAAAAGGTCTTGAAAAAGCTGATATCATTATAACAACAGGTGGAGTTAGTGTTGGAGATTATGATTTTGTTCAAGATGTAATAAAAGATAAACTAAAAGCTCAAGTACTATTTCATGGAGTTACAATCAAACCAGGAATGCATCTTTTAGCAGCTATTAAAGATGGGAAATTAATTATTGCTCTTCCAGGTTTTGCTTACTCTTCAACAGTTTGTGCTATTTTATATGTACTTCCTTTTATTTATAGATTAAAGCAAGCAAATCAAAGCTTACCAATAGTAAAAGCAAAAATCAATCAAGATTTTCCAAGAAGAATGCCAAAAACAGTCTTTACAGCTTGCAATGTTGAATATAAAGATGGAATTTATCAAGTTAATTTTGAAGGTAAGAAAAAAGGAACAAGTGCAATATTAACAAATATGCTTGAAAGTCCTGCCTTATTAATTCAAGAAGATGATAGTAAAGATATCAAAGCTGGAGATATGGTAGATATTTTACTATTAAACCAATTAAAATGATACAAATGCAAAAAGTATATAAAGTATATTTTTTACTAACTCTTTGTGTACTTTTTTGGTCTGGAAACTTTATCTTAGGAAGATTTATAAAAGATGAAATAGAACCTTTAGAACTTGCTTTTTTTAGATGGGTTCTTGCTTTTATTTTAATTCTTCCTTTTTCTATAAAATATATGAATATTAAAAAGTGTATTAAAAGTACAAAAGAGCATTTTTTAATACTATCAATTTTAGCAATTTTAGGAATAAGCTTATTTAACACAATTGTTTATGTTGCTTTGCAAACAACACAAGCTACAAATGCTCTTTTGATTAATTCTGTAACTCCATTACTTGTTCTTATTTTAGGAGTGCTTATATTAAAAAATCCTATTAATAAGATTCAAATTTTAGGTTTTTTATCATCTACCTTTGGAGTTGTATTTTTAGTTTTAGAAGGAAACATAGCTAAAATCCTAGAATTGAATTTAAAAAATGGAGATTTGTGGATAATATTAAGTGCTACAATTTGGGCTTTATACTCAATTTTACTTAGATTCAAACCAAAAGAGTTAAATCATGTTGAACTTTTTACTACTTTAGTATTTTTAGGAATAATATATCTTAGTCCTATTTACTTTTATCAAGGATATAGTATTCAAAGAGAAATAATAATGATAAAACAAAATTGGCCAATTATTATTTATGTATCTTTTTTTGCATCAGTATTATCGTTTTATTTTTGGAATAATGCAATTGCTCAAATAGGTCCTGAAAAATCAAGTCAATTTGCACATTTAATGCCTTTGTTTGGAGCTATTTTAGCTTATTTTTTCTTAGGGGAAAAAGTAGAAATTTATCATCTTTTTGGAGCTTGCTTTATAGCAATAGGTATTTACCTATCACTATTTTTATCTAAAAGATAGTTGCATTAAAAATCTAAGGTGTTGGTGTATGTTCATCTTGCCTTGGATCAAGCTCAGGTAACTCAGCTCCTGATGCAACTGGCATATTTACAAAAGTACTTAAATCATCATCGGCAATTCTCTTTTTAGAAAGAGAATAAAAGCATAAAAATATACCTAATATTGCAAAGCAAGTAAATAAGAACTGTGGCATATAACTTAATCCAAATCCAATAAGTAATGGTGAGATAAATGAGCCTATACCATATGCAAAAAGTAAAGCTCTACTTATTTCTACAATATCTTTATTTTCATCTACAACATCATTTGCTCTTGCTACTGCTAAAGGATATACTGAAAAGATTGAAAACCCTAACAAAAATCCTAATATATATAAAGTTTGATTATCTAAATTAAAAACTATAAATAAAGTTGAAATAACAGCTGAAAAAAATGCTGAAAATGCAATAAGTTTTCTTCTTCCATACTTATCAGATAAAAGTCCTATTGGCCATTGTGAAATTAATCCACCAATCAATGTAATAAGCATAAAATATGAAACAACTTCAATTGATTGTCCTTGCATTAATATATATACAGGAACCATAGTGAAAAATCCACCAACAAAAAACCCACCAATAAAACTTGAAACCGTAGCAAGTGGAACTATTGAAAAGATTTTTGGAACACTATATTTTTCAAATTCTGCAAGTTTAGGCTCTTTTATTTTTGTTAAAGCAATTATAACTACTGAAAAAAGTACTAATACTGAACCTATCGTAAAGATAGCTTGTTTAAAATGCTCATCAATGTTTAAAAAAAGTTGTCCAATTGCAGTAGAGAGATAAAAAATTATAGTATAAATAGCTAAAATCTTTCCCCTATCCTTTTCACTGCTTTTTTCATTTAGCCAACTTTCAAGTATAATTAAAAGTCCAAAAAATGAAAAACCTGAAATTAAACGTAAAAAAGCCCATAAAAATTCATTGAAGAATACAGAATGAAGTAAAAATGAGACTACCATAATTGAAGCAAATGCAGCAAAGCTTCTTATATGTCCTACTGTTGAAATGATTTTTTGACTAAAAATAGAAGAGCTTACAGCTCCTAAAAAGAAAGATGCGTTAATAATACCAATTACTGTATTACTAACTTGTAACTCTTTTAGGTATACCCCAACAAAAGTTAATATCATACCATATCCTATTGCTAAAAAAGCAATAGAAAAGAAAAGTGATGATATAGGAAATAAGATTTTTCGCAGTGTCATGGAAACAAATCCTTATTATAATTTTGTTTAATTTGTCTTAAACTTAATTATATATGATTTGTAATATTTATTTGCTTATTTGGTTTCACACCTAATTGTATAAACTCTTGACTTTTATTTAAAAGATTGCCTTTTCCTTTTGAAAGCTTGTTTAATGCATTATCATAAGACTTTGAAGTTCTATTAATATGCATTCCTATATCTTCAATATCTTTTACAAACAGTGCAAACTTATCATATAGGTTTGCTGCTTTTTTAGAGATTAATTCTGCATTTTGATTTTGATACTCTATTTTCCAAATATTTTCTATTGTTCTTAAAGAGACATATAAAGTTGATGGAGAAACAAGCATTATATTGTTTTCAAAAGCTAGTTTAAAAAGATTATTTTCATTTGAAATTGCAAGTAAAAAAGCAGATTCAATTGGTATAAACATAAGCACAAAATCTAATGTTCTAACTTCTTTGATATCTTCATATCTTTTTATACTTAAACCTTTAATATGAGCTTTTAATGAAGAGATTAACTCTTTAATTGCTTTTTGTCTATTTTGTTCATCTTCAGCTTGTGTATAATTAATATATGAGTTTAAAGAGACTTTAGAGTCAATTACAATATCTTTTTGTAAAGGAAGATGAACAATAACATCTGGTCTTAATCTCTTACCTTCATTTGAAAATGAACTTTGAGTAGTGTATTCAATACCCTCTCTTAATCCACTTTGTTCCAAGACTTTTTCAAGGATTAACTCGCCCCAATCACCTTGAGTTTTATTGTCACCTTTTAATGCTTTTGTTAAATTTATTGCATCATTTGAGATTTGTGTATTTAGCTCTTTTAGATTTTTTATTTCATTTAATAAATAACTTCTTTGTTTTGTCTCTTCTGAATAAATATCATTTACTCTTTTCCCAAAATTATTAATTTGTTCTTTAAAAGGAGTCAAAATTTGATTAATATTTTCATTTGATTTTTTGCTACTTTGTTCAAAAAGTCTATTTGCAAGATTTTCAAACTCTTCTTTCATCTTAATCTTTGAAGTTTCTAAAAGATCTATTTTTTCTTGAAAGCTCTCTTGTTTTAATTCAAACTCTCTTTGTTTATTTTGTAGTTTTTGCTCATAAAGCTCTCTTTGTGAATTTATTTTATCATTCATTGATTGAAGTTTTATATTTGCTTCATTTGTTAAGCTTTGAAGTTTAGCTTCATATTTTACTTTAATTAAAAAGTAAAATATAAAACCTGATACAACAAAGCCTACACTAAAAGCTATAATAGAATATAAGTTAATATCATTCATCTATTTTAAAATCATCTTTCATTGCTTCTTTTGCATTATTTACTTTATATACATCATAACCTAACTCTTTAAACCTTTCAACTAATGGTGGATGAGAATAATAAAAGAAAACATATAAAGGGTGTGATAATGGAAATGATTTATTTTCATTTGCTAATTTCAATAAAGCATTTACTAAATCATCTTTTGATTGTAAATTTGAACCAAACTCATCAGCTGCATACTCATTATGTCTAGAAATTAGTGAAACTAAAGGCATCAAGAAAAATGATAAAATTGGAGAAAATAGTAAAAATACTGCAATAATTGCATATGGTTCATTATTTAATGAAAGTCCTAAAAATAACTCATCATTTAAATTTCCAAAAATAGCAAAAAATATAAGCATTACTATACCCATAATTCCTATATTCTTTAAGATATCTCCATTTTTAAAATGTCCTAATTCATGACCTAAAACTGCTAGTAATTCATTATGAGTTAATTTTTGAATTAATGTATCAAATAAAACTACTCTTTTAGTACTTCCAAGTCCTCCAAAATAAGCATTAAGTCTATTGTCTCTTTTACTCGCATCAACAGAAAATACTCCACTACTTTTAAATCCCACTTCATCTAAAAGTTTTTCAATCTTTGATTCAAGCTCTTTATCTTTTAAAAGTTCAAACTTATCAAACATCTTATCTCTTACTAATGGATAAATCATATTTATTAATATAATAACAGTAAAAATAAAAACAAATCCCCATATCCACCAAAAAGGAAGATTATCAATAATAAGTGCAATTCCTGCAATTATTAAACTTCCAAAAACTAAAAATAAAATAGCACTTTTAATTGTATCTTTGATATATAAAGCAGGAGTCATATTTGAAAAACCATACTTTTTATCAAGTTTAAAAGTTGTATATAACTCAAAAGGTAAAGATAAAATCCAGTTTATTATAATAAAAGCATCAATAAACAAAATAGCTTTTAGCCAACCTTGATCAACTACTATAAGTGAATCTAAAAATTTAAGTCCAAAACCTATCCAAAGCATAAAAATTACAAAATCATAAAATGTTGAAAGTATTGAAATTTTTTCCTTTTCTATACTATAATTTCCAGCCTCAAGGTATTTGTTATCCTCAAGTATAATTGCTGGCATATTTTTTGCTTTACTAACAAAGCCTACTTGCATAAATGAAGTGTATATATTTACTATAAAATATAAACAATATGCAATTACAAATATTTCTAACACATCTATCCTTTTTTATATTGATAATTAATTTGAATAATACAGTTTTTGTACTTGTAGATTAGTAAAGAGTATAGATTACTTATACTCTTGTAGTAGCTCTTTAAAAATATGATTAAATCTTGATAACATTTTCTTATCATCTGAAATATACAATATTTCATAATCATTTTTAAAAGATTTTTTCTTCCAATTTGCACTTCCGAATATAACATTTCTTTTATCTATAATAGCCATTTTAATATGTAGTTTATTCTCTAATAAAATAACATCTATTCCATTTTTAACAAGATAATCATATTGAGTTTTTTTCTCTTCTAAAGCTTTTTTCTTATCTAAAATTACAGTTACTCTAACACCCCTTTTTACACTATCTTTAAGTAGCTTGGCAAATTTTTTATATGTGAAGTTATACATTGCAATATCTATAGATTTCTTACTTTCTTTTAAAAGAGTTTCTACTTCTTTAATAGCAATATTAGACTCATCTGGCAAATAGTATAAGCTATCTTTTGCATTTAAAATTGTAAAAATCAAAAAAATACATAAAAAAACTTTTTTCATTAATTATCATCCTTTTTTTCAATATATTTAGGTAGTGTTATTTGCATACATAAACCTTTTGCATCTTTTGAATTATAAATAAACTCTTTATTCGATGCAACAATGATTCCTTTTAAACTCTCTGTTATTAATGTATAACTCATATAAAGTCCAAGTCCCGTTCCTTGCATCTTCTCTTTAGTTGTAAAATATGGTTCAAAAATTTTATTTATAATTTTTTCTTCCACCCCAAAAGCATTATCAACTAATTCTATTGTAACTGAATTTTGTTCATCTTTTATGCTTATAAAAATAACTTTATCTTTTTTACAATTTTTATTTAAAGCATCTTTTGAATTATTTAAAATATTTATAAAAATTTGAATCAATTCATTAAAACAACTATAAATCTGAACATCATCAAAATTTTTAACTATATTAATTCCATAATTTTTAAATGAAGCACTCAATAAATCTATACTATTTTCAACTGCATGTGAAACAGAAAATTTTGTTATAATCTTTTCACCTTTTATGTAGTTTTTAAAATCGTCTATGGTATTTGACAAATAATTTGTACTTTTCATAATCGTATCTAAAGATTTGTTTAAATTTTCATCATCTAAAACATTAACTTCATGTTGCAATTTTAATCCAGATGCACAAGTAGATATTGCAGATAAAGGTTGTCTCCACTGATGTGCAATATTTCCTATCATTTCACCCATTGAAGCTAATTTGCTTTGTTCAAATAGTAGTTTTTCTCTTTTTTTAGAATGCGTCAAATCAACAAAAGAAGTTACACTTACTCGCCTATCTTCAAAACTTACTTTTTTATTCATTGCTAATACATTAATTTGTTCTTTATTCTTTTTAATAAAAATTGTTTCACCAGCATTTTCAGTATCAAAAAAGTTTTTTTGATTTTCAGAAAGAAGTTCAAGTATATTTTTATCTATTAACTCATTTTTATTTTCATATCCTAAAAGCTTAATAGCTTCTTTATTCAAATCAATACAAATACCATCAACTGAAATAATAATACCTTCTAAAATATTATCAATAAATATTTGAATATTTTTATTTGATTTTTCCAGTCTTTTATTTACTTTTTTTAATTTAAAATTATATATCAAAGATATAAGAAGAATTACAATTAAAGATATGGCGATAATAGATATAATTAAAATTATATGTTTAAAGTGTTCAAAAAAAGAGATTGGCTTATTTAAAACTTTTATACTTTCAGATGGCAAATATTTTTCAATATCTATACCAAAAAATTTTAAAGCATTGTAATCAAATACATAAGAGTTAGTACCATTTAAAATTGGCTTGATTTTTAAATTTGGATCATTTAAAATTTCCAATGCCATTTTTGCTGCTAAAACTCCTTGCCTATTTCCATCAACAACATAACCTCCAATTATTTTCCCTCCATGATTGAAAACTCTTGCAGTGGATATTATAGGATTTTTATAAGCTTGACTAATTTTTTTTAATGCATTTTCCATTGTAATTGGATTTTTATTTTTATCAACATAACTAGCCGACATTATTAACATTGCCATGGAGTTTTTATCTGTATTTTTTAATTTGCTAATTAAATCATCAATACTTTTATTACTAATAAATTCATAATCTATTTTAGTTTTATTTAATTCTTTTAATACTAGCTTTTTAAGTACATTAAAAGTTACGGAATCATCTCCTATTAAATAAAGTTTATCTAACTTTAAAGCGATTTTTTTTGCTAATTCATAGTTAACAAGAGGAGTCATTCTTTCAAAAACACCAGTAATATCATCTTTTTTATAATCATCTAGGATATTTAGATTATTTATGCCACTAAAAACTATCTTACTATTAGAAAAAAGTTCATTTCTAAACATTTTTAAAAAATTTATAGCATTATCATCTGTTGAAATAACTAAATCAATCTTTTTATTTAAATATTTATATTTTAAAAGAGTTAAGAATTTGTATTTATACATTAAAGCTGGATTATTTCTTTTTGTATCCATATATTCAATATATATATCAATATCTTGTTTTGAATCAAGCAAAGTATTAACAATACTATCAACTTGTATTTTTGTCCAAGAAAAAGAGGGATGATAGGAGTTTAATATGAGCACATTCTTTGAATATAAAAATGCAGAAAATATAAAAATTAAAAAAATATATTTTCTAATCATAAAACACTTCATAAAGCTCATTGGGAATTTTTGTTGGTTTAAAATTTTTCAAAAAAGCCAATTTAAATGTAGCAGTAAATAAAACTTCATTATCTCTTTTTACTTCTTGATACATTATCAATGAAGCACTTTTTTTAACATCAAGCCTTGCACTAACATCAAGTAAATCACCAAATTTAGCAGGTTTTATATATTTTGCATTGACTTCTTTTACAACAAAAAATTCATTGTCATTTATATGAGGACTTAAACCTTTTTTAAAAAAAAGTTCACTTCTAGCTCTTTCACAAAACTTCAAGTAATTAGCATAATATACAACACCACCTACATCTGTATCCTCATAATACACTCTAATCTTCATTTTTTTCCCTTAATAATTATAATTATACTTAACTTTTGTTGATTAATCTATTATAAACTTCTAATTAATTGGTAGCTTTATTGTAAACATTACACCAACTATACTCTCTTCTTTTTTTATATTTTTTACTTTTATTTCACCATTGAATTGTTTATTAATAATTTGTTGGGACATATAAAGCCCTATTCCTGTTCCATTGAACTTATGTTTTGTTGTAAAGTAAGGTTCAAATATCCTAGTAATCAGCTCTTCATCAATTCCACCTGCATTATCACTAAATTCAATAATTACATTTTTACTTTTTTTAAATACATTAAAATTAATTTTCTTATTTTTTATTTTTTTAATCTTAAAAGCATCAAGACTATTATTAAATAAATTCATAAGTACTTGAATTAACTCATTTTCATATGCTTTAATTTTTATATCTTCAATATTTGTATCAATTTGGATTTCATTTGATTTTAGTTTTGAACTTATTAATTTTAATGTTTTATCATAAACTACTTGAAATTCAAAAGTTTTTGCATCATGTTTAGTACTTAAAAAATTTCTAAAATCATCAATTGTTTGGGAAAGATGATTTGCATTTAAAATAATAATATCAAGAGACTCTTTTTGGTTCTCATCGCTTAGTATTCCCATCTCTTTGCTAAGTTGCATTCCACTAGCACTAGTTGTTATTACAGATAAAGGCTGTCTCCATTGATGAGCTATATTTTCAATCATTTCGCCCATTGCTACCATTTTTGTTTGATGTGCAAGAATTAAATCTTTTTTCTTATTCTTTTCTATTTCTTCAAAAATCTTTTTTCTATATTTTAAAAAATATTTTTCCAAATAATAAGATACATATAAGGATATTCCAAATAGAAATATTGTAATAATAATAGAAATAAATAGTATTTTTAATATATATTCACTGTTTCTTTTATTTAAACTTCTCTCTTTAAGTACAATTTGTTCTTCTATTTTTTTATTGTAAAAACCTGAGGCAATAGCTATTTCCCATTTGTTAAAACCTTTAACATAAGTAGTTTTTTGAGCTGGTTTATTTGTTTCTGGCATTATTGTAGAGATATAACTTATAAAACCATCGCCACTTTTAGCAGTATCAATAATCTTTTTTGTAATATAAGTGCCATTTTTATCTTGTAAATCAATTCTATTTAAACCTACATAGTCGTTTTTTAAATGAGATAAATAAGTACCTTTATAATCAACTAAAAAGACAAAATTATTAAGTCCATATCTTAGATTTTGCAAATTTTCAATAGTTTTCTTTTTTATTGAATCTTCAAAATCTTTTATATATTCTCCTGTTCCTATATATATTCCTAGTTCATCAATTGCTTTTATATATGAAAGTTTTGTTGAAAATTTGTTTTTTTTTGGTTTTTTCCATTGAAATTCTAAATAACCCTCTTTTTTTGTCTTTGCAATTTTTATGGATTCTTTTATTATTTTAAAACCATTTGGATCTTTATAGTTTAAATAGTTGTTATTTTCAAGTTCTCTATTGGGAGGATATAAAATACAATTTCCCTTTAAATCAAAAATATAATAGTATCCCCTATTCTCATTAAACTTTACACCTCTTAAAGAGTCACCTATTAGTTTTATTATTTGATTATTAGTTTTTTTGTTTTTATGCTCTTTATAAATATTCATAGCAATTTCATAAGATTCATTAATTCTATTTTTTATATTTTTTTTTATTGTTGCTCTAACATTAGTTTGGTTTTTTAAAATTCTATCGTAAACTCTTTTTACTTCACTCTTCATCAAAACTTTTTGGTTTTTAATATAATCATCTTTTAAATCTTTTGAATCTTTTTTAAACTCTTCAATATTATTAAATATCATAAAAAGTGTAAATATAAATGAAACAAGAATTGTTACAAGTGGCATTGCATACTTTACTAATAATAAAAGCTTTTTTTCTGCGCTATTTTCTATCATTAAAATCCTAAAAAAATTGTTGTATATGTAAGTAATGTATTTAAAAGTTATTTATCAATCATTATGCATGATACAATTAGTGACTTTTTTGTCACTATTATAGTTTGTAATAATTAATATAAGTTTAAAATTAAGAAAAATAATTATAATTTTTTATTAAAAATAGGCTATTCAACACTAAAGCTTTTTTCTTTAAAGTTAAAAGTAATTTTTTTGATTTTCATGTCATCTTCTGGAATATATGTTTCTAAGATAAAGCTATCTTTTTCTTTTGTTATAAATGTTTCTAACTCAAATACTTTATCCCTAAAAAGAATCACTTGAAACTGTTTTTTCACAATTTGTCTCAAGTCTTCACCTACTTCTAAATATATCTCTTCTTCATTTAAAAAATAGTTCTTCTTAAAACTTTCATTATAAATAGTCTTTCTTAAATTTTGATGTGCACTTAATTTTTCATTTTTATCAAATATCTTATTATAGTAGTTATACTTTTTATTTCTTATGCTATATAAATATTCTGATAATTTATCTATACAAATTTTATTTGAATCCAAAATTTTTGTATCTATTTTTTCATATTTACCTAAATAGCCTTTTTCAATAATCTTCTCAAAACTATTTTTTTGTAAATTAGAATAAAATTTAAATATAACATCATCATAATATTTAACAAAATATTTTATAAACTCAAAACTAATACAAAGTTTTGTTTCATGAAGTAAGTTTTCATCAATAAATATAATTACTTCTTTATTAATGCCTTTATTTAAACTTTTTGGTAAGTCTACAAGCTCTAAATTTACAAAGAAACTATCTTTTATATTTTTTTCTAATAAAGAACAAAACTCTTTTGATTCTTTTATTAATTTATTTTTTTCATCACGAGACTTTACAATTTTCTTTACTATTTCTTGTTCTCCATCACTTGTTTCAACAAGAAAAGAAAAAAGCTCATTATCTTTTAAATCAAGTAAAGTAACAAACTTATTGCCATCAATAATAGGAAAAAGTGGAAAAGTAGAATCAATTAATTTTACTTGAGCTATTTTCAACTTTTTATCAAAAACTTTTCTTGATATTTTAAATATTCTAAATCTAGTTAATACACTAAAGTATTGCATAACTAATAAAGCAAAAAGAAGAACGAAAAAATATAATTCCATTTTGTTCCTTAGTTATCCCATAGGATATAAAATCTCATTTTGTATTTTCTGTATATTTTCTAATAACTCTTTATCTATTTTAAAGTTCAATGCTTTTAAAGAATCATCCAATTGTTCATGTTTTCTAGCTCCAATAATTGTAGAGGCAACAAAATCAAAATGCTTAGAATAAGCAACTGCTAATGTTACTGGTGAAATTCCATACTCATTTGCTAAAGTTACATATCTTTTTGTAGCCTCAATAGTTTTATCATTTACAAATCTTTTTGCCATAGCTTGAACTCTAGGACTTTTATTTTTCATATAAATACCAAATCTAGCATCATCAGGATAAAGTCCACTATTGTATTTTCCTGCTAATACTCCTCCTGCAATTGGAGAATAAGGAAGTAGTGAGATATTCTCTTTTTTACAAACATTTGCTAATTCATCTAAAAATCTTGGATTTAATAATGAAAAGTTATTCTGAATTGATTGAAATCTTGCTAAGTTTTTATGTTTTGAAGTTTCATTTGCTTTCGTAAGTCCATAAGCACTATCATTTGAAGTACCAATATACCTTACTTTTCCCTCTTTTATAAGCTCATCAAATGCCTTTAAAGACTCTTCAATAGGTACAATTGTATCTGGCCAATGCACTTGGTAAAGATCTATATAATCTGTATCTAGTTTTTTTAAACTTTTTTCAACTGCTCTTTTTATATGAAAAGAGTCAATTGCAGTAAGCCCATGTCTAATAGGAGGAACAAACCATCCAGAAGCAGCCCCTGCTACTTTTGTAGCTAGAATTATAGAATCTCTTGGCTTTGTTTTTATCCATTGTCCTACTATTTCTTCTGTAATTCCTGCATCTTTAGCATTAGGTGGAACAGGATAAAGCTCAGCAGTATCAAAAAAATTGATTCCCAAATCATATGCTTTATCCATTATTTTAAATGCTTCTTCTTTTGTAGTTGTACTTCCAAATGTCATTGTTCCTAAGCAAATTGGAGTAACTCTTAATCCACTATTTCCTATATATCTATATTCCATAATAACTATTACCTTTTGTATAAGTTAGCATGAGTATAACAAAAGGTTTCATAAATTATTATAAGAAATATTATTTTATTCCATTATACATATCTCTTTTTTAAACATATGCACAATTGTATTATATGCAACTACTAAAACAATCATTGTTAAAATAAGACTAAAAAAGTATGAAAAGAACTCGTAAATATCCTTGTTTGTTAACTCATACATCAAAATTGAAGCAAGGGCAATTGTAGCCATAGGAAAGGTAAATGCCCACCAAGATATAAAAAATTTAATTTTTACAAAATTTTTATACATAAAAAAAATCAAAAAAGTAAAAAACAATCCCAAATTAAATAATATTAAAGCAAAAAAATCCAAACTATGTGTCATTTTATAATATGCAATAAGCCCAACAGATGGTGGTGCTATTAAAATAAAAAGTGTTGGCATAAATTTTGGTGCAAATTGATTATGAAAAATTATTCTATTTAAAATAATTGATAACATAATAATCCAAAAGAATATACCAATTGAAAAGAAAAACATCAAATACATAGAATCTAAGTGATTTGCACCAACAACAGGAACAATTAAATTTCCAACAATAGGAATAAACCAAGCAGGATTTGAGTGTTTCATCTCTAAGTTATTATTAATCCAGTATTTCAATGTATTTAAAGTAAAAAATAGATGTAAAAATAATCCAAAATAAAAAAGTATATTTGAAATATCAATACTATTTTTATAAATGGCAGACATTAATAAAAAAGAGATTGAAATTGCTGCAAAAAAGTTTATTCTAATTGGATGAGAAAACTCTTTTTTTACTTCATCTAAATACATAAATAGTTTAATTATATATGTTAATACTACAAAAATAAATATTACTGTTGTTATAGATTTAAGCACTAAATAAAAAAGAGAACTTAATCCTAAAACTTCATGTGCTCTTTCATAAACCAATGTTAATCCACCAAGTCCCATTATAACAGCAAACATCATAACTGGAAAAAACTGTAATCTATTTGATGGAATAGATTTTATTGTTTCATCGCTCATTAAAAAAACCTTTTAAGATAAAATTATTTATAATTAGCAAAAAAAGGATTTTATATGGCAAAAAAAGCTTTAGTTAAATTAAACAAACAAAACCTATCTTTTGATAATGATAGAGGTCAAAACCTTAAGCTGTTAAATATAAATCCAAATAGTATGAATTTAGATGTAGCTATTTATGAAAAAAATCTATTTATCAAAAATAGCACTATTGCATTTGCACATATTCCAAAAAAACTAAAAGCAAAGATTAAGCCTTTATGCTAATTAAAACATAATTATAACTTATCATTCTTAAATAAATTTTACTTATATATAAGCTTAGATTATAATCATTGATTTTTCATTTATTTTTTTATGTTAAAATAATATTTAAAAGGTATTTAATGAATTGGTTAGCACATATTTTTTTATCAGAACAACATATTGATTTTCAATTGGGTAATTTCTTAGCAGACCCTCTTAAAACTAGACTTTGGAATCATGCAAGCAAAGAGTTAAAAGAAGGTGTTAGAGTACATAAAATTATCGATTCATATACAGACTCAAATAAAATAGTAACAAAAAGTAAAGCAAGACTAAAAGAGAAAGGTTTATTAAAATCAATTGTTATTGATTTGACTTATGATTATTTACTTACAAAAAACTGGGAAAAATTTTGTAATATCCCAATTGAAAAATTTTCATATGATTTTTATACAAAAGCAAATAAAAGAGCTATTTATTTCCCCAAAAAAGCAAATACTCTTATAAAAGGTCTTATAAAAAGAGATCTTTTAAATAAATATCAGGATTTAGAACATCTTAAAATAGCTTTTGAAAGAATCGATTTAAGATTATCAAAAAGACTTCTAGCAAGGGATACAACAATTAGTTATTATAATGCTGTTTGCGATAATATCATTTTATTAGAAGAAGATTTCTTAGAGTTTTTTCCTATGCTTTGTGATATTGTAAAAAAAGAAATAAATACTAAAAAAATCAAACACTGGAAAATTTAATTTAGTTTTTTATTTCTTCTAATTAACAAATATATAAAAAATGGTGCTCCTACAAATGCAGTAACAACTCCAATAGGTAAAGCCGAATCTGTATTTAAATTTCTTGCAATCAAATCACAAATAACTAAAAAAATTCCTCCAAAGAAAAAAACAGGGAAAATAAGCTTTTCTGCACTTTTTTTGTATATAAGTTTAATAATATGAGGAACAATAAGACCTATAAAGCCAATAGGACCAACTATGCTTATAGATACACCAACACTTAAAGAAATTACTACAAGTAAAGTAATATTTGTTTTTTGTACATTTAATCCTTTTAAAAATGCTGTATCATTTGATACTAAAAGAAGTTTTATATTAAATCTATTTTTAAATATCACAAAATATAAAATAATTGAAAAAATAAAAACTACAAAAGAATCAAAAAAACCAACCGTATCTAAGCTCCCAAGAGTAAATCTAACAATCGAATAGTTTTCTTGTAAATTACTAATATAAAAAACCAACATCAAAGCAGATGAATAAAAATAAGATAAAGAGATACCAATAAGCAAGATTGTATTTGTAGAGACTGCTATTTGATTTTTATTTATATATCTTGATATAAAATATAAAATTAAAATCGTAAAGATTGAGCCAACTACTCCTGAAATAGACAAAACAAGTGTTGGAAAAAATACAATAGAAATTGCAGTAAACAAAGTAGTTCCACTTGCAATTCCTAAAGTATATGGAGTAATAAGTTGATTTTTAAAAATTATTTGAAAAATCAAACCACTTAAAGCCAAAATAGCCCCAACAAAAAAAGCAAGTAAACTTCTAGGAACTCTTAAGTCCCAAAATATCTTATAATCTAAAGTATCTTTTGAAAATAAATTCGTAAAATCTAAATCCACCTCTCCTAAAAAAGGAGTTATTAATAAAATTATTATGGAAAAAATATATAAAAGACTCTTTTTCATAAGTTTACCACCAAGTGGTCATTTACTTTTGATATTGAATTTTTATAAAATTTGTTTAAATTCTTATTTGTAAAAAACTCTTCATTCTCACCAAAAAACTCTATTTTTCCATCTTTTAAAAAAAGAATTTTAAACTTTAATGCATATGCTAAATCAAGATTATGTGTAATAACTATTTTTTGATTTAAAAAGTTTGATTTAAAAATATCAAAGACTTCTTTTAATCTATTTATATCTAAATTTGCTGTTAATTCATCAAAAATAGTGATTTTTGCATTATGCATTAAACTTGAAGCTAATAATAAAAGTTGTTTTTCTCCTGAACTTAAATCATTGCAGTATCTATTTTCTAATTTCTTTAAATTTAATAATAAAATTACTTTTTTTAATCTTTTTGCATCTACACTATTTATACTTGAAAGCTCTAAAAACTCTTTTAATGTAATATACTCATCAAAAATTGATAATTTAGGTGGGATATAGTTTATAAAGTTTGCGCGTTCTTGTTGACTTAAACTATTTAGATTTTTTTCATAAAGCTCAATAGCTTCACTTTCAATAAGTCCACAAATAACTTTTGCAAGAGTACTTTTACCAGCTCCATTCTCTCCTAAAACTACTAAATTTTCATTTTCATTTAAAAAAAAACTTATATTTTTTAAAATAAAATTACTATAATTACTTATTTTTAACATCAACTAATATCTTTTTATAATCTTTAATAAAATATTTAACTCTATGACTTGGAATACCAGCATATTCTTTATCAATAGCATAAATATTATCTTTTATACTTGCCTTTATTGGTAATTTTTTCCATACATTTATTACCTCATCAAGAGCTTTTTTATCGTTTTCAAAAAAAGCTGCTAATATTATAACAATATCCGGATTTAAAGCTATTATTTTTTCTACATTTAATACAGGTTGAGCTTGATTTTTAGAAATATATGCATTTTTATTGCCTGATGCTTTTAAAATATCATTGAAATATAGATTATTTCCTGCAATAAAAATACTCTTTTTTAAATTTTTACTAGGATGAATTACAATCATTATCTTTTGATTTGTGATTATATTCTCTATACTTTTTAAACTTTTATCTATTGAGTAAATAAGCTCATTTGCTTTTTTTTGTTTATCAAACTCTTTACCTAAAGTTTTAATTGTATGTTTAATTGACTCTATTGTATCAGTTTTAAAAACTAAAGTTTTAATTCCCAAAGCTTTTAGATTGTTTATTAGTTTTTGATTATAGTTTTGTGTTAAAACAAGTGTAGGTTTTACTTTAAGTATTTTTTCTAAAGATATATTTGCATATCCACCTACTTTTTTAACTTTTTTTGATTCCTTTGGATAGTTGCAATAAGCTGTATTTGCAACTACTTCTTCGCCTTTATTTAAAGCATAAACTATCTCATTTATTGAAGGAGACAAGGTTACAATTCTTTGGTTTGCTAAACTAATACTAATAACACAAACTAAAAGTATGAAAAATCTCATTAAAAGCTAACCTTTAAACCAACATAAGCACTTCTTCCTGCTGTTGCATAGCCATCTACTGTTTGGTAATATTTATCTGTTATATTATCAAGTTTTAAATATAGTTTTGTTTTATCATTGATTGAGTAATTAATTACAGAGTTAAAAAGTGTATATCTACCTGTTTGTTCACCTTTAGTATCAGCTTCATCATATCTTGTACCTATATAAGAACCATTTAAATTTAAATGAATTTTTGAAAAACCATAATAATCTAAAGAAAAACCTAATTGTCTTTTGGGTCTTCTAGCTAAAGGCTCTTTATCTTCATTTTCAGCACTTAAGTGAGTATAATTTAAAGAAAGTAAAGTATCTTGAAAAATTTGATTTGTATATTTTATTTCTATACCTTTAAATCTTGAATTTCCTGAAGTATTAACATATTGATTTGATTCCCATGAAACTAAATCTTCAACCTTATTATTAAAATAAGTAAAACTTAAATTTTTATAATCAAGTGTTAAATCATAACCTTTTGATTTTTCAGGTTTTAAATCAGGATTTGAAGTTCCCCAAGGATTTAAAATCTTAATAATATTTGGTGCATTATATGCTGTTCCATAGTTTCCAGAAAATGAAAGTTCTTTCATAAAGTTATATTTAAACCCAATTTTTCCAGTTACTTTATCATCAAAATTTGAATAACTATCTTTTCTTAAAGTTTGATTCAAAATTAATTTATCAAAAGTATTTGTATTTGACAGAAAGATTGCTTTATTTGTATTTTCATCTTCATTTGTAGTTTTATCTACTTGATTATAATCTACTTCATACTTCTCATTTGAAAAACCAGCAATTATAAAATCTTTTTTATTATAAAAAATAGTATCTGTTAACTCTAATATTTTCGTTTTACCTTGATAATCTTTAACACCAAAGCTTGTATCTAAATTTGTTTTTTTAAATTTTGAAAGTTCATACTTAACTTTAATATCATGACCCTTATACTTTTTTGTATAAAAAACTGAATATAGATTTGTTCTGCTTGTTGCTCTTTGTATTGCATTTGGAGCATTAAAAGCATCATACTCTACATTTGAATTAATATAATTATAAATAAACCCTACCCTATCATCTTGAGTAAAATAATAGTTTGTTTTTATACCAATATTTGTATTTTGATAACCATCTCTTTCAAATGCTTTTTCACTTTTTTTATCTTCTGTTTGAGAAGAAAAGCCATCAGTTAAAAATCTATTTGCACTAACTTTAAAATCATAATTATCTTCTTTATTTGATAAAACAAAACCATATTTTTTTGTTAGGTAACTTCCAGCTTCTAAATTAACAGAAGCATTTAAACCTTTCTTAGCTGAACTTGTAATTATATTTATAACACCTGCACTTGCATCAGAACCATAAATACCACTATAAGCACCTTTTATAAGCTCTATTCTTTCAATATCAGAAGCCATTAAATTTTCAAAAGAAGCTCCACTTGTATTTGATGGGTCTTGATACCTTATTCCATCTACTAATACAAGTACTCTATTACTAGACATTCCCCTTACAAAAATACTTGAACTATTTCCTATTGAACCATTTGAAGTGAATGAAACTCCTGCTATTGAATTTAAAGCTTCACTAACAGTAGTAAATCTTTTCTCTTCAATCTCTTCTTTTGTAATTACTTCAACATTAGCTGTTACATCTTTTATTGATTGCTCTGTTTTAGAAGCACTTGTAATAGTAATTGGTGTAATATCATATTTTGCACATGCAGTTGTTGTAGCTATTAGTAAGCTTGCTACTAAGCTTGTAGATAGTTTCTTATTCTGTTTCATTGTGTGATTAATTCTCCCTAGATTATATTATTTGTTGAATAAAGTTTTATTGGTTTCAATTGTCTTAATAAAAGTATTTTATGCACTTTTACAAAAGTATATTTGTTTAATGTAAAAATCAAACTATATAAGCTTAATATTTTAGATTCTACAGTTGCCAATAAAATAGTAAATAGCGTAAAATATCTTCTTTGCTTTTTCAAACTTCTCTCCTTTAAAAATTTTTAAAATTATATTGTTTAAAAATTAACTCTTATTTAATTAAAACTATTAGAAAATATTTCATCATATTTTAAAAGAAACTCTTTATAACATACATCTTTATAGATTCCTTCTTTTAAGTTAATATATCTTTTTAAAGCATAGTATAAACATACATACAAAAGATAGTATTTTATACACTTTAGTGTTATTTTTTTATCATATTCTTGTAAAAAAAAGTTTGCTTTGTTTTCATTGATACTATTTTTATCATAACACCAAGTCAAAACTATAATTGCTAAATCAAATCTATAATCACTAATACATGAGTTTGAGAAATCTAAAACTGTATTTAAATTATCCTTGTAAAATAGTACATTATCAAAAAATAAATCAGCATGAATTAAAGAGTTTTTTTCTACTTTAATATCTTTTATATGTTTATACCTTTGTATAAACTCTTCATTATTATCAAGCTTATTTATTAAGGATTTTAAATCAAAATCATTACTTGTCTTAAAATCTAAATTTATTCTATGAAGTTGTTTAAAAAAAGTAGCTACTTGCTTAAGGTTTTGAAGACTTGCTTCTTTTTTTATCTCCCCTTTTTTAAATGAAAAAAGTACCAAAGGTTTAATATATTTTCTTGAAACATCCAAAACAATAGGAGTTTGTAAGTGTTTAATTGAGTTTAAAATTTTTATTTCTTCTTCTACTTTTTTAAAGCTATTAGTTTCATATAACTTTAAAACATAGGATTTATTATTTATATCTTTTAAAATATAAACCGTATCAGAAATTCCCTCTTTTGTCTTTTTTATATCTACAAATATATAATTATCAAAAAAACTATTTATCTGTTTTAAATCTAATTTTGTTTTTACACCCATAATTACACAAAATCAATAAATAAAGTCATATACTTATCAACTCTTTCTTTCTTATAATTTAAGATCTCTTCACCTTCATAATTTAAATTCTCAAAAGTATAAATATCTTTTTTATCTTTTATAATATCTGTTTGCATACCTACTTTTGGACGCATATAAACTGTTGTAAAAGGAACTTTCCTTTTATGTAAAGGTCTTATAATAAAACTACTGTCTCCAACACATAAAGGCTTTTTAACTTTTGCAGAAGCATGGGAAAAAGAAGTAACTCCAGGTATTACCTCACAGTTATCATAAATAGCCCTATTTTGTTCTTTTATTATATCAAGAAGATAATAAACAGTACTATAAACTGCACTATCTCCTAAAGTTACAAAACATAAGTCTTCATATAATTTAAATGAATCAAAAACTATATCCACTTGTCTTTGCCAATCTTCTTGTTTAAAGCGCATAGGAGAATACATAGGAATTATTGTTTTTTCAAAACTAAACTCATCCATTAGTTTTTTTACTATTTTATAAGTCATTGACTTTTCAAAACTATTATTTGCACTTTTTGTAGGAATACAAATCGCATCACAAGATTGTAAAGCCTTTAATGCTTTTAATGTAATTAACTCATAATCACCAGGCCCTAAAGAAACCATATTTAATTTCATATATTTTCCTAATAAGTCATTGTTTTATGGCTAATACCAAGCATTTTAAAAGACTCTTTTATATTACTTAATATAATCTCTTGTGTTTTTGCTAACTCCAAAAGATTAAAATTCTCACCTTGTGTTAAAGAAGGAGTAATAAAAGATTCAAAACTATCACTTAAATCCTCTTTTATTTCAGTCATATCTTTAATATAGTGATTTCCACTAACCAAAAGAAGTGGTACAATTTGAACTTTTTTAAAGCCTTTTTCTTTTATTTTTTCTTTTATTACATTATTTACTACAAAATAAGGGAAAGCCCCCTCTAAAGAGCAAGTAAAATTTCTTTTGTCAATCATTTCTAATAATGAACTTGTGTAATTTATAGAATCAATTCCGATAGTATTTAATTTTGGTGTTCCATGAATAATATATAAATTTGCAGTATCATCTTTACTTATTTGTTCATTTAAAGAAGTTAAAAAAGAAGTTGTATTTTTTGATGTTGTAAGTATTGCATTTGTAATTGCAAGGTTTGCCATAGAAAACTGCTTAAAGCCATCAACAATCTTTTTTAAAAACTCATGTTCATCAGTTGGATATATATTAACAGATACTATTACAACATGCTTAAAGCCTTGCATATCAACATCAGCTAAAGTTTGAGGAAGATTTTTATAAACTTCTTTTTTCTTTTTCTTTAGAAGTTTTATTACCATTCTTGAAGAAAATGAGGTAAAAACCTCACAGTCTGGATATGTTTGTTTTACTTTATCTTCTAAATCTAAATACTTTTGTTGTTCTATTACTGAACCAAAACAAGCTAAAACAATAGCTCTTTTTCTATTATAGTGTCTAAATCTTTTCATTAATTACTTCACGCTATTATATAATCTTGCTTCAACATAAGCACTTGATTTTAATGTATTTAAACTTTTTGCACCTGCAAGAACTGCTAAATCAATAAATGGTTCTAAAATAACAACACTCATATAAGCAAGAGCAAAACTCAATACAGAACTTAAGTTTTCAATACCAAAACCTTGTCCATAAAGTGCCCAAAAGGCAACCCAAGAAACAATTCCACCTTGATACATAACTGAAAGTTTTAAAGCATCTTTATATTTTATATCTTTATATGCTGTTTTTTTAGGAATAATTTTATTAGCAATATACATCATTGCAAATAAAGGCATTAATAAAGTAGTTACATTTATAGTATATTGAGGTAAATCAAATGGTGCAAAAAATAAGCCTTGAATTAATAAACCAAAAGCTAAACCAAAAGCAGTAGGTGCAGCTCCAAAGATTAAAAACAGTGTTGAACCTAAAATAAGATGTACTTCTGAAACACCTACTCCATGATGAGGTAAAAGCTCAAAAAACATAAATACAAAAACCGTAGCTAAAACAGTTTTTACAATTGTAGGTAAAAATCCACTTTGTTTAATACTATTGATTGCTAATTTTGTAGCAATACCAAATGAAACGGCAGCCGTTCCATAACTTAAAACCATTTTTGCGCCTTGCACAACTCCTGCTTCTATATGCATAGATAGTCCTTTATTGTATATAAATTTCAATTATGAAATATTTGTATGTTAAGTAATGATTATTTTGTTAATAATAGTAAAATTTGGGATTTTTTTGGTGGGTCTAAAGAGTTTATTTCGTTTTCATAAGCTCTTTTGTGGTATAAATTATTATTAGTTTCTGCTGTACATAATTTATTAATTGTCGAGAACATCGCAATTGTTGACAATTTAAAATAACGCTTATTATACCCTCTAAGATTTTTCATAGCTAAATTTTAGCTAAAATTTTTTATAAAGAGGTAAAATGAAAGCTTTTGTAATATCTGCTATTGCATCAAATCAAGGTAAAACTATTTTAACTACTGCATTACTTTATAATTACAGAAAAAGTGTGCGTCCTTTCAAAATAGGTCCAGATTATATAGACCCACAATTTCATAAAACTATTTGTGATACAAATTCAATAAATCTTGATACTTTTATGATGAATAAATCTCAAGTCAAATGGATTTTTAATAAATATAACAATAAAGATATTTGTATTGTTGAGGGTGTAATGGGTTTTTATGATGGAATGGACAAAGCTTGTTCTGCTTATGATGTTTCAAAACTTTTAAAAATACCTACTATTTTAATTCTTGATGCTAGTGGATCTTATATAACTATTAGTGCAGTTTTGAAAGGATTAAAAACTTATAAAAAAGACAATACAATCAAAGCAATTGTATTAAATAATATTTCATCAAGTATGCATTATGAGTTAATAAAAAGACAAGTAAATGAAGATTTTGATGATATTGAAATTTTAGGATGGATAGAAAAAAATCTTCCTTGCTTAAAAGATACACACTTAGGACTTGATTTAAATGATGCAAAAAAAGACACTTTACAAAAGCTATCAAAAGAAGTTTTAAAACATATAGATTTAGAAAAACTTCAAAAGATTTCAGTTTATACAAAAAAGAAAAATAATAATTATCCCTTTGAAAAAATTGAAAAAGTAAATAAAAAAGCAACTATTATAAAAGATGGGAATTTTTCATTTTTATATTATGATAACTTGAAAGTTTTAAAAGAGCTTTTCAATAAAGTGGAAATAGTTAACCCCAGTAAAGATGAACAAATAAGCAAAGATTCAGATTTTGTATATATCTTAGGGGGCTATATTGAAACACAAAAAGCATATGATAAGATTAAGAATTCAAAGAATTTTAAAGACTCTTTATTAAGACATGTTAAAGATAAAAGGTACGTTTATGCTGAATGTGCTGGATTATTATTTCTTTCAAAAAATGTTGATGATAAGAAAATGATGAATATTTTAGATGTTAGTTTTACCCTTACAAATAAAAGAAATCGATTAGGTTATTATTATAATCAAAAGGGATTAAAAGGTCATGCTTTTCACTATACAAAACCAATTGATACTAAAAATGCAATTGATATTTTAAGCAAAAAAAAGAATTCTAAAGGAGAGTTTGGAGCTTGGAAAAAAGAGAATGTATATGGCACATATTTACATACAATGTTTAGAAATAATTTAAATATATTGAAGGATTACTTTGGAATTTAAAATGGAACAACCACCTATAAATTTAGGTGCAGATATCTCAAATAAATCATTTGAAATAATAAACAATGAACTAAAAGATTATGAAAAAATAGATGAGTTTACAAAAGAGCAACAAGAGGTAATAAGTAGATTAATTCATACAACTACTTGCTTTGATGAAGTACTAAATAATATCTATTTTTCAAAAGATTCTATTAAAAAAGTACAAACATTGCTTTTAAATGAAGCAAAAATAATAGTTGATGTAAATATGATAAAAGTTGGGCTTAGTGATTTTTACTTAAAAAAGTATGACAATGAAGTTATTTGTTATATAAATGAGTCTTTTACTTATGAAAATGCACAAAAAAATAAAACCACAAGAAGTTATGCAGCTGTAGTTGAAGCTATTAAAAGACATAAAGACAAACCACTAGTTCTTGTTTGTGGGAATGCTCCTACATTTATTTATGCAGCTATTAATACTTTAATAGAGCAAAAAGTAGATTTAAACAATGTTGCTTTATTACTATTTCCAGTTGGATTTGTAAATGTAGTTGAATCAAAAGCTTATGCAAGAAAATTTTGCGATACTTTTAATGTAGCTGGAATTATTATGCAAGGAAGATTTGGAAGTTCAACTATGAGTGTAGCCACACTTCATGCTATTTATAAACTAATAAAAGATTATGATAAGGATGATAAATATAATGGAAAATAAAAAGCTATTTAATGCAATGGGAAGTGAAGTTGCTGATGGTTTTACATGCAAACCAAAAAATTTTGATGCAAATAAGCCAATAATGCACTTAAAAACACAACTTTTTATTTGTGATGATGAAAGATGTGGAAAAGCTCATAAAGATGAAAATATCGCTGCAACATTAAGAGAAGTATTAAAAGAGTTAAATCTATCAAAAGGAAAAGATAGAATCAAAATAGTTAGAACAGGATGTTTTGGAGCTTGTAGATTTAGAAGTGTTGCAAATATTTATGAAAATACTAAAATCAATGGGAATATTAATAACAATGGAATTTGGCTTAAAAATATTCATAAATATGATAAAGATAAATGGAAAAGACTTTTTATTTCATTAAAAGAAAATAGAAATATTGATGAAATTGATGAGTTTGAACAAGTACCAATGAGTGATCCAAGTTTTTATAAATGAGAAACCAAAAAGTTTTAAGAAAAGGCTATACAACAGGTACACACACTGTTGCATCATTTAGAAGTTGTTTAGATACATTGCTTGTTACAAATAAAGCGTGTATTACAAAAACAACAAAAATTGATAATGATGACTTAGATGTAACAAAAGGTTGTGAGATTATTGTAAGTTTAGACTTTTCTATTGAAAATTTTTTATTAAATCCTACATTTCAAAAAGCACAACTATTTAAATGTGAAACAAATAGTTTGGAAATTTATGCAGGAATTGGAGTTGGAGTAGTTACAAAAAAAGGTTTAAAAGTTCCACCACCCTACCCAGCAATCAATCCTGCTCCTTTAAATGCGATACAAGACTATTTTAAGATAAAAACAAACAAGAGACAACACTTACATTTAAAATGTTGTATAAGTGTTGTAAATGGACAAGAAATAGCTAAACAAACAGCTAATGCAAAAGTTGGTGTTCTTGAGGGTATTTCAATATTAGGAACAACAGGAGTTGTAAAACCTGTTTCAAGTTCTGCTTATATTGATTCAGTTAAAACACAAATAGAGTTTGCCATACAAAATAGATATGAAACTATCTATTTTACACTAGGTAATTCTGCTTTTAATATAGCTTGTTCAAAAGCAAATAAAGAAGCAATTATTGAAATAGGTAATTTTGTATATGATTCTATTGAAGTAGCAACAAATCAAAATGCAAAAGAAGTGATATTTTTATGTGGAATTGGGAAAATGACAAAAGTCTATCAAGGTTTTAAAAATACACATAATAGATTTGGTGTGATTGATTTTGATAAATTACAAGCTGATATAAAAAGAAATCTTAATTATGAAGTGGATATAGAAGCTACTTTAACCGTAAAAGGAATATCTCAAGAACTTGAAAAAGCAGGTTTAGTAAAAGAGTTTTATGAGATGATAACATTAAAAGCAAATAAACAAATAAAAAAGTGGTTTAAAACTTCAAATGTAAAAGCCATAATATTAGAAGAAAAAGAGGTTTTAGGATGGTAACTATTGCAGGAAATGGAATGGGAGAGTATGATTTTTCAAATCTTGATTTTGATATATCAAAATTTGATAAAGTTATTTGTGATTTAAATTTTTTAGAAGACGGTAAAAATATTCTAAAATTAAAATACAAACAAGCAAAAGAGTATATTTTGCAAAACTATGAAAAAGAAGAGATTTTATATGTAGTAACTGGTTCACCTTTATTTTATAGTGCAGGAACTATTATTGCAAAAAATTTACCAAAAAATAAAGTAAAAATCATAAACAACACATCTTCAAAAAGCTATTTGTTAGAAAAACTATTTATTAGTGAAACAGATGTAAATACAATATCTTTACATGGAAGAGTTGATATTGATTTAACTAAATTTTTACAAAATAAATATACTTTTATACTTTGTGATAAATCTACTATCTCAAGATTAAAAACTGCCCTATGCTATTTTGAAGCAAACTCTATTTCTACTATACTTGGATATAAACTTGGATTTAATGAAGAGAAAATTGAAAAAATTGATTTATTAAATTTTGATGAGCATTTACTTGATTTAACAGCTCCTTTTGTTTTACTTATTAAAAAAGAGTTTAAAAATAAAAATATAATTAGTGAAGATATTGAGTTTGAAACACAAAGAGGAATGATTACAAAAAAATACAAAAGACAACTTACTTTACAAAATCTAGATTTACAAGCAAATAATCTACTGTGGGATATTGGTGCAGGAAGTGGAAGTTGCGCAATAGAAGCTTTTAAAAGATATAAAGTAAAAACAATACTTTTTGAAAAAAATGAAACAAGAATAGATTTTATAAAACAGAATTTAAAAAATCATTATGTAATTGATACAAAACTTTTAAGTGGAGAAGCACAAGTTCTCTTTCAAACACTTAAAGAGACACCTCAAAGGATATTTGTAGGAGGTGGAGGAATTGAGGTTATAAAACAACTTCCAAAACTTTATGAAATATTAGATGAAAAAGGGATTTTATTGATAAATGCAATTACCTTAAAACATCTAAATCTTATGCTAACTGTTTTAAATGAAGCAAAGATTGAATATGAAGTTTACTCTATCTCTCTTACAACATATAAAGGTAAACTTGATTTAGTAGAGCCTGAAAGACAATTATTTCAAATAAAGGTAAATAAAAAATGATATATTTTATAGGTGCTGGATGTGGAGATCCAGATTTAGTTACAGTAAAAGCACAAAAAATACTTCAAAAAGCTGATGCTGTTTTATATACTGGTTCATTAGTTCCAAAAGAGGTTCTTTCTTGGTGCAAAGCTGATGCAATTATAGAAGATTCTCAAGGTATGAAATATCCTGAGATTTTTGCTTTTTTAAAAAAGCAAAAAGATAAAGTTGTAGCAAGAGTTCATACAGGCGATCCTTCTATTTACTCAACTATTGCAAAACAGATTGAGTTTTTACAAAAAGAAAATATATCATATGAAGTAATACCAGGAATTACAGCTGCTTTTGGAGCAGCTGCTAGTTTAGGAATTGAATATACAATTCCAGGAGTTTCACAAACCATGATTTTAACAAGAGTTGAAGGAAAAACACCAAATCCTGAAAGTCTTGAGAATATATTAGCTTGTAAAAACTCTTCGTTGGTATTTTATTTATCTATTTTACTTCTTGAAAAATTAAAGAAAAAAGCTTTGAAGTTAGGATATAGCAAAGATACACCTTGTTGGGTAGTTGAAAAAGCAACATGGAAAGAAGAACAAATTTTCAAAGGAACAATTTCAAATATACAAGAACAAGTATCTCATATAAAAGGTGTAGCACTAATTCTTTTGGGAGATTTTTTAAAACAAGAAGAGACTCAAGAATCACATTTGTATGTAAAACCACTAGTTAAAGAGTTAAAGGCAGACAATGAGCAATAAACTAAAGATTGCAGTTGTATCAATAAATCAACCAAGTTTAAATAGTGCTTGTGAACTTTTAAAATACTTAGATGATTTTGAAGTTGATGTATATGGTAAAAAAGATTTAAATCATAATCTTTCAAATCTTATAATCTATGAAAAAATAGATACTGTATTAGAAAATGCTTGGAAAAAATATGATGCAATTATTTGTATTTTAGCTATGGGAATTGTTGTAAGAAAGATTGCTCCTTTTTTAAAAAATAAGGCTACAGATCCTGCAATTATTGTTATGAGTATGGATTTAAGTAAGATTATTCCTCTTTTAAGTGGTCATATTGGTGGAGCAAATGAACTAAGTGACTTAATTGCTTCAAGAATTAAAGGGTGTATAAATTTTATCTCAACTGCAACAGATCAAACAAATACTTTTGCTTTTGATATATTTGCAAAGAAAAATAACTTTGAAATACAAAACCTACAATGTTTAGCAAAAATCTCAAATGCATTATTAAACAATAAAGAAGTTGAAGTTAAAACTTATAAAAGCATCTTTGAAACAATCCCTGATAAAACAAATTTAAAAAGAGTAGATGAACAAAGTTTAGAACTTTGTGTAAATATAACTCCATTTTCGAACAAGAATCTAACTTTAAAACCAAAAGTTTATCTAGGAATGGGTTGTAATAAAAATACAACTTTTCAAGAAATTGAAAAAGCCTTTTTGTGCTTTTTAGATAAATACAACTTAAGCAAACATCAAATAGAAAATATAGCTTCATTTGAAGCAAAAGCTGATGAGGTAGGACTTTTAGAATTTGCTTCAAAATATAGTTTTGATATAAAATTTTATAACAAAGAGCAAATAAACTCACTTCAAGCAGATTTTTCTCCATCACAAGCAACAAAGTTTTTTAATTTAAAAGGTGTAGCTGAGCCATCAGCAATTTTACTTTCAAAATATAAAGAACTAATACTAAAAAAAGAAGTATATAATAAAAAAATAACAATCGCAGGAGCAATTTAAATATGGCAAAAAGATTATATATAGTAAGTTCAGGAGCAGGAGGAACTTCATATATCACACCAGAAGCAACAAAAGCAATAGAAAATAGTGAAGTTATAGTCTCATATAGTAAATATGCACGAGAACTAAAAGAGTTATTAAAAGAAAAAGAAGTTTATACATCAGGTATGACACATGAAATACAAAGATGTAATCAAGCAATACAATATGCAAAAAGTGGAAAAACAACTTCAATCATCTCAAACGGAGATGTCAATGTATATGGAATGGCAACATTAATTGTTGAAATAATGGATGAAAAAGATTTATGGGATGAAATTGAACTTATTTCACTTCCTGGAGTTACTTCTTTTTTAGCAGCAGCTAGTAAAGCAGGAGCTCCTGTATCTCAAGACTTTTCTATTATTTCATTATCAGATAGATTAACAGATATAAATTTAATAGATAAAAGAGTAAAAGCAGCACTTGAATGTGATTTTGTTCTAGGAATTTATAATCCAAAATCAAAAAAAAGAATTAAACCATATCAAAATTTCTTAAAAGCTTTAGAAAATGGATATGAAAATAGAATTACAATAATTGCTTCAAATGTAGGAAGAGTAGAAAAAGAAAAAATCACAATAACAACTGCACAAGATTTAATAAACAAAGATATAGAACATGAAGCTGTTTCAATGTCAACACTTATTATAATTTGTAATTCAAATTCAAAATTAACAAAAAATAATCAAGTCCTAACTCCAAGGGGATATTTAAATAAATATGAACTTGATGGAGAATTAAAATAAATATTGCTATCTAAGAAAGTTAATCTTTCTTAGATATGACAACTAAGTATTGTTTTTGTAGGATCTACTATATATTCATATCCTAAATATGCAATATAAATCCCAAATCCAATAACAACAAGAGAGGCTATTTTTATCATGGTATTTCTTAATGCTGTTTGTTTAAAAATAGATACAAAAAAGCCTAAAGAAAAAAGTGCTGGAATTGTACTAAGTCCAAAAATCAACATTACAAATGCTCCCCACAAAGGACTTCCTGTACTTGCAGCTGTAATAGCAAAAACATATACAAAACCACATGGCAAAAGACCATTTAACATCCCTAAAAGATAAAAGCTAGTCAAAGAATCTGAACCAATTAATGATTTAAATGTTTTTTGATATAAAGGTGATTTTGAAACTGAATGTTCAAGATTTGTTAAGAACTTGATTTTCCCACTTAAAGAAAGACCAATTAGCACCATCAAAAATCCTGTAGTTAGTAGTAAAATACCACTTGTAAGATTATCAAAAGTAACTACTCCTCCAACATATCCAAAAATAAAGCCAAGTATTACATAAGTTGTTATTCTTCCAAAAGAGTATAAAAGATGAGAAAGAGCTTGAAGTTGCTTACTCCATCCACTTTTTACCTTTGTGCTTGAATAAGCAACAACAATTCCACCACACATTCCAACACAGTGCCCAAAAGAGCCTAAAAAAGCAATTGTTATTATAGTTACTATACTTATTGTTTCCATTATTTACCTAACAATTTTTGTTTTACATATGGGTCAGTTAAGTTCTCACCTCTTAACATATATAAAAGCATTTGATTAAAATTTATAAAACCATCTTTTTTCTTTTCATATGCACCAAAACCATAAGACATAGGTGTTTTTGATACTCTACTGTACCAAGCAGTTCTACCATCTATGTATTTATTTGTATCATGAGAATATACCCAAATTGTTGCTTCATCTTTAAAATCAATATCTTTAAACCACAAAGCCATACAGCCAACATCATCAAAAAACCATGTTTTACCATCAGGAGATACAGCTTGTGCAGAGTTTTCTTTTGTTGTAATAGTCATTCCACATTGTGTATCTTGAAAATGATTTAGTGTAATATCTATAGGTTTTTTTTCATGATTTCCACTATGAATTACCACCATCTTTTTTTGTTCACTCATTGATAAAAATATTGTTATAATTATTGCTATAACAACAAAAACGCTTAATATTGGTATTAATTTTTTCATTATAAAAATACTCCATTTTTTAAATAGTAAATCCCAACATATAAAGTACAAATTAGTACAAAAATTGTATTAAATATTATTGAATATTTATATGTATAAGCCAACTCTTTTTTAATTAGAAATTTTAGCACAAAGGAACTTATTGCATAAAATACACCTAAAAACAACATACTCCATAATAAATACCCTATATAATAATACTCTTTTTGCAACATACAAAAAGGACATTTATGAGTTGGAAGTTCATAAATATATGTTCCAAAGAACTCAACCACACTTAAATATGCAACATACAAAAAGATTATATTAACTACAAAACTAAGTAAAGCTTGTTTTGATATATTTGCCATGATATTCAATAAATAAAACAGATAAAAAAGTATCAATAACTTTGTTGTATCTAAACCTAAAGGAAGAGTGTTCTCTCCTTGTACACCAAATATCACAGAACAACAAAGCACAATCTCATCTAATGAAATATTTGTAAAATATAAAATATCTAAGATATACTCTATTAAAACAAGAAAAAATATAAACATAAAAAAATATAGTTTTATTTTTATATATGGGTAGTTTTTCTCTTTTAAATCCTCACTATTTACAATAATCCAAATAGAATTAAAAAACACTATAAAAACTTTTAAAGCAAGAAGCTTTACTCCATAATCATTTGCACTAATCACTCCTGCTGCACACATGGCTCCTGGAACAATATTTGATAAGTTATCAATAACATAAGCAAAATATGGAATCAATGCTATTTTTACAATTAGTGCAAAAAATATTATAAGCATTACTAAATAAGACTTCTTTTCTAAACTATACTGTTTTGGTTTTGTACTATTAAAATCCCAATTCTTTACAATATCAAAAACCCAAAATAAAGCAAATACTTGCAATATTAAAAGTATAGTTTGTGATATAAGATAGATTATCACTTCATTTGATAATAAAACTTCATTAAACATTTAAACTATTTTTCCATCTTGCATATTTATAGTTTCAAATAAAACATTACTTTGTTCAAAAATAGAGTCATGAGTAGCTATAATAACTGTTTTTTTAAGCTTTTTAAAATCCTCTAGTAAAGATAAAAATTTTAAAGAGTTTTGTTTATCTAAATTTGCTGTTGGTTCATCAAAAAGTAAGATATTAGCATCACAAACTAAAGCCCTTGCTATTGCTACTCTTTGTTTTTCTCCTCCACTTAAATTTGATACAAATTCATCTTTTTTATGTTTTATATTAGCTAAAGATAAGGCATGTATAACTTTTGCTTTTATTTCATCTTTAGAAAGATTTTGAACTATTAAAGGAGTCATTACATTATGAAATACATTTAAACTATTTATCAAATTGAAATCTTGAAAAACATACCCTATTTTTTTGTTTCTAAATTTTGAAGCATGCAAATCAGGTAGTTTTGCAATATGCTCATCATCTACAATAACATCACCACTTGTAGGTTTTTGTAAACTTGAGATTATAGATAATAAAGTAGATTTTCCACTACCACTTACACCTTTTAAAAGAACAATTTGCTCTTTTGGAATAAATAAACTTACATTTTCAAGTGCGGTAAACTCATTTTTTCTATTTTGATTAAAGATTTTATAAAGATTTTTAACTTCTATCATTTTATACTCTTTATTACATCAACTGTAGCTATTTTCCACACAGGAATTAAAATTACACATAAAAATGGTACCACATAAAATATAAACAAAGTTACAATTGAACCAAATGGTATATAAGGTGTTAATTCATAACTAAAATCTAAATTTGAAAAACCTAAAAATATTTGCATTAAAAAAGGTGCTTTTGTCACAAATATATAAATAAAAGATAAGATAATTCCAATACTAAAAGAGAAAAATGCAACTAAAAAGTTTTCGAAAACTTTTAGTTTTAATATATCTTTAATACTCCACCCTACTGCTTTAAGTATTGCTATCTCTTTTTTATCACTTGAATTTATCATAGAATATCTTTGATATAGTATTAGTAAAAATGTAAGAATAGCAACAATATAAAGCACTAAAAAAAGTCCAGTTTTATAATTAAAAAGATTTAAATAGTATGATTTCATATCATCTTTTGAAATTACTCTTAAGTTATCATCTTTTAATATAATTTCTACTTTTGCATTTGCTCTTTCTAACTCATTAGGAACATTCAATGCAATATCAGAAGTTTTATACTCATCTACGCCTAAAACTATTTTTGCTAACTCTTTTGGTAAAATTATCATATCATTTGAAAGAAGTGAGGTTGTATCATCAAAAGCATCATAAATTTCAACTTCTATTGATTCACCTAAAGGTGTTGTAAAAAAATAACTCTTTTCATATTTAAACTTATCAAAAAGTTTTTTAACTCCACTTCCTATTATCATGTACTCTTTTTCTAAAAATTTTGACATATCAAGTTTTTTAGATAATGTTTTTAGGTTTTTACTATTTTGCTCTTCAAAAAAATCTACTCCAACGATTGTAAAACTTTGTTTTAATGGTTTGAAAAAGTACTTGCCATATACTCTTGAAGTTACATTTTTTACACCATAAATTTGTTCAATTTTTTCAATCAATGATAGATCAATATCAATAACTTCCCCTGCTTTCATTTTTTGAACTACAAAATCAGCTTGTGAATCTAATGTGTACTGAATATCTTTTGATAATGAAGTTGAGATAAACATCACAGAACTTAAAATAAAAACTAAAATTATTGAGATGACAAATATAGAAAAGTGCTTACTTCTATGAATAAAAAGCATAAGAAATAAAAAACTATAAAAAGATTTATTTAACATATATGAAATCCATGTGATTAGTACTTTTATGAAATAGATATGGTTTATTTTGAAGTTGAGAGTTATCTTCACTATAAGCATTGGAAAAAGATATTTTAAAGCTGTTTGTTAATGATACCATGCTATTTAACTTATTGTATTTATCTTCTTTATTGTAAGAAAAGTCAAAATAGAAAATAAAACAAAATCCTAAAAAAATTGTAAAAAATATTGTAAAAAAAACTTTAAAAATCATTTTATTATCTTATTTAAACTTTATTAAAAATAAGCTTCACTTAAAGTGAAGCTAACCTGATATATAAAAAATCCGCAAGATATTAAATTGTGTAGGAGGAATCTAATTCTTGTTTTGTAAAATAATTATAACTTCTGTTTGTTAAGTAAGTGTTAATTTTCTTACTTAACCTAATATTTGAGCTCAAAAGCGTATAATAAGATAAATTTTTTATAAAGAGAATTAAATGAGATTAATCATGTTTGATATGGATGGAACTTTAGTAAATAGTTCAAAAGCCATCACAAATACTATAAACTACGTTAGAGAGAATACTGGACTTCATAGATTAGAAGATAAGTATATTTTAGAGCATATTAATAAACCAGAAATCAACTCAGCAGAGTTCTTTTATGGAACAAAAGAGTTTACAGATGAACAAGTGCACTTATTTGAAAACTATTATAATGAACACTGTTTGACTGATTTGGAACTATATGATGGAATAGCAACTTTACTTGATGATTTAAAAAACGACTTTACACTTGCTGTTGCAACAAATGCAAACTCACAATATGCAAAAAAGATGCTAGACCATGTGGGAATTGGCTCATTATTTCCTACAATCTTAGGATATGATAGCGTTACAAATCCAAAACCTCACCCAGAAATGGTGCAAAAAATTCTTGATAAACATAGTATTTTAAATACAAATGCACAACTAATAGGAGATAGCTTAAAAGATACAATGGCAGCTGCTAAAGCAAATGTTGATTCAGTTTTAGTTAACTGGGGCTTTTCAGACCATGAAGAAGATGCTATTGAAACTATACAAGAATTAGAAGCAAAAATCATAGAAAAATTTAAATAATAATTTTTTATCCTTAAATAAATAATTTTAAATAATTTAAAAAGTGTTAATATATTGATACTATTTTTATATATAATTTTAAAACACAAAATATATAATAAAATTATTTGAAGGATTTTTTTTAATGAAAGAAAAAGAACAAGATAAATTCTTCTTTATTTCAATTGAGACTTTAACTAAAAAGAAAAAACATCCTTACTATATGATATATAGAACAACTAACGAAAAAATCTACTTTTTACCTTTTAGAGAAAATAAGACCTATTTAAAAGATATAATAAAATTTCTTACAAAAAAGCTTGTATCAAAAACAATAAATATATCTTTTAAAGTTTTCAAAACTTAAGCAAAATAGATTTAATGGTTAATAAAAATAATAATTGAGAAAGAATAAATAAAATTTAATCCTTTATAAATAATTTTTATATGTATATTTGTAACTTAAATAAAAAATAAGTTGTATTTTAAACTAAGCTTGAATAATAATGCTTGTCATAATGCACTTATTTTTGAGGAGAAATATTCTATGAAAAATCTATCTATTAAATTAAAATTAATAGTCTCATTTATCACTATTAGTTTACTAATTATTTCATTGGCTGCATATAGTATATATGGTTTATCAAAATCTTCAAATGGCTTTGATAAATATAAAAATATGGCAAATAATAGTAACCTTGCAAGTAGTGTTCAAGAAAATATGCTTATGGTAAGGATGGAAGTAAAGGACTTTATTAATAAAAATGAAAACTTTAGTCTAAACCGTTTTGAACAATATTATAAAAAAACTAGTGATTTTGAAAAACAACTAAAAAACAGTACTAAAAATCCTAAAGAAAAGAAACTTGTAGATACTTTAGCACAATTATTAGAAGTCTATAGTGTGAATTTTTATGAACTAAATGATTATAGAAGTCAAAACAATGGCATTGTAGAAAATAATTTAGCAATTAATGGTAAAAAAATAGAACAACTTTTAAATGAAATCATGTTAAGTTCTAACAAACAAAATAATGTAAATGCTTCTTTAAAAACTGCAAAAGCTATCAGAACTCTACTTTTAGGAAGACTTTATGCACTTAAATTTGTTACATCAAATAAAAAAGAGCATAATTACGAAGTAATAAAAAAGTTTGATACTTTACGAACACAAATAAATAAAATAAAACCTACATTGTATTCTAATGCAAATATTCAAAAGTTAAACAATGCAACAAACTTAATTGATATTTATAAACAAGGCGTTGATAAACTTATGTTCATAATAGATAAGGAAAATACATTAATTAAGGAACTAAGAACAATCGGTCCTAAAATTGCAAAAATAACTGCTGATATAAAATTATCAATTAAAAATGAACAAAAGCTTGTTGGAACACAAGTAGAAAGTATCAATAAAAGTTTAACATTAACAATTGAAATACTATCTGCAATTGTTCTTTTAATTATTTTATTACTTGGTGCATATATTCCAAAAGATATAAATACACAAATTCATGAATTTCAAGAAGGCTTATTAAACTTCTTTAGATACTTAAATAGAGAAACAAATGAAGTAAAACCTTTAACAAACAATTCAAATAATGAGTTTGGAGTTATGTCCAAAGTAGTAAATAAAAATATTACTATTACTAAAAATTCTATTGAAGAAGATAGAGCCATTATAAATGAAACAATTGCTGTTTTAAATGAGTTCCAACAAGGAGACTTATGTCAAAGAATTTCAACAAATGTAACAAATCCAGCACTTAATGAGTTAAAAGATGTGTTAAACAATATGGGACAAAATCTTGAAAATAATATAGATAATATCTTAGATGTTTTAGAAGAGTTTTCAAAATATAATTATCTAAAAAAAGTAAATACGCATGGAATAAAAAAACATTTAGAAAAACTTGCAACAGGGGTAAATAATTTAGGCCTTTCTATTACACAAATGTTATTAGAGAATAAAGCAAATGGATTAACTCTTAATGAAAGTTCAAATATCTTATTACAAAATGTTGATACATTAAATACAAGTTCAAATGAAGCTGCAACAAGTTTAGAAGAAACTGCAGCAGCAATTGAACAAATAACAGGAAATATAAAATTAACAACAAATAAAATTTCAGAAATTGATACTTTAACAAAAGATGTCTCTTCATCTACTTTAAATGGTGAACACTTAGCTATTAAAACAACTTCTTCTATGGAAGATATAAATGAACAAGTAAGTTCAATAAATGAAGCAATAACAGTAATTGACCAAATCGCTTTTCAAACAAATATCTTAAGTTTAAATGCAGCTGTTGAAGCTGCAACAGCAGGTGAAGCAGGAAAAGGTTTTGCAGTTGTAGCACAAGAAGTAAGAAACCTTGCAAGTAGAAGTGCACAAGCAGCAAAAGAGATTAAAGAGTTAGTTGAAAATGCTACACTTAAAACAAATGAAGGTAAAAATATTGCAAATGAAATGATAAAAGGTTATAACCATTTAAAAGAGGATATTAATAAAACAAGTTTTTTAATCTCTGATGTTTCAAATGCAGCAAAAGAACAAGAAAGTGGTATCATTCAAATCAATGATGCAATCAATAATTTAGATCAACAAACACAGCAAAATGCACTTATTGCAACACAAACTCAAGAAGTTGCATTAAATACATCTGAAATTGCAAAAAAAGTAGTTGAAAATGCAAATGAAAAAGAGTTTGAAGGTAAAGATAGTGTAAAAGCAAAACAACTTCATGTTGATATAAAAAAAGAAAAAACAACTAAAGAAGAAAAAGCACCCTTAGAATTTAAATCTTCATTAAAAGATGATGACTCATGGGAGAGTTTTTAATTTACTAAATTAATCTATACTCAATAGGTAGAGTAATAATTAAGCTTTTAGGAACCTTTGGAAAGTTCTTAGAAGCTTTTTTTATAGCTTCAATAGTTGACTTTCTTAGTAAGCTATGCCCTTTTAGAATATCTATTTTATTAATCTTACCATCTTTTGATATTTTAAACTTCACTTTTACTACACCTTGAATATTGAATCTTTTTGCTCTTTTTGAATAGACTATATTTTTTTGAATCAATTTTCTAATTAGAAGTAAATTTTTATCTATATAAATTTTTGATTGATTTAAAGTTACTTGTGATGAAGTTATATTATTTTTTGGTTTTGATGTTTTTTTAGATGATTTCGATACTATTTTTTTATTATCTTTTGATTTTTTGATAGTATCTTTAACAATTTTTGTCTCTTTTTTAATAATTTTCTTATTTTTTTTAGGTTTATTTTTTATTAGTTTACTTTTTCTAATAGTCTGTTTTATCTCTTTTTTCTTTATGCTTTTTTTTTGAATATTTTTTTCTTTTATCTCTTTTTTTATTTGAACATAATTTAAAGAGATTTTTTTTGTATCCTTTTTTTTATTAATTATCATCTTTTCATTTGCAAACAAAACATAAAAACTAGCAATTATACTAATATATATAAATAGTGCAATAAAAAAAGAGCTAATATATCTTTTCATTTTTTTGTTACTATTGATATGTTTTGAAAATCATTACTTTTTAATATATCAAGAACTTGAACAAAACTATCAAATCTTGCATTCTTATCACTTTTTATATAAACTTGTGTCTCTTTTTTGAATTTTAAAATATGATTTTTCATATTTTTAGAATTTACAAGATTATTATTACAAAAAAACTCTCCTTTTTTATTTATAACAATTACTAGCTTTTTATCTATTTTTAAATTACTAGTACTCTTTGCACTTGGTAAAGACACAGGAATAAGCCCTTTTGTGATAAAAGTTGAAGTCATAAGAATTATTGTTAAAAGTACTAATAGTACATCAATAAAAGGCAATACATTTATGCTATCAAATTTCTTTAATTTCATATTTACTTTCCAGAACTTCTGCATATCTGCTTAATATATTATAAAATATCATTGAAACTATTGCTACTACTAAGCCAACAGCTGTTGCTTTAAGTGCAAGAGCCAAAGAAGACATTATTTTTTCAGCTTCAATATTTGTGCCACTCATAGTCATAAAAGTAAGCATGATAGCTAACACAGTTCCAAGAAGACCAATATAAACAGAGTTTGAAGCAATAGTTCCTATAATTGTCAAGTGTCTTGTAAGAGCAATTTCTAAAGCTTTTTTATTTTTATATATATTTATATCAAGTTTCTTATAAAAAATAACTCTTTCAATAAAAAACCAAACAGAAATAAAACTCATAAAAATCAATAATGCTATAACTCCATAATCTATCAAGTGTTTTAATACTTCAATATTCATAATTCACCTAAATTAAATTTTATAGATTTTAATTTAAATGTGTTAAATAAATGTTAATTAAATATTAGTATCTTGTGAAAGATTATTAAAAAAATGTTTTTTTAAATTTAATTCAAACCTTGAACCGTCTTTTAAGGGGATTATATTTATTGCTATTTTATTTTTATCACAAAACTCTTTTACTATACTAAGTCCTAAGCCAAAACCTTTTTTTGAACTATCTTCTTGAAAGAAAGTATCAAATACATCAAAAAGATATTTTGTATCTATTGTATTACCACTATTTTCTATAAATAAAATAGTATTCTCCTTTAATCCTATTTTTACATATCCATCTGATTTATTATATTTTATGGCATTTGATAAAAGGTTATCAATTACTTTATAAAAACCATTTTTATCAGTCTTAAGTAAGAGTTCTTTATCAATATTATTTTCTATTCTTATATCTTTTTTTATATCTTCAAACTTATCAATTGAATTATTGACAACTTCATATAAAAAGAATGTATCTTTATCAACATTGTCAATCTCTTTTTTTATGCTATATTCCATATCTTCATATAATTTTAGTAAATCACTTGAAGCTTTTTTTATTCTTTCTAATCTTTTTAAAGCTTTTTCATCTGTTATTTTTCTTTCAAGCATTTGAGTATTTAACATTATTGTAGAAACAGGTATATTTAACTCATGCAAAGTCTTTTTTACTGTTTTTTGTAAGTTTTCATCACTTTTAAAAAGTGGTTCAAGAATAGATTTGCTTAAAGCCAAAAAAAGAACAAGAGAGCACACAAGTAATGGTAAAACTATAATTATAAAATTATCTTTATTCAATCCAAAATAACTAATCAAAATATAATTCATAAATAGAGTCAAGATAGTTGTAAATGTAAATACAATTGAGATTGAAATTAAAAAATCTTTTATTTTAGAATTCAATTTTATATCCTATACCTTTTATATTAGTAATTTTCTCTTTTCCTAAAATCTTTTTTAGATTGTTTATATACACTCTAATTGAACCCTCACTATACTCTTCACTAACACTCCAAAGTCTAGAAATAATCATCTCTTTTGAAACAATTGAATCACGGTTTTCCAAAAATAATTCAAGCAATGAAACTATTTTTATGGGAAGATTTAAGTCTTTTCCTTCTTTATAAACTCGTCTTAAAATAGGATTGAAAGTTAACTCATCAAAAAGCTCAAGCTCTTTTACTGGCTTTCCACATCTTTTAAGTACAGATTTAATCCTAAGTAATAGCTCATCTAAATCAACTGGCTTTTTTAAATAATCATCACAACCATTTAAAAATCCCTCTTCTAATGTCTGCTTATCTTTATATGATGTAAGAAAAATAGTAGCAGTTGTATCTCCACTTCCCCTTAACTCTTTTAATAAATCTAATCCATTTATCAAAGGAACATTAATATCAAGTAAATATAAATCATAATTACTATTAAAGTTTAGCTCTAAAGCCTCTTGTCCATCATAAGCAATATCTACTTCAAAGTTTTCTTCTTCTAAAAAATCTTCTAATGTTTGAGCAAAAAGCTCATCGTCTTCTAATACTAATATTTTATTCATGATTACTTTCTTTATTAAAAATCTGTAAAATTTTATCTAAACAAGCCTTATTTAATAAAAAATCTTGTTATAATATATAATTAAACTATATTATATAGGATTTTTTATGGTTAAAAACTTGGCAATTGCATTAGGATTCTTGATTACAGCATATTTTATCTCGTCATCTGAGAATCTAAAAATAATCTTGAGTGGTATTGCAATTTTTTTAATTGGTATGTATTTTATGGAAAATGGTTTTAAACTATTTTCAGGTGGTGCACTAGAGAATATTTTAAAAAGATTTACTAGTAATCTTTTTAAGGCTATAACAACTGGTTTTTTAGCCACTTCTATTGTGCAAAGTTCTTCTTTAATTACAGTAATTGTAATCTCCTTTTTATCAGTTGAATTATTAACCTTAGCACAAGGTATTGGTATTGTATTTGGTTCAAACCTAGGTAGTACGACAACAGCTTGGATAGTATCAAGTGTAGGATTAAAAATAAAAATCTCAGCTTATGCTATGCCTATGTTAATCTTTGGTGTAGTACTTAGATTTTTTAAAAACAATACATACAAAGGCTTGGGAAATGTATTGTTAGGTCTTGGATTTATCTTTTTGGGTATTTCTTATATGAAAGATGGATTTGATACTTTAAAAGATTCAATTGATTTAGCTCAATTTTCATTACCTGGTATAAAAGGAATTATTCTTTACATCCTAATTGGTGCAGTTGCAACTATTGTTATCCAATCAAGTAGTGCTACTATGGCCATAATAATAACAGCATTAAGTGCAGGAAATATAATTTATATAAATGCTTTAGCTTTGGCAATTGGAGCAAATATTGGAACAACAGTAACAGCAATAATTGGCTCATTTGCATCAAATGAAAATGGGAAGCGTTTAGCTTTTGCTCATCTTATATTCAATGTAATTACAGCTTTAGTTGCTGTAATCTTTATATATTCATTAAAAGATTTTGTAGATTATTTAGCTCCTTTATTTGGGATTGGTGCAGAAAGCTTTAGTATGAAACTTGCACTATTTCATACTATATTTAATCTACTAGGAATAATCATAGTTGCTCCTTTTATAAATATAATTGTAAATTTAGCAAAAAGAATTATTAAGAAAAAAGTTGCAAAAAGTTCAAAACCTAAATATCTGTTAAAATCAAATATTGAAATTCCAAACAGTTCATTACTTTCACTTAAAAAAGAGTGTATAAATCTTTATGAAAACTGCCAAAGAGCAATGCTTCATGCCCTTAATTTGCACTCAACAAAATTAAAAACAAAAGAAGATTTACAAAAACAACTAATGGATGAAATAAGAAAATCAAATACAAATATTGATGAAATTTATCAAACAAATCTAAAATTATTATATAGTGAGATTATACAATATTCTTCTTTTGCACAAGAACACATGACAAGTTCTCAACACAAAGTTGCTAGTAACTTCAAAAAAAGTGCAACATTAATAATTGAAGTACTAAAAGATACAAGAGATGTTCAAAAAAACTTAGATTTTTACTTAAAAAGTAAAAATGAATATATTAAAAAAGAGTATAATAATTTAAGAGAAGAATTAGGAAATCTTTTTATTGATATAAATGGCTTAAATAATGAAAACTTAAGTGAGCTTGATAAAATAACTCAAATTGAAGTTATAAAAAGTACATTGAACAAAAATGATTTATCAAATAGTGAAACAATTGATACTTTAATTAGAACACAAAAAATCAAAGCATCAATGGCAACTTCACTTATAAATGATAGTGCAACAGTTTACTCAATACAAAAGAAATTAGTAGAAGTTGCGATGATTTTATTCATTGAAGATGAATTACTAAAAGAGATAGGAGAAGAGAACAATGCCTCTAAATGAACTGATAAAAAAAGTAAAAAAATTCTTAAAACAAACAGAAGAAAATAAAGATATCAAAAAAAAGAAAATATTAAAAGTCTTAGAAGAGTTATATATAAAAAAAGCTAAATTAAAAAAACAAAAGAAAAGAACTTCAAATAAAAGTGATAAAAAACAGCTTCAAAATAAACTTGAAGCTGTAAATCAGCTAATCAAAAAAAGCAAAAAACTTATTTGAAGTTAGCAAAGTTTTGTCTTAAAGCCTCATAAGCTACAATAGACACAGAGTTAGCAATATTTAGACTTCTTGCGTTATTTGTCATAGGAATAGTAATACATCCTTGCTCATTTTTAGTTAAAAAACTCTCAGGAAGTCCAGCATCTTCTCTACCAAAATAAAAAAAATCGCCTTCTTTAAATTTTTGTTCAAAATAGACTTGTTTAGTTTTTGTTGTAGCAAAAAAATGTCTATCACTCATAGGATATTTTTCCCAAAACTCTTCAATATTTTCATATTCAAAAACTTCTAAATCATACCAATAATCAAGCCCTGCTCTTCTTACTTGTTTTTCATTTATCTCACCAAAACCATAAGGTTTTATTAGATGAAGTTTACAATTAAGTGCAAAAGCAAGTCTTCCTATTGTTCCTACATTTCCTGGAATTCTTGGTTCGTGAAGTACTATATTAAACATTTTATAAAATCACCGTTTTATTTTTATATACAAATACCTTATCATCAAGTAAAAGTTGAAAAGCATTATATAAAACAATCTTTTCAACATTTCTTCCTGCATTTCTCATCTCTTGCCAAGAGTAACTATGATCAACTCTTACAACATCTTGAAAGATAATTGGACCTTCATCCAAATCATCAGTAACATAATGCGCAGTTGCTCCTATAATTTTAACACCTCTTTCATAGGCTTGTTTATATGGATTTGCACCAATAAATGCAGGTAAAAATGAGTGGTGAATATTTAAAACTCTTTTTGGATAGGTATTAACAAATTTTGAAGTTAAAATTCTCATATATTTTGCCAAGACAATAAGTTCTGGTTCAAATTCATTAATTTTTTCAATCATCTTATCTTCATGTTCTTCTCTACTTAATCCCTCTGCACTCACACAATAAAATGGAATATCAAACTTCTCCACTAAATCTCTTAAATGCTCATGATTTGCAATGACAGCTTTTATATTTGCATTTAATTCGCCATCAAAATATCTAATTAATAAATCACCTAAAACATGCGACTCTTTTGTTGCTAATATCACAACATCTTTATTTTGTTTTTCATTTAGTTTTATTGTAGAGTTTAAAGGAAGAACTTCTTTTAACTCTTTTAGAAGTATATCTTTTTTTATATCACCAGTTATAACTGTTCTCATGAAAAATTTTAGTGTATCTGGATCAACGTATTCTGAATTTTGTTCTATATTTAAGTTATTTGCGTAAAGGACTTTTGAAATATTATAAACAAGTCCTTTATCATCTGTAGTATCAATTAAAAGTATGTACTCTTTCATCATTATCCTAGTATTATTCTCATTAAGTTTAAAACGAGAATAATACCATTTTATTGATTAATAGATAATTGAAATTATACTAATGCTGCTAAATTTTTTCTATAAGCTTCTAAATCAAACTCTGTAACTCTTGCAACACCTGTTTCAACTGCTGCATTTGCCACAGCACTTGAAACTTCTACCATAAGTCTTTTATCAAAAGGAATTGGAATAATGTACTCTCTTCCATAAACTAAATCACCAAATGCCTCTTTTAATTCATCTGTTAATGGTTGTTTAGCTAAATCAGCAATTGCTCTTGCAGCAGCAATTTTCATAGTCATATTAATTTTTCTAGTTTTTACGTCTAGCGCTCCTCTAAATATAAAAGGAAAACCTAAAACATTATTTACTTGATTAGGGAAATCACTTCTTCCTGTTCCAATAATAGCTTTTGGTCTTACTTCTTTTACTTCTTCTGGAAATAATTCAGGAGTAGGATTTGCAAGTGTAAAAATAATTGGTTCTTCACTCATAAGTGCAATATGTTTTTTTGTAAATGTCCCCGGTCTTGATAGTCCAAGAACCATATCAGCATTAGTAAATGCTTCTTCTAAAGTCAAAGGCTCATCAATCATAAAATCTTTTTTATATTTATTTAAATCTTTTCTTCCTTTATGAATAACCCCTTTAGAATCACACATAATTAAGTTTTTTACACCTAATTCTTTATACATAGTAGAACAAGCAATAGCTGAAGCTCCCGCACCAACAACTACAATTTTGATATCTTCAATAGCTTTATTCATCATCTCACTAGCATTTAAAAGAGCAGAACTTGTAATAATTGCTGTTCCATGTTGATCATCATGCATAACTGGAATATTTAATTCATCAACTAATCTTTTTTCAATTTCAAAACACTCAGGTGCTTTTATATCTTCAAGATTAATACCACCAAATGTAGGAGCAATTGCTTTTATAGCTTCACAAAACTTGTCTACATCTGTTGTATCTACTTCAATATCAAATGAATCAACAGCAGCAAATTTTTTAAATAATACAGCTTTACCTTCCATTACAGGTTTTGATGCAAGTGCCCCAATATCACCTAAACCTAGTACAGCTGTACCATTTGAAACTACTGCTACAAGATTACTTTTTGCAGTATATTCATATGCTAACTTTGGATCTCTTTTAATTTCTTCGCAAGGAAAAGCAACACCTGGTGAATATGCAAGGGATAAATCTCTTTGATTATTTAATTCTGTTGTTGTTGCAATGGCAACTTTTCCTGGATTTGGGCTTCTATGATATTCTAAAGCCTCTTCTTTTGTAACTTTAACGCTCATCTCTAACCTTTCTCAGTGTAATTTGAAGCGCAATTGTAACAAATCGAAACTTAATTTTATGAATATTTTATTAAAAATCTCTATTTTTTATATACTTAAGCTCATTTTTAGCTATAATTTACATAATTCTTACACATAATTTAGTTTTATAATAAACATAAGATATTATTTTAATTCTATAACTCCTGCAAATCTTCCAGTACTACTTGAAACCCTATATGAAAAGTAACTATTATCAGTACATTTTGTACAATGATTTGAAATCTCTATGTCTTTAATACCCACTTTTTCTAACTGCTGTTTGTTTATTCCTTGTAAATCAATATTTCTATTATTTACAAACTCTTTTCCAAAAGAAGTTTTTACAATATTCGCTAACTCTTGACTTACTTCATAACAACATTTTTGAATAGAAGGCCCTAATATTGCTTTTATATTTTTTGCTTCACAAGCAAACTCTTTTATCATTTTTTTAGCAGTTTTTTCACTAATATTTAAAAAAGTTGAGTTTCTACCTGCGTGAATAGCAGCAATTACACCTTTTTCTTTGTCGTATAAAAGTACAGGTATACAATCAGCAACCATGACTAATAAAGGAATATTTTTTTCATTTGTTATCAAAGCATCACAATTATCAATAAGTTTTGAAGAATCACTATTTATAATCTCAATATTATTTTTATGAATTTGATTCATAAATCTTAAGTTTTTTATTGTAAAACCATATCTTTGTAAATCTTGCCTATTTTTATCTACATTTACTTTTTTATCGTTCACATGATAAGCAAGATTCCCATCTTTTTTATTTGTAAAAATTTTTAAAACTTCCATAAATACTCTCCTTTAAAGAAATTATTTAATTGTAACTTTTTTCATTTAATTTTATATTATAATATTTTAGATAAAATCACGTCTTCATAAAGGTAGATAATGTCGGAAAATATAACAAACAACACAAAAGCATATGCGATTTTTGGTAATCCTGTAGAACACTCTAAATCACCTCAAATGCATAATAGCGCTTTTGAGCATTTAAATATTGATGCAGTTTATAAAAAACATCATTTAAAAGATGGTAAAAAATTAAAAAATGAATTTTTAAATAATTTATACACTGGTGCTAATATTACAGTTCCTCATAAAGAACAAGCTTTTAAACAAGCAGATGAAGTTATAGGAATAGCAAATGAAATTGAAGCTGTAAATACATATATAAAAAAAGATGATAAAGTTATTGCTTATAATACAGATGCGCCAGGTTTTCTAAAAGCAATTGAAAGCTTTGGAGATATAAAAAAAGTTTTAGTATTAGGAGCTGGAGGAACTGCAAAAGCAATTGCACTTGCACTACAGCAAAAAAATATAGAAGTAACAGTCGTAAATAGAAGTGATTCAAAACTTGACTTTTTTAAACAAAAAAATATCAAATGTTTTACATGGAAAGATTTTAGACTTGATTATTTTGATTTAGTAGTTAACTCAACAAGTGCAGGATTAAAAGATGATGAACTTCCTATGAGTAAACCACAATTAGAAAATGTATTTTTAAATTCAAGCTACGCTTTTGACTGTGTATATGGAAAAGAAACACCATTTTTAGCCCTAGCAAAAAAAGAGGGTCTAAAAACAAAAGATGGCGAAGATATGCTTTTATATCAAGGCTTACTTGCATTTGAACTTTTTACTAACACAAAAGCTGATAATTCGGTAGTTGAAGCAATGAGAAAAGGATTAAGAGGAGAATAGAATTCCTCTTTTTTCTAGCTTATAGCTACCTATATATATAAGAAATAATAAATATAAACCTTTTTATTTAAATATTTCATTACAAATTTCATTCATAATGTTTATTTCATATCCAAAGAAATTTTTTGAATTAAGAGCTTGGCTTTTACATTCTTGATTTTTATCTGCAATTGAAATATTTTTCTCATTAATCCTTTTTGCTTCATTCAAAATATAAATCTTTGTATTAATATCTTTCTGTTCTTGCTGGTTATTACCCTGAATATTTATAGTAGTTAAATTAATTAGATTATCAATTTTTTTTGTTATTTCAACATTATTATAAATTGATTGATTTTTAGAACTATCAATATTATAAATTATATTTCCATGATTTTCTTGAATAATTGGGCTTTGATTATTGTTGTTTATTTTAACATTAGTTGATGATAAGTTTAACCAAATAGGTAATATTATAGTTCCAATTATAGCTACAGTTATCGTAATTTTTTGATACATCGTTAATTTTTCCCATTTGTTTTTAATTTTTTCAAGATTTGACTTACTCATCACATAATCCTTATCAAATATTTTTTTATAGTAATTATTTAGATGGCTTCTATTTTTATTTTGATTATTAAAGGCTTCTTGTAAATAATACTTTGCCGAATCAGATAATCTTTTGCATCTATTGTTGGATAATTGTTTGAGTAAGTTAATATGATTACTATCTGAACCAATACTTTTCCAAATATAATTGATATATTCATTCATGCCATCATATATTCCTGGGGAATAAACACCTGTGGGTCTTTGATACTCATTGAAAAACAGATAGTAGTCATTTATAATCACATGAATATATTCATCTTTAAGAAAATCAATACCTTTATTTTTTTTCAAAGCACTAATTAAATCTTTAAAGAGTTTAATTTTGTATTGATTAATATTTTGTTTGTCATATGAATTTTTATTATCTTCATCTTTTATTTTGAGATTAAAAAGCTTTTTTAGTTTGTAAAATTTTATTTTTGTTGGTATTGTTTTGTACTCTAAAAAATAACTAGATAAAGCTCTTTTGGGGTCAATTTTTAATAAATATTCCAAATACAAATATGCTCTATCGCTATCAATGATTCTAAGATTATCTATAAAATCATAAGATTTTTCTTCTAGTGAAATTATCTTTAGTATCTCTTCAATTTTGTAATCATCCTTAATGATTTTAAAAATATTTTTATCTAAATTTAATAAGCTTTGAATGAAACGTGATAAGTTTTCTTTATTAAATTTTTTAATTTTTTCAATAACTTCCCTAAATTCATATAAATAAATTAAGTCTTTATGTTCACTTTGTTCGAGTGATAATTCAACTAACTCTTGGATTAGTAAAATAAAATTATCAAAATATTCATTAGCCAATAAAATAAAATACTTTTCTTTTATTTTGTGAAATCTAAAAGTATGAAAAAATATTTTCTCAAAAATCAAATTAGATTGTTCTAAACTCACAATTTTTGAAGAATCATTATTTACTAAAAAATAAATATAAAGAGCTGTAGGTAAAACATTGTACTGAGTTGCATTTACATTTTCTTTGATCTTTTTATACGATACATCTTTGACTAAATCATTTTTTATAAAATCCAAAAATTGTTTATGTTGTTCAGGTGTTAAAATTTCAAATAATTTGTTGCTATTTTCATCTCTAAAAATCTCTTCACATATAAAGACATTATAAAAATCTTGTTTTATAGCTAAAGCTTTTAAGCTATCTTCACATATTTTTTTATACTTTGCCTTATTTTGAATTCTTTGTTGATATACTTCATCCTCTAGAAGTTGATTTTCTAATTCTTGTTTATGTTTTTTTCTTTCTTCTTCCCAGTATTTATTTGTTGCTTTAACATGAGCTTCAAAAGTATTATTTGACATTAAATATTTATCTATATCTTTATTAAATTTCAACTTTTCATAATACTTAACATAATTTTCAACAGGATACTTCAAAGTTACTTTTTTTATATCTTCTAGAGAAATATTTAAGAATTTAAAAATAGCATCAACATGATGAATTTTTTCAATATTTATTGAAAAATATATTTCCCAGAAATTATTAGAAATCTTTTTAAAATCAAAAGGCATTTGCTCTATTTCAATATTATCTACATATATAAAATGAGTATTTAGAAATTCAAAAACCTTCTTAATTGAATCTTTAGAATTATTATGAAGAAATACTGCATAAACACACCACAAATTAGTATGATTGTTATGTTCTTTATCATTCTTTTTTTCTATATACTCTAACCACTTTAAAGTATCCATGGGTTTTAAATAAGGAACAATATACTCTAGTTCTCTATTTGGTATAGCATCTAATAATTCTATTAAATTTTCAAATTCAAATTTTGTATCTATGAAATCTGCTTTTTTATTATCTCCATATCTAATTATATACTTAATCCCATACAAAGATTCAAAAAGTTGAACTTCTAAATCCAACATTGATATTTTATGCATATTTGAATTTAAGAGTTTTTTTGATTTTAGAAATTCAAAAAGTCTTTTATTAAAATCAAGATTATCTATGAAGTTATCTTCAATTAGTTCTCTAAGATTTTTATTTCCAGCAAATTTACTATGAGATATTTCATCATATTCTTCATTTGAAGATAAATTGCCATTAGAATAATTTTCAAGATATTTAAATATCAAATCTTCCATCTCTTTTGAATAATTATATTCTAGCAGTGCAATCAAATAGGCAAATACCAACTTGTCAATATCTGACGATTTTATAAAGTTTTGTATTAAAGTTGATAGTTTTAATTTGTCAAATCTTACTAAAGTAGTACCTTCAAAATCATGCCATCTACCCCAAGCCATAGATTTCTCATTTTTAAGTTTATATAGCATTGAAGTTAAAAGTGTTTGCTGTTGTTCCTTAGTTAAACTAGGATGTCTTTTAAAAATAAATGGGTCAAACTCTACAAATTTATTAAATAAATCATTATTTAAATTTGTTAGGTAAATAATAACTTCCTCAAACTCTTCATAAAATCTTAATTCATGTGAAAAAAGTTCTTTAATAGTTTGCAAATCGAGTTTTTTTTCATTGATAAAATGAGCCATTAAAAATTCTTGAACAGATTTATGAAAAAAACTAAAGTTTCCGCCATCTTTTTTAAATAAGGAAGTATTCAAAATAGTTTCTAATTCTTCTTGTTTTATAGGTTTATTGTCAATTTCGTATAACTCATCAACCAATTTATTAGGATTTTTAAAAGATATAGACGACTTTCTATTTAATAGCATGTAGGTAGCTAAAGATGAAGATATATTAATCAACCTTATTAAAGTTTCAGAACTAAGTACTTCCCTATCATCTCCTTTTACAGAAAGATGCTCCTTAATCAAATCAAAATAAATATCTATGAAATTTAATTCTTTATTTTGATACTCTTTATAATTATCAATTATATTAAATATTACGAGTATATTTTTCAATAAGAAGTCTAAATAGTTTTTAGAAATAAATTCCCAAAACTCATCAGTGTCTATTTTAACTTGAATAAGAAGTTGATTTATTTCATCTTTTGTTAGGTCTTGAATTTGGTACACAGTAAGTGTTTTATCCAATTCTTCTAACTCACTTTTGAAGTAATCATTCCACTCAAGTTGCCTACAAGTAAGTACAAATTTAATATTTGGATTTTGATTCCTGTAGCTTTTAATAAATTCAGTTAATTGTTTTTGTAATTTTTTGTGGTTTTTATAATCTACCAAAGCTTCATCTATAGAATCAAGTAAAATGTATTTTTTATTCTGTATCAACTCTAAATTTTTTTCTGACTCAATATTTATCAAATTTACAAAATGAACAACTTCATTATTCTCTTTTTTAAATTGCCTTAATTGGTATGTTTTTCCAGAAGCGGGTTCACCAAGTATTACAGATATATTTTGAGTCAATAATTCAGAAAAATAAACAATTTTATTTGTTTTTAAATCTTTGAAACTTCTATTTATAAAATCCTGCATTCTCTTTCTTATTTTAAAATATTATATATAATTATTTTATCTTAAATTGTATTATAATCAGTATATTTAATATTTTAAAATATAACTAGAATTAAAGAAAATACTAATTTAAATCATTACTTTATATTAATATCTTTTTCTTTTTTAAAATACTCTTCAAAAAGGTATATGTAATCTTCTGTAGTAGCAATTGACAAAATTACGATATTCGTATATAATGTAATTATATAAAGGATATAAAATGACTCAGGCACAAATTAGTAAATATTTAGATATACCATGTTCAACACTTAATGATTGGAAAAAAGAAGATAGCAATAGAAATAAACTATATCAACTTCTTATCAATCTTGAAGAAAAAGAAGTACAAAATAAATTAAGTAAAAAAACTAATCATAGATTCTTTCATATCCTAAATAGAAATATTAATAACTATTCAAAATTTACAGCAGATGATATAAGAAAAGCTTTTGATAGAAAAAATTATCATGAAGCAACTCTAAAAGAACAAAGTATTTATTCAAAGTTTTTTAAAGAACTTGAACCAAATGAATTAGATGAATTTATCAAAACTTTTAATGTATCAAAAAAAAATATAAAGAGTATATATGCCTCTTCTCCTTTTAGAACTTTAAAAGGTGTTGCAAAAACTTGGGATAGAAGATTTAGATTAAAACATATTGATTCAAATACAGAAAACAAAAAATCTATACCATCTGCATTGCAAAATATTCTAAATAGAAAAAACTTAACTCATGTATGATTTTTCTAAACAACAAGCTATGCTTGATGCAACTTTATTACTTTTAGAAGAAAATAACTTAAGTGAAGTATCAACACTTGGTGGTGGTACTGCTTTGGCTTCTTATTATTGGAATCATAGATACTCAACTGATATTGATATTTTTATATATGATGAAGTTGATAAAAAACATCTATTAAAAGAATCTACATGGAGTAAAAAAGTAAAAAGTGAAATGAAGTCAATTGGATACAATGGTAATTTTAGAAATCATCCAATCTATTCTGAGATAGTTATAAATGAAGAATGTAAAATTCAGTTCTTTGATGTTGTTAAGAAATCATATATTCCTTATGTTAAAGTAAATCTATGGGGTCATGAACTTTTAATTGATACAGTAGAAGAAATTATTGCTAAGAAGATTTATTATAGAGCTGATAAAGGTAATTCAAGAGATTTATTTGATATTGCAATTGCATTTCATAATGAGCCTGATATTTTAACAAGAACACTTCTAAAAAAAGACAAAGTTATTACTCTTTTTGAAACTGTATCAAATATTTATGATAACCAAGAATTAAAAGATTTATACCTAGAAGAAATACACCAAATGAATCCAAATAAAGAGTATAACTTTTTAGCTATTAATGCTATTGAATATTTATACAACATACTTGAAAATATTTGTGGAGCTTATGACATAGCTCATGATTTGTCAACTGAAGAGTATATTGAGATAGAAAGCTATGTCTATACTTCATTGACTTAAGTAAAAGTTGATCTATAAATAAGAAATAGGACACAAAGTATGAACAGTTTTTCTTAGGAAAAACTGCTCCAAAAGTAAGAGATTTAGTAACTAACGCTTAGCTAAGCTGCACGGAACCTTGGCATATACTTTTGCGGAGAAAAACTGCCAAGCATGAAGTGTCTGCTTAAGCGCCTTGTTAGGCAAAATCTTCAACATTCAACTCGTAAGTTGTAAACCTATCTCCTAGCATCTCTGTCAAAAACACTTTTTGAGACAACCTACGGAGAAATTCGTACTCTGGGCGTGTGTGCAACAAATGGATATAGACCAAATCATGCCCATAGTTTTTAGACCAAGCCATAAGTGACTTAAACACCACCTTACCGATACCCCAACAACCATCATCAAGCACTATTGCAATTTCAAAGCCTAACTCCGATGATTGAATACCACACCACCCAACTAGATTCCCATCAAGCTCCACAGCTCGAACAGTACAGCCATCAATTCGGCTTTCGTTTAGTTTGTTGTCAATCCAGCTTTTAACTGACTCAGAATCAAACTCATCGTGCGCCACAAGATGCTTACGAGTACTTAGCTTATTTAGTATCGGAAGAAATCTTTCTGGTTCAATTTCATCTAGAGGAACATACTGAATTTTATTCATAAGTCACCATTTTGCCTAACGGTGAAGCTGTGTGGCAGCAAGAGAAACGAACCTTTCTGAAAACCTTGATTGCCATTACAGCCGAATTATTATTAAAAATTAAAACCGCGCTCCTCTTGCTGTCCATACAAGCGCCTGGTTAGCTGAGTTTCTCTAGAAGACAGTTTTGACGACACCATTGACGCCTTCGATTAACTCCATTACCTGATCTTTAGTTGGCTCATTTTCTTTTTGATGGCTACAGAGATTACGAATATCTGCAAGAAACTGAATCTTTCGCCAGACGGGCAAACCATAAACAGATTTTTCTTTGAGAGGATCGTTGAGATCTGAAATTGTTGGCGCCTTCTTACGGAGTTTTATTCCGTGGTTATCAGCTGTACGCTGTAAATGGCGTTCAAGAACCACACCAGCCAATGCTCCCGCTGCTCTCGGACTTGCCTTTATTAGTTTTGATGCGGCCTCTAACTCTTTGTCTTGTAGGTCAGCGAACAGGTGGCCAGTGACATCTTGCAAGACGCTATCGATACGACTGCGAAGAGAGGCCAAAATTTGAACCTGATTAACCACTCGTATTTGAATCAAGTTGTTGCAATCCCAGAGTTCCTCGCCGTAACTATTTTTTCTTGCCCCGATTGCTTTGATGTAATCTTGAATTACGTAGTTACTGACATCCATAACTTTTCTCTTTGGATCGATCAGGTAATAACTGCCAAATTCCTCAAGCCTTTCAGGTGCTAGAGCCTCAACGATTTTTATGGCGCGCGAGTACCACGCTTGGTATTTCGTACCAAACTTAATCGTATCGTCAGTATCTGTCGCAAGTTCAATTAGTTTTGATTGGTCGTCAATCAAGCTATCGAGTTCTTCCTTGATTTCATCTGTAGTGCTCAATCGAGACTCCTTTTATAGCTAACTATTTATTAAACATACATTATATATAAAATAGCCTGAAAATCAACAAATAACATACACAAAATATGTCGTATATCAAAATGCCTACAAACATCTTAAATAAGGTGTTTTTGCAGATATTATTATAAAAAACATTGGAAATTGAGATGATTTTTAAGTTTATGATATGCTTTTTATGTATGTTTAATATGGATATTTAGACAATAATAGTACATATTGTTTGTATATTAAGGTGATATCGTAATAAACCTGCAAAATGTTAAATATATTATGAGAAGTAATGTGAACAGAAAATTACTACAAAGATAAGTTATAAAATAAATTCAACAACCTGTACTTATTGAACATGATCCGAATTCCAACTCTTTTTGGAACAGGCTATTTTTAGTAAAAACTGCTTCAAAAGTAAGAAGTTGAGGAAAAGAGACTGTTCAGAAATTAGTACTCAGATTAAATCTTTTTCTCTAATATTATTCTACTTATACAAAAATAAGCACTTTCCCAATAAAAAATATCTAATAAAGCTTTCAATGGATTTTATTTGACTTTTCTTTTAATTTCTATTATTATTAACTTGTCCAATGATTGGATGATTAAAACTATAGGGAAATCATGAAAATAAAAAAACCAATTAGAATATCACTACCAAAACAAACATCAATTGAAATTGAAAAAGCTATAAAAAATGGATTATTTAAAATAGGAGAAAAAATTCCTTCTGAACCTGATTTAGTAAAAGAATTTGGGGTTAGTAGAAATACAATTCGTGAAGCTATTCAATCTTTAATACAAGCAGGAGTTTTAGAATCGCGACAAGGTAATGGAACTTATGTTATTGCAATAAGTAAATTTGAAGCAAATATTTTAAATCGTTTAAATAACTCAAAAACTTCAGAAGTTCATGAAGTTCGTATCTGTTTGGAAAAAGAAATTGTTAAACTAGCAGCACAAAGAAGAAGTGACGATGATTTGGAAAATATTAAAAATGCACTTAATCAAAGAAATTTGACAAAAAGTTCTTTCATAGAAAATAGTGAAGCTGATTTAGAGTTTCATTTAGCTATAGCAAAAGCTTCACATAATTCAATTTTTTACGATTTATATAAATCTTTATCTCAATATATTTGTACTTCCGTAGCCCAAAGATTAAAATCAACAAATATGGAAGAAAAAATGATTTATCAATTGCATATAGAACTTTTTGAAGCAATCTCTTCTCAAAATATTGAGAAGTCAGAAGAAATTATAATTAAAATTCTAGAAATTTAAAAAAAGTTAAGAATATGAAATCAAATCCCCATTTATTAATAATTTTTTTAGGAATTATTTTTGTATCATTTAACTTAAGAGCACCCATTACATCAGTAGGTCCTGTTATTGATTTGATCCAAGCGCAATATAATTTAAACAGTAGTATGGCTGGATTCATTACTACTCTTCCATTATTAGCTTTTGCAATATTCTCTCCCTTTGTTGCGAAGATAAACCATAAAATTGGTCATGGTTTAACTATGTTTGCGGGACTTCTTTTAATAATAATAGGAGAATTAGTTCGTTCTTATACAAATGTTTATGGATTATTCATAGGTACTATATTAATAGGAATAGGAATTGCTATTGGAAACGTATTAATACCTAGTGTAATAAAACATAAATTTGAAAAAAATGTTGGAAGTATTATAAGTATTTATATTACCGGCATGTGTATATTTGCAGCTTTAGGCTCAGGATTAAGTATTCCTGCAACCGAAATTTTTGGTTGGAATACATCTTTAGCAATTTGGGTAATATTAGCTTTACTTGCTTTAGTAATATGGCTTCCTCAACTTAGGAAAAGTGAAAACTATAATAATAGTGATGACTTAAAACTAGAAGAAATTATGCAAAGTAAATCAATATGGAAATCTCCTCTTGCATGGTGGGTAACATTATATATGGGAACACAATCTTTATTGTTTTATACTTTAATTACGTGGATTCCTTCTATTCTTATATTTAAAGATTTTGATAGCCATTTTTCTGGAATGATGTTATTGTTATTTCAATTAGTGGGATTACCAGCTACTCTAATTGTTCCAATAATTGCAGATAAAATCAAACACCAAAAGTTTATTGCTACTATTATTTCTTTAATCTATTTACTTGGAATAGTTACACTTTTATTTGCGCAATCTACATTTAGTGTTATTTTATCTATGATATTTATAGGTCTTGGAACTGGTGGTGCTATTAGTTTAGCAATTGGATTTATATCATTAAGAACTCCTCATGTTAAAAAAGCTGCAGAGCTTTCAGGTATGTCACAATCAGCTGGATATTTATTTGCAGCTGTTGGACCGATATTAATTGGTTTTATATTTGATGTAACAAAATCATGGACAAATGCACTTTTAGTATTAATCGCATTAATCTTGTTATTAATTCTTTTTGGATTAAAAGCTGGGAGAGATGAATTAACCCACTATTAATATAAATTTTAAATAAAAGACAAGATAAAAAAGAGATATTTGAATATATAAGAATAGGAAAATTTACTAAAAACATACGGTTTTCTTAAATACCTAGTGTGTGTTAAATGTCATATATAAAAATAACAAACACAATGTTCCTTAAGTTCAACAACCTATACTTTCTGAAATAAAACTTTGGGCAATCTGGGTTAAAATAAAAGAGATATTAAAAAATCTCTTTTATATTTTAATGATGTCTTTAAAATGTTCAGTTCTTTCACTTAATGTAGTAGTTTCATTATCACTATTAAGTACAATAATTATCTATTATTAAGACTCTTTGGGTCTATAAACTTTGATATTTGTGTAGTTTTCTGCATCTCTTAAGTATTGTCCATGTAGTTGGCTTAGTATTCCTTTTTCACAGTAAAAAAGGTACTCTTTATCTTGTGGAAGTTTTTTGAAATCTCTTTTTAGATTAAAAAATGGGATTTTTAAAACTTCTTGATTTTCTACTTTGATACAATCTTGTCCTTGTCTAATATCAATAATAGTATATTTTTTAGACTCTTCAAAATCTGTTACAACTTCCATTTGCCCTATTTCTGAGATATCAGCTATTATTTCATTTATATTAGTAATTTGTCTATTTTCAACTGCTTTATCAACAACTGAATAATCAAATTTACTTGACTCTTTTTCCATTCTTTCATATGAGCCGTGTGTTACTGGTGATTTTGAAATTACTCCGCAATACTCAGGCATTGCTTCAGCAAATTTTTTAGTTCCTATTTTTGCTGCTATATCCATGATTTCTGGTTTATTCATAGTACAAAGAGGTCTTAATACTAATTTATTAGTAAATTGATCAATTAATGCTAGATTTCTTAGAGTTTGACTTGATACTTGAGCAACACTTTCACCTGTTAAAAGTGCATCAATTTTCATCTCATTTGCTATTTTCTCTGCTGCTTTTAACATCACTCTTTTTAGTGTAACTCCCATATATGGTTCACTTGTTGAGTTAAATATCTCAGTTACAACATCATCAAAAGGTACAGAAATAAAAGAGACTCTATGAGAAGAACCAAATCTTTTCCATAAGTAATATGCTACTTGTTTTACCCCTATTTCATGGGCAACTCCACCAAGATTAAAGAAAATAAAGTGAGTTTTAACTCCTCTTTTCATTGTCATATAACTTGCAACTGTTGAATCAAATCCTCCAGACATCAAAGAAAGAATACTTCCTTGTGTTCCTAAAGGAAAACCGCCTAATCCTTTATGTTTAAATGTAATTATATTCAATTGATTATGTATTAACTCAACATTTATAGTTACTTCTGCATTTTTTAAATTTACACCTTTAGTTTCATTATGCGCAAGCATATATCCACCAACTGTTTGTTCTATATTTGTTGACTTAAAATCTTGTTCACCAGTTCTTTTAGCTCTAATAACAAAAGTTTTACCAATTATCTCTTTTGCCATATGTTCATTTACTTTTACTTTTATTTCATCTAAAGTATTTACATCATCAATTTGAATAGCTTCTAAAACCAGCTCTATTCCTGGTGTTTCTATTAATAATTGTCTAATTTCTGGTGTTACTTGTATTGGGCAAACAACTTCAACTTTATCGAAAAATTTTTTTATTGTTATCTCTTCTGAAACTCTTTTAACCAATAATCTTACATTATTATAAATTTGAGCAATCATTTGCCTTTTTGCTTTTTGACCTTTGATCATAACTTCTGGGAAAAATTTAATGATAAATTTTTGTGTTTTTATTTCTGTTTTGTCCATTAATTGAAAACCTTCTTTATTTATTACGCGCAATTATAACATAAGAATTTTAATCTTTGAAAATCTAGGTACTTTCTTATTTAAAAATTTATATATTTCCTCTTCATCTACTTCATAGCAACTATTTAGTAATATATATAAACTTTTAAACTATAAGAATATAAAAGGATTTTAAACTTGAAAAAGAAAAGTCATATTAAAAAAATATCAGATTATGCGATGGTTGGTGGTCTTGGAGCACTTTTAGTGACAGGGCTAGTTGGTTGTCAAGAAAAAACAAATGATCAACAACAAACTCAACAAGGAGCATTTTCAAATGCTTCTAAAAAACAAGATGCCTTCGTAGTAGTAGAACAACTACCTAACAATGGTGGATATACAATTGTAGATGAATTTCCAGCAAATAAAACTACTATTGTTTTAAGAAAGCCAGATGGAACAGAAAGAATATTAACACAAAATGAAATTGATCAATTAGTAAAACAAGAAGCACAAAGAATTGACAATGGAACATCACCACTTACAAATCCTGAGGTATCAAGTGGAAGTATGGGATTAGGTGGAGTATTATTATCTTCAATTGCTGGGGCTATGATTGGTTCTTGGATTGGTAATAAACTATTTAATAATCAAAACTATCAAAACCAAAGAAAGACTCAATACAAGTCTCCACAAACATACAGTAGATCACAAAGTTCGTTTAAAAAAGCTGCAAGTTCAGCAAATAGAACAAGTTCTACAAAAAGAAGTGGATTTTTTGGAAGCAAATCTTCATCTACTAGATCATCAAGTTCATTTTTTGGTGGATAATTATATTAAAGGTACAAAATGAAATTAGAAAAACTAGAAGCTCTTACAAATGAATATTTGGAGTCTATTGGTTTTATTTGGCACACGGATGAAGATAAAACTTCTTATATTGCAAACGAAGTAGTTCAAATCACTCAAGAAGAAGCAGAGTCATATTATGAAGCTTGCAATGAGTTATATGATATGTTTTGTGAAGCTGGTGATTATGTAATAGAAAATAATCTATTTCATGAAATAAATATTCCTTTTAACTTAGTTGATGCTATTAAAGAGTCTTGGGAAAATGATGTTCATTGGCATTTGTATTCAAGATTTGATTTAGCAGGTGGTATAGATGGTAAACCTATTAAATTAATAGAGTTTAATGCTGATACTCCAACATCACTATTTGAAACTGCGATTATTCAATGGGCTTTACTAAAAGCAAATGGACTTGATGAAGCTAGTCAATTTAATAACGTATATGAAGCATTGAAAGATAACTTTAAAAGAATAATTACACTTGATACAGATATAGAAAAATTTGAAGAACATTATCAAGAGTTAGGTTGGAAGATACTATTTTCATCAATTGCAGGTTCAATCGAAGATGAAAATACAACAAAACTACTTCAACATATTGCAACAGAAGCTGGCTTTAATACAGACTTTGAGTATATAGATAAAGTTGAGTTTAGTGATGATGGGATTTTTGCAAAAGAACAAAGTTTTGAATTTTGGTTTAAATTAATTCCATGGGAAGATATAGCTATTGATGAAAATGAGTTAGCCTTATTATTAACAGAAATACTTGAAAATAGAAAAGCGATTATTTTTAACCCAGCTTATACTTTGATGTTTCAGTCAAAAGGATTTATGAAGATTTTATGGGACTTATACCCAAATCATCCATTACTTTTAGAAACTTCATTTGAACCTTTACAGGACAAAAAACAAGTTGAAAAAAGATGTTTTGGAAGAGAAGGTGCAAACACTAAAATCATAAACAAAGATGGTTCTATTGATGTAGAAACTGACGGTGCATATGAAGGTCATAAAGCAATTTATCAAGAGTATGTAGAACTACCTAAAGACGAACAAGGTATGACATATCAAGCTGGCGTATTTTTTGCATATGAAGCTTGTGGATTAGGATTTAGAAGAGGTGAAAAGATTTTAGACAATATGTCTAAATTTGTAGGACATATCATCAAATAAACCAAAGATTTAAATCTTTGGTTTATCCTTTTTATATAACTCATTTTCTTTTTCAATATGAGATAATAATAGTTTAAAACTTTGCTCTATTATTCTAAAGTTTTTTACAGATAAAACAGGAGAATGACTTAATCTATCTTTTGGTCTTAGTCTTCTAATAGAAGTATCTCTAATGTCTAATTCTCCATTGATTAATACTATATCATAAGAGGCTTTTGTATTTGCAAAACCAATACTCAAAGGAATATAGTATTCTCTTTCGCCCTCAACATAATACCAAATCGGCTCATTTCTAAACATCACATAATTTAGAGGTGCATCAATAGTACACCCTATTGAATTATGAGAATTATGCAAAATTTTTCTAACATTTTCAACTGTTATTGTTGATTTTTTTAGTTTTTTTTGAACTCTTTTATACATGAGTTTCCACAATAAAGATTTTATAACTTTTGCACCATCATAGTGATTTAAAATCTCTTCTTCCAAATAATATATATTATTCATTTATCTTCTTATAGCTATTTATATAATCATTCATTAAAGAAAAATCAATATTTTTATTATCTAGTTGTAACTCTAAGTTCATCAAATAAACATCACCTAAATCAAACTTTTTTAATTTTACATAATCTTTTTGTGTAGTAACTATAAAGTAGCCTTTATATTCATTTTTGATTTTTTCTATTTCTTCATTTGTAAAAGTATGGTGATCTTCAAAAGCTACAACTTTCACACCTTTTGGTAGATAATCAAGTAGTCTTTTTGGTTTTGAAATTGCTGTAAGTAAAAGTAGTTTATGTGGGAGAACATTTACATTCTTTTGGTTTAAACTATATGAAACAAATCTTTTAAAACTCTTGCCTTCTTGTAAAACAATTTGTGCAAATGAGTAGAACATTCTTGGTTCTCTATAACCACCACTTGGAAGACAAAATATATTTGTTGGCTCATCTTTTGGTTTAATTAAGATATCGAATTTATTTATATTATATTTTGAAAAACCATCATCTAAAAATACTATTTTACAACCTAGCTCTTTTGCTTTTTTTATTGCTTCTACCCTATCTTCACTTACAATAACTGTAGCTTCAGGAAGTGAATTTGCTAAAAGCATTGCTTCATCACCACTTACATCTATATCTTGAAGAATCTTACCTTTATTTGATATTATATAAAGACCTTTGGACTTCCTGCCATAACCCCTAAGTATTACACAAGCATCTTCTTTGTTTTTTACAAGTGCGATTGTCAAAGGAGTTTTTCCACTCCCACCTGCAATCAAATTACCTACACTAATTACAGGTATGCCAAAATCTTGAGGTTTTGACAAGCCTCTTTTTATTAAAATAATAAAAAGATATATTAAAGTTAGAGGTAAAAATAAAAAAGATATGATTTTTTGCAAAGTATTAGGATAGAAGAGATAATCTTCTATCCATAAAAAAAGCTTTTGTTTCAACTATTTATATCCATTCAGAAGCAATATCAATAATCGTATCACAAATATAGTTAACTTCTTCATTTGTTAAACTAGGATACATAGGTATTGATAAAATTTGCTGATATGAAGTAAGTGCAGCTGGGAACTCTGTAATTTTAATTGAGTATTTACTTTTATAATAACTTAATAAATGTAAAGGAATATAGTGTAATCCTGTTGCAATTCCTTTTTCTTTTAAAGCTCTTGCAAAAGCATCTCTATTTCTTGATATCTTAATAATAAAATGAGTAAAAATATGTTCTTCTTTTGAAGAAGCAATAGTTATATGTTTTACATTAGATAATCTTTCTTGATAGATTTTCGCTATCTCTTTTCTTCTTTTAATAAATTTATTTGTTTTTTGAAGTTGTGCTAAAGAAAATGCTGCATCAAGCTCACTCATATCATACTTATGACCTATATCAACAACATCATAAATATAATCTAAGTTTCCATAATCATCATATGTTGTAGTAATAGCATGAGTTCTTAATAATCTTGCTCTATTAGCTATTTCTTCATTATTTGTAACAATAATTCCTGATCTACTTAAAGCATGCTTACCATTTGATGGGTTAGTAGAAAAAATAGTCATATCAGCTCTTAATGAACCAACTGTTTCATCATTATAAGTTACTCCCAATGCACAAGTTGCATCTTCTATTAATATAATTCCATATTTTTCACAAATATCATATAATCTATTTAAATCTGGAGTTTGTCCTGCAATAAATGAAATAATTGCACCTCTTAGTTTTTTTGATTTATTCTCTTCTAAAGTTTTTTCAAATTTATTTAAATCAATATTCATATCATCATTATTTATATCAATAAAAATAGGTTCTGCATCAAAATGTCTTACAACTTCAGGAATATTCACAAAAGAGTTAACAGACATCAAGATTTTGTCCCCTCTTTTTAGCTTGATTGAACTTAATGCAAGGTGTATTGCAGAAGTTGAGTTACAAGTTGCAATTGCATGTCTTGCACCAACAAATTTTGCCATGTTTTCTTCAAACTCTAAAACCTTTGAACCATCTTTACTGTTTTCTAAAACTGATTTAATTTGATTTAACTCTTCTTCATTAACAGAAGAGTTATAAAATAATATTTCTTTCATGTGTTAACTCCATTTTATATTTGCAATTATAGGTAATTTACCTTTGAATTCATTTGCTTTAATTCTGTATTTCAACATATCTACTAACTTATCATCATGTCCTAAAGATACAATCTCTTCTTTAGTTTTCTTTTCATCAACTAATAACTTTAGTGCATCATCCATTTGTTTATATGTGTAACCTAATTCTTCTTCATCTGTTTGATTTTCCCATAAATCTGCACTTGGTTTTTTATTGATTATTTCATCAATAACATTTAAGTATTTAGCAAATTCAAATTCATCACTTTTATAAATTTCTCCAATAGGATTAATTGCACACGCAATATCACCAAATATTGTTCCATATCCTAATAGTAGTTCACTTTTATTTGATGTTCCTACTACAATTGATGAATCTCTTGAAGATATATCATAAAGTACAGACATTCTTACTCTTGCAGAATAGTTTCCAATTCTAAGTTTATCATTGTCCATTTTATCAATATATGCATTTATCATTGGTGTAATATCAACTATCTCATAATCAATAGAAAAAGTTTCGCAAAGCTTTTTTGCATCTTCGACACTACTTTTACTTGAAAATTGTGAGGGCATAAGTACACATTTTATATTTTCTTTGAAAGCTTTTTTACATAATACTGCAACCACTGCAGAATCTAAACCACCTGACAGCCCAACTGTAACTTTAGAAAGTCCAGTTTTACTTAGTTGGTTCTTTAAAAATTCTATTAATTGTTTCTCTATATCATTCCAGTTAATCAATTTTTATCCTTTGACAATAATTATATCTCATCTTTTTTTGTTTTTTCATAAAGCTCATCTAAATATCCTAAACTAGTTTGCGAAATATTACTTTTTTTAACTTTTAATTCATTTTTTATTGATAATAATTCATCTATTTCAAAATATTCTAAAAAACTTGGATTTATATCTACTGTTTCATCTTTATTTACTACTATAAGTTTTTTTATTTCTTCAATTAATTCTTTTTTTTCTTCCATAATCATTTCTTAAATTTTTTTAATATTTGTGTTAAGTATAGTTCCATTTTTTCTTCACCAATGTCACAACTTGAATCTTGACAACATTTACAACAAGTCCCAGCATCAGTTAAATGACCTAAATCTTCTAATGTACTTGCATCTCTTTCTTTAATTGCATAAATAATTTCACCTAAAGTTACATGTTTGCAATTACAAACTTCATAAGAATGAGGGAAACTTTTAGCCATCAATTCTCCTTATATAATCATTTAAAATATCTTTACAATAAACTTTCTTTTTAATTTTACCAAAGTCAGTCTCTTTCATAAGGCAAAATCTACACTCAGTTCCTGCGTTTGTAAGCTCTTGTATTTTACCTAAATTACAGTTTTTGTAACTAATAACTTTTTTTATGTCCCTAACAGTAACATTTTTACAATTACAAACTTCATAAGCGTCATCAAAACTTTGCAATTATTCGCCTCTTGATTTTTTTATTATTTCATAAGCTTCGTTAATTTCTTGAAGTTTATTTGTTGCTTCATCAATAATATTTTGACTTGCTCCTTGACCTGCAATTATATCTGGATGATGTTTTTTTACTAAAGTTCTATATTTTTTCTTAATAATATTACTATCATCATCTTTTCTTGCTTCTAAAACTTCATATGCTTTTTCTAACGATATTCCCTCTGCTTCTTTTTGCTTTTTATAAAACGTCTCAAAAGCATTTACTAGTTTTTGAAAATCTTCTGTTTTAATTTGCAATGCTTTTGCAATATCTTCTGTTATCATAAACTCTGTATTTGAAAAATCTTTATCAATAAATGCAAGATTTAATAAATACTCCATTATTTTAACTCTTTTTTGATAATTGTTTTTAGTTAATTTGTATAAATTTTGACAAATTTCAAGAGTATTGTTAAAGCTCTCTTTCTCTTTTTTATAAATATCTTTTAATTTTTCTCTAATTTCATCTTGATTTTCAAAATGTCTTGAAATATCATTTAACGTATGTTTTAAAAGTTGTGCTTCAAGTTCACATACTTCTCCATCTGCTTTTGCAACCTTTGCCATCAACGCTACAAGCAAGCCTGCTTCGTGTTGCATAAGATCGCCTTCAAATTTTTCTTTGATATCCAACTTAATATTTGCGAACTTTTCTGTTTTATAACTTCGTGCTATAAAATACAATATAACTGCAATAATCAATAGAACTATAAGTTTCATAAATTTCCCTTAAACATATTATTTAATTAATAGGGAGATTTTATCAAAAATTAGATAAAATTTTTTCTTTTAATACTATTTTGGAGAATTATATGTTTGGAATGGGCTTTTTTGAAATAACGCTAGTTGCAGTAATTGCAATTATTGCATTAGGACCTGAAAAATTACCTAAAGCTATGGTAGAAATAGCTAGATTTTTAAAGAAATTTAAATCTGGTGTAGAAGATGCAAAATCTACACTTGACAATGAATTAAGTATATCTGAGATGAGAGAAGAAGCTAACAAATTTAAAGCTCAAATTGAAGATGCAAAATCATCAGTAAATGTAAATAATATGGATTTAGGACTAAATGATATTATGAATGATACTAATTATGAAGAAAATGAAGTAGCTTCAAAAAAAGAAGTGACTTCTAAAAAAGAAAAAAAGAAAAAAAAGAAATCTCAAGAAAAAGATGAGATTAAAAATCTTGAAACAAATCAAGAAGAAATTTCAACAAAAGATGAAGTTTCAAAAAACGAAGACCCATCAAACAAATTTAAAGTTAAATTTGATGATGAGAAAGTAAAGGAAGATAGTTAATGTTAGAAGATTTAAAACCCCATATTGCTGACCTTAGAAAAAGATTAGTTAATGCAACAATTGCACTTGTACTAGGTTTTATTGTATGTTTTTTCTTTTATGAACCAATTTTAGAGTGGATGATGGTACCAGTTGAAGCTGTATTACCAGAAAAATCTCAAATGGTTGCAATTGAAGTTCAAGAGACATTCTTTACTGCATTAAAAGTTGCATTTTTCTCTGGATTTATTCTAGTATTACCTGTTATTTTTTGGCAATTATGGCTATTTTTAGCTCCAGGTCTTTATGACCATGAAAAAAAATTAGTAATTCCATTTGTATTTTTTGGAACACTAATGTTTTTAATTGGTGCATCATTTGCTTATTATATTGTTATTCCTTATGGATTTGAGTTTTTAATTAATTTTGGTTCAACAGTTGTAACAGTATTACCAAGTATTGGTAAATATGTAGGTTTTTTTACAAAATTATTATTAGGTTTTGGAATTGCATTTGAGTTACCCGTAGTTACTTTTTTCTTAGCAAAAATTGGACTTGTTGATGACAAAATGTTAAAAGACTTCTTTAAATATGCAGTTGTAATTATATTTATTGTAGCTTCGCTTTTAACTCCACCAGATGTTTTAACACAATTTTTAATGGCAGGTCCACTAATTATACTTTATTGTGTTTCAATTTATATTGCAAAAGTATTTAACCCAGCAAAAGATTTAGATGAAGAAGATGATGACGAAGAATAGTTTATTAGATCCATTAAAGACTTCAAGTTATGATTATACACTTCCTAAAGAACTTATAGCAACACATCCAGTAAGCCCAGCAGATAGTGCTAGGCTTTTGGTTTATGATAGAAAAACTGACAAAATAATCCATAGTACTTTCAAGAATCTTCTTGACTTTATTCCTAATGATGTAAATATTTTTTTAAATGATACAAAAGTTATCAAAGCAAGAATTTTTGGACATAAAGACTCAGGTGGAAAAGTTGAGCTTTTATTAAATAAACCTTTATTTATGAATAGATATTTAGTGATGATTAGAGGTAAGGTCAAGGTTGGAACAGTTTTAACTTTTGATAAAAATTTAAAAGCAGAAGTTTTAGAAGTAAGTGAAGATGGAAGTAGAGTTGTAAAGTTCTTCTTAAATGAAAAAGAGAACTTAGAGTTTTTAGAGTTAGTAGATATTTTAAATGATATAGGACACTTGCCTTTACCTCCTTATATGAATAGAGAAGATGAAGAAAAAGACAATGAAAACTATCAAACACTTTTTGCAAAAAAATATGGTGCAGTTGCAGCACCAACTGCTTCATTACATTTTACTCCTGAGTTATTTAAAAAACTTGAAAATAAATTTAATATAGATTATTTAACCCTACATGTAGGCGCTGGAACTTTTAAACCTGTTGATACAGAAAAGATATTAAATCACCCTATGCATAGTGAATATTTTGAAATAAATGAAAATTCAAAAAAATCATTAGATAATTCAAAAAAAGTATTAGCAGTAGGAACAACTGTAACAAGAACTATAGAATACTATGCAAGAACAAACAAGATACAAGGTGAGTGTGATTTATTTTTAAATCCATCAAACACTCCAATAAAAGTAAACCATTTACTTACAAATTTCCATTTGCCTAAATCTACTTTAATAATGCTAATTGCTTCTTTTGTAGGTTTAGAAAAAACTTTAGAAATTTATGAAGAAGCTATAAATGAAAAATACAGGTTTTATTCATATGGCGATGGAATGTTAATAATATAAACAAAAGCAAGGAAAGAATACATGCCAAAATATGTACTTTTTGATACTGAGACTACTGGAAATCAAGAGGAAGATAGAGTTATTCAATTTGGAGCAATGATAGTTGATCAAACTGGTAAAGTAGAAGCTTATGATGAGTTTTGTCAAAGTGATATACCAATAAAAATAGAAGCTATGGAAGTTCATAATATCACACCTGATATGATTGAAAATAAACCAAAAGCAACTGAAACTATATTTTATAAAAAACTTTTAGAATTAAACAATGAAGATAACTTTTTAATAGCACATAATATAAAGTTTGATTTAGGAATGATTGAAAAAGAAGGCTTTGAAAACCATTTTCAAATTATTGATACGCTAAGATGTGCAAAACATCTGTTCCCACAAATGCCTTATCATAGACTTCAATACTTAAGATATGCATTAGAACTTTACAAGGTTGAACAAATAGAAGCAAAAAAACACAATATTACTATAAAAGCCCATGATGCTATTGGTGATGTTTTGGTAATGAAACTTTTTTTATCAAAACTTGTAAAAGAGTGTAGAAAACAATATCCTGATTATAATCCTATGGAAAAATTAGTTGAACTTTCAAAAACACCTGTATTTATAACAACTTTCAAGTTTGGAAAATACAAAGGTAAAGAAGTAGTTGAAGTTGCTAAAGAAGATAGTGGATATTTAAACTGGATGAAAAGTAATTTAGATTTGGATGAAGATTTAAAATACACTTTAGAAAAAGTACTTAGTAAAATTTAAATTTAAAAAGAGGGGTATATTTGAAGAATCATTTTTCAAGAGTTGGTTTTATTTTAGCAGCTGCTGGTTCAGCTGTTGGTTTAGGTAATATATGGAAGTTTCCTTATGTTACAGGTGAATATGGTGGAGGAGCTTTTGTATTAGTTTACTTACTAGCTATTTTATTTATTGGATTGACAGTTTTTTTAGCAGAAGCAGTAATTGGTCAAAATGCCCAATCAGATGTTGCAACTTCTTTTATAAAAACATCAAAATCAAAAAATAAAAACTGGAAATTTGCTGGTTTTATAATCTTTTCAGGTTTAATAATACTATCATTTTATTCAGTAGTATTAGGATGGATTTTAAATTATGTATTTACATCTTTTGGAACATTGCCAACTGATTCAAAAACAGCAGGAAGTGCTTTTGAAACTTTAATTTCAAAAGATATAGCATCACAAATAATATATCATACTGTTATTGCAGGTTCAGTTATTTTTATTGTCTTAAAAGGTATAAAAAGAGGTATTGAAAAAATAAATCTTATTTTGATGCCATTATTAGGATTAATTTTACTAGGACTTTTATTTTACTCTTTTACATTAGATAGCTTTTCAACTGCACTTAACTTTATGTTTTATCCTGATTGGAGTAAAATTGATAGTAATGCCCTACTTGCAGCACTAGGACAAGCATTTTTTACACTTTCTCTTGGAGTTGGTGCGATTATGACTTATTCTGCATCATTACCTAAAAATGCCAATTTTGTAAAATCATCAATTATTGTTGCAATTGTTGATACTGCTATTGCAATAACTGCTGGTTTAATAATTTTCTCATTTTTATTTGAAGCAGGAGCTCAAAGTTCTGCTGGTCCTGGACTTGTATTTATTTCACTACCTGTTATTTTTTCAGGTTGGGGAGTTTTAGGACAAGTTATTTCTATTTCATTTTTTGTTGCATTAGTATTTGCAGGTATTACATCTGCTGTTTCTATGATTGAACCATCTTTGAAATTTTTTATTGAAAGATTTAATTTTACAAGAAAAAAAGCAACTATCCTTTGTGGTGGAATTTTTTATATTCTTGGTATTATTGCCCTACTTTCAATGACAATTGCCTTTAAAGATTCATTAACATTTTTTGGTAAAAATGCATTTGACTGGATGGATTTTATGACTTCTTCTGTTATGATGCCTCTTGCAGCGATTTTAACTTGTGTATTTTTAGGTTATTTTGTAGAAAAAGAGTTATTAAAAAGAATCTTTACTGCACATGTATCAGTAACTGCATTTAATATTTGGTATTTTTTAATTAAATTTATTGTACCAATTGCTATTGTCACACTATTTTTAAATAAACTTGGAATAATATAATATGTAAAGGTTTCTACCTTTACATATAAATATACAAATTAAAAAAAACCAATAAAATATTCACTCCATAAAAGAACTCTTTTTTTACTACTGCAAAAACTGAAAAACATAAATATATTACTAAAAACCATAAAGGCGTTTGTACACTATAAGTTACATAATTTATAGCTAAAAACATCTCTAAAACATCATCTAATATATATGATATTCCAAATAAATGCAAAAACAATTCCAATGGATAAAATATAGTAAAAATCAATGTAATAATAGGAGAAAAAAGCTGTAAATGGGAAGTTTGAGAAAAAACATAATGAACAATAGGATTAACAGCTAAAAATATCCAAAAATTAAATATCAAAATCATGTACATCTTAGGAAGATTTTTAAAATAGTGTAAAAATAAAAATATATAAAAAACTCCAAGTATAGAAAACCACAATGACAATGAAAATATATAATTAGGGAAAAGTGCAATTATGAATAAAAAAGTAATAAAAAGTGTATTAAAAGATAGAACTTTTATATTAGAACGTAAAAATAGTATTGCTAAAACGAACATAATAAAACTTCTTAAAAAAGAAGGTATCATATCTATTAAAATCAAATAGAATAAAAGAATAAGAGAGCTTATTATTAATATATCAAATTTTTTATTTCTATGATTAAAATATTTTTGATGAATATAGGTATAAAAAAGATTTAGTATAAAGTATATTATTATAGAAAATAAACCAAGGTGAAAACCTGATATTGCAATCAAATGAGAAATTCCAAGATTTGAACAAAACTCTCTTAAATCTTTTGAAATAGGCAAAGCTAAAAAAAGTGCATTAAATAGTTCACTTATTTTACTATTATCATGGGCTGAGTCTATTTTATCGCTTAAATAAAAACGAAGATTGAAGTTTTTTGACTTTTCCTTTTCAATAAATAAAGTTTTTGCAAAAAAACCTTTTAAATAGTCATAAAAACCAATATATTTAGAAATAAATAAAATATTTACTTTTTCAAACTTTTCATAATAATACTCTTTACTCAACCTTGTATAAAAAGTACTATAAGTGTCTATTTTTAGTTTATAAATATAGTAATTACTCTTTTCATACTTATTTAAAATAGTTGCAGAAGAAAAGAAAACTTCATCATTTGTAAGCTCTTGATATTTTGAATATTCATAAAAAATATTCAATAAAAAAATAGATAATATTATAACAAAAGCAAAAGTTAGTTCACTTTTGTTTTTTATTAGACTTATTGCTTCATTCTTCATACGAATAATTATATCAGCAAAAAATAAAAAATAATATTATTTATTATCTATATCTTATATTATTCTTTCCTGTAGTTTTTACTTCATAAAGATATGAATCAGCAGTATGAAGTATTTTATCTATATTATTGCTCTTTCTATTATCACTTATACCAAAACTTGCGGTAAAGTTAAATGTTTTATCTTTATTTACTATTATTGGTGTTTCTTCTGTCTCTTTTCTTATTCTTTCAACCTTTTCTAAAACCTCTTTAGTTTTTAGATTATGAAAAGCAATAACAAACTCTTCTCCACCAAGTCTTGCACAAATATCTTTATTGGAAATATTGTTTTTAAGTATTTGTGCAAATTTTTTAAGGACAACATCTCCTACATCATGACTATATGTATCATTTATTTGTTTAAAGTTATCAATATCTATCATTACTATATGAACTAAATCTTTTCTAAAAACTGTATCTTTAAGTAATCTTTGAACTTTTGAAAAGAAACTTCTTCTATTATCAAGTTTTGTCAAATAATCTTTATAAGCTAAATCATGCAACTCTTTATTTGATTTTTCAAGTTCATTTGTTCTTTTTGCTACACTATATTCTAATTTTTGAGTATTACTTTCTAATATAATTTGATATCTATATGAAAAATAAAAAATTATCAATAAAATAACTGCAATTATTATATTGAACAATAATATTGTATTTCTTCCTTGCATCATATAATCTCTATCACTAATGGCTTTAATAGTTACAATGTACTTATTCTTATCATCTCTTATTTCTAAATAGTTTATTATTTTTGTTTTTGTTTTTTCAACTTTATATCGGATATTATTTAAGCTATTATAAGATATTGCACTATCATAATTATAAAGTTCTTTTTGTACTAAATCTATTTTATAAAAGTTTGAATTTATATAATTAAAAAGATTTTTGTCAAATAATTTACCAGCATACATATATCCTGTTTTTTTACCACTATAATCAGTTTGTAAAACTTTAGATTTTAATACATAATAAATATTGCTTTTTTCTAAAAAAACAGATTGAGTCTCTTTGTCAATAGGCAATAACTTTACTACTTTATCATAAAATTTACTATTATGATTTAATGAAGAAAATTTTAGCTTAATATTGTTTTTTAAATCAGTATAAAAGATAAAATCTACTGGTAAGTTTTCCAGTATTTTATTATTTCTAAAGTTTCTATAAGCAAATTTATGATTTTTATTGGCTAAAAAATCATATGCATCGTCCCATTTACTATATATTTTTGCAGTTGTATTTATAAAATCCAATTGCATATTTAAATTTTTTACTAGATTTTCAATACTTTTTTTGTTATGAATTGTTTCGATTACTTCATAGTTACCAATAAAATATTTATGACTAAAGTTATACATTAAAGTTAATAATATAAAAAAACTACTTATAAATATTACTTTAAGTTTTCTTTTTTTTGTCATTGTAGTGTTTAACCTTTGTAGAGCATGTATTTTATTATTTTAGTATTAAAATGAGTTTAAAAAGTTTATATAATTATAAAAAGTAGCTTATGCTACTTTTTATTTTCTCTTCCAAATACTCATTTGTGAAATTGTATGTTGATATTTTCTTGATGTCTCTTTTATGACAAATGGAACATCAATTAATTTAAGAAGCTCATATTTATCTTCAAAATTTTTCTTTAAAGTATCAATAGTTTTAATCAGTTTATTATCTTTATAATATCCTCCAAGCCAGTTTGCTTTTGGAGTATAATCTTCAAGCCAAGTATATGGAGATAAAAGAACAAGTAATCCACCCTCATTTACCCTATTTGGGATATCATCTAAAAATTTTTGTGGATAGTATAGTCTATCTATTAAATTTGAACAAAATATCAAATCATAACCTGTATATAAAGTTTTTAAATTACAAGCATCACCTTGCATAAATTCAACTTTATCTTTAATATCTCCTAAACCTAAATCTTTTAATGAAATAGTTTTATCTTCAAATATTTCACCCTCAGATTTTAATTTAAATGTTAAGTTATCATATTTTTTAAGTTTAACCCCAACATTAATAAAATTAGCACTAAAATCAATCCCAAGTACTTCATCAAATACTTTTGCTAATTCAAAGCTACTTCTTCCAACAGAACATCCTAAATCTAATGCTTTTTTTGTTTTGATATTATTTAAATATGGTTTTAAAATATCAACTGATGCTTTAGCAAAGTTTTTTACATTAAAAAACTCTTCTCCATAATGAAACTCACAATATTGAGAAATCAACTCATCTGTTTCATAAACATTATTATTTAATTTTGTTCTACACTCATTGTCAGATTTAACATATCTAAAACCTGCATGTTGAAAAAAATGTTTTCTAAAAGCATATCTTGCACTTTTAAGTGTTTCATTTCCTAAAGAGATAAAAGAACCACCTTTCATAAGAGCATGTCTATCATCAAAAGTTGGTGTTGTAAAATCATCATATATAGGGTGTGCTTGAAAATCATCAAAAGGGTAAGTAGGTGTTATACTCCATTGCCAAACATTTCCTATTACATCATAAAACTCACCAAATTTGTATTTATCAACTGGTGTTTGATTAAAGTATTTCAAGCCTATATTTGCTTTTTTATTACCTGCATTTACATAATCATACAATCTATAATATTCATCTTCAGTAGGAAGTCTAACTTCAAAACCTAATTTTTCACTTTTATATTTACAAAAAGCTTCTGCTTCATATATATTTATATCCACAGGATAATTTAAAGGAAGAGAAACAATATTATTTATTTGTCTTAGAAAATATTTTTCATCTTTTTTTATCCAAAATATTGGCATTTTTGTTTGTGTAAAATCCAACCATCTTAAACCATCTTCTGAAAAGTATTTTAATTTTGAATATCCACCATCTTTTACAAACTCTAAGAACTCACCGTTTGATACTAAGTATTTACTTGCTTTAAAATCTTTAATATTTGCCTTATGATAAGAAAATTCATTATCCCATCCATAATAAATAGGATTTTTTCTATCTTTTTGTAAAACTATTTCTCCTGCACTTACATCAAGAAGTTCATTTTTTAAATAATCATCTTTATACTCTTTACAATATAAAAAAGATTCCTCATTTTTAAAGTGAGATATTTCTAATTCTCTTAAAAGTACAGAAGAAGTCTCGATATGAATATTTTCATGCTCAATTCCCATCAAAATAATCCACATTGGACTATCCCAATTTATTGGCATTGTAAACTCAATAGTATCAATCAAATCTAAAACAATTTTTTTTACTTCATCTCTATATGCCTTAACTTCTTCAAAAGCTGGCCAAGCATAGTTTTTACTATTTAAATCATCCCAACTCATTTCATCAACACCAATTGCAAATATTGATTCAAAGTATTTGTTTACTCTTTTATTTATAATTTTACTAACCATTAGTTTATTTATAAAAAATGTTGAAGTATGCCCATAATAAAAAATCAAAGGATGTCTTAATCTATTTGGTTGTTCATAGATTGATTTTTTATCTTTTAGTAGGTCAAACAGCTTTTCATCTAATTCATAAGCTTGAAGAAAATACTCTTTAATCTCTTCTCTTTTTTCTTCAATTGTACCCTCTTGTAAATTTATAGTGCCTGTTTTATATTCCATTGTCTCACCTTTATTAACTTAAATTATCTAAAAAATTTAAACTTGTAATATTATGATTATTTTTAAATAGTTTGTAGATATTTAATATCTGTTCATGTTCATTATTATCCATGTTTTGCCAGTGTTGTTTTAGTAATTGTTCTATTTCTTCACAAGGAAGCAACAACATACTTTTTGCTAAATAATTTTCAACTAATAACATTCCTAATCTTTTAATAGAGTTTGTTCTATTTAATGTTTCAATTCCTGTATCTGTCATAGTTATAATTGTATTTAATTCTTCTTTTGATAATTGCATTTTATTTAATATATTTAATGCTTGATTGTGTAGAACAACTGGCATTTCATCTCTATCTCCAACTGAATCTTTTAAAGCTACTCCAATTGAACCAAGATTAATACATTTTGTGATTAAATCTTCATCTTTGTTTTGTTTATTAAGATAGATAAATCTATAAGCAATTGACATATTTAAAAAAGTCGCACCATATTCAAAAGCACCAAGTGCTGGTATTGATAAACATTTTTTATAATAACTCACTGCTTTTTCATAATCACAATCCCACTCTGCATAATTTGCTTTTATATTATAAAAATGCCATAGCCATAAAGGTTCATTATCTTCATTGTGTGCAAATAATAACTCTTTTAGTTTAAATATCAAATCTAAACCTTCTTGTTTTTTCTGCTCTTTTCTTTGACTTACAATAATCCAAGCTTTTCTTTGAAAAAATCTAACTTGTGTATCTAAAGGTTTGCTTGCATTTTTTATCTCTAGCGTTTTAGGTAAACTATCATATGCTTTATCAAACTGCCCCATTCTTTCATATAAAGAACAAATACTTACAGAGTATCTATTTGGATTTATTTCATATAAATAATTTGCCAAAAGTAATGCTTGATTAAAATGTCCATTTCTTTCAAAAAGAAAAATTAACTTATCTAAAGATTCAATTGAAAGTTTTCTATATAAAGAGTCATTTGTAAGTTCAAAGTTATCTAATTTTGACGAATCAAACATTTTATTGGCTATTTTAAACCAATATTCATCTATTAACTCATAGTGTTGCTTTTTAAATACAGCATCTATAAATTTTTCTAAAATGATTAAATATCGTTTTTCATCTAAAACTATATCTTTTACATAATAGTATAAAATCAAAAGGGATATTGGATTATCAAAAATCTCAACACACTCTTCTATATGATTTCTCAAATGATAAGACAATCTTCTTTGTTCATCTTCTAATTTTTTTATTTTTGCATTTTGTGTAAAATAAATTTGCATTGATTTTTCTTGTTTTAAAAAGAAAAAATCATCAAAAGCCCTATTTATAAAGTTTTGAAAACCAGAAATTATTTGTGTTGATTTCTCTTTTGTATCTTCTAAAAAGTTTCTTCCACAATACTCAAACATTTCCAATGAAATAAAATTATTGTCGTTTTTTTCAATAATTAAAGAAGAACTTAGTTGCAATAAAGAATAAAGTTTTTGTTCTTTAACTGATAAAAGCGTATCAACATTGCATTTTTTAAAACCTTCAAAATCTTTTTTTATTTGAATATTTAAAATACCAAAACTTTTCAATCTTTTATACATATTTTTACTTTGATCATTTCTTATATAAAAGTTTACATTATTAAATCTTTTTAAAATAGCTACTACAATAACTTTCCAAAGCCAATGTTCTTCATCAACTAAATCAAAATTATAAAGATTAATTTGTGTTTTTTTATCAAGAAAATCAAGAGCAACATTTAGTTTTTTAAGTCTTCTTGTTTCTTTATTAAACCATGATTGAAGAAGATTTCTAAATTGAGAACTTTCACCATCTAAAATTGATGGCATCATAACTAAGCCAATGAAAAAGAAGCTTACAAAAAGTATTGCAACTGTATCATTAAGCTGCCATTGAAAAGGAAATTCAAAAATTATCTTTTTAAAAATATCTTCATATATAGATGCAGAAATAAGTGCAAACATAATAACAAATACGGAGATTATAGAAAAAATATATGAAGATACTTTTTTTCTTAAACTATAAAAATTTGAAGAATTTCCACATATAGAGTAAATACTTGATTCAAATGACTCTAAAGTATCACTATGAATATAAGTAATATCTATTATATTATCTTGTTTTAAAACAATATCATCATTTTTTGTTTTTCTATTTGTTTTACAAAGTTGTGAAGCAATAATATCACAATTATTTTGATTCATTCACACCTTCTTTTGCCAATTTATTTTGCAATGGATCAGAAAATTTATAACTGCCCTCTTTTAGTTCAAAAGGGAAATCTTTTAATGTTTCTTCTTTATACTTTTCTACAAAAGCATCATCATAAAACTTAAAACTTTGTGTTAACAAATCCAAATATTTTGAGGGAATATAACAGTTTTCATCTCCTTGCTTTGCTATTTTACTATCATTTGTAGTCATAAAAGCAATAACATCATCATCTAAATTGCAGCCTATAATATTCTGTTTTTTTATAATAACACTAGAGTAGTTTTTCTCTCTTAATTTTAATAGTTCAAACTCTTCATCACTTACTTTTACAACAACCCCATTTGCACTTGAACTTTCATCTATTTCAAGATTTAAAAAAACCCCATTTACATTTGCTTTGTCTTCAAAATCAATAAACTCTATTGAGTTCCAAACTTTCTTTACACCTTTAGCAGTTACAGGTATTAAATCTTCTTGTTTTAAAACTCTTTTAAACGATTTTTGTGCACTTTTTATATTTATTAAAGAACCAAAACCAAATAAATACATAAAAAAAACTCCTTGAATAACTAATTATATTCATTATATTTTACTTATCTTAAATTTACCAAAAATAAGCTAATATATTTTCTTATAATAATAATTACACATGAAAAAAAAGAATAGGTTTATATATGAAAGTAGTAACAGGAGTAGTAGGCAATGATATTCATGTAGTAGCAAACAGACTTATTGAAATATCACTACAAGCAAGAGGTTTTGAAGTATTTAATTTGGGAGTTAATACTTATCTTGAAGAGTTTATAGATGCAGTTATAGAAACAGATGCTAATATATTACTAATCTCATCACTAAATGGTGAAGCTGAGGGTTGGTGTAGAGAACTAAATATTCTAAAATCTAAATATAAGCAATTAAAAGATGTTGTTTTTATGCTAGGTGGAAACTTAGCAGTTGGAGAAGGAACAACACAAGAGATTGTGCCAAAGTTTAAAGATTATGGATTTGATTTAGTTTTTCACCAAGTTGATTTAAATACAGGCTTAGATGAATTAGAAAAATATATTAAGGCAAATAGATGAGTTTACTGCAAGAAGAGAGAGAAATAATAGTTCAAAATGAGTATGCAGATAGCTTTGATTTTCAAGAGATTGAAGAGTTTGTAAAAAATGCTAGCAAAAATCTATTTATTTCCCACAACTTTAAAAATAAAAATAAAATGCTAGTACAACCAAGAGGTGGTTTTCCAACTTATGAAAAACAGTTTGCATTAAATGAATTTTTTGTTAAAGCAAATGTTGATGTTTTACCTTTAACAATTGATTCAAATACAAGACTTAATGACTATGCAATGGCAAAAAAAATGTTAAGATTAAGTGAAGAAAATGAAGTTGATATGCTAAATGGCTATCCCCTTGTAAATCATGGATATAGAACTACAAGAAAAATGATTACTCATTTTGATAAACCAGTTAGTTTAAGACATGGAACACCAGATGCAAGGTTGTTAATTGAAACAGCTATTGCTTCAGGAATTTTTGAGATAGAAGGTGGTCCAATTACTTACCTTTTACCTTATTCAAAGAACTTTCCTTTAGATAAGGCTTTTTTATATTGGAAATATGTAGAAAGAGTATGTGCGAACTACTCAAAACTAAATGAACCAATAAATAGAGAATCTTTTGGTCCTTTAACAGCAACTTTAGTTCCACCATGTATTACTATTGTTATTCAACTTTTAGAGATGTTATTATCTTTAGAAGAAGGTGTTAAATCATTTTCAGTCTCTTTTTCTCAAACAGGTTCAGTAAATCAAGATATTGTAACAAGTGCTGTTTTGAAAAAAATGGCTAAATATTATGCAAAAGAAATTGATTGTGAAGATGCACAAATCAACCTTGTATATCATCAATGGATGGGAGCATTTCCATCAAATAAAGATTATTCAGAGTCACTTATAAATACATCAACTGTAATTGCAGCTTTAGTAAAAGCAGATAAAATCATCACAAAAACAAGAGATGAAGCTTTTGGTATTCCTACAAAAGAAGCAAATGCAAAAACTGTTGCAAATACACAATATACACTTAGAATACTACAAGGTTTACCAAATATTATAAATGAACAAGAAGAAGAGATTTTAACACAAGAAGTAAAAAGTATAATGGAAGCTGTTTTCAATGATAGTGCTGATACTTTATGGAGAAAAGTTTTTAACTCAATCAAAAATGGAACAATAGATGTACCCTTCTCTCCTCATATTATAAATAACAACGAAGTAGTAACAGTAAGAGATAAAGATAAAAACATAAGAATTATAAAAAGAGGTAATCTTCCTATTAGTGATAAGTGTTTTGAATATGAAAAATCAAAATGCAATTTAAATAAAGATGCTACATCAATAGTAAACGATATTATACATGATATAGGGATTATGCAATGAAAAATAAGTTATTAATAGATATAGGAAGTACCTATTTTAAAGTTAGTGATAACGAAAACTTACAACAACACTTTAGAGATTTCAACAAAGATATATTTGATGATTTAAAGTATAAATGTAATGAAATTTTAGAAAAATATAAAAAAGAGGATATTTATATTTGTTCTTCTGCAAATGGTGGTTTAAGTACACTTATTATTGGTACAAGTAATTCATTTTCATTGAAGTTTGCTACAAATATTGCATTTAATTCTGGTATTAATATAATAGATACAGTTTTATATCAAGATATAAAAACAACTTCAATTCCTAGTGATTTAATTGATGTAGTTATAATAGCAGGTGGTATTGATAGTGTTAGCAAGCTTTTTGATGAAGAGTTATTTAACTATTTAGAACAGATAAACTACTCTAATATTGTCTATGTAGGAAATAAAAATGACAGTGAAGAATTATCTAAAAAAATTGAAAACTTGGTTGTTTTACCAAATATTATCAATAATAAACTTCAAGTAAATGAAGATGAATTAAAAGAGTATTTAACAAACCTTTATCAAGCTGATATTATGGGAAAAGAGGATATCAAACACTTATATGATATTACATCAAATCAAATCTATCCAACTCCATATATTGTAAATAAAACTTTGCCAGTTATAAATAATATGTTAAAAGTTGCAGATCCTTTTATTTTAGTTGATATTGGAGGTGCGACAACAGATATTCATTATAGTACTACTTTAGTAAATGACAATATGATAAAAAATAACGAATATGATAGATTAGTGTTTAAAAAATTAGGTGTTTTTAAATCAAAAGAGTCTTTAATATTTGCAGCAAAAAACAATGAGTTTGTTTACGAACTATTAGCCAATATGAATGTTACAGAAAATATTTTTGAAGAACAAAGTGATAAAGCTATAAAAGTATTAATGAAATTAGCAATATTTTTAGTTTTATATAAAGTTTCAGAAGCCCATCCTCAATATGTTCATCTAAAACTAAATCTACTAAAATCAATCGTACTAACAGGTGGTATTACAAAAGTTTTAAAAGATGAAGAGGTTGAAGATATTGTAGGATTTTTTTATAAAAAAATCTTAAACTCACAAATAAAGCCAAATATTGTATTAGATAGCAATTATGAAATTTGGACTTTAGGTATAACACAAAAATAAGGAGATAAAATGTCTATAAATTGTATAAGAACACTTCTAGAAGATGCCAATATTTCTCATAAAGATAAAATTGCATTAGTACATAATGATAAAAAAATAACTTACGAAGAGTTGTTTAAAAGAGTGAATCAAGTAGCATTTTATCTAAAAGAGCTTGATTTACCTAAAGATAGTAGAATTGGTATTTATTCAACAAAATCGATTGATCAAGTAATAGCAATACTTGCAATTCTTTCAACTGATTATATTCTAGTTCCATTAACTAGACTTCTTCAACCTGAACAAGTTGAATATATAATAGATGATTGTGATATAAAATGTATTATTACAGATAAAGTAAAAATTGAAAAGATTCAAGAGAGTAACTTTAATGGACAAATCATCTCTTATGAAAGGACTGAGCACAATTTAGCTTCATTTGAAGAGATTTATAAATATTATAACAAACCTTATACTTGTGATGTAAATGGACATGATAACGCAGTTATTACTTACTCTTTTGGACTTACTGGAAAACCAAAAGGTATAGTAATTTCTCATAGAAATTTAATAGACTCAGCAAGAGTTGTATCTCAATATTTAAAATTAAAAGAAGAAGATGTAATCTCTGGAACTCTTATTTTTAATCTTGACTATGGATTAAATCAAATCTTTTGTTCTTTATATAAAAGAGCTACTCTAGCACTACATAGATTTATTTTAGCGGGTGATTTTTTCAATCACATCATAAAAGATAAAGTTACAGTATTACCTATAATGCCAATAAATATAACACAAATGTTTGATGAAGATGAATACAAACTTCCAAGTGCAGAATTACTTTCAAATATTAGAGTTATTACTTCATCAGGAGGAAATGTAACTGCTAAGATGTTAAAAGATTTAGATAAATACTTTCCTGATGCAAAGTTTTATTCAATGCATGGATTAACAGAAGCTTTTAGATCAACTTATTTAGAACCAGCACAGATTTGGATTCGACCAGATTCAATAGGAAAAGCAATTCCAGATGTTGAGTTATATGTTATAAATGAAGAAGGATATGAGTGCAAAACAAGAGAAATAGGAGAGCTTATTCATAGAGGTGGATATATCTATAAAGGATATTGGAATGCTCCTGTTGAGACAAAAGAGAGATTTAAATCAATTGATATTTTAAAAAATGTAATCAATCTTGAAGGACAGCTTTGTGATGAGATTGTTGTTGCAAGTGGTGATTATGTATATAAAGATGAAGAGGGTTACTTATACTTTGTTTCAAGACGAGATGATATGATAAAAACAAGAGGTTTTAGAGTAAGTCCATATGAAATAGAATCAGTTGTATCAAAAAATATTCCTCAAATTGAACAATGTGCAGTTTTTTCTATTGAAAATCAAGAGATTGAAGAAGAGATTGTATTAGTTTATTCAAGTAAAAATGAAATCCCAGTAAATGAGATTTTATTTGAGTTAAAAAATCATCTAGCATCATATATGATACCTAATAAAATTATTTATAATAGATCATTACCATTAGTTCCAAGTGATAAAAATAAGATAAATAAAGAGATATTAAAAGAAAATATTATGAATAATATTTAAATGAGTATAAAATACGCTTGTTTTCTTAAATTTGGTTTAATTTTTGATATAAATCAAAGCTTTAAAAGAATTGTTTATATAAAATACTTTAATTAAACAAAAAAGGATTGTAGAAATGAAAAAGATTTTGATTGCAACTTCGCTTTTCGCATGTGCATTATTTGCTTCTGATGGAGCAGCATTATATAAAAAGTGTGCAACTTGCCATGGGGCAAATGGTGAAAAAGTAGCTTTAGGTAAAAGTAAAGTAATTAAAGATATGTCTAAAGCAAATTTTATTGCAGCAATGAAAGGTTACAAAGATGGATCTTATGGTGGACCAATGAAAGGTCTAATGAAAGGTCAAGTGGCTTCTTTAAGTGATGCTGATATTGAAGCATTAGCTAATCATATCATAAAATAATTCTTTTATAAGGTAATAGCTTTTGCTATTATCTTATGAACTCAATTCTATCTCTCCCATTATTTTTTGCCAATAAAACACCCTCTTTTGCTTTTTGTATAAACCTATTTTTATCTATACAATTATCAAAAAATGAAACTCCCATACTTACAGTTACATCAATAGGTCTATTTGGATGAAAAACTCTTTGAAATTTTATTTCAGCTTGTAAAGATTTGAGATTTTCTAGTAAAAACTCTTTTTTACAAAAACAAAGTATTAAAAACTCTTTTGAATCATATCTATAAACTTCTCCATTTAAAATAGTTGCGTAATTTAATAGTTTTGTACCTAAATACTCTAATACTTTATCTGCATACTCATATCCAAATGTATCATTTATATTTTTAAATTTATCTATATTTATTAAAACTGCATTTAATAAATATGAATTTTCTTGTTCTTGAAATTTTGATAAGTCTTCTTGCATTTTTTTTATATTATATGTTTTTGTTAAAGCATCTTTATTTATACTCTCTTCTAAAATAGCTTTTTCTTTTAACAGTTGCTCAATTAAGGTGTCTTTATAATCATCTTCAATTTCAATATTTTTTTGTTCATAAATTTTGCCTAAGTCAAATATAAATTGATTAGATTTTGCACTATAATCAACTCTTTTACACTCTATTGCAATTGAGGGTTTATCTTCACCTAAGCCATTAGTTAATATAAGTTTATCAACTTGTTTAATAGTATAAGATATCTTATCATCTTTAATTATTGGTTCTATTAACTCTTTTTTCCAGTATTTTGATGCATCTTTTTTTAGTATTTTATCTTTTTTTAATAATATATCTTCAAATAAATTTTTATCTATAGAAATTTTAAACATAATCAAATCTTAGCAATAAAATACTTAATAAGTAAAATAAAGAAAATTAATCATAAGAAAAACAAATATTAAATTTTATCGTATTTTAATATTAGTTTTACTAATATACTAAAAATTAATTATAAGGAGTTCTTATATGAACTTAAGGGAAAAATTTACTCCAATGTGTTTTTTAGGAGCACTTGGCGCAGGTGGATTATCTGTATCATTTTTTATGTATTTAATGTTTCTAGTGCCGCACAAAGAGACTCCAATGCCTATTTTTGAACAAATTTTTCCAAAATTAATGGAAGGTTCATGGCTATCTTTTGTTATTGCTTTTTCTTTGGTATTTATCATAACTTTTGCTTTTTTACACTTTAAATTTCTTATTTGGAATACAAAACAGTTTTTAGAGTTTAAAAAAACAGATAAATATAAAAGTTTAATTTCATCAAATGGCGAAGTTTCTTTAATGACTATACCTTTAACATATGCAATGACTATTAATGTATGTTTTGTTTTAGGTGCTGTTTTTGTACCAAATTTATGGAGTATAGTTGAATATATGTTCCCATTTGCTTTGATTGGCTTTACAGTTGCTGGATATTTTGCTCTAAAAATATTTATTGATTATTTTAGTAGAATTATTACAAATGGTGATTTTGACTTTACAAAAAACAATAACTTATCACAAATGATTTCTATTTTTGCATTTGCAATGGTATCTGTAGGTTATGCAGCTCCTGGGGCTATGAGTAGTAACCTTACAATAAATGCAATTGGTATTTTTGGTTCACTGTTTTTTGCAGCTATTTCAATTTTATTATTAATATTAAAATTAACAATGGGATTTAAAAATATGTTTGAACAAGGTATTTCAGTTGAAGCATCTCCATCACTTTGGATAATTCTTCCAATTCTTACACTACTTGGTATTGCTATGATTAGAATTAGCTTTGGATTAGACCATCACTTTAATTCGCCACTTGCTAAATCTTCACTTTTTACATTAACAGCTGTAATAGTATCACTTCAAATTATTTTTGGTCTTTTAGGTTATAAAGTAATGAAACAAATTGGTTATTTTGAAAAATATATTGAAAGTGAAGACCGTTCACCTGTATCTTTTGCTCTTATTTGTCCAGGTGTTGCTTTTTTTGTATTTGGTATGTTTTTTATAAATTTTGGATTAACATTTAATGAAGTAGTTGATAAATACTCTATTGCATATTTTGTATTAATGTTGCCATTTATGTTTATACAATATAGAACTATAATATATTTCTTTAAACTAAAAAGAAAATTCAACTTTTAAAAACATAGCTTGTGTTACAATCTGCTAAATTATATTAGGAGATTGTAACAGCATGAATAAACTATTTAAAGCTATTTTTTTTCTACTTATTATTTTATTTTTTACAGCTTGCTCTAATAAAAATATAGAAATCCAAGATTTAAAAACTTACTCTCAAAATCCAAATGAGTATTTAAAAAATGAATCGTTTACATTTAAAAATCAAAGCTCTTATAATAAAAGGTTTTATAAAAACTATTTTTTAGTTTGGGATAATCCAAAAATTGAAATAAGTAAAAAAGATGCTTCATGGGGCTTTTTATACAAAAACAAACAAATATATTTACAAAATTATTCAAAAGCATCAAAACAGTGGTTTAATAATCAAATACAAAACTCTAACTTTAAAGAGTTTAAATCAAAGCTTCAAAAAGCAATTACTATAAAAAATAGTAATATAAGAGTATTTCCAACAAAACAAATGATGTTTTATAATCCATACAATGCAGGACAAGGCTTTCCTTTTGACTATAATCAAAACTCTTTTATCAAAATAAATACTCCAATTTTAGTATCTCACTTATCAAAAGACAAAGCATGGGCTTTTATAAAAACCTCTTCATATTTTGGTTGGATAGATATAAGAAATATTGCTTTTGTTGATGAATACTTTATTAAAAAGTTTAAAACAAACAATTATGCAGTTGCAATAAAAGATAAATTTAATATCTATAAAGACCATTTTATAGAAAATATACAATTAGGAACTATTTTTCCATATAAAAAAAATAAATTCTTCATTGCAGTAAAGGACAAAAACCAAAAAGCTTTTATAAAAACTATTAAAATAAATAAAAACTATATCTCTTTAAAACCTCTACAATTTAATAGCAAAAACCTTAGGAAAATTGCACAAGAACTTATCAAAGAGCAGTATGGTTGGGGTGGAATTTTGGGCTTTAGAGATTGTTCAAGTTTTACTCAAGATTTTTTCTCAAGTTTTGGAATATATCTTGATAGAAACTCAAAACAACAAATAAAAAATGGGAAATATTATAAAATAAAAAACTTTACCAGTGAAAATAAGAAAAAGTTTATTATAAAGCATGGAAAAGCTTTTAAAAGTTTAATATATCTAAAAGGACATATAATGCTTTATATTGGAAATATAAAAGGTGAACCTTTAGTAATGCATAATGTTTGGGGAGTCAAAACAAGAGTTTTTTTAAACAAAGAAGGAAGAAATATAATTGGAAAAAATATAATTAGTAGTTTAGAGTTTGGAAAAGAATTAGAGACTTATGAAAATATGAATACTGTTTTAGATAAAATAGAGGGTATTATTATTTTAGATGAAAGGTAAAAAATGATTGTATTTGTAAATGGAAAATATTTAAAAGATAATGAAGCAAATATAAATGTAAATGACAGAGGCTATCTTCTTGCAGATGGTGTATATGAAGGTTTTAGAGTATATAATGGAAAGATTTTTAAATTAAAAGAGCATAAACAAAGATTTCAAAGAAGTCTAAATGAATTAAAAATTTCACATACATTAACAGATGAAATAGAAACAATTTTTGAGAAGTTATTTGAAAAAAACTCTTACAAAAATAGTGATGAACTATTTTATTATATTCAAATTACAAGAGGCGTAGCTTTAAGAGACCATGCGTTTCCAAAAGAAAAAACAGAAATAGGAATTTATGCTTTTGTATCAAAAAAAGATTTAAATGAAAAAGCTTATAATGAAGGTTTAAAAGTTTGTACAGCACCTGATAATAGATGGGCAAGATGTGACATAAAATGTATCTCATTAACTGCAAACTGTCTTGCAAAACAAAATGCTATTGATGAGGGTTTTGATGATGCTTTGTTTGTTCATGATGGAGTAATAACTGAAGCTACTGCTTCTAATGTTTTTTTTGTAAAAGATAATATTATATATACTCATGCAGCAACAAATAGAATTTTAAGTGGTATAACAAGAAATTTTGTTATTGATTTATGCAATGAAAATGGTTTTAAACTTAAAGAGTTTCCTTTAACTATAGACAAACTAAAAAGTATTGATGAAGCTTTTTTAACAGGAACAACCCTTGAAGTTACACCAATAGTAAAAATCAATGATATCTCAATCAATAATCAAAAAATTGGAGAGATAACTAAAAAACTTCAATCGCTATTTAAAAACTATCTTCAAGAAAATTTTTACAAAAAGAGTTAATCTCTTTTTGTACTATTTTTCACACTTTCTTAAATAAATTAATCTATATACCATTGGAACATAATATAAATTTAATATTGTAGCCCATAAAATACCAAAACCTAATGCAACAGCCATTGGTTGAAGAATTAAAGCTTGTCCTGAAGCAAAGAAAATAAGAGAACTCAAACCTAAAACTGTAGTAATTGAAGTAAGTAAAATTGGTCTTAATCTTAATAAAGCTTGTTCTTCCATTTGTTTTAATGTTTTTGCTTTTTTAATAAAATCCATCATAATAATCCCATCATTTACAATAACTCCAGCAAGTCCCACTATACCTATAAGTCCTGGCATTGTAAGGTTTATTCCCATTATTACATGCCCTACTAATACACCTAAAATAGAAAGTGGAATAGTACTTATAATTATTAGTGGTTTAACCATAGAATCAAACATCCAAACAAGAGCTATAAAAATAAGAATAATCGCTATTAAAGCAGCTTCTGCCATCTCTTTTTGAACCTTTGAATTCTCTTCTTGTTCACCTTTTATATCTAGTTTTACTACACCTTTTAAACTATTTAAAACAGGTGTTAACTCTTCATATACATCAGAAGATGTAGTATCAGTAATAGAAGCTGTTACACTTGTAATTCTTTCATTATTTTCTTTAAATATTTGAGAGTATGCAGGTATTTTAACAAAACTTGCTACATCTTTTAAAAGTACCCTCTTCCCATCATTTAATACTATTTCAAAGCCATCTAAACTAGTTAATAAATCTTTATTTTTACTTTCAAAGACAACTTCAACAATACCTTTTTTATCAAACATTTTTGAGTATGCTGCTTTTGAATAAAAAGGTCTTAATTGATTAAGAATAGTCTCTTCATCAACTCCTATTTGCTGCCCATATCTATTTACCTTAAATTTTAATTCAAAATTTCCCAAAAGTGCATCATCTGCTATATTTGAGACTCCTTTTATTAAAGACAGCTTCTTTTTTAACTTATCTACTGCTTCATGAACTTTTTTATTTTCTCCTGATATTGCTATTTCAATATCATTTTTAACAATACCTGCTTTTGGAGTAAATATTTTTAACTCATCAAACTTTGAGGTATCTATATTTTTATCTATGATACTTTTAATCTTTTTTTCTAATCCTTGTGCGCTTGATTGTCTAATCATATTTGAATCATCATATTTTGGTGATAAATATGGATTTATATATTTATCAAAAAAGTTTTGTGGTGCTCTTTCATTTAAGTTTACAAAAAGTTGAAAATAAAACTCTTCATTTTGAGGTTGATTTTTTCCATCTAGTTTCATTCCAATAACAGAACTAATAGAACTTACTTCTGTGTCAAAATCTATACTATTAAGTAATAATTTCTCTATTTTTAAAACAGACTTTTCTGTTTGTTCTATTTTGTTTCCTACACCTACAGAACCACTTATATATACTTGTGTAGTATCAAATGATGGCATAAACTGGAATTTTAAGCTTTTAAATAAAATAAATGTTATTGAAAATATTACACTTATCATAATAACTAAAGTAAGATATTTACCTTTTAATAAAAAATCTAAAACTTTTGAATAGAGTTTTTTATTAAAATCCCATACTTTATGTGATCTCCTACTTTCATTGCTTACTTTTAAAATCTGCATAGAATGCAATGGTAAAAAGAAAAATGCTTCAAGTAAAGAAGACAATAATAGTATTGTTATCATAATAGGAAGTATTTGCATAAACTTTCCCGTCTCTCCACTCATAATAAGTATAGGTAAAAATGCAAAAATTGTAGTTGCAGTTGCAGTTAAAACAGCAGGAAACATCTCTAAAGCTCCATCTCGTGCAGCAGTAAATCTATCTTTACCCATTTCCATATGTCTATATATATTTTCTGCAACAACAATTGCTTCATCTACAAGCATTCCAAGGGCAATTAAAGCACCCAAAAGTGAAAGCATATTTAAGCTATAACCTAAATAATCTGCTCCAATTAAAGCAATCATAAAAGAAGTTGGAATACCAATTGCAATAACTATTGCAATTCTTACATTAATAAATAAAAGTAAAGCAATAAAAAGCAAAATCAAACCAAATAGTATATTAGAAACTACAGTATTAAGTCTATTTTTAATCCAAATAGAAGTATCAATGTAAGTATCAAACTCAATATCAGAATAAACTTCTTCATAATTTTTAGTAATTTGCTTTATCTTTTTTACTAATTCAATTGAGTCACCCTCAAAACCTTTATTTATTCCTATTGCAACATTTCTTTTGGCATTAAAATGAGATATATCATCTACGTCTGCAAGTTGAAACTCAACATTTGCAATATCTTTTAAATATAATTTTTTATTGCTTACTTTTAAAATAGTATTTTTTATATCTTTTATATCTTTTTGACCATTGAAAGTACTTAGATAATAGTGTCTTGAAGTATCTTTTATAATTCCAACTGGAAAAATAGAGCTTATCTTTTGTACAGCATTTATTACTTCCACTTTATTTAAGCCCAATGCTTCAATTTTATTCTCATCAAAACTAATAAGTAATTCTTTATCTGTTTTACTAAATACAGTAACTTCAGATAAATCTTTTAGTTGCATAATCGTTGATTTTACATCATCTGCTATTTCTAATAATTGATTTTTATTTTTTGAACCATCTTTTGAGTATAAAGAAACTGTAATTAAAGGAAAAGTATGTTCAATCGTTTTAACAGTTGGCTCATCCATATCTGTTGGAAGATTTGTTTTAACTTGCGCAATAATATCTTTTACATCATCAACAACTAAATTTGGATCTTCACCATCTTTTAAATCAACTTTTATAGTAAAAAAACCATTTTTAATTACAGAAGTAATTTTTTTTGCTTCACTAATACCTAAAAGTTCATCTTCAATATCTTCAACAGCAATTTTATCAAGTAAATCAGAACTAGCTCCACTATATGAGCCAGTTATTGCAACTGCATCAAGGGAAGAAGGAGGAAAAATTTCTTTTGGAATATTATTATACGAAAAAATTGATATGATAAGCAAAAAGACCAATAACATATGATTTAATACTGGTTTTCTTAATGCAAACTCTATCAAGTTTTGTATCATTTTTTCTCTTCTAGTGATTTTATTATAATTGAATCAACAATTTGATTTTTAAATTTCATATCTTCAAGTTGCTGTGCTAGAAATCGATTTTCTTCTTTTAAAGATATATAATGAGCATAAAGTTTATTTACGTCTTTACTTACATAATATATATTATTTGTTAGATAAATCTTTGGTATATATAATAACAAAGCAATCGTTAATAAACTAAAAGCAATCGTTAATGAATTTCTAGCATTAAGCTTAATCAAATTTAAAAACCCTTAATTTTGAACTTCTACTTCTTGGATTTTGCTTTATTTCAGCTTTTGTTGGGGTGATTGGTTTTTTAGTAAGAATCTTACCTAAAGCATTATCATTTCCACAAGTACATCTAAAAGCTTCTGGTGGGCATACACAAGATTTTGTCCATTTTTTAAAATAATTTTTTACAATTCTATCTTCTAGTGAATGAAAAGAGATTATTGCGATGATACAATTTTTTGGTTTTATTAACTCAATTGATTCAAATAATCTTTTTAAAACTCCCAATTCATCATTAACTTCTATTCTTATTCCTTGAAAAGGAAGTGTTGCTGGGTGTATTTTACCTTTATGCATATTTTTATATAAAAACTCTGCAAGCTCTTTTGCTGAGCTAAAAGGTCTGTTATTTACTATTAATGAAGCAACTTTTTTGTACTCTCTTACTTCACCATACTCTTTAAATATATTTTCTAATTCTACTTGAGAGTAGCTATTTACAACGATATTTGCATCTAATTCTTGTGTTTGATCCATTCTCATATCTAAAGTATCACTTTCAAAACCAAAACCTCTTTGAAGTTTATCAAGTTGCAAAGAAGAAACACCAATATCAGCTAAAATACCTTTTATATTATAATCTTTAAACTTGTCTAAAACATGTTCAAAGTTACCTTTATTGAAAATAACTCTATTTTCATAATCTTTTAATCTATTTTTTGAAAAAGCTAAAGCTTCATCATCTTGGTCATTACATATTAGTTTTATATTTTCATTTTGAGAAATAATTCCTAAGCTGTGTCCAGCATAGCCTGTTGTACAATCAATTATATATCCATCTTCAATATCAGCGAACGCTTCTAAGGTCTCTTGATATAAGACGGGAACATGTGGAATATCCATATTAAAAAGGTCCTTATTAAATTTTATATATAATACCTAAATTTTGATTTAAGGCATTTTAAAATGATTAATACAAAAATAGTTAAATTATTAAGTAATTTATCTCTAACAATGTTTAGGAAAAACTTTTTTGGAATATACCATGGGGCTATATCTGCAAAAGTTGATCATAACTCATTTATAATAAATACATCAGATGCAATTTTTGATGAAATGAGCGAAAATTCATTTTGTCATTTAAGCACAACCAAACAAGATTACCGTTGGAATATTGCAAGTATTGAATCACATATACATGCAACTATATACAATAATATACATGAAGCAAAATATATTGCATTTGGAGTACCAATTTTTACAACAGCATATACTTTAGATCATGACTCAATTGTTTTTGATGATTATTTTGGGAAAACAACTTTTGGCGAAGTTCCTATAATTAAACCAGGTAATTATGATACATGGTATGATAGAAACGCGCTTGAAATTACAAAGTATTTAAAAGAATCTCACTCAAATGTAATGATAATAAAAGGTGTTGGTATGTATATATATGATAGAGATATAAATGAACTTGTAAGGAAAATTGCTATCATGGAAAATAGTTGTAGATTGTTAAGTATTAGGTCATCTTACCAGTAAAATATTAATTTTTTCTAAAATATTATCCATAAAAGCCCAATATACGCATACTTTTAGCTTTTTTAAAGGTTAAATACTATAAAGTTTGATAACATTTTAATTTAAACAAGGAGTTCTTCTATGAACAAGGCTGAATTTATCGATGCAGTAGCTGCAAAAGCTGGTTTATCAAAAAAAGACGCAAAAAATTCTGTTGACGCAGTATTAGATACTATTACAGAGACTTTAGTTAAAAGAGACACAGTAAGTTTCATTGGTTTTGGAACATTCTCAACTTCAGATAGAGCTGAAAGAACAGCAAAAGTTCCTGGAACAGATAGAACTGTAACAGTACCTGCTACTACAGTTGCAAAATTTAAAGTTGGTAAAGCTTTAAAAGAAGCAGTAGCTAACAAATAGTTATCGCATCGTTTGAAAGTCTATCCATTTACTTGGATAGGCTTTTTTTAATGTATCAAGCCTGTGTGGTGAAACTGGTAAACACGTCGGATTCAAAATCCGATGACTTAGGTCTTGAGGGTTCGAGTCCCTCCACAGGTACCATCTTATCTTACAATAATAAATCAACACTTAAAAATATATTTTATATTCCAAATAAGATTAATAGCAAATTTATTGACACTAATTTTTCAAGTTCATTACATAACTTTAAACAATACTTTATTTATCAATAGTTTCATAACTCTAAGTAATATAAAAGTCGCCACCTTATAAAATCTACCAATAGGAGTAATTATGTTAGAAAAAATTAAATCAATATTTAAAAAGAAAACTTATCCTTGTATTATTTGGGATGGCAAGGCAATGAAATATTTAGATTTAAATCAAAAAGAAATTGATGATATAAAAACAAATCCAAAATACAAAAACTGGTCAGTAACAATAAATCAAGAATAATCAAATCTTCAAAAAATAAAATCAAACAAAAACAAATATTATTATATTGAAATACCTTTTATTTATTTTATTTTTTGTTTTATTTTGTTAAAATAATAGTATTATTTGTTTTAAAATAGTTTTATTTATAAGAAAGGCTTTTATATGGAAAAAGAAATTTATAATTTATGTGATTTTTTAAATCAAGAAGAAATTGATTTTTTAAAAGATAGAGATAGGATTTTATTAACAAATAAAGATAAAATCACGATGTATCTAAAATCAAACAATAGTTTAAAACAGCAAGTTACTAAAATTAAAAAAGAGTTAGATATTGATATTTCAGTTTTTACATATAGAAATTTTCTATTAAAATATTTTAAAAAAGCTTATGAAGAACACAATATAAATAAAGTTTTTTTAAACTCACAATATACTATCTTGAGATTGATTTTAAATGAAGGCTTTGATGATTCTAAAAAAATTTATAATTTTTTATTAAATAATGGTTCATTAAAGATAGTTAAAAATGATGAAAACAGTGTCATAAAATATATTGATTTTTACAAGAAATTAGAAGAGTTTATAAGTACAAAAAAATTATCACTAAAAATTATTCCAGAAGATGAAGATAATTTAAATGAAGTTGATATAAAAAATGAGATACACGATAGTGAAATTGTAGAGATAATTGACAATACCAAAAGAATTGATATTGAACTTATTGATGGTAGTACAGAAACACATAATATATCTTTTTTAAAAAATTACTATATTGTAGAAGAGTTTAGTGGAAAAAAGTTTGACTTTGTAGAAAAAAATTTATATTTAGTACCAAATACAAATGAAGGTAAAGTTTTTGATTTTGCTATGATAAAAGAGTTAATAAAAGATGTAAAACTAATGCCTGAATACTCACTAGTATTATATGACAACTCTAATATTGATGCAAAAATTTATATTTATAGATATATAAATGGCGATTTAGTTTTTCTTGATAGCTTTAGTTCTTTATTAATAGTTGATATTTTAGATTTGATTAATTTAGCATTAAAAAAATTCTTAACTCTTTACAAAATTTATTTTGAAAAAGAGAATAAATACGTTAAATATGAGAACTCTTAGATTATTACCCAAAAGTTTGTATACAAAGAGTTCAATTTTGAATTTACTTCTAAAGAGTATAAAAAAATATACTTTATTAAAAAGTTAATACTTGTATAAAATTAAAGCGATAAAATAGTAAAAAGAAAATTTCAAGGAAAAAAAATGAAAATAGCAATACCAGTAAAAGATGAGAATTTAAACTTTTTCCCAAATGCGGGGCATACTCCAAAGTTTGCTGTATATACAATGACTGGTTCAGGAATGTTTAAATCATTTAACCTAGATGAAATAAAGCAAAACCCAAGAAATGATATAGACCATACTAATCCAGAAGCAGAACATGCTTGTAATCATTCACACGATGATGCTGAGCATATTGAACAACACAATAAAATGGGAAGAGTTTTAAAAGAATGTGATTATATAGTAGTAGAAAAAGCTTGTAAAAACACTGCAAGATCATTCACTAGTGAAGGTATTAAACTTGTAAAATATAATGGTGATTCTTTTGAGTCAACAAAAATTTTAAATGAATTATCTTCAAAGTTTGTATAAATAACAAATCATTAAAGAAGAAAATTGTGAAGATTTCATATCATCGTAGACGTAAAATTAAAACTAGAAGAATAGCTTTACGTGAACTATTAAATAGAGGAATTGATAATCCAAAAGAGTTAGCAAAAGAGCTAAAAGTTACTATTCCTACTATAAAAAGAGATTTAGAGGCTCTTCTTTATATGAGTGAAGAAGAGTTTACCTTTAAAACAAAACAAACATCTAAAGAGATACTAGAGAAAAAAGATATGATATTAAAAATGTTAGATGATGAAGAATATTACACAGAAAATGGAGACATTAATATTATTAAAATCACTAAAGAATTAAAAACTAGTAGGTCAACGGTTCTTTCTGTTTTAAATGGAGAGTAAATTCTTTCATATAGTACGAATATAAGTTCTATTAAACTAACAAAAAAATTTCAACCCTTCTTTTTATTACATGCTTTAACAAAATCATTAAAAAGTTCTCTATGTTCTTTTATATAAAAAAGATATTCAGGATGCCATTGCACAGCAAGCATAAAGGGATAATTTCTTTTTTCTATTGCTTGAATTAAGCCCTCATGTTCAGCAGTAACTTTCAAAGACTCCCCTACTTTGTTTATTGCTTGATTATGGATACTATTTGCTTTAATTTTATCCTTTTTTAAAATATCAAAAAGTTTAGTCTTCTTTTTTACATATACATCTTTTATAGGGAATATAGAGTTTTGATGGATAATATATTCATCAAAATCTAATATAGTTGGATATAAATCTCCCTCAAAAAATATGTTCAAAAGTTGGGCTCCACGACATATTCCAAAAATTGGTATTTTTCTTTTTACAGCATATGAAATCATATCAAGCTCAAAAGCATCTCTTTTTTTATCTAGTTTTGTATTATGTGCATCTTTTCTTCCACCATATAAAACAGGGTTTATATCACTTCCTCCACTTAATATCATACCATCAATTTTATCTTTTGATATATGATTATTAGCTCTTAAACTTACGCTTTTAGCTCCAGATAAATATAGATTCAGCCTTATAAACAACTCTGCAAAAAAGTTGCCTTTATTAGGTAAGCATATACCAATTAATGGTTTTTTAGCCATTTTTCTACTCTTTCAACCCATCTATTTAAATTTATTGGTTTATTTAAATACTCAATATATTCATTGCTTAGTAGTTTTAGATTTTTTTCATTATTTGCAAGGCTTTCTACCAATAACCATCTATTCCATTCATCTGATATTTTCCAATCATTCTCATCAACAAGTGAGTTTGATAAACGATAGTGAAATGCAGGTCTTGGTTTAATTTTTTCTTTTGGTAGTTTTTCTCTAACTCTTTTTTCATCAATATATGCAAAAACTGGCAACATATCTAAAGATCTATTTCGTGTTGGATTAAAATATAAATAATCATCAATTAAATCATCCATATTTGGATCATATTTACTATTTAAAATCTTTAAAATATACTCTTTTGGAAAATTATCTATATATGGAGTGATTTTTCTTGCAATATCAACCTTTGCATCTTTGTTCAAAAAATCTTGTAATATAACATATGCTCTTAAATAATTTAAAATTGATTTTGCTTTTAAAGAAATCAATTCTACATTTATATGTAAACCAAAAGCATTATAGACTCTTTTTTTAGTTCCATGAGCACCTGCATTTGTTAGTTTTGTACTTAAGTCATCAACTAATTGCATTTTACTCAAAGGTATTGGTGGAGTACTTATTTCATAAGGAACTAAATCCTTAGATATTGTTCCTAGAATATTTTCAACTTCATCAAGTCTTTTTTCATCAATTTGTATTCCAACTTTTTCAAAAAAATCGATTGCATTTGTTTTTATCTTTTGCTTTGTTAAAAGTTCAAAGTCAAGTTCTAAAACAAAATCACCATATTCTGATTCCAATTTATAAAAAAAACTGTTTATTTTTTTTTCTTTTAATGAATATGTTTCTTTTAATAAAGATAATATTTCATTCATATTTATATTTGAAAACTCTAGTTCATATCCTACTTTTCTTTCTTTACCATTATAATTATTTATATTTTCTGGCATTATAAAGTTACCCATTTGTAATCCTTGTATATTATTATAACATCATGCTTTATTAATAAATTATAGCAAGGTGTACTTAAAAAAAAATTACTATTTTGAAGTTATCTTTTAAATAAATTGTTTAAATTTAACATTATGAATTAATATTTCTATAAGTTTATTATGCTAAATTTACACCCAAGATGTAAATAATTAACAATTATCTTGTTTTTATTTTACATTCAATATGTAAAAGGATAAAGAATGGAAACGGAAATTAAATTAAGAGAACCGGTAAAAAGTGACGGAAAGAATATCTTTAATTTAATTAATAGATGTAAACCGCTAGATGTAAATTCTGAATACTTATATTTACTACAAAGTACATACTTCAAAGATACTTGTAGTGTTGCAACATTAGACAATGATGCTATAGGATTTATATCTGGTTATTTAGCACCAAATGAAAAAAATGTACTTTTTATTTGGCAGGTTGCAGTTGATGAAAGAGCTAGAGGTAAATCTGTAGCTAAAAGATTACTTCAAGAGATACTTGACAGAGATTTTTGTAAAGACGTTGAGTATATTCATACAACTATATCACCAGATAACGAGTCATCAAAAAGATTTTTTGAAAAATTTGCAAAAAACTTAGATGCAAATATTGAAACTTCAGTATTATTTGATAATGAAGATTTCAGTGAAGGTCATGAAAAAGAGGTACTATTTAAAATAGGCCCATTTAATAAAGGAAAAAAATAATGAGAATATTTGAAAATTTAGAGTCAGAAGTTAGAGGTTATATTAGGAGTTTCCCAACAATATTTGAAACATCAAAGGGAGCTATTTTAACAAATGAACAAGGTGAAGATCATATTGATTTCTTTGCTGGTGCTGGAACATTAAATTATGGACATAATAATGAATTAATTAGTAAAGCATTAATTGAATATATTCAAAAAGATGGTGTTATTCATGGACTTGACATGGCAACAAGTGCTAAAAAAGATTTTTTACAAACATTTAACGACACAATATTAGTTCCAAGAAACTTAGATTATAAAATTCAATTCACAGGGCCTACAGGAACAAATGCAGTTGAAACTGCACTTAAACTTGCAAGATTAGTAAAAGGTAGAAGTAATGTTGTTTCTTTTACAAATGGTTTCCATGGACTTACTCAAGGTTCATCATCAGTTACAGGAAATGATGATTACAGAGATGAAAGTTATATTAGTAGATCAAATGTATCATTTATGCCTTTTGATGGTTATTTTGGTGACATGAATACTATGGCTATTTTTAGAAAATTTCTAGAAGATAGTAGTAGTGGACTTGATATTCCAGCAGCTGTAATAATTGAAACTATTCAAGGTGAAGGTGGAATTAATGTAGCTTCTAAAGAGTGGTTACAAGAGTTAGAATCAATTTGTAGAGAGTATGATATTTTATTAATTATTGATGATATTCAAGTTGGTAATGGTAGAACTGGTGAATTTTTCTCATTTGAATTTGCAGGAATTAATCCAGATATTGTAACTGTTTCAAAATCAATTGGTGGTGGTTTACCAATGGCAATTGTATTACTAAAACCAGATTTAGACCAATGGAAGCCAGGTGAGCATACAGGTACATTTAGAGGAAACAACTTAGCTTTCGTTGCAGCAAAAGTTGCTATTGAGCATTATTGGCAAAATGATGATTTATCAAATGCAGTTAGATATAAAGAGAAACTATTAAAAGATACATTAGAAAAAATTGCTGAAAAATATAAAGATACTTTTGAAGTAGAAATTAGAGGTAGAGGATTAGCTTATGGATTTGAAATTAAAGGTGACAATTCAGTTGCTGGTGAAATTTCAAAATATGCATTTGAAGAAAAATTAATCGTTGAGACTTGTGGTAGTGAAGATCAAGTAGTAAAATTTTTACCACCATTAATTATTGATGAAGAAACATTAATAGAAGGTCTTAATCGTCTTGATACTGCAATTGGAAAACTAGTTGCAGACAAAAAAGAAAAATTAACGGAGGAATTTTAATATATGATTATTAGAGATATAAACAAAGATATTATAGGAACTGAAAAAGAAGTTCATGCTAAAGAAGGTCAGTGGACAAGTAGAAGAATGCTTTTAAAAGATGATAATATGGGATTTTCTTTTCATGAAACAATCATTAAAGCAAATACAAAAACACATATTCACTACCAAAACCATTTAGAAGCTGTTTATTGTGTAGCTGGGAATGGAAAAATTGAAGATTTAAAAACAGGTGAAACTCATGAAATTTATGATGGTGTAATGTATGCATTAAATGAGCATGATGACCATAACTTGTATGGTGGAAGTGAAGATATGAGATTAATATGCGTATTCAACCCTCCAATTAAAGGAACTGAAAACCATGATGAGAATGGAGTTTATCCTTTAGAGGATTAATAATGTATTTTCTTTATATTGAAAACTATTTAAATCAAACAACAAAAGAACAAAAAAAAGATTTTTTCAATTTTTTAATTGAAAAATCTTTTGTTCCCTCAAACCAAAAAATTATTTTAAGTGATAAATCACTTATTCTTGAATTTAGTAAAAATCAAAACTTTGAAACTATAAAAGAAGTGATAAAATCTTATTTTAAACAAAATCAAAAAATAAGAATAACTCAAATTTCAAAAATACTTAAAAATGAAAAAAAACTTATTTTAATTTTTGCAAATAAAAATAAAAAAGAGATAATACTTTAAGTATGAAAAAAATTATTGATTTTTATCTATTTTGTATAAAAGAAAAGATTATAAATAGTATAAATAACATAGGTTTTAGTAAAAAAAATATAGATACATGCTCAATAAATGAAAAAAAGTTAAAGAATCATAAAGAAATATCTTTTATGGTTCTTGAAAACCTTTTTTCAAAAGAAGAAGTATTAAATTTAAAAAGAGATTACTTTCCATTGAGAAAACCTCTTTTTTTGATAAAAGGAAGTCATGAAAATAAATCTTTAAAAGATATATTTATTGACAACTATAAAGCATATTGAGAAATAAAATGTAAAATGTATCTAGAACAAATAAAATAAAAAATTACACTAAGGGAAAAAATAATGAAAGTATGCAAATTTGGTGGTAGTTCAGTTAAAAATTCCACACAAATAAAAAAAATAGTAGATATAGTAAAAAGAGATGAAAAAAGACAAGTTATTGTAGTTTCTGCACCAGGAAGAGATGATGATTTTGATGAAAAAATAACAGATCACCTTTTAAATTTAGCAACAGAGGGGAATCACTTTTTAGAACAAAAAATTGAAATTTCAAAAGATGATAGTTTTAATGCAATAATCAAAAAATATACAAAACTTTGTGATGATTTAGGTATTGCAAAAAAGAAAATTTTAGACTCTCTTGAAAATGAATTAAATAATTGTGATTTTAAAGATGATAAAAAAACGGCATTCTTTTTATCAAGAGGTGAACACTACAATGCAAAAATAATCTCAGATTACATGAAAAAATCAGGTCTAAATGTAAAACTAATGCTACCAGAAGAGTTTGGATTTATTTTAGATGATACATATACAGATGGAAAAGTTCAAGCAAAAACATATGACAATGTTAAAAAACATTTTGTTTTAAAAGATAATGAAAAAGTTGTGGTTCCAGGATTTTATGGAGTAACAGAAAAAAATGAAATTGCAGTTATGAGTAGAGGTGGTTCAGATTTAACTGGTGGTGAATTAGCCTATGCATTAGATGCAAGTATGTACGAAAATTGGACAGATACAAATGGTGTATATGAAGTTGACCCAAGAGTAATTCCTGATGCAAAAGTAATTCCAAGATTAACATTTAAAGAGTTAAGACTACTTAGTTCAAAAGGTTTTAATGTATTTCACTTTAATGCAATGTTAAATTGTAAAAAAAGTAAAATACCAATTAGAGTAAGAAATACTAATAACCCAACAAACAAAGGAACTTTAATCTTAAGTGAAAGAGTTCCTATGGAAAAATTAGTGGGAGTTGCAAAACTTGATAATATGGCATCTATTCATATTCAAAAAGATATGCTTGGAGAAGAGATTGGATTTACTGCTGAATTATTGAAAATTTTTGGAGAATTCCATATAAATACTTATCATTATCCAACAGATAAGGATGATTTAGCTATATTAGTAGAGCAAGAAGATTTAAAAGGAAATATTAATAACTTAAGAAGAGAAATAGATAAAAGATTAAAGCCAGATAATATTATTGTAACTTATTCTTTATCTGTAATCACTCTTGTTGGAATTGGATTAAAAGAAGACTCATTTACTATTGTAGATGCAATCACTGCTTTAAAAGAGAATAATATCGCATTTGAGATGTTTGATATGAGTCCTTCTAAAATTTCATTTCACATAGGAGTATCTCAAAATATCTCTGATATTGCATTGGAGACATTATATGAAAAGTTATTAACAAAAGATAATAATTGTATTTGTTAATAGGAGATTAAATGATAAGATTGCTACTACTTTTAGTGCCAATTATCTTGTTGTCAACTCTAAATGCTAAAGAGTTGACACAAGAAGAAAAAAAAGAAGTTAAACAAAGATTAGATAAATTAGAAAAACCTCTATATACACCCTTTGTAGAAAATTATATTCTAAATGACTTAAGAAAATTAAGAGAAGAGAATAAAAAACTAAAAGTAGAGCTTTATAAAAGATTGGCTGAAAAAGAAGTAGAAATATCTTCAAATGCCATAAGTTATGCTACTTCAACAATCAATAATATTTTCTATATTATTGCTGCTGCTACATCACTTTTAGTAGTTATTGGACTTAACTCAATAAGAGATATAAACCAAAAGATTAGAAATATTGTAGACGAAAAAGTATCTAAAGTAATTGATGATTATGAAACAAGAATGAGTTTAATTGAAAAAGATTTAGATAAACGTTCAAAACAAGTATTAGAAAACCAAAAAGAGATTGAAAAAACTAATATAATACAATCATTATGGATAAGAGCAGCTCAAGAAACAACACCTAGTGGTAAAATTGAAATATATGATGATGTTTTAAATTTAAGACCAAATGATCCAGAAGCATTAACATATAAAGCAGAAGCAGCACTTGAATTAAGTGAAGCAAACTGGGCACTACATCTTGCAAATCAAGCATTGAAAATTGATGATGATTATCCAAATGCCTTTTATCAAAGAGCAAAAGCACATGCAGTTTTAGGATATAATGACTTTTCAATCAATGACTTAGAAAAAGCACTTAAATTAAACGAACAATATATTGAAGAAATAGAAAATGAAGAAGAGTTTGATAGTTTAAATGACAATAAAAAATTTGTGAATCTATTAAAAAAATATCGTCAAGAAACAACAGAAACTACATAAATAACTTAAATTTACTTTAATCCTTTTTGCTATACAATTTGTATATACGCAAAAAGGAGTTTGTTATGGAAATTAACAATAATATTTCACAGTATCAAAGCCCCTATATAGACCAAAACAAAACATTAGAAAAAATTGCAACTGGTCTAGAACTAAATAAAGCTTCAAATAATGCTTCTGCACTCTCTATTGCAGACAATCTAAGAACTCAAGCAAATGGATATGTGCAAGCACTACAAAATACAAACAGTGCTATTGCTTCTACACAAATAGCAGATTCTGCTATAAAAGAGCAATCAAATATGTTAGATAATGTAAAAGAAAAATTACTACAAGCTTCAACAGATACAACTTCTCAAGAAGCAAGAGAGGCTATTTTTAAAGATATACAAAATACACTTAAAGGTTTTGATGCAATAGCTAGTGCAACAAAGTATAATGATCAAACACTACTTCAAGCATCTCAATCAAGTCAAGCACCATCAAGTTCACAAACTTTTCAAGTGGGTACACAAGAGTCTGATACATCAAACTCTACATCAATTCAATCAAATACTTTAGGAGTTGGATTAAATGATTTAGTAACTAATTCACCTGATAGTTTTACAGCAGAAGATGCAAGTGATTATCTATCAAAAGTTGATGATGCAATTGGAGTGTTAAATAATTATAGAGCAGAACTTGGCTCAACACAAAATGAGTTAGCAAGTACAGGTAGAAATACAATATCTCAAGAGATTCAAACAAGAGCTGCACAATCTGAATTAAGTGGTGCAAATATGGCACAAGAGATTGCAACTTTTGATAAACAAAATGTATTATCACAAGTTGGAGCTTATACTCAATCTCAATTTAATATAACGCAACAATCTGTTATGAGACTTTTGACATAAACACTTGAGAAAACTCAAGTGTTTTAATAACTTATGATTTTAGTAACTTTTATTTGTTCTTGAGGTTTTTTTGTAACTTTTACATATTTAATTCCATCATATGTAAAATGATTTTTATACCCTTGAATAATCTTTTTTTTAGTAGCATTTATATATTTTGTAACACATTTTGTTCTTGTTTTTGTTTCATAATAGTAATCATCAGAGTTTGAACCTCTTATTTCATTTGCTATTTTTCCACCAAGTAAACCACCCACAATTTTAGCAGCTGTATTGCCATTTCCTTTACCTATTTGATTACCAATAACAACACCAGCAGTTGCTCCTATTATAGTATCTAAACCTATTGAGTTATTATCATAGCTAGAATTAATATCAACTCTTTGTTTATACTCTTGTTCATAGCACTCTTGTATTGGCTCTTTAACAGTTATATATTTATAAATTGCTTCGCTATAATCAACATCAATAAAATCATATAAATTTTGAGTTTTATTTGCAAATAATAAGCTAGTAAATAAAACAATTAAAATAATTAGCTTTTTCATAATTTTTCCTTAAAAGTAGAGTTTTAAACTCTACTTATTTAAATGTAGCAATATAATCACCTAAAGCTTTGATATCCTCATCGCTAAGTCTTGCAACTTGACCTTTCATTACACCTTTCATCACTTTGCCATATGTTCCATCTTTATAGCCATGCAATGCGTTTTGAACCTTTTTAGAGTCCCAACCTTTAATAACTTCACTTTTCCCAAGTGCAGCTTTTTCTCCATTTGCTCCATGGCAAGATGCACAAGCTTTATATAAAGATTCACCACTATTTGCAAAAAGTGTTATTGAACCTAAAATAGCAATTGAAACTAAGATTTTTTTTGTAGTAGTCATTTTATACTCCTTAATTTTTATATTGAAAGTATAAAATCTAATTGTGGATAGATTGTGAAAAGATTAAACTATTTTAATTTTCCAAAAACTTTATATTCATTCCAGTAAATATCTAAAGCCTCTTTTAACTGTTTATTTGAAAGATTTGAAGGTTTTTTTATACCAAAACGCAAAATAAATGCTTCTGGCATTATAGTTTTATCTTTTGTAGGACTTTTCATATATTCAAGCATTGCATTTTTTACATTAGATTCTGAACTATATTTTAGCAAATATCTATAAAAATATTTATCTATAGTAACAGGAAGTTTTTTATGACAACTAACACAATTTGATTCATATATATTTGCATTTAAACTAACAAAAAATATCAAAATAGAAAAGATTATTTTTTTTACCATGTAATTATCACCTTTGTTCCCTTATCAAGTTTTGAAGTAAACTTAATATCTAACTCATACTCTTTTGCAATTAAAGAGACAATACTAAGCCCAATACCAAATCCCCCTACACTACTATCAAATCTTTTATATCTAATAAAAAGATTTTCAAGTTCATGTTTACTCATACCTTTTCCACTATCTTGAATGCTTAAATGCTTTTCATTTAATGTAACTTTTATTACTCCTGATAATTTATTGTATTTGATTGCATTGGAAAGTAGATTATCTAATAATTTTGATAATTTTTTTTCATCAATAAAAAGATATACATCATTTTTGATATTTACTACAAAATCGATTCTTTTTGCATTTGCTAAGGTGTGAAAATACTCTACTCTTTGTTCTATTAATCTTGATAAGTTTACATTTTTATTATTTGAAATAATTTTATTATTTAAAGTTAAATATGTTAAATCATCATAAATATTTGAAATAGTTTTTGCACCAATATCAATTCTGTTTATTTTTTTACTTAGCTTTTCATCTAAACTAGCTTTTTTAATCATCTCAATATTTGTAACAATAGTACTAACAGGAGTATTTAATTCATGAGTAGTGTCTTTTATAAATCTATCAAGTAAATACAAGGCATCTTTCATAGGTTTTAAAAATAGTTTCAATAAAAAATATCCTAAAATAAGCATAAAAAATAAAGCAATAAATACAAAATAGAATAAAAAGCTATACACATTTTCTAGCCATGCTTTATCTTCTGGTATCTCTATTATTATATATTTTGTTCCAAGATAATATGATTCAGGTTGAGTAATAAAATGTATTTTATCATCAGTGATATAAATTACTTTATCAAAATTTATCTCATTTGATTTTAAAGTAGAAAAAATTCTTTTTTTTGAGCTATCATAAATTGCTGATTTAAATTTTTCATCTCGTGGATAATATTTGTATTTATCAAAATTTATATGTAAATCTTTTAATCTAAAGACAAAATCACTTGAATACTCTTGAAGTTTTACCCTTTGCTCTTGTAGCATTAAATCTTTTTGAAAAGAGTAATAAAGATATGAAATAAATATTAAAATAACTATACAAAGTATAGTATAAAGTGAAAAAAAACCTAAAAGAGTCTTTTTTTCACTACGAAATAAATCTATATCCAAGTTTTTTAAGACTAACAATTCTTTCTTTCCCTATAATTTTTCTAAGATTTTTAATATATGTTCTAAGTGAGTTATCACTAGGTTCTTCATCATAATCCCAAACATAATCATATATTCTTTCATGATCTAAAAGTTCATTTTGATTTAATAAAAATAGTTTCAATAACTTTAACTCTTTATTGTTTAAATTTAGTTTTTCTTCACCATTTTTTAATTCATATGAAGTCATATTAAAAGTTAGCTCAGTTCCTATTTTTAAAACCTCTTCTTTATTAAAGTACTCTCTTTTTAATATGGTTTTTACTCTTAATAAAAGCTCTTTTAATTCAAATGGTTTTTTTATATAATCATCACAACCACTATTAAAACCCTCTTCTAAAGAGTCCATAGAATTCAATGATGTAATAAATATAGCAGGTGTTTTATCTTGCTTTTCTCTTATTTGTTTTAAAAGCTCAAAACCATTTAATAAAGGAACATTTACATCAAGTAAAAGTAAATCATATTTTGTTTCATATACATAACTTAAAGCCTCTTCCCCATCAAAAGATTGCTCTACTTCAAAGCCCTCATCTTCAAAATACTCTACTATAGTTTCACTAAGTGTAATGTCATCTTCTAATAAAAGTAATTTCTGTTTCATGTTATTTGTTTTGCTTCTTTTTATTTTTTAAATACTCTTTTTTCTCTTTTTCATTCATAGTAGGAATTCTACTTCTTAGCTCATTATTAAATTTATTTTCTTCACTTTTTTTTACATATCCCATAATAGCTATTAACTCTTGTGTACTCATCTCAGAATAATCAGTTTTTGCAAAACTTATTGTACAGGCTAATAAAAAGGCAATAATTATTTTCATCTTTTCTCTCTTTTTTGTTTTAAAAAGTAATACTAACATAATAATTGTAGAATAATAGTAAAGTAAAGTAGTTGATTTAATAGTTTTTATAATAAAATAATTTAACTAAATTAAAAAGAGAGAGTATGATAAAAAATCTAATTGTTTTAGCTTCTTTAGTATTTTTATTAAATGCATGTTCAAATGAGACAAAAAAAGAAGAGTGGACATCATGGGTATATCCTGATAAAAGCAATACAAAAAGAAGCATGAAAAATGGTGTTTATAAAAGCTTAGAAGAGTGTAAACAAGCTTCAATAAATAAAATTGAAGAACTTAATTTAACAAAAAAAGCCTCTTATAAATGTGGCTTAAATTGTACTTATCATGAAAATATGAAAACAGATGTATGCAAAAAAATAGCTAAGTAAAATTATTACTTAGTTATTTATTTTATGAATTTTTAAAAAGTTCTTTGAACGTTCATGCCCTTTTGAAGCTGCTTTTTTTATCCAATATTCACCTTGTTTTTTATCTTTATTTACTCCTAATCCATTATAATAAAAATATCCTAGATAATACATAGATTTTAAATTATCATATTTTTCAACTGCAATGTTATACCAATAAAATGCTTTTTCATAATCTTGATTTATTTTTGAATCTTTTCTATATAAATCAGCTAGTTTAATAATTGCTGTTTTATTTCCTTGTTTAGCACTTTTTTCAAACCATACTCTTGCTTTTTCATAATCTCTACTTACATAATCACCACTATAATACATCATAGCTAGATTAATTTGTGCTAAGGCATTTCCACTTAAAGCACTTTTTTCAAACCAATAAAAAGCTTCTTTTAAATCCTTTTTTGTTCCTTGACCAAAATAATACATTCTACCAAGATTATTTTGTGCAAAAATCACTCCATTTAATGCAGCTTCCTTATACCACTTAAAAGATTTTTTTAAACTAGGTTTTGTATGATTTCTTTCATATATCATTCCTAAATTTAACTGAGCTAAAGCATAATTTTGTTTAGCACTTTTTTTATACCAATATATAGCTTTTTCTTTATCTTTTTTTACAACATTTCCCAAATAATACATATGCGCAAGATTATTTTGTGCTTGCATATTACCATTTTGTGCAGCCATTTCATACCATTGAAAAGCGAGTTGTTTATTTACAGGAATTCCTAAACCTTTATAGTTCATCAATGCAATATTATATTGTGCAATAGGATTATCTTGTGATAAGGCCACTTTACTAAACTTATCATAAGCGCTTAAATATTTTTTATTATTTAAATCCTTAACCGCCTCATCAAAAAGTGATGCATATAAAAAAACAGTTGTTATAAAAAGTAAAATAAAAGCTTTCATATTTCCTCTATTAATTTGTATTTATTTTCTCTAATTTAGTATCTATTTTATCAACTTGTCTGTCTTTTTTCAAACTTTTTTTATCTTTTAATAAAAGTAAATCATCAAACTCTTCTTTAATTTTGATTGATTGAGGATCTTGTTTTTTCTTTTCTTGCTCTTTTTCTTCAAAATCCAAATATGCTTCATACTCTTTTAGAATCTCTTCTTGTATTTTTTTCTTTTTCTCTTCAATCTTTGCATTTAAAATAGCTTGTAATTTAGCTTTTCTTTGAGATATAAGCACATCTTTTATATAATCTTTATCTAAAGGCTTATTTGAAGAAAAAACTGAGCATATGTAGCCTTTGCAATTTATCCACTTGTTATCTAAGCCTAATAAGTGCTCTATTCTATTCCAAATTAGTTCATGATAATTACTAGAATAATATCTTTTTATTTTATCATCAAACTTATTTTCATCAAAAATAGATAAGGTTACATAAGTTTTATTATCTTTTTGTTCAAGTTCAAATAACCAATTTTCAACCTTTACATTAGAAGCAAAAATCAAATAATCAAAATTTATTCGTTGAACTAATATATAATTTCTATATGAATTTATTTGGAACTGTTTAGTTTTATTACTTAATGCAAAACTCTTTTTAATTGCTTCTAGTACAGCATCCTTTGAAATCTTATCAAACTCTCTTTTTGAAGATTTTATAATCTTTGCATTAATTAAATCAGCACTATCTAAACTGCTATTTTTTAAACTGCAGCCACTAAAAAAGATAAAAAAGGCTAATATCAAAAAGTAAATTCTCATAAATATTCCTTACTTACTTGTAGCATAAACCCCAAGCCTTTCTAAAAATGCATAATCATTATCTGATTTTACATTTTCTGTTAAAATTTCCATATTATTTAATTGCGCAAATATCAAAATATTTTTAACTTTATGTCTTTTTATTTTATCATTTGCAAGATTATTTGTATACTCTTTATCTATTCTTAGATAATCAACTTTAATATCTTCTAACTCTTCTAATGGATAATCATTTGTATTATATCTTTTCAATAAAACTTTCGCTTCTAATTGATTTATATGTTTTACAAATTTTTTAAATTTATGCTTATGCAATGATGCTGTATAAGAAGTAATACTAAAAACTATTTTTTTCTTTAAGTTTACATTTGCATTTAAAATATCTTCAAGCCATTTATTAAAATCTTTATTTGAAATAGTATCAACAGCTAAATTTATAGCAATTTCATGGCTAGCTTTAGAGTATTTTAAATACTCAATAACTTTTTGAATAACAAGTTTATCAAAAGTAATTATTTCATTTATCTTTTCTGCAATTGAAACAAAAGAACCAATAGGAAGCTTTTGTTGATTATTATCATAAATCAAGGGAGAAACTTCTTGCATAACAAGCTTTTCATCATCAAAACTATAACTATTTGAAGCATAATCAACATCAAAATTTGCATCATGAATAACTGTTGAAACAACTTTTTCTAATGTTGTGTAATTATGTTCAATTTGTTCTTCTGTTATCAAATGATAACTATTTGTTTTTTGTTTTGCAACAGTATAAGCTTCATTTGCAGACTTTAAAATTGAATTTAATGTTCCATATAAATCAAAAGGAGTTCCACCTATAGTTAAAAAATTTTCAGGAAGATTGTATTTTTGTGATAATTTATTAATAGAAGTATGAATTATGGCTTCACATAATTGATTCGCTTTTATACTATCAAACCTTTTTGCAATAATTGCAAATTCTGAACCATAAAATCTATACATAGTAATATCAATTTTACTAAATCTATACACTATATTTTTTATTATATTTACAAAATTTTCAATAAAAGTATCTGTAGTATTACTTCCATTTAATTCTGAGAACTCTTTTAGTGAAGGAAGTCTCAATATTATTACATATCCAGAAATTGAAGATACAAACATTGATTTGATATCTTGCTCAAAAATCTTTTGATTTTCTAATCCTGTTAAAGTATCTGTTGATTTTTTTCTTTTAATTGTTTCTTTACTAATATTAAGTTCATTTACATTAGAAGCTAATTTACTTGATAACGCTGATACTTTTTCAATCATATCTTTCAACTCTTGTGTTCCATCAAACTCTTTTGTTCTTATTTTATGAAACTTATTTTCTAAAATATCATCAAGTAAAGTATTTAATTTATGAATAGGTTTTGTAACATATTTTTTAAATATATAGTAATTATAAAATCTAAAAAATATCAAAACAGGGAAAAACATAAAAAATGCATAAAAGAATAGACTTCTTGTAAATGAATATACTTCGTATTTAATATTATACATATCAAGAATATAATCAATAGTTGCAATTTTTTTATCTTTGTAGTAAAGCTGTTTTTGTATATTTTCAAACTTTTCATCAAAAATCAGATCTAACCAAAATGGAAATTTGATTCTATTTTCTATATTAGGTTCATTTATTTGTAAGTTTTTAAAATCAAAACTTGCAAATAAATTTTTAACTTCATTGTCTTTATATGCTTGGTATCTAATACTTATATAATCTTGTTTGTTAAAAGCTAATGAGGGTGTAAAGTAAAAATAGTTATCACTTAATTTTTCAATTTTTCCATATCTAATATCTATTACAACATCACTTATTGAACTACTTATATCACTAAAATTTGGAGTATTATTTATTAGTGCTTCTTTTGTAAAAATCAACTCATTAAACTTTAATCTAATTGATTTAAAATCATTAGTCAAAATAGTTTTTTCAATTTGTTCATTTAACAATTTTATATTATGATTTAATACATATGGTTTTATAATTAAGGAGTGACTTTTTGTTTGTAAATCATATTTTATTTTTGTCTCTTTAATTAGTTTATCTTTAAAATCAATAAATATAATAAAAAAAGTCAGAGAAAAAAGTATTGCAAAACTAATTATAACTATTGTTATATTTTTAGCAATAATATATGAATCTTTATTTAATACTTTTTTCTTTAGGTTTATCATTTTTCTTTTCCTAAAGAGTGATATTTATTATATAAATCCTGTTTTTTACCTATTTTTTCTATATATGGTGAATTTTTTCTTAAGTTTAAAGGTAGCTCATCTAAAGCTTTTTTTGCTTGTTCATAGTTTTCAAAAACTCCATACATTACCTTTGCTAGGTTTTTATCTCCAAATGAAAAAACAAAGCTAGTATCTTCAATACCATGTTTCAAAGTAAACTCTTTTGCTTCTTCTTTTGTATTAATTGTTGCTAAATTAATAGTATAATAGTTTTTAGGAACATCTAAAAATAAAGCTTCAAAATCATTTAGGCTCTTTGTTTTATTCTCTTTTAAATCATTTTTTTTATCTTCTGTTGAGTCAACTATTTTTGATTTAGTAACTATTTCATACTCTTGAGTTTTATTTTCTTTTTCATTCAACTTTTTATTTTGTTTATATAGTTTTTGTTTAGTCTGTATTTTTTCTATTACTGGATAATATTTTTGTTTTATGTCATCAAGGATATCAAGAGATATTACTGCATCTTGATAGTTTTCAAAAACTCCATACATTACTTTAACTAACTCTTTTCCTTCAATATATTTAAAAACAAAAGAGTTATCATAAATTTGTTCTTTTTTCACAAAAGAGATTGCCTCTTTCATTGAAGTAAAAGTTGCTATATTTATAGTATAGTTCTCTTTATTTGCTTCTAAAAATTTCTTTTTAAAATCTTCATTGGTTTTAAAAGATTGTTGTTTTTTTAACATTTGTATTTTTTCTACTATCTTAACTTTTGGCTTAGGTTCTTTAACTTTTACTTCTAAGCCTTCTAAATACTTAATATACAACTCTTTTATATCTTTTATAGTTTTTAACTCCAAGCTTTTATTGGTAGTTTTAGACATTTTTTCCATTTCTTGTTTTGCATCTAATTCATTATCAAATATTTTTCTTGCAATTATAGTTTTTATTTTATACTTTTTTAAAATATCAAAAGCAAATGCCTCTTTTGATATTTTTTGTTCTTTTATAAAATCAAAAGCATCATATACATTATCAAACTCTTTAATAATAATCATAAAAGAGTTTTCATCAGCTTGTAAAAAGCTTTTTATAAAAAGATCAATATTCTCATTTAATGAAGGCTCTTTTTCTATCTCTTTTTGTTTTTGTTCTTTTTTCTCTTTTTTATCTACTGTTTTTTCTTTTACCTCTTCATCAAAAAGAAGTTTTTTATCTTTTAAATCATCATATAATTTTTTATTATAAGTACTTGTAGAAAAATTTACAAACTTGTTATTTTCAGGATCAATATTAAAATATGCTAATAAATCCCCTGTATAGCCAAGTAATAAGAAAAAGTCTTGTATATTACTTCTTTCAAATTTGATTAATTCAAGCTCTGCACTATTTAATTGCCTTTGACCTTGTAATAAAACATTTAAATCTTGTTCTCCAAGTTTAAAAGCTTCCCAATAAGCTTCAACAGCTTCTTGTGAAGATGACACTTCACTTTTTGTACTTTTTAAAGCATCTTTTACACTATTTATTGATGTGTGAAGTTTTGATAAATTCCATTTTAACTTTTTTATTTCTTCATTTAATCTAAATTTTAAATCCCTTAAAATACTATAACTTCTAAGGACTTTATTTTTGTCCTTGCCACCATTAAAAAGATTATATGTAAGTTTTACTCGTCCAGTAAAATCATTTTCATCACCTTCATAATCTTCTTGGTCTTGAATATCATTATATGTAACTTCTAAATCAACTTTAGGACTAAATTTTGATTGAGCATTTTGAACTTTATACTTTTCAGCTTCTATATTTAAATAGTAGTTTTTTAAATTTGGATTTTGTGAAACAGCTCTTTGAAAAAGTTTATCAAACTGTGCTATTTTTATATTGAAATCTCTTTCATAAGGTAATGTTTTAGAAAACTTTTTACCAACTATATACTCATAATATCTCAATGCTTCTTCTAGTTTTGATTTATCTTTTATAAGTTTTGTTTGTGCATTTGAAACATTTGCTTTTATAGAAGTCAAATCACCAATTGAACTAGCTCCATTATCATACTTTATTGTTACAATATCAAGTATTTTTTGAAGTTTAATCATATGTTTTTTATTTGTTTCAACTGCTTTTTTACTAAAAACAACTCCAAAATAAGCTTTAATAGCTTTATTAAGTTCTTCTTGAACTGTCAATTTATACATATTTCTTTGAACAAGTAATGACTCTCTTAAACTCTTTACATTATAATAAGTAGCACCACCTGCAAAAAGGTTTTGAGCCATCACAAATCTATAATTTCTATCATTATAAAATTTATATTGACTTTTATCATCTTCTCCTGGATAATGTCTTGTTTTGCTATATGTATATTCAAAATTTAAAGTAGGATAATAATCAGCCAAACCATCATCTAGTTTTAATTGTGATTGTATAACTTTTTCACGAGCAGATCTTATCATATCACTATTTGATAATGTTTCTAAAACGACATCATTTAAAGATACTTTTTTTAACTTCCCCAATGCAGTTTCATTTGAAAAATTAATATTTGAGTTTCTTAATCTTTCAACTTTTTTAACCACCGTACCTTTATATTCTAGCTTATTTTGAACTCTTTTTATTGGCTTTTCTTCTACTTTAGGTTCATCACTAATTTGAATATTATTTTTTTGCTCATCTAAAATAATATCATCATTTGAAAATAGTTGCGAAATAAATATTAGACTCAGACAAATTTTTCTCATATATCTACTTTTTAACTCTAATTACGATATAACCGTTTTTATCATCTATTTTTTCTTTTATTTGTACAGTTGAAAGCAAATCAACTCTTACATCTTTTTTTTCATATCCGAATTTTCTAATCAAATTTCTTGTACTTATTGTTCTACCTAATGATATCTGTTTTGATATTGTTGCACTAACATGATTTTTGGGGTCAACTGCTGTAATATAAATTTTATGTTCTCCTATTTTTTCTTTTATCTCTTTTGTAAAAGCTTTTATCTTTTTATTTGTTGCATCATCAACAAATACCTCATTACCTTTAAAAGTAACTATCATGTATTTGTCATTTTTAAAAGTCTTTTGAGCAGACTCTTTTTGATCATCAATTTTTTCAGCATAATCAATTCCTGGAGATTCAAGATTTTTTGTATTTGCTGCTGTTGATTTAGTTTGCTTTAATTCTTTTTCTAAAACAACAATCTTTTTTTGCAACTTATTAACTACATCTTGAACCTCTTGTTTTGAACGCAAAACTTTTTCATTTACAGGGTCTTTTTCTTGACTTGGATTACTATTAAGTATTAAGTCATCTGTTGCAATAGAGCCTGTATATGAAACTTTAAATTTAAATTGAGCATAATAACCTAGATTTACTAGTGTAACCAATAAAAAAAGCAACATAACTAAAATTACAGATGAAAAGATATCTACAAATGAGGGCCAAGGATTAAAATCATCTTCACATCTTGCCATACAAACCTACTTAACTTTTTCTTCCAAAGTTTCAATCTTTTGATTTAAAGATTCAACTAATTGAACTAATAGTTTATTGTTTTCTTCTTGTAAAGCTAAACTCTTTTTGATTGTTTTATGTTCTGCTAAAATTACATTTGAAATTTCTTGAAGAGAGTCTTCCATCATACCAGCATTTGAAAATTGATTTACATTTAACTCTTTTAATGAATTATCAACACTTTCTAAAATCAATGATTCATGTTCACTAGCTTTTGTATTTTCACTTAAATTTGATGTAATAATTTCATATAACTCTTGTGATGATTTATTTGACTTTTCAAGTTTTTCTGTAAAACTACCCATTGTATCAATAAAAATATCAATAAATCCAGAGGGTAAACCACCTGCACCTTGTGTTGGAGCTTGTGAGATAACCTTTCCTTCTTTTGAAAAAGCAGTACCAATCTCTTCTAAAACATCAGAAGATTGAGACTCGATTATTTTACCTTTTAACCAATCCTCAACATCTTCTAAAAAAGCTGCTTGATTTCTTGTTAAAATATATTGCATTACATTTAAAATAATTGCAGAAGCAACTCCAAAAAGTGAAGAAGCAAAACCAATAGCCATACCACCTAAGGGTCCTGAAAAGCCTGTCATAATTTCAGCTATATCAATATCATCGCCACCTAAAGATAAAATTATTGAACCCATTTCATCAATAGCAACAAGTAAACCTGTAAAAGTACCAAAAAGCCCTAACATAAGTGAAGTTCCAACAAAGAAACTAGTATAACTTTTTTGATTAAAAAATTGATCAGATAACCAAACAGTTACATCTTTTGCTTCATTTTCAGTAAAATATAAAACTCCTTTTTGAGCTCTTCTATTAAACATATGAGCAATTGTTGCTGGCATCAATTCTGTTATACCTTGCAAATAAAACTCTAAATCTTTTCCTTTTTTATAAGCTAATATACCAAAGGTACCTGCAAGCATTGTAAGTCTTATGGCAGATTGATATACAACTAAAAGACCAATTAAAAACACCGTTAAAATAGCTATATTAAAATTTAATGTAGCCATAAAAAATGATGATATCAAAGAAAAGTTTGAATATATCAAAAAGACCAAAAAAAGCAGAAATATAACAAATATTTTTAATATCTTAATTCTTCGCATACACTGCCTTTAAAACATAAATAATAAAATAGAGATAACTAAACCAAGAGCAACTGTAGTTACTGTTTTAGTCATTTTATCTACAATATTTACAAAGGCACCACTTCCCTCAACCTGCTCTCCTAAAATTGCAAGTCCTATTGTAGCTCCATTTATGTCTGAGATTTTTTTATATGTTTTATAATAAGTATCATCAACCAAATAACCTTTATCTTCTAACTTTTTAAAACCTTCTTTGCCATTTGATATTAGTTTTCCAAAAAAGTTTCCATCATACTTTTTCTCTTCTACTTTGTACTCATTTACAACATCTCTATATTTGCCAGTTTTTGCTTTTAAAGATAGTTTTCCCATCATTTTTTCATCAAGCAAAAAAACAAAAATAGAATTATCTTTTTCAAATTCTGCTTTTAAAGTATGGATTGATTCTTTTATTTCTACTACACCTATTAAATTATCATCTTTTAAAATTGGTTCAACTAAAATTACAAAAATTCCATCATTTAAAACTTCAACTCCGAAAACTTTAGTTTTGTTTGTTATTACTGAATTTATACTATTTCTATATTGATTAATTTGATTTGAGGAAGGATAAAACTTCATTGACAATTCATTGAAGCCTGCTTTTAAAAAATTCTCATTGTAAGTATTTACTATACTTTCCACAGCATTTATATTATTTTGTTCCATTGCTGTTAATATATTATTATTTGCATATATTGAAGCTACAAGTTTTTTAAAGTTTTCTTCTTTTTTATTTATTCTATTTTTTAAACTAGTTTCATATGTTTCTGACATAGTAATATAGACTTCTTTTGACACATTTTGAGTCATAGTCATCAAAATATACATAGAAAATGATATTCCTAAGATAGATATTACAGAAAGGGTTGTAAACCAAAGTCCCTTATTCTTTTTTAAATTTCTCAAAAAATTTTGAAGCATTTTAATAAAACTAAACATTTATATATTTCCCATCCTTATAATAACTATAATATGTTATAACAGTTTATCTTATTATATTATTAAATAATTATTATTTTATTTTAAGTTTTAAATTACTTGTAATTTATTGTTCACTTAAAGCATTTCTTTTTATATTTTTTAGTGGCTTTAAAATATACTCAATAATTGTCTTTTTTCCAGTCAAAATATTCACATTAGCAACCATTCCTGGAAGTATTGGAAGATCTGGCGCAAATTCATAATCATTGGCTTTTATTTTAGCTATATAAAAAACATTTCCACTTCTATCTTCAAAACTATCAGGTGAAATTGAAACTAATTTTCCTTTTAATAATCCATATTTTGAAAAATCATATGCTGTTATTTCAATTGATACATCTTGTCCACTCCAAACTAATGCTCTATCTGAAGTTTTAATTTTAGCTTCAATAGTTAAAGTGTCATCAATTGGTGTAATTTCTGCCATTTTATCACCTGGCTTTACAATTCCTCCAATAGTATGAAAATATAGTTTATTTATTACCCCATTTACAGGTGAGACAACAGATTTTCTTAAATCTCTATCTTTATTTGCTCTATTTTTTTCAATAAGTTTATTTATTTCTATTTTTAAAGAAGAGTATTGTTTTAAAAGTTTACTTCTTATTTGTGATTTTACACTTTCAACTCTTTTTTTTGCTTCTTCTATTTCTTCTTTTAAAATAGGCAATCTATTTCTTGTTTCATCAAGTCTTGTAACAATACTTTGTTTTTTTGATAGTTCAGATAAATACTCTTTTCTTGAAACTACTTTCTTTTTGTATAAGTTTTCTAAAATACTCATATTTGATTGAGCTAAATTAAGCTCCAAACTTAAATTATCAAACTTATTTTCAGCCTCTTTTAAAGCTAATTTCTTTTGAGAGACTTTATCTTTTTCTATCTCTATTTTTCTTATTCTATTATCCAAGTCTTCAATAAAAATTCTTTTTTCATTTTCAATAATATCTGGAATTTTATCTTTCATTTCTTGTGGAAACTCTATACTCTTTTTATTTGCAATAGAAGATTTTAATCTAATAGCACTTGCTTCAAAAGATAGAAGTTCAATCTCTTTTGTTTTTAAATCTGCTTTAAAAAAAGCATTTGAGAGATTATAAATTATATCACCTTTTTTTACTTTATCACCCTCAGTTAATAAAATTTTTGAAATAATTCCACCCTCAAAGTTTTGTAAAACTTTTGTTTGCCCAGAAGGAACTACTTTCCCCTCACCTCTTACAACTTCATCAACCTCACTAAAACTAGCCCAAATTAGAAAAATAATAAAAAATATCATTATAGGAATAACAGATACATAGTAATTCCATTTTTGTTCTTCAAATAATCTATTCATAATTAAATCTTCTTTTGTGATAATGCATTTAAAATCTTATCTTTAGGTCCATCAGCAACAATTTTCCCATTATTTAAAACTATTACTCTATCAACCATTTCTAAAGCTGCAAATCTATGAGTAATTACTATCAAGGTTTTATCTTGTGCGATTTTATTTACATGGTTTACCAAACTCTTTTCTAAGCCAACATCAAGACCTGTTGTTGGTTCATCTAAAACTAAAATTGGAGGATTATTTAAAATTGCCCTTGCCAGTGCAACTAAATGTCTTTGTCCAACAGATAAGTTAGACCCTCTTTCACCAACTTGTAAACCATCACCTTGACCGCTTTTTTTAACAAGCTCTTCTAAACCTATAATTTTAATAAGTTGCATCATTCTTTCTTTACTTATAGGATGAGATAATTCAATATTCTCTTTTAAAGTTCCAGAAAATAAAAAAGGTTCTTGAGGCATAACTCCTATATTTTGTCTTAATTCAACAGGATGCATAGTTGAAATCTCATGTCCATCTAAATAAATACTTCCTTTAGTAGGAGCTTCTAATCCTGTAAGCATTCTTAAAAATGTACTTTTACCAGCTCCTGTTTGTCCAATAATACCTACTCTATCCCCTGCTTTTATTGTCAAATTAAATTCATCAATTGATGCATATTTACTATCTTTGTAATAAAAACTTATATCTTTAAATTCAATATCTCCCTTAAGTTCTCCAACACCAACTTCAAGATTTTTTTCATTTTCAACTGGTAAATGCCAAAACTCATTGATATTGTTTAAAGACTCTTTTACCTCTTTAAATCTAATCACCATCATTGAAGTTTGTATTACAGGAACCATTGCACGGCTTGAAAGAATTGTAACAGCAATAAGTCCACCAATTGTTAGGTTTTTATTTGCTATTTCAAAAACTCCTACTACAATTACAAGCATTGTTACAAACTGAATTACTGTTTGTGATAAGTTCATTGAAAATACATTTAAAGACTGTATCTTTTGAGAAATAGAATCAGTAACTGCAACAATATTTCTCCAATTAAATAACTTTGTTGAAGTTGCATTTGAAAGTTTAATTATTTCACTTCCTTGAATAGTCTCAACTAAATAACTATGCTTAGCTTGTGTATTTTGAACATTTTTTTTACTCAAATTAGAGATTGGAATTTGCATAATTACATTAAATATTAGTATTAAAATAGCAATTGTAAAAGGAACAGCTGCAACAGCTGGTGATATAAGAAAAATTACAATAATAGCAATAAAGAAAAATGGCAAGTCAATTACTTGTAAAACAGATTTTGTTGCAAAAAAATCTCTTATTTGATTTAATTCTTTAAATAAATTTGCTTTAGAACCAACCAATAAAGTATCATATTGAGATTTTAAAGTTAACATTCTTTTCATTAACTCTTCTTCTAAATAAACCCCTAATTTTTTACCAACATTTTCTATTATATGATTTCTAACACTTTTAAAATAAACATCAAAAATCAAAATTATCACAACTCCGCTTGCAAGTACAAATAAAGTCTCAATTGCATTATTTGGAACAACTCTATCATAAACACTCATAGTAAATAAAGGAACTGCCAAAGCAAAAATATTAATAAATAAAGTTAAAATCCCAATTTCAATATATGAACGCCAAAAACTCTTTACTGGTTGCCAAAACCAATTACCTGTTTTTGTACTATCTATCAATTCACTTTTATTTTTATCTCTAAAAATCAAAATTGCTTTTTTATACTCTTTTAGTTTTGAAGAATCAATAGTAATAGTTTCATTTGTACTAATATCCAGTAAAGATGCCTCTTTTGCTTTATTTGTAAGAATAAAAGGTTTATTCTCTTTATCAAATATAATGCAAGGCAAGAAGTGTTTAGGAATATTCAAAGCACTTATATCTTTATAAACTGCATAAAGTCCGACTTCATGAGCAACATCAATTGCAGTTTGATTTGTAAAACCTTTTTCACTATTTGCACTAAGTGTTAATATGGTTTCTAAAGAGATATCTCCAAAATAAAAATCTAATATATATTTAAATGAAAATAGTAAAGGATACTCTTTAGGGCTTATTTTTTCATCTATATCTTCTACGTTATCTTCTATTTTTTCCAATTAAAACCTTATATCTTTTATCTTAAATTGTTTAGATAGTTTAGCGTAAAGAGACTGAAATACACTATCCCAAGCTCTATTGCTTTTTTGTCTAAATAATTTAGCACTTGGATACCACTTTGTAGACTCTCCTTTGTTTGTCCATCTCCAATCTGGATACTTTTGTAAAGGAATCCAAACAGGTGCATTAATAGCACCACAAAGATGTGCAACTGAAGTATCTGATGAGATAACTAAATCAAGTTGTTTTATTAAACTTGCAGTTTTTGAAAAATCTGTTAATTTATCTGTTAAATCAATAATTTCATTTTCATATCCATACTTTTTTATATGTTCATTCTCTTTCCCAACTTGTAAAGAGTATAGATTTATTTTAGGATGATTTATCAAAGGTTCTAAATATTTTAAATCAAAAACTTTACCATCATAACTCTCACCTGTTATTGAAGCTGACCAACAAATTCCTATATCAATCTTCTTTTTATCTTTTTTGATTTTTAAAGATTCATCATCTAAAGCTTTTAAATATGGCATTTGTTTTGGTAAATCATTTAAAGATTTCATATTCAAAATAAAAGGCATACTCATAATAGGAAGATGATAGTCAAAAATAGGAGTATCTTCACTTCTATTTACTAAAATATCAATTTCTTCTATTGTTTTAAAAAGCTCTTTTAACTCATCTCTACACTTTACTGCTATTTTACACTTGAATTTATCTTTTAATAAAGGCAAAAATCTAATAAACTGTATAGAATCACCAAAGCCTTGCTCAGAGTGTAAAAGTAAAATTTTACCTTCTATATTATCATCTTTTTTTAACATAGGTTTTGAAAATATATCTTTATTATTTACAATGTGAGATAACATCTCCTCTTTTTTGAATCTCCACTCATATTCGCTCCAGCCATTTTTAAAGTCATTTTTTGAAAGATAAATTGTAGCTAAATCAAAGTGTGCATTTTCAAAGTTTGAATCTAATTGTATTGCTTTTTTATAACTTTGTATTGCTTTATTTGTATATCCTAAGTTTTTATAAGAGGTTCCTAGATTACTATGTGCATTTACTCCATTTGGCTCTAAAACTATAGATTTTTCATGTAAAGATGCAGCTTTTTTATAATCATGTATTTTATTATATACATTTCCTAAATTTGTATATGCCCCTGCATTATTTGGGTTTAATTCTATTGCTTTATTCAAATTTTCTATTGCATATTCATACTGTTTTAGTTTATTATAACAAGCTCCAATATTACTATAAAGTTCGTTATATTCAGGATCAATTTTAAGAGCTATTTTAAAAATTTCAATTGCTTCTTTATACTTTTTTTGCTTATATAGAACAACACCTATATTATTAACAGCTTTTGAATAATTTGGTTTAATTTTAACTGCTTGTTTGTATGCAACAATTGCTTTGTCATAATCATTTATAGCTTCATAAACTATACCTAAATTATTATAAGCATTGAAATCTTTTGGATTTAATCTAATAGCATCACTAAAAGCTCTTATAGCCTTTTTATAATCTTTTATCTCTTTAAATAAGTTTCCAAGATTATTTAAAACCAATTGATTTTTATTATTAAGTTTTAAAGCTTTTATATAAACATTGTAAGCTTCTTGATATTTTTTTAAAGCTTTTAAAACAACACCTAAATTACAATAGTTTTCTGAAGTATTTGGTTCTTTTTTTATCAACTCTTCATACTTTTCTTGTGCTGTTTTTAAATCTTTTTTATTATATGCTTCTAATGCTTGTTTATTTAAACTCTCAATTATTTTAGTCACTTTTTTCCCTTTTTAATGGATGAAAATTAGAATCCTTAACCTCAATCATTTTTTCAACATTTATATTAAAACTTTTATGAATACAAACCATATTTACAGATACTATATTATTAAAAATATTTTTTTCATTATTGGCAAAATTTTGTCTATTATATAAAGTTGGTAAATGCCAATAAAGTCTATAATCATATGATTTTATTAAGTCAATTAACTCTTTTGAGTGTTTTTGCCTATCATTTTCTACGTAAATAATAGGCTTAAATTTTTGTATTATATTTTTTGCGCCCTTTAAAACTTCAATCTCCATACCCTCAACATCAATTTTTAAAAACTTTAATCTTGATATTTTATCTTTATAATCATCAAGTTTCTCTTTTCTTACAGGTGTACCTTTTTTAAATCCATCTACACTCACACCTCCAAAATTACCCTGCTTTGAATAATCAATATCAGGCATAGCAACATAACCTTGTTCATTTGAAAGTGCCGTTTGAAAAGTATGTACATTAGTAATACTATTTAAAGCTAGGTTTGCACATAATGTTTGAAAAACCACTCTTTGAGGTTCAAAAGCTAAAACTACACCACTTTGTTTTACTAATTTTGATAATGCAATTGTATGAGCTCCTATATTTGCTCCTACTTCAATTACAACATCTCCTTCTTTACAAATTTGTTCAAATAAAGCTGCCTCATGGTAAGAAAACTCTCCATACTCCTCAATTGATTTTCCAATATAAACATCATTTTTATTATAAAGCACATATCCATCTTTTGCTTTTACTAATCTATTAAATTCATCATTTTCAAGTAAATTTTTTAACATATATTATTCCCATTTTTTATTTTAGCTTCTAAAATAGAGGCTAAGGTACATCTATTAAATCTATCGTTAAAGTAGTGTCACCATCTAAATTATAAACTCCACCATCATCAATAGAGTTAGCACTTCCTGAAACAGAACTATTATGCTCTTGTGAATCTGAAGTTGTGAAGCTTAAATTTTCAGCTTGTTCTTTAGTTAATGAAAGTTTTAAATCACCACTTGAATTTCCTAACCAATCTTCAACCATACTATTTGTAAGCTCAAACTCTTTATCTAAATCACTACTAAAGCCTGCTCCACCATTAAGTGATGAAATATCAATATTCTCAATACCATTAAAGTTTTCCAAGTTTCCAAATAATTTATCTAAATCATTAGTTACTTCAATTCCATTACCACTTAATGAAATAGTATCACTATTAGCTCCACCTTCAATATTAAAGTTACCAATATTACTAAAATCTAAAGAGAAGTTATCATCTCCAGCTTTTCCATCAATATTACTTGGTTCATCCAAGTCTAAAACAATATTATCTGAAGCACTAGAAAGATTTAGATTTTCAAAACTACTTAGATTTGAAAAGTCTAAATTTCCATTAACTGAACTATTATCAAACTCAATAGTATCACTTCCACCATTTGCATCTATACTATTAAAGTTTGTATTAAAATCATTAAACTGTGTTGTATCATCAAATAAAATAATATCATTGCCATTTGATAGATTTAAATTCTCAAAACCACTTACATTTGTTAAAACATCAGAATCAATTGTTCCTGAACTAGTTATATTTAAACTATCATTCCCACCTTGTGCATTTATAGTATCATTTAATGTAAGATTATTTATACCTACATTTACAGTATCATCTCCAGCACCTAAATTTGCTACATCATCACCACTACTTAAATTTAAAATATCATTATTACTACTTCCTTGAATAGTAACATTTGATGCACTATCATTTATAGTAACAGTTCCTAAAGTACTACTTACATTACTTAAGTCTAAACTAGAATCATCTGCATTTACTATTAAATTTCCATTTCCTGTTACAGATGTATTGCCTAAAATAGAATCATCTAAACTCATTGTTCCAGAACTAATATTTATACTATCAACATTAGTTAAGTTTCCACTATAAGTTGCAGTTCCCAACCAGTTTACATTTATAGTATCAACTGTTAAATCACTAAAGTCCATAGATAAAGCATCTTGTAAATTATTTACTGTTAATACTCCATTTCCACTTATTGTAGAAGCATCTATTTTACTAGCATTTACAATTAGTTGTGAATCTACTATGATTGAGTTCGCACTATTTATAGTTGCACCATCAGAAATAGTCATTACTCCATTGCTAATTGTTAAATTTGAACTACCTAAATTTCCTGTAAATGTTCCTGTACCTGACCAATCTACATTTGCATTATTTCCACTTATTTTTGTTAAATCCATTGAAGTAGCTAACTCTAAATTATTTATATTTAAAATTGAATTATTTGTAATTGTTGTAGCACTATTTAAAATATTTGCATCTACCTTCATAGTTCCTGAACTAATTGTCAATTTATCTACATTAGTTAAATTACCAATATATACACCAGTTCCTGACCAATCTACATTTAATGTATCTGGATTTATATTTGTAAAGTTAGTATTTAGCATCTCATCAAGATTTGTAACACTTAAAGTTCCAGCACCATTTACAATTTTTGCACTTATAACTGAAGCATCTGTTGTAAATGTTGTACCATTTGCTATTGTTAAAATATCTACATTTTCTAAATTGCCAGTATAAACAACATTAGCATTTGAGAAAGCATTTACATTTAAACTTCCTAAAACAGATGAAAAATCTGCATCTGGTGTTGCATGAAGATTTGTAATATTTAAAGAACCTTCTCCTATAAACTCTTTATTAGTTACTTTTGATGCATCTATATTTAATACTGCATTATTTACTACTTTTACTTTTGAATCACCTAAGTTTCCTGTAAAAGTAGTAGTTGAACTAAACTCTATTATTTCATTAATACTATTATCTAAGTTTAATATTGAACTGAAATCTGTTGAACTATTAGAATCAACTTCAATAACTGCACTTCCTGAACCATTTATAACTTTTGAAACTGCTTGTGCCTCACTTAATATTAATGTAACAGCTGCACTTACAGCAAAAACATCAAATAGGTTATTATTTCCTAGGTTTCTTGAACTTAAATCAACATCTTGTTTTACATCAAGAGTTACAGTTCCAGTTCCTTTTGTAATTGAAATATTTGCAAAATCATGCTCACTTGGATTTGATGTTGCTTCAACTATTAAGTTTGCATCACCTTGAAGTTCTATTTGCATATCTTTATTATCTAAATCTCTTGCACTTAAAGTTAAAGTATCCCCATCTTGTACTACAATTTTTTCAAAATTCAATAACGTAACATTTGATAAGTCTAAATCTTTACTTAAGGTTAAAGTATCAGTTCCTTCTTGAGCATCTAAAATATCAAGATTTTGTGTTGAACTTAAAATAAAATTGTCATCACCATTTGAAGTTTTTATACTCTCAATATTTTTTAATATATCACTATTTGTACCATTTGTAACAGTAGTAGGATTTATTCCATCAATTGTTACAGTTAGGTTTTGATTTATTGCAGTTGAATAATCAACTAAATCATTTGAGTTTCCACCATCAATTTCAAGATTATCTATAGAATCATTTATAAATGTATCTTCTTGATTTGAACCAATATAGTTCTCAAAGTTTGCAAAAGTATCATTTCCATCTCCTGTTGAAGTACCATTTGTTATATCAACTCTAACAGAAGAAGCAGCACCACTATAACTTAAGGTATCGTTATTAGAGTTTCCTGCTATAAGTGAATTGTTTAAAGAGTTCCCTTCAACAGTATTTGTACCATTTCCTACTTTTACATGCTCAACTTGTGAAATAACATCATTTCCATTATCTCCACTTGCTGTTTGTGTTCTTAAATTTACATTTGATGAAGTATTTGCACCTAAATCACTAATAGAGTAATCAATCCAATCCTCTCCTGTACCACCAATAATTTTATCATTTCCACTTCCTGAATAAATAGTATCATTTCCAGAGCCACCATCAATAGTATCATCTCCACCATTTCCAGTTAAAATATCAGCTCCATCTCTTCCTTCAAATACATTTTTATCATCATTTCCTGTAATACTATCATTTGCTAAAGTTCCATAAAAACCTTCAATACTTGTTAAAGTATCATTTCCTGCAAGATTTATATTTGCATTTCCCAAAGCATCTAAAGTTACATTTAAAGATGAAGAAAAAGAGCTATAATCAACAATATCTGTATTGTTCCCACCATTTATTTCATCATCTCCATCTCCAGATTTTGCAATGAAAATATCATTTCCATCGCCACCATTTAATACATCATTATCAACTCCACCATCTAATATATCAGCTCCACCATCTCCATTTAAAGTATCAACTCCTGACATACCATAAAGTTTATCATCACTTGCATTACCACTTAAGGTATTACTATTTGCATTTCCATAAATAGTATCATTTGAATTACTTCCAATTACATTCTCAATTGAACTTAAACTATCAGTTCCCTCACCTGTTGCTTGATTTGCAGATAATCCACCTTGAGTTATATTATCTATGTTTACTTTTACTCCAGCATTTGAAGCTGTATAATCAATAGTATCATTTCCCTCTCCACCAATTAGTCTATCATTTCCATTTCCACCAATTAGTGTATCATTATCATCTCCACCATCTAAAGTATCATCTCCATCAAGTCCATATATTTCATCATTACCAGCATTCCCTTTTAATGTATTACCATTTGAACTTGAATCTGTACCTGTTATCTTATCATCTTTAGAAGAACCTATAACATTCTCAATACTTACTAAGGCTTGATTATATTGTGTTCCTGCGTTTGTAAATACTGCATTATCTTGTGTTTGCAAATCAACAGCAACACCATCTACTGTATCAATAATTGAAAAATCAAGAGTATCTTCATCTCCTAAACCACCTATAATTTGGTCATTTCCTAATGAAACATAAAAATAATCATCTCCACTTCCACCAGTGATTTTATTTATATCAACACTACCAGCAAAAGTATCATTATATGAAGTACCTTCAATATTCTCTATATTTACTACACTCTCTTCATTAGAAAAAGAATCAATTAATCTATTTGAATTTAATACCCCACCATCATAAGAGATTGAAGTATCACTTATATTTACAACAACTCCTTGTGTTCCTTCTTTAAATTGTAGTGTATCAACATCTAAACCATCTGCATTTGAACCACCATTTATTAAATCAACACCTTCATCACTAATTAAAGTATCACTGTCTAAGCCTCCATATAAACTATCATTTCCTGTTCCACCAATTAAAGTATCATTTCCAGTATCACCTCTTAAAATATCATCATTAGAACCACCATCTAAATAATCATTTCCAGAGCCACCATCTAAATCATCATTTCCTGATTCTGCATAGATTGTATCATTTCCATTTCCAGCATTAATATCATCATTTCCAGAGCCACCATTTAAGTAATCATTTCCATTATCTCCATAAATAGTATCATCTCCACCATTTGCATAGATTGTATCATTACCATTTTCTGCGTCAATAATATTTTTATTATCATCAGCACTCATAATGTCTTTATAATCAGTCAAATCAAAATTTTCAATATCAACTGTTCCATCACTATTTTTATATAAATAATCAGTTGCACCTCTACCATCTTTAACTTGATAAAAATCATAAGTGCCATCACTTAAAGAATCAATTCCATTAATATTTATAGATGATGTTAAGATAGATTCATTACTATCATTTGTATCTCCATCACCATTTAAATCAATATTCTTTAAGATTATTACTGAACCTTGATTTTCTCCTGAGTAGCCATTCTCTCCATCATAATCAAGTGTATCTATTCCATCTGCACCAATTATTGTATCATTTCCATAATTTGCATAAATTCTATCATTACCCAAACCTGCATCATATAAGTCATTTCCATCTCTACCATCAAGAGTATCATTTCCACCATACATAATAAAAGTATTATCTATATTACTTCCTCTTACTACTTGGCTATTATTTGCACTATTATCAATTACATTTTCTATATCATAAATACGAGAATCATTAGCCCAAGCACTTTGTAAATCAATATTACCGCTAGTATAATACTCTAAACTTAGCCAATCACCATTTACATGTGTTCCACCATTTAAAATATCTTCTCCAGCTGATAAGTAAAGTGTATCATCTCCACCATTTGCAAAAATTGAGTTATCTTCACTATTCCCACCTAAAGTATCAGCATTATTTGAGCCATTAATATTCTCAATTTGTGTTATGTAATCTACTTGATTTGAATCATTACTATTTATAACTTTTGAATAAGTCTCTTCTAAAATTGCATCTAAAGCATTATCATTTGCTTCATCAATTGTTTCATCTAAATTTACAATAATTCCATTATTAGATGAACTATAATCAATCCAATCTTCTTCTATATCTTCAATGGCATTTGCACCTATTAAAATATCTCCATCAAGTCCACCTGTTAAAGTATCAACTCCTGCATCACCAAAAGCAATATCTTGAACTCCTGCACCAGTTGAGATTATGTCGTTATTATCTCCACCATAAATAGTATCAACTCCACCTAAACCTGAAAGTTTATCTTCGCCTCCATATCCAAAAATCTTATTATTGTTATTATTTCCTGTTAAAGTATCCGCATAATTTAAAGTTCCACCAATATTTTCAATATTTACAATAGAACTCTCTTCATTTCCATATCCATCATCAATTACTTTTGAGTTTGATAAATCAACAATAACTTTTGAAGTAGTATCATAAAAATCGATTATATCTTCATCTTCTCCACCATCATATGAGTCAATTCCAGTTCCACCTCTTAAAGTATCATCTCCTGCTCCACCTTTTAAAGCATCATTTCCACCTGCACCAATGATAATATCATTACCTTCATATCCATCTAATGAGTTATTATGCTCATCACCTGTAATACTATCATCAAATTTTGAACCAAAAATATTCTCAATATCCAAAATTGTTGTATTTCCTAATCCACCAGAAATAGTTCCATCTTGCATACTAACTGTTACACTAGAATCAATAGCTTTAAAACTTAACCAATCTCCTCCACCAGAAGTTGTACTGTTTGTTCCACCATCTATACTATCTCCACCATCTGTTGCAATGATAGTATCATCACCACTTCCAGCTTTAATATCATTTGTTGAAGATGTTCCCATAATAGTATCATTATTATTTGAACCTATAATATTCTCAATATCAGTTACATCATCTTGTGTTCCAAATCCATCATCCATAACTTCATGTGCAACTGTATTTTTATTGTCATCTATTTTTCCAAGATATACTTTTACACTACTATTTGCATCACTAAAATCAAGAGTATCTGTACCACTACTTCCATCAATTACATCATTTCCTGCTTGACCATTAATAGTATCATTTCCTGCTCCACCATCAATACTATCATCTCCAATTCCACCATTTATAGTATCATTGTTACTTTCACCATAAAATGTATCATTATAATTTTCTCCTGCAAGAGCAGTTCCATTAAACCCTGAAATTACATCTGCATAGTTTGAACCTTTGATTATTTCTATATGATCATTTAAAGTATCTTCACCATCTGTAGTACTTGAAATAAGACCATAATCTCCATTACCCTCATTTAAAGTTACAGTAATTCCTGAATCTGAATTAGTATAACTTAAAGTATCTACATCACTTCCACCTTCAAAGGTATCATTTCCAGTACCTCCATAAAGTGTATCAGCTCCTGAGTCACCTTTTAAAGTATCATTACCTTCATTACCATAAAGTGTATCATCATCACTTCCACCTGAAATTATATCTTTTCCAGTTCCACCTTTTAACTCATCATTTCCAGCTTCTCCACTAATACTATCATCACCTTCTCTTGAGTTGATAATATCATTTCCTGCATTTCCTATTAGTGTATTACTATTGCTATCTCCATAAAGTTTATCATCACCTGTTGTTCCAATAACTCTTTCAATACTTTCTAATCTATCTTTTACAGCAACTCCAGCATTTTGATAACCATCATCTGTTGCTTCTTGTAAACCTAAATCAACAATAACAGCATTTCCACCATTTGCTAAATCTACATTACTATAATCAACTGTATCAATACCTTCACCACCTAAAATAGTATCGCTACCTTTTGAAGAGATAAATGAGTCATCTGCTTTATATCCATCTAAAATATTTATACTATTTATATCATCATCACCTTTGATAATATCACTATTTTTTGTTCCTTTTACGTTTTCTATACCATTTAAAGTATCACTTATAGTTGCATCTGTAACAAGCTGAACTTGGTCGTTTGCTCTTGATAAATTTACATTAATAGCATTATCATTTTTAATATAAGAGTAATCAACAGTATCATTTCCTGTATCTGTTGTTTCATCTCCACCATATATAGTATCAGAGTCTAAACCACCTAAAATAGTATCATTACCATCTTCTCCCATTAAAGTATCAGCACCACCTGCACCAATAATAGTATCGTTTGAAGCACCTGCTTTTATGATATTTGATTCACTATTTCCTGCTAAAATATCTTCTTGATTTGAACCATTTAAATCTTGTATATCATATAATCTATCAACTCCTTCTCCTGTAGAAGTTTGTGTTGCTAGATTAAGTATTGACTCCTCAAAAAAGTCTATATTTGAGTTTGTTTCAGATAGATTTACTTTTACACCAGTTGAAGAGTTACTATAATCAACTAAATCTCTACTTGAATCTTTACTTGAAATATTTTCATTATTTCCATAAATAATATCATCACCTGTTCCACCTCTAAAAGTATCACTTCCATCTCCACCAATTAAAGTATCAGAACCAGCATTTCCATAAAGAGTATCTTGCTCATCTCCACCTTCAAACTTATTATCACTTGAATCTCCAATAATTATATCTTTTGAATTTGTTCCAACTATATTCTCAATTCCAGAGATAAACTCTTGGTTTCCATATCCATCATCTTGAACTTTATAAGAAGATTGTGTTCCTAAAGTTTGAGAAGCAGTTAAATCAACTTTTATACCTTGTGTTCCATCAGAAAAATCAATAGTATCATCATTTCCTTCTCCACCATCAATATAATCACTTCCTTCTAAACCTTTAAAGCTATCATTTCCACCTAAGCCAATTAGTGTATTATCTTTTTCATCTGCTATGATATTATCATTTGCTTCTGTACCTATTACATTTTCAATATTTCTTAAAGTATCTGTTTTGCTATTTGAAGTTGCTGTTCCTTCTGCACTATTTGAGCTATCATTATCTAAGTCTAAATCAACAGTTACACCAAAAGCTAAATCTGAGAAATCTGCTGTATCAATATCATCTCCACCATCTATAACATCGGCACCTTCACCACCTCTAATAGTATCATTTCCACTTCCAGTTTTAATATCATTTGAAGCACTATCTGCATAAATAGTATCGTCTTTATCTCCACTTATTATATTTTCAACACCATCTAAAAACTCTTTATTACCAAAGCCATCATTTTCAACTCTATAAGTGCCTTCACTTCCTTCAACTTGTGTCTTTGTCATATCAATAATTACATTTTCAGTACCTGCTTCAAAATTTGCTGTATCAATTCCAGCTCCACCTATTATTTTATCAGCACCTTGAAGACCAACTAAATAATCATCTCCACTTCTTCCTTCTAAAGTATTATTATCACTATTACCTTTAATATAATCATTTTTATCAGAGCCTATAATATTTTCAATATTTGTAATAGTATCTACTCCATATTCATTATGAACTCTTTGTGCAGATGAAACTGTTAAATCAACTTCTATACCACTGTATAAATCATTTGCTACCTCATCTCCTACATATCTATTATCAGAAGTATCATCATTTATAGCAATAGTACTATAATCTAAAGTATCACTTGTTCCATTTTGTGTTGTATCATCATTATCATCACCATTTAAAATATCATCTCCAGCCCCAGCAATTATATAGTCATTACCAGCTCCACCTTCAACAACATCTTCTCCTGCAAGTTCAGAAATAGTATCATCCCCAGCTAAACCTTTTAATGTATTATTTAATGAATTACCAACTATTGTATCAGCATCAACAGCAAGATTAGTACCTGTAATATTTTCTATTGACTCAAAAGTATCAATACCAATACTTGCTCCAACAGCTATTGAGTTAGATATATTTGCATTTATTGATGAACTTTCATTACTATAATCAGCAGTATCACTTCCTTCACCACCTTTAAGCTTATCATCATTTGCTCCACCAATTAGTGTATCATCTCCATAACCTCCAAATAGTGTATCTTCTCCTGCTCCACCACTTAAAGTATCATCATTTACTAAACTTGCGCTACTATTTTTATCATCTCCATAAATAATATCATTGTCATCTCCACCTTCAATATAATCAACTCCATCATCTCCATAAATAGTATCAAGTCCACTTCCACCAATTAAAGTCTCTGTTCCTGATATATTATCTCCACCATCAATTACATCATTTCCTAAACTTCCATCAATATAATCAGTACCTTGATTACCTTTTAATGTATTATTTCCACTATCTCCTGTGATTATATCTGCTTTATTTGTTCCATAAATATTCTCTATATTTACTATTGTATGATTTGAAGTATCACTATTTACTGTAACTGTTGATACTGTTGAATCATTTAATGTTACATTAACTCCTGTAGTCATTGATGTAGTATCTAATGAGCTATAATCTACTGTATCACTACCTCTTGTACTATCATCTTCATTTCCACCATCAATAATATCTGCTGTAAAATCATTATCAATAAAAATATCATTTCCAGAACTTCCATAAAGTCTATCGCCAGAGCTTCCACCTGTTATAGTATCATCACCTGCTCCACCATCTATATAATCTACTCCTGCTTTACCATCTAAAGAGTCATTTCCTGCCATTCCAAATAAAGTATTATTATCAGCATTACCTAAAATAGTATCATTTCCTGCTGTTCCTGTAATATTTTCAATATCTTTTATCTTATCATTTGAAGAGTTTATTCCACTTACTGTTACAGTTGAGTAATCTTGCGTATCAATAGAGTCTAAATCAACTACTATTTTTGTTGCACCATTTGAACTATAATCAATAGTATCTCCTCTTGATTCAAGACCTTGAGAGTTTGTATTTGATTCTGAAGCATCAATAATATTTGTAGTATCTAATTTTGTAATAAAAGTATCATCAAAATCTGTTCCAACAACATTTTCTATTTGTGTGATTGTATCTGTTAAAATATTTCCATTAACTTCTTTAGTTGTTGTTTGTGCATCTAAGTTTGCAACAATTCCTGCTGTTAAAGCAGCATATGTATAAAGTACAGTATCAACTCCTGTTGAACCATTTAATGAGTTTACTCTATCATTTCCTCTAAAAGTATCATCTCCACTTGTTCCAATTGCATTCTCTATTGAAACAATAGTATCACTTTTTACAATAGTGTTTGAATTATTAGAGTCATAGATATTTGCTGTTTGAGAAGTTAAATCAATATTAGCATAGTATTGAACATCAACTATTGCACTATAATCAATAGTATCACTATCTTCTCCTCCATCTATTTTATCATTCCCATCAAAAATATCTGTTGTATATGTAGCTTTAAAAATATCATCTCCACTTCCTCCAGTTAATGTATCATCTCCTTCTTGTCCATAAACTGTATCATTTCCTGTTTGACCATCAATACTATCATTACCTTCTCCACCATATAGTAAATCATTATTATCTCCACCATAAATAGTGTCTTCACCCTCTTTTGCATATACAGTATCATCTGCACCCATACCTGAAATAATATTTTTCTCACTATTTCCAGTAATAGTATCTTTTCCTAGATTTGAACCAACAATATTTTCTATTCCATAAAGTTTATCTGTACCTTGGTCTTGAGAAGTTGCTGTTCCTTCTTCATTATCTTCTGCTAAATTTACAGTCATTCCTGTAATTGCTTGAGAGTAATCAACTGTATCAATACCACTATCATTAGATTCATCGCCTCCATAAACTATATCTTGTTTATTATCAGCTTGTTCAAAAGTAATAGTATCATTACCCAATCCTGCATAAATAGTATCTGCACCTAAACCACCATTTATTTCATCATCACCACTTCCAGCATAAACAGTATCATCGCCATTTTCGGCATTTATTTCATCTGCTCCTTCTTCAGCATATAAAATATCTTTACCATCTCCACCAAGAAGTTTGTCATCACCATCTCCAGCATATATAGTATCATCACCCGCTTTTCCATCTAAAGTATCATTTCCTGAGTTTGTACTATTTGCAATATCAGCTCCACCATAAAGTTTATCACTTCCAGCTTGTCCACTTATAGTATCATCACCACCCATACCTTGGATTTTATTTAGATTAAAATCACCAGTAATATCATCATTGTATTCAGTACCAATTACATACTCAATTTGTGTTAAAGTATGAGTATTTCCAGCAATATCAACAGTTGCAGTTGTTACTCCATCAAGATTTACAGTAATACCTTGATCAACGCCTTGATAATTTACAGTATCGTAATTATCTCCACCAATAATCTCATCACCAGTAGCATCAGCAGTATTATCAATAATAAACATATCATCGCCACTTCCACCAATAAGTTTATCAGCTCCACCAGCACCTTTTAAAGTATCAGAACCACCATTTCCTTCTAAAGTATTAGTCTCATCATTACCTGAAATTGTATCATTATTATTAGTACCATTAATATTTTCTATACCATATACTTTATCAGTATAATTAGGTGTAGTAAAATCCATATCAGAAGAGGAAGAGACTTTTATTTGTGAAGAGCCATCAGCTAAAGTTGTTCCTAAATCAACAAATATTTTATTATTATCATTTATTTCATTACTATAATCAATCGTATCTGAATTACTTGTATCAATATGAGAACCATCAGTTTGTAGTTTTCCTCCATAAATAATATCATCTGATAAAGAACTAATAAAGCTATCATCTCCACTATTTCCTTGTAAAATATTTTTTACATCACTACCAGCTATTTTATCATTTGAGTTACCACCAATTACATTCTCTATTGAATATAAATTATCTTTATCATTAGTATCTACAACAGCCGTTCCTGCTTGTAAATCAATATCAACTGATTTTGAAGTTAGATACTCATAACTTACAGTGTCATATTCAATTGTAGTTTCACTTTGGCCTTTTTTATATCCATAAATTTCATCATTTCCACCATTACCTGATAAGAAATCTGCACCTAAACTACCTTGAATCTCATTTGCTTTTGAGTTACCTATAATTGTATCATCAACACTAGAACCAATAATATTTTCAACATCTTTTACAACATCATTGTCTCCATTAGAAACTGTAACTTCCCAAGAATCCTTAACAACTCCTCCATCAAAAGCAACACTTGCTGCACCACTTAAATCAAGATTTATACTCTCATTTAATTTACTATAATCAATAGTATCTACACCACTAGAACCATCAATATAATCAACCCCATCATTTGCATTAGTTGCAACAATTGTATCATCACCACTTCCAGCATATACAGTATCATTCCCAGCTCTTGTTTCCACATAATCATCATAAGCCTTAGACTCAATAATATTAGCTTCATCACTACCAAAAATTGTATCTGATGCAAAGTTTGAACCTATTACATTCTCTATTCCATATAATTCATCAATACCTTGACCTTGGTCTCCTATTGCACCATCAGAACGACCTTCTTCTGTACCATTTGCATCTAATCCACCAGTGGCATTTACATCTAAATCAATAGTTAAAGACTCTAAAGCATTTGTATAATCAACAGTATCTACTCCATTTCCAGTATCAGTATGAGTTGAACTATTATCATCATATGTTCCACCATATATTTTATCACTTCCAACTCCACCTGTTAAAGTATCATTTCCATCTCCACCTTCTAAGATGTCATCTCCACTTCCACCAAGTAAGGTATCATCTCCTATTTCACCTTGTAGTCTATCAATTCCAGCTTCACCACTTAAAATATCATTACCTGCTTGTCCAACTAATGAGTTATTTTGAACATCACCTTTAATACTATCACTATCTTGAGTACCTTTTATATGTTCTACGTTTAATATAGTATCACTACTTGTTTGTCCATTTACATTTACTTGAGCCTCATTTGCCCCATCTAAAGTTACTTCAATACCATTTGTAGAAGAGTTTAAATCATCTAATACTACAGAATAATCTGCCCAATCTGATGTGCCAACTCCCCCATCAAAATAGTCAACTCCATCATCACCACTTTCTAAAATACCATCATTATTTGTATCAGTTCCAGCAATAAAAGTATCATTTCCACTTCCTAAAATAATAGAGTTATCTTCACTGCTTCCAATGACTTTATCATCTTTAGATGAACCTATAATATTTTGTATATTTAAAATAGTATCAATATCAGTAGTTCCACTACTATCAACAACAGTTTGAGCTTGTGTTGTACTTAGATTTACAGTTACACCATTTGTAGTATAATATTCATAAGATACTGTATCTTCTTGAGCTGTATCTCCTCCATTTATGATATTAGTTTTATTATCTTCATTCATTTTAAAAGTATCAGAAGAACTACCACCAATTGCATTTTCAATATCTATTAAAGTATCAGTTTCAGTTGAAGTTGTAGCCTTATTTGTTTTAAAATCTACCTCAACAGCTACATTTTTTTCAATAAATGAAGCTGTATCATTTCCAGCTCCTCCGTTTATTACATCATTCCCACCTTGTCCACTTAAAGTATCATCACCATCTAAGCCAACTAAGGTGTTTTTATCATCATCACCTGTAATAGTATCATTTCCATTAGTTCCTGTGATATTCTCCATATTTTTCAAATAATCACTTGTAACTACTGCTCCATCTTGATAAATATCAGCTTTATAATAACCTTGAGCATCTGCACTAGTTGACAAGTCAATTACTACTTTATCATCAGTACTATCAACATTTACTTCTTCATAACTAATACTATCTCCATTTATCTCACCACTTTCATCATCTCCACCATCAAATCTATTTGATACAGTAAGTTTTGAGATAAATGTATCATCATATTTAGAACCTATGGCATTTTCAATACCATACAATTCATCAGTTCCTTCACCTGTTGCTTTATTATTAACAAAATCAACTACTACAGAGTTTGTTGCATTTTCATAAGTTACAGTATCATTTGTTCCTGAATCTTCAGTTTGTGAAAAACCACCATAAATATAGTCATTATTTGCTCCACCACTTAAAGTATCATCTCCAAAACCACCATAAATATAATCTACACCATCTTCTCCAAAAATAGTATCATTATCATTTGAAGTTTGAGTATCATTAGAGTCTATATTATCTCCATATATAGTATCACCTTCTGTTCCACCATATATCTCATCAGCTCCAAGTCCACCTCTTAATTCATCTACTCCAGCTTCTCCATTTATATAATCGTCATTATCTCCACCATCAATAAAGTCAACACCACTTCCACCTTTAATAATATCATTTCCTGCTTCTCCATAAAGTGAATCTTCTCCAACTCCTGTTCCACCTAAAATAGAGTCATTTCCTGCTCCACCATAAATAGTATCATTATCTTCTCCACCATCTAAAAGTTCATAATCAGTAGAAGACAATGCATTATCTGTATTATCTGAACCATAAATAATATCATCACCAGCTTCACCTTTTATAGTATCAGTTCCGCCCTCTCCTTTTAGGATATTTTTAGAACTATCTCCTATAATTTTATCTTCATTTTGAGTACCTGTAATATTCTCAATATTTAAAACATTATCATCTCTTACTACAACATTAGAAGAGTCTTTTAAAAGTAAATCTTGTGAACTTAAATTTACATCTACATAATAGTTTGTTACCTTACTAAAATCTACTGTATCTCCAACACTTGTATTATTTCCACCATTAATAGTATCAATTTCATTACTTGATGAAGCATCTTTTACAAAGAAAGTATCATCTCCATCTCCACCTTGAAGATTATTACTATCACTATTTCCAGTAAATGTATCATCTCCACTTGTACCAATAACATTTTCTATATTTATTAAAGTATCGCTACCTTGTGCTACATTTGCAACTGTTACTGCTACATTATCTTTATTTGTATTACTTAAATCAACTACAATTTTATCACTACTATTTGTAAGCTTAGAGTAATCAACAGTATCATTTTCATCATTGATATTTTCTATACCTGAATCTAAATCTTTTCCACCATCAAAAGTATTTGACTCAGTATTGTTTCCTTTAAATGTATCTGCATAAGAAGAGCCTATTACATGTTCAATATCAACTAAAGTATCAACACCTTGTCCTCCACCCACAGTTTGTGCAGTTCCATCAATACCTAAATCAACATTAACACCAGAAGTTGCATTATTATAATAGACTGTATCTCCTAGATTATCTACTCCACCATCTATATAGTCATCTCCAGCTCCACCTTCAATAATATCATCACCAGCTTCACCTTTTAAAGTATTTTTATCACTATTTCCTGTTATTGTATCATTCCCTGCTGTACCTGTGATATTCTCAATAGATGTTAAACTATCATTTGCAGTAACAACTAAATCATCTGTTATTTGAACACTATTTGTTTCTAAATTTGCAACTATTTTATCATCACTATCTAATAAACGTTTTGAGTAATCAACAGTATCTCCACCTAAACTATCAGTTATTCCTCCATCAAAACTATTATTTGCATTCTCATTTGAGTAGAATATATCATTATAAGCACTTCCAATAACATTTTCAATATCTGTTAAAGTATCATTTCCTTGTTCTACACTTATATTTTGTGAAATACCATTTAAACCTAAATCTACACTAACTGATGAGTTAGCTTTTGAGTATGAAACAGTATCCCCTTTACTACTATTTATTCCACCATCTAAAAGGTCATCTCCTCTTCCACCTTCTAAAGTATCATCACCTGCTTCACCTATTAAAGTATTGTTTTTACTATTTCCTGTTATTGTGTCATCTACTTGTGTACCAATAACATTTTCTATATTTACAATTGAGTCATTATTTGCATTTTTAACAAATACAGTAGATACTGTAAAATCTTCTGCTAAAGATACTTCAATAGAGTTTGATGTAAGTTTTGAATAATCAATTGTATCACTATCTTCTCCACCATCAATTGTATCACTTCCATCATCTGCACTTGTAGCTACAAAAGTATCATTTCCAGCTTCACCTTTTAAGTTATCATCTCCACCTTTTCCTTCTAACTTATCAGCTCCACTATCTCCTTCAAAAAAGTTTGTTTCACTATTTCCAATTATTGTATCATCATTAGTTGTACCATTAATATTTACAATTGAATATACTTTATCTGTTGATTCTAAATTTGTAAAACCATCACTTGTTAAATTACTATTTGATTTTAATACTTCTGAGTATATGTTTCCATCACTATCTGTTTTAGTTTGGCTTAAATCAACATATATTCTTTTCTCTTCTTCATAGTCAATTTTATTATATTCTCCAGCTTCAATAGTATGAGTACCATTTGTATCTAAACTACCTCCATAAAAAGTATCACTACCTTTTGTTGAGAAAAACTTATCATTTCCATTACCACCAATAAAAGTATCATTACTATTAGAACCTGTTAAACTATCAGCAAAATTAGAACCTTCTAGAATTTCAATACCACTTAAATCATCTTGAAAATCAAATCCATCTTGACTTACTTCAACAGCATCTCTTAAATCAACAACTATACCTTTTAACGCGTCTGAGTAATCAACCTTATCTTGTCCTTCTCCTCCAATAATAGTATCATTTCCTGCATTACCTTTTAAAGTATCATCTCCTAATGACCCATTTAAGATATTATTTTGTGCATCTCCACTAATAATATCATTACCTTTAGAGCCTATAATATTTTCAATATTTTTAACATAATCAGTTGTTCCATCATTTACATTTACAGTAGCATAATCACTATTTAAAGAATCAGTTGCACTTAAATCAACTTCAATATTTTTTGAAGAATCAAAAGCAGAATAGTCTAAAGTATCTGCATTACCATCTTCTTGACCTTCTCCTCCATCATAATAATCATTTCCATCATTTCCAGAAACAAAATCATCTAAATTTTTGTCATAAATTCCAGCAATAAAAGTATCATTCCCCTCATTTCCAAATAAAGTATCATCACCAGCATCTCCTGCTAATGTATCATCACCTTTTTTACCTTCAAGTCTGTTTTTACCCTCATCACCTATGATTTTATCATCATAAATAGTTCCTACAATATTTTCAATGTTTGCTAATTTATCTTGTTCTGTATCTAAGTATGCAGTTGCATAAGAGCCATCTGTTTTTTTAAGATTAATATCTAAATTTGTAGTCTTTGAAGAGTAATCAATAGTATCACCAAATATTTCATCTGTTTCTCCACCATCAATTATATCATTCCCTGCTCCACCACTTAAATTATCATCTCCTGCTTGACCATATAACTCATCATCTCCTAAACCACCAAGTAAAGTATCATTTCCACTTCCACCAAATAGTTTATCATCTTCATAATCACCATCCAAAATATCATCTCCAGCATTACCCCATAAACTATTTTTAAAAGCATCACCAGTTAATCTATCATCTCCAGATCCACCTTTAATATTTTCAATATTTACAACACTATCAGTAAATGTTGTGCTTCCATTAGTAACAGTAGCAGTTGTTGCTGTTGAAGTATCTAAGTCTAAATTTAGACTTTCAGAAGAGTTTAAACTACTATAATCAACTGTATCAGAAGAGCCATCTTCTCCATCAATAGTATCTTCTCCATCATTTATACCTAAAATAAAAGTATCATTTCCACTTCCACCAAAAAGATTATCAACGCCACCTTTACCTTCTAAAGTATCATTTCCTGCTAAACCTTTTATTGTATTATTATTATCATCACCTATTAAAATATCTTCTTGAGATGATAAATCTGTACCAATAATATTTGTAAAGTTTTTTATAGTATCGCTATGTTTACTTGTAGTAGCACTTGAATTACTTAAATCTACACTAACAGCTTCATTAAGACTTTCAAAAGAAAGAGTATTTATTCCCTCACCACCATCTAAATAGTCACTTCCAGCTCCACCATCAATAGTATCATCACCTTTTAAACCTAAAATAGAGTTATCTTCACTATTTCCTATAATAGTATCTGCTTTACTATTTATATCAGAACCTTTAATATTCTCTATTTGACTTAAAGTATCAACTTCATCATTTACACCAAAGCCTGTCACACCATCAGTATCAATATAAACTCTATTTTCTGAATTTAAATCTGTATAGATATTATTTAAAGAGTAGCTATAATCTACCCAATCTCCACCATTTAAACCAACAGTATGTGCTCCTCCAATTATCTGGTCATTACCAGCTCCACCAATAAAAGTATCATCACCTGCTTCACCTTTTAATTGGTTAGCTTCACTGCTTCCAATAATAGTATCATTACCATTTGTTCCTATTATATTTTCAATATTTGAAATAGTATCAGTTTGTTCAGTAGTTAAATCTTGTTTTATATTTGCACTATTATTTAAAACTCCTGCAATATCGCTATTACTTAAATTAACTTCTAAATGATATGAAGAGTCATCAATCGCACTATAATCAATAGTATCTTTATCATCACTACTTTCAGTTCCTGTTGTTTCAAAACCATTTATTACATCATTTCCATCCAATAAAGATGCAATAAAAGTATCATCTCCACTTCCTCCATATAAAGTATCTAAATCAGAAGAACCATCAATAACATCATCACCTGCTTGTCCATAAATAGTATCATTTCCAGCTAAGCCTTCAATTGTATCATCTAATAAACCTGCATGAATAATATTAGCATTACTATTTCCTGTTAAATTATCACTATTTTTTGAACCAAGTATATTATCAAAACCTTGAATTAAATCATTACCATCATTTGTATTTTGTTTTGATGTAGTATTTGTTAAATCAACAGTTACTCCTGTTGTAGAGTTTTCAAAACTAATTGTATCATTTCCAGCTCCACCAATTAAAGTATTATCCTCTTCATTACCTTCAATTGTATCATCACCACTTGAGCCAATTACATTTTCAATACTATATAGTTTATCAGTTGAAGTTGTTCCATTATAGTTTTCATTAGCAATACCATTACTTATACCTCTTAAATTTACATTTACATTTGAAGCATCTTCATAAGTTACTGTATCTGTTCCGCCATCTCCATAAATATCATCTGCACCACTTCCTCCATTTAAAAGGTCATTTCCTTCTCCACCTCTTAAATCATCTGCACCAGCTTGTCCATAAATTGTATCTTGACCTAAATTTCCAGTGATTTTATTTGAGTTAGAACTACCTACAAAAGTATCATCTTGTTTTGAACCAATTATATTTTCAAACTCTTCAATAGTATCAACACTTCCATCACCTGTTGATTGAGTTGCATTTAATACATTTGAATCAATTGTTTTATCATCTGTTCCAATATTTGCACTTATATTTGATGTGGCATTTTCAAAGCTAATTGTATCAACTCCATCTTTACCATTTAGTATATTATTGTTACTATCTCCTTGAATTGTATCATTTCCAGTTGTTCCAATTACATTTTCAATATTTTTAATAGTATGCTCTTCAGAAGAGCTAATAATAGTAGCTTTTGAGTTTGTTGAACCATTTAATCTAATATTAACACCACTATTTATATTGCTATAATCAAGAGTGTCAATATCTTCTTGTCCATCAATAATATCCCCTGTTAACTCACTTTGCTCACTATGGATTTTAAAAGTATCATCTCCACTTCCACCATATAATCTATCAGCACCAGCTCCACCAATAATCTCATCATTACCACTTCCACCATCAATATAATCATCTCCAGCTTCACCACTTAAAGTATCATTGCCTTGCATACCCAATAAAGTATTCTTATTTTCATCACCTGTGATTTCATCTTTAACAGTAGAACCTGTGATATTTTCAATATCTTTTAATGTGTCTGTTTCACTACTTCCAATAGTTGCTGTTGCTTCACCTAAAGTTAAATCAACATTTACACTCTCATTTCTATTTTCATAACTTACAGTATCACCAACTAAACTATTTGTTCCCCCATCTAAATAGTCATTTCCAATACCACCTAAAAGAGTATCATCACCACTTTGTCCATAAAGTGAATCATTAGCACCTTCACCTCTTAAAATATCATTTGAATTTCCACCTTTAAAAGTATCAGCGTTATCTCCACCAGTAAAATCATCTTCATAGTTACTTCCATGAACTTCTTCAATACCTTTTAAAACATCTTCATTATTACTATTTGCTACTTTTGTTACTAAATACTCATCAGCATTTGCATTAACTACAACTTTTTTTGTCTCTTTTTCATAACTTACAATATCAATAGAGTTATCATCTCCACCAATTAAAGTATCACTACCTTTAGAGCTATAAAAAGTATCTGCTCCATTTAAACCTTCAATACTATTTGATAAATCATTTCCTCTTAAAGTATCATCATTACTTCCACCTTTAAGATTTTCAATATTGAATAAACTATCTGAAGTATTATTTGTATTTGTAGTCATATCCACTTCAACAGAGTTTGAATATGCTTCATAGCTTATTGTATCTACTCCTGCTTTTCCATCAATTACATTTGATGTTGTATCATTTCCTTTCATAATAAAAACATCATCTTGATTTGAACCATCAAAGTCTTCAATATTTTTAACAGTATCAATATTAGAAGAAGAGACACTAACAGTTTGTACAGCTTGTGATAAATCAACTGTAATACCTGTATTACTTACATTTGAATAATCAGCTTTATCACTTTCATTTCCTACTCCACCATCAAATACATTATTTACACTATTTCCAATAAAAGTGTCATTTCCTGCTGTACCAATTGCATTTTCAATATTTTTCAAAGTATCACTAGGTTTTGTTCCACCACTTATTACTGTTGCTATTTCATTTGATAAATCAACTACAACTTTATCATTATTTAAATCAGTCAATTTTGAATAATCAACAGTATCAATAGCTCCTGCACCATCAAAAATATTTGCATTATCTATATTTCCAATAAAAGTATCATCAAAATTTGAACCAAGAATATTCTCTATATTTTTTAAAGTATCTGTACCAACACCTGCTCCACTTGCAGTATTTGTCGCACTATGTAAATCTACTACTACATCTCCTGTTGCATCTGAGTAGTCTGCTGTATCACTATTTTCTCCACCATCAAGGAAATCATCTCCACCTCTTCCTTGTAAAGTATCATCTCCTTTTGAACCTAAAAGTGAGTTTTTATTTGCATCTGCTCTTAATATATCGTTATTAATACCACCTGTTATATTTTCAATATTTAAAATAGTATCATCAACATTATTTACACCACTTTGTAAATCAACATGAACTGAACTTGTATAATTTTCATAAGAGATAGTATCCCCTTTACCACTAACCGTAGTATCGTGAGAACCTCCATCAACTCTATTTATCTCATTTTCATTTGACATTATAATAGTATCATCACTACTAGAACCAACAACATTTTCAATAGAAGAGATTGTATCAGTTCCTATATCATTTCCAAAAGCACTATTATTTTGTAAATCAACTACTACTTTATCATTTGAATTAGCAAAATTAATAGTATCACTACCACCTTCTCCACTAAAACTATTATTTAAACTATTACCCACAAAAGTATCATTTGCATTTGTACCAATAACATTTTCTATATTTGTAATAGTATCTTTTACAAAAGTAGTTCCATTTGTCATGATTGCACTATTTGCATCAATATTTGCTACTTCGTTATTGCTTAAATTAACTTCTAAGTGATAAGAGGTTTGTGAAGCTTGTGTATAATCAATAGTATCTCCAATATTACTATTACTTCCTCCATTTATTACATCTTCTCCGTCATTTTGTAAAGCAATAAAGGTATCATCTCCACCTTGTCCATAAAGTTCATCATTTCCAGCAGCACCAATTATTTTATCATCACCAGCTCCACCATCTATATAATCATCTCCACCTTGTCCATCAATAGTATCATTACCTAAATTTCCAAAGATTGTATTATTATTATCATCAGCTTTTATTATATCTTTGTAAATACTACCATTAATATTTTCTATGCCTTCTAATCTATCTTTTGCTCCAAAACCATCATTATATACGTTATAACCATTTGTATCTGGTGTAGTTAAATCAACTTCAATACCTATTCCTGCATTTAAAGAAGAGTAATCTACTGTATCACTATCTTTTGTTATATTTAAATTGCTATTTCCAGTAACACTCTCTTGTGTTTTAATATGTAAAGTTTCACCTTCAACTTTTACAGATGTATTATTAGAACTTGCAACACTATTTGCTTCAAAGATTTTTACTAATTCATCTAAAACCTCAGCTTTTGTTTTTAAAGCACTTGTATTATCAAAACTAATAGTTTGTCCGTTTACTTCAAAACTAATAATAGAAGTAAGAACTGCTATTGTAAGAGCATATCCACTGCCACCTCTTAAAACATCATTTCCTGCGTTTCCTATTAAAGTATCATCTCCGGCTCCACCTTCTAAAGTATTATTTGAAGTATTTCCTATAATAGTATCATTTCCATATCCACCAGCAAGATTTTCAATATTTTTGATTATCAAATCTCCATCACCAGTTGATTGTATTGCATCTGTTTTTGATAAATCAACAGTAATGTCTTTTGCAGTATATTCAAAACTTACAAAATCAGCATCACCTTCCCCACCGTCAATATAATCATATCCAGAAGAAGCTCCTCCTCCTAAAAGTGTATCATTTCCTTTATTACCAACTAAACTATTTGCTTGAGTATTACCTGTTAAAGTATCATTCTTTTCTCCCCCAATTACACCCTCAATACCATAAAAAGTATCTGTACCTTGAGAAGAACTAATATAGTGTGCACCATCAGAGATATCAATTACTAAATCTTCATTTTTTTCACTTGAATAATCTACTGTATCAACTTCACCATTTTCATTTGTATAAGATGATGTTCCATCTCCATCACCTGCTAAAATATCATCGCCTGCACCACCTGATAAAATATCACTTCCAGTTCCACCTAAAAGTATATCATCTCCTGTTTCTCCACTTAAAGTATCATTTCCCACTCTTCCTTCAAGTGAATTATCTGCACTATCACCTTTTATAGTATCATCATGGCTTGTACCAATAACATTCTCTATATTTTTTACTTGATGATGAAAATTATCACTTCCAACTTTTACATAAGAGGTGCTATTATCATTTAAATCTAAAGAGATAGATTCATTTAATAAACTATAATCTAAACTATCTTTTCCTCTTGAATTATCAGCTTCATCTCCTCCATCAATAACATCATTTTTTCCATCATTAGAGTTAGCTGAAAACTTAAAAGTATCATCTCCTGCTTGACCGTATAATTCATCAGCACCTAAAGCACCTTCAATCGTATCATCTCCACTTCCAGCAAAAACAACATCATCTCCACCTGCACTATTTATAGTATCATTTCCATCTAAACTATAAATAGTATTTGCATCATTATTTCCTAAAATAGAATCATTTAGATTAGTTGTTTTAATATTTTCAATATCTACTAAAGTATCACTTCCTGCACTACTATGTACATTTTGTGCATTTGCATTATCTAAACTTACAACCACACCTGTATGAGAACTTGAAGGATTAGTATTATTTGTAGTAATAGAGCTATAATCAACTAAATCTTGATTATCTCCTCCATGAAAAAGGTCATCTCCTTGCGCTGTAATAAAAGTATCATTTCCAGCTTCACCATATAAAGAGTTATTTCCACCTTGAGCACTTAAGATATCATCATCACTACCTGCTTTAAAAGTATCATTTGAAGTTCCACCTATTAATGTATCTTTATAGTTACTTCCATGTACCTCTTCAATATTTGTTAAAGAATCAAGCCCTCCACTTTGTTTAATTACATCATAACCATTTACATTAGAACTTAAAGTAATAGAAGAGCTACTATTTTCATAGCTCATTATATCTTTTGAAGTTTGTGTTCCTCCATCTATTGTATCATTGTTAGAGCTTGAATAAATAGTATCATTACCCCCATTACCATATAAAGTATTAGCTTGACTATCTCCTGTTATTGTATCATCGTTTTTACTTCCTTGAACATTCTCAATTGAAGTTAAACTATCAATATCTGAAGTTGCAATATTACTACTTGTATTAACAGTAGAGCTGCTATTTGACAAATCAACTACTACTTTTGAAGAACCACTATTTAAATATGAAAAATCAACAGTATCATTTCCTAAACCACCATCTAAAGTATCAGCACCACCTGCTCCACTTAAAGTATCATCTCCTAAAAGACCTTTTATAGTATTTGAGTTATTATCTCCTGTTATTGTATCGTTTCCACTGTTTGAACCAGTGATATTTTCAATTCCATATAAAGTATCTTTATCATCACTTCCATCATTTTCAAAAGTACTGTTATTGTTACTATCAATAGTAACTGTTGCACCTTCACTTAAATTTACTACAATTTTATTTTCATTTGAGTAATCAACTGTATCAAAGCCTTCATCACCTCTTAATACATCATTTCCAGCTTCACCATAAAGTGTATCATCTCCTTTATTTCCATATAAAGTATCATCACCACTTCCACCATATAAAGTATCTTTTAAAGCTTCTTCATTTGTTGTTTCTACTGTTGCATCATCAAATCCACCATAAATAGTATCATCACCACTTCCACCTGAGATTCTATCTGCTCCATTTGCTCCAACAAACTTATTATTTACATTATCATCTATATCACCAATAATATTATCAGCATAATTTGAACCAATGATATTTTCTATTCCATATAAAGTATCTACATTATTATAACCATCATTAGTTACTCTACCAATATTTAGTGTAGTGTCATCTTCTGATGCAACATTCATATCAACGCTAATTTGCCCAGAAGCATCCAAATATGTTACTGTATCATTTTCATTATCATCATTTGCTACTACTTTATTGTTTACTATTGTTGCTTTTCCACCAATAAAAGTATCATCTCCATCTTTACTGGCAAATAAATCATTACCTTCTCTACCAATTAGTGTATTTTCACTATCATTACCAAATAAAGTATCATCTTTAGCTCCACCTTCAAGATTCTCTACTGTATTAATTTTTATATGTCCAGCTCCAACAGTATCTTGAACTTCACTATTTGCTAAATCAATTACAACTTTTTGTCCCAAAGCATCAATATAACTATAACTTACAAAATCTTCACTTCCAGCACCACCTTCAATATAATCGAAGTTTAAAGCATCACCAGCGCCACCTCCTAGAAGTGTATCATTTCCTTCTCCACCAATTAAAGTATTAACCCCAGAAGTTCCTCTTAAAGTATCATCTCCACTTCCTCCAATTGCACCCTCAATAGAGATAAACTCATCACTTCCTTGACTAGCACTTATTACTTTTGAACCTTGTGAATTTAAATCTATATCTAAATCCTCAGTGGCATTTGAATAATCAGCTGTATCTACTCCTTCTCCACCATTTAAAATATCATCATTGGCTCCACCTCTTAAAGTATCATTTCCTTTTCCACCAATTAAATTATCATCCCCTGCTAATCCAATTAAAATATCATTTGAATCTCTTCCTTCTAAGGTATTATTTGAAGCATTACCAATCAAACTATCTTCATGGCTTGAACCTATAACATTTTCAATATCAATTAATGTATCATTTCCTTGTTCTGCACTAATATTTTGAGCAACCCCATCTAAGCCAAGATTTACATTTACTGAACTTTGTGCTGTTTCATAAGATACAGTATCCCCTTTAGAGTTATTATCTCCTCCATTTAGGATATCATTTCCTGCTGCACCTTCTAAAATATCATCTCCAGCATTTCCTAATAAAGTATTATCTTTACTATCTCCAATAATTTTATCATCACCTTGAGTACCAGAAACATTCTCTATATTTTTTATCTTATCATTTGAAGCATTTGATACTACTACATCAACTTGTGTAGAACCATCTAAACTAACATCAATTGAGTGAGTATTATCTAAATTTGAGTAATCAACAGTATCACTATTTTCTCCACCATCAATAGTATCAACACCATCATCACCACTTTCTAAAATACCATCATTATTACTATCAATTCCTGCTATAAAAGTATCATTACCTTTATTACCATTTAAAACATCATCACCTAATAAACCTTTTAAAGTATCATCACCATCATTTGCTATAAAAGTATCATTTGTATTTGAACCACTTAATCTATCACTATTATTTGATGCTTTAATTATCTCTATATCAATTAGTTTATCTTTATCTCCAAAGCCATCATTTATTACTTGAAAGCCATCACTATTTGTATCATTTAAATCAACAATAATCCCAGAAGTTGAAGAAGTATAATCAGCAATATCTTGTGTTCCATCACCACCATTTAAAATATCATTTCCAGCTTCACCACTTAAAATATCATCATTTGATGAACCAAAAAGAGAGTTATTTAAAATATTTCCACTAATTGTATCTTTGGCATTTGATCCTATAACATTTTCTATATTTACTAAGGTATCATTTTGAGTAGAGTCTTTAAATACATCTTGTGAGCTTGTATTTGATAAATTTACATTTATAGCTTTATTACCACTATAATCAACTGTATCAATATCTTCTCCACCATCAAGCAAATTATCTCCAGTAGAAGCTTTTAATGTATCATTTCCACTTCCACCATATAAAGTATCATCTCCTACTCTTCCATCTAAAGTATCATCTCCACCTTGTCCATTTAAAATATTTTTATCACTATTTCCACTTATCTTATCATTTTGAGCTGTTCCTATAACATTTTCAACTTCTGATATAGTATCAAATTGTGTTCCATCTTTAAAAATATCCTGTGCACTAAGGTTTGATAAATCAACATCTATAGCTTTATCTACATCATAAGCAACTGTATCAGAACCTATACCTCCAATAACTCTATTTTGTCCCAAACCTGCATAAAGAGTATCATCTCCACTTCCACCATCTAAAGTATCATTTCCAGTATTACCATATAAAATATCATCATCTTCTTGACCTAAAAGAGTATCATTTCCACTTCCACCACTTATAGTATCATTTCCAGCTTGTCCCTCAAACTTATTATCTATATTATCATCACTATCTCCAGTGATTTTATCATCATTTTTTGTACCAATAATATTTTCTATATCTACTAATGTATCTCTTCCATTATCTCCATCAATAGTTACTAAACCTTCATTTCGTGAAGAGTCATCCCCTAAGTTCATATCAACATTAATTCCACTTGTACCTGATACAATTGAGTAATCAGCTGTATCTGTATAGTGTTTATACTCTGAAGAAACATTTGAACTAGAAGAAAAAGTCTCATTAGTTTCTAAGTAAATATTTGTGCCATCATGCATGATTTTACCAATATTTGTAGCCATAGAATCACTATTGAAACTTGTTACTAAACCATCTAAAATTTCAGCTAGACTTGTTGTTGCACTTGCAATAAAACTTACAGTTACTCCTGCAATATTCAAAGTAAATGTGCCATTATTTTGTGGTGTAATTGTTAATTTATAAGCATTTGTTCCGCCATCTAAAGTATCATTTTTACCTTTTCCTATTAAAGTATCATTTCCTGCTCCACCAGTTAAAGTATTTACCTCATCATTACCAATAATAGTATCATTTCCTGCTCCACCATCAAGATTTTCAACATTCTTAATAATAATTTTACCCTCAGATGTATTTTGCTCTACATCATTTAAAGATAAATCAATAGTTATATCATTTGAAGTAAAAGCAAAACTTGCAAAATCCTCACCTAGTCCACCATCTATATAATCAACTCCACTATTAGCACCAGAACCAAGTAAAGTATCATTACCATCATTACCAACTAAAGTATTAGCTTCTGTAGTACCTTTTAAAGTATCATCACCACTTCCACCAATTGCACCTTCAATAGATATAAATGTATCACTTCCTTGACTAACACTAATTGATTTTGAGCCTTGAGAGTTTAAATCTATATTTAAATCTTCTGTTGCATCAGAGTAATCTGCAGTATCAACTCCATCTCCTCCATCTAAGATATCATCTCCCAAGCCACCTTTTAAAGTATCATCTCCATCTTGTGCAAGTAAAGTATCATCTCCTTGTAAACCTACTAGAACATCATCTCCAGCTTTACCTTCTAATTTATTATTTTTACTATTTCCAGTAATACTATCATCAAACTTTGTACCAATAACATTTTCTACATTTTGTACTCTATCAACACCAACAAAAGTTCCGCCAACTTGGTCATCTACTCTATTATTTGATAAGTCTGCATTTATACCTTTATCGTTTCCTAAAATTGAGTCTAAATAACTATAATCAACCGTATCAATATCTTCTCCACCGTCAATATAGTCATTTCCTTCTCCACCAACTAAAGTATCATTTCCAACTCTTCCAAGAAGTGTATCATCCCCTTGTTTTCCATCTAAAGTATCATCTCCACTATTACCATCAAGAATATTCTTATTACTATCTGCAATGATAGTATCATCATTTGAACCACCAATTACATTCTCAATTGAAGATAGAGTGTCTTTTTTTACTCCATTTATATTTAAATCTACTTGATTATTCTCATTTAAAGTAACATCAATTTTTCCAGTTTCTAAACTATAATCAACTGTATCACTTCCTTCTTGTCCATAATAAACATCATTTCCATTACCTGCAATAATCAAATCATCACCTGAACCAGCAAATACAGTATCATCATTGGCTTTTGCTTCAAGAGTATCATCTCCACTATTTCCATAAATAGTATTTGCCAAGTTATTACCTACAATAGTATCATCAACAGTAGAGCCTTTTACATTCTCTATATTTCTAATAATATCTTGTTCTAAGCCTACTGTAGCAGTTGTTTGTGTTCCATTATCACCTAATGTTAATTTTACAGAACTATTTTCTAAAGAGTAATCAACTAAATCAATATCTTCTCCACCATCTAAAATATCACTTCCACTTCCACCTAAAAGTGTATCATTTCCACTTCCACCATCAAGAAAATCGTTTCCTAAGCCACCATATAAAGTATCATCATCTTCTTTACCTAAAAGTGTATCGTCTCCACTATCTCCATATAAAGTATCATCATCTAAGCCACCATCAATATAATCTTTTCCTTGAGCACCTCTTACTAAATCACTTCCTTGATTTGCTAAAATTGTATTATTTGAAGAGTTCCCATTAAAAGTATCATTTCCACTTCCACCAAAAATATTTTCAACATTTAAAACAGTCAAATTCCCATATCCAGAAGATTGTTTATCTGTTTTTGTTAAGTCTAAAGTTACTGTATCACTTACACCTTCAAAACTTATCCAATCATCAGAACCACTTTGTCCATCTACATAATCATCTCCACCACCTGTTAAGATAGTATCATTTCCAAGTCCACCAAAAATAGAGTTATCTTGGCTATTACCTTTTAGTGTATCTGCATAGTCTGTTCCAATTAAGTTTTCAATATTTCTTAAAGTATCATTTCCAGAAGCTTTTGTATCTTGAGATGTAGTTTTAGATAAATCTACACTAATAGAGCTTTGTTCATCACTATAATCAGCATAATCATCATCACCTGCTCCACCATCTAAAATATCATCGCCTGCTCCACCACTTAAAGTATCATTTTCTGTTCCACCATCTAAGTAATCATCTCCAGCATTACCAATTAAAGTATCATTATTAATTCCACCTTTTAGTGTATTATTATCATCATTACCAATAATAGTATCACTACCTCTTGAACCTGTGGCATTCTCAACATTTTTAATTTGAGTATAGCCTTCACCTAAGATATATTCTTCTTTAAGATTTATTGTATGAGCAACACTTGAATTTGATGCATCAATAGTATCACCTTTACTATTATGTGTTCCCCCATCAATTACATCATCATTTGAACTAACATAAATAGTATCATCACCTGCTAATGCACTTATAGTGTTTTTTGAAGCATTCCCTGTTATAGTATCATCATAATTAGAGCCTATTACATTTTCAATAGATTTTAATTCATCTGCTCCATCAATTCCTGTAGCAGTTCCATAAATACCATCTTCAAAATCTTGGTCTAAAGTAACTACAACACCTTGATTATCTACATTATTTATAGCATCTTCATAACTTACAGTATCACTTCCAACTCCACCTTCAATAAAGTCATTTCCTACATTTCCTGCAAGAGTATCATTTCCTGATCCACCATTAATAGTATCATTTCCTGCTCCACCACTAATAGTATCATAGCCTTTGTTACCATTTAAAATATTCTGTTTATCATCACCAATAATAATATCAATATCTTGTGTTCCATTTACATTTTCAATATTTGAAATAGTATCATTTCCATCACCTGTAATAGTTCCATTTACTAAATCTGCAATAATTCCCTCAGGATTAACACTATCAATATGAGAAAAATCTATTGTATCACTACCCTCTCCAGCATCTATAGTATCATCACCTAATCCAGAAACTATAAAATCATTTCCTGTTCCTGATTCAATAGTATCATCTCCTGCATAAGCAGTAATTGTGTCTTCTCCACTATTTCCATAAATAGTATCATCATTATTTCCAGCATAAATAGTATCATTTGAAATACCACCATTTATAGTGTTTTTTAAAGTTGTTGAACCATAAAGTTTTGTATCATTAATATTTGAACTAATAACAAAACCTGTTTGTTCTGATTGTCCATCAATTAAATCAATATTATCATTATCAATCTCTTGATATTTATACTCACTTGAATCACTTTCATCATTTATCTTTTTTAAGTTTACTCCAACAGTTAAATCAAATTCATGAGTAGTTTCACTAGGTGGTTCTATATCTGGTCTTATTTCTGGATCAATATTATTTATATCAAATACAGTTTGTGCTTTTATATTCAAAGCAAAATCTTTATCAACATCTGTATTCATAGTCATAATAATATTTATATTTCCCTGTGCATCTACAGTAAAACCTTCTATTTCATCTGTATCAGGGTTATCTCTTTGTATTAACCAACTATTACCAGACTGAGTAGCATTATGTACTTTAAAGCCATCAGGTAAATCATCTGAACTTATCCAAACTTTTTGAATTTTAAAACCTGCACCTTGAGTAGGATTTAAAGTGATAGTTCTTGAAGTATATCCATCACCAAAATAGTCTGGATTATCAGAGTTTATTAAAACACTATCATAATTATTAATTCCAGTATTTTTATAAGACATTTCTTCTTGATTTGTTTGCTTAACTATTTCAGAAGGATTTGCAGAAATATTACTATTTGGATAAATATTTTCATAATATGAACCACCACCACCATCTACAGTTAATACTCTGCTAGCATCTGCTCCCGTTCCTTGAATAGATTCACTTTGCGTTTGTAAAACGTGTTTCATATCTAAAGAAAATTCAAACTTTAAAGGAGGTGCATCATTAACTTCATCTTCTTTTTCAGGAGTTCCATCATCAGCAGGTGGCTCAGCAATAACAGGAGGTTCTGTTTCTTCTGGAATTTCAGGTGGAATTTCTACATCTAAAGGCTCTTCAAACTCAGTATCAAACTCATTTTCATCTAGTTCAACTTCAGTAATTATTACAGGTGGAGCACTATTTGTATTTTTCTCAGTAACATCTTCAAGTTCTTTTACTTCTTCAGCAGAACTAGGTACAACATCAACATCTTCATTAGCTAAAACTGCTTCCAATGGCAAATTATTTATTTCATCAATTTCAGATAAAATAGTACTTAAAGTTAAATCTTTCCCACCAATAGTAAAGCTTGGAGGAGTATCATTATAACCCATTAAGGCCATTGATACAAAAGTATAAACTCCTCCATCAGGAAACTCTAAAATTATATCTCCCCCAATAAGCTTATATTTTGCATCTTCTAAATTAAAACCTACTGACTGAAAATCAATCTTATCTCCAGGTCTTACATAAACTGCAATATTTTCACCACTTTGTGGTTTTCCTGTAATTTGTACTTTTTTATCTAAATATTTAACAAGCTCATTACTTTTTGCCATTTTTCTACCTTAAATGTCACTTTAGTGTTATTAGTACTTATTATATCTAATTTTAGTGTATATCTATATCATTTATACGTTTTTTTTATTATTTAATATGTAGTTAAACATAATATAAAATTATTTTAAGTTATTTTTACTTATTAAAGCCATTTTGAGAAGTTTATGTTAAGGTAAATAATATTATGTTTAATAACATATACTAGTTTAAAATGATTATTTTTTATGTTTTTTTTATAAAAATATTCTTAAATAGAAAATTAATATTTATTAATCTCTTTTTGTAAATCATTTTTTATTTTTTTAAAAACTTTAGAGTAGTTTTTTGTTTCATCTTGTCTATATAGTTTCAAGCTACTATACCAAGGACTAATACTTGTATCAATCATCCATCTAAAATCTGGAACAAAAGGTAAGACTAACCAAGTTTTTTTATTTAATGCTCCACATAAATGAGCAAGACTACTATCAATAGATATAATTAAATTCATTCTTTCTACAATTTGTGCAGTATCATTAAAATTAGATATAAAATTACTATAATCAAAAACATTATCATAATCAGAAAAGTTCTCTTTTTCATTTAGTTGAAGTGAATAAAAAGCAATATTTGGAAACTCTTTGAAAAGTTGTTTAAAATATCTTATATTAACAGAACGATTTTTATCATTTTTATGTTCTTTATTTCCTTGCCATACAAAGGCTATATGGTAGTTAAATTCTTTATTTAAAACCTCTTTTTTTATTATCAATGGTTTCAAATATGGTTCATTTATAATTAAATTATTTACTCTAATATCAAAAACTTTTGCTAAGGTAATAAGTGAACAAAAATAATCTACATTTTCAAGAGTTGTGTTATTTGATACAAACTTTACTTGTTCAAAAGAGTTTTCAAACACTATTTTTAACTCTTCTTTAACTGCACAATAGACTTTTTTGGCACCTTTTTGTAAGAGTAATGAAAGAAATCTAATAAACTGTATGTTATCTCCAAAACCTTGTTCTTGTTGAATCAAAATACTTTTATTAGTTAAGTCCTCACCATCATAAGTAGGTATACCATATGATATCTTCTTTAATTCATTTTTTGCTTCCCATCTATACTCATACTCTTCAAAACCCCTTTTATAATCTCCATAAAGTAAAAGAATATTTGATTTTGCAAAATGAGCATCTGCATAATCTGGTTTTAACTCTATTGCTTTTTCATAACAAAAAAGTGCATCACTATATTTTCCTAAATTTAAGTATGCTATTCCTAAAGAATAATAAGCTTTATAATGTGTGTTATCTAAAAATATTACTTTTTTAAAGCCTTTTATGGCTTCATTGAATCTATCTAAATTATATAAAGTATTTGAATAATTAAAAATTACATCAATATCATTAGGATTTAATAAGGCTGCTTTTTTATAAGTTTGTAAAGCTAATTCGTAGTTTTCTAATCTTTTATAACAAACTCCAAGATTAACAAATGCACTTAAATAATCACTTCTAAAAGTTATAGCTTTATTAAAAGATTCAATTGCTTCTTTTAAAATATTTAATTGTAAATATGCAACACCTAGATTAAAATATGTAATTGGTGCTAAATTATTTAATATTAATGCTTTTTTATAATAACTTATACTTTTTTCAAAGCTCTTTTCTAAAAAAAGAATATTTGCATAGTTCACATATAAAATTTCTAATTCTTTTTTTTCTAACCCTATTTTATTTTTTAAAATTTCTTCATAAATATTTTTTGCTTTATTTAACTCTTTATTTTCATGATAAAAAATTGCACTTTTTAATTGCTTATTCAATTACTCACCTATATTACTATTTAAAAAACTATTTTTAGAAACAATTATATATTTCTTTTGTAATGTTGTTTCTACTTTTTCTGAAATTACTTTTAATTTTCCATATGAGATTTTAGCCATATCTTCATCTTGCCACAAAATTAAAATAAAAGTAATAGTTTTTTTGTCATAAGCAATCAAATCAATAACATTTCCATTATTATCCCACCAACTTCCAATATTAGTTGGTTCATATCCTAATGTTTCTCTTTTGTTATTATTAATATACTCTTTTATATATTTTTTATAACTACTTTGAACTGTTTTACTCATAAAATCTTCTTGAATTTTTTTTGTTATAAAATTCAAATTCTCTTTTTGAATAGCAGCTTTATTTGGATAAATATAATAAAACCAAAAATTTAAAGCATTGTCTTCTATTAGATATCTTCCAAATTTAGTACTTTTTTCATCAGAGTTTATAGGTATTTGCTTTATTATAATCATCATATCTAGTAACTTTTGAATATATCTTGTAAGATAAGTTGACTTTACATTTAAAAAAGTAGCTATGTCTCCTATTTTTGTTTTTCCAAGAGAGATTGCATATAGTATTGAGCAGTATGTTCCAATATCTTGTATTTCAGCTTTTAATATATCAATACCCAAATTTGATAAATATGAATTTGATGATAAAAATATTGCATAAATATTTTCTGCTAAATTCATGTTTTTATTATAATATTTCAAATACTTAGGAGAAGTACCTAATAAAGTATATAAACACAATTGGTCAACTTTTGATAGATTTTTGACAATATTGTTTATAGTGTTAAATTTTAAACTACTTAAATAAAGCATTGATGAAATCTTTTCTAAACTTTGAATATACTCTTCTTTAAATATAATAGAACTAGTGACAATAAAATAAATATTTTTTTTGCTTAATCTTTTTTTCCAATATAAAATCAATGCATCTAATGCATTTTTATCTACCTTTAAAATATTTTGAAAATCTTCAAAAACAATTATCAATTTTTCTTCTATTTCTTGTTTTGATAAAAGTAGTAAAACATCTTCAAAAGTAGTGAATTTTTGGTTGCTGTTGTAAATACCAAAGTGATTTATTATTTCATCTGCTATTACTGAAAAAAATAGATTACTACTCATATCATTTAAGGAAATAAAAATAGAGTTTTTATTTTTTAAAAAATGAGTAACTAAAGCTGTTTTCCCTATATATTTTCGTCCAAAAATAAACTGCAACTTTGAGCTTGGCACAGCATAATTTTTTTCAAGTTCATTAATTTGAGTATTTCTATTTAACAACATTTAAACTCTTTTTCTTTAAATTTACATATTATACTTAAAAATTTATTAGTTTCAAAATATACATTTATGACTATCTAGTGACTATTTTTGAGTAAAAAAGTCACATTTGTGTTTTTTTAAAAATTTCTTTTTCCTTAAAAAAAATTATTAATATAAATTATATAATATGCAAACTTACCATATTATAGTTACTCTGGGATTTATTATTATTTATTTTTATTAAAAAACAGTAAAATTACATTTTTTTAGTTAAATTATATTTTAATATTTTAAAGTTAAGATTACTTAAGACTTATTATTAGGAATGGGAATGAATGCATTAAAACATATTAAAATCTTGTATGTAGATGACAAGAAAGACAAAGAAGAGTATGTTGTTTCTGAATTGAAATCTTATTGTAACAATTTTATTGAAACAAATTGTTGTGAAAATGCGATTAAGATTTACAAAGAAGAAAAACCAGAAATCATTATTTATAATGTATCTTTTCAAAAGACTTCACAAAAAAGTTTTATAGAAGAGATAAGAAGTGTAAACAAAAAAGCACAAGTAATAGTAACAACTGACAATTTAGATAAAAAAATGCTTTATGAAGCAGTTAGGTTACATTTAATTAAGTATTTGATTTATCCATTTAATTTAAATACTTTACTAAACTCTTTAAAAGATTGCATTAGAACTATTGATTCAAATAGTTCTAATATTATTAAATTATCAGAAACATTGACATATGATAAATTTAATAAAACTTTATTAAAAAATGAAGAGTTAATCTCTTTATCTTCTAAAGAAGTTAAGTTTTTTGATCTATTAATAAAAAACAAAGATAGAGCTGTAAGTTATGAAGAATTTAATCAAATCATTTGGGAAGGTGATATGACTAAAGATGCTTTACGTTCTATTGTAAAAGACTTAAGAAGAAAAATTGATAAGTCAATTATAAAAAATGTTTCAGGTATTGGTTATAGAGTAGAGCTTTAAGCTCTACTCTATTGGCTTTGGAACACCTAAATAAAATCCTTGAGAAAAATCTATTCCCATATCTGTAACAATTTCATGTATCTCTTGAGAATGTACAAACTCTGCAACAGTTTTAATATTTAACTTCTTAGCAAATGTAACTATAAGTTCTGTAACTATTTTTGCATTCAAATCTTGATTTATATACTTAATCATTGAACCATCAATTTTTACAATATCTACATTTAACTTCATCAAATATTCAAAGTTTGAGTATCCTGTTCCAAAATCATCAATTGCAATTTTACACCCATAACTTTTTAGTTTTTCTATAAAATCACAAATTTCTTGATAATTTTCTATTCCCTCTTCTTCAACTATTTCTACTATAAGTCTTTGTGCAGCATTTCTATTTTCTTCAAGTTTCTCTTTTAAAAATTCTATTGTTGGCTTATGTAAAATATCTTCTAAACTTAGATTTATTGAAAACTCCACATCTTTATTAGCAAAATAATCAAAAGCTTTTTTGATAACTTTTTGTGTTAATTCATTATATAATTTAGATTTTTTTGCAACATTTAAGAACTTAAAAGGAGAGATAATTGTTCCATCTTCATCTATCATTCTTACTAAACACTCGTATTTCTCAACCTTTTGTGTTTCATTTGAAATGATAGCTTGAATAAAAATAACTATTCTATCTTCATTTAATGCTTTTTTTAATTTCTGTGTCCAATTAATATTTTCTATTAGATTACTTTTTATTTCTCTATTTTCATCAAATATTATAATATCTTTATTTTCAATTTTTGCATGATTTTTTGCCATTTCTGCATTTATAAAGTAATTCTTCTCAGCTGAAATTCCAGCTACTAAATTAACTTCTAAGATATTTTCCTCAATTTCAAATTTAATTTGCTTAATACTATGTATAATGTTTTCACATTGGATTTTAAACTCTTTTAATGTGATAATATTTTTATTAACTAAAATAGCAAACTCATCTCCTTGAAGTTTGTAAAGAAAAAGATTATTATTTTTTAATAAACTTCGAAGTTTTTGTGCAACACTTAATAATAACTTATCCCCTACTTCAAAACCATAATACTCATTGACTTCTTTAAATCTTAAAATATTAAATACACTTAAAATCAAGCAATCTTTTAACTCTAAATCTTCTAAAAGTTTTTGCCTATTTGGAAGATTAGTAAGTATATCAGTTGTTTGTAATTTAATTCTTTTTTCTTGATTAATCAAATCGCTAATATCATATCTTATTGCAATAAACTCTTTAATATTACTATCCATATCTAAAATAGGTACAATTGTAGATTTAACATAATAAGTCTTACCTTTTTTTGTTTTATTCTTTAAAACACCTTTCCATACTCTTTTATTTAAGATAGTTTCCCAAAGATCTTTGTATACCTCTTTTTTTGTATCTGGATGTCTAACTAAATTATGTTTTGATCCAATTAATTCTTCTTTTGTAAAACCTGAAATATTACAAAACTTATCATTTGCAAAAGTGATTACACCAAATTCATCTGTTTTAGAAACAATTGCACTAGCATCCACTGCTTTTTTATACTCATTTAATAGTGATAAATTAATAAGTACTTCTTTATTTTTTGATTCTAGTTCATGTTCATTTTGAAGTTTTAATTCAATCATTTTATTAGCATATATTGCTAACTCTTTAAACTCATAAAACTTTATATTTTTAGTTTGTATTTTTTCATTTGTTATATTTGCTCTTTTAAAAAAATCTATAAAAACAGAAAATGATTTATCCATTTCTTTTGAAATTTTTCTAAATGTGAAATAAATAAAAACCAATAAAAAAATAAAAATACATAAAGAGTAAAAAAGTCTATAAAAGGTTTTTTCTTGAAGAGTTTGTTTCTCTTTTTCTAAAAGCTTATGCATAGTATCTAAATATGCACCTGTACCAATAATCCATCCCCATTTTTCAAACTTTTTTATATATGTAAGCTTATCTGTAAAGTCAATTGAGTTAGGTCTATTCCAAGAGTATGTTAAAAAAGTTTCATCTTTACTTCCAAGAGCGTTCATCAAGCTTTCAATTACTTGCTTCTCTTTTGAATTTTTTATTAATGAAAGTTGTTTTCCTTCATACTTACTATACTTATGAGCTAAAATATTTCCTTTTAAATCGAAAATAAAAATATAGCCATCATTTGCATATGTGATTTTTCTAATTCTATCCAATGCCTCTTTTTTTAACTCTTTTTCTATTCTTGATATATAATCTGCTGCTACAATAATTAGATTGTATGGTTCAAATACTTTTAAATAGCCTGTTTTTCTATCTTCTTTTTTATTTATGGGATCCAAGAATCTCCAATTTACATAACCTTCATTTTTCTTCTTTGCAACGTTTATGATTGTATCAAGTATCTTTTTACCATTTAAATCTTTATACTCTTTTAATTTATAGTTATTTTCATACTCTTTATTTATACCATGCATTATTGTTTTACCATCATAACTATAAATTGAATAATAACCATAACCATCATAAAACCTAATATTTCGCAAGCTATTTTTAATTAGTTCTAAAATCTCTTCTTTTGTTTTTGTATCTTTGTATTTTTCATATAAACTTTTAGCTAGACTATAAGCTTCATATGTTCTTTCTTTTACATTTTCACTAATTACTTTTTCTTTTTTATTGTAGTTATACTCTATTAAAGCTATAGCTCTTTGAACTTCTAATTTTAAATTTTGTTTTTGTTTTTTTACAAATTCTTTTTCTAATCTAATAGAATTATCTTGATAAAGACTGTATTCATAACTTACATCAAAAACCTCAATAACAACTATTGAAAAAATTGATATACAAAAAACTATATAAAATATTATTTTAGACAACTTATATCGCATAATTTTCCTTATTTAAATTATTACATTCTAACAAAATAATTATTATATTTTATTCATTTAAAAATAAAAAATAAAAATGTATAAAAAATAAACTATAGCACAAAGCACAATAAGCTTTTTTATGACACTATATTAAACAAGCTAATTTTAACAATTTTAGTTATAAACTATGTAAAACAATGTAAAGGATAAGTTATGAAAAATGCCTCAATTAAACTAAAACTTTTAGGCTTGGTGATATTAACTATATTTACAATATCGATAATTATTATTGTTAGTTCAATTAATTCGATGCAAGAAATTTCTCAAAAGAATATACAAAAATATGAAGAAGAGGCATATAAACTAAAAGAACACGAATTAAAGAACCATGTAGAATCTGCAGTAAACAGTGTCAAAAATTTAGCAAAAAATGCCAATTCAAAAAATATAAATGAAATTAAAGCCCTTGCTAAAAAAGTAGTTAAAAGTATGACTTATGGAAAATCAGGATATTTTTGGATAAATGATTCAAATCATGTAGTAATTATGCATACAGTTAAACCTTCAATAGTTGGTAAAAACATGTTTAATACTAAAGATCCTAATGGTGTTATGATTTATCAAGAAATCGTAAAAGCAGCAAATGCAAATGAAGATGGTGGTTTAGTTAAGTATGGATGGACAAAACCTGGTATAGATGGAGTTCAACCAAAATTTTCATATGTTCAAAGATTTAAAGACTGGGATTGGATAATTGGAACTGGAGCATATGTAGATAATGTACAAAGAGAAGTTGATATTATGAAAGAAGCAACTAATGAAGAGATTAACGATGTGATATTTAATACAATATTATTATCATTAATTGTTGCAATTATTATTTCTTTACTTTTCGTATTTATTTCAAACAAAGTAATTATTAATCCAATTGCAAAATTCCAAGATGGACTTTTAGAATTCTTTAGATTTTTAAATAAAGAAACAAATGATGCAAAAAAACTTGAAATTTTAGCAAATGATGAAATAGGAAATATGTCTAAAGTAGTCAATGAAAACATTGAAAAAACAAAAAAATTCTTAGATCAAGATACAAAACTTATTGATAATGTAAAAGATATTGTGCAATCAGTAAACGAAGGTTTCTTAGATAAAAGAGTTACTCAAAATAGTGATTCACAATCTTTAAATGAATTGAAAAATCTTATAAATGACATGTTAAAAAATCTTCAAGATTTAATTGGTATTAATATCAATGATTTAAGTGAAGTATTAGAGAGTTATTCAAATTATGATTTTACAAAAAAACTTGATACTAAAACATGTGGTAAAATTGGTAATGAAGTAATGCAATTAAACTTAATGATTACAAAAATGTTAATTCAAAATGATACAGATGGTAAAAAACTTGAAAAAAGTTCAAATGAATTATCACAAAATGTTGAAGTTATCAGCAAAAATGCTACAAGTCAAGCTGCGAGTTTAGAAGAAACAGCTGCAAGTATTGAAGAAATAACAAGTAATATAAGAAATACAAATGAGAAAGCTCAAGAGATGCTTTCTATTTCTTCAGAAACAAAAAACTCAGCACAAACAGGTAAAAGTCTAGCTTCAAAAACTGTCCAATCAATGGATGAAATAAATGCACAAGTTACAGATATTAATCAAGCAATTACTGTAATTGATCAAATAGCATTTCAAACAAATATTTTAAGTTTAAATGCAGCAGTAGAAGCAGCAACAGCAGGAGAAGCAGGTAAAGGCTTTGCAGTTGTTGCTCAAGAAGTAAGAAACCTTGCAAGTAGAAGTGCACAAGCTGCAACTGAAATTAAAAAAATTGTTGAGAATGCAACAATTAAAGCAAATGATGGTAAACAAATTAGCTCATCAATGATTGAAGGATTTATTCAATTAGAAGATAAAATAAATCATACAAATAGATTAATTGATGATGTTACAAACGCAGCAAAAGAACAAACAATAGGAATGACACAAATAGCAGATGCAGTTAACCAATTAGATAAATTCACTCAAGAAAATGCAACAATTGCAGACAGAACAAATGATATTGCAAAAGGAACAAATAAAATATCAATAGATGTTGTAAATATTGTAAAACAGTATAAATTTGATATACAAAACTAGTATAAAAGCTTAGGCTTTTGTACTACATTAATAACTAGCTATTTTTTTAATATTCTATTTAATATTTTTATTGTAAAAGATAACTATATTAAAATATGGACATATTATGACAAAAAACAAAATCACCTTTAAATATATTTGGCAACTTTTACTTCAAAAAAGAAAACAACTTATTTTTGGACAATTAATTACTATTATTGCAATACTTATTAGTATTCCAATACCTTTAATGCTTCCTGTATTAGTTGATGAAGTATTATTAAATAAACCAAACTTTTTTGTAAATAATATAAATGATTTTTTTGGAAGTGGAAATGCATTTTATTATATTGCAATTGTTACAATAATTGTTATTTTATTAAGATTTATACATTTTATTTTTAGTGCAATTATCACAAGAATCTTTACAGCACTTGGAAAATTTATTACATTTAAAATAAGAGAAAAACTTTTAAACCATCTAAAAGTTGTATCAATGAATGAGTATGAAACTTTAGGAAGTGGAGCTATTGGAGCAAATCTTGTAACAGATGTAAATACTCTTGATAATTTTATAATAACAAGTGCAAGTAAATTTGTTGCATCTATTTTAACTTTAATTGCAGTATCAATTGTACTTATTGCTATTCATCCCATTTTAGGTCTAATGATATTAATTATTCAACCAATAATCATGCTTATTTCTAAAAAAATAGCTAAAAGCGTTGGTACACTTAAAAAAGAAGAGAATAATGCAATTGAAAATTTTCAAGAAAATGTAGGTGAAGTTTTAGAGTTATTTGGACAAATCAAAGCTAGCAATAAAGAAAAAGAGTTTTTTAATACAAGTATAAAAAAAGCAAAACAAGTACAAGATACTTCAAATGAGTTTAATTATAAAAGCATTGCTTATGAAAGATTTTCATTTACTGTTTTTCTAGCAGCATTTGAAATTTTAAGAGCATCTGGACTTTTAATGGTTGCATATAGTGATTTAAGTATAGGTATGATGTTTGCAATGTTTGGATACATTTGGTTTATTATGACTCCTGTTCAAGATATTTTATCAATGCAATACTCATATGCACAAGCAAAAACTGCACTTAATAGAATAAATAAAATTTTAGATTTAAAAACAGAAAAAAATGGAGTAAAAAAACTTCCAGAAAATAATGGACTTCATATAGAACTTAAGAATTTATATTTTAGTTATACAAAAGATAAACAAACTTTGAAAAATATATCTCTAAATATAAAAACAAAAGATAAAGTAGCATTAATTGGTGCAAGTGGAAGTGGTAAAACAACTTTAGCACAAGTTATTTCAAGTTTTTATGCAAAATCAAAAGGAGAACTTTTATATGATGAAATAAGTATTGAAGAAATTGATAAACAATCACTTAGAGAATCAATATTTCTTGTTTTACAAATGCCTATTTTATTTAACAACAGTTTACGATTTAATATTACAATGGGCAATGAAAAAATATCTGATGAGCAGATTCATAAAGCATTAGAGATAGCACAATTAAAACAAGATATAGAAAAAATGCCAAAATGCCTTAATACAATTGTAGGTAGACATGGAGTAAGATTAAGTGGTGGGCAAAGACAAAGACTATCAATAGCAAGAATGATAATAGCAAATCCAAAAGTTGTAATTTTTGATGAATCAACATCAGCACTTGATGTACACACAGAAAGTAAACTTTTCGAAGCCTTAAAACCCATACTAGAAAATAAAACAGTAATAACAATTGCACATAGATTAAGTACAGTTAAAAATGCTGATATTATTTATGTATTAAATGATGGAGAAGTAGTTCAAATTGGTTCACATGAACAATTACAAAATCAAGAAGGACACTACTTAGAATTTGTAAAAAAACAATTAATTTAAAGGATTTAATATTATTAGTTATATTACAAAAAGTTGTTTAGATGATGAATTAACAATAAATTATATTTGTAATAATAAAAAAAGTAATTATTACTATAGTGATGATTTTTCAATTGATTTTTATATAAAAGCTGCATATGAAGGTTTTGTTAGTATATCTTTTGAACAAGATAATCTGTTTGTTATTTTACCAGAGATGCAATTTGATTATGCAGTACTGTTTTTTGATAATCTTCATATCTCTAAAAAAGTTGAAAAGCTTTTAAGAAAAAATGATTATGAGTTTAAAGTTCATGAAAACTATGAAAAGATTATAGATAAAATAAATGAATATCATGGTGATTCTTGGATTGTAAAAGAGTATAAACAAACACTTTTAAACTTAAAAAACTACAAAGGTAATATTGATTTTGAGTTACTTGCTTGTAGCATTGAAGATAAAAACACAAAAAAAATAATTGCAGGAGAGATTGGATACAAAGTAGGAACTGTATATACAAGCTTAAGTGGTTTTAGTAGCAAAGAAAGAAGATTTAATAACTATGGGAAACTTCAATTGGTTTTATTAGCAAAATATTTAGAAGAAAGTGGTTTTAGCTTTTGGAATTTAGGTCATCCTTATATGAAATATAAATTCGATTTAGGAGCTACTTTATATAAAAGAGAAGATTTTTTAAATATTTTTAGAGAACAAAGAGACAAAAAAATATAACTAAATAGTTGAATTTTGTCTTGAATACTCTTCTAAATTTACATCATTAAAGAAAAAAACTGGATTTGCAACTGTTGCATCAAACTCTATACAATAATCTTTATAATCATCAGTAAAATAATCTGTTTTTTTATCTATTTTTACTTCTTTATTAGATAAAAACTCTTCATAAGAGTTGTTTTGAGAAATAATATTTTCATCTAAAAACTCAAATAAAACATCTTCTCTTGCCTCTTTTAATAAAAAAGAGTTAATCTGTTTTTTTGAATAATCACTAAAAATCTTTGACTTAACACAATATTTTTTTGATACTTTATAATTATTTGAATCACTACTTGCTTTATAGTTTACTTTTTGACTACAAGCTGTAAATAAGAAAACAAATAGAACTATTATTGAGTTTAAAATCATTTTTTTCATAAGTAATTTTATCTATATTTGTATAAATATACAACTTAATATAAATATTTAGATTTTTTTTGTATTATTATGTATGTTTAAAAAATATCTAAAAATAGTAGTTATATCATCATTTGTAGGTTTTGGACTTGCTTATTTATTTGTGAAGTTTTTTTCTTACAATATAAAAAAAGAGTTAGTTCAATATGAACAAAGAAAGATTCATATACAAGCTTTAGCAGATTCATATGCACTTTGTGTAGGATTATATAATGCTAACCCATCTAAACAAAGAGAAGAACTTTGTAATTATATAAAAGAAAAAGTTTATATTGAAGTTAAAAATATCGAAGGAAAATATCCATATACTTCTTTATATCAAAAAGTATTTAATTAAGTATTAGGCACAACATAAGCCGAGTTTTGTTTTTGACGATAATTTATCTATGTATTAAATTACTTTAATACTCTAGCGAAGAGCAATAATTGTGAAGTTAATACCACACTCTTCTTGCTGCAGGTTGGGTTTACAAAGCACTTAAGATTACTCAAAAGTCTGGTGAGCTCTTACCTCACCGTTTCACCCTTACCCAAAAAATTGGGCGGTTTATTCTCTGTTGCACTATCCCTTAGATTACTCTAGCCATTCGTTAAATGGAACCATACTTCACAGCAGCTCGGACTTTCCTCTTAATTAAAAGCTATCATCTGTTGTACCTAATATTTTGTAATCTTATCTAAATAATCTTTATTTTCTTATAATATCATAATAATCAGGGGCCAAAAATTTAAATATACTATCTTCTAATTTGATATTTTGTTCAATATTAAAAAAAGATATTGTAATTTTGTTTTCTAAATTGTCTGTATATGATATTTTTGATATTTTCTCATTTTTTACTGTTATTTCATATTTTGTTTCATAAAGTTTTGTTTCATACTTATTTTTACTAATTTGCTTTGCACTATTTAAAAGTCTAATTATATCTACTTTATTATCCAATGAACTAAATATAGCTTGTTCTAAATCAGGCTCATCAACTATTGCAAAATCTTCATTTATATAGACATTTTTAAGTACTGGTGATTTATATTTCCAAAGTACCTTTCCACTATTTTTTATAAAAACTTCGCCTTTATATTTAATACTACTATTTGAACTATTTTTAATCTCTTGTGTAAAATCAGCTTTAAAACTTTTTAAATCTTTAAATACATTTGCAAAACTACTTGAAAGAATAAAAATTCCTAAAAGAAAAATAAACCTATAAAACATACTTTAACCTTAATTTTTATATAATATTTGTGATTATAACGAAAAGGAATTTATTTTATGTTAAATGTATTTGCAATGCTATTTGGTAATAAAAATGATAGAGAAGTAAAAAGATATAAAAAAAGAGCAAATGCTATTACAGCCTTAGAAAGTAAATATGAAAATCAAAGTGACGAAGCTTTACAAAAAAGCTTTGAAGAGTTAAAACAATCAGTATTAAATGAAGAAAAAACTTTAGATGATGTTTTAAATGACTCATTCGCCCTAACAAGGGAAGCAAGTAAAAGAATCTTGGGAATGAGACACTTTGATGTACAGCTAATTGGTGGTATGGTTTTGCATGATGGAAGAATTGCAGAGATGAAAACTGGTGAGGGTAAAACATTAGTTGCTACTTTACCAGTTATTTTAAATGCAATGACTAAAAAAGGTGTTCACGTTGTGACTGTAAATGATTATCTAGCTCAAAGAGATGCTCTTGAACTAGAAAAATTATATAACTTTTTTGGTTTTAGTGTAGGTGTTATCTTAGGTGAAATCAAAGATGATTTAGAAAGAAAAGAACAATATAATTGTGATATTACTTATGGTACAAATAATGAGTTTGCATTTGATTACTTAAGATCAAATATGACTTTAGATATTGAAGAAAAGGTTCAAAGAGGTCATAACTTTGTAATAGTTGATGAAGTTGACTCAATTTTAATTGATGAAGCAAGAACTCCACTTATTATCTCTGGACCTGCAAATCATAAGAATTCTGATTATGTAAGATCTAATGAGATTGCATTAAAATTAGAAAAAGGTGAATTAATTGAGCCAAAATCTGCTGATGAAAAACCATATTCAACTGGTGACTTTACAGTTGATGAAAAAAATAGAACTATTTTAATTACAGAAGAAGGTATTTCAAAAGCAGAAAAACTATACGGTGTTGATAATATGTACTCATTAGAGAATGCAATGCTTTCTCATAATCTTGACCAAGCACTAAAAGCAAACTATATTTTTGAAAAAGATGTTGATTATGTAGTAAAAGATAATGAAGTAATTATTGTTGATGAGTTTACGGGAAGATTAAGTGAGGGTAGAAGATTTAGTGATGGACTACATCAAGCTTTAGAAGCAAAAGAAGGTGTTGCTATTCAAGAAGAGTCTCAAACACTAGCAGATGTTACTTTTCAAAACTACTTTAGAATGTATAATAAACTAGCTGGTATGACAGGTACTGCGCAAACAGAAGCAACAGAGTTTGCAGAAATATATAATCTTGATGTTGTATCTATTCCTACAAATGTACCAATTGCAAGACTTGATAAAAATGATCTTATTTATAAAAGTGAAAGAGAAAAGTTCAATGCAGTTTCTGCAAAAATAAAAGAATACAATAAAAAAGGGCAACCAGTATTAGTTGGTACAGCTTCAATTGAGAAATCAGAACTTTTACATAATTTATTAACAAAAGAAAAAGTTCCTCATACAGTTTTAAATGCAAAACAGCATGAAAAAGAGGGGAAAATTATTGAAAAAGCTGGTGAAAAAGGTGCTGTAACAATTGCAACAAATATGGCTGGTCGTGGAGTTGATATTAAACTTACTAAAGAGACTTTAGATCTTGGTGGATTAGCAATCATTGGTACTGAAAGACATGAATCAAGAAGAATTGACAATCAATTAAGAGGTAGAGCTGGTAGACAAGGTGATGTTGGTGAATCACAATTTTATTTATCATTAGAAGATAACTTGCTTAGAATTTTTGGAAGTGATAAAATCAGCAAAATCATGGATAGACTTGGTATTGAAGAAGGTGAACATATTGAATCTAAAATGGTAACAAGAGCTGTTGAAAATGCACAGAAAAAAGTTGAATCAATGCACTTTGAAAGTAGAAAACATCTACTTGAGTATGATGATGTTGCTAATGAGCAAAGAAAAGTAATTTATAGTTTTAGAGATGATTTATTAGACCCAAATTTTGATATTAATAGTAAACTTGAAGAAAATAGAGCTGAATATGTTCAAACTTTACTAAGTGAAGCTGAAATAATTGACGGAATGGCACCTGAAGACTTTAATTATGACTTTGTAGTTCAAAAATTAAAAGAAGAATTAAATTTAATAGTTGAAAAAGATGATATTGTAAGTGATTCTTATGAATCATTGGAAAACAAACTAATTGAAATGATAAAAACAGTTTATGAAGATAAAATGAGTATTGCCGCACCTGAGCAAAGAAGTGAAATTGAAAGAATTTTATACTTACAAATCTTAGATAATGCATGGAGAGAACATTTATACTCAATGGATACACTAAAAACTGGTATTGGACTTAGAGGATACAATCAAAAAGATCCATTAGTTGAGTATAAAAAAGAGTCTTATAATATGTTTATTGATTTAATTGCTTCAATTAAACATGAAATTATAAAAATTTTATTTACGATTCAACTTCAAAACAAAGAAGATGCGCAAAAAGAGCAAGAAGCTATTGAGAAGATGAGAGCTCAAATGGAAGAAGCTACTGAAAACTTACAAACTAATTTTGAAGAAAAAATTGAAAAAAAAGAGAAAAGAATAGCAAGAAATGAGCCTTGTCCTTGTGGTTCTGGTAAAAAATATAAAAATTGTTGCGGAAAGAGTGGACCTAAAAGAGGTTTAATAGCAGGAAACTAATGTTGAATAAAGAGTTAGTAAACTTTATAGTAAAAAAATATCTTAGGTTTGATAAAAAAAACCCTTTTATATCAGTAAGTGCCATTTTGGCATTTATTGGTGTGGCTATTGGAGTAATGGTATTAATTATTTCTATGGCTATTATGAATGGTACAGCAAAAGAGTTTGAAAAAAAACTTTTTACAATGAACTACCCTCTTTCAATATATCCAAAATATCAAAATAGTGTTAATAAAAAACTACTTTCTAAACTTGAAGAAAAATATCAGAACTTAAAATTTTCTCCATACTTAACATCACAGGCAATTGTTCAAAGTGGTGACAAAATGAGTGGTGCAGTTATTTTTGGGGTTGATCAAAAAAAAGAAGCAAATATAAACTCAATTTATAAAGAAGCAGTTAAAGATCTTGATTTAAAAAAGTATGATATTGTAGTAGGTCAAGGTATTAAAGATGATTTATTTTTATTAAAAGATAACAAAGTAACTTTATATTTCACGTCATTAAATCCAAGTGGATTTTCTATGATGCCAAAAATGAAAAGATTCAAATATAAAAGTGCATTTACTTCAGGTCTTCACGCTTATGATAAAGCATATATTTATACTTCAATTGAATCACTACAAACTATAATGCAAAAAGACTCAAACAGCTTTGATGGAATACATGTTTATTCAGATAATGCTTTTGATGATATAGAGATTTTAAGAAAAGATTTGAAAAAAGAAGGAGTTGGAATTGTTGGATGGTGGCAACAAAATGGAAACTTTTTTGCAGCAATGCAAATGGAGAAAAAAGCACTTTTTATAGTACTTATGCTTATTATTCTTGTTGCATCATTAAATATTATTTCTTCACTTCTTATGACAGTTATGAGTAGAAGAAAAGAAATCGCCCTACTTTTATCTATGGGAGCTAGTGCTAAAGAGATTAAATCAATCTTTTTAAAACTTGGAACTATTATTGGATTTTCAGGAATTGTTATTGGAGTTTTATTGGGATTTTTTGGAATGTGGATATTAGATACCTTTGAGATTATTTCTCTTCCTGCTGATGTATATGGAACATCAAAACTTCCTCTTGATTTAGACTCAATTGACTTCATTTCAATTATTATTGGTGCAGCAGTTATTGTTACTTTATCTTCATATTATCCAGCTAAAAAAGCTACTAAAATAGATGTTATTGATGTATTAAGAAATGAGTAGAATAAACTTTTCTACTCATTTATTCAAATAGTTTCAATGGCGATTTGATAATTCTTTTTATTACATTTACAGGAGCATTTATCGAATCTTTTGCAATATTTGATACAATTTTAGGATTATCTAAAGTTCCACTTAATTCAATTTGTGTTTCAACTCGTTTATTATCTCCTAAAAATACATAATTAAGTACAGGAATAGCACCTACAACACTTGAATAACCCTTAAAAAAGATAAGATTTAATTTTCCATCAATTACTCTTGAATCAAGATCAACCATCATTTTACCCTCAAAATCAATACCATTACCAATAGTAACAATCTCATTTAAGTTTAAAAAGTTTGTTTCAAACTTATAAGTAAAATCTATATATCCATCATTTACTTTATAACCATTTAAAGCAAATCCCTCACTTGAAGCCATTGAAGCAATCGATGGAATTGCTAACAATGGATTTATCAATGCAGGTGAAGTATTAATTAATGTTACAATATTTGTAATAATTGAAAGATTTTCAATCTTATTTTCACTTAAGATAACTTTTCCATTTAGATTTTCTTCATCTCCTGATGCAATAAAAACAACACTACCACCTTTTAAAACTTCTTTATTTGCTAAAGTATTTATAAACTTATCATTTAAATTATTAGCTTTTATTTTTATTTTTTTATCTTTATCTTTTTTATAAGTAACTAATGTTTTCTTATTTTCTAAAGTAAAACTTTGTTCATTTTCATCTGCTTTTATATGATACTTTTTAGCCAATGCTTTATACTCATCATTTATAACGATATTTGAATTTTGTGCATTTATTTCTAAAGTTTCAAAACTACTTAAATCATTATTATCATCTTGAGTTCTAACATGTAAATCATAATCTTCTAAATCTAATTTTAAACTTTTATTTGGAACAATAAATAATACAACTTTTTTATCATCTGTTTTTAATTGTAAATTCTCTTTTTTTAGATCATAAGCACCATTTAAATTATAGTTTGTAATTTGTTTTGCATCTTTATAAAAAGGAAAAGTTGAAGTAACAAAATCTCCTTTGAAATTAACTTTTGAACCTTTTATATTTACAAAGGCTTCGTTGGTAAAATACTCATTTTTATCAATTATTAAATTCATATTTTTCATATGTAAATTTATATTTTCATTTGATATATTATTTGTTTTACTTGAACTTTTTTTAAATTCATCAGCATTTATATCAAAAGAGCTTAACTTAACTTCAAGGGGCATATTATCTATTTTTTCAATAACTATATTTTTCTTTTGGCTTGATATAAAAAAATCTTCATTTCGTATTTGACCCAAGAGATTAAGTTTATTTATTTTTTTATTATTTTTAAAAATAGGATATTCAAGATTATCAAGAAGTAAATTAAAGTCGATTTTATTATTGTTAAAAACTTCTAAATCAATACTTCCACTTTTTATATTCAATTTCTTTAATAAAGCAGAATACTCATAAATTTGTGAAAGTTCTTCTATATTAATATCTATACTATCATTTTTAATACTTAGTTGTGTATTTATATCATCAAACTTTAAAATTGTATCTTTTGAAAAATCAATATTAATTGCTGTTTTTAAATCTTTTGCATTAATTATATCTTCATCAGAGCTTTTTATTTGCAAAGAGTTTAAAAGAACATCACCATTTGCTAAAGAGTTATTTGTATCAATATTTAAATTTAATCTTCCCTCAAACATATCTTGATGTTTAATATGTGAGTTTTTAATAATTACATTTGAACCTTGCAATTGAACTTTTGCATCTTTTGTAAAAAATTCAAAGTTTTGTAACTTAAAAGTTGAATTTTTAGCTTCAAAATAACCAGTTGTTTTCATATCTTTTTCTAATAAATATGGAACAACTAAAGTAAAAGTTGAGTTTGTAACTCCTTTTGTTTGCTTAAGGGGTAAGTAAATATCATATGCTTTTAAAATACCTAAGATATCATCATTTAATGCACTTTTTGTTTTTATATTAACAACAACTTCACCATTTGCTTCACTTGTAAGATTGTTAATTACAACAGAACTTCCATATAGTTTTGTTTTATCATATGTTGGTTTTTCCATTGTAAATTTTAATTTATCATCTTCATAATCAACATTTAATTTTTTAGTGTTTACAGTTTTAGCATTTTTGTGAAATCTTATCTTTGCATTTTCTATAGTTGCATTACCCTCAAAAGAGTCTAATACAGGTTCAAAAGTATCTGTTTTTAATTTCCCATAAAAATAATTAAGTTTCATTTTACCAGTTACATTATCATACATCCATGCTTCTGCAATATTACTTGATAAACGTACAAAATCTTTTACAAACTTAATATTATCTAATTCATTTGTATTTATATAAAAATCCAAATAATCTTTATCAGCTTGTAAGTTCAATTCTCCTGAAACATCTTTGTAAGAATATTTTCCTAAATATGTAACAACTTCTTTGAACATATTAACTTTTACTTTACCTTTGAAAAAAAGTTTTAAATCTTTTAAATATAAAGAATAAAGGTCTAAAGTTATACTTTTTGAATGAACATCTATTTTTGAAGATAAGTTTAAATATTGATTATCTAAATAAAGATGCTTTTTATCATAATAAATTGTAAAAATATTATCATTTATTTTTAATGTTTCAATATTAATTTCTTTAAAATATTCTAATAAAGAAGGAAGCCTCTTAATATTGGTTTTTAGGTTATCAAGAGAGTTATTTGTCTCTTGTTTTTTTGATTTAAATGTTAGCTGTTTTATATTTACAATAAGTTTTTTATCAAACTTTATATACAATTTCGAAACTGAAACTTCACCAAAAGAGATTGAATCAATTTTTATGCCAAAAAATAATAAAAAAACAAATGCAAAAATTAAACAGACAAGTGAGAGAATAAAGAGTTTAATTCTTTTTGACATTACTGAACTTATCCTTGTCTTTTCTATAGTTGTACTATTTTATTTAACATTACCATTAAGTACAACAAAAGTTATATTTATACCTAAGGGTAGTACAAATAGTATTATAACATATTTAAATAAATCAGGATATGAGCTAGGACTTATAGACAAAGTTTATCTTAGATTTTTAGGTTACCCACAAAGTGGTTGGATAGATATAAAAGAAAATTACCTTACAAAAGCTGACTTTTTATATAAAATCACTACATCAAAAGCTGCGCTAAAAGATATTACATTAATTCCAGGAGAAACTTCTTATGTTTTTTTAAATGATATATCAAAGAAAATGAATCTTTCAAGAAAAAACCTTCAAAAAGTTTACGATAAATATGCATATAAAAATGATGGAAATATTTTAGCTGATACATACTCTTTACCTTATGGAATGAAAGAAGATCACCTTCTATTTTATCTTTTTTCAACTACAAATAAACAATATGAAAGTATCTCAAATAAAATATTTGGAGAGTATGATAAAAAAAGATGGTATTACTATATCACTTTAGCTTCTGTAATTCAAAAAGAAGCTGCAAATAGTGATGAAATGCCAACTGTTTCAAGTGTAATACACAATAGATTAAAAAAAGGCATGAAACTACAAATGGATGGAACTTTAAATTATGGTAAATATTCACATATTAAAATCACATCACAAAGAATAAAAGAAGATAATAGCTCATATAATACTTATAAAAATAGAGGTCTTCCAGAACATCCAATTTGTGCTGTAAGTTTAGATGCAATAAAAGCTGCAATTTTTCCAGCTAAAACAGATTATTTATATTTTGTTAAAAATGAAAAAAATGGTCTACACTCTTTTTCAAAAAGCTACAAAGAGCATGTAAATAATATCAATAAAAATAGAATAATTAAAAGAAATTTAAAGAAAAAAGCAAAAGAAAAAAAACAAGAAATTCAAAAGAAAAAAAGCAATTCTAAAACTAAAGAAAGCCCTAAAAAAGAACTCTATGTATTTCCTAAAAGCAATTCTAAAGAAAACACAAAATCAATAAAATCTCTTTTTGATAATGTCAAATAGTTAATGTGAATTTATGAAACAAAGATGTCATTATCTTATAATACAAGCCATGATTTAAAAGCTATCAAATAAACAAATGTTATTATATTGTACATTTGAATTTGGTTGATTTAACCTAAATTAATTGAACTAAAACATGAGGAAGAAATATGACAAAACAAACATCACAAATAATCTATACAAAAGTTGATGAAGCCCCAGCATTAGCAACATACTCTTTTTTACCAATTATTAGAGCCTTTACTAAAAGCTCAAATATTGAAATGGTATCAAAAGATATTTCGCTAGCAGGTAGAATTATTGCTAATTTCCCAGATAATCTAACAGATGATCAAAAAATGAGCGATCACTTAGCTATACTTGGAGAATTAACGCAAGATCCAAATGCAAATATAATTAAATTACCAAATGTATCAGCTTCTATTCCACAATTAAAAGCTGCAATTAAAGAGCTACAAGAAAAAGGTTTTAATGTACCAAACTATGATGAATCAGAAGAGATTACAAAAAGATACTCAAAAATCTTAGGAAGTGCAGTTAATCCAGTACTTAGAGAAGGGAACTCTGATAGAAGAGCACCAGGTGCTGTTAAAAATTATGCAAAAAACAATCCTCATAGAATGGGTGAATGGAATAAAGATTCTAAAACTGCTGTTGCACATATGCAAAAAGACGATTTTTATGGTTCTGAACTTTCAGCAACAATGGAAAAAGAGAATGATGTTAAAATTTCTTTCATTGATGAAAATGGAAATGAAAAAGTATTAAAAGCTTCAACTCCTTTAGAAGCAGGTGAAGTTATTGATGCTACAAAAATGAGTGCAAAAGCTTTACAAGAGTTTTATCAAGAAGCAATTGATGAAGCAAAGAAAAAAGATGTATTATTATCACTACATTTAAAAGCTACAATGATGAAAGTATCTGATCCAATTATGTTTGGATATGCAGTTAAAGTTTACTTTAAAGACTTAATTGAGAAACATAAAGAATTATTTGATGAATTAGGTGTTAATTTCAATAATGGTATTGGTGATTTATACTACTACTTAGATAAAATAGATGCAGATAAAAAAGCTGAAATTGAAGCTGATATAGCTGCTATTTATGAAAAACAACCAAGACTTGCAATGGTTAATTCACACAAAGGTATTACAAACTTACATGTGCCTTCTGATGTTATTATTGATGCATCTATGCCTGCTATGATTAGAGGTGGTGGTAAGATGTGGAATACAAATGATAAAGAAGAAGATACACTAGCAATGATTCCAGATAGATGCTATGCAACAACATTTCAAGCAGTTATTGATGATTGTAAAGAAAATGGTGCATTAGATCCAAAAACTATGGGAAGTGTTCCAAATGTTGGACTTATGGCAAAAAAAGCAGAAGAGTATGGAAGTCATGATAAAACTTTTCAAGCTGAAAATAATGGAACTATTAAAGTTACTGATAAAAATGGAAATGAAGTATTCTCTTTTGATGTTGAAAAAGGTGATATTTTTAGAATGTGCCAAGCAAAAGATGCACCAATTCAAGACTGGGTAAAACTAGCAGTTACAAGAGCTAGACTTTCAAATACTCCTGCAATTTTTTGGTTAGATGAAAATAGAGCTCATGATGCACAAGTAATTAAAAAAGTAAATGAATATTTAAAACAGCATGATACAAATGGTTTAGATATTTCAATCATGTCTCCATTAGAAGCAACTAAAAGAACATTAAAAAGAATGAGAGAAGGACTTGATACTATTTCTGTAACAGGAAATGTTTTAAGAGATTACAATACAGATCTTTTCCCTATTTTAGAACTTGGAACAAGTGCTAAAATGTTATCAATTGTTCCACTTATGAAAGGTGGAGGATTATTTGAAACTGGTGCTGGAGGGTCTGCTCCTAAACATGTACAACAGTTTGTTGAAGAGTCTTACTTAAGATGGGATTCACTAGGTGAATTTATGGCATTAGCTGCATCTTTAGAACACTTAGCAAATAGTCAAGATAATGAAAAAGCTAGAGTTTTAGCTAATACATTAGATAAAGCTACAGGAACATTTTTAGAAAATGACAAATCACCTGCAAGAAAACTTGGTTCTATTGATAATAGAGGAAGTCATTTTTATTTAACATTATATTGGGCACAAGAACTTGCAGCTCAAAATGATGATACAGAACTTAAAGCACAATTTGAAAAAGTTGCAAAAGAACTTAGTGAAAATGAAGAACTAATTGTAAAAGAATTAGTAGAAAATCATGGGAAAGCATCTGATATTGGTGGATATTATTTACCTGATGATACAAAAGCATTAGCTGCTATGAGACCATCAGCTACACTAAATAATATTATTGATTCAATTTAATTTTTAAATTGAACATAAAAAAAGGCAAAAGTTTTAAACTTTTGCCTTTTTTTTATTCTAAAATAATTACTTAATATAATCAACTAACGAAGCAAGATTTGTTTTCATCTCTTCTTCACTCATAGTACCATCTAAAGCACCCTCTTTTACACTTCCTTTGAATACTTTAGAAATTGAACCATTTTCATTTAATAAGTATGCTATGTAAGTTGTTTTTTCATTATCTGTAACACCTAAAGCTTTAATAGTATCACCATCAAAATCATAAATCATTGGTGTGTCTCTACCTTCAACTAACTCTTCTAATTTTCCAGGTATAAACATCTTTTTTACAAACCAAGGAGCACTTGAAATATTTGCAACCATAACATAAGGAATTTGAACATCATAATACTTTGGAAGTTCTCTTACAACTGATAAAGAGTCATGATTCCCTACAATTATCAAAGCCTTTGAACCTGCTTGAAACAAATCTTCTCTTGATACTTTTCCATCTTTGCCTACAATTTCAAACTCTTTTGGCAAGTTTGTTAAAGTTAATGAACTTGTATCACTTACTTGAGTTTTAGTATCAACTGGTTTGTCTGCTGTTGCATAAACTAATATACCAAAAGCAATAACACCTAAAACTACAATTTTTAAAATATTTTTCATTGTACATTCCTATCTTTTTTGGAAATTCTATCAAATTCATATTAACGATTATTTAACTTTATTTTCTTAACCCATCGTTTAAATAATCTATTAGTTAAAATAGATTCGTTAATAGCTTTTTTATTCATTAAAAACTCTACTAAACTATTTGCTAAATAAGGAGATAAAACAAAGCCTCTTCCACCTACTCCATTTATAATGTAAAGGTTTTTCTTTTTAATCAATTTATCATCAGTAACAAAACTTCCATTTATTAAATGAGGATATTTTTCTATGCTTGCTTTACTATCAATCAATTCTCCCACCATTGGAAAATAATCAACACTACAAGATCTTGCACCAACTTTTACATCAATTATTTCAATATCTTTAAGATTAATTATATCTTGCGCTAAGTTCAAAAGTTTTTCATTATTTTCTTCTTCAATTTCCTTTAATAACTTTTTGCATTCTAAATCACTTGATTCATTAAATCTATGATGTGTTGCTCCAATTGATACTAAATTCTTATTTTTATATTTGCAAGAAGAACTAACAGAACACTCTTTATGATAATTAATACAATTAATACTTGAAGTTAATACATCGATTTTTTGACCCCAAACAGGACGAATTTTAAGATAATCTTCTTTAATTAAGTTAATATTATGACCTGTTGTAAGAATTAAATTTGAAGTTATTAACTCATCATTTACAATCCACATAAACTTTTCATCTTGCTTTAAAGAAAACACTTTGTAATTTAATTGTGTTTCAAACTCATTTTTAATTTTTTGAGCAAAGTCTTTTGGTGTAATTCTTGAACCTATATTAAAAAAATATCCCTCATGCGTTTTTTCATACTCAAAATTCATAAAAGCTTCATACTCTTCAAACTTTTGTTTATCTTTTTCATCTTTTGGAACACGACACACCCCACAATTTATAAAATCCTCTTTTAATATCTCTTTATAAAAATCAATTGAAAATTTTAACGAATCTGATACCAATGTTTTAAAAGGATTCTCTTTTCCTAAAAGAGGAGATAAAAATGCTCCTGCTGCACTACTTGCTTCACTTAATAAACAATCATTTTTATCAATTAATAAAACTGACTTACTATATTTTGATAAAAAATATGCAGTACAAACCCCAGCAATACCCGCTCCAACTATTATATAATCATAACTTTTATACATTTTTTTCAATCTCTTTTTGAAGTTGAAAATTTGGTCGCCAATAACCTTTTCCACCTCTTAAACTAATACAAATATAATCAGGAAATTTTTTTCTATAAAAATTCAATCTCTCTTTTGTTGTCTTTCCAGTATCACAATAAAAAACAAATACTGTTCCTTTTGGATACTCTTTCATTTCAAAAGGATTATATGTAATTGATTCAATATTTATTAATGGCTTCAAAATAGTGTCAATTAAAACTACTTTTATGCCATCTGCTTTTAGTAGTTGTGTATATTTAAATAACTCTTCTTGTGTCCATTCATCTTTTTTTAACATTTTCATACCTATTTAACTATTTTTTGGATAAAATTTAGTAATAACTAATGATTACAAAATAAGGCTTAATTTATGAATATACTTGTTGCAGATGACTCAAAAATGGCAAGAAAAATTGCTATAAAAACAATAAAAGAGACACTAAGTGAAAATCTACAAGCAAATATTATAGAAGTTAATAATGGAGAAGAAGCTTTAGCTACTTACCAAAAAGAGAATATAGATGTGGTATTTTTAGATTTAACAATGCCTATAATGGATGGTTTTGAAGCATTGCAAAAAATCAAAGAGTATGATAAGGATGCTAAAGTTATAGTTGTTTCAGCTGATATACAAAAAACTTCTATGGATAAAGTAAGAGAATTTGGTGCAATAGATTTTGTTAAAAAACCAATAAATATTGAAAAAATGAATCAAATAATTCAAAAAATTCTATAGGGAACCAAACAAAATGAGTAATGAAATTATACTAAATGAAGATGAAAAAGATTGTTTACAAGAATTAATGAATATTGCATATGGTTCAGCAACTGCAGCAATTACTGAAATTCTTGATGCTTTTGCTACTTTAAGTATTCCTAGAATTGAAGTTATTAAAACAAAAAATTTAAAAAATCACTTAAGTAAAGAAGTGAATTTAAATTCAACTCATTTTGTTTGTATGCAACAAATAAATGGTCCAATTGCAGGAGAAAATTTATTTGTAATTGATAACAATTCAGCAAAAAACATAGCAATAAAGTTTGGCTTAGAAGAAGATGAAATAACAGAAATTGAACTTTGTGATATAATTTTAGAAATTACAAATATTCTCTCTTCTTCAACTATTAGTAAATTAGCAGAAGATATGAAAGCTATGGTCTCTTTTTCTCCACCTGATGTAAAAATACTTGATAATATAAATAAATTAGATAATCAATTTATTGAAAAGTATCAAAATGTAATTATAATTTCAACAAGACTTAAATTTGAAGATTTAGATATTGATGGACAACTGATGATTTTAACAACAGATAAGTCTATTAATTACATTAAAAAAACTATAAATAAAATTCTTAATGAGATATGACATGCCAATAAAAAAATTTGAATTTATATGCAATACTGTTGACAATGGTGTAATAATATTAGATGAAGATTTAAATGTACATTTTTGGAACAGTTGGTTAGAATCAAGAACAAACATAAAATCAGAAGAAATTATATCAAAAAAATTAACAGAGTTTTTCTTTGATATAAACGAAAACACTCTAAAAAGAAAAATTAAAGCTTCTTTAGCTTTAAACTCGTCAACATTTTACCATACAGGAATAAATAAATATTTATTAAATATAGAGTTAAATAAAGTTGCAAATAAAGTTTTTGAAAATATGCAACAAGCAATAACAATAACACCATATGATAAAAATAAAAGATTAGTATTTTTATATATTTATGATAATACTTTATTGTGTGAAACAAACTATGAATTAGAAAAAACAAAAAATAGTTTAGAAGATTCACTTGAAGAGATAAATTTATTATTAAATACAACACTAGAAGCAATTTTTTTATTTGAAGATGATAAGTGTACAAATGCAAATGATATTGCACTAGAACTTTTTAATTATTCAAAAAAAAATGAAGTTATAAATAAAGAAATTTATGAATTTATTGATACAAAGTCTTTAGAAAAAATATCTAAAATAAAAAACAAACCTATTGAAATTAAGATGTCAAGGAAAGATAGTTCAACTTTCCCTGCTTTAATTAAAATAAAAGATACAAAATTAAAAAATAAAAGATTTAAAATTTTAACAGTAATGGATCTTAGTGAATTAAAAAGAAAAGATAAACTCTTAGTAGAACAAACAAAAATGGCAGCTTTAGGAGAGATGATAGGAAATATTGCCCATCAATGGAGACAACCTTTAAGTACAATTACAACAGCAGCTAGTGGACTTAAAATGCATAAAGAATTAGAAATTTTAACAGAAGATATATTTGTAGAATCAATTGATGCAATTACAAGAAATTCTAAGCATTTATCACAAACAATTGATGACTTTAGAGATTTTTTAAAAATAGATAAAAAAAGAGTATCATTTAATATAAAAGATAATATTCAAAGAAATATTTCTATTCTTGAAGGAGCATTAAAAAATCAATCAATACAATTGGTTTTAAATTGTGATGACAATTGCATAATTAAAAATTACCCAAATGAATTAACACAAGCATTTTTAAATATAATAAATAATGCAAAAGATGCTTTTATAGATAAAAATGTTGATTTAACAAAAAGATTTATATTAATAAATATATATACAAAAAATAATAATCTTATAATTAAAATCAAAGACAATGCAAAAGGTATTGACCCAACAATTATAGATAAAATTTTTGAACCATATTTTACAACAAAACATAAAGATGTAGGAACAGGACTTGGACTTTATATGACACATCAATTAATAGAAATTAGTATGAATGGAAGAATTGAAGTATGTAATGAAAGTTTTAATTACAAAGATATAAATATGTATGGAGCATGCTTTAAGCTAACACTTCCACTAGATTAAGCATCTTTGAGTCATTACTGCTAACTTTTATCTTTAAGTTGATTGACATTGACTCAACTTTTTTGATATAATAATATAAAATACAAACAATTATAAATGGAGTATAAATGGCAAAAAGTTTATATGAAACACTAGAAACAAATGAAAATGCATCTGTTGATGAAATAAAAAAAGCTTACAGAAGATTAGCAAGAAAATATCATCCAGACGTGAATAAAGACCCAAAAGCAGAAGAAAAATTCAAAGAGATTAATGCTGCATATGAGGTTTTAAGTGACCAAGAAAAAAAGCAACAATATGATCAATTTGGTGATTCTATGTTTGGAGGTCAAAACTTCCATGATTTTGCAAGAGGTCAAGCAGGTTCAGGAATTGATTTAGATGAAATTTTAAGACAGATGTTTGGACAACAAGGTGGGTTTGGAGGAGCTTCTGGTTTCTCTAGTGCCTTTGGTCAAGGTGGATTTAGCAACAGTGGATTTGGTGGGTATGAAGAACCTGATTTGGATATGAATGCACAAATTACTATAGCATTTGATACATCAATATTAGGTGGTAAACAACATATTTCACTAAATAATGACTCTTTTGATATAAAAATACCAGAGGGTATTAAAGATGGACAAAAAATAAGAGCAAAAGGCAAAGGAAAAGCCTTAGGTTCTCAAAGAGGGGATTTAATAATAAAAATAAATGTAGCTTCTAGTCCTGAATATGAAAGAGAAGAAGATACTTTAACTAAATCTTTTGATATACCACTTAGTACAGCACTATTTGGAGGAAAAATAGAGATTAAGACAATACATAAAACTATTACTCTAAAAATTCCTGAGAATACAAAACAAAATCAAAAATTTAGAGTAAAAGAGCTTGGAGTATTTAATAGAAAAACAGGTAAAAGAGGGGATCTTCACTTAAAAGCAAATATCAAACTTCCAAAAGTTCAAGAACTTGATGAAGATTTGATTGAATTATTAAAAGAGAAATTACCAAAGGAGTAAGCAATGGAAAATAATGCATACACTGAACCTGTCTACCTTATATCAGCGGTTGCACAAATACTTAATATTCATCCGCAGACTCTAAGACAATATGAAAGAGAGGGACTAATCAAACCCTCTCGTACAAATGGAAAAATAAGACTTTATTCTCAAAAAGATATAGATCATATAAAATATGTTTTAACACTTACAAGAGAATTAGGCATAAATCTAGCAGGAGTTGATTTGATTTTAAGATTAAATAAAAAAATTGAAAAATTAGAAACTGATGTTAGTATGTATAAAAATAAATTAAAAGAAGTAAATAATTTTGGAGTTGTTCCAAGCTCTAAAGCTTTAGTAATTAAAAAAAGCTCTTACGATTTAGTTATATTTGAAGAGTAGCTAACTCTTCATTTATATTTGATATTGAACTACATACTCTCTCATAAGTGGCGGAATATCTAAGTAATTTTCATCATTAACAGACAACTTAGCGTTTGAGTTATCTTGTCCTTCACTGTTTTTATCATAATCATCATCTGTGTCATTTTTAGATTCAAATCCTGTTGCTACAATTGTAATTTTAACTTCATCAGTTTGAAGTGTACTATCAGTAGTAGTACCAAATATAATCTCTGCATTAGAATCAATATTATCATGAATAGAACCCATAACATTATTAATAGCAAATAACGAAACCTGCGGATGAATATTAAAATGAATTAAAATACCTTTTGCTCCACTTAATGATACTTTATCAAGTAAAGGAGAGTCAATAGCGTCTTCTAAAGCTCTAAGTGCTGCATCATCACCTTTTGCTCTACCAATACCCATAAGAGCCATACCCTTGTGTTGCATTATTGTTTTAACATCTGCAAAGTCAGTATTAATATCTGAGTTTCCTGGATTTAAGATTACCTCACTCATTCCATTTACTGCTTGATACAAGATATTATCAATAATTTTAAAGGCATCTTTCATACCAACATTTTCATCTATAATGTCAAGTAATCTATCATTTGGAACTACAATTATTGAATCACTAACTTTTTTAAGTTCTTCAAGACCTAAATTTGCAAGTCCTGCTCTTTTTTTACCTTCCCAAGTAAAAGGTTTAGTAACAACAGAAACAGTTAAAGCACCCACTTCTTTTGCTGCTTTTGCTATAATAGCAGCAGCACCAGTTCCAGTTCCACCACCAAGACCAGCTGCAATAAATATTATGTCAGTTCCCTTAAGAGCATTTTTAATATCTTCATAACTCTCAACGGCAGAATCTCTACCAACTTCTGGTTTCATTCCAGCACCTAAACCTTTAGTTAGCTTAACTCCTAACTGTATTTTTTTAGGTGCTCTTGAAATATTTAATACTTGCAAATCTGTATTTGCAGCAATTAAGTCGATTTTATGAGTTCCCTCTTGGATCATGTGGTTAATCATATTACAACCACCTCCACCAACTCCAATTACTGAAATCTTAGCTATATTTTCTCCGATTGTTTGATTAGGCATTTCCACTGTAATATCATCCACATTAAATAAGTTTTCCATTAAAACCACTCCGAAACTTTACTCCAGAATCTAGACATACCTCTTCCTTTATCTTTTTTAGATAATGTTGGAAGTTTAGTATTGTCTTCTTTTTCTAAAGTCTCATTGATTTTTTCTTTTAGCTTCTCTTCTTTTATTACTGGTTCCTCTTTTTGAATAGGAGGAATAGTAAGTTCTTCTTTCTTTACAGCTCTTTTCATTAGTTTCTTATTAGAATCTAATTCATAAGCTCTATTATCATCAAGACCATAAAAAAGAAGTCCAACAGTTGTTGATAGTGTTGGATCATCAAAATTCATATATCCATTTTTAATATTAATTGGATTTGAAATTTTTATTGGAGTATTTTCAAATACTTTTGTTGCAAGTTCTTTTATTCCTGACAACTGACTCATACCACCAGTTATCACAATACCTGCACCTATATTTTCTTGTATTCCACTTTGTTTTAATTTATTTCTTACAAGTACTAAAATTTCTTCTACTCTTGCATGAATTATTGTTTGAATATGATCTAACGAAACTTCAGATGTACTTTGTTCATCTCCAATTCTTGGAATTTTGACTTTCTTAATAGTTAAATCTTCATTTTCGTTTGATTTTAGTAAATTACCATATTTTATTTTTAATGTTTCTGCTGCGTTTGGAGGAGTATGTAACATAACAGATAAGTCATTTGTTATATGATTTGAACCAACAGGTATAAATCCATTGAATACTATTGAACTACCCTTATAAGAAACAAACTCAGTTGTTGTGCCTCCTATATTAATAACAGTAGCTCCAAATTTATTTTGTTGTTCATCTAAAAGTGATATGGCACTTGCATATCCATCTAATACAAAATTTGTAAGTTCAATTCCTGCTTGTTTTAACGCTGATTTAACATTTGTAAGTGCTGTTCTTTTAGCTGTAACAATATAAACAGAAACTTCAAGTCTTGAGCCATTCATATTTAAAGGATTTTCAACATCTTTTGAATCATCAACTTTAAAAAATATTGGTAATACATGTACTACTTCATATTCAGGAATAATAGTTGCATTATATAAAGCCATTTGCATAACTTGGTTTATTTCAGTTTCTGTAATAAGCCCATTTGGAACATTTACTGAACCTAAACTTCTTAAACCCTTTGTATATGCACCAGATATAGATATAGCAGAAGAGTCAATTACTTCTGATGTACTTCCTCTTGCTATATTAACTGCATTTTTAATAGCTTTAGAAGCCACTTCAATATTTGTAATTGACCCTTTATTTATACCTTCACTTTTACTTGTTCCCGTACCTAATATATTTATTTTGCCATCTAAGTTATTCTTTGCTATTACTGCTGTTATACTAGTAGAACCAACATCTATGGCTAAAAGAGTCTTATTACTCAATTACTATTCCTTTGTCTTTAGTGAAGACTGAATTTCATATCTATTTTCAAGTCTTTTGATTAGATTGTTCATTAACTCTGTATTTTGTAAATTTCCAACAGTTTGCTTGATACTTTCATCTCGTGTTTTATCATAATTTGCAAATCTTGAATCATTTATCTTATAAAGTACAATTTTATTTCCTAAATCAATTTGACCTTTTTTACTATCTGTTCCAAATAACTTATTTAAAAATTGTGAAGCTTCCATTTCGTTTAAACCATTTAAATTTGAAACTGATGTTCTATTAATCCAACCTATATTTATACCTTTAAAATTATCTAACTCTTTCTTAGATAGTGCTTTTAATTTTAAAGTTTTTTCATTATTTATAAAATCTTGAGTTACATTTTGTTTTGCTTGTTCAAAACTTAACTGCTTTGGAAAGATTTTTTTATTAACTTTTACAATAATAAATTTATCATTATATAAAAATGGCTTTTTTAAATCACCAGCTTTAGATTTTTTTATTATAGTATTATTTTCACCATATGGTAACTCATTTTCATAAAATACTATATTTTTTGTAAAATCTTTCTCACTTTTTTTATACTTTATGTATTCTCTTAAAGCATCTTTTTTTGTATCTTTTAGATCAAGTGCAAATTGAATATCATCTTTTGCTTCTTCAAAACTTTTTATTTTATCATTTTCTTTTCTAAAGTCAGTTTTAAAGTTTTCATAATAACTTTGCATATCTTCTAAAGAGTGTTTGCCTTTTTTTATATCAACAATAGCATAATCTATATCATACGAATTGTCTGACATATAATTTACTTTATTTTTTTCCCAATACTCTTTAATTTTTTCTTCATTTAATGAAACAGTAATATTTTCTTTATTTAAAATTTTAATATCAACATTATCTTCTAAGAATAAAAGTTGATTTAAAAGTTTTATTTCTGTATCAGTCGCAGAAATCTCAAAAAGTTTTTCAATTTTTTGAAGTAAAGTATTTCTTTTTAAAGAGTCTTCAAACTCAGTTGCAGTTGTACCATTTCTATTTAAAACTTTTATATAAGTATCTTTATCAAATTTTCCATTTTTTATAAATGCTTCATATTTTAAAAGTTCTTTAGCAATATCTTCATCAGTAACAGTTAAACCTATTTCATCAGCATATGACAAAATAAGATTTTTTTCAATAGACATTTTATATGCCAAATCTTTTAGTTTTAGCTTTTCTGCCATCTCTTTACTGAAATTATCTCCAAAAATTTTTGCATATTGTTCATATAAAGCAGAATATTCTCTTTGATATTCATTAACTGTAATTTCTCTATCACCAACTACAGCGACTGCTCCACTTTTTTTACCAAAATCATAGCTTCCCCATCCTACAAATCCAGCACCAACAAAAGCTATTGTACTAATCCAAATAGTACTAACTAGCCACTTTTTATGTCTTTGCATCCAAGTTATCATATAATATATTCCTCTAAAAATTTTCAATATATATTACAGAAAAGTTGCTTTTAGTTACGTTAAATTGTAGTTTGCATTAAATCATTTATAACTGATTCTCTTATTGTGGTTTCTATTCTTTTACAAGCCCCTTTAAAGGCATCATCTTCTCCTACAATATAACACATACTTTTTGCTCTTGTAATTGCTGTATATAAAAGCTTTGTATTATGCATAATGTAGTGAGAAAAACTCATAGGAATTAAAGCATTATCATACTCCATTCCTTGGGTTTTATGTATAGTTAAGCAGTATGCTAAAGACAACAATGAGCTTAAATCATCCATATCATAAAAAACTACCATATCATCATTTGGATATAAAACAATACATTTTTTTTCATCAAAATCAAGTTTAATAATCAAGCCTAATTGACCATTAAAAACTCTTCTTTCTAAAAAGTCTTGAGAATTAGATTTATACATACTCATGGTTTGACATTTCATATTCTCATTTTTTATATGAATTACCTTATCACTTAGTTTATACTCATAAAGTCTTGTTTTTACAGACTGTTCTCTTGAACTATTAAATAATTTTTGAAGTTGCATATTTAGATTTTCAACACCTAAGGTTCCATTTTTCATAGGTGTAATAACTTGAAAAAGAGTTAATGCTTTTGAAATATCTTTATTTTTAATTAATCTATAAAATCTTTCAATATAACTTGCAGATATATTCAAAATATTATTTAATATCATATCTGAATTTTGAACTCTTATTGAAGCAAAATCATTAGAAGAAACAGAATTCTTAGTTGCATAATAATTATCAATAGATACATCAATAAATTTAAAATCTTCATAATTTTCTTTATAACTTGGCACTTTCCCTTGTCTTATATCATTTGCAATAACTGCGATTGCTTGATTTTCATTTTGTCTATAAATCTTTGTTAGTTTACAAATTGAGGCAAGATTATAATTAATTGCATCTGAAAGGATATTTCCAGCACCAATAGCAGGCAATTGTCCATCATCACCTACAATTATAAAGATTGTATCATCACTAATTTTTGAAACTATTTGATAAAATGTTACAGAATTAACCATTGAGGCTTCATCTAATAAAACAACTTTATATGGAAAAAAATCTTTCTCTTTATGTTTTACTAAAAGTGATTGAATTGTGCAACTTTCATATCCTGTAGTATCAGAAATTCTTTGACTTGCAATTCCACTTAGTGCAATTGTAATAATATCATCATATCCAACAATCTCTTCTAATAATTCTAAAATAGCTCTACTTGAAGTAGATTTTCCTGTTCCTGCATAACCTATTAAAAAAAGTGTATTTTGACCTTCATTTATAAGTTTAACTGCTTTTTTTTGTTCAGGACTTAAATTAAATCCTAAGGTTTTTTCTTTTTTTTCTAAATAATCATCTATATTAGATACTATATTTTTTAAATGTCTTTCGTCTTTTCGTCTTTTAAAAAATTCTAAAATCTTTTTTTCTGCTCTATACAACATTGAAATAGCAACTCTATTCTCTTTTGTAGTAAATAACTCTTCATTTGCAAGCATTTGAACAATACTATTTTCATAAAGCATTTCTTCATTGTTAAAACCCAAAGATTCATCTAAAAGCTTGTATAAATGATATTTATCAATTGAAGAGTTTCCATTATTATCACAAAACTCTTTTAATGTATAATTTAAACAAGCCATTATTCTAAATTCTGAACGTTCATCAATTCCTAAAGACTTAGCTATTTCATCAGCTTTTTTAAAACCTATTCCCTTAATATTTATCAATATATATGGATTTTCTTTAATCTTATCAATCAAGTCTTCAATTTCGCCAAAATTTGAGTATATTTTAGTAATTAAACTTGAGCTAACACCATACTTAGAAAGAAAGCTTCCAAGCTCTCTTAAGTGTTGAAATTTTTGCCAAGATGATACTATCTTTTCTAATTTTTTTTCTTTTATACCTTTAAACTTTAAAAGCTTTTCTGGAGCTTCATTTAAAACTTTTATTAACTCTTCTTCTGTATATTCTTCTAATAACTCTTTTGCAAACTTCTGCCCTATTCCTTTTACAATCTTTGTTAAAAAAAAATAAAGTTCAGCTTCTTTTATTTCTAAAGTATCAAAGATAAATTGAACACCATATTTTTTATGAGTTACCCAATTACCAGTAAGAACTATCTCTTCTCCCACAATTTTTTCAATATCAGTGTCAAAATAAACACCACAAATTCTTTGATTGTTTTCTAAAACTGCTGATATAAATTTTGTTTCATCATTTTTGTAAAATACTTTTTTTATTACCCCTGATAATTTAAAACTTTTTGGCTCTTCCATTAATATCCATCATCAAATTTTGATTTTTTATGCTTCTGTTTTTTATAGTTTTTTTTATTTTTCTCTTTTTGAAGCAAATTGGCATCTTTTAATAAGGTTGATCTTTGTTCTTGAAAATCATCTATTGGATTATTTATATAACTCATTGTTTTATTAATAAAATCTTTAAGTTCAGTCAAGTAGTTTGAATGTAAATCAACCGATTTCACCCTATTTAAGTCCTCAAAATTTTTTTTAGTTCTTTGTATAAATAACTGTGTATTAAAATCATCTAACCTAAGTAAAGATAGTGTTCTAGTAAAAAACTTCTCTAAAACTCTTATATATTTGATTCTTTCTTGTTTTTCATGCATTACATAAACAACTTTTGTATATTTTCTTTAGGTCTTGCAATTACAGCATCTCCATCTTTTATAACAACAGGTCTTTCTATAAGTTTTGGATTATTTACCATTGCTTTAATAAGCTCTTCTTCATTTTTTACATTTTTCAAATCAAGCTCTTTATAAATAGCCTCTTTTGTTCGAATAAGATCTTTTGCAGCAATTCCCAACATTAAAAGAACATCTTTTATCTCTTGTTCATTTGGTGTTTGTTCTAAATATTTTACTATTTTAATATCTAAGTTTTTCTCTTCAAGTAGTTTTAATGCATCTCTTGATTTTTTACATCTTGGATTGTGCCAAATAGTTATATCTTGCATTATAATCCTTTTACTAATTTTAAAAAGATTATACCAAAAGTTTTTTTATACTATATAAATTATTACAAATTGCAATATATTAAAAACTTGGTATCAAGTCATTTAAGCCATCTAATCCCAACTCTTTTAAATCTAGATGAATTTGTCCCATTTTTTTCGTTTTATCATTTGTAATTATTGGAGCAAAAGTATTTAAACCATTATCATTATTTTGTGTTTGTAATACAAAAATATAATAAATAGATATCTCTTCAATAGCTGTTATTTCTAATTTTTGTTTAAACTCATCTGGTAATTCAAAATTTAAAGATTTTAAAGCGCCAAAACTCATAAGTCTTAATGTAGCTTCAGTTTCTACACCTTTTATAATTGAAAAAAAATCATCAACTTTTTCAAGAACAAATCCTTTTTCATCTTCAAAACCATCAATACTTACTACTACATCATATTCCATAAGTTTAAACCTTTATAAACAGATGAATCATTTTACAAAAACAAATTGTATAAGTCAATTTGAGAAAAGTTAAAGATTTATGATATACTTTATTTTATGTTAGTTGGAAATAATTCACTTTTAAATATTCTTTTACCAAATCAAGATAATAAGGTACTAAAAGATGTGCTAAAAGAAGCTGATTCAAAAGCACTAAATAGTATGATGAAAAATAATTCATCTATTCAAGATGTATTAAAAAATCTATTTGAAGATATAAAAAGTGGAAATAAAAATAATGAAACTATTCAAAATATACTTAAAAACTCTACACTATTTAAAGACCTAGGAAATTTTACAAATACTTTAAAAACACTATTATCACAAGTAGCAAATGAGCCTTCTTTTAGTAAATACAAGCCTATGCTTGAATCATTTTTAACTCAAATAGATAATTTAGATGAGAACAACTTAAAAGAATTACTTTCAAAATCAGGTATTTTTTTAGAATCAAAAATGCTAGAAAAAGCAAACAGTTCAAGTTTACCACCAAAACTATTAGAATTATTAAATCAAATAAAAAGTATTATAAAAACCCTAGATACACCTCAATCAAAACAAATAAATGAAATTATTTCAAAATTAACTACAAGCCCTAATCAAACAGCAAGCTCTATGCAAGCTGATATAAAATCAATGATAAATTTACTACAAGAGGTTTCAAAAAACCTAAGCGATAAAAATGTACAAAATCTAAATAATTTAACAAATCAATTAAAAAGCATAAATATTGATGCTCAACTAATTGAATCAAAACTTCAAAATAGTTCAAATACACAAAATATCAAAGATTTAATATCAATTCTAAAGACTGAACTTTCTCAAATGAAAAGTTTAGAGTCAGTTAATGTATTAAGAAATTTAAGTAGTTTACAAAACATGGACTTTAATCAACAAGAAATAAAAAGTAGTTTATCAAATATACTCTCTTCTTTAGATTTTCAAAGTAGTAGTATTAAAAATACAAATCTTCAAGAAATATCAAACAAATTAACACAGGCTTTACAAAGTTCAAATTTAAATAATTTAAACCTTCAAAGTTTAAATGAACAAAAACAACAAATAACAAGTCAAGTCAAAGATATTTTATTTCAATTAAAAAATGAATTATTAACAAATAAAGATATTGAACCACAAAAACTATTAAGACAAATTGATAATATTTTAACGCAAAAAGATATTTTTTTAAATAATAATACCTTAGAACCTAAAGCACTTCTAAACCAACTTCTAACTAGTACGGAGATGAAAAATAGCTCTATTTTAAATACAAATGTTACAAATTTAGTAAATCAATTAAAAAATTTAAGTGATGATATTGTTTCAATTGAAAATAAAATTCAAAATAATCAAATAACAACAAATGAAAAAGCTAGTGTACTAAACCAAATAAAAGAAAATTTAAATTTATTGAAAAATGAGCTTTTACAAAACAATACTATACAATCAAAGGTTTTAGTTCAAACAATCGATAAACTTTTGAATATGCAAAATCTTTTTGATAATTTAGAGTTACCAGCTGATTTTAAACTACTTCAATCACAAAATAATAGTTTATCAACTTTTCAAAGCAATTTTTCATCAAATATAAATAGTCTTTTGTTAAACTTAAAAGAAACAATCTCAAATGCTTCAGCTAATCCAAACTCTTCATTTTTACAAAATGAAATATTAAAATCTGTTGATAAAATTGAAAATGCATTAAAAGAAGGTATTCTAACAGCAACAAGTTTACAAAATAACAAAAATGACAATAGTACAATTCAAAATGACATGAAAAGTATACTTTTACAAATACAAGAAGAACTTGCTTCAAAGTCTTCAGAAGCAAAATCTCTTACAGAAGCTTCAAAAAATATAGAAAAATTACTTTTTCAAGTTGATTATTATCAACTTTTATCTTTAAGTTCAAATTCAAACTATGTTTATTTGCCTTTTTTATGGGATATGTTAGAAGATGGTTCAATAAGTATGAAAAAGATTAATGAAAAAAAATTTTACTGTGAGATTAATTTAACACTTAAAGATTTTGGGCAAGTACAGCTACTTCTTGCTTTATATGAAAAAAATAAAATTGATTTAACAATCTTTGCATCCAGAGATGTTTTCAAAAAACTTTTAAGAGAACACTTGACAAAATTAAAACAATCACTAAATAGTGTTGGTTTAATTCCAATAGATATAAAACTAATTGATTTAGAAAAAAGAAAAAAAGAGCAAGAAACAACACAAAATATATATTCTCAGAAAAATAGTGATCTCCAAATGGGACTAAATATAAGAGCATAATATGGAAAAACAAAAAATTCAAAAAGCAGCAGCACTTAAATATGATTTAGAAAAAGATAGTGCACCAAAACTTATAGCAAAAGGTCAAGAACAAGTTGCAAAAAATATTATAAAAATTGCAAAAGAGAATGAACTCCCAATAAAAAAAGATGAAGATTTAATAGAACTTCTTTCAAAGTTAGACATAGATAAAGAGATTCCAGCTAGTATGTATAAAGCTGTTGCTGAGATATTTAGCTTTATTTATGACTTAACAAAGAAAAATAAAGACAATAATGAAAAATAAATCTTTTATTGATATAAGTATAAGAGTTATTATAATATAATCGACCATCAATAAAAGAAGTAATATGGCCAAATGAAAAGAAACATTTTTGATAATATTTTAACAGTTGTTTTTGTATTTTTTTTTACTATTATAGTAAACTTTATTTCATCAATTTATTTTAATCCAATATTTTTAGTAGGTGTTTTATTTTTAACTTTTATGCATATCATAAAAAGAGAATATTATTACAGCGCTTTTTTCTTAATACTAGCAATGTTATTTTTGGAGTTAAATAATGGATTTAAACCTTTTAGTTTACTTTTATTAAGTTTTTTTGTATATGCATTTATTGCATCATACATAAAAAGAGTAGTATCTTTTTCACAACTTAATGATTATATTTATATATTAGTATTTTATTTTGGTTTTACTATTTTATACATTATGAATAATACATATTCATATGAACTTTTTTTTACTATTTTTATTAATATTGTAATTGATTTTATAGTTGTTGGATTAATGATATGAAAAGATTAAATTTTATTTTACTATTTATTGGTATTCTTATGATAGTTTTATTATCAAGGGTTTATTTTTTAAGTATTAAATCAAATACTTATTATGAAGAGTTATCAAAGCAAAACTATATAAAAAGAGTATACCAAGCACCATCAAGAGGATTAATAGAAGATAGAAATGGCATACCATTAGCTATAAATAACTTAGGATTTTCAATCACAGTAAAACCTCACCTTAAGTCATATAAAAACAAACAAAAATTACATAATATTGTAAAAATTATTGCAAAACACTTCCCTGAATATGAAGAAGAGAAATTATTAAAAAGATATAAAAAACTAGATTCTCCATATAAACATGATTATGTAAACTTAATAGATTATATAGCCTATGATGATTTTTTCTCAAAATTTACTCTATTTAACTCAATAGAAGATATAAAAGTTGAACCATCTGTAAAAAGGTACTATCCATTTCATAATGCTGCTTCACACATTATAGGATATGTTGGTAAGGCTTCAAGAGAAAATATGAATAATAATGAACTTTCAAAATATAGTGGTATTGTTGGGAAAAATGGTTTAGAAAAATATTATAATGAAAAACTACAAGGTACATTAGGATATAAAGATATTAAAGTAAATGCCTTAAATAAAGAGCTTGAAGTATTAAAAGAGAAAAAACCAAATGAAGATAATAATTTAAAACTTACAATTGATATAAAACTTCAAAAATATATTCAAAAAATATTTACACATAAAAGTGGTGCAGTAATAGTTATTGATGTAAATAATGGCGAACTTTTAGCTGCTGCATCTTTTCCTGAGTTTGATAATAATATTTTTGTAGGAGGTATTTCTCAAAAAGATTGGGATAAAATGAGAAATAGTTTTGACCACCCTTTTACAAATAAATTAGTAAATGGTTTATATCCTCCAGGTTCCGTTCATAAAATGGGCGTAGCTTTAGCATTACTTGAACATGGTATTTCTCCAAGCTATTCTGTCTATTGTAATGGTGAGTTACAAATAGGAAATAGAAAGTTTAGGTGTTGGAAGCAAAGAGGTCATGGAAGAACTGGATTTAGAAAAGCACTTAGAGAAAGTTGTGATGATTTCTTTTATAAAGCTAGCTTAAAAGTTGGAATAAATAAAATCTCTAAAACTTTAGAAAAATATGGATTTGGTCAAGAAACAGGGATTGATCAAATAAATGAATTTATAGGGGTTAATCCAAACAAAAATTGGAAAAGAGAAAAATATAATCAACCTTGGTATATAGGTGAAACAGTAATTACTTCAATAGGTCAAGGTTATACATTAGTAACTCCAATGCAAGTTGCTAGATATACGGCTTTTTTAGCCACAGGTAAACTACCAAGACCACATTTTTATAAAGACAATCATGAAGAACCAAAAAAAGTTCAAACAGATCCTGAATATCTTAAAATTATTCGACAAGGTATGTATGATGTAGCAAATAAAAGATTTGGTACAGCACAAAGACATATAAGATCAAAAGTAACAATTGCTGCTAAAACAGGAACAGCACAAGTTATTTCTATTCCACAATCAGAAAAGAAAAGAATGAAAGAGAGTGAATTAGAGTATTATCATCGTTCACATGCATGGCTTAATACTTATGGACCATATGAAAATCCTCAATATGCAGTAGTCGCACTTATTGAACATGGAGGGCATGGTGGTTCAGCTGCTGGGCCAATGGTTAGTAAAATATATGATAAATTATATGATTTGGGATATATTAAAAAATAGGCATTTAATGCTTTTTTAGTTATTATTTCGCACAGAAAAAAAGAGGATTTGATTTGAAAATACTAGTTAGTTTATTGCTTTTTACATCACTTATTTTTGCAGCAGATTCACCACCAATTGTAAATTTATCTGTTGCAGCACTTGAAGAACCAGCACAATTTGTAAAAACAATCAATATAGCAATCATACTAGCATTATTAGTACTTGCACCAAGTTTACTATTAATGGTAACAAGTTTTACGAGATTTTTAATAGTATTTTCACTTCTAAAACAAGCTTTAGGATTACAGCAAACTCCTCCATCTCAAGTTATTGTATCAATGGCTTTAATATTGACTTTTTTTATTATGGAACCTTATGCAAAAAAATCTTGGGAAGATGCAATTGTGCCTTATATGGATGAACAAATAGGATATGAGGTAGCTTTTGAAAAAGGTGTTAAACCCTTTAAAGAGTTTATGATTAAAAATACAAGAGAAACTGACCTTGCTTTATTTTATAGAATAAAAAAAGAAGAAAATCCTAAAAATATAGATGAAGTACCTTTAACTTTGCTAATGCCTGCATTTATTGTAAGTGAACTAAGAACTGCTTTTGAAATAGGATTTCTAATATTTTTACCCTTTTTAGTTATTGATATTATTGTATCTTCTATTTTAATGAGTCTTGGTATGATGATGCTTCCACCTGTTATGATATCCTTGCCTATTAAACTTATTTTCTTTATTGTAATTGATGGATGGTTTTTAATTATAGGAAATCTTGCACAATCCTTTAAATAATAATATTTTATTATAAATATAAGGCTTAATAATATAATTAATTTTTATACTATTAATTGCTTTTTTTAACATTTGTTTTTATCTTTATGCATTATAATATGCCATATTATAAATATGTGGAGTACTAATGTATAAACTAAGCTTATATTTTTTTCTTGTTTCTTTTTCTTTTGCACAAACTGTAAATTTCAATGAGTTATTGTCTTATACTCTAAAAAATAATAAAGATTTAAAAACTTCTAAATTAAATATTGATCTTAGTGAATTAAATGTTAAAAAGCTTGAAGCACTAAGTTTTGGAAAACTATCAATCATAAATGAAACAAATAGAACTAATCATTCAGGTTATGTATTTAATTCAAAATTATCTTCAAGAGAAGCAACTTTTAAAGATTTTGGATTTGCTCAAATGAATGAACCTATAAATACTCAACCAAAAGACTTGAATTATCCCTCAAGCAGAACAAACATAAATACAAAACTTACATATGATATTCCTTTATTTACAGGTTACAAGATAAAAACACAAAAAGATATATTAAAACTTGAAAAAAAAATTAATAAATTAAAATATAATATGAATAAAACTGAATTATCACTTGAAGTCTTTAAAGCTTACAATAGTACAGTAGTTGCAAAAGAGTATATTAAAGCATTAAAAGAATCAAAATATACAATTACTCAAGTATTTAAAAGAGCTCAAGCTTTTCATAAAGAAGGTTTAATAACATCAATTGATGTTAAACAAGCAAAAGCTTATATATATGAAATAAATGCAAAATTATCAGAAGCAAAAAAGAGTTTAAATTTTAACTTAGCATACCTTAGATTTTTAAGTTCAAATGATAAAATAAGTGATGTAAAATCATTTAAAAGTTTTAATTTAGATTTTTTAAATAAAAATGCACTTTTAACAAAAGCTTTAAATCAAAAAGATGAACTAAAAGCAATGAAGTTATATAAACAAATTAGTAAAAAAAATATAGATATTGCAAAAAGTTCATATTATCCACAAATTTATTCTCACTTAGAATATGGATATAATGATAATAGAGTGAATTTTTCAGATGAAAAAGATTACTATAATGCTGTAATTGCTGTAAAATATACACTTTTTGATAATACAAGAGATGCAAATTATCAAAAGAATAGAATACTACATCATAAAGCTTCAATAAACTATGAAAAACAAAAGGATTATATAAAATTAGAGTTATCAAATGCTCTTGAAAATCTAAAATCTAAAAAAGTAATTCAAAAAGAAAAAAAACAATTTTTAAATCTTACTAATTTAATTTTTAAACAATCAGAAAAAATGTATAAAAACCACCTAATATCAATGACAAATTTACTTGAACAAAAAGCTAAATACGAACAAGCAAAAGCACAATTAATACAAGCAAAATTTGCCAAAGCTTTAGCTATTGCAAAAATTGCAAAAATCATTAATATAAATTTTGAAGGATTAAAATGATAAAAGTTTTATTGATTATCTTATTATTTATCTCATCTTATGCAAAAGATATAGAAACATCAGGTACAGTAATATCAAATAATGAAAAAATCGTTACAAGTAGGCACTTTGGCTATATAAAAAAAGTATTTATACAAGAGGGTTCATTTGTTAAAAAAAATCAAATTTTATATAAAATTGATTCTTCAAAATTAGACTCTTTAAAAAATGAAGCAAAATCTAATCTTGCTATTTTAGAAAATAAACTTGCTAATATAAAATTAAATTATAAAAGATATAAAAGATTGTATAAAGATGATTTAATTGCAAAATATGATTTGGAACAACTGGAATTGAATCTTTTAAATTTAAAAAATCTTGTATCAATAGCAAAAGCAAAACTTACTCAAATAAACAATGAATACAACTATTTAAATGTAAAAGCATCAAATGATTCAATGGTTATAAAAAAAAGCATCAAAGAGGGTGAAATGGCTATGCCAGGTGCTATAGCACTAGTACTTACAGATTTAGAAAATCTGAAAATAAAAACTTCAATAAATGAAAGTGATTTAATAAATATAAAAAAATCTCAAAAAGTAGAAATTATTTTCCCTTCAATTAACTTTGAAACAACTGGAATAATTGATGCAATTATTCCTAGTGTTGATAATACATCACACTCATTTATAATAAAAATCTCTTTTGACAAAAAAGAACAAGTAATATATCCAGGTATGTATGCAAAACTAGTAATTAAAACAAACAGGATTAAAAATGAAAAATAATGATTTTTCAAAACATATCAATCCAAATTTAAATATTGCAGGTAAACTATCCCTTAGTTTTATAAATCACCCTTTAACTGCTATTACAATATTTTTAATACTTGTTTTAGGCTATATTTCACTAATTATTATGCCAAGAGAAGAAAATCCACAAATAAAAGTAAGTGGTGGTGCAGTTATAGTAGGACTTCCAGGAGCAAAACCAAGTGAAATTCAAAAAGTAATAATTGATCCATTAGAAAAAAAATTAAGAGAAATAAAAGGAATAGAACATATTTACTCATTTGCAAAAGATTCAGTAGGAATTGTCCAGGTTCAATATTTCATTGGAGAAGATAAAGAAAGTTCAAACTTAAAACTATATGATCAAGTTATGAGAAATATGGATTTAATGCCTAAAAAAGCCCTAACACCTATTGTCAAAACCATGGATATAGATACCGATATTCCTATAGCTACAATTGCTTTTTATTCAAAAAAAGACAAGGGAAAGAATCTAATTTCTCAAACTGAGATATTTAAAGAAATAGATAAATTAACTAAAAAAATCAACCAAATAGATAATGTTGCACTTATAGAATTAAAAGGTGAGAAAAAAGAACAATATAATATTTTAATAGATTCAAACAAAATATCACAATATAAAATTTCATTAAATGAAGTAGTTAAAAGTGTACAAACTTTAGCTTATAATACTCCTAATATCCAAGGTAATACAAAAGAGAATAAATTAATAGTTTTTGGAATAAAACAAGCAATTGAATCAAAAAAAGATATACAAAATTTAATAATAAGCTATAAAAATGGTTCAGCAGTTTATCTAAAAGATATTGCAAAAGTAGAAAAATCATATGACATACAAAACAATAAAGAAGCTTACTTATACACAAAAAATATCAATAATAAAATAGAAGAAACTGCACAAGTTACAATGATGATTTCAAAACTAAAAGGTACAAATTCTGTTGATATAAATAAAAATATTTTTTCTTTTATGCAAGATATGAAACAAGAACTTTTAGATAAAAATATCAAATATACAATTACACGAGATGATGGATATACTGCAAATAATGCAGTAAATTCCCTTGTAAAAAACCTTTTGATTTCTATAGTAATTATTGCCATTTTACTTATTTTTACACTTGGATTTAAAGAAGCTATGATTGTATCGCTTACTGTTCCTATGATTTTATCATTAACATTATTTATAGGTTTTTTACTTGATGAAACAATAAATAGGATTACACTATTTGCATTAATTGTATCTCTTGGAATGCTAGTTGATGCAGCAATAATTGTTATTGAAAATATACATAGACATAGAAAAGAGAGTCCAAACGCTGATATTACAATTATTTCTATTAATGCAACAAATGAGATAGGAAATGCTACAAATATTGCAACAATAGCTATCATCATGACTTTTCTACCTATGTTCTTTGTAGGTGACATGATGGGACAATTTATGAATCCACTTCCTGTTTTTGTACCAATTGCACTTATTGTTTCTCTTGTTATTGCTTATTCATTTACACCATATTTAATAAAAAAATTTCTATAGGATTTTAGATGATTAAATTAGAAAACTTTATTTATCAAATTTTAGAATCAAAATCTAAATCAATGTTAGTTTATGCGATTACTTTAATATTATTCTTATTAAGTGTATCAACCTTTCCAACAAAAATCATAAAAGCAAAAATGCTTCCAAGCAAAGATTCTGATACATTTTCTGTATATGTTGATTTAAAAGATGGATATAGTAAAAAATATACAAAAGAAGTGACTGATTGTATTGCAAGAAAATTACAAGAAAATGATATAGTCACAAATATATCTGTTTTTATAAGTGAGGGACAACCTTTAGATTTTGCTGCACTTGTTAAACAAAGTGCCTTAAAAGATAAACAATGGCAAGCAGAAATGATGGTGAATATAAAAAGAGAATCAAATAGAGATATTTCAAGTTTTAATTTAGTTTCAAAATTACGACCCATTATAAAAGAAAAATGCAATATGTATAATGCAAATATAAAATTTATAGAACTTCCTGCAGGACCACCTGTTCTTGCTTCTATAGTTGCAGAAATCTATGGAGGAGAAGATTTCAATACACAAAGAGAGTTTGCTTACAAAATTGCAAAGATTTTTAATGCACAAAAAACCCTTGTAGATATAGATGTAATGGCAAGTAAAGATTATGCAAAATATGAGTTAATTTTAGAAAATGAAAAAATTAAAAAAAGTGGTATTAACCTAGAACAAATTAAACAAATAATTTATCTTGCATACGAAGGAATGCCAATTTCAGTAGTAAATGATAGTCATGCACAAAATCAAATACCAATTTTTCTAAGATTAGATGATACAAGACTTATAAATGAAAAAACAGAACAATCATTAAAAAATAGATTAAAAAATCTAAAATTAAAAAATCAATACAATCAAATGATTAGTGTCTCAGAACTTGTAAGGGTAAAAAAAAGTGTTAAAGAGCCAGAATTAACATCTAAAAATTTAAAAAAGATGATAAATGTAATAGCAGAGACAAATAAAGACAGTCAAATTTATCCTTTATTAGAAGCTAGAACACAAATGATAGAACAATTAAGTAGTGATTATAAAGTAATAAAAACAGATATGTTAAATCTATCTTTTATTGATAAAAATACAAATGAAAAATTTGATTTAGTTTTTGATGGAGAACTTAAAGTAACCCTTGATACTTTCAAAGATTTAGGAACAGCATTTATTATTGCACTTATTTTAATATTCTTTTTGATGGTTGTTTATTATAAAAGTTATGCTATTTCAGGAGGTATTATACTTGCAAGTTTTATATCTATAATTGGAGTTATTTTAGCACATATTGTTATGGATATATTTACTCAAAATACTTTTTATTTAACTGCAACATCATTAATTGGTTTTATTGGATTAATAGGAATAAATTCAAGAAACTCAACACTAATAATTGACTTTTCTAAACAGTTAATATTAGAGCAAGGAATGCCTATAAATAAAGCTATTGCAAAAGCAACAGCAACAAGATCAAAACCTATTATTCTTACAGTATTAACTATGGTATTTGCTTCATCCCTACTTGCAAGTGATGCTGTTTTTGGAGGTTTAGGAGTTGCACTTATTGGTGGGACTTTAATTTCATATATAGTATCAATCTTTTTTGTTCCAGTAATTATTAAAAACCATATGAAAAAACTTCTTTAATAAACACTAACTTTACAAAGAACTGCTAAAATCTAATAATTAAAACACAATTATTAGATTTTTAAGGAAAATAAATGAAAGAAAAATTAAAAAAGTATGTAAAAGAGATAATATTTTTTATTGTTTCTTTAACAATTATATTAAATATTGTTAGTTATTATAGATCTCTTGAGTTAAATAAAGAAAAACTCTCTATAAAGAGTTTTAAACTACTAAATAAGCAAACTTATAATATACCTAAGGATAAACCACTTATTATTCATTTTTGGGCGACATGGTGTCCTACTTGCAAAATAGAAGCACCAAATATACAAAGACTTTCAAAAGATTATGAAGTTTTAACTATAGCAGTACAATCAGGAAATAAAGAAAATATAAAACAATACTTGAAAAATAACGAATTAAGCTTTAAAGTAGTTGATGATACAGATGGATACTTTTCAAGAAAATTCAATATTAAAGCCTTTCCTACAACACTAATTTATGATAAAAATAAAAATTTGAAATTTAGTGAAGTAGGATATACTTCAACTTTTGGATTATTTGCAAGACTATGGTGGATTGATTAAAAATAACTATAAGTCATAAACCATAGCTATTTCTTCACAAATTGGGAAATGTTTACATCTAATACAATCAGCCCAAATTTTGTGCTCTGGAATATTCTCTTTTTCTATTTTTTTAAAACCCAAACTTTCAAAAAAGCCTTCTTCATAAGTTAAAGATAAAATTTGTTCTAAATCATATTTTTTACCCTCACTTATACAAGCTTCAACAAGCTTTTTACCTAATTTTAAGCCTCTGAAATCTTTTGAAACAATTAGACTTCTAACTTCTGCTAATCTATAAGAATGAATATGTAAAGCAGTGAATCCAGCTAGTTTACCATCAACACTAACAACAGTATATGACCTAATTGTATTTGCCATTTCATCTTCTGTTCTTAGTAAAATATTACCACTTTCAACTTCTGGTTTTACAAGCTCTTGCATTTGCTTAATATGTTTAACTGTTGGTTTAAAAAATTTGATTTCCAAATAAATGCTCCGTGATTGCATCTTGAAGATCCATCATCCCTCTTTTTTTCAAGTTAGAGATAAAAATACCCTCAGGATATGCTCTTTTTAATTTTGCTAAATCATTCTGTTTTAGTTTATCTGTTTTTGTAAATGCATGAATGATTTTTTGATCCCCTCTTTTTATAAGATCTAAAAATTCATCTACATTTTTATCAATATCCAATGTTGTATGTCTTGAATCAATCAAATGAACAAAAACTTGTAAACAAGGTCTCTCTTCTAAATAACCAGTTAAGTTTTTATTCCAATCTTTTTTCAAGCCTTTTGATACTTTTGCATAACCAAAACCTGGTAAATCAACAAATCTTGCAAAAAGATAAGGTAACTCCTCACTTTGTGTTTTAAACTTAATATCAAAATAGTTAATAAGCTGAGTTTTTCCTGGTGTTGAAGATGATTTAGCTAAACCTTTTCTATTTGTTAATGTATTTAATAAAGATGATTTACCTACATTACTTCTTCCTAGAAAAGCAACTTCTGCCATATTAGGAGTTGGTGAATCATTTATACTTTGTGCCGAAGTTAAAAATGTTGCTTCAACTATTTTCATTATTTATCAGCCTTTTTCTCTTTTTTATCTTCAATATTAATAATAAATCTAACAGGTTTACTATCTGTTCCACTAACTTTTGCTTCGCCTGTTATTTGATTGATATAAATCTTATTTCCATAAATTTTTCTATCTTCAATTTTTTCTTTAATAAAACCATTTCCAATAATTTCATATTGTTGCTTACTTGGATAATAAATAACTTTATCTCCTTTACCCTCATAATGTTTATCTTGAGAAACAATTTCAAAAGTCACATTTCCTGTTGCTATATACTTTAAAGGAGACCTCTTCTTAGTTGAAGACTTTGCAGACATGTATACATCAAGCCTATCCGAATTCAATCTATCTTCTGCTTTTTTCAATTTTACATTACCTGTAAAAATTGATATCCCTTTTGCATCGTTTGCTTCAAACTTTTTTGCATCTATTATTAATTTACCTTCATTTGCCATTAATGTTAAAGCAGCTAAAAAAGTTAAAAATAAATATTTCATTTTGATCCTTATTATTTTGTTGTTTCTATTTCAAAGTGTGAATTTTTTGCTTTCATAATCTCTTTTTTCATATCTAAATACAAATTTTTCCCATCAATTTTATGATTATAATAAGTTCCTTTAAAAGGAACACTATTTTTTGCTATTTGTGTTTTATCATTATAGTAAAGTTCTTGTGTATCTAAAGAAATAAAATCATTTCTTCTAAACTTTACATCATCCAAAAAAGTAAAATCATCATTCTTTTTAATTATTACATTTGCACTGATATAGTCTGTAGCGTGTTCTATTTTTTTGTCATTTGCTTTTAATATAAAATCACCCTCATACATAATATCTTTTGTTTTATATCTTGAAACTCTTTTTGAATTTACAATTTTTGTTGTTGTTTGTTCATTTAAAGTGTACATAGTTGAATCATTAAAAGTTACTAATGCAATATCTTTCTCATCTAATTTATTGTTAACTTTATCAATAGGAATAAAATAAACCCCAACTGCTACAGTTAAAAGTATATATGTAAATGCCTTTATAACCATGAGTTTATAAACTCCTGCTCAATATTGTCTTTTTTTACTATATACTCTATCATTTCTCTAACAGCTCCATTACCACCACTATTTTGGCAAATAACATCAACAAAATTTTTTAAATAATGTGTTCCATTAGAAGGAGTAAATGAAAGACCAACTTTTTTTAACATTTTAAAATCATTTAAATCATCACCAATTGCAGCAACTTGACTCCAATCTAAATTTTCTTTTTTTAAAATTTCTTCTAAAACTTCATCTTTATTATGAACTTTTTGATAAAGATACTCTATTTGTAAATCAGAAGCTCTTTTTTCTACTATTTTAGATGTTCTTCCTGTAATTATAGCAACTTTTTTCCCTAGTTTTTTACTCCATGTTGCAATAGCTAAGCCATCAGCCACATCAAAAGATTTCAACTCATCACCACTATTTGTATAAGTTATTTTACCATCAGTTAATGTTCCATCAACATCTAAAACAAGTAGTTCAATCATAAAACACCTTTAGTACTAGGAATACCAATCTTTTCATTTTTAACCATGGCACGTCTAAGAGCAACTGCAACAGCTTTAAATGCTGCTTCTAGAATATGGTGTTTATTTTTTCCTCTTTCATAAATTATATGACAAGTAAGTCCTGCATTCATAACAAATGCATGAAAAAACTCTTCTACAAGTTCTACATCAAACTCACCTACTTTTTCACTTAAGTTTACATCATATACCAAAAAAGGTCTATTACTTAAATCAAGAGCACATGAAACAGCTGCTTCATCCATAACAACAGTTGCATTTCCATATCTTTCAACTGCTTGTATTGGAAAAATTGCTTCTTTTAAAGCTTTTCCCAATACAATACCACAATCTTCAACACTATGGTGATAATCAATATGCAAATCACCCTTGCAACTCAATTCTATATCAATTCCACTATGTTTACTAAGTGCTTCTAACATATGATCAAAAAAACCAATACCAGTTTCTATTTTATTTGTACCACTTCCATTAATATTAAGTTTACACTTTATATCAGTTTCTTTTGTTTTTCTACTTAACTCAACCATATTTTCTCCCTATTGTGCAATAATCATAGCACCACTAATTCCAAGTTTTGTTTTAAAATCAATGGCTTCCTCTTCACTTCTAAAACCACTTACCCAAACTCTATTTATAGGTGCATTATCATAATACCCATCTTTTATTACTACAGTATAATTATTTCCAATAATATTTTCAAATTTTCTTTTTGTTATTTTTGCACCAGAAAGATTTCTAAATGCCCCAACTTGTACAAAATATTTTCCAACAGACATAGTTTCATTTTTCTCAGATTTTGTTTGCGCAACTTTACCATGAAAACCTAAGACAGTAATTTTCACTCTTGCTGTTCCTTTTTTTACCATATCAACTGCATGCGCAGCTTTATTTGATAAATCAATAATTCTTCCAGTTACAAAAGGTCCTCTATCATTAATTCTAACAACTGTTGATTTTCCATTTTCAAGATTATTAACTTTTACCATAGTATTCATAGGTAAAGTTTTATGTGCTGCTGTCATAGCATACATATTATAAGTTTCACCATTTGATGTTTTTTTAGCATGAAAATTTGGGCCATACCAAGAAGCTATACCATCTTGAACATTCCCAACTTTAGCTAAAGTTGGATAATACCATTTTCCAGCAATCTGATACGGTCGCATAGTAGCTTTATGCATAGCTTTTGAGTTTCTCATTTTTTCTTTTGGAATTGATTTATAACCTGAATAATTATTTGAATTTCCAAAAGAATAATTTTGATTACTAAAAGATGAAAAACAACCAGTGAATAAAAAAGTTGCACTTAAAATAACACCACTTTTAAAAAAACTATTTTTTAATAACAATTTTATCTCCAATATTTATAAAATTTGATTTTAATTCATTATCACTCATTAGTTTTTTTAAATCAATATTATATTTTCTAGCAATTGAGTATAAAGTATCTCCATTTTTAACTTTATATATAAGTGTAGTTTTAGTATTTGCTTTTGCTAATTTTATACTACTACTATTAGATTTATTTGAACTAATAGGAATAATTAGTTTTTGTTTTAAAGATAAAACATTTGTATTTAATTTGTTAAAATCTTTAATTATTTTATATGAGATATTATATTTATTACCAATTCTATGTAAAGAGTCACCTCTTTTAACTATATATACTAAATATTTACTATCTTTAATTAGATTTTTATTTGCTTGATATCTAGCAAGCCTACTATAAGGAATATAAATATCATAAGTTTTTTCATATGGAGGTACTATTTGTAATTTTAAATGCTTATTTAAATTTTTAATCTCTTTATAATCTATTCCAACAGCATTTGAAATTGATTTTAAATGCAAACCACCTTTAACAGGTATAGTTGCAACAGAAGAAGTAGCTCCTATATTTAAAAGATGAGCATTGTCATTTTCTGTAATAAAACTTTGATTATTCATCATACCAAGTGCAATAATTTTTCTAATATACATTCTACTTTCACTTGGGATATATTGTCTTGTGATATTTTTTTGTACTCTTAAAAAATCATCAATATCCAATGAAACATCCCACTTTCTAATCTTTTTATAAACTCTATTTAATTTATAAAAAGGTTCTCTTCCTCTTTGATAAGAGTAAATTGTATGTCTAAACTCTTGAATTTTGCTACTATTTTTTTCTTTTGGATTTTCTTCTACATATTTATCAATTGTAGCTCTTGTAATTGCTTCAATTACTCTTCCCTCACCACAATTATAAGCAAGTGCAGCTAAATACCATTTGTCAAATCTTTTGTGTAAATATTTCAAATATTGTGTTGCAGCTTTAGTTGATTTAACAAGATCCATTCTTTCATCAACATATAAATTAATATTTAAATCAAAATGTTTTCCTGTTTCTGACATAAATTGCCAAATACCAGTTGCCTTTACATTTGATTTAGCATCAATTGTAAAATCAGATTCTGCCATTGCCATATACAAAAAAACAGAAGGTATCTCTTCTTCTCTTAATATCTTTTTGATTTTAGGTACAAACAGTGATGCATCACTTAATTTTCTTACATAATTGTTTTGATTATGTTTTCTTAATAGATTATTATATGTTTTTTGAAGTTTATAATCTGTAATAAAAGAGGATTTAATTTGTAAATCCTCTAATATTTGCATGTCTCTTTGGTTATAATTAGCTCCTATTAAAGAAGCCCATGAGTAATTTACTAATATAAATAAAAATATGACTAACTTATACAAATACATTCCTAATTGTTAAAATAGCATATATTTTATCTAATTTATATTAGAGAACTCCTTAAATAAAGTTTTAGCATTATGTGTAGTTAAAGTTTTCACTTCATCAACTTCCATCTCTAAAAGTTCAGATATTTTTTCAACTACATAGTTTGTGTAAGATGGTTCATTTCTTTTTCCTCTAAAAGGATGTGGAGTTAAATAAGGTCCATCTGTTTCTACAACAATTTTTTCTTTTGGAATTTTACTTAAAACTTGAACAAGTTTTCTAGCATTTTTAAAAGTTAAAACTCCTCCTATTCCAAAATAAAAATTTTCATTAGCTAAACTCAAAAGTTGTTCATCAGCATTAAAACAGTGTAAAACTCCACCAACTTTACCTGCATTATTATCTAATAATATTTTTTTAGAATCATTTGAAGCATTTCTTACATGAACAATAAGAGGTTTATTAACTTCTGTTGCAAATTTCACTTGCTTTGAAAATACCTCTTTTTGTCTTTTTATCTCTTCTTCTTTTTCATTTTCATCTTCAGGGAGTCTAAAATAATCTAGACCACATTCTCCAATAGCTATACATTTTGGGTGAGTAACATATTTTTTAAGTACTTCTTCATCATAAGCTTTTGCATCATAAGGATGTACTCCTACAGAAAAGAATACCTCATCATACTGTTGTGCTAATTCAACAGCCTTAGGTAAATCTTTTGGATCTGCTCCAGGTATTAAAAAACCTTTTACATTTGAATCTAATGCATTTGCTATTACTTCATGTACATCTTGACAATACATTTCATTATCAAGATGACAATGTGTATCAATTATTATGATAGGAATCTCTTTTCAACAAGATTTATAAGTGCATTAATATCTTGAATATCCTCACCCTTAATCCAAGCATCAACTCCAAAGTTTTTAAATGCATCATAATCACTATCATCATCAATTACTGCAAGTGATACATATTTTTCTTTGCAAGCTTCATGTTTATTCTCTTCAAAATCAAAAATAGAATTAATATCTAAAATTGCAATATCTGCTTTTTGCGTAATTCCACTATCATAATGCTCTACACTATGCTTATTATCTATTAAAGAATCATCTACATCACAAAATGTTACTATATTCATAACTACTCCCTGTTTTCTTATACTTTTACTATTCTATCAAATAAAAAATTAAAATATTACAAGATATACCTTGCAGTATCTTCATTTTCAACAATATCCTCTAGTTTCTTCTCAACTAAATCTTTGTCAACTATAATAGTTTCACCTTTTTTCTCATCAGCACTAAAACTAATATCTTCAATAACCTTTTCAATTACAGTATGAAGTCTTCTTGCACCAATATCTTCAGTTTTCTCATTTGCAGTTACTGAATATTTTGCAAAGGCATGAATTGCATCATCACTAAATTCCAATGTTACATCTTCAACTTTTAATAATGCCTCATATTGTCTTAAAAGAGAATTTTTTGTATTTGTTAATATTTTATATAATGCATCTTCATCTAATGAGCTTAACTCTACTCTTAAAGGAAATCTTCCTTGAAGTTCAGGAAGTAAATCACTTGGTTTACTTACATGAAATGCTCCAGCAGCAATAAATAAAATATGATCAGTTTTAACTTGACCAAATTTAGTTTGAACAGAGCTTCCCTCAACAATTGGAAGTAAATCTCTTTGAACACCTTCTTTTGAAGGATCTTGATTTTGAGATTTTGTTCCTGTGGCAATTTTATCAATTTCATCTAAAAATATAATTCCACCATTTTCAGTTCTTTTAATTGCTTCAATTTTTATAGCTTCATGATCAAGTAAATTCTCACTTGCTTCATCTCTTAATAAAACCCTTGCATCTTTTATTGTTACTTCTTTTTTAACTTTTTCTTTATTTAGTCCGCCTAACATTTTAGAAAGACTCTCTTGCATTGAACTCATATCCATTGGCATTGAAGAGTCAATTATTTCAACATGTGTTTTCTTAGGAAGTTCAATCTCTATTTTTTTATCATCTAAAGCACCACTTAATAATTTTTCTTCCATTTTATTATATGTTTTAATAAATGATTCTTTTGCAGTTTCAGTTGCTGTTTCTGGTAAAGGTGGAACAAGTTTTTCTATTATTTTTCTATTAACTTCTCCATCAATTTTATCAACAATTTTTTCTTCATACTCTTTTGTTACTAAGTTTATTGATTCATAAACTAAGTCTCTAATCATTGATTCAACATCTCTACCTACAAATCCAACTTCTGTATATTTACTAGCTTCAACTTTTACAAATGGCAATCCCATCATCTTAGCTAATCTTCTAGCAATTTCAGTTTTCCCCACACCTGTACTTCCTATCATAAGAATATTTTTAGGCATTATCTCTTCTTGAAGTACTGGTTCAACTTGCATTCTTCTAAATCTATTTCTTAGTGCTAATGCAATTGTCTTTTTTGCGTCATCTTGTCCAATAATATAATCATCAAGATACTTAACTATTTGTTTAGGAGTTAAATCCATACTATACTATTCCTCTATTGTTAAAATTTTAATATTTTGATTCGTATAAATACATAATTCACCTGCAATCATCAATGATTCTTTTACTAAATCTTGTGCAGGTAAACTTGCATGTTTATCTAAAGCCCTTGCAGCAGAGATTGCAAAATTTCCACCACTTCCAATTGAAGCAATTTTTCCATCTTCTGGCTCTACCACATCACCGTTTCCACTTAAAATAAATATATGCTCTTTATTTAAAACAATCATCATTGCTTCTAGTCTTCTTAAAACTTTATCTTTTCGCCAAGCTTTAGAAAAAGCAATTACTGCTTTTAACAAATCACCTTTAGTAGTTTGTAAATGTTCTTCAAACATATCAAAAAGATTGAAAGCATCAGCTGTGCTACCTGCAAAACCTGCTAAAATTTTTCCGTTATATAAAGTTCTAATTTTAGTAGCATTTCCTTTTAAAACAGAATTACCAAAAGTAACCTGTCCATCTCCACCAATTACGGCTTCTTTTTCACCTTTGTAGGCTAATATTGTAGTTGCTTCAAACATTAACTACTCTCCTATAATGTCAACTTTTAAAGTTGCATGAACAGCATGGCCTAATTTACAATCAACTTCATAAATACCAGGTGCTTTTATTTTTTTATCTAAAGATATATTTTTCTTATCAATCTTAATTTCGAACTCATCATTTAAAGCTTCACTTATCTCTTTATTTGTAACTGAACCTATTAGATGTCCATTTGCACCAGCTTTATGTTTGATTGTTAATTTTGTAGAATTTAAAGTTTCTGCTAGTTTTGTAGCCTCATCAATTTCTATAGCTATTTGTTCTTGCTCTCTTTTCTTTTGTGCTTCATATTTTCTTATTACATCATTTGTTGCATGTAAAGCAAGACCTTTCCCAATTAAGAAGTTTTTTCCATATCCATCTTTTACTTCTTTAACTTCACCTGCTTTACCTAAGCTTTTTACATCTTTTGTTAATAAAACTTTCATAAAATATCTCCATATAAATAAATAGTTACTATTCTACAATAAGTTTAATGAAGTCAATATAAATGATTAGAATAAATATTAAAATTATTAGTTAAAGAAAATTAACTATTTAAATAAAAAAAGAGAATAAAGTATATATTGACACTTTATTCTCTGATTTTATTTCTTTAAAGTATAAAAATTATACTCTTGATATTAACTTGCAATATCAAGAGTATTTCTCAAATTTTCTCTAATACTTCTTTTTTTGACATAATTATTTAATCCAATATGATTGCTATAACCTAAAAGTTTTGCAATCTTTCTTACTGATAAACCAACAGATAATAACTCTTCTATTTTTTCTCTTTGATTATCAAATTTTGATTTTTGAATTGTACCTTTTGGTTTTCCAAGATGAGCACCTTCTAATTTTTTTGCAGTAAGTGCTTCTTTAGTTCTTATACTCATAAGCTCTTTTTCAAGTTTTAAAGTCATAGAGATTACACCTAAAATCATTTGAGTTAACATATCATTATCATCTATTAAATCTAGATTTTGTTTTATTACAATAATTCTGATTTTATTACTTAATAAAAATTTAACTATCTCTAAAATTGTTTCAACTGTTCTTCCAAAAACATTTAAATCTGCAACTAATAAAGTTGATTTACTTTGGGAATTTTTTAGAAAATCTAGCATGTTTTTTTCATCACTAGGAGTATTTATTTCTATTTCAATACTTTGATAAATCTTGATATTTTGTTTTTTTATATACTCATTTAGAACATCATTTTGTTGTTTGGTATACACCTCATTGTTTTTATTTATTCGAACAAAACTAAAAATTTTAGACACTTTAAATCCTTTTACAATAAGTATTATTATAAATAAATTATTTAACATATTGTTATATTTATAATATTTTTTGTTATACGAAATGTTAGTATAGTTTTAATAAGACAAAGCTTAACTAAGGCTTCAAAAATAGCTTTTTTCTATACTTGTGTTACTGTTTTTATACAATTATGTGTTATACATTTTGAAAAATTCAAATTGGCAAATCTTTACACCTCCTTTGAGTTTTTTATTATTTGTTTTTTTTTGATTTGCAATAAAGTAAAAGTTAGATAAAATATTTTCTTAATAAGATAATTCTTAAAGGATTTGTATTGAAATTAACTGTTGCCATTACTGGTGCTAGTGGAGCAAGTTTAGCTCTTAAATTTGTTGATAATATTCCTGAAAATGTAGAAGTATTTTTAGTAGCTTCAAAAAGTGCAAAAATTGCTTTAAAGCTTGAAGAAAATATTTCGATTTCTAATTATTTCAAAAGCAAAAAAAACTTAACAATTTTAAATGATAGTGATATTTCAGCTTCAATAGCTTCTGGTTCATTTGGTATAGATAAGATGATAATCTTACCCTGTTCTATGAATACACTTGCAAAATGTTCTATTGGAATTTCAGATAGCTTAATAACAAGAGCTTTTACAGTAATGCTTAAACAAAAAAAAGACATAATTATTGCACCAAGAGAGATGCCTTATAATACAATTATCTTAGAAAATATGCTTAAATTATCTCAATTAGGAGTGATTATCGCTCCTCCAAGTTTAGGTTACTATTCAAGCCAACAAACTTTAGAAGATATGGAATACTTTTTAATTGGTAAATGGTTTGATTTATTAGGAATTGATAATAATTTATACAAAAGATGGGAATAAATATGCAAAATAAAGAAAAAACAAATAATGGTGGAACATATAAAAAAGCTATTTATAGTGGAACTTTTGATCCTATAACAAATGGTCATATGGATATTGTAAGAAGAGCTACAAGTATTTTTGAAGAAGTAATTGTAGCAGTAGCAAAAAGTGAAAGAAAAAATCCAATGTTCTCCCATGAGCAAAGAGTCAATTTTGCAAAAGAAGCAACAAAAGATCTTGAAAAAGTTACAGTTGTAGGCTTTGATATTTTACTTGTAGAACTTGCAACACAAATGAAAATAAATACTATTATTAGGGGATTAAGAGCTGTTAGTGACTTTGAATATGAATTACAAATGGGTTATGCAAACTCTTCTATAAACAAAGACTTAGAGACTCTTTATCTTATGCCAACTTTAAAAAATGCATTTGTTAGCTCTACAATTGTTAGAGAATTGATTATGTTTAATGGAAGCTTTTGTCATCTTGTACCAAAAGAGGTATTAAAATGTATGTAGTAATTGAAGGAATTGATACAGCAGGAAAATCTACACAATTAGAAATTCTTGCTAAAAAATATAATAATGCAGTCTTTACAAAAGAACCAGGAGGAACACCTATTGGTTCTAAATTAAGACAAATGGTTTTAACAGGAGAAGCAAACTCTAAACTTGCTGAAATGTTTTTATTTTTAGCAGATAGAGCTGAACATATGCAAGAAATAGTTTTAAAAAATAAAGATAAAATGGTTATTTCTGATAGATCAATGATATCAGGTATTGCTTATGCACAAAACTTACCTTTAAAAACAGTAATAGATTTGAATCTTATTTCAACAAATAATGTCTTGCCAAGTCATGTGATTTTATTAAAACTATCAAAGAAAGAGTTAGAAAATAGACTTTCACAAAAAGAGCATGATTCTATAGAAGCAAGAGGAATTGATTATTTAATAGATATTCAAAATAGAATGGAAGAGACAATAAAAGAATTAAATTTAAATTATATTTTTATAGATGCAAGTTTAAGTATCGAAAAAATTTCAAAAGATATAGAGGATTTTTTAAATGAGTAAACAAAATATGATACAAAGCCTAAGAGGTATGAAAGATATTTTAGATAATGATAGCAAACTATTTACTTATTTTTGCGAAAATGCTGCAAAGATAGCACGAAATTATGGTTTCGAATATATAGAAACACCTATTTTAGAAGAAACTGCACTTTTTAAAAGAAGTGTTGGAGAAAGCTCTGATATTGTAAATAAAGAGATGTATCAATTTATTGATAAGGGTGAAAATGATGTATGTTTAAGACCTGAGGGAACAGCAGGGGTTGTAAGAAGCTTTATTCAAAATAAACTTGATAGAGCTGGTGGAGTTAAAAGATGGTATTACCACGGACCAATGTTTAGATATGAACGACCTCAAAAAGGTAGATTAAGAGAGTTTCACCAATTTGGAGCAGAAGTATTTGGTGTTAATTCTGTTTATGAAGATGCAAATATCATCATGATGTTAAAAGATATTTTAGAGTTTTTTGGTATCTCTTATAAACTACAATTAAACTCATTGGGTTGTAAAGAGTGTATGCCTCCTTATAAAGAAAATCTTATTGCACATTTAAATAGTTTTAAAAGCGAACTATGTGAAGATTGTAATAAAAGAATAGAAACAAACCCAATAAGAGTCCTAGATTGCAAAATTGAAAAGTGTCAATCTTTACTTATAAATGCACCTAAAATCACAAATAATTTATGTAATTCTTGTGATACAGATTTTGAAAAATTAAAAGAAATATTAGATTTTAATAATATCTCTTATGAAGTAGACAGTAATCTTGTTAGAGGATTAGACTACTATTCTAAAACTGCATTTGAATTTGTAAGTGATGAAATAGGAGCACAAAGTGCAATAGCAGGTGGTGGAAGATATGATAGATTAGTTGAGTTTTTAGGAGGGAGAGAAACTCCTGGAATTGGATTTGCTATTGGTATTGAAAGATTGCTTGAATTAGTTAAAATGAAAGAATCAAAAGAAGACATATATTATATTGGTGCATTAAGTCAAAATACTTTAAATCAAGTTACAAAACTATGCAATATAAAAAGAAAAACAAATCAAACCTTTATGGAATATACTCCAAGAAGTTTTGCAAAACATTTTAAATTAGCAGAAAAATCAAATGCAAATATTGTTGTATTAGTTGGCGAAGATGAATTAAAAGATGGCACTGTTTATATGAAGAATATAGATACAAAAGAAGAAACAAAAATAAAACTTGAGGATTTTTAATATTGAATGATTTTGGAATTGATATTTGGAGCAATAATAACTTTATTATTGAAGAGGGAAAATTAAAACTTAATTATAAAAGTAAACCCTCATTGATTTCTTTAGTAAATAGCATAAGAAAAAAAGATTATAAAGGTCCTTTACTTTTTAGGTTTCCCCACTTAATTGAAAAGCAAATAGATAGACTTTATGATACATATACAAAAGCTATAAAAGAGTATTCATATAAAGGTTCATTTAATGCAGTGTTTCCTTTAAAAGTAAATCAGTACCCTACTTTTGTAAAACCTTTAATTAAAGCTGGACAAAAACACAATTACGGTTTAGAAGCGGGAAGTAAAGCTGAACTTTTTATTGCAATGACTTACAATAAAAATGCACCAATTACTGTAAATGGTTTTAAAGATAAAGAGATGATTCATTTAGGTTTTATTGCTAAAAAAATGGGTCACAATATAACTTTAATTATTGAAGGTTTAAATGAACTTGAAACAATAATTGATGTTGCAAAAGAGACAAAACTTCAACCACCTAATATAGGAGTTAGAGTAAGACTATTTAACAGTGGAAGTGGTGCATGGGCAAAATCAGGTGGAATTGATTCAAAATTTGGCTTAAGTTCAACAGAAATATTAGAAGCTTATGATCAATTAGAAAAGAATAACCTTTGTGAGTATTTAACAATGATTCATTTTCATATTGGATCATCTATGAATAGTATCAAACCTTTAAAAAATGCATTAAAAGAGTCAGGTCATATTTATGCAGAATTAAAAAATTTAGGTGCTACTAATTTAAGTGCTATTAATATTGGAGGGGGTCTTGCTATTGAATATTCTCAATTTAATAGAACAATTAACTACTCTTTACATGAATTTGCAAGTGATGTAATCTTTACTCTTAAAAATATTGCTAAACAAAAAGGCGTAGAAGAACCAAATATTTTCACAGAATCGGGAAGATTTATATCTGCATCTAGTGCTGTTTTAATAGCACCTGTATTGGAACTTTTTTCAGCTGAATATGAAGCTGTACATTTAAGATTAAAAAAGAAAAATCCGCCTTTAATTGAAGAACTTAATGAACTTTATAAAGATATGAAAAAGAAAAATGCATTGGAATATATGCATGATAGTATCGATCACCTTGATTCACTTTTAAAACTATTTGATTTAGGTTATATTGATTTAGAAGATAGATCAAATGCAGAAATTTTAGCAAACCTAATAATAAAAAAAGCTATTTCATTTTTAGAAGTTGATGATTATGAAGAGTTAAAAAGAATTGATAATAAAATTCAAGAAAAGTATTTATTGAATTTCTCAATCTTTCAATCGCTACCTGATTTTTGGGGAATAAAGCAAGAGTTTCCAATAATGCCAATTACACACTTAGACAAAAAACCAACTAGAAGTGCTTCTATATGGGATATTACTTGTGATAGTGATGGTGAAATTGAATTTGATCCCACTAAACCTTTATATCTACATGATGTAAATTTAGATGAAGAAGAGTATTTTATAGGATTTTTCCAAGTTGGTGCATATCAAGACGTATTAGGAATGAAACATAATTTATTTTCTCACCCAACAGAGGTAAATGTACTTTTTAATGAAAATGATGAAGTTGAATTAGAACATATTATAGAATCTCAAAAAATTATTGATATATTAGAAGATATTGATTATGATACAAATGAAATTAAAGCTATTTTAAATGAAAAACTTGATAAAGATACTTATGCTATATTAGAAAAATATTTATATGATAATTCATATTTAAAGACAACTTGGAGTTAATATGACAAAACAGAATGAAGAAGAGTTATCCCTTTGGAAGTTAATCAAAGAGGATTTCTCTGTCCCAAAACAAAATGACCCTGCACTTCAATCAAGTTTAGAACTTTTTTTTAATTATCCAGGAGTTTGGGCAATAATAAATTATAGAGTTGCAAATGCTTTACATAAAAAGGGTTTTAAAAGACTTTCAAGAGTTATTAGTGGTATATCTACTTTTTTAACAAAAACAGACATTCATCCTGGATGTCAAATAGGAAGAAGAGTATTTATTGACCATGCAATAGGTGTAGTAATAGGTGAAACTACTATTGTAGAAAACGATGTGCTTATTTATCAAGGAGTAACTCTTGGGGGAGTATCTTTAAATAAAGGGAAAAGACATCCAACTATTAAGTCTAATTCTGTAATTGGTAGTGGAGCTAAAGTTTTAGGAAACATAATAGTGGGTAAAAACTCAAGAATTGGAGCAAATTCAGTTGTAATTTGCGATGTACCTAAAAACTCTACAGCAGTTGGAGTTCCTGCAAAAGTCATTAAAAGAGATGATAAAAAATGCAAATTATCTCATAATGACTTGCCAGATATAAATAAAGAGATGTTTGATTATTTATTAAAAAGAGTTGCTGTACTTGAAAATGCTGTTAAAAAATATGAAGGTATTGATTTAAGCAGTGAAGATAAAGACCTTGAAGACATCTACGAAAGATTTATCCAAGCAATGAACTCAATAAAACAATAAAATGATAGAACTTTTAGTCTTAGGAACATTAACTGGATTTACTTCTGGTTTTTTTGGAGTTGGTGGAGGAATGATTCTTGTTCCTTTACTAATAGTTTCAGGTTTTGAAATGAAAGCAGCAATTGCAATATCTATTATGCAAATGGTATTTAGTTCAATCTTTGGAAGTTTTTTAAATATCAAAAAAAGTTCTGCTGTATTTAAAGATGGTTTTTTTATTGGTATTGGAGGAATGCTTGGAGGCTTATTTAGTGGCTATATTGTTTCAAGCTTTTCAAATACATTTTTACAATACCTATTTATTATTATTGTTATTTTTTCAATTTTAAGAATATTTTTTTCTCCAGCTGAACCTATAAAAGAAGAAAGAAAACAAAATAAATTTATTCTTATTTTAATTGGTTTTTTTATAGGCTTAATAGCAATGAGTATTGGAGTTGGTGGGTCTATTATGTTAACTCCTATTTTAGTAGGTTTTATGCATTATAGTTTAAAAAGAGCAACTGCATTAGGGCTTTTCTTCGTAGTTTTTTCATCAATTGCTGGATTTTCTTCTCTTTGGTTTCATGGACAAATATTACTTACAGAAGGTGCAACAGTTGGTATAGCATCACTTATTGGTGTTTATTTTGGAATAAAAGTAAAAACCTTAATACATTCAAATTCATATAAAAAGTATATTTTACTTCTAAATATAAGTGTTTTATTTATGATGATTTACAAAACAATATAAAGTTTCATAAAGTAACTATTTTTCTCACTTATTAATCATGGACCAATAAATTGCTTCTATAATGGACAATTATTTATAAATTTTTAGTTTCAAATCCAATAGAATTTATCAAAATAAAAATAATAATTACTCTTAATAGTAAAGTTGTTGTAAATTACTGTTTAATATGATACAATTTTTTATTTTAGCTATTAATGTAAGGATAAATTATGAAACTTAAATGGATAGAAATAATAGAGTTTGCAAAAAAATTTAGAAAAGAGTTACATAAAAATCCTGAGCTGACTTGGGAAGAAATAGATACTGCAAAAGCAATTAGAGCGACACTAAAAGCCCACTACACCCCCTATAAAGAGTTTGCCCATACAGGGACTGTTGTTACCCTTGCGCCAAATGCAAAAGGCACACATATTGCACTAAGAGGCGATATTGATGCTTTAGAAATAGATGAACAAACAACAGTTCCGTATAAATCACAAAAACCCAATTGTATGCATGCATGTGGCCATGATGGTCATACAGCAACACTTTTAGCCACTGCAATTTGGTTAAAACAGTATGAAGATCAGCTGCCAGGTCCTGTTTCTTTAGTTTTTCAGCCTGCTGAAGAAGGTGGTCATGGAGCGAAAAAAATGCTTGAGGAAGAGGCATTAAAAGGTGTTGAATTTATCTATGGATGGCATAACTGGCCAGCAATTAAATTTGGTCAAGCAATATGCCCAGATGGAGTAGTAATGGCAGGTAATGGAACTTTTCATATTGATATAAATGGTCAAGGAGGTCACTCTTCTCAACCTGAAATATCAAAAGATCCAGTCCTTGCTGCTAGTGCTATTACAATGGCATTACAACAAATAGTAAGTAGAAGAATAGCTCCTCAAAAAGCAGGTGTAGTTTCAGTTACTTCAATCGATGCAAGAAGTGGTCTTACAACAATTCCATCTCACGCAAAAATTGAAGGAAGTATTAGAATACCAGATTTAAAAACAAGAGATGAAGTTGCAAAATCAATTAAAGAAATTGCTCAAAATACTGCAAAAGCATATAATACAGAAGCAATTGTAGAATTTAGGAATAGATATTCTCCTACAATAAATCATGAAAATGCAGCTTCAAGCATGAGAGAAAAATTAGAAGAAGTATTAGGAAAAGATTATAAAAGCGATATTGCTACACCAATTATGGCATCTGAGGATTTTAGTTATTATTTACAAGAAATACCAGGTGCATTTGCATTAATTGGAAGTAATGATGGTCAAGAAAAACACACTAAGCCTTGTCACAATGCATATTATGATTTTAATGATGAGCTTATTGAACCTGTTTGTAAGGTATTTACAAAACTTGCAAACTTAGAATGTGAATTTATATAAATAAGGAGTTTAAAATGTTAAATAATGATAAAACAATTTTTGAAACATATGAATCAGAAATTAGAGCATATTGTAGAGCAGTACCTACTGTATTTAAATCTTCATCAAATGCGACAATGATTGATGAAGATGATAAAGAGTTTATAGACTTTTTTGGCGGTGCTGGAGTTTTAAACTTTGGACACAATAACCCAAAGATGAAAGAAGAATTAATAGAGTTTATACAAAGAGATGGAGTTGCTCATTCATTAGATATGTTTACTGATGTAAAAAGAGATTTTATTAAAACATTTGTAGATACAGTTTTAAAACCAAGAGGATGGGAAGACAGAAAACTTCAATTTACTGGTCCTACAGGAACAAATGCTGTAGAAGCAGCATTAAAGTTAGCTAGAAAAATCACAGGAAGAACAGAAGTGGTTGCTTTTAATAGAGGTTTTCATGGTATGACTTTAGCAGCATTAGCTTGCACTGCAAATAATGCTTTTAGAAGTAGTTCTGGAGTTCCTTTAAATCATGTAATTAGAGATACATTTAATGATATGGATGCTTTAGAAAATTTAAGACAAAAAATGTTTGATTTAGCTTCTGGTATGCTTCCTCCTGCTGCATTTATAGTTGAACCTGTTCAAGCAGAAGGTGGTGTTAGAATTGCTACTAAAGAGTGGCTTCAAGGAGTTCAACAACTTGCAAAAGATACAGGTGCACTTTTTATTTTAGATAGTATTCAATGCGGTTGTGGAAGATGTGGAAGTTACTTTAGTTTTGATGATTTAGATGTTGATCCTGATATTATAATCCTAGCAAAAGGCTTAGGTGGATTTGGTACTCCAATTGCAATGTTAGTAAATAAACCAGAAGTTGATAAAGCTTGGAGTCCAGGTCAACACACAGGTACTTTTAGAGGACAAGGTTTCTCTTTTGTTGCAGGGAAAATTGGACTTGAATATTTTAAAAATGAACAATTCAATGAAGAAACAAAAAGAAAAGGTGATATAGTAAGAAAAGTTTTAGATAAACTAAATTCAAAATATGAAAAAGTAGTTGATGTAAGACAAAAAGGTTTGATGTTAGCAATTGAGTTTGATAGTGCAGCAACAGTAAAAGAAATTACAGCAAAAACATATGAAAATGGTCTGATTATAGGAGCTTGCTCTACAGGTGAAATTATTAAGTTTATTCCTCCTTTAACTATTACAGATGAAGAATTAAATAAAGGTTTAGAAAGATTCACTGCTTCTGTTGAAGCAATTTTATCATAAGGGGAAATATTATGGGATATAGTACAACACACTTTAAATCAATAAATCCATATACACAAGAAGATGTATATGAAGTTAAAATGCATGATACGCAAGAAACTACTGAAATTTTACAAAATGCTCAAGAAGCATTTTGTAATGAGTGGCAAGATACAACCTATGAGCAAAGAGCAAAGCTTTTAAATGCTGTTGCAAAACAGATGAAAGATAATCTTGATTATTATGCCTTACCTATGACAGAAGAGATGGGAAAGCCAATAAATGAAGCAAGAGGAGAAGTAAATAAAGCTGCTCTAGCAGCAGAACACTATGCAGAATTTGGAGAAGATTATTTAAAAACTGAATATTTAGAATCTGATGCTACTGAAAGTTATGTTCAATATTTACCTTTAGGTGTAACTTTAGGTATTTTACCTTGGAATGCACCATTTTGGTTAGCTTTTAGATATTTAGCACCAGCTCTTATGTCTGGAAATACTTGTATTATGAAACATGATTCGCATACTCCTTTATGTGCAATAAGAATAATTGAAGCTTTTCAAAAAGCCGGTTTTCCTAAAAATGTAGTTCAAAATTTAGTTGTAGGACACTCTAGTTTAGAAACAATAATTAGAAATCCTATTGTAAAAGGTATTTCTTTAACTGGTTCATCAAAAGCAGGTACTTCTGTGGGTGCAATTGCTGGTAGTGAGATTAAACCTGTTGTTTTAGAATTAGGAGGAAGTGATCCTGCTATTATTTTAAAAGATACACAAGATTTAGAAAAAGCTGCTGATATTATTACTCTTTCAAGATATATAAATGCAGGACAATCTTGTATAGCAGCTAAAAGAATTATTGTAGAAGAACCAATATATGAAAAATTTATTGAATTACTTAAACAAAGATTTGAAAAATTGAAACTAGGTGATCCAAAAGATGAAACAACGACAATAGGTCCAATTGCAAGAAAAGAGTTAGTAGACCAAATGCATGAACAAGTAGATAAGTCAGTTGCAGCAGGTGCAAGATTGATACTTGGGGGACAAAGATATGAAGGAAAAGGTTTTTTCTTTCCCCTTACAATTCTTGCAGATGTTGAACCTGGAATGGTAGTATCTTGTCAAGAAACATTTGGACCTATTGCAGCAATTATCAAAGTAAAAGATGAAAAAGAAGCTATAAAAGTAGCAAATGATACTGAATATGGTCTTGGTGGTTCAATTTGGACAGGTGACACTCAAAAAGGAAAAGAGTTAGCAAAAAAAATTGTTACAGGACAAGTTTCTATAAATGGCATTGTAAAATCTGATCCAAGACTTCCAAGTGGAGGAGTTAAAAAATCAGGAATTGGTAAAGAGTTGGGACCACATGGTATAAAAATGTTTGTAAACACACAACAAGTTTGGGTAGGTCCAGCTAAAGGGTAGTTTACTTCTTATTAAGGAGCAAAAATGAAATTAGCTTTTCCTAAAGCAGAATATGTAAAAAGAGTAAAAAAAGTACAAAGAGAAATGCGAAGAAAAGGCATTGATGTACTTCTTGCAACTGATCCTGGAAATATGAATTGGTTAACAGGATATGATGGTTGGTCATTTTATGTGCATCAAGGGGTAATTGTATCTTTAGATGAAGAAGAACCTATTTGGTTTGGAAGAGCTATGGATAGAAGTGCAGCACTTCTTAGATGTTATATGAAAGATGATAAATTAGTTGCTTACCCTGAAGAGTATGTTCAAAATCTCCATAAACATCCAATGGAATGGCTAGCAAAGAATATCTTCTTTGCTAGAGGTTGGCATGATGCAACAATTGCAACAGAGATGGATAATTATTACTATTCTGCACAAGCCCATTTAAGTTTAGTATCAAATCTTTGGAAAGCAAGATTTGTAGATAGCCAAAACCTTGTAAACTGGGCTAGATGTATAAAATCTGAAAAAGAGATTGAGTATATGAAAATTGCAGGAAGAATTACATCTAAAATTCATCAAAGAATACTAGATGTTGCAAGAGTTGGAATACCAAAAAGTTTTGTTGTTGCACAAATATATGAAACAGCAATTGAAGGAGTTGATGGATATAGTGGTGATTACCCTTCAATTGTTCCTTTACTTCCATCTGGGAAAGAAGCTTCTGCTTCTCATATCACTTGGGATAATAAACCCTTTAAAGCAAATGAAGGAACTTTTTTTGAAGTTTCAGGATGTTATAAAAGGTATCATTGTCCAATGTCAAGAACACTTTATATGGGAAAACCATCTGAAAGATTTTTGAATGCTGAAAAAGCATTGCTTGAAGCAATTGATACAGGACTTGAACAAGCAAAACCAGGTAATAAAGCAAGTGACATTGCAAAAGCACTTGATAATGTAATGCTTAAATATGGCATAGATAGACATGGCGCTAGGTGTGGATATCCAATAGGTGTTAGTTATCCTCCTGATTGGGGTGAGAGAACATTTAGTATTAGAGCTTCTGATAATACAATACTTAAAGCAGGAATGACTTTTCACTTTATGCCAGGTATTTGGCAAGATGACTGGGGGATAGAGATAACTGAAAGTATTTTAATTACAGATACTGGATATGAATCACTTTGTGATTATCCAAGAAAACTATTTTTTAAATAAAATTTATTTAAAAATTTCTTGCCAAGAGTATATTTTTTTAATTGCTCTTGGCTCTATTACAAATGAAACAATTGATACTATTAAAAATGATACTATAAATAAAGATATAATTTTTATTATTAGTTTCATGTTACTCCTTAGTTTATTTTCTATATTAAATTATAAAAATACTTATAAAATGTACAAATTTATAAACTTACATTTTTTATATATTTAGTTTCATCTTTCTTTGGTATAATAAAGGCTTTATTTTTTACAAACCTATTAAAAAACGGATTATTATTTATGAAAGATTCAATTAAAATTTACAACGCAAAAGAAAACAACTTAAAAAATATAAATTTGGAAATTCCCAAAAATAAGCTTATAGTTTTTACTGGACTTTCTGGTTCAGGAAAGTCCACATTAGCCTTTGATACTCTTTATGCTGAGGGTCAAAGAAGATATATAGAATCTTTGTCTGCATATGCAAGACAATTTTTAGATAAAGTTGGAAAACCTGATGTTGAAAGAATTGAGGGTTTAACTCCTGCAATTGCTATTGATCAAAAAACTACATCAAAAAATCCTCGTTCTACAGTAGGAACGATTACAGAAGTTTACGATTATTTTAGACTTTTATACGCAAGGGTTGGAAAACAACATTGCCATAAATGTGGACAACCAATTTCTCAAATGAGCTCTTCTGATGTTATTGAGCAAGTTTTATCTTTACCAAATAGTGCAAAAATCATAATTCTTGCACCATTAATCAACAGAAAAAAAGGAACTTTTGCAGATCTTTTAGAATCACTTAGAAATAAAGGTTATGTAAGAGCTATGATTGATGGTGTGATGGTAAGGCTAGATGAAGAAATAGAGCTTGAAAAAAACAAAATGCACACTATTAAAATAGTAATAGATAGAGTTGTTATAAAAGAAGAAAATCGAGATAGAATTGCTCAAGATGTTGAAAAAGCTTTAAAAGAGAGTTTTGGAGAACTTGAAATTGAAATATTAAATCATAAAGATTTAGATTGTGAAAAACATGTTCACTATTCTGAGCATATGGCTTGTTTTGACTGTAAAATATCTTTTGAACCATTAGAGCCGTTAAGTTTCTCATTTAATTCACCAAAAGGTGCATGTTCATCTTGTGATGGATTAGGTATTAGATATTCACTTGATATGAAAAAAATCATAGATGAAGATTTAACTTTAAAAGATGGAGCTATTAAAATCATATATGGCTTTAACAAAGGTTACTATTTTAAAATGCTAACAGCATTTTGTGAAGCTGCTAATATTGATATGAATAAAACTTTTAGTGAACTAAAAGACCATGAACAAAAAGCTATTTTACATGGTGGTGTTGATGAAGCTGTTTTTACATGGAAAAGACACAAGCTAAAAAGAAAATGGGAAGGTATTGTAACTATTGCATATAATATGGTAAAAGATGAAAAAGACATGGCAGATTATATGACTGAAAAAACTTGTGATTCATGTAATGGCAATAGATTAAAACCATCTTCACAAAGTGTATATGTTGCAAATAAAACAATCTCTGATATTATAAATTTACCTATTGAAGATGCACACACATTTTTTCAAGATGATAAAAACTTTGAATACTTTAATGAACAAAATAGAATGATTTCAGCTCCAATATTAAAAGAGATAAAAGAGAGAGTTTTCTTTTTAAATGACGTAGGTCTTGGATATATTACTTTAGGAAGAGATGCAAGAACAATCTCAGGAGGTGAAGCTCAAAGAATCAGAGTTGCAAGTCAAATTGGTTCTGGACTTACAGGTGTTATGTATGTACTTGATGAACCATCAATTGGTCTTCATGAAAGAGATACAAATAAACTTATCAAAACATTAAAAGCTTTACAAGAAAAAGGCAATACTGTAATAGTTGTAGAACATGATAAAGAAACAATTAAAGAAGCAGATTTTATTGTTGACATTGGTCCAAATGCTGGTAAATATGGTGGTGAAATAGTTTTTGCAGGTACTTTAAAACAAATGCTTAAAGCAAATACTTTAACATCAAAATTTGTTTCAGGTAAAAAACAAATTGCTTATGTACATAATAGACCACAAGAAAAATTTATTGAAATTAAAAATGTAACTATTAATAATATTAAAAATCTTGATGTTCAATTGCCATTGAAAAATTTAGTATCAATAACAGGTGTTAGTGGTAGTGGAAAATCATCTTTAATATTACAAACACTTCTACCTGTTGCAAAAGAACTTTTAAATCATGCAAAAAAAGTTAAAAAAGTTGATGGGGTTGAAATAAATGGCTTGGAAAATTTAGATAAAGTAATTTATCTTGATCAAAGTCCAATTGGTAGAACTCCAAGAAGTAACCCTGCAACTTATACAGGTTTAATGGATGAGATTAGAACACTATTTTCTAAAACTAAAGAGGCTAGTTTAAGAGGCTATAAAATAGGAAGATTTTCATTTAATGTAAAAGGTGGAAGATGTGAAAAATGCCAAGGTGAAGGTGAAATAAAAATTGAAATGCACTTCTTGCCTGATATTATGGTTAAATGTGATGAATGTCATGGACAAAGATACAATAGACAAACTTTAGAAATATTATATAAATCAAAAAGTATTGCTGATGTATTAAGTATGAGTGTAGATGAAGCTTTAGAGTTCTTTGCAAAAGTTCCAAAGATTCATGCAAAATTAAAAACTTTAAGTGATGTGGGACTTGGATATATTACTCTTGGACAAAATGCAGTTACATTAAGTGGTGGGGAAGCACAAAGAATAAAATTAAGTAAAGAATTAAGCAAAAAAGACACAGGAAACACTTTATATATTTTAGATGAACCAACAACTGGATTACACTTTGCAGATGTAGATAGGCTAACAAAAGTTTTACATCACCTTGTAGAAGTTGGGAATTCAGTTTTAGTAATTGAGCATAATCTTGATATTATTAAAAACTCTGATTGGGTTATTGATATTGGTCCAGAAGGTGGAAGTAAAGGTGGTAAAATAGTAGCCCAAGGAACACCTGAAGAGTTAGCAAAAACTCATAAAAAAACAAAATCTTATACAGGTTATTATTTAGAAAAAGAACTAAATGAACAACAAAAAGCCAATTGATAATTTTATAGAGGCTTTACAAGAACACAAATTTGTAGAGGCTCATGAAATACTTGAAGATGACTGGAAAACTTTTAAAAAACAAGGTTTAAAACTTGAAGCAAAAGCCATACAAGGTTTGATTAATGGAGCAACAGCACTTGCCTTATACCATATCAAAAAAAGACCTGATGGCTTTAAAAAAGTATGGCCAGTATATTTAAAATATAAACCTTTATTAACTAATGCAAAAATAAATAATAAAAATCGATTCTTTTATGCTTGTAAAATTCTTGAAGAAAAAAAAGAAGAATTGACAGATTAGCTTTATATTAACTTAAATTACAAAATTAACTTAAGAATATTGCACTATATAAGTTTATACTAAAAGCAATAAATATATAATTCTCTATAATTTATTGAAATAAAGGAAACATTATTATGTCACAAACCAAAAAGAGTATCTTTTCTAATATAGGTATTCAAATTATAATTGCAATGGTTTTAGGTACTATTGTAGGTGTTATTATGAAACACGATGCAGTAGTATTTGCACCTCTTGGAACAATTTTTATTCACTTGATTAAAATGTTAGTTATTCCATTGATTGCAATTTCTATTATAAGTGGGGCAGCAAGTATTGGTGGAACTAAATCAGCTGGGAAGATAGGAGCCTTAACTTTTGCATTTTTCCTAATTACTTCAGGATTTGCAGTTGCTTTAGCTTTAACAATGGGAGAATACTTTACACCTGGAATTGGAGTTGACTTAAGTAGCGTTGAGGGAATGTTCTCAAATGAATATGCATCAAAAGGTGAACTTCCAGGATTTTTTGAAACTATTACAGGAATTATTCCTACAAATATTTTTGTATCACTAAACAATGCAAATATTTTACAAATACTATTTTTCTGTTTATTTTTAGGAATTGCCATTTCAAAACTAGAAAAAAAGAAATCAGAGTCATTACTTGGTGGGATTAATGCTCTTGTAGAAGCTTTTATTTGGATGATTCATGTAGTAATGAAATTTGCACCTATTGGTGTATTTGGTCTAATGGCAGATGCTATAGGTACATTTGGATTTGACGTACTGCAACTAATTACAAATTTAGTTCTAGTTTATTTTGCGGCAATTTTAATTTTTGGTTTTATTTTCTTTCCTTTATTAATTAAACTATTTTCAACAATGAGTGTTAGAAAATTTATAAGTGCAATGAAAAAACCTCAAACAGTTGCCTTATCTACAGCCTCATCAATGGGAACACTTCCTGTTACTATGGAAGTTTGTGAAGAAGAATTAAAAATCTCTAAAAGTACATCATCATTTGTTTTACCATTGGGTGCTACTATTAATATGAGTGGTAATGCAATTTATTATGGTCTTGTAGCAATATTTTTTGCACAAATATTTAATGTAGATTTAGGATTTACAGAATATGCAGCAATTATACTTACTGCAACTATTGGAGCAATTGGACAAGCAGGAGTTCCTGGACCTTCATTTTTAGTTGTTGCAGTACTTATTGCAGCTGGAATACCAATTGAAGGATTACCTTTACTTTTTGCACTTGATAGAATATTTGATATGACAAGAACAGCATTAAATATTACAGGTGATGCAGCTTGTGCAGTTATAGTAGATGAATATACACAAAATGAAATAAATAAAACTAGTAATGCCTAAGAAAAATTAGCAGCTTCTTGCTGCTGGTTTTTCAATAAAAATGCTTTTAATCTCATCATCTCATCTGTTGGGTATTGACTTTCTGAATCACCTCTTTGTACTTTTACATAAAAATCTTTTGAGTTACGATTATAACCAAAGTTTAAATTTGTTAAGTTATACTCAATAAGATTTGAAACTTTAGAATCAGATGTTTTATTTGTTTGTTTAGTTTCATCAAGTTTTAAAAACTCTTCTTTTACTTTTGAAGACTCTTTTCCCTCAATTACTTGAGAAATAGAATTTGAAGGTTGTACCTTTTGTATTTGAAGTGATTGGTCATTACTGTAAGATTCAAGTTTTGGAATTAGTCCATACTCCATAGCAACCTCCTTTTTAAAGTTATCACTTTGAATGTATTCTTTATTATATATAAAAAAGCAAACTTTTGTCAAATATTTTTTAAATAAAGTTAAATTTTGCTATGATACGTTGTATTTTTTTCAAAATAGTATGATTTATTACTATTTAATTTAAGGAGAAATTAATTGGAAGACAGTTCCCAGAGGTGCAAGATTATTACAGGTGATATAAAATGGAAATATTAATACTTCTATTTTTTATTGTAATAGGCACATCGTTTTTATGTTCAGTTTTAGAATCAGTAATTCTATCAACAACAGTTTCATATGTTTCAGTAATAGAAAATAAAAATCCTACTGCTGGAAAATTACTAAAAAAATTAAAATCAGAAATTGATATTACAATTGCATCAATTTTAATTATTAACACAATTGCAAATACATTAGGTGCAACAGCTATTGGTGTTCAAGCACAAAATGTATTTAGTGGTGACAAAACATTAGTAATGATTATTTCTATAATTTTGACTTTTATGATTCTGTTTTTTGCAGAAATTATTCCTAAAACAATTGGTGCAGTTTATTGGAAAGAACTAGCAGCAGTAGCAGCAAGAATAATCAACGTTTTTGTATTTATTACTTATCCTATAATAATAATAACACAATTTGTAACAAAAAAGATATCTAAAAACTCTTCAAATAATGATTCTTTTTCAAGAGAAGAATTAATTCATTCTACACTTTTAAGTGAAGAAGAAGGAGTAATTGGTGATTTAGAATCAGATATCATTGAAAATACATTAACTTTAAATGCAGTAAAAGTAAAAGATATTTTAACTCCAAGATCAGTTATGTACGCGGTTCAAAAAGATGCTTTTATAAAAGATATATTAGAAGATAAACGAACATATAAGTTTTCAAGAGTTCCTGTTTATGATGAATCAATTGATAATATTGTTGGTGTTGTATTAACCAAAAAACTTTTTAGACAAGCAATTAAAGATAAAAATGTTCCTATTGAAAGAATCATGACACCAGTTTTTGCTTTAAATGAAAATATTCCAGTAGGAAAAGCATTAAGTAAGTTTATACAAAAAAAAGAACACATGTTTATTGTTTTGGACAACTATGACCAAACAGAAGGACTTGTGACATTAGAAGATTGTATTGAAACATTATTAGGTCTTGAAATAATGGATGAACTTGATACAACAGCAGATATGAGAAGACTTGCATTAAATAAAATGAAAGCTAAAAGAAAAGAAAGAGAAAAAGAGTAAAATCAATACTCTTTCTTTTTATCTATATAAAAAGGTTACAAAAATATGCTAAATCAATTTATTAACAATTTCAAATCTATAATACTTGCAACAATGGATGAGAACAACTCTCCTTTTAATAGTTATGCACCATTTATTAAATATAATAATAAATATTATGTCTATTTAAGTGATATGGCAAAACATGCAAGAAACTTAAAATCAAATCCTAAAGTATCAATATTTTTTATAGAAGATGAAAATAATTGTGAAAATATTTTTGCAAGAAAAAGAGTAGTATTTCAAGCAAATAGTTCAATACTTCAAAGAGGTTCAGATAAATTTGAATTAATATTAGATAAGTTTGAGAAACTAGATGAAAAAACAGTCAAAATGACAAGAAAAATGAATGATTTTCACCTATTTGAATTAGAAGTCAATTATGGTGAAGCAGTATTTGGTTTTGGTAGAGCTTATAATATTGGTGGTAAGAATTTTGATGAGTTAATTCAAAGAGATAATCAAAAAGGTCACACAAGTAAATAATAATTTTAACTTATATATAAGACATTATTAATTATAATAATTCCTAATACTTAAATATAAGGAATAATTATGAAAAAATTACTTGCAGTTTCTACTCTTGGTCTATTTTTAACTACTTCTGCATTTGCAACTAGTGCAAAAGGATTAAATGTTTTAGTTACATCAGATAATGCTCAAACACAAATGATGTCAATGGTTTTATCAATGATGACTTTAAAACAAAATAAAAAAGTGAATATGGTACTGTGTTCAAAAGCTGGTGATTTAGCACTTAAAAATAGTAAAAGTGAAACTTTAAAACCAATGAATAAATCTCCAAAAATGATGCTAAAAGCAATAATAAATAAAGGCGCAAGTGTTAAAGTTTGTCCTTTATATTTACCAAATAAAAATCTTCAAAAAACTGATTTAATGTCAAATATCACTGTTGCTAAACCAATGGATGTTTCAAAAGATTTATTAAATAATGACTATAAAAATTTAAGCTATTAAAAACTAGCCCTAAGGGGCTAGTCTATCAATTTGCCAACTATTATTTTCTTGTAAAGTATATTGAAATCTATCATGTAATCTATGTTTAGCACCTTGCCAAAATTCAATTTTCTCAGGCTTTACTATATAACCTCCCCAAAAAGAAGGAAAAGGAATTTCACCTTTTACAAATTTATTTTTTATTTCATTGAACTTAGCTTCTAAAACTGACCTTGAACTAACAACTTGACTTTGTTGTGAAACCCAAGCTCCAATTTGACTTCCCTTAGGTCTTGACAAAAAATATTTTAATGATTTTGATGAAGATATTTTTTCAGCCCTACCCTCAATTTTTACTTGTCTTTCTAAGCCAAGCCAAGCAAAATGAAGTGCGACTTTAGAATTTTCTTCCATATGCTTTGATTTTACACTTTCATAATTTGAAAAGAAAACAAAACCAGTTTCATCAAAAAATTTCAATAATACAGTTCTTACTGAGGGCATCATATCATTACCTACAGTTGCTAAAGTCATTGCATTTGCTTCTATTAAATCTGCACTCATTGCTTGTTCAAACCATTGTTCAAACTGTTTTATAGGATTTTGATCTAAATCCTTTCTTCTTAATCCATTATTTACGTACTCTTCTCTCATAGAACTTAAGTCCATAAATTTCTCCTAAAGTAATTTTTCTATATCATCTTCTAAACTTTTTGGTGTTGTAGAAGGAGAATATCTATTTATAATATTTCCATTTTTGTCAATTAAAAATTTTGTAAAATTCCATTTAATAGCTTCTGTTCCTAAAAAACCTGAAGCTTCACTTTTTAAAAATTTATATAATGGATGAGTTTCATCGCCATTAACATCGATTTTTGAAAACATTGGAAAACTAACATCATAAGTTAAACTACAAAACTCTTTTATTTCTTCATTTGTGCCTGGTTCTTGATTCATAAATTGATTACAAGGAAAGCCTAAAACAACAAAATCTTTATTTTTATACTTATCATATAACTTTTCTAAACCTTCATATTGTGAAGTAAATCCACACTTACTAGCTACATTTACTATTAGTAAAACTTTGTTTTTATACTCATTTATACTAATTTTCTTTCCATCTATAGTCTCAACTTCAATATCATATATATTTTTCATATTAGCTCCTATTAGTGAACTTACCAATAAAGTAATAATTATCAATAGTCTCATATTTCCCCTTCTAAAATTTTTTTAGTTACTTCATGTCTAAACTCAAACATTTGCTCTAAATCTTTTTTTATAAAGCCATCTAACAAAGAACCTAAAAAACCAAAAGGCAACTTATATCTTACCACATCTTTTAACAAAACCTTATCATCTTCTTGCTCAAATATATGTGAATGTTCCCAAAATTTAAAAGGTGATTTTATAGCTACATCAATAAACATATTAGGATAATCCATTTTTTTTATTTTCACTTCCCAAGTAAAGGGAATAAAGTTTTTTGTAGTTTTTATTTTTAAAATTGCACCCTCTTTTGGGCTTACATCTTTTGTTAAAAGTTCTGCTTTAATATTTTTAGGAGTGATTTTTATAAGATTATTTGAATCTAAGTGAAACTTAAATAACTCTTCTAAACTTGTATTTATATAAGTTTGTTTTGTAAATGTTTGCATAAATACTCCTTTTATTCTATTATAACCATAAAAAAAGTATTTAAATATAGTTTTTTTGTTATTTGATTAGTTTATCAAACTTTTTTATCAAATTTTTCATTTGTAACTCATAGGCTAAAGTATATGCGCTATTACCTAAAATATCAACTTGATAGATATTAGCATTATTATTTATCAAATAATCTACACAATGCACTTTATTGTATAAAACTGCATATATTAATGCAGTTGCATTAATCTCATCTAAATAGTTTATATCAACATCACAATTTTTTAAACACTTTAACATTTTTACATCATCATTGTAAACTGCAAAATGTACAGCATAAAGAGTAGGAGTTACATACATATCAATTCCTTTAGAAATCAATAATTTTACAGCTTTAAAATTCTTATACTTAATAGCCCAATAAAGTGCATTTCTACCTTTTTTATCTCTTAAATCAATATCAGGATTTAAAGATAATACTGCTTCAATATTTTCATTATAAACAATAGTTTCAAAAAGTATGCACCAACCTTGTGAATCTTGATGATTAATATCTAAACCACTAAAAATTAATTTTTTTAAAGAAAGATTTTTATTTGTCAATTTATCATCTATAAAAATATTTGTACTCATATTTAGCCTTTTGTGTTTAATTATAAAACTTTAGCATATCAAAGCTTAAAGTATATTGATAATGGTTATTGATATTATATGCTTTTCTATAATTATCCTTTCTAGTTTTTTTTACTATAATATCAGCAAAGGAAAATTATTGGAAAATATACTTACTCAAAGAGAATATTGTTATAAATGCAATAGACCAAAAACCTCATGTTTATGTCAGTACATAAATAGTTTTGATACAAATACTAAATTTATCATATTGATGCACCCAAAAGAGTACAGAAAGACAAAAAATACAACAGGTAAGATAACTAACTTACAACTTAATAATTCTAAGATTTATATTGGTATTGACTTTACAAAACATGAAGAAATAAATAAGTATATAAAAGAGTATGAATGCTTTATTTTGTATCCTGGAAAAGAATCAATTTTGATAAATACAACAACTATAAAAAGTAAAAAAAAGCAACTTATATTTATTATAGATTCTACATGGGCATGTTCAAAAGCAATTTTAAAAAGAAGTTTAAATTTACAAGATTTACCTAAAATAAGTTTTAAAACAACTAAACAATCTGCATATAGATTTAAAACACAACCACAAGAGTATTGTCTTTCAACAATTGAATCCACAAAAGAGATTCTTTACTTATTAAATAAACATAATATTGAAAATATTGATTCAAAATACTTAGATAGTTTTTTACTACCATTTGAGAATTTAGTTAATTATCAAATAAAATGTAGTAAAAAAAGAGATTTAAGAGTTAAAACCTACTCTTAAATCTGATTATAAAATCATCAATTTCTTCTTTCATTGTATTTTTATATCCATTAAAAGATGTATATATAAAAAACATTGATTGTGCCATAAAGAAATAGAATCCATTTGCATATCCCACATATACATATAAAACATCAGCTATAAAAAATAGTATAAATGCATATGATCTTCTAATATGACTTCTACTTGATAAGAAGAAATTTCCCATGATTGCCATAGATGCAGCAGTACTATCTAAAATCAATACTTCAAAATCAATTGAAGAGATAGATTGAAAATATAAAATTATTGCAAGTATTGAAAAATAGATTATTGAAATAGTCGTTACAATTTTAAAATCTCTTTTAGGATTTGGTGATTTTTTAATAATCCCTAAAAAGGCTCCAGCATAAAAAAATACTAATTGTATAATCATTGGTACTTTACCTGCAAATAAAAAGAATGCAAATAAAGATAGGTTTGCAGCTAAAAAACTTATAAAAGCTAAGTATAAAGGTCTTTGATTATGTTTAGTGCTAAGGGACATTAAATATGCACCTAAAATAGAAAAGATAGCACCAAAAGCTTCAAGTAATAACATAAAATCTCCAAATTTTTTCGCTATTATATTAGCTTTTAATAAAAAAAGAATAAAAGAAGTTCTTATTATATAAGAATTACAAACTTACTAAATATTTCTCTTCTAGTTTCTTACTTAAATTGTTTATATTTTTTATTAAAAGTCTATGTTCAGGTAGTAAAATTTTAGAGATAAATCTTGTCTCTTTATTAGTAAATCCTTCTGGATCTTTATCTTCTATAGATAATTTTTCTTTTGAATAAGATACTCTTTTTAATTTATGATTTGTCTGTCTCAAATAATAAACAATTTCAAACTTTTTTTGATTTATTTTTTCTATTGTTACAAGAACTCTATCCTCTTTAGCATCACCCTCATAAGGAACAAGTTGTTTAAAATCTTTTATAGTAATAAAACCTATATAAAGTTTAGTGAAAATATCAAAATATAAAAATAGTTTTTTACATTTAAAAAAACTCAAATCAACAGCATGAGTTTGGTGAGCCCTACTTTTATGTAAAATCCACTCCAATGTTTCAAAGTAAGAAAACTTTTTATACCTTACATTTATAGCTTCAATAAATTTTTTATCTTTATATTCTACTAAAGTCTCTTTTCTCTCTTTATTTAAAATAAGCTCTTTTAAAATCTGTTCATCATCAAACTCTTTAGTAATCCAAATTGTACAATAATCTGGAAATCTACTAAGACCAATAGAACCTTGTGTTAATACAATAAGAGCTTTAATTTCAAAACTTGGAAATAGTAATTTTAATAAAGCAAATTTTTTAAATAATCTTTTATTTAAACCCGAAGTTTTTTTTGATTTACTCATTTCTACAAAATATATACTATCTTTTGTAAAAAACAATGCATCGAATTCACTAATATCTTTATACACTGATTTATAGACAATTTGAGCACCTTTATCTATTAAAAGTCCATTTTTTTTAAATATATTATTTTTATTTTGATGTGGACCTTTTAAAATAAAACGTTTTATCTCATCATTGTTTTGAGCAAATCTTAATAAATGTTCATAAATAATATTCTCAAACACTTCACCTTTGAAACTATGATAAGTAGGACTCTCTTTTGACTCCTCTTTTAAAGTTCCATCTTTTGTATAAAGATTTTTCAAATATTTATTATCATATTTATAATGAAATAGATTGCTTCTGATATTTGTTAAATCTAAGTTTTTTATTTCGTCTGTAATTTTAAATTCTTGCAAGTTATTAGTTTTGTATCATATGATACTTTTCCCTCATATTTATTTATAAGATTATACCTAAAGGGAAATTTATTGTAAAGAAAATAGTAGTTAATTGTTAAAAAAGAGGAGAATAACCCCTTTTTTTAACAATTTTAGAAAGCTTCTATAATTGAACCTTCATATTTTGTTCTAATAAAGTTTTTAATCTCTTCAGAAGTTATTGCTTTATTTAAAGCTTTAATATATTCTTTGTTTTCATTACCTGCTTTAATAGTTACAATATTTGCATAAGGAGAATCTTTTGATTCAATTGCTAAAGCATCTTTTAATGGATTAAGATTTGATAATAAAGCATAGTTTGTATTAATAACTGCTGCTGTTACTTCATCTAAAACTCTTGGTAATTGAGGAGCATCTAACTCTTCAATTTTAAGATTTTTTGGATTATCTAAAATATCTTTTGCAGTTTTTAATTCTACATCATTAAATGTTAATAAACCTTCTCTTTGTAAAATATCTAAGGCTCTACTCTCATTTGTTGGATCATTTGGTACAGCTATTGTATCACCCTCTTTAATCTCTTTTAATGATTTTATTTTGTTTGAATAGATTCCCATTGGCTCTAAGTGAACATTTACAGTTTTAACTAAGTGAGTATTCTTATTTTTGTTAAACTCATCCATATATGGTAAATGTTGGAAGAAGTTAGCATCTAATTCACCCTCTTCAACAGCAATATTTGGAGTTACATAATCTGTAAACTCAACAATTTCTAATGTATAACCATCTTTTGCTAAGATTTTTTTTACTTCTTGTAAAATCTCTGCATGTGGAATTGGAGTAGCTCCAACTTTTATAACTTTCTTTTCTTGAACTTTCTGCTCTTGCTTATCATTACTATCTGAACAAGCACCTAAAAATAATGCAACTAGTGCAACTAAAACAACTTTAAAAAAATTATTCATTTATTTCCTTCCTTTATTTTTTTGTAATTTTGTATAAATAATCACCTAAACTTTGAAATATCTGTACTATTATGATTAAAACTAATACAGTGTACATCATAATATCAGTTTGGAATCTGTAGTAGCCATATTTGATTGCTACATCACCAAGTCCCCCTCCTCCAACGGCTCCAGCCATTGCAGAAAACCCAACAACAGTAATTAAAGTTAAAGTTATGGCTGAAATAATACCAGGCAATGCTTCAACTAACATTATTCTAAATATTATCTGGAAATTTCCAGCTCCAAACGATTTTGCAGCTTCAATAACACCTTGATCAACCTCTTTTAAAGCACTCTCTATTAATCTTGCAATAAAAGGAGCAGCACCAATTGTAAGTGGAACTATAGCAGCAGTTGTTCCAATACTTTTTCCAACTATCATTTTAGTTACAGGAAATAATACAATCATCAAAATAATAAAAGGAAAAGATCTTAAAGTATTTATAACTACATCTAAAACTCTATATAGTTGTATATTCTCCATCAATCCATCTTTTTGTGTAAGTATTAAAACAATAGCAGTAAAAAAACCTATAATAACAGCAATTGAAGTAGAAACTACACTCATATATATAGTTTCCCAAATTGCTGGCAATAAAATATTTATCATTTTAATATCTCCCAAGTAATTTGCTTATTTTCTAAATATTTACAAACCGTATCTTTTTGCTCATTTTGAATATTTATAACCATGTTCCCAATAATATGAGTATTAATCTCTTCAAGTTTTCCCCAAACAATATTGAAATCCATATTTAATTCTCTTGCCATTGAAGTAATAAGTGATTGATGTGCATTATCTTTTGGAAAGTATATTTTTATATTTACTCCCTCTTGTGGTACTACTTCATCCTCACCCAAAAATCTTTTCATTTTTGTATCAGGTTGTAAAAATAGATCTTCTGTTACATCTAAACCTATTATATTTCCATACTCTAAAAGTAAAGCTTTTTGCGCTATTTGTTTTACTACTTCCATTTCATGAGTTACTAAAATAATAGTAATATTTAATTCTGTATTAATCTTTTTTAAAAGATTTAAAATTGATGTTGTAGTATTTGGATCAAGGGCTGAAGTTGCTTCATCACTTAATAAAATATCAGGATCAAGTGTTAGTGCTCTTGCAATTGCAACTCTTTGTTTTTGTCCACCACTTAGTTCTTTTGGATAAGACTTAGCTTTATTAGAAAGTCCAACAAGATGCAATAAATCATCAACTTTCTTCTTTATTTCATTCTCTTTATATCCCCAAACTTCCATTGGTAAAGATACATTTTCATAAACTGTTTTTCTTTGAAGAAGTGAAAAATGTTGAAAAATCATTCCAATTTTTTTTCTAAACTCATTTAACACACTACCTTTTAATGTTTTTACTTCTTTATTATTTACTATAAGTGAACCATCATGATAACCTTCAAGTCCATTAATACATCTTAAAAGTGTAGATTTTCCAGCACCACTATGCCCTACAATAGCAAAAATATCACCTTTTTCAATAGTAAGGTTAATATCATTTAGTACTTTCATCTGCCCATAATATTTATTTAAATTTTTAATTTCAACCAAAGTAAACCTTATTGTATTTTTGACTGTGTATAATATAAAAATAGTACTAATATATCTATTAAATTATACATTTTGACAAACAAAAAGGATTTTTACCTTTTTGTTTTAATCTTCTAACTGTTTTTTCAATTTTTTTATATTTAAAAGCATTGAAATAGAAACAACTAATGCAATACAGAAAAAACCTGAAAATACATATAGTGTTTGAGAATAACTTCCTGTTATATCTTTTACATTTGAGATAATTAAAGGCCCTACAAGTCCAGCTGCTGCCCAAGCAGTTAAAATATATCCATGAATAGCACCTAACTCTTTTGTTCCAAAAATATCTCCAATATAAGCAGGAATTGAAGCAAATCCACCACCATAACAAGACATTATAAAATATAAGACAACTTGAAATAGTATAAGTTCACTTATATTTGGTAAGGCATAAAAAGCAACTGTTTGTGTTGCAAAAAATATTATATAAACAATAGGTCTTGTTAAAAAATCAGAAATACTAGCCCAAAAAATTCTTCCAAGTCCATTAAAGACACCCATTAATCCAACTGCAGCAGCAGCTGCAAGGGCCGTAATACCCATAACTTCTTCAAGAAGAGGAGAAGCAACTCCAATTATTGCAATTCCACATGTTACATTTATAAATAACATAATCCATAGACCATAAAACCTAGGTGTTTTTATAGCTTCATTTAAGCCCATACTAGATAAATCTTTTTTGATTTTCTTTTTACCCTCTTTGATTTTCTTCTTAAATTTCTTTGGCATGTAGCCCTCTTTTGGAGCTTGCAAATACATTGCTGAAATAAATATTACGATAAAATAAACACTTCCTAAAATAAAGAATGTATTTGCAATTCCCACAGAACCAATTAATAACTTTATTGCTGGACCTGAAATAGCTGAAGCAAAACCAAATCCCATAATTGCAAGTCCTGTTGCAAGACCTCTTTTATCAGGAAACCATTTTACTAAAGTTGATACTGGTGAAATATAACCTATTCCTAATCCACATCCACCTAAGACTCCATAAAAGAAATAAAGTAAAAGTTTTGATTCCATTAAAATGGCAAGTCCAGAACCAGCAGTTCCTATACCAAAAGCAAAAGCTGCAATTGTAGCAGATACTCTAGGTCCATTTTTTTCAACAAATTTTCCCATAAGTGCAGCAGATAAGCCAAGAAAGAATATAGCAATACTAAAAGCAATTGTTACATCAGTTAAATCCCACTTCATTTGTTCTTGAATAGGATTTACATAAACACTCCAAGCATAAACAGACCCTATACAAATATGCACACCAACAGCAGCAAGAGCCATAAGCCAACGATTTTTTTTCATATATTTCCCCATGATTTTTAAGTAAAATTAGGTGAAAATTTTATCATAAACAAACATAAAACAGTATATATTATAACTTTTGTTAATATATACTCATCAATTAAGTGAAACTATTCCCATAAATGCCTACAATAAAACCAATATTAACTCCTATTGCAATAAGTCTATTATTTTTATATTTTAAACTAGGAGCAATATCTTGAAAAATTAAATACAAAATTCCTCCACTTGCAAAAAGCATCAAAGCAGAAGTAATAAAAGGATTTTCTGATAATAAATAATATCCTAAAAGAGAAAAAATAACTCCTATAAAACTTAGAAGAAAAAGTATAATTAACAATTTTTTTATTTTAAACCCTGAACTTCTAAGTTCTAAGTATGAATTAAAAGATTCTGGAAGATTTTGTAGTGCAATAAATAAAGCTAAAACCATTCCTAACTTATAATCATATGCAAATAAAGCTCCAAGAGCAATTGATTCTGGAATAAAATCAAGAAGCATAGCCATGATTTGAGCGGTATGCTTAGCTTTCTTTTGAATATAACCATCTAGATAGTAAAATATAATTCCACCTAAAAGAATTAAAAAAATAGCAATTAATATATGTGTCTTTTCCAAACCATGAGGCACTAAGACAAAGGAGATTGCACTAAGCATTATACCAGTACCAAAAGCTATAAATAAGTGAATGATTTCTTCTTTTAAAAATCCTTTTTTAAATTTTTTTTCAAAAAAGAATGCAAGCAATCCCCCAAAAAAGACTGTAATTCCTGAGAGTAAAGAAAATATAATAATAGAAGAAATAATACTCATATGCTAGAACCCTTTTAATAATTTATTAGGTTATAGCATATACTCAAAGAGCTTAATTAAGCCTTTGAAGCACAACTTGCAGTAAAAAGTACATCAGTTGAAGAGTTTAATGCCGTTTCAAGTGAATCTTGAACCACTCCAATTACAAAACCAATTGCAACTACTTGAAGCGCAATATCATTTGAGATTCCAAAAAGTGAACAAGCAAGTGGTATTAAAAGAAGTGAACCACCAGCAACACCAGAAGCTCCACAAGCAGCTAATGCTGATATAATACTAAGTAAAAGTGCAGTTCCCAAATCAACAGTAATTCCTAAAGTATGTACAGTTGCTAAAGTTAAAATAGTAATAGTAACAGCAGCACCTGCCATATTTGTACTAGCACCTAAAGGAATAGAAACAGAGTAAGTATTTTCATCAAGATTCAATTTTTTACAAAGATTCATATTTACAGGAATATTAGCAGCACTACTTCTTGTAAAGAATGCAGTTATCGCACTATCTTTTATACAAGTAAAAATTAAAGGAAAAGGATTTTTTTGTGTTTTAATAAATACAATTATAGGATTTACTACAAATGCTATAAAAAGCATTGTTCCTACTAATAAAGCTAAGATTTTTCCATAACTAAAAAGTGCATCAAATCCTGTTTTTGCAAAAGTATTTGCAACAAGACCAAAAATACCTAAAGGTGCAAGTTTAATAATAAATTTTACAATTTTTGTAACACCTAAAGATATATCAAAAAATACATTTTTAGTATCTTCACTACTATAGTGCATGGCAAACCCCAATGCAATTGCCCAAACTAAAATACCTATAAAATTTCCAGTTTGAAGAGCATTTATTGGATTGTCTACCATATTAAATAAAACACCTTTTAATACAGATATTACACTATCAGGAGGAGTTAACACACTTTCTTGTGCATCAGGAAGAACTAATTCAATAGGAAATAAAAAACTTGCACTAACAGCAACTAATGCAGCTAGAAATGTACCTACTAAATATAAAATTATAATTGGTTTTATTTTAGTCTGAACTCCCATCTCTTTTGTTGCAATTGCAGTTGATACTAAAATGAAAACTAATATAGGAGCTATTGCTTTTAATGCTCCAACAAATAAAACTCCAAGAATAGAAACGGCATTTGCCAAATCCTTCGATAAAAAACCAACAACAACACCAAGAATAATACCTATTAAAATTTGTAAGACTAAATTTCCATTGAGATATTTTTGTAGTAAACCATTTTGAGCCATATAAATCCTATCACTATAATTTTATTATTATCTAATTTTAAAATTTAAAAGCAAAAGTATAACAAAATTTTATTTTATTTTAAAACTTTATGCCATTTTTTGTAAATTAATTTAAATTTTTGCACTTTCTTAGTTTTAAATTGCAACCATTTTGTAATACTTAAATTATAAAATTTTAAGAATAAAATAAATTAAGAAAGGATTCAAAATGATTAAAGCAGGTTTATCTTTTGTAGCAATTAGTGTAATGTTTTTTATTTATACAAGTGTAACAATATTAAAAGAGTGTATAAATCCAAATACTAATATAGCCTCATAATGCTATGGGGCTAAAAATATAATTTTATGATTTTTCAAATATCATATTTTTTAAACTTTTTTCTTTATCTTTTGAAATAAACTCTTCTAAATTATCTAATCTTTTTACATATTTAAACTCAGGTGCAAACTTTTCAAATAAGTTTTTAATAAAACTTGTATCTAATTCTGGGGCATTTAAACAGCTTAAAATTATGCATTTTTCAAAAGCTAAAGAGTCTAATCTTTTAATTATTTTTTCATAATCCTTTGTTGCAGCAAAACTTCCTTTTTGAAAAGAAGGTGGATCAATAATTATAATATCATAAGGTCCAGATTTTTTTATTTTTCCCCATGATTTTAGTATATTATGGGGTAGAAATTTTACATTTTTGGTATCAAGATTATTTATTTGGTGATTTAAACGTCCAGTATTTAATGCATTTTTTGCCATATCAATATTGACAATTTCTTTTGCTTCACCTTTAATTGCACAAACACTAAAAGAGCATGTATAAGAAAAAAGATTTAATACTTTTTTATCTTTTGCATTTTCATATACAAATTGACGACCTTTTTTCATATCTGCAAAAAATCCAATATTTTTATTTGAAAAATTAATACTATATTTTAAACCATTTTCTATTGCATGATTTTGTTTATTTAAAGTTCCTTTTAAAACTTCATTTTCACCATTATTTAAATATCTTCTTTGTAAAACTAATGTTTTATAGTTATAGTTTTCATATATTTTTTCTAAAAAATCAATAATCTCTTTTTCTATATCTTTATTTATTTCTTCAAAAATTGTTGCAAATATAATATCATCAATGCTATCTATTGTTAAATAGTTAAAATCTTCATAAAAATTACCTCTTCCATGAAATAATCTTTTATACTCTTGCGTTTTATTTTTTAAACTTTCATCTATTATCTTTTCTAAACTTGATATATTCATCAATCTACTTTAAAATTATATTTTTTAATATCTAAAATCTCATATACAAAAGTCTCATTATTTATTATAAATTCAAACTCTTCATTTATTGATTTATTTAAAAGAACTTTACCTAAAGGTGACTTATTTGAAATCATATTTTCACTTGGATTTGTTTCATATGTGCCTACAATAATATACATTTTTTCTTCATTTGTATCTAAATTAAGTATTGTAACTTGTGAACCAAAATTTACTTTCTCATGGGAAAGTTCTTCTGTTTTTATAGCTTCAGTATTTTTTATAATTTTATCTAAAAATCTAAGCCTTTTATCAATATTTCTTATTTGTTCTTTTGCACTTATATACTCTGCATTTTCACTTCTATCTCCAAATTGGGCAGCTATTTCTTTTTCTTTTACCCAATATGGCTTTTCTATTTTTAGAAGATTATTAAACTCATCTAAAAACTTTTTAAACCCCATTTGTGTTATTAACTCTTTTCTCATTTTTTATTGTATCTAAAGAGCATAAAAAGATGATTTAATAACTTACAGTTAAGCTATTTAAAGCTATGATAATTAAATTTAAAAAGGGAAAATATGTCAAACAATAGCAGAATAAATGAAATCTATACAAAGATTAAAAGTTTAGAAGAAGACTTAAAAAAAGAGTATGAAAAAAATAAAGAAAAATTTTACTTTGACAAAAATTTTAATAAAAAATTTCAATTTGATAGAGAGTATATAAATGAATATAAAAGTAAGGTTATAAATTCATTTAAATATTTATGGAGAGAAAGAATAAGTATTATTCTTACAATTCCTATAATTTGGTCAGTTTTAATTCCTGCTTTTTTACTTGATATTATTGTTTCTTTATATCAAGCAATATGTTTTCCAATCTATAGAATTCCTAAAGTAAATAGAAAAGATTACATAATCATTGATAGATATAATCTATTTTATTTAAATAAAATACAACAAATAAACTGTCTATATTGTGAATATTTCAATGGTCTAATGGGATATGTTAGAGAAGTTGCTGGAAGAACAGAACAATATTGGTGTCCTATTAAACATGCAGATAAAACAAAAGACACTCACTCAAGATATAACAAATTTTTTGATTATGGTGATGCAAAATCATTTCAAGAAGAGATTGATATAGTAAGAGAAGATTTTGATGATGTAAAAAATAAAGGTTAAATTTGAGAAACTTAAGATTTAATACTGAAGATATTTCACAATTAATAATTGGTGCATTTGCATTATGTGTGCCAATATCTTTTTCACAAGAAGCATGGGATATAGCGCAAACTCTTCCTAATTTAAACTTAAGTTTATTAATATTTTTAACAGTTTGTTTCTTAAGTATTTATACATATGGAAGTATTTTCCAAACAAATATTAAATCAAGAGTTTTTATATTTATATTTAGAATTTTCATAGCTTATTTTATAACTATCTTAGTTGTAAGTTTAACACTTTTTGCACTTAACAAACTACCACTATTTACGGACACCCTACTTGCAATTAAACGAATAATTGTAATATCAATGCCAGCTTCAATAGGTGCTATTATAGTAGATGGCTTAGATAAAGAGTAAACTCTTAATCTAAAAACAATAATAATATTCAAATTATACATATTATATTCACTTCATAAAATTAATTTTACATATTGACAACATTTTGCCAATTGTAATTGCTAAACTTCTCACATAATTTACAAAAAGGTGAGATTATGAAAAATTTATCAAGAAGAGATTTTCTTAAAAGTACAAGTGCAGTCGTGACTTTAGCATCAATTAATCCAGCATTAAATGCCATGGTAATTAATAATGCAAAAAAGATTTTAACAACTTCACATTATGGAGCATTTTATGCAGTTGTTGAAGATGGAAAGTTTGTTAGAACTATTCCATATGAAAAAGACAATCATCCAAGCCCAATGATTGAAGCAATGCCAGATAGAGTTTATACTCCAACAAGGGTTAAATATCCTTATGTAAGAGAAGGATTTTTAAAACATGAACACAAAAGTGATACAACAAAAAGAGGAAAAGAAAAATTTGTAAGAGTATCTTGGGATAAAGCCTTTGAACTAGTTGCAAAAGAGATTAAAAGAGTACAAAAAACTACAGGACCAGACTCTATTTATGCAGGTTGTTATGGTTGGTGGACTTCAGGAAATATGCATAATGTAAGAAATATTGCACAAAGAATGTTAAAACTAACAGGTGGATTTGTTGATGATGTAAATACTTACTCTACTGGTGCAATTAGAGTAATTTTGCCATATGTAACAGGAAGTGCGAGTGGTTATTATAAACCTTCTGCTTGGCCTACAGTAATAAAAAATGTTGATAATTTAGTAATAATTGGAGCAGACCCATATGTTACAAATCAAATAGCATGGACAAGTGCAGATCATAGATATTATGATTATATGGAAGATTTAAAAGAAGAGAGTAAAAAAAGAAAAATAAATATAATTAATATTAATCCTGTTTATACAGAAACAGCACAAAAACTTAATGCAAAACAAGTATCATTAAAACCAGGAACTGATGTTGCTTTAATGTTAGGAATTGCTAATTATATGTATAAAAATAAACTTTATAATGAAAAATTTATGAAAAAATATACATATGGTAGAAAACAATTTTTCAAATATCTAATTGGAGAAGAAGATAATATAGATAAAACACCACAATGGGCATCAAAAATTACAGGAATTTCTGAAAAAGACATTGAATTATTAGCAAAACTATTTGCAAAAGGAAAAACAACGCTTATGGGTGGTTGGGCTATTCAAAGAATGGATTCAGGAGAACAATCACATTGGATGATGGTAACTTTGGCTTGTATGATAGGTCAAATTGGTCAAGAAGGAGGAGGATTTACTTTTTCAGGACACTACTCTAACATCGGTGCACCTGCTGCAACAGGACCAGGATTGAGTGCATTTCCAATTAATTTTAAAAATACTAAAGATATTCCTTGGGTAAATAAAAAATCAAAATATATTCCTGTAGCAAGAATTGCAGATATGCTATTAAATCCAGGTGAAAAATTTGATTATAATGGGAAAAAACTAACATATCCAGATATAAAAATGATTTACTGGGCAGGAGGAAATCCTTTTCACCATCATCAAGATGTTAACAAATTGATAAAAGCATGGCAAAAACCTGAATCAATTATATTTATAGAACCTTACTGGACAGCAAGTGCAAGAATGGCAGATATAGTGCTTCCTGCTACTACAACTTTTGAAAGAAATGATATTACATTTTTTGGTCATGGTTCACATGAATCTATTATGGCTATGAAAAAAGCAGTAGAACCAATTGCTGAATCAAAAAATGATTATGATATTGCAGTAGGAATAATGGATAAATTAGGATTAAAAGAGTTATATACAGAAGGGAAAAAAGATGAAATGGATTGGATTAAAGAGTTTTATAATAACTCTTTAAAACAAGCAAAAGACAAAAATATCCCTATGCTTGAATTTGATGATTTTTGGGAAAAAGGACATACAGACTTCAAAATTTCTCAAAAAGCAAAAAACTATGTTTCTTTTAAAAGTTTTATAAAAAATAAAAGAAAAAATAGATTAGGAACGCCATCTGGAAAATTTGAGATTTTTTCTAAAACTATAGAAAGCTATAACTATGATGATTGTGCTCCACATCCAAAATGGTATGAACCAATGGAATATTTAGGAAGTAAAAAAGCAAATAAATATCCATATCATATTGTTTCTCCTCATCCTAAATATAGACTTCACTCTCAACTAAATAATACTTGGTTAAGAAATGTATATGAAGTAAAAGGAAGAGAACCAATTTTAATAAATATCGAAGATGCAAAAGAAAAAGGGATAAAAGATGGAGATGTTGTAAAAGTTTTCAATGATAGAGGTTCAGTTTTAGCTGGTGCAGTAGTCACTTCAAATATAAGAAAAAATGTTGTCCAATTATGTGAAGGAGCTTGGTATGATCCAGCTGATTTACAAAATGGTGATACTTCTTGCATTCATGGGCATGTAAATGTATTGACAATAGATAAAGGAACATCAAAACTTGCACAAGGAAATATTGCCCACACAGCTTTAGTTGACTTTGAAAAATATACAGGAGAATTACCTCAAATAAAAGTATTTACTCCTCCAAAAACTATTTAAAGAGAGATTCTTCTCTCTTTAATAATAAAAAACAACAAAGGAAGAACATGAGACTTTTAATAATAACTGCTATTGTATTTTTTTCTTCATCACTATTTGCACAAAATAAATTTTTGACAAAACAAGCAAATTTATTGAATAAAAATAATGATAAAATAGCTATAATTACAAAAGGTACTAAAGTTAAAATTTTAGAAAAATATAAAGATAAGAGTTTGGTTCAAATTAAAGGTTGGTCATATGAAGATGAACCTAATGATGAGATTTTTTTTAAATATGGAGTAACTGTTACATTAGCAACACGTAATGAAAATTCACCTAAAAGAAAAATTTATCAAACTAAAGAAGATGACTATGAAGAAATATGGATTGAAAATAGTATTCAAGGTTTTATAATGAATAAAGATTTAACAAATAATTTTAAATCTATATGGAATGACGAATCAGCTTTTGCAAGTCAAAGATGTAGTGGTTGTCATGAAATACCAGCTCCAAGTAGTCATTTTGCTGGAGAGTTTCCTTCTTTGATTAACTCTATGGCAGAACAAGCAGGTTTATCGCCAAAAGAAGAAAAAACTTTAGTTAACTATTTTCAAAAGAAAAATATTTACGGTAAAAAATGAAAAAAATAGTTTTAATTCTACTCTTATTAATAAATTTAGAAGCAGCAAATAAACAAATACTTCTTTTGCAATCTTATAATAAAGGATTGAAATGGAGTGATGATTTATCGAAAGGTGTGGAAGAAGTATTAATAAACTATAAAAGGTATGAATTAACTACACAATATATGGATAGTAAAAAATACCACTCTAAAGATTATATTAGCGCACTTTATAATCTTTTTTTACAAAAATATAAATATCAGCAATATGATGTAGTCATTGTTGCTGATAATTATGCAATTGATTTTGTACTAAAATATAAAAATAAAATTTTTAAAAACTCTAAATTAGTTTTTTGTGGTTTAGATAAAGACTTACCAGGAATTAATGTAAAAAAAGCATTAAAAGAACATATCCCTGTAGTTTTAGAAAATAAACAATTAAATACAAATATAGAATATATATCAAAAATTTTACCAAATTTAAAAGAACTTTATTTAATAAATGACTTATCTTTATCTTCACGGTTAATAAATAAAAAATTTGAAGAATCAACAAATAAAATAAATAAAAAATTAAATATTAGTTTGTCGCTTCACGGTAACTTAAAAAAAATAGAAAATGACTTATTGAAATTACCTGAAAATTCAGCAATTTTATTTGGTTCATTATTTATAGATGAAAAAGGCAAATATATTCCTTATTATCAAGTTAATGACTTAATAAACAAATCTACCGTACCTGTTTTTTCCCTAACAGATTCCCATCTAGGCAAAGGAGTTATAGGTGGTAAACTATCAACAGGTTATGAACAAGGTAAAGAAGCAGCAAAATTAGCAATCAAATTTTTAGAAAAAAAATATATTGACTTTTCTAAACCTGTTACAGCTGATGCTTTATGGTATTTTGATTATAAGGTATTAAAAAAATATAATTTAGAAAATATAAAACTACCTGATAATGCTACAATTATAAACTCTCCAAAAAGCTTTTTTGAAAAATATAATAGGATAATAAATATAATTTTTATAATTTTTCCTTTTATTCTTATTACTTTAATCATTGCTATAATTAGTATTATTTTAAAAACAAAAGCTCAAAAAAAGCTAGAAGCTCAAAAAAAGCTTTCAGAAGCTCAATTAAATAATTTAGAAAGTTCTATTTTTTGGATAGATACAAATGGCAAAATAAAAGGTTGTAATAGTTCATTTAATAAATTTGTTAAAAGAGATTCATCACAAATTATTAGCAAAGATATTGATAATATTTTTTTATTTTTAAAAAAATATATTTCTAAAGAAAAAATATTTAACTATGAACAATTTGAATTTAATTATTTAAAAAAAGACTATTTGGTAAAAAATAAATATGTTGAAGATGAAAATAGAAATCTAGAAGCAGTTACAATAATAACAAATATTACAGAAAAAAAACAAGCAGAAATAAATAAACAATTTCTAATTCAACAATCTAAACTAACAGAAATAGGAGAAACTCTTTCAGCTTTAATTCATCAATGGAAAACTCCTCTTGTTGAACTATCAGCAGTTGCTCATAAAATGCATTATTATAATAAAAAAAAGAGACTAAATGATAAAGATATTGATGATTTTTATAATATAATTATGAAACAAACAGTTTTCATGAGTGAAACAATGGACTCTTTTAGAGGTTTTATCAAAGCATCAAATAAAGCTATTAGCTTTGATATAAGCTTAGGGATAAGTGAGATACTTGATATATTAAAAGATTCATTAAAATATAATAATATTCAAGCTGAATATATTAATGTTTTAGAAAAAAATATTTTTATTCATGGATATCCAAATGAATTTAAGCAAGTTATTCTAAATCTTATTAATAATGCAAAAGATTCAATCTTAGAAAAAAGAAAAAAGGAAAAAAGTAATATACAAGGTGAGATAAAAATTATTTTAACACAAATAGAAGAGAGTGTAAAAATAAAAATTGTTGATGATGGATTAGGCTTTACTAATAATATAGAGAATAAAATATTTAATCCTTACTTTACAACAAAAAATGATGGAATTGGTATTGGATTATATATGGCAAAACTTATTATTGAAAATAAAATGAACGGAATAATAAAAGCATATAATAATATTGTTGGAGCAAAATTTATTATCACACTACCTAAAGGTAAAGAAAATGATGAAAATCTTAATTCTTGAAGATAACTTCAATTTAGCAAATATTATAAAAGAAATGCTTGAAGAAAAAAATTATAAAGTTGATTCTTTCAATGATGGTAATTTAGTACTTGACAATTTTATGAATGGATATGATTGTTTCATATTAGATATAAATGTACCTAATATTGATGGATTAACTCTACTTAAAACAATTAGAGATTATGATATATCAATACCTGTTATAATAATAAGTTCTAATATTGAATTAAATACAATTAAAAATGCATATATAAAAGGTTGCAATGACTTTTTAAAAAAACCTTTTTATATTTATGAACTAGAAGCAAAAATAGATTTATTATGTAAAAAAGATACTATTATTTATTTAAATAATGATTTCTATTTTAATACAAATGAGGAAATACTTTATAATAATTTAAATAAAGAAATACATTTAACGCATAAAGAGAAACAGTTTTTAATATTAGCTTCAAAATATCCTTCCCAATCTATATCTTTAGAACTTATAGAACAATATGTATGGGAAGGAGAAATGGCTTCAACAATGAGTATTAGATCACTTATAAAAAGACTTCGTATGAAACTGCCTAAAGATTCAATAGAAACAACAACTTATGGATATAAAGTGATATTAACAAAATAAATTAATTATTAGGCAAAAGCCTCTTGTACTGTTTTATAAATAGCTATATCTTTAAAAATTTCTCTTTTATCTACTGTTTGTATTTTATCTACATGTCTTTGTTTTAAAACTAGACAAATCTCTATATTTAAATCTTTAAGTTTTAAAATTAACTCTTCTAATGTAAAAATTGCAGAGATATCCATAAAAGGAACGTTTGTGCAGTTTATAATTAATTTTTCAGTATCCAATAATTTATTTATTTCTTCTTCAAAAAAAGATGCTGAACCAAAGAAAAAAGCGCCATTTATATCTAAAACTCTTACTTTTTCATTTCCTTTTTCTTCTGAAAAAACTTCTTTTTCCAATGAGATATTTAATTTGGCCTCTTTTGAAATTCTATATACTATTAAAAGTGAGGCTAAAGTAATACCTACTCCAACTGCCATTATTAAGTCAACAAAAACAGTTAATAAGAAAACAATTACCATAACAATTAAATCATTTCTAGGTGCATATTTTGCAACTTTTAAAAATTTATAATCTAAAATATCAAGCCCTACTTTCATTAAAATTCCTGCTAATACAGCTAATGGAATTTGGGAAGCAATAGGAGCTAAAAATAGTACAATTAATACAAGAACTAAAGCATGAATTATTCCTGAAAGTTTTGTTCTCCCACCACTTTTTACATTAACAACAGTTCTCATAGTGGCACCAGCTCCTGGTATTCCACCAACAAAAGCTACAAGGGTATTTCCAATTCCTTGTCCAATTAACTCTTTATTAGAACTATGTTTTGTTTTAGTAATTGAGTCTGCAACTAATGATGTTAATAAAGTATCTATAGTTCCTAAAAGCGCTAAAGTTATTGCTAGAAGAATTATATCTTTAGATTTTGAAAATTCAAAAACTGGCATAGTAAACTCTGGCAAACTAGTTGGAATCTCACCTATTGTTTTTACATCAAAACTAAAAAATACACTAATAATTGTCATAATAGTTAAGGCCAAAAGTGCAGGAGGCACAAGCTTTGCAACTTTTTTTGGAGTTATAAGCATAATTAACAAGGTAAAAAATGATAATATCAGTGATTCAAAGCTTAAGTTCGTAAAAGTCGATGGCAATTCAAATATAGTTTTTAATACAGAACTTTCAGAATCAACTCCTAAAAAAGGATTGATTTGTAAAATTATAATTATAATTCCAATTCCACTCATAAATCCAGAAATCACTGGATAAGGGATGTATCTTACAAATTTACCTATTTTTAAAACTCCAAATAAAATCTGAAAAATACCTGAAAGAAGTACAACACTCATCACTGCATTAATATCATTATGAAACATAACAATAGCACTTGCAACAACTACTGTCATTGGACCAGTAGGTCCAGATATTTGAGAAGAAGTACCACCAAATAAAGAAGCGAAAAAACCTAATATTATTGCTCCATATAGTCCAGCAACTGCACCAGCACCACTTGCTACACCAAAGGCTAAAGCTAAGGGTAGTGCAATAATTGCAGCTGTTAAACCACCAAAAAAGTCGCCTTTTAAATTTGACAACATTTTACTCCTTTATAATTCAATTAAAAGATAATAATAAGTTCACCTTATCTATCTTTGCATTTAGTGTACTCCTTTTTTGCTTATAAAATATTTTACCTTGTATGATATTATAATCTTTAAATAAGTTATACTTATAAATTTTATCTTTAAATTTTATCCATATTTTTAAACTCTTTTAACTCACTTTTATTAAAACTTGAAATTTGTGTACCTAAAAGTAAATTTATCATCAAAAAAATTGAAAGTAAGTTTTTTTTCACGTTGAAATCCTTTTTATTTGTTAGAATTATTTTAATAGATATTTGTGGAACAATAGTTTTTAAAAGGATAGAATATGCAAAATTTTGATTTGATAATAATTGGAGCAGGAAGAGCTAGTAATATTGCTGCAAAAGCTGGAAAACTTGGTAAAAAAGTAGCGCTTATTGAAAAGTCTACTCTGGGAGGCACATGTCCAAATAGAGGCTGTGTTCCATCAAAACTTCTAATAGGCTATGCCCAAAAAATTAGAGAAATAAAAGAGTCAAAAAAGCACTTTATTAGAGCAATAATAGATGATATAGACCAAGAAGAGATATTTAAACGCACAAATGAGTATATTTACAGTGTTGAAGAAAATTATAAAAAGAAATTAAATGATAATGTAACTATATTCAAAGGGGAGGGAAGCTTTTTAGATAATAAAATAGTAAAAGTAAACAACACAAAACTAACTGCACCTAAAATAATAATTGCAACAGGAACAAGACCAACAAAAGTTCCTTTTGAAAATGCATGGACAAGTGATGATATTTTTCCTTTGATAAAAGAGATACCTGATTCTATAACAATAGTTGGAGGTGGTTTTATAGCTTGTGAATTAGCAAACTTTTTTGATGCAATTGGAGTAGAAACAACGCAATTAGTAAGAGGTGATACTCTTTTAGAAAATGAAGATGAAGAAATAAGTGAAATTTTCAAAGAACAATACTGCAAAAATGTAAATGTAAAATTTAATATATCTATTAAAAATGCATTATATAAAAACAACTCTTTTGAAATAGAGTTAGATAATGATGAAACATATAAAAATGATGCTTTACTTTTTGCAATAGGAAGAGCTTCAAATGCTGATACTTTAAAACTTGAAAATACTAATATAAAATTAAATGAAAAAGGTTTTATTAAAAGAGATGAGTTTTTTCAAACTGATGTTGAAGGTGTTTATGTAGTAGGTGATGCAAGTGGAGAACATATGCTTCAACACGCTGCTGCATTTGAAATGAATCACCTATTTAAAATGTTATTTGAAGATGAGAAAGAGCCTTTAAAATTCAAATACATGCCCCATGCTGTATTTAGTCATCCAGAAGTTGCAAGTGTTGGATTAACAGAAAAAAAAGCAAAAGAACAAAATATAAAATATGTTACATCAACTACAAGTTGGCTTGCAAGTGCAAAAGCTCAAGCACTAAAAATCAAATATCCAAGAACTAAATTTATTCTAAATCCAGATACATATGAAATTTTGGGTTGTCATCTAATTGGATATGAAAGTGCTACTATGATACATCAAGTTTTAGCAATAATGCATCTTCAAAATGATATTAGAAATTTAAAGGAGATGTTATATATTCATCCTGCTTTAAGTGAAGCATTACTTCCAGCAGCTGTACAAGCAGTAAAAGCGATACATGAATATAAAGAGTCAAAGAAGATATGACTCTTTATAGGTAATTATTTAGTTAGATTTTGTGCAACAAAATCCCAGTTTACTAGTTTCCAAAAGTTTTCTAAGTATGCTGGTCTTGCGTTTCTACAGTCGATGTAGTATGCATGTTCCCAAACATCACATGTTAATAATGGTGTTAAACCTTCAGTAATTGGAGTTTGTGCATTTGAAGTAGAAATAATACTTAATTTTCCAGCTTCATCTTTAACTAACCAAGCCCAACCTGAACCAAAGTGAGTTACTGCTTTATTTGTAAATTCTGTTTTAAACTCTTCTACTGAACCAAAATTTGCAACTATTGCATCTTCTAACTCTTTTGAGATTGATGTCTCATTTGGAGTTAATCCATTCCAGAAGAAATCATGATTAAATACTTGAGCAGCATTATTAAAAACTCCACCTTCAGAATCTTTGATAATATCAACTAAAGAAGAGTCTTCATGTTTACTACCAGCAATAAGTTCGTTTAATTTGTTTACATATGTTTGATGGTGTTTCCCATAATGGAATTCTAAAGTCTCTTTTGACATTAATGGTTCTAATGCATCTTTCTCATAAGGTAAAGTCATTAATTCATGTTTCATTTTGTTATCCTTTTGTAAATTATTGTTTTGATAAGTAAAGAATACTCCTATTTGATTGAAAGAATTATTATACAAAGAAACTAATTTTTATTTTAAGACAATTTTTGTCCTATATAGTAACTTTTAGTAATAAATTATCTATTTAAATATAGGATTTTACCTTTAAAAGCTTTTGGTAAATAATCTGTTATTGGTTTTTCATTTCTTGAAGAAAAACCAAATGTTTCCATTTTTCTACAAAATGCATTATGATTTCCCCTTGCAGGATCTATAATAATTATTTCACATTTTTCATTTGCATAAAGTTCAATAAAAGATGAAAGTAAATTTACATGGGTTCTTTCATATAAAACATCACTTCCTATAATAACATCAAATTTTTCAACAATTGATACCTTATCATCCCAACTAGCTTGAAAGTATGGAATATCTTTTTTACTATTTAATAAGCTATTATATTTTAAAAAACTTGCTACTTCTGGGTGATAATCTGTTGCTGTTATATTTGCACCTCTTAAATTTAAAACCATACTTGCCAAAGCAAGACCACAACCTAGTTCTAAAATACGCTTACCTTCTATTTCATAAGTTAACATTAAATTTGCCAATACTTCCCCAGCTTCCCATAAAATACCAAAGATTGGCCACTGTGCAGAAGAAATTCCAAGTTTTTGTGCAATATCATCTTTATCAAAAAATTGTTGTTTATCTTTTAAAGTTTTTAAGTGAATATCTAAAGTACCAACTTCAATAGTTTGATACTTTATTCGATAGTTATTTTCTTGAGACATATAATACCTTAATATGATTTATTGTTGAAATCTTTAAATTATGGTATTAAAAGTAGATTGTACTAGTTCAGACAAAGTCTTTTTGGTAGAATGATATTTATAAAACCAATTTTTAAAATTGGTGTAATTATAGCCAAAATATAAAATAATAACAATATTATAAAATTATTTCATTTCTTAATTTAGCTCTTGATTCTTTATCCACTAAAAAAAAGCAATCATCTATTTCATCTTTTGTCGATGCTTTTTTGTGCCCTTTTACTTTTATAATTTCAAAATTATATTTATCATAAAGTAAAAAAAACTCTTTATAAAGTTCTTCGTTTTTAACTTTTTTACCTGTTTTTGTGGTGTAATTACTATTTTGTAACTTTTCTCTTCTATTTAGTAGTGATAAAATATTTTGACAGTCTGTATAAACTATAAACTTTTCACTACAATCAATTTGTGTTACAGCCCAAATAAATGTTTGAACTTCTAATTTTGTAGAAGAAGTGTCTTCAAATTTTTTTGTAAAGATTTTTTGTTCTTTGCAAGTGTTTAACTCTTTGCAAAAAAGATATGCCCCAAAACCAATATTTTTTTGAGGATTAACACTTCCATCTACAAATAGTTTATATATTATTTTTTCCATAAACGAAGTATATCACTAATTTTTCTTATATTTACTTTTTATAGATGTTTTTAATAACTTTAGATATAAATAAGTAAATTTATATAAAATAAGAAAAACAAAAGGCAAGTTATGAAATTTGATAAATTATATGAGGGAAAATTAATAAAAAGATATAAAAGATTTTTAGCAGATATTAAATTAGATACAGGAGAAGAGATAACTGCACATGTTCCAAATAGTGGTGCTATGACTTCTTGTATTGAACAAGACTGTCCAGTTTGGGTTACTTACCATGACAATCCAAAAAGAAAATTAAAATATACATTAGAACTTACACAAATGGAAAACAATTTAATATGTACGAATACAACAGTTGCAAATAAAATAGCAATTGAAGCAATAAATAATGGAAAAATAAAAGAACTTCAAGGTTATGATAGCTTAAAACCAGAACAAAAATATGGTAAAAACAGTAGAATTGATATACTTTTAGAAAGTGACCATGATAATAAAAAGTGCTATGTAGAAATAAAAAGCGTAAGCTTAAAACTTGATGATACATTGGCTTTTCCAGATGCAGTTACAAGTAGAGGCACAAAACATCTAAATGAATTAAGAGATATGGTAAAAGAAGGTCATAGAGCTGTAATGTTATATGTTATTCAAAGAACAGATGATAAAGAGTTTAAAATTGCAAAAGAGATTGATCCTAAATATTATGAAACTTTTCAAGAAGTTATACAAGAAGGAGTTGAAGTAATTGTTTATCAATCATCTATATCAAAAAAAGAGATAAATATAACAAAAAGTAAAATGTTAAGTAATTAAACTTTTTTAATATTGATTTTAAAGTATAATACATAATAAATATAAAGCGTGGAATAATAAAATGAATATTTTAAAAAATTTATTTACAGATTTAGAAAATTTATTAAATTTATTAAATAATTTTGATTATAGTAAGTTGATATTATTAGTAGTAACATTACTTGTGATTTATATAATTCATATCATCTTTTTAAATCGATATCACAAAAGTAAAATAAATAAAACCAAAATAGAATTAAAAAAAATAAATTTAGAAGCAACACTAAATTTGAAAAGACAAAATTTACTTAAAGTATATATGATACTGTTTTTATTGAGTTCATTTATTATTATATCTCAAAATAATTTAACTGTTATAGTACCTGTATTATCGGCATTAATACTAATTTTACTTTTTTCAATAAAAGAGCAATTAAACAATATATTTCTAGGTTTAGCTTATAAATCATCTGTTTTAACAACTATATATGAGGGGATGGAATTTTATTTTAAGGATACACCAAATGAAATATGCAAGATAACAAAAGTTAATCTATTTAAAACAATATATAAAAATCAAAAAACAGGTCAATTACTTTCACTTGAAAATAAAACATTAAATGAATCAGAAATTATCCATAAAGTAATCATAGATTTAGATTATATTGAGTTTAAATACATTGTAAGCAATGATTTTGATTTTGACCAATATGTAAAGCAAACAAGAAAAAAATTAAAAGAGTATGTAAATACAGTAGATGTAGATTTTAAAACTTTAAGACAAACCATATTATCTTTAAAATCAAAGTACAATACAACTCCTTTTTTAAAACCAATTTACACAATAGATATAAACTATAATACAAAAGAAGATGTAATAATCAAAATAAAACTATCTACATATAAATATGATTATGAAAATTATTTAGATGATTTTTTAAAATTTAGACCTAAACAAATATACAAAAATAAAAATGAATTAGAAAAAAATATATAAGCAAAAATAAAATCTATTAAATAAGTTTTTCTTATCAAATTTATTTAATAATACATAAGATATAATTATATTAACTTTATAACAAAGGATAATATATGAATATCTATGAAAAGATTAGAGGAATATGTAGACCAATAAGAATTATAGTAGGAGTAGTACTAATTACTATTGGAGTTATTATTCAAAATCCTTGGTTTTTCTTAGGTGTAATACCTCTATTAGCAGGAGTTATAAACTTCTGTCCTTTATGTAGTATCACTAAAAAGTGCTCAATTAAATAAGTAAATAGTTAAAGAGTTTTCTCTTTAACTTCTACTATTTTATATATATTTCCACTATCAGTTGCAAAATATATATTTCCAGAAATATCTTCTGTTACTACTCTTATTCTTTCATTTAGTTTACTAAAAACTCTTTTTTCATCTATTGGCTTAAGATTTTCATCTAATCTTATAATATTTATATGAGTTAGTTTTAATGCTGTAGAAATTAATGCACCCTTTAAACTTTTGTATTTTTTTCCACTATAAACTATTAGTGAACTTGGTGCAATTGAAGGAGTATAATGTTTAATAGGATCAATCAAGCCTTTTTCTTGAGTTTTACCTACACTAATAGGAGCCCAATACTCTTTTCCCAAAGATACTCTTGGCCATCCATAATTTTGTGCTTTTTTAATTATGTTTATTTCATCTCCACCTCTTGGACCATGTTCATTTGAAAAAAGGATTTTTGTATTTTTATCATAAAAAAGCCCTTGAGGATTCCTATGCCCATAACTATAAATCTCTTTTAAAATATCTTTATTGTAAAAAAAAGGATTAGTTTTTGGCACTGTGCCATCTAAATTCAATCTTATAATAGATCCTGCATGATTGCTTAAGGTTTGAGCATTATCTCTTTCTCCCCTATCTCCAACGCTAAAATAGATATGATGTTCATCAAAAGTTATTCTACTTCCAAAATGTCTTGTAGTATTTGTTGCACTTTTAGTAACTAAAATATCTTCTATATTAACAAGTTTTTCATTTATTAATTTTGCTTTTGCAAGTGTAGTCACACCCATATTATTTATATTTTTAACATATGTAAAAAATATTGTATTATCATTTTTAAAATTTAAAGAGGCTTTTACATCAAGTAACCCAGCCTGTCCTTTTTCATATACATCTAACTTTTTAATATATTTCAAGGTATTACTATTTGTATCTAAAATAGCAAAAAAACCATTTTTAAAACTGACTATTGCTTTACTCTTATCATAAAAATCCATTCCCCAAATTATGCTTTTTGCTTCAACTATTTTCGAAGCTTTAAAAGAAGCAAATAAATTACTTGCAAGAATAATCATAACAAAAAATATTGTCTTCTTCATTTTTATTCCTTATATTTTATAGAAAATTAAAACTTTTATATTTTAACAATAATACATTAAATAACTTATAAATTTATAAACTAAGTATTAGTACTATTTCATCATCTTTTTTGTTTTATTTGTAGCTTGTGCTTCATAAGGATTTTGTGGCCAATAGTGCTTCTTGTATTTACCACGAAGCTCTTTTCTTACCTCATCATAAGAGTTTTCCCAAAAACTTTTCAAATCATAAGTAATTTGTATTGGTCTTTGAGCAGGAGTTAATAACTCAATTTGTAAAGCAAGTTTATTATTTAAAACTTTTGGTGTTTCATATACTCCAAATATCTCTTGTATTTTTATACTTAGTTTTGCAACTTCAATATTTGAGTAATCTATTTTTATCTTTGAACCACTTGGTGCTTCAAAAAAAGCAGGTACTAACTCATTTAAAATTTGTTGTTGTTGCCAAGATAAAAGATTAAGTAGTATATTATATAAATCCAATTTCTTTAACTGCTCTATTGTTTTTATAGCGCTTAAATATATACCTAACCATTCATCTAAACTATCTAATAAATATTTTTTTTCAAAAGAAGGAAACTTTAGACTTTTATCATGATAGTTTATAAAATCAACTCTTTGTTTTAATAAAAGAGATTTCTTATCCCAATTTAATAACTCTAAGCCTTCATTTTTTATAACATTTATTATTAGCTTTGTTAATTTTGTATCATCTAATTTACAAGGCTTTACATCTAATTGTAAGTGTAAGAAACTAATCACTTCTCTTGAGATAAGTTTATTATTTTGTTTATCAAAACTTACTTCTTGTTCTTTTTTTATATGTGTACTAAAATACTTTTTTATATGTTTAAATTCTATTTTTAAAGCTTGATTTATAAAAGAATCTTTTGCTTTAGCATTTATATTAACTACAACTAAAAAAACTTCATTAAACAAATAGCTATCTTTATGAAGTTTTGCACCTTTATTATTGCTAAGCTTGTATCTTGTATCATTTTCTTCTCTTAACTTTGCTAATCTATCAGGATAAGCATATAAAGCTAATACGCCCAAAAGCTCATAAGAAAATTTCTCTTTTTTAATAAACTCAAATTTTTTTAATTTTATAAAGTATTGTCTTGCCTCTTTTAAAAGTATTGAGTTTTTATCTTTTTCATAACAATCTATAAAAGTAGATAAGATATCGCCTTGTAAACTATTTGCATTTAAAATTGATGCTAAAATACAAGCTTCATAAGCAAATCCAAGCTCATTTGCTTTTAAAATCATATAGGCAAACCTAGGATGAATTCCCAAACTTATGGCTTTTTTACCAAAAGTTGTAATTTTGTACTCTTTATCAATCATATTTAGACTTATTAAAAGCTCTTTAGCATGTAAAATAGATGTCTCATTTGGTATATCTAACCAATTTAAATCATCAAAATTATCTATTTGCCATAAAGAAAGTTCCAAAAGAGTTTGTGTTAAATCTACTCTTAAAATCTCTGGTTCTGATGTTTTTTCTAAAAGTTTTGACTCATGCCACAACTTATAACAAACTCCATTTTCTAATCTTCCAGCTCTACCTTGCCTTTGAATAGATGATTCATAAGAAATAAAACTTAAGTTCAAATGGTTCATACTATTTGAACTATCATATTTTGAAACCTTTTCTAATCCTGTATCAATTACTACATTAACTCCTTTTATAGTTAAAGAGGTTTGTGCAATATTTGTTGAGAGTATTACTTTTCTTTTACTTTGTTCTTGTATTGCATCATCTTGTTGCTTTTTATCAAGATTTGAATACAAAGGCAATACTAAGATATCTTCACTTATATTTAAACTACTTCTTACTTCATTTATCTGTTTTACACCAGCTAAAAAAACTAAAATATCTTTTTTACTATCTCTTAAAGCTTTATAAATAGTATCAACTACCAAAGAAGTATCACTATAACTTGGTTGTTTTACATCAGGATTTAAATATATACTTTTTACTTCATAATTTTTTGCAATTGAAGTTATTATAGGTGCATCTAAAAAATTAGATAACTTTTTGCTATTTAATGTTGCAGACATTATTAAAAGTTTCAAATCATCTCTTAAATAATCTTGTATTTGTAAAGAAAAAGCCAATGACAAATCTGTATAAATACTTCTTTCATGAAACTCATCAAAAATTATTAAACCAATATCATCAATACTTTGATTTGCTTGTATTTTTCTAATCAAAATAGCTTCTGTTAGAACTAATATTTTTGTTTGTTTAGAAACACAACTATCAAGTTTAATCTCATAGCCTACTGTTTGCCCTACTTTTTCACCTAGATTTTGTGCTAATTTATTTGCAATAACTCTTGCAGCTACTCGTCTTGGTTCTAAAACTATGATTTTTTTATTTTTTAAAAAAGTTTCATTTAAAAGTTCTGTAGGAACAACTGTACTTTTACCTGCACCCGTTGTTGCTTGTAAAATAACTGTTTTATTTGTTCTTAGCTTTGATTTTAAATCATCTAAGATTTCATATATTGGTAGTTTATTCATTCATATAATTATACTTAAAAAATCTTTTAGCTACTATTTACTTTGAAAAGGATTTTATATGGCAAAACAAGCAACAGCAAGACATATTTTAGTAAATACTGAAAAGTTAGCAAAAAAGATACAAAAAGAGATAAATAATAAAGAAATAAGTTTTGAAAAAGCTGCAAAAAAGTTTTCAAAATGCCCATCAGGCAAAAAAGGTGGTGAACTTGGAATGTTTAAAAAAGGTGATATGGTAAAAGAGTTTGATGATGTTGTATTTAGTAAAGATTTAAATAAAATACATGGACCGGTTAAGACTCAATTTGGATTTCACTTAATAGAAATAACGGGAAGAATTTGATTTAAATTTTAAGTAAGTTTTTTGATTGGTTGCGGAAACAAGATTTGAACTTGTGACCTTCGGGTTATGAGCCCGACGAGCTACCTGACTGCTCTATTCCGCGTTAAGTTGAATGCAGATTATAGTCACATAAACTTAAAGGGAACAAAAATACAAGAGTTTAAAAAAAGAATTTGAAAATTCTTTAAACTCTTTAGTTCTCAAGCTCCAAACAATCTTGTTTATTTACAGTATAACTAAATAAAGGTCTATGTTCTGTATCTGTGTAATAATATTTTAATACTAAGCCTTTATTTACAATCATATGATTTAAAAAGTCCACCCTACATACTATTTTTGAATCTTGGTCAAACATAACAGTTTTAAAATATTCTGATTTATTTTCCCATTTACCTTTCATGATTTCATGATTTAAATCAATACTTTTAAAATAACTTACACTATTTTCTAAAGCTACAACTTTAGTAACTGTTGTGATTGCATCAATCTTAATTGGAACAGCACTTGCAGTTTTATTTGCTAAGGTTCTAGCAAACTTTTCTATAGACATTGCTTTTATTTTTTCTTTTAACTCTTCTTCATTATTATTATTCATTCCTGCATTTAAAGATAAAAGTAATAACATACTTAAAATTAATGATTTCATTGATTTTACCTTTTAATAATATTTAAAGCAGACTCTTTTATTTCATCTGCTATTTTTTCTGTAATTAACTCTTCCCAATAGTTAACTCTATGTTTTAATTCATCATCAAAATGTAACTGCATTTTTGCATCAAAAAAAGCATCATCCATTATTTTCTCTTTATATGAAATATGAACTTTTTCTTTATTAGTTAAATCATCATTTTTTTCAATAAAGTCTTTTAAAGAATGCAAAAATGCGTTTACTTTTATATTATCTTCAAATATGATTTCAAACTCATCATCATTATAAAAAGAGTCAATAAGTTCTATCATTACATTTAAGACATTTTCAACATCAATATCAAGTTGCAGTTGTTTTAACTTTTTTTCTATCTCATCTTTATCAAAACAAGTCTCTTTAACCAAAACCCCAAGTGCCATTTGATAATAGATTTGATATTTTGCTATTGTTAAAATCAAATCTTTTCTTAAAAATTTTTTATTAATTAAATCTATTTTTTCCATAACAAAATTGTAGTCAATAATATGTTGATTTTTGCTTATGACTTATTTTGTAAGTGGAACGTAAACTAACACATCAGAAGAGACAGATTTCATCAAAAATGAACTTTTAGAACCAAACAACATAGAACTTGCTGTTTTAACTCCTCTTGAACCTAATATAACTAGATCTTTATCTTCTTTATTTGCATATGAAAGTAAAGCTTCATTATATGAACCTGACTCTTCTAAGACTTCAATATCATTTATACAAATATCTTTTTTAAACTTATCAATTTGTTTTTCTTTTTGTTTTTTTGCTTCTTTAATCAAAAAGTCAGTTTGGTCGTTTATTTTATAAAAATCCAATGTAAAATCACTTATTTTTTTAGAAGCATGCACAAGCTTTATATCCAAATCTTTAAAAAACTTTTGTGTAAATCTTATACTTTTTTTAGATACTTTAGATAAATCAGTAAATGCAATTGCACTACTATACTTTTCTACAAACATATTTTTTACTATTAAAACTGGTAAATTACTTTTTTGTGCAATATTATGAGCATTTGAACCTAAAATTTTTGTTTTTAAATTCTCTTTTGAATATGCACCTATTATTATTAATTTTGCATCTAATTTTTTTGCTTCTTTTACAATAACAGTTGAGGGTGTTCCTTTTTTAACAATTAATTTAAAAGATTTATTCTGTTTATTTAATTTTTCAATATTATCTTTTAACTTTTTTTTAGTTTGAAGGACTATATCTTTTTTCTCTTTTAATTTATTTATCCAAGGAATATCAATACAATGAACAATATGCAATTCAATATCTTTGTTTGCAAAGTCAAAAGCTCTTTTTAAAACCTCATTTGCCATGATTGAAGTATCAATAGCAACAACTACATTTTTCACTTTACTCATCTTATCCTCCATAAATTTCAATTCTAACTTAATTATACTCTTTTAGTATAAATAGATTATGAAAGAAAGGCATTTTAGAGTTTTTCAGGCTTATGAAGATAAAAACCTTGTAAATAATCTACATTTAGTTCTTTTACTATTGTAAAAACTTCTTTACAATGTACATACTCAGCTACTGTTTTACAATTTAAATCTTTTGCTATATTTGTTATATTTTTTACTAGAGTCTGAGACTCTTTTGATATATGCAAGTTTTTTATAAGAGAGCCATCAATTTTTATATATTCTGGCTTCAATTTTAAAATATTTTCCATACTAGAAAAACCACTACCAAAATCATCAATTGCAATTTTACACCCATACATTCGAACAGATTTTGTAAATTCTACTACAATATCAAAATCTTCAATAAAATCTGTTTCTAAAATTTCAAAAATTATATTTGATGGTCTTTTAAAAGAACTAATCATTTTATATAAAAAATCAATAAACGATTTATTTGAGATATCTTCATAAGATAAATTAATGCTAAACTCTACTTCTTTATCATTGAAAAAAAGAAAAGTTTTTTCTATCATCATTCTCATCATTTTTTCATAAAGTTTTATTTTTTTTGAAACCTCTAAATAAGGAAAAACAGAATATGCTTCAAAAGATGAGATATCAATCAATCTCATTAGACTCTCATATTTTTCAATCTTCATAGTCTTTGTATTAAAGATAGCTTGCAAATATGGTTCAATGGAACCACTTTCTACAACTTTTTTTAAAAAAAGCACATCTTTTAAAAGTTTTGATTGTTCAACTTGTCTGTAAGATAAAGTTAAAATATCAAGATTTATATCAATAATTTTGTTTAAAGAATCAATAAATCCAATCTTATTTTCACTAATCAAAACTTCAATTAAAAAGCCACGAATAAAACTAAAAGCAGCATTTACATAATGTGCAGGTAAACCAATACGAACATGTACTTCACTAATAAAATTCAAATTCTCAAAATATGAAAGTTCATATTTTCCACAAAAAAGATTCTTATACCAATTTTTAATTCCCTCTTCATGTCTTTTTAAAGTATCTTTATCTTTTAAAAAACTTTTAGCATATTCAAAATTAAAAATAAACTCATAAAATTTTATTATTAGACTATCTTCATATTTGACAATAATATCATGTAAAGAAGCAAGTTTTTTTCCATCATCTAATGAAAAATTATAATTTTTTAAAATAGCTATAAAATCTACTTCTTGTATATTTTTACTGTTTTTCATGCTCATTTTATCTCTTTTATTTTCTTATAGTGTAATAAAAAATCTATTTTTTATTATTGATATTAATCAAGTATTTAATACTAATCAAATTAAAAGTAAATTTATGATTTAATAATGAAAAAAATGAAAGGGATAGTTACAATATTTTGAATCTAAAAAAAATAAAAATGGCAATATATGCTATGTACTTAACCAATAAGTATGGAATAAAGCTAAAAAAAACTAAAACTTCTAAAGAAAAAATGGATTTAAGATTAAATTATTCAGAAGAACTTCTATCAAAACTAAATATAAAAGTACAAATAGAAAACAAAGACAAAATACCAACTCAAGGACAATACTTATTGATTTCAAATCATAGAAGTATAATTGACCCTTTAATAATTGAACAAACTTTAAAAGATAGTGATATAAAAGGGTATTGGGTTGCAAAAAAAGAGTTATACAACTCATCATTTTTTGGAACATTCACAAGAAATGCTGGTACAATTTTACTTGATAGAGAATCTAATAATATGTCTTCTTTCTTTAAAAAAACAAAAGAAGTAGTAAAAAATAATCAATCAATATTTATTTTTCCAGAAGGTACTAGAAATAAAGAAAATACTCCAATTAGTAGTTTTAAAGAAGGCTCAAGAATAATTGCTCTTAAGAATAGACTTGATATTTTACCTGTTTTTATAAAATCAAATGCAAATGATATTTTAAAAGAAGCAATTGAAAAAAGAACAGAAAATTTAATTATTGAAATTAAAATAGGGAATATTATTAGCTATAAAGATAAAACTTCACTTGAAGAAAATTACAAAAAGCAGTTTAATTTAGATTAATCTGCTTTTCATCCACTCTTTTATATATTTTGTTAAAGTTAAAGGATCCTCTAAAGGAATATTATGACTTGTGCCATCCCTTAATATGACTTTTATATGTTCCAAGTTCATTTGCTCTAGTTTTTCAATAGATTCATGATTTAAAAGTCTATCTTTATTACTAAAAAAATAATAAATTAAAAACTTCAAATCTTTCAACTCATCATGTAAGTCTTTTCTATAAAAAGTACTTGTAAGCTGAGAAGTAAACTCATGTTCACCAAGCTTTGTAAACATATCAATCATAATATTGATTAATTCTTCGTCATTTTTATTTTTTTCTTCTACCAAAGAGAGTGCTTTTTCATAAGAAAGTGTAGAAAAACCTTTTTTTTCTATTTGAAGAAGTTTTTGTTTTCTTCTTTTTATTTCTGTTTCATTTGTACCACTTGGCGTTCCTCCAACAATAAAAAGCCTATTTATGAAACTTGGATTTTTAATTGCAAAATATGTTGCAATATATCCTCCAAGAGAAAAACCCAAAAGATTTACTTTTTTTTCACTTTCAAATTTCTTTTTTAAAAACTCGTTCATTTTATCAAAATCTGTAATTGCAGGAATAGGAATATGAATTAACTCATACTCTTTTAATAAAGGAGTAATTCTTTGCCAAAGTCTTTCATCTGTCATAAGCCCAGGAATTAAATAAATCTTCTCTTTCATAAACAAAACTCTTTATTCTGTTTCAGTCTCTTCATTATTCTCTTTTTTTTCTTTATAACCATTTGTTGCAATAATCTCTAAATATAAAGTTTTTGCTTTTTTAATAGAAGCTTCATCAATTGCTTTTGTGATTTCTAAAAAATCAATCTCTTTTACTTCTTCATCATCAATTGCACTTTTACATTCAAACTTCCAAAAATCAACACCCTCAGGTAAAGTTTTCTTTTTTTCTCTTTTTATATACTTTCTAACTTCATGCTTTATTGCTTCTATAACTCTATCAGGATGCTTTTTTTCATCTTCTAATTTAAATACTTTTTTCATAGTTTCTCTTTGCTTAAATTTATCAATCATTATTAATATTTTTGCATTTTATCTAAATTTTGAACTATTTAAGTTAATTTTGCTAAAATCCAGAAAAATAAAGTAAGGATATTAATCATGAATAATAAAGAAGCATTTGTACAAAGAGCTGATGAACATATAATCTTAGCAAACAAACAAATGAGTGAAAAGATGATAACTCCAGGAGAAGCTAGTGCTTCTTTTATGTATGGATTAGCAAGATTCAATGCATGGGTTGCAGCAACAGATTTTGATTCGGCACAAGATATGAAAGATTCAAAAGAAGAGATTATAGAATACTTTACAAAAGAGTATAAAAATCTATTGGCACAACATATAGATGAGCATATTGAATCATTTGATTTTACAAATAAAAAGTAATTAATATCCCAATTTGGGATATTTTACTATCTTTCAAATCTCATTTTATATTCGTACTCCAAACTACCCTCATCAATTTGTTCTTTTATAACTTTAAAACCTTGTGAAAGATAAAAATTATAAGAAGAAGTATTTTTTTTATAAACAGTTAAAAAAAGTTCATCTGTTTGTTCTTTGGCATGTTCTAAAAGTTTTTTCCCCAATCCTAATCCTTGAAACTCATTTTTTACAAAGATTGCAGCTAAAGTATTTTCATATAATGAGTAAAAACCAACTATTTTATAATCTTTTAAAATAACAAAAGTTTTTGCGCTTGGTATATAAATATCTCTCATATTTTTTACTTGAGATTGCCAGTAAGAACTTTTAACAAAACTGTGCGCCTTAATAGAAACACTTAACCAGATATCCAAAATATCATTCATATCTTTATTTTTAAACTCTCTAATCACTATCATGCCTTATTTGATTTTTATAGGTAACAAACTTAAAAAACTCAATACTTCAGGAAGTGAAAACTCAGCTTTTTCTATACTATTTTGAGTAGGATCTATTAAGTAATTTTTTGAAGTTTGAAAATTTGCTTTATTTAAGTTGTTTTTATAAAAAGTGGTAAGTTCTAAATCACATCTTTCAAAAACAGCTTTTTCAAGATTGCATTCTTCAAATCCACTATCTTTAATGATTGAATCAACAAATTTCATTTTCTTTAAATCAAGTAAATGAAAAGAGTTTTGAGAAATATTACAAGAAATAAAACTTATATCAAAAGGCTCTTCACAATTGCTCCAAGAAATACCAATAAGTTTAGACTTTTTAAAAGTTACATCATTAAAAGTAGAAGATTTTAAAATACAAAGAGATAAGTCACAACTAACAAATATACACTCTGTAAACTTGCAGTTGCTAATAGTAGCACTTGAAAAAGTACAGTTAATAAAAGTACAGTTATCAAAATAAATAGAGTTTAACTCTTTTGCTTTATAATCTTTAAACTCTTCTTCCCAATAATCATTGATATCAAACATTATTCTCTTTTTTATTTGAATTTTATCATTTTTAAAATAAAACTATAAAACTACTCTTTATCTTCTATACTTTCTATCTCTTCATTATTTTCTACATTTTCTGGATTTTCTGGATTATTTTTAGCTTGTTTCTTCTTAAGCTTCTCTTCTTTCTTTTTTTGTTTTTCTATCTCTCTTGCTCTTTTCTCATAGTTGTAATTTTTTTTCGCCATTTGCTTCCTTTGTTTTTTTCATTTAATATTATTCAAAATAAATATTATCTTAAATATCTATTCAGTATAACAAAGCTAAATAAATTTCAAATTAATCTATTTTTATTGAAATTTAAGTTTATTTTAAGATTATAAGTGAAAAATTCATGTATACTGTTACCAACAAAAGATGGTTCGAGTTACATCTTTAGTCTGCGTTATATTGACAACTTATAGTTACAGTACAATCAATCTAAAAGAATTTCTCATATTATACTTTTAACACAAAACAACAAAGGAATTACAATGGCAACATTAGTAAACGGAACTGTAAAATGGTTCAATAGTGAAAAAGGTTTCGGTTTTATCGAACAAAAAGACGGCGGGAAAGATGTATTTGTACACTATAGTCAAATCAACACTAATGGATATGATAGAGCATCATTAAATGATGGTCAAGAAGTAACTTTTGAGTTAGGTGAAGGACAAAAAGGTCCTCAAGCAGAAAACGTTACAGGTCTATAAGACTTTTTAAGTAGCATTTTTTGCTACTTAATATCTCACTTTTAATTTCTCAATGTGGCTATTAGCCTATTTTTATCATTTAAAAACCCAAAAACATCCAAAATTGATTTTACTAAAATATCAGAATTTAACAATGTCTGTGTACATATACCCTCATCTTGCAAAATTGCAATACCTAAAATAGCCTCTTTTAACATCAATTTATCATTTCTTCCATTGCCAACACACAAAGCCGTATTTGAACCTAGTTCTTTTATAAACTTTTCTTTACTTATATCTTGTAAAGATTTTTCAATCTTGATAATTTTGCAATTTACTGACTTAAGCTCTTGCTCAACACTTCCAAAAGTATCAGCAGTAATCACAAAAAAATTAAACTTATTTGAAAGTTCATTTATATTTTCTTTAACACCATCAATTAATTTACCATCAATAGCAATCGTACCATTATAATCAAATACAATATTTTTAATCTCTATTTCTTGCTTTCCAGGAATATTTACTTTCATTTTTTGCCTTTTTTACTAACTAAAACTCCACCTATTATAATAAGAATAATACCTAAAAATGTATATATATCAGGTAATGAATCCCCTAACATAACCCCAAAACCAATAGCAAAAGGTATATTTGTATAACTTATCACACCAATAATACTAGCCTTACTTAAACTATATGCCCTAGTTAAAAACCATTGTGAAGCAGTAGAGATAATTGCCATAAAAAATATAAGCAACCAAATATAAATATCAGTATAAATTTTAAATTCAACATAAGAACTAAATAAAAAGAATCCAATTGGAATAATTATACCAACTCCCATAAAAGAAAGCATAATAACTCTTGCATCATAAATATCTTTGATTTTCTTTATAGTTGCATAAGCAGCAGCTGAGAAAAAACCTCCTAATACACCCATAATATGTTCAATTGATATTTCAACACCAAAAGGTTTCATAACAAATACAATTCCTAAAAAACCAATAATCAAAGCAAAAAACGTATTAAGACCAATAGACTCTTTCATTAAATAATAAGCAAGAATAGTTACAAAAAAAGGTGATGTTTTATTTAGTACAACAGCTTCACCCAAAGGAATAGTTGCAATTGTATAAAAAAATAAAAGCATAGCTAAACTACCAAAAAAACCTCGTAAAAAAAGTAAGTGTAGTTTAGACTTATCTATTAAAACATTTACCTTTTTAAAACTATATAAAAGTATCAAAATTCCTAAGAAGTTCCTATAAAATACTATCTCAATTGGATGCATACTATTAGATAGTACTTTAGCTACTGCTCCATTTAGTGCTGAAATCAAAGCACTTAAAAGCATAAAAAGTACACCTTTATCTATCAATTTTATTTTTTGTAATATACTGTTTTTTTCACTCATATAATTTTATTTAAGTCCTTGTTCTCTTAATTTATCTTTTTTACTTTTTCTTTTACCTTTAATAGGCTTGCTTCCTTTTTGCTTTACACTGCCATAGCTTTTAAACTCAAATCCCTCAATTTGCTCTTTTTTTATATCTAATTCATTTCTTTTTTCTATAAGTTTAAAATGATTCAAATTCTCATCATCTAAAAATGATATGGCAGCTCCACTTTTTCCAGCTCTTGCTGTTCTTCCTATACGATGAATATAAGTTTGTGTACTTCTTGGCAAATCATAATTAATAACACAATCAATATCTTCTATATGTAATCCTCTTGAAGCTATATCAGTTGAAAACAAAATATTAATCTTTTTATTTTTAAACTCTTCAAGAGTATAAATTCTCTCTTCTTGTGTCAAATCACCATGAAATGAATCAGCTTCTAAACCATACTTTCTAAATTTAACTGCTATGTTATCAGCTGCTCTTTTACTTGACATAAATACTAATACTGATTTAAACTGATTTTGCTTTATTAGTTGTCTTAATAATGCACTTTTATTCTCTTTATTTACCAAAATAGCTCTTTGTGTTATTTGCTCTACATATGATTTTGTATTTTCTATTTTTACATTTGTAGCTTTTGTAGTTATTTTTAAAGCAATATCTAGTACTTTTGGTGAATATGTCGCAGAAAACATAAGGTTTTGTCTTTGTTTTGCAATCACATTTAAAATAATATCAAGCTCTTCAGCAAAACCAAAATCCAACATTTTATCTGCTTCATCAAGTATGAAATATTCAATTTGTGATAAATCTATCTGTTTTTTATCAATAATATCAATTAATCTTCCAGAAGTTGCGACTACAATATCACACCCTTTTTGTATCTTTAAAAGTTGTTCACCAATTTTTTCTCCACCAATAACAGGAACTATTAAAGGTGTGTGTTTAAAAAATGAACTCATTGTTGAAAAAGTCTGTGCAACTTGTAAAGTAAGCTCTCTAGTAGGCGTTAAAACTAAAACCTTAATTTTTGATTTTTTAGATGTTATTTCATCTTTTAAAAGTTCTAATACAGGAATAACAAAACTAGCTGTTTTACCACTTCCTGTTTGAGCTTGTGCTAAGACATCAGCACCTTTTTTTACAAGAGGAATCACCTTTTCTTGTATTGGTGTTGGAGTAATATAACTATTTTTTTCTAATGCTTTATAAAGTTCTTGAGATAAAGTAAATACTTTAAATGACACATAATTTCCTTTTTGTTTCTTATAAATTTTTCATTAATGCTTTTTCTTCTTTTATAGAAAGAAAACGCCATTCACCACTTTTAATATCAAGCTTAAAATCACCAATACTTACTCTACTTAAACTTAAAACCTTCAATGAAGTTTTAAATTTTGGGTCTTTTAAACTTCCAAAAAGTCTACGAATATGACGATTTTTGCCCTCATCTATTTTTACTCTAAGCTTAGTTTTTGCTTTAGCCATACCTATTTTTTCTACTTCTAAAGCTTTCAATAATCCATAAGGACTCTCTACACCTTTTATAGTTTTTAGAATATGCTCATGTGTTACATGACCTCTAACCCAAATCTCATAAACCTTAATACAATTTTTAGGTTTAGTCAATAAATTACCAATTTTTCCATCTCTTGTAAATAGCAAAAGCCCCTTTGATTCTAAATCAAGACGACCTATTGGCATCCAACCATCAGAAAAAACCCAATCAGGTAAAAGATCATAAACAGTTTTTCGTCCAAGATCATCAGATCGCGTAACAATATAACCTTTTGGCTTATTAAGTGCTAGTAGTTTTTTTGAATCACTTAGTTCTATATTCATTAGAATATTCCTTAATATTTTTAATAACTAATTAATAAAATAATGTTGGAATATCTATGAATTGAAAGATTCTTTTATCTAAAAATACTTACAAAAGTAAAATTTAAAAAATTAACATATTTAAAATTTATTATTAATATAATATTATATATTTAAAACTCTTAAATTAATGAAATATCTAATAGTATATTAGTGTATAATAGCTTATTTTAATTTTTATTAGAAGTTCTATGATTAATTATGCACTACTTGATATAAGCAACTAAGTACCACTTTAGCAAATAACAATATGATGATTTCCAATATCTACATCCAACTCTCTATTTTTTTTATAAAAAATCACAAAATACCTCCATAAAATATATTATATTATATGAAAAAAGTCTAATATGAAGATAATAATAAAAATCAATATGCGAAAAACACTAAATCTTTCTTATTTTCTTTTGCAAAATCAAAAATATTGTTAACCTCATCCATATAATAATCTTCATTTGCATAAGATGGCTTAGTTAAAAATATCTCTCTTAGCTTTTCTAAATCTTCATAAGCAATACTATAATAATCTGCACCCTCAAAATCTTTATCTGCTGGAATTTGTAAAAAAGCTGTTCTTGGTGTATCATCAATAGCATCTTCTAAATAACACATAAACTCTTCATGCTCAATCAATTCTCCATATTTTTGGCAAAACATCTCATATAAAGAGTTGTAAATCCAAACATTATCATCTTCACCATAAGGCTTAGCATTTACTATTAAATCTAACCTACTTTCAAAATCACTAGGCTTTACATCAAAATCCTCTGCTAACTCTTCAATCTCATCACAAAATTCACTCATAAAATCACTAATAAAATCTTTGTTTTTACAAGCATATATCTCTTTAATCTTTTTTCTATCTACTGCATACGCAATAACTTCACTACTCATTTAATATCCTAAAATTAAGTTAAATATTTATCTTTTTATTTTACAACTTTTTAATTTAAACTCTTTGTATGTAATATTTGGATTTAGTTTATAATCAGTATTCAAACTGTGTTTCTTTTTTAAAATAATTTTATATTATTATGCCAACTTGTGAAATGCAATTACATCACAAAAGCCATTATTTTCTATAACTGGATCTGTTAATTCACTAATAGCAAAAAACTCACTAAGCTTTTTCTTGGCTATTTCAAGATTTTGTATACTTGGAGAAATTATATCAGAGGGTATAAATATATTCTAAAAATTTAAAGTAGTTTCAATAATAAACTCTTGATTTAAATCTTCATAACCACAATAATCAAACAATACCACTCCTTTAAATTTAGCATTGATATTATCTTTATCAAATGAACTAAAACTTATCTTACTAATATCAACTGGCACATGCTGGCTATCAAGATAAATAGACCCATCAATATACCCATCTTCAGGATTTAAAGCAAACTCAATCTCTTTATTTTCTATATCCAAAAAAGAATTAAACTTCATCTTAATAAAATCAAGCTGGATACACGTATCTTCAAATTCACTTTGAAATTGGAACTCTTCTAAATCTATTCTAATTGATAAAAAAAGAGATAAAGGTAAATTTATATTCTCATTTTCAAATAAAAAAGCATTTATTTTTCCACCAATAGGGCATAATTTTATTGCCATTCTTTCTCCTTATTATATGACACCAATTTAGCTTTTATTTAAATTGTTTAGTATGATTAAAAACTTCCAATTTATGTTAAGTCCTCATAAGGATTATAAGCTACTTCCCAATAATGACCTTCTGGATCTTGGAAGTAACCAGAATAGCCACCCCAAAAAACATCTACCGCTGGCTTGATAAGTTGTGCTCCAGCTGATACTGCTTGAGTAAGGACATCATCAACTTCTGACTTACTCTTAACATTATGAGCCAAGGTAATGCCAGAAAAACCAGCCTGAGGAAGAATGGGTAATCCAATATCCTTAGCCAGTTCCTCTTTAGGATATAGTGCTAACCAGGTTCCTTCTAAACTGAAAAAAGATATATTGCCCTCAAAATCATACTTTGGTAGACCAAGACCTTCGCCATAGAAACGAGTTGCCCTCTCCAAATCCTCCACACCAAGCGTAATAATACTGATTTTTGCTTTCATGATTTCTCCCTACCCAAGTATTTAATCAATCTAATTATATATAAAACACTCTAAAAATCAATAGATATTATACATAATACAAATATCTTTAATTGCATCTTTAACTTTTTATCATTAGTCCTTATTTCTTATCTTTTAACATATTTATTAAACTTTAAAATAAATTATTCTAATATATTTAAGTTTATTAAGTTAAAATTTAGCATATAAAAGTGCAAGGAACTTTTCATGTCTGAAATTAATGATATAGTAGATAATTTTAATGTTGGTTTTTTCAGTACTAAAATTAGCACTAAAGAACCAATTAATCTAAGAGTTAATAAACCTAAAGAATTAGCAGACTTTAATGATATAATGAATGTTATAAGTACTGAAGCTTATACTCCTCCTTCTTCTAAATATGTTCAACTTGATGGATTTACTTTTGATGAAAATAACAATAGAATACCTACTAAAATTACATTAGAAGGTGTTTATGCACAGGAATCATTTTTAGATGAAAATGGAAATTGGGATGTAGAAGCAGAAGCAACAGCTTACAAAGAGAGAGAACTTGCTCATAGAAAAGAATTCATTGGTAATTGGATAAAAGATAACGGCTATGGTGAATTAGAAAATACAGCTCAATTAATGAAAGCATTATTAGCAAAAACACAATCATAATAATACTCTTTTAAGTTATATTTTTTAATTTTTTAAAATATTCTTTTAAGCTATGTTTACCATACTTTGGTGCAATCATATCAATCGTCATAACTGTCATAAAAAACTCTACTGGTCCATAAATTTTACTATTAGTAAACAATTTTAGCAGTTTGAGAACTATTATTCTTATCCAATTGGGGATATAAGTTATATTCTTTTTACTACCTAAAACATCAAAGGCCATTGATGCAATCTCATTTTGAGTTAATATTTCAGGACCTCCAATTTCAATTTCTTTATCAATACTATCAATAGCATCTACACAAACAACAGCTAAATCTGCACCATGGATTGGATTTGCTTTTATTTCTCCATTTCCAAAAAGATATATTTTCCCCTTTTTTGCCATATTAAAAAATTCTGATATATCTGAGAAAAATCCATTTGGGCGAATAATACAATAATCTATCCCTGAGTGTTTCAACTGCTCAACAAATAACTCTTTTGCATCGCATATTTTTAAATTTCTTAGCTTTTGACCATTTAAAACTGAAACATAAATAAACTTTTTGACTCCACTTTTTTTAGCTTCTTTTAGTAAGTTCATATTAGCTTGATAGTCTACATCCATATAAGTATAATCATCTTTTTGTTTTGTAATACCAACAGTTGAGATAACTATATCAATACCTTTACAACAACCTTTGATAGATTCTGAATCAGTTAATTTTGCTTTAAGTAATTCATTGGCTTTTATATCATTTTGTTCAAGTTTTTCAGAAGTTCGAACAATAGCTTTAAAAAAATAAGACTGTCTTATAAGTTCTTTCGCAATATAAACTCCCAAATAACCAGTTGATCCTGCTAATAAAATTTTTTTCATATTGACCTCAATATATCATATATAATGTTTAAAGTAATAAGTATTAAGACTCAAATTTTGAGCTTTATTTCTCTTATTTTTAAGTATTTGCTAAACACATATTATATAAGTATTAACCTGAAAACCAAGGAATAACATATATTAAAATAATAAAGTTCAATATAATATAGTCACTACCTTTAAAAGAATTACACTTTCAGAAAATAATAAATTACTGTTTAGACATAAAGAAATCTTTTAGTTAGTTTATCTTGCATATAAATTAATATTAGGCTAGAATCTTTAAAATGAAATAATATTAGGCTAGAATTTCATACTATACGTTTAAGGAAATATCATGAAAAAAGATTTAACTATAAAAGCTAAATTGATAGTTTTAATTATGGGTGCTTTATCAGCATTGACTATTGTATTGGGTGTTTTTGCCGTTGTAAATGTTGAAAGTGCACTAATGGAAGAGAGCTATGCGAAGCTTACAGCTGCAAAAGATTCAAAGGCAAACCAAATAACAAACTTTTTTACTGAAAGAGTAGCAGATATAAGTGTCTTAGCAGAAAGTGAAGATATTAAAGAGGCGACTCAAGAGCTTCTTAAACTTGAACAAGAACTAAATGTGAATGAAAATGAGCCATATCCTGTAAAAAATAAAATAGTAAAAGATAAAACAGCAATATATGATCAGTTTTTTCAAAACTATGCAAAAGAGTATGGATATTATGATATTTTTATAATAAATCTAAATGGTCATGTTATGTATTCCCAAGCAAGAGAATCTGACTATGGAGCAAATATTAGTTCAGGTAGCCTAAGAAATAGTGGTCTAGGTGAGGCTTGGAAAAAAGCAAGAGAGTTAAAAAGAGGAGTTTTTATTGATATGAAACCTTATGCTCCAAGTAATAATGAACCTGCAATGTTTTTAGCTTCACCAATTAATATAGATGGTGATTTAAAAGCTGTACTTGTATTTCAAATATCAGATAAAAATATAAATAAAATTATGCAGTTTAGAAAAGGCTATAATGATTCTCAAGAGGATTATTTAGTAGGTCCAGATAAACTTATGAGAAGTGACAGTTTTATTGATCCAAAAGGACATTCTGTCAAAGCATCTTTTGCAAATCCAAATACATCTAATATAAATACAGTTGCATCAAGAAATGGCCTAGATAAAAAAACAAATACTGAAATAATAACTGACTATAATGGAAATCAGGTTCTTTCATCTTATTCATACATCATGATAGGGCAAGATTTTCATTGGGCAATTATCTCAGAGATTGATGAAGCCGAAGTCCTACTAAGACCAAATAATATCGCAACTCTTATTTTTATAATGGCACTTGTTATTTTAAGTATTGTTGCTATTTCAGCAGTTATTATTATCAATAAAATGGTTGTAAATAGACTTCTTGTTTTTCAAGAAGGTCTAATGGGATTCTTTAATTACTTGAATAGAGAAACAAGTGATATAAAAGAACTTCATACAGATAAGTTTGATGAAATTGGACTAATGGCAAAAGTTGTAAATGAAAATATTGTTAAAGCTAAAAAGGGTATCGAAGAAGATAGACAAGTAATAGATGATACTATCAAAGTTTTAGCAGAATTTGAGCAAGGTGATTTATCTCAAAGAATCCATGTAAATTGTTCAAATAAATCTTTACAAGAATTAACAGAATTATTAAATAAAATGGGTGATAATATTGAAAAAAATATAGATGGGGTATTAGATATACTTGATCAATATTCAAACTATAACTATATAAATAAAGTTAATACTTCAGGAATAAAAGCTCATCTTGAAAAACTTGCAAATGGAGTAAATTCTTTAGGTAATGCTACAACTCAAATGTTGATAGACAATAAAACCAATGGGGTAACTTTACAAGAGTCTTCTACAATATTATTATCTAATGTAGATAAATTAAATAAGGCATCAAATGAAGCCGCTGTATCTTTAGAAGAAACAGCAGCTGCTCTTGAAGAAATCACAGGAACTGTAAATACAAATTCTGAAAAAATTGGAAGTATGTCTTCTCTTGCAGAAAAAGTTACAAATTCAGCTAGTCAAGGTCAAGAATTAGCTTCTAAAACTACTGATGCAATGGATGAGATTGATAAACAAGTAACAGCAATTAATGAGGCAATTTCAATCATTGATCAAATCGCATTTCAAACAAATATTTTATCATTAAATGCAGCTGTAGAAGCTGCAACAGCTGGGGAAGCAGGTAAAGGATTTGCTGTAGTTGCTGGAGAAGTTAGAAATCTTGCAGCAAGATCAGCAGAAGCAGCAAGTGAAATTAAAACACTTGTAGAAAATGCAACAAAAAAAGCAAATGAAGGGAAAACTATTGCTGATGGTATGATTAAAGGATATAGTGGACTAAATGAAAATATTAATAAAACTATTGAACTAATAAGTGATGTATCAGTAGCTAGTAAAGAACAACAAACAGGAATAGTTCAAATCAATGATGCTGTGAATTCGCTTGATCAACAAACTCAACAAAATGCAGAGATAGCAAGTCAAACAAAAAATATAGCTGATCAAACTTCTCAAATTGCACAAACTATTGTACAAAGTGCAGACGAAAAAGAGTTTATAGGAAAAAATGATATAAAAGCTAAGAAAATTGAAGTTATAAACAATAACGCTATAATATCTACTCAAAAAAAGACTAGTAATAAAAGTAAAATGTCATCACAAAGTACAATAAAACAAGAAGCTAAAAGTGATAGCACAAACTACAATGAGTGGGAAAGTTTTTAATCTAAAGGGGAAAACACTTCCCCTACCCGTTTATTTAGTTTCATAAAATTTCTGTAAGTTCTTAATATTTAGCGTTTAAAACAGTTGCAAAAATATCTAATACTACATTTTGGGAAACAAAATTCGTGACAGCTATTTTTGTCAATTGATTCGATTTGTTATATTTTTATTCACCATCATCGAAATCATAAAGATTTTTGGGATTTATTAAACTTAAAATTTCAATTATTGTATTGCTGAATGATTCATAGTAATCATCATTATCAGCCACTGAAAATATTTTTCCTTCAATGCGTCTTTTTAAACGTGCTATTTCTAACAAATATTTTTCTTCAAACTCTTTTTCAACCATCGAAGTAGAGTCAGCAAGTAGTTGTTCTAATGCATCTCGCTCACCTAGGTCTGTGTTATCGCCTACCCACGGACACATATATCGTTATCTAAAAGAAAGGATAATTTCCGCGTTTATTACATCAGCTGTCTTCGATTTTAAATAGCTAATTGGTTTTATATCTTGACTTAAATGCATAAGTGCAACCTTTTTAAGATATCGTTTTAATATAGTACTATATTTGAATTTAATTTAGTATTAAATGTTTTTTGTTAATAATTATTTTGATAAATTTTACAATGCAATTATAAAATCATTTCTATTCTACTATTAAGTTATCGTTATCAACTGACCCTGCTTTTTCGTTATCAACTGACCCTGCTTTTTACTTTTTTCATCGTTTATGGTTGAACATTATTTTTTAGTAATTAATAAATTAGACATTGAGAGAATCCAATACAGTGGAAATTCTGTTTGTAATCCACAATGAACACAGTTTATTTCTTCTTTCAAATAAAAACCTAATGCATTTTGTTTATTAATTTTGATAGGTTCTTTACAATGGATACATTTAAGCAAAGAACCTAATTGTTTTTTTAACATTCTAGAAATTGTTTGTGATCGTCCATCAATAAATAATGCTTCATAACAACCCATTGTTGTTATTAGAGAATGATTAAATGTATGTTCATTAACGGCTGAAACTTTATTGAAACTTTCAAGTAATAAGTGTGTTGTAAACATAAGTAAATATGGTAATTTTGAATAAAGAAATTCGTAATGATAATTATCCTGAGAATCTTCAAATATGAAATTGAATGAGTAGTCTTCTGTTTTTAATAATTCTCCTTGTGAGGTTATTAAATGGGTAGCACGTTGCAATATTGGTTCAAATCCATTATGATGTGATTTTGAATAAATCATATCCCAAATTAATTCAGCATCAAATGTCTCATTAATTGCAAATTTATCTATAGCTTTATTAAAAACTTCAATTTTCTTTTCTTTTGAAATTCTATTAAATGTAGTATGATTATTTGCTTCAAACCTAGATATAAAATCATCTTCATCTGCAAGTAACCAAGATAGGAAAAAAATGTGTTCTTTAAGTGGTTTTCTTAAAAGAGAAAAAGCAACTGAAAATTTTCTTTTTTCAAAACAGCTAAGTGCTTCGTATAAAAAATGAAGCATATCTGAAGTTAATGCTAATGTAACATGACTTCTAATATGATGTTTATATGGTTCTATTAATTTATGATTTTTCATAAACTCAAGAATATCTATATCATCTGGATTAGCATTATTTTTAATTATGCCTTCATTAAATGCATCACTTACTTGTTCTTTGATACCACTATTCTCATATTCAATTAAAAGCTGAACTAAGCGATCATGTAAAAAAAAGCAGAATTCATGTTCTTTCCAATATTGATGAGGAATAAATTTAAGTCTTTTTTCTTCAAGTATTCCTAATGTTTGCATTAATGGTTTTCCTCCATATTATTTTGTATCTAACGACTGGATTAAAAAACATGGTACCCTTTTAGATATTTGCTTTTACTTCAAAGTTGATTTAAAATTCTAACTCCAAACTACTTAAAAGCCCATGGATAGCTTCTTTTTTTCTATGTTTTGTTAAAATTTATAACAGCATAATTTGTTCGTTATAATTAATCCAAAGTTCAATTTTTAAAAATCGTACTTTTTTTGGCTCTTCTTGCTCTCTTTCTTCTAGTGGTGTCCATAATTGAGATGTTGAAAATTGAGCTTGACCATATATTAAAATTTCCGTATCGTTTTTAAACTTATCCAATTCAACATCTTCAGATGAAATTAATAATTCGATACTTGGCATTTCAGTTATTTTACTCAATAACTCTATATATGGATTATGTAACTTAATTTTATCAAATTTAAACTTATCATTTTTCTTAATAACTTTAGAAACTTTACCATGGATACAAATTGGATATTTAATAGGTGAGTTTTGATTAAGTTTGTATGCTTCAATATATCGAGTATGATTAAAAAAGAACTTATTCCAATAAATCTTTTTACTATTATATTTTAATGTAATAATGGAAGCTAGTTCATTCTCTTCCTCAATCTTTGCTCTTAATTCAAGAATAGATTTAAGAGTTTTTATATAACTACTAGCAGTACCTTTATTTACATATTGTGTAGTTTTTCTTTTTGTAGGAGTATTGTTATAATTTTCATTATCTGTTGTTGGTTCTATTGAAGAACTTTTTTTTGCTGGTTTATGTAATATTTGAAGACTAAATTCATATTTATTTTCATCCAATGATTTCAAAATATTTGAATCAGAATTCCTTGCAATCACTTTCATAATACCTTTTGTATTAAAAGAACAATTTTCATCATGTTGATTTTTATTTGATTTTAATTTAAAAAATGAAGGAACAAAAATAGTTTTTTCTAATCTTCTTTTTTCATGTTCTCTCACAAATATCATATCAGCATTACAATTTTTTGTTTTACAAATAAAATCACCATGATAACCATTTTTTACATTAACTTCTTCTAATGTATGCTTGTCTAAAACATTATTTACTTTAACACCCAATACTAACTCCTTTGATTTGTTAAATGATTAATAGTCACGATATTTAACTACAATTCCATCTAGACCTACGGAATAGTTTTCAAGCACCATATCATTAGAATACTTTTTAAATTTTTGTTTTGATATTGAATTTAAACTACTAAATTCTTTTTGCATAATCAAATCGTGAACTTCTTCATCTACTCCAACCCTTAGATTTAATCCTTTTGCTTCTAAATCAATTGAATAGTAATTAAAACCATCCTCTCGTCTTAATTCAAAACGCTCATTGGTTGCATCACGCATCAAAAATAATGGCTTATAGAGACTATCTGCAAATTTTTCTTGATTTACATGGATAATTTTTTCATTTATACTTTCAGGGTCTTGCAAATAGGTTAAAACTTGTTCATCATTGAAATATGTAGCACAAGCATTTAGTGTTTCAGGTGCAATTCCTTGAATAGAAGCCACTCTTTGAACCTGTTCTTTAGCAGAAATAATTTGTGTCTTTAAATTATTTGAAGACATCCCTTTAGCTTCAAAACATGCCAATGACCATTTGTGCATTGCCCTACTAAATCAGGTTCTCGTCCTCTTCCAGATACAGCAGTGTGGAAATCAATAGCACCAAATTCTTTTAAGCTTTCTACATGTGTCAGGTTTGGAATGTCTAATAATTTTTCTGCATAAAACTTTGCAAATGCCATTCCAAGATTATAACTAACGATTCTCTTTTTGTCACTAACATGAGAATGGTAGATTGGGTGTAATCGCATTCCAACTCTATCAGATTCAATATTTTCCCATACAGTACCAACTTTTTCAATTATTGAATTATAAATTGCTCTGGGTAGACCAAAATCTCGTATTTTTTGTCTAGAAATAAAACTAGGATTTCCTACCGTAATCATGGCTCTATATAGATCAAGTTTTCTACAACGAATACTTTGAACGCCATTAGAATTAATATGAGTGTGATTATTAACATATCCTGTCGAGTGATAAAATATATAAGGCATATTTCCTATGCTCCTTTAGTCATTTTAACTATTTATTGAATATACATTATATAAATAAAGTACTTAAATCTACTTATTTATTATATATTTCCCAAAAAGCTTAATTGAAGGATATTTATAAAAAATATATTACAATATGCAATAATTTTTATCTATATTTTTATTATAAGTTATAATTTTTTTGTTTATTTTATATCGATACTTAGAACTTTAATATACATAATGTATGTTAAAAGTAAAAAATGGGTAAAAAATTACTTGATATAATGAGGGACAAAATACGATTTAAGCACTACAGTATAAAAACTAAGTAAAGCTATATAGGCTGGGCTAAAAGATTTATTATTTATCATAAGAAAAAACACCCTTGTGCTTGCACTATCTTTTAGAAAACCAAGCGTTCAATGCAATATTATTTTTATATGAACAAGTTTTAAATATATCACTAAAAGAGCAAAATATTCAAGCTTTAAGAGCAAAGAGAGAAAGTATATTCTTGTAGTTTTAACTATAGATGAAGACGGAAGAGAAGAAAATCAACGATTGAGCATTCATTGAGTATATGATTGAGCTGATTTTATTATCTGACGCAGTATCAGCTTTATTTTCAAATAAAGAGATAGCTTTTGTTTAGATTGTGCTAGATTTAGATGAAGATGTACTAAAGGTACCTCAAATCTAAATCTAGTACAAGATGAATAAAAGCTATTCGCTTTTATTCCCACTCAATAGTTGCAGGTGGTTTAGATGAGATATCATAAACAACTCTGTTGATTCCATCAACTTCATTGATGATTCTTCTAGAAATAGTTTCTAAGATATCATGTGGAATATGTGCAAATGTTGCTGTCATTCCATCTGTTGCTTCTACTATTCTTACACAAACAGTATTATCATAAGTTCTATTATCACCCATAACACCTACTGATTTTACATTTAATAGTACTGTAAATGCTTGCCATGTTTTGTCATAATATCCAGTTGATCTTAGAACATCAAGCATAATAACATCTGCTTTTCTTAATAATTCTAAATCAGGTTTATTTACGTCTCCCATAACTCTAATAGCAAGTCCTGGTCCAGGGAAAGGATGTCTGCCTATCATATCTCTTGGAAGTCCTAATTCTAATCCTAAAAGTCTTACTTCATCTTTAAAGATTTCTCTTAAAGGTTCAATTAGTTCAAATGTCATCCAATCTGGAAGTCCACCTACATTGTGGTGAGATTTGATTGTTTTTGAAGGTCCTTTAACTGATACTGATTCAATTACATCAGTATATAAAGTTCCTTGAGCTAAAAACTCTATTCCATCATGTTTTTTTGCTTCTTTATCAAATACTTCAACAAATGTTTCTCCAATGATTTTTCTTTTTCTTTCAGGGTCTGTAATTCCAGTTAATCTTTCTAGAAAAAGTTCACTTGCATCAACAGTAATAAGATCAACACCTCTTGTTTTAAACATTGTTTGAACTTGTTCTTTTTCATTTGCTCTTAAAAGTCCATTGTCTACAAATACAGGAATAAGTTGTTCACCTATTGCTTCTGCTAAAAGTGTTGCCACAACAGAAGAATCAACTCCTCCACTTACTCCACAAAGTACTTTTTTATTTCCTACTTTATCTTGAATTTTTGCAATTTGTTCTTTTGCAAAAGATCCCATATTCCAAGTAGATTCGCAACCACATATATGTTTTGCAAAGTTCTTAAGTAGTTTTGCACCCTCTTTTGAATGATATACTTCAGGATGAAATTGAAATGCATATACAAGTCTATTCATATCTGCAATAGCTGCATATGAAGAGTTTTCACTAGTTGCTATTTTTTCAAATCCTTCTGGGATTTTTTCTACTCTATCTCCATGTGACATCCAAACTATTTGGCCATCAGTTGTATCTTTGAAGATATCACTTTCTTTTTCAAATTTTAGTTGTGCTTTTCCATATTCATGGTGGTCTGCTGGAATTACACTTCCTCCAAAATGTTGTGAAATTAACTGCATTCCATAACAAATACCTAAAATAGGAAGACCTAAATTAAAAATCTCTTCATCTGGATGATAAGCATCTTTACCATAAACAGACGCTGGTCCACCACTTAAAATTATTCCTTTAGGAGTTCTAGCCTTAATATCTTCGATATTTTCATTAAATGGAACAATTTCACTATATACTCCAGACTCTCTTAGTTTTCTAGCAATGATTTGAGTATATTGACTACCAAAATCCAATACAACAATTGGTACATGTTTCATATATTATTTTCCTTAATTGATTTTAACACTTGGAGTGATTAATATTACTTTTTATTTTAGCTGTTATGATAGCTAAAAAGTAGTAAATTTTTAGTTAATCATAAAATAGTTTAAGAATTTTCTTTTTCTTGAAGATTTGTTTTTCCACACTTAGGACAAGGATTTCCTTTATCACTATAGCAAGAGTAACAAAATTTTGTATCACATGTTTCACAACTGTATTTACAATGTTTACATACAAAAGTATTAGTTCTTTTTATTTTTTTATTTTTATTTTTATTAAATAGCCATCCAAACATAAACAAACCTTTGTATATAAAAAAAGCCACTAAGTAAACTTAGTGGCTTTTTTAGTTTTATTAAAATAATCTAATGCCCTATTCCTAGAACTTGATATTGTAAATACCATACTCCAATAGAAGCAAAATATCCCAATACAATTGTCCAAGCATATTTCATATGAGATCCAAATGTATAAATTCCATGTAATTTCCCCATAACACCAACACCAGCAGCACTACCAAATGAAATCATAGAACCACCAATACCAGCTGTTAATGTTACAAGCATCCATTGTTCAAGTCCCATATCTGGACTAGCTTTTAATACAGCTGACATTACTGGAATATTATCAACAATTGCAGACAAGAACCCAACACCAATATTTGACCAAGTTGGTCCCAATACAGATGGGTCATAAACAATAGCTGCTAATCCTAACCATCCTAAGAAATACAATCCACCAACAGCTGCTAAAATACCAAAGAAAAATAGCAGTGTATTATTTTCAATTTTTGCAATTGAGTCAAAAATATTAAAGTGATCTTTACCATATTTTCTATTAAGTCCATAAGAATAAACTTTAAGTAAAGCAAGACCAAACATCATACCCCACATAGCAGGTAAATGTAATACTTGATGTGATATTACAGCACAAACAATTGTAAATATTCCAAGTCCCATTATAGTTTTTGCACCATCACCAAGTTCAGGTCTTTTCTCTTTTGTAGCATCAAAAACTGGAACTTCATTTGGAACAAATCTAGATAATAAAAATGCAGTTATTAAATAACCAACAATTGCAGCTGGAAATAAAAATAAGAAATCAGAAAATGCACCTTTTTTTGCTGTCCATGCCATAAGTGTTGTAATATCACCAAAAGGAGACCAAGCACCACCAGCATTTGCTGCAACTACAATATTTATTGCACCAGGAACTAAGAAATCTCTTCTATCTTTTTCAATAGTAATTAATACAGTTGATAAAATCAATGCAGTTGTTAAGTTATCTGCAATTGGAGATAAGAAAAATGCGATAAAACCAGTAGCCCAAAAAAGTTTTCTATAAGTAAAACCTTTTGAAACTAAGTTATATTTCAATCTATCAAACACATTCATATGAATCAAAGATTCAATATAAGTCATTGCAACAAATAAGAAAAAGAAAATCTCTGCGATTTCTAAAATCAAATGTTGTGCTTGTGTATGAACTAAATCCATATTTAAATCATTAAGTGCATAATAAATAGCAATTAAAATAAAAATAAAAGTACCGATAAATAAAGCAGGTTTTGCTTTATCAATATGATACTTCTCTTCTGCTGCAACAAAATAATATCCAATCACAAATATTATTAGTGATGCAAACCCAATCCATGTCATTGTTAAATCAGGTATTTGTGTTGTACTAGCTGAACTTGATGCAAATGCAGCTAATGAACAAAATATCATTGATAACATAATCTTTAACATTAATTCTCCTCGATGTTATATAATTTAATTTTATAGTTTTATTATAAACTTATTATCTTTCTTCTTCTAAAAAGTGAGCCCCTAAAGACTCTTTTCTATTTACTGCTGCTTGAAGTATTGATTGTGCAGTTAATAGTCTCAATCTTAAAAGTCTTCCAACATCTTGCTGTAAAAACTTTTGAACTTCATTTAAAGCATACTCTAAATTACTCTGTTTTCTTACAATTGCAGCATTTTCCCACATAAGTTTTCTAAGTGAATTTTTAATATTTTTATCAATTTCATTATTTCTAATATAAGATAATATCTTTTTATTATAATTTTTATATGATATTTTAAAATTATTTTTCAAACTATGTTCAACGGCAATCTTTGAAAATACAATACCCTCCAATAAAGAGTTTGAGGCAAGCCTATTTGCTCCGTGAACTCCTGTACAAGCAGCCTCACCTACTACATAAAGGTTTTTCATATTATTTATTTTTGCATTAGAATCAGTAGGAATTCCACCCATAGTATAATGAAAAGCAGGTGAAATAGGAACTCTTTCAAAAGGTAACTCAAAACCTATGTCTTTTAAATTTGCATAAATATTTGGAAATCTTTTAATAAAGAACTCTTTTTCAAAGTTTTCAAATGATAAAAATACCTTTTTTCTATTTTTTTTAGCATAATCAAATATTGCTCGGCTAACTACATCTCTTGGTGCTAATTCACCATCTTCATGATAATCAAAGACAAATCTTTTTCCATCTTCATCTACGATATGTGCACCCTCTCCTCTTAAAGCTTCACTTAAAAGTGGCTTTCTAGCAAAATGTGTACCTTTTACAACAGTCGGATGAAACTGTATCATTTCCATATCTTTTAATTGTATACCCTTTTCTAAACAAATACCTTGCACTTCTCCTGCAATTGTAGTTGAATTAGTATGATATTTATATAATGAACCAACACCACCACTTGCAATGATTGTATTGTGTGCATATATAACTTTTTCTTCTGTTTCATTTATAAAAAATTGTGCGCCATAACAGACATCATCTTCTATTAATAAATCAGAAACAACAGCTTCTGTTAGTATTTCATGAGAAAACTGTTCAATTAAAAACATATGAATCATTCTACCAGTAGCATCACCATCTGCATGTAAAATTCTACTTCTAGAGTGAGCTGCTTCTTTTGTAAAAGCCAACTCTCCTTTAGAATTTAAGTCAAACTTCAAACCAGCATCAATTAAATTATGTATTGCACTTAATGAATTTTTACTAAGTATTTCAACAGCATTTTTATCATTATAATTAACACCTGCTGTTAAAGTATCTTGGATATGAAGAGGTATATCTTTATCATCTACAGCCGTAGCTACTCCGCCTTGAGCCCAAAAAGTATTACAATCCCAAGGAGATTTTTTACATACTAGTAATACTTTCTTATCTTTAGGAATCAGTCTTGCTGCATTTAATCCAGCAACACCAGAACCTATAATTAAATAGTCATATATTTGCATTATTTTTTAGCTTCTATTTTATTATCATCATAAATAGGTTTGGCTTTATATCCGCATCCATTTAAAGCTAATAAAAAAACTGCTATAATAGCAATATGAAAAAAGTTTCTACAATTCTTAATCATCTTAAACAAAATCCTGAATTCAGGAAAATCAATACCAATGAAGCTATGCAAAGGTTAATTAATGTATTACCTTTGAAACTAAAAAAAGGTATAAAGTTTACTTACATAAAAAATGAAACCTTATACTTTGTATTAACTCATCCTGTTTATAAAATGGAATTTGAGTATAACAAAGCTTTAATAAATTCACTATTAAGTAGTGCGCATATGACCAATATTAATGATATAAAATTTTTTGTAACTAATAAAAGAGAAAAAAAGCAAGAAGAAAATATTGTATATGAAAAGTATGATGAAAGGTCTTATGGTATTTTCCAAAACAACATAAAAGACCCAAAACTTCACAAATTATTTGAAGAGATTAGAAAAGTTATAAAAAGCTCTTAAGCAACTCTTCTCTTCTTTTATAATCTTCACAATAAATTTTTACAAAATCCCAAAAATTTTTAGAATGATTTTTATGCTTAATATGTGCTAATTCATGAATTACTACATATTCTATTACTTCAAGGGGAAACTTCACAAGTAATATATTAAAATTGATTTCATTTTTATAATTACATGAGCCCCATGTTCTTTTATTTTTTCTATATTTAATCAATGTAGGAAAAAGATTCATTTCATTAGAATATTTTTCAACAATTAGAGGGATTAATCTTTTTGCTTCATTTTTATAAAAAATATCCAAATTTCTATCATCTAAATTTTTATGTTTTATCCCCAAATAGTAAAATTCATCTTTTTTTAGCTTATTTAAAGATAATCTTTCAATATTTTTTTCTATCCAATTTAACTTTTTTTCTATTAATTTTTTTGCATCATCTATAGTAAAATATCTATTTGCTCTAATTTGTAACACTTCACTATTTAAAATGCGTAAATAACAGTGTTTCATGCCATTTCTTTTTTCTAATTTAACTGTTATTGGCTTATTATTAATTTTTATTTCAAATTCCAAGTGGTTCCTTAAGCTAGTATTAGGTAAAATTTTTTCGTTATATTACGAGCATAATATTAACATAATGAAAATTATTTAGAGGAAGAAAGCTAATGAAAATTGCCCAGAGAATGGAGAAATTATCTCCGTCAGTTACAATGGCTATTACTGCTTTAGGTAGAGAACTAAAAGCACAAGGTAGAGACATTTTAAGTTTTAGTGCAGGGGAACCTGATTTTGACACTCCAGATATTATTAAAAAAGCTGCTATTAAAGCTATTAATGAAGGAAAGACTAAATATACATCTGTTGAAGGTATCACAGAAACTAAACAAGCAATAATAAACAAGCTAAAAAGAGATCATGGACTTGATTATAAATTAGAACATATTGTTATTAGTAATGGAGCAAAACATTCATTATTTAATCTTTTTCAATTATTAATAAATAAAGGTGATGAAGTAGTTATGCCAGCTCCTTGTTGGGTAACTTATCCAGAACAAGTTAAATTTTCTGATGGAGTTCCAGTACTTATAGAAACTGATGATTCAACAAAATTTAAAATTACTGCTGAGCAATTAAAAAAAGCAATTACACCAAAAACAAAAGCACTACTTTTAAATTCACCATCAAATCCAACGGGTGCTGTTTATTCTAAAAAAGAGTTAGAAGAGATAGGAAAAGTACTTGAGGGAACTGATATAGTAGTATTATCAGATGAAATGTATGAAAAAATCATTTACGATGGTAGCGAATTTACTTCTGCTGCACAAGTAAGTGAAGATATGTTTGAAAGAACAGTTACTATAAATGGCTTAAGTAAAGCTGTTGCTATGACTGGATGGAGATTTGGTTATATCGCAACACCTAAAATAAAAATTGTTAAAGCAATGATAAAATTTCAAGGTCAAGTAACATCAAATGTTAATACTATGACACAATATGCAGCTATCCCTGCACTTGAGGGTAAAGCTGATAAAAGTATTGCTATCATGAGAGCAAAATTTGAAAAAAGAAGAGATATTGCAGTAAAAGCTTTTAATGCAATAAAAGGTGTATCATGTGTTGTACCTAAAGGTTCATTTTATTTATTTGTTAATATCAAAGAAGTAACAGATAATTCTATAAAATTCTGTGAACAACTTCTTGAAGAAGAAGGTGTTGCAGTAGTTCCTGGACTTGCTTTTGGAGCAGAGGGATACTTTAGATTCTCTTTTGCTACTGATTTAGAAAGTATAGAAAAAGGTATAAAAAGAATCAAAAAATTTATCGAAAAATATTAAAATGACACTTCAAAAAAAAGCTACGCTTGTATCTTCAAGCGTAGCTGCTCTTTTAACACTAATCAAATTAATTATTGGTATTGCAAGTGGTTCAGTTGCTGTTTTAGCTTCTGCTGTTGATTCTGTTTTAGATATGTTTGTATCAATATTTAATTATTTTGCTATTTCGAATGCTGAAAAACCTGCTGATAAAACATTTAATTATGGAAGAGGAAAAATTGAAGCCTTAGCTTCTGTAATTGAGGGTACAATTATCACCTTATCTGGTATATTTTTACTTTATCAAGCAATAAAAAAAGCATATACAAATGAAGTTTCACAATATTTAAATATATCACTAACTGTTATGATTATTTCACTTATAATTACAATATCATTGGTTCTATATTTAAATTTTGTAGCAAAAAAAACAAATAATATGGTAATAAAAGCAGATGCTTTACACTACAAAACTGATGTATATACAAATGTTGCTGTATTAGTATCACTAGTTTTAGTAAATCTTACAGGTTATGAAATAGTTGATGCTATTGTTGGTGGATGTATAGCACTTTTTATTATATACTCAGCTTTTGAACTAATAAAAGATGGAGTTTTAATACTTCTTGATAGAGCAGTTGATGATGAAATAGTAAAAGGTATAGAAAATATAATCAGAACAACTCAAAAAGTAAATACATATCATTTATTAAAAACAAGAGAAGCAGGGAGTCAAACCTTTGTTGAAGTACACTTAGTCTTTGATTGTTTAATTACTCTAATGGATGCACATAGAACCTCTGATAAAATTGAAGAACAAATAAAAAAACTTGATGAAAAAAGAGATTGGGTTATAAATATCCATATGGATCCATATGATGACTCACAAGTAAATAAAGAAAAATAACTAAAGTACACATTTTCTTTATCATCAAATAAAGCTTCTAATCAAAAAATAGATCAATTATTTATATATGATTTAAGTATAATTTCTATACTATAAAAGAAAAAAATTTTCCTTAGAAAATTTTTATAATTTAGGAGAAATTATGTTTAAAAATATTACTATTTCTAAAAAACTATACACAGGATTTGCTTTTATGCTTCTAATTATTATTTTAATTTCTACAATTGGAATAATAAAAGTTAAATTTATTGATGAAACATTAAATGAAGTAGTTGAAATAAACTCAGTAAAACAAAGATATGCTATAAACTTTAGAGGTAGTGTTCATGATAGAGCTATTGCCATTAGAGATTTAGTTTTAGCACAGAATAGTCAAGATTTATTATTTAAAAAATCACTTGATGATATAAAAAGATTAGAGAAATTTTATATAAAATCTGCAAAACCATTAGATAAAATATTTCAAGAAGGACTAAATGTAGATTCTGAAGAGAAAATAATTCTTTCAAAAATAAAAGATATAGAAAAATCTACTCTTCCTTTAGTTGATAAAATAATAAAATTAAAACAAGAAGGAGATAATCAAAAAGCAAAAGATATACTTCTTTTTGAAGCAAAAGACAATTTTACAAACTGGCTTAAAGTAATAAATGAATTTATTGATTATCAAGAAAATAAAAACCAAATTGCAACACCAAAAGCAAGAGAAGTAGCAAGTAGCTTTTCATATACAATGATTACAATTCTAAGTATTGCTTTAGTTTTAGGTGTTTTAATTGCATATTTTATTTCAAGCCAATTAATAAAATCAGTTCAAAAAGTACAAAATGGCTTAGAAGACTTCTTTAGCTTTATAAATAAACAAACACCTAACACAAACTTAATTGATCTTAATTCAAAAGATGAGTTGGGACAAATGGCAAAAATTATAAATCACAATATTCAAAAAACTGAAAAATCTATAAAACAAGATGAACTTTTTGTAAAAGATATAGCAAGGTTTGCAAAAGATATTGGAGAAGGTAATCTTTGTTCTAAAATTGAAGCAAATACAAGTACAGACTCATTACAAGAGTTAAAAAATATATTAACAAAAATGCAATCAGAATTGGAAATAAATATTGCAAGAGATATTCCTTTGCTTTTAAATGTTCTAAAAAGTTATAAAGAGCATGACTTTACAGTAAGATTTCCAAACGCAAAAGAGAAAGTTTCTATTGCTATAAATGAACTTGGTGATATAATATCAAAACTTTTAAAACAGTCATTACAAGTGGGTAAAACATTAGATAAATCATCAAGCTTACTTATAGAAAATGTAAATGAGTTAAATATTAGTTCAAATGAAGCAGCAGCTTCACTTGAACAAACTTCAGCATCATTAGATGAGATTACTCAAAGTGTAAAAAGCAACTCAAACAATGTAGTAAATATGACACAACTATCTTTACAAGTTGATAGTTCAGCAAAAGAAGGACAAAACTTAGCAAAAGATACATCTATTTCAATGACGCAAATTGAAGAGCAAGTAAGTACAATAAATACAGCAATTACAGTTATCGATCAAATAGCATTCCAAACAAATATACTTTCACTTAATGCAGCAGTTGAAGCAGCAACAGCAGGTGAAAGTGGAAAAGGCTTTGCAGTTGTTGCAGGTGAAGTAAGAAACCTTGCAAATAGAAGTGCCCAAGCAGCAAAAGAGATAAAAGATATTGTTGAGATTGCAACTTCTAAAGCAACAACAGGAAAAGACACAAGTGATAAAATGATTGAAGGATACGAAAAATTATTAGAAAATATTGAGAAGACAAATAAAACAATAAAAGATATAGCAACTGCTTCACAAGAGCAAGAAAATAGTATCTCACAAATCAATGATGCAATTAATCTTTTAGATAAACAAACTCAAAAAAATGCATCAATTGCAGCACAAACAAAAGAGATAGCAACAAATAATGATAATATTTCAAAAGAAATAGTATTAAATCTTAAAGATAAAAAATTCAACTAAAAAATAAAGAAGAGAAGCCTCTTCTTTATTCAATAGATTACTCCTTAAACTTTTTCTCATTAACAGCACTTAAAATTTCACTAGCAATTGTAGCTGTATTTATTGCAATATTATGTGTTTCACTTGCAACAGAAGCATTTTTCTGTGTTTGTTGATCAAGTCTAGTAATTACATCATTAATCTGCTCAATACTAATTTTTTGCTCTTTTGAAGCTTCAGAAATATCTTTAATAGCTTCTGTAGTTTTATTTATATTCTCATTTAAAGATTTATATCCCTCTATCATTTCAGAAGAAATTGCTTTACCTTCATTGGCTTTTTGCGTTGCATTTTCAACTATTGATTTAATTTGATTAGCTGCTTCTGCACTTCTACTTGCAAGGTTTCTTACTTCACCTGCAACAACTGCAAAGCCTTTTCCACTTTCACCTGCTGTTGCTGCTTCAACTGCTGCATTAAGTGAAAGAATATTTGTTTGGAATGCTATTTGATCAATAACTGTAATTGCTTCTGCTATTGATTGAGTTTGCTCATTGATATCATCCATTGATTTAGCAGTTGAGTTTGCTAATTTATTACCTTGATTAATAGAATTAAGTAAATCATTTGAGTGTCCTGACATATCCCCTATTCTATTTGTATTATTTATAATTGTACTTGTAATTTCTTCAACTGCTGCTGCTGTTTCTTCAAGTGAAACTGCTGTATCATTTGAAGCTTTATTTAGTATATCTACATTATAAAGCAATGTTTTTGAACTTTTTTCTAAATTTTGACCATTGTCTTTATTTTCTCTTAACATTTCATTTATGATTTCACATAAATTATTTAATCCTTTAGATACTTTACCATCAGGATTATTTATCATATTTACAAAGTTAAGTTTTGAGTACTCTTCTAAAACATTTAAAATTGGATTGATGTCACTATTTACATTTGCGTTAATAGTTTTTATCATTTCATTTAAAATATCTTTTAACTCATTTAAAGATTTATTTGATGTAGATTTATTTACTAATACATCAAGCTTACCTTTATTGATGTAATTTACAACTGTTTTTACTTCTTCTATAAGTATTTTATCTTCTTCAAAACTTTTTGCAACTTGATTCATCTCTTCATTTAGTGTAGAAGCCATACTTTCAAATTCATCATTACTTTTTATATCTAAAACTTTTATCTCTTTTTCTTCACCTTTTAAGTATTTAAAAAAGAAATTCAATCCATCTTCTAAAGTTTGTAAAGGAGAAAGTAACTTAATTAGTGTAAATAGCAAGATAGATAAAATAATTGCAAGTAAAATTACATATAAAATAATTTGTTTTGTAATACTTGAAATTATCTCATCATAAATTTCATCTTTGTCTAATTGTATTACAAAATTCCAACCAGTTGATTCAATACTACTATATGCAGCTAATAAATCTTTATTTTTTAATGTAGCTTCATAAAAAGCAGTTTTTTCACCCTCTTTTTTTATTTGTTTGAAAACTTCACTTTGTTTATTTACTAAATCTTTATTTTTATGAATTAATAATGTACCATCATCATGAACTAAATAACCAAACCCTGTGTTTTTTAATTTTATATTTAATACTGATTCAACAATTGTATCTATGAAAATATCAGAACCTATTACACCAAGAACTTCTCCATTTTTGATAAATGGTGTATAAACAGTAACAACTAATTTTTTTGTTTGTACATCAATATAAGGTTTAGAAATTCCTGCTTTTTTATCTTTTATAGCTTGTTTATACCAAGGTCTTGTTCGTGAATCATAATCATCTTTTTCAATACTTAAGATTGTCCTATCTGATTGTATTAATCTACCATCATTATTCATTCCTAAATATATATCATAAAATTTACCAGCTTTTATTGCTAAATTTAATTTATCAATAACTTCTTTATTTTCATGAGAAATATTAGAAGAAGGTAATTCTTGCGCTAATGCATTTACAATATCAATTTTTGCTTGAAAAAAACTCTGAATATAATTTGAACTATCAGAAGCTAATTGTAACTCTCTTTGTTTAATATTATTATATTGTGAATTATACTCACTACTTGCACTATCATATGCTAAAAAAGTAAAAGCAACAATAATACATATAGATACAATTGCTAATACTTTTGTTTTAAGTCCACGTCTTCCCATACTCATCCTTTACCATGGCAATTTTATTTTATTATAGTAGTTTTTTTATTAATCTAAAATGGTTTTTTTAAGAGGAGATAGTTGCTAAAGTTAAAGTACTATTGAGTATATATAAAAAGAGGATATAAAATATCCTCTTTTTGTTATTTTTCGTTTCTTACTTGTTTTACAGCCTTTACCATATTCTCTAAACTTTGTTTTACCTCTGGCCATTTTCTAGTTTTTAAGCCACAATCTGGATTTATCCATAATTGCTCTTTTGGTAAAACTTCAAGTAAAGCTTTAATTTGTACAACCATCTCTTCTACACTTGGAACTCTTGGACTATGAATATCATAAACACCAGGACCAACTTCTTGTTTGTATCCTACTTTCTTAAATATTTTCAGTAATTCATTTCCACTTCTTGCTGTTTCAATAGAGATTACATCTGCATCCATTGCTTCTATTGTTTTAATGATATCATTAAACTCACTATAACACATGTGAGTATGAATTTGAGTATCTATTTTAGCCTTACTAACACTTAATCTAAAGTTTTCAACTGCCCATTTTTCATACTTGCTAATATTTTCATCTCTTAAAGGATATCCCTCTTTAAATGCAGCCTCATCAACTTGAATCATCTTTATACCAGCATTTTGTAAATCATCAACCTCTTTTGCAATTGCTAAAGCTATTTGACGTGCAACTTCATTTCTTGGTTTATCATCTCTTACAAAAGACCAATTTAAAATTGTTACAGGACCTGTTAACATACCTTTTACTATCTTTTTAGTTTTGCTTTGTGCGTATTTAATCCACTCTACTGTCATTGGATTTTCTCTTGTAACATCACCAAAAATCAATGGTGGTTTAACGCATCTACTTCCATAAGATTGAACCCATGCATTTTTAGTAAAAGCAAATCCATCAAGTAACTCTCCAAAATACTCAACCATATCATTTCTTTCTGGTTCACCATGAACTAATACATCAAGTCCTATACTTTCTTGAAAAGCTATACAATCATCAATATACTCTTTTATTTGAAGCTCATACTGTTCTTTTGAAATAAGACTGTTTTTATACTCTCTTCTATTTTTCCTAATTTCTTGTGTTTGAGGAAAAGAACCAATTGTTGTAGTTGCCAAATCTTCATATTTAAAAAACTCTCTTTGTGCTTTTATTCTATCTTCAAAGGCTTCTTTTCTCTCATTTATTTTTAGTTTTGATAACTCTTCTTGAACTTTTTTATTATGAATTTTTGTAGAGTCTTTTCTACTTTCATTATCTTCTTGGTTTCTTTTTAATTGTGATTTATCTTCTAAACTCAACTCTTCATTAAAAAATAGTTTAGAGATAAGTTTTAATTCAAGAAGTTTCTCTTTTGCAAAACTAAGCCAAGATTTTATATCACTATCAAGTGCTGTTTCATACTCTAAAGTAAAAGGCACATGTAAAAGTGAACAAGAAGTAGATACTAAAATCTTGCTTTTTGAAACCTTTTTAGCTATTTCATCTAAAAGTTCAACTTTTTTTGAAATATCACTTTTCCATACATTTCTTCCATCAACAACACCAGCAATTAAAACTTTATTTGAAGCTTCAATTTCTTCTAATACTTCAAAGTTTTTACTTCCATATACAAAATCAAGTGCAAGTGCCCAAATTGGACTATTTACTAAAATTTTTGTTGCTTCATTTGAGTGTTCAAAATATGTTGCAACTACTACTTTTATATTTGATGAAACCTTTGCAAGCTTGTCATACACAGGTTTTATTAAAGATAATACCTTTGAATCTAAATCCTTTACAAATAAAGGCTCATCAAACTGAACAATTATCTCATCATCAAGTAAACTAAGCTCTTCTAAAAGTTTGCAATACTGCTCAACTACACTATTTATATGTAAAAAAGTATCACTATTATCAACTGATTTTGAAAGACCTAAATATGTAATAGGCCCTACTAAATTTATCTTTGTTTTTAGTGCAAAATCTTTTGCTTCTTTAAACTCACTAATTACTTTTTTACTATTTAATTTAAACTTTGTATTTTTTGAAATCTCTGGAACGATATAGTGATAATTTGTATTAAACCACTTTGTCATTTCCATTGCAACAGCTTCTTTATTACCCCTTGCCATTGCAAAATATAACTCTTCATCTTCTAAGTTTTCAAATCTTTGTGGAATTGCTCCAAGTAAGATTGTAGTATCAAGCATATTATCATAATATGAAAAATCATTTGATGAGATATACTCAACCTTTGCACTTTTTTGATATGCCCAATGCCTCTTTTTTAACTCATTTGCTACATATTTAACTTCACCAAAGTCAACTTCACCTGACCAAAAACTCTCTAAAACTTTTTTAAGCTCTCTTTTTTCTCCAATTCTTGGAAATCCGATAACATAATTTTTAGACATTACTTTATCCTTATATTTTTATTATTTTATTTTGATATGATTTTTTGTTATATAATTAAAAATTAGATAGTTTGTGGTGGGTGTACGCCAGTTCTTCTAAACGCAAAGAACTTACAATAGTAAGGACATCTTGGAATAAATTTAAAAAGTGCAACAGCTAAACGTGCTTTTTTTCTAAATACACAATCACAATGACAAGGTTTGCTTTTTATAACAAAGCAGTTTATTAGTGTTAATTCTTCATTGCAGACTGATTCATCTTCATTTTCATCAGAAAAACTAAACTTTTCAATATTAAGATATTTTTTAAAAGTTGTAGCCATGCCATGAAGTCTTTGTTCTACTGCATAAGCAAGTATTGATGACAGTGAAAAATAGTTTTTTCCAAAACCAATAGGTTTCATAGCTACTCCTTTTAAAATTTTAGTTCACAATTATAACTTAAAAAAATTAAAATTATAAGTATAAACTATGTTTTTTTTAATATTTTACAAAAAAGAGTAAATTATTTACTCTTTTTTGCTTTTGCATTTGGAAGATCAGTTATACTTCCCTCATAAATCTCTGCTGTTAAACCAACAGATTCATGCAGTGTTGGATGAGCATGTATTGTAAGAGCGATATCTTCTGCATCGCAATCCATCTCAAGTGCAAGTCCAATTTCACCTAATAACTCACCAGCATTATCTCCAACAATTGCTCCACCAACTAAAGTGTTGTCTTTTTTATCAAAGATAAGCTTTGTAAAAGCATTTTCACTTACATCACTTGCTAATGCTCTACCAGAAGCAGACCAAGGGAAAGTTGAAACTTCATAATCAATTCCAGCCTCTTTTGCCTCTTTTTCAGTCAATCCTGCCCATGCAATTTCTGGGAAAGTATAAGCAATTGAAGGAATCATTTTTGGTTCAAAGAAATGTTTTTTACCAGCAATTACCTCAGCTGCAACATGACCCTCATGAACACCTTTATGTGCAAGCATTGGTTGACCAACAATATCACCAACTGCAAAGATATTATCTACATTTGTTCTTAGTTGTTTATCAACTTCAATAATACCCCAATCATTTACATTAACACCTGCATTTTCAAGTCCTAACATTTTTCCATTTGCAGCTCTTCCAATAGCAACTAAAACAGCATCATATACAATAGGTTCAGCACTAACACCCTCACCTTCCATAGAAACATGAATTCCATCATCTTTTGCTTCTACTTTAGCAACTTTTGTATTTAACATAATATTAAATCTATCTTTGTTTGCTTTTGTATATGCTTTGATTACATCTTTATCAGCAACTGGAACTAACTGATCTTGCATCTCAACAACATCAATAGAAGAACCTAATTTTTGATAAACTGTACCCATTTCAAGTCCAATAATTCCACCACCCATAATAAGTAGTTTTTTTGGAACTTCTTTTAATCTTAAAGCATCAGTTGAATCCCAAATTCTTGGATCTTCATGGGGAATAAATGGTAGTTCAATAGGTCTTGAACCAGCTGCAATAATTGCATTATCAAATTTTACGATTGTTTCTTCATCACCATTTTTAACTGATACACTATTTTTATCAATAAAAGTTGCATTTCCATTAACAACCGTAACTTTTCTCATTTTAGCCATAGCAGATAAACCATCTGTTAGTTTTTTTACTACGCCATCTTTGTATGATCCAACTTTATCTAACTCAATATTTGGTTTTGAAAAATTTACACCATGGTGTGAAATCTCTTCTGCTTCTTCAATAACTTTAGCTACATGTAAAAGTGCTTTTGATGGAATACATCCAACATTTAAACAAACTCCACCTAAAGTATTGTGCTTTTCTACTAAAACTACATCAAAACCTAAATCAGCACTTCTAAAAGCAGCAGAGTATCCAGCTGGCCCTGCTCCTATTACTAATACTTGTCCTTTAACTTCTTTACTCATATTTACCTCGATTTATTATAAAAGTAATAATCTAATATCACTTAGTAATTTTGATAGTGTTGTTGTAAATCTAGCGCCATCTGCACCATCAATAACTCTATGGTCATATGATAATGATAATGGAAGCATTAATCTTGGCTCAAATTTCTCACCATCCCATTTTGGTTTCATTTCAGATTTTGATAAACCTAAAATAGCAACTTCTGGTGCATTAATAATTGGAGTAAATGCAGTTCCTCCAATTCCACCAAGACTAGAGATTGTAAAACAAGCACCTTGCATATCTTGTGCTTTTAATTTTCCATCTCTTGCTTTAATAGAAATCTCTTTTAACTCTAAAGATAACTCTTCAATTCCTTTTTTATCAACATCTTTAAGTACAGGAACTACAAGTCCATTTGGTGTATCAACTGCAACTGCTATATTGATATACTTTTTAAGAATAATACTTTGACCATCAGGACTTAATGATGAATTAAAATTAGGATGCAATTCTAGTGCTTTTGCAACAGCTTTTAAAGCAAATACAAGAGGAGAAATCTTAACACCATTCTCTTTTTTAGCTAAAAGTTCATTTTGTGCTTTTCTAAACTCTTCAAGTTCAGAAATATCAGCTTCATCAAACTGTGTAATATGAGGAATTCCAAGCCAGTTTCTATGTAAACTAGGTCCAGATATTTTTTGTATTCTAGTCATTTCAACAGTTTCAATTTCACCAAATTTTGAAAAGTCAACTGGTTTTAATTTTGGTAAATCAAAGCCAAGACCCGAATCAGCATTTCCAGAAGATTGAGATGATGGTTTACTTAATTCTGATTTGATAAATAGTCTTACATCTTCTTTTAAAATTCTATTTTTTCTTCCTGTTCCACTAACTTTTGATAAATCAACACCAAACTCTCTTGCAATTCTTCTAACAGATGGAGAAGCATAAACTTTTCCAGTTGTTTTTACAGGTTCTGCTTGAGTTTGAGATGAACTGTTTTGCTCTTTTGATTCTTCTTTTACTTCTTCAGCTTCTACTTTTGCTGTAGGCTCTTTTGTCTCTTTTTTAGTAGCAGGTTTTGAAGCAACTGTTTTTTCAACTGTTTTTTCAATTTTACCAATAACTGTTCCAGTAGATACTTTATCTCCTGCTTTAACAGTTAATTCAACTATTTTTCCTTTAGCTGGTGATGGAACATCCATAGTTGCTTTTTCTGTTTCTAAAGTAATAAGTCCATCTTCTTCTTCAACTTCATCACCTGCACTAACAGATATTTCAATTACATCAACTTCACCATCTTCACCTAAATCAGGAACAACTATATCTTCTACAACACTTGAAGTTTCAACACTTTGAGACTCTTCTTGTTTTTCTTCTTTTGGCTCTTCTTCTTTTTGTGTTTCTTCTTGTTTTACTTCTTCTTTTGGTTCTTCTTTAGTATCTTCTTTTGGCTGTTCATCTTGTGTACTATCTTCTTTTTTCATAGTACACACTAAATCACCCTCAGAAAGTTTATCTCCAGCTTTTACACTAATTGATTCAATAGTTCCGCCAAAATTTGCAGGAATATCCATAGAAGCTTTTTCTGTTTCTACAACAATAATAGCCTCTTCTTCTTCAATTGAATCTCCAGATTTAACACAAACTTCAATTACTTCTACTTCTTCTCCACCAACATCTGGTAGTTTAATTTCTTCTATACTCATTACTTCACCTTATGCTTTTAATGGGTTTACTTTTTCTGTATTGATTTTAAATTTTTTAATTGTATCTAATAATACTGATTTTTCAAGTATTCCTTTTTCTACTAATTGAGAAATCGTAGTAAATACAATAAATCTTGAATCAACTTCAAAGTGAGCTCTTAAATTCTCTCTACTATCAGATCTACCAAATCCATCAGTTCCTAATGCTTTAAAGCTTCCTTTTACATAAGCTCTTACTTGTTCTGAGTATAATTTAATATAATCAGTTGCAGAAACAATAATATTGTCTTCATTATCACCTAAAGTTTCAGTAATAAATGGTACTTTTTTCTCTTCATCTGGGTGTAAAGTATTGTATCTATCAATATCTTGTGCTTCTCTTGTTAATTCATTAAATGAAGTAACTGAGTAAACCTCAGAAGAGATTCCATAATCATCAGATAAAATTTGTGCAGCTTGTCTTACTTGCTCTAAAATAGAACCACAACCAAGTAGTTTTACATTGTAGTTTTCTTTTGCTTTTACATCTTCTAATTTATAAATACCTTTTATAATACCCTCTTCTACACCTTCTGGAAGTTCAGGTTGTTTATAGTTTTCATTTAGTGTTGTTAAGTAATAGAATACATTTTCTTGTTTTTCACCATACATTCTTTCAATACCATTTTGTACTATAACAGCCAGTTCATAACCATAAGTTGGGTCATATGAAATACAATTTGGTATAGTATTTGCTAAAATATGAGAGTGTCCATCTTGATGTTGTAATCCCTCACCATTTAATGTAGTTCTACCTGATGTTCCACCAACTAAGAAACCTCTTGCTTGTAAATCTCCCGCTGCCCATGCCATATCACCAATTCTTTGGAATCCAAACATTGAATAATATACATAAAATGGAATCATTGGACAATCATTTACAGAGTATGAAGTAGCTGCAGCAACCCATGAACCCATTGCTCCAAGCTCATTGATACCTTCTTGAAGTACTTGTCCTTTTTTATCTTCTTTATAGTATGCTACTTGATCTCTATCTTGAGGAACATATTTTTGTCCTTCGTGAGCATAAATACCAATTTGTCTAAACATACCTTCCATACCAAATGTTCTAGCTTCATCTGGAACAATAGGAACAATGCTTTTTCCAATTGATTTGTCTTTTACTAGTGAACTTAAAATTCTTACAAGTACCATAGTAGTAGAAACTTCTCTATCACCACTTCCTTTTAATATTGCGTCAAATGCATCAAGTTTTGGAATAGTTAACTTATCACTAAACTCTTTTCTTCTTTGAGGAACATATCCACCAAGAGCTGCTCTTCTTTCTCTTAAGTATTGCATTTCTTCGCTATCTTCAGCTGGTTTATAATAAGGAAGCTCTTTTATCTGTTCATCTGAAATAGGAATATCAAATCTATCTCTAAATTTTCTTAATGTATCAAAATCAATCTTTTTAACACCATGAGCAATATTTTTACCCTCAGCAGCATCACCCATACCATAACCTTTAACAGTTTTTGCTAATATTACAGTTGGTCTTCCTTTTGTCTCATTGGCTTTTTTATAAGCTGCATATACTTTTACAGGGTCGTGTCCACCTCTGTTTAATCTCCAGATTTCATCATCACCCATATTTGCAACTAATTCTTTTGTTTCTTCATACTTATTAAAGAAATTCTCTCTTGTGTAAGCTCCACCTTTTTGTTTATAGTTTTGATACTCACCATCAACAGTTTCATTCATAACTTTTATTAATTTACCTGATTTATCTTTTTCTAATAAAGGATCCCAGTATCTTCCCCAAATAACTTTAATAACTTCCCATTTTGCACCTCTAAATTCACCCTCAAGCTCTTGAATGATTTTTCCATTACCTCTTACAGGCCCATCAAGTCTTTGTAAGTTACAATTTACAACAAAAATTAAGTTATCTAATCCCTCACGTCCAGCAAGTCCAATTGCACCTAAAGATTCAGGCTCATCACACTCACCATCACCCATGAAACAATAAACTTTTTGATTACTACAATCTTTAATACCTCTATCAGTTAAGTATTTTAAAAATCTAGCTTGATAAATTGCTTGTATTGGTCCAAGTCCCATAGATACAGTAGGAAATTGCCAATACTCTGGCATTAGTTTTGGATGTGGATATGATGAAAGACCTTTTCCATCTACTTCTTGTCTAAAGTTATCCATTTGTTCTTCTGAAATTCTACCCTCTACAAAACTTCTTGCATAAATACCAGGAGAAATATGTCCTTGGAAAAATATCAAATCTCCACCATCTTTTTCACTTGGTGCTCTAAAGAAGTGGTTAAATCCAACATCATATAAAGTTGCAGAAGATGCAAAAGATGCAATATGTCCACCTAGTTCTAAGTTCTTTTTTGAAGCTCTTAAAACCATAGTTTGTGCATTCCATCTAATAATTGATCTAATTTTTCTTTCTAATAATAAATTTGCTGGCATCTTAGGTTCTTGATGCACAGGAATAGTATTTAAATATGCAGTCGTAGCTTTAAAAGGAAGATATCCTCCACTTCTTCTTGCTTTATCAATAAGTTTTTCAAGTAAGTAGTGAGCTCTATCTGTCCCATCTTCTTCGATAATTGTATCAAGTGCCTCTAACCATTCTTTAGTTTCGTTAGGGTCAATATCTTTTAATTGTATATCTGACATATATACTCCTTTTAAATTTTATTTGGGTTCACTAGCAAATAATATTAAAATAATACAATAATTAACTTATTTAATAGTTATTTGTTTAAAGTATTAAAACATTATAAGAAACAAAGGTTACATAACAGTAATATATCAAAAAAATTTTCTTTTTTTTATAATATTAATAAAAAATTTTAAGTATTTAATAAGAATGTAACCATTTTGAATAGTTTGATTTGTTATAATGCTTATAAAATGTTAAATTATGTATTTATTATGTTTAAAAATGCCTATAAATTTAATCATAAATTAAATTTTTTTGCTAATGCCTAAGGCTTAATGCATTTGCCTTCAATAACAGCTATAATTTTACATAAAAAATTTGATTTTTAAAAGAGAAATTTAAATTTTGAAAGTGAGTCATGAAGAAAAATAAAATTTTTAGATTAATTCTTTCTACTAATGAAAATGCAAAAATTAACATGGGAATAGATAAAGTCCTAGTAAATTCATTTGAAAATGATAATCTACCGATATTACGTCTTTATACATGGCAAAAATCTTTTACAGTTGGATTATCTCAAAAATGTGAAGATTATCCTACTTATATAAAAGAGTATAAAAACAACTGTGCAAAGAGAATTACAGGTGGTGGAGTACTTTTTCATGGACATGACTTATCATATAGTTTAGTCCTGCCAAGTAGTGATTTTCAAGACTTGAGTGTAAAACAAAGTTATGAAAAAATTTGTCAGTTTTTATTGCTATTTTATAAAAACTTAGGTTTAAATAGCTGTTTTGCAAAAGACTCACCACATGTTACACTAAGTAAAAGTGAGTTTTGTCAAGTTGGATTTGAAGCTTATGATATTTTAGTAAATGAAACTAAAATAGGTGGAAATGCTCAAAAAAGAACAAAAAGAGTAATTTTCCAACATGGTTCAATTCCAATAAAAGGTGTAAATAATGATAAGAAGATTGGTTCAACATTAGAAGATTTTAATATAAATCTTAGTTTTGAAGAAGCCATAGAAAAAGTAATCAAGGCCTTTGAAAAAAGTTTTGAAGCAACATTGAAAGAATCTTCTTTAACAAGTAAAGAGAATGACAAACTAGTAAAACTATTAGAGGAAAATAAATGACAGTAGCAAAAAAAGTAAATTTTAAAAAACCAGATTGGCTTAGAAAAAAACTAGTTCCAACAGCTCAAAAAGAGATGGAAGCACTGTTAGGGAAACATGGACTTCATACAATCTGCCAAGAAGCAAAATGTCCAAATATTAGTGAATGTTATGCTAAAAAGAATGCTACATTTTTAATATTGGGGAATATCTGTACAAGAAGATGTACATACTGTAATGTACACACAGGAAAACCAACAGAAGTTGATATAGCAGAAGTTGATGGAGTTACAGAATCTGTACTTAAATTAGGACTTAAGTTTGTTGTTATTACAAGTCCAGCAAGAGATGATTTAAAAGATGGTGGAGCACAACAGTTTTATAGAGTTACTAAAAATATTTTAGAGAAATCTCCAGGTACACAAGTTGAGATATTAATACCTGATTTTCAAGCAAAAGAGGACTCTTTAAAAACTGTTGTTGATAGTGGTGCTGTTATAATTGGACACAATGTAGAAACAGTACCCTCACTTTATCGTGTAAGAAAAAATGCTTCTTACAAAAGAAGTTTACAAGTTTTAAAAAGATTAAAAGAGTTAGGTGGCGATAAAATCAAAACAAAAAGTGCTTTGATGGTAGGACTTGGAGAAACAGAAGAAGAGATGGTTCAAGTGTTTAAAGACTTACTTGAAGTTGGATGCAAATTTTTAAGTATTGGACAATATTTAGCTCCATCAGGAGATTATGAAACAGTAAAAGAGTTTGTAAAACCAGAACAGTTTGAAAGATATAAACAAATTGCTTTAGATCTTGGTTTTGATTTTGTACATAGTACTCCATATGCTAGAAGTTCTTACTTAGCGCATGAATACTTATCAAACGAAAAAAATACTATATAAAAGAAAGGATAAAACTTGAATAATAAAAAAGTTGGAATCATTGGCGTAGGAAATGTAGGAGCTACTTTAGCTTTTAACTTGGCTTCAAAGAGTCTTTGTAATGAAATAGTTCTTAAAGATTTAAGAGAAAATATTGTTGAGGCAATGGCCTTAGATATTTCACAATCTGCAAATGCAGCTAATTCAAAAACAAAAGTAGGTTTTGCACATAATAATGAAAACTTTGCAAATTGTGATGTGATTGTTATTACTGCTGGAATACCAAGAAAACCAGGAATGAGTAGAGATGATTTACTTCTAACAAATGCAAAAATCATGACATCAGTAATAAATGATATAAATGAACAAAATCCAAATGCTATTTATATTATTGTATCAAATCCACTTGATGCGATGGTTTATACAGCACTTAAAGCATCTAAACTTGACAAAAATAAAGTTCTAGGAATGGCAGGGATTTTAGATAGTGCTAGAATGAGTCACTTTATTTTTGAAGAGTTAGGATATGGAGAAGGTGAGATTGATGCTTCAGTAATGGGTGGACATGGTGATGATATGGTTCCATTAGCAAACTACTCAACAGTTGAGGGAAAACCACTAGATAAAATTTTAAATGAAGAACAAATTGAAAAAATAATCAATAAAACTAGACATGGTGGTGCTCAAATAGTAAAACTACTTGAAACTGGCTCTGCATATTATGCACCTGCATACTCAGCATCACTTATGGTAGAAGCAATCTTATCTAATAATAAAAAAGTATATCCTTGTGCAGTTATGCTAGAGGGTGAATATGGATATGAAGATATCGTTGCTGGTGTTCCTGTAAGACTGGGTAAAAATGGAGTTGAAGAAGTAATTGAGTTAAAACTTGATGAAAAACAAACAGCTGAATTTGCAAAATCTATTGACTCTGTAAAAGAGCTTGTTGATACACTTGATACTAAATTTTTCGTATAATTCTTAAAAGTTACACTTTTTGTGTAGCTTTTAAACTCACTTTTATAAAAATTATTTTTTTATATACTAAAATAAATTATATAATTACTTCAACTACATAAACCTATATTACTTACATAAAAGCATTTTTCTTTAATATTTTTTTGAAATTATTTGAAAATAAATAATAAATTTATGATAATAAAAAAAGAAGTGTCGTAAGTGTCATTTTTATAAGAAAATTTAGATAAAATTTTTAATTGAATTCTAGGTATTAAGATTTTTTATTAAATTATTTAATCTATTTGCACTATTTTCTATGGCATCAAGATTTAATTTTACATCATCATCTGTTAGTTTTAAATTTAATTCATCTTTTAATCTAAATGCGCTAACTGAAGTCATAATAGTAAATAATGGGATTTTTAACTTTTCTATATCATTAGTAATTTCTTTTTTAAAAGAGAAATAGTTTTCTGCATATAATGTAGTGCTAGTATTGTGGATTATTGAGAAGTAATATGTTTTTTCACTTTTGACATCTTTATAAATACAGTTTTGTATCATACAACTTAACAAGGTGCCATCTTTTTTTATATAGGTATAGTATTTTTTAGAATTATTTATATGTTCTAAATCTTGTATTTTTTTATTAAATAAAGCATAGGTATTAATATTATAATTTAATTCCCATATTTTTTTATTATTTACAATATTACTTTTTTCATAACCTAATAAATCACAGAAAGTAGAATTTACATATAAAATATCGCCCTTTTCATTTGTAACAATAAATCCATTTTGAAAATTATCAATTATTTCAAAAAATAATTTATTAATATCGCCCATTTTTACTCCTGAATTCAATTATTATTCAATAATATCAAATATTACCATAGGGTATTATTAAATATTACCTATAAGTAATATCATTCTAGTGAAACTATAAGGAGAATAATGTTGTTGTCAGAAATAACTGAAGAAGATTCAGTGAAATTTCATCAAAATATTTCAAAAAATGTAAGAAAAATAAGAAGAGAAAAAAAATTAACACAATTAGATGTGAGTATAGCATTGGGGTTTTCTAATCCATCATTTATTACAAATGCAGAATCAAATACATCAAATAAAAAATTTAACTTAAATCAATTGCATAAATTATCAATAATATTTGATATACCTATATGCGAATTTTTCAAAGTAAACGAATAAGTATAATTGTAAAATCCAACTAAAATTCTATCCTAAAGGACATAGTATTATTAAGCATAATATGACTGTTTTTTAGATATCATCCCAACTACTTAAATTAATAATTTTATCTATAAAAATAGAGTTTTGATAGTTCAATTTATAGATCAACAAAGATATAATATTTTATAAATTTTAAAAGTGCATTTTAAAGAAAGAAGAAGAATAAATGGCATTAATAGACTTACAAAACATAACTAAACAATACGATACAAAAGTAATATTAAAAGATGTAAACTTTACTTTAACACCTGGACAAAGAATTGCGGTAATTGGTCAAAATGGTCAAGGCAAGTCAACTTTACTAAAAGTTATTATGGGTGAGGTTGAAGTAGATTCTGGTGAAAAATCAATTGATAAATCTATAAAAATAGAGATGTTAGCTCAACAACCAAAGTTTGAACCAGAGCTTACAGTAAGAGAAGCAATTGAGCAACAACTAACAGAAATAAACACAGCAAAAAAAAGATATGAAGAAGTTGCACAAGAACTTGCAATTGATTATGAAAACAATGATTTGTTACAAGAGCAAAGTAAACTAGCTACTTATATAGATTTTCACAATGCTTGGGATTTGGACAATATGATTGAAAGAGTCTTAAAAGAGTTTCAATTAAAAGAGTTTGAATTTAAAGATGTAAATCTTTTAAGTGGAGGAGAACAAAGAAGAGTTAGCCTTGCAACCTTATTACTTAAAAAACCTGATATTTTACTTTTAGATGAACCTACAAACCATCTTGATGTTTATATGGTAGAGTTTTTAGAATCACTTCTAATGAAGAATAACTTTACTTTACTATTTATCTCTCATGATAGATATTTTATTGATAATATTGCTACAAATATTGTTGAAATAGAAAATGGAAACCTAAGAAAATTCAATGGTGGATATAGTGATTATTTAGGTCAAAAAGAAGAGTTATTATCAAACATGCAAAAAGAGCATGAAAATTTAATAAGACTTGTAAAAAGAGAAGCCCATTGGATGCAAAGAGGCGTTACAGCTAGAAGAAAAAGAAATGAAAGAAGAAAATCAGAATATTTTGATTTGAAGAAAAAGGCAAAATCAAACCCTGCACAAATAAAAAAGATGTCTTTAGAACTTCAAAGAGAACAAAAAGCGTTTAATGCACCTGAGGGACAAAATAAAAATAAAAGAAAAATGCTTTTTGAACTTGATAAGATAAAAAAATCTTTAGGGAATAAACTTCTTATCAAAAACTTCACTACAAGAATTTTACAAAAAGATGTTATTGCAATAGTTGGTCCAAATGGAACTGGAAAATCAACAATGCTAAAACTATTTACACAAAAACTACAAATTGATGAAGGTAGATTTAAAAAGGGTGATTTTACTATTGGATATTTTGACCAACACAGAGAAATGCTTGATGATTCAAAAACAATTATGGATATTTTTTGTCCAAATGGTGGAGATAGAGTTGTTTTAGATGATGGAAGAAATATGCATGTATTTGGATACTTGAAAAACTTTTTATTTCCAAGAGAGTATCTTGATAAAAAAATTGGATTATTAAGTGGTGGAGAAAAAAATAGAGTTGCTTTAGCACTTTTATTTACAAAAAATTATGATTGTTTGATACTTGATGAGCCTACAAATGATTTGGATATTCCAACAATAAATATCTTAGAAGAGTATTTACAAAATTTTCAAGGTGCGCTTATATTTGTAAGTCATGATAGATATTTTGTAGATAAAATTGCAACAAAACTATTTGTATTTAGAGGAATTGAAGGACTAGTTGAAGAGAGTTATCAACCATATACAGAGTATCTTGAAGTAGAAAAAGAGATAAAAGACTTAGAAGATTATGAAAAAGAGCTTCAAAAAACAAGTCAAAATGAAGAAAAAAAGAGATCTCAACCAAAAAAGCAAAATAAACTAAGCTACAAAGATCAAGTCGAATATGACAAACTGCCAGATGAGATAGAAGAGTTAGAAAATAAAATTGAAGAGATAAATAACTGCCTTGCAAATCCAAAATGTTATGAACAAAAAGGTATTGTCATAGTATCACAAGAATTAGAAGAAGTAAAAAGTGTCTATGAAACAAAAGTAGAAAGATTTTTAGAGCTTGAAGAACTAATAGAAAGCTTTAATTCATAAAAAGATATAATAAATAAAAAACAAGGATATTCATGAGTTTAAAAGAACAATTAAAAACTGATTTAAAAGATGCAATGAGAGCAAAAGAGTTAGTAAAAAGAGACTCAATAAGAGCAATAAATACAATGATTAAACAAATTGAAGTTGATGAAAGAAAAGAATTAAATGATGAAGATATTTTAAAACTTATTCAAAAAGGTATTAAACAAAGACAAGAAGCTATTATTCAATACAAAGATGCACAAAGAGATGAGCTTGTAGAAAAAGAACAAGAACAAATTGATATATTTAAACAATACTTACCAAAACAATTAGATGATGCAGAATTAGAAGCTAGAATCAAAGACATAATAGCAGAAGTAAAAGCAGAAAGTATCAAAGATATGGGTAAAGTTATGGGGACAGCAACAAAGAAATTTGCAGGAGTTGCAGATGGAAAAAGAATCAATGAAATAGTAAAAAAACTTTTATCATAAAAGGATTATATTATGGGAAATGATATCAAAGAAGTAGCAAAAAAAACTATTAAAAATCTATTTATAAAAAATATTGAACCAACTCCAAATGAGTATCATAAAGAGTTTTGTATAATTGCTAAAGAGTATAAATTAAATGCGAAAGAATGCACTCAATTTAAAGAATTAGTAAGTAGATTAAATAATGAAGAACAAGAAGAGATAAAAAGTAAAAATATAACTACTTTTGAAGATATGATTCCCATACTTTTAAATAGAGTTGCTACAAAAAACTTAAAAACTTTGACATCACTTTTTAAAGAATCTATGACACCATCTATTTCAATTGGTTTAGATGATAAGATAACAAAATTTTCTGTTAAAATAGGAAATTCTCCAGCACTACTTTTTGAAGAAGAGATTCAAAAAGAGATGCAAAGCTTCATCACAAATAGATTTGAAGCTGATAAAAAAGTAGTTCAAGAAAAAACAGCAGAAATTGCAAAGCTTGTAACACTTATGGGTAAGCACTTAAATGAAGCTATTTCAAGTAGTGGAGATAGTGGTGTTGAAGTATCAAATATAAAAGATGAAATTCAAGCTATAAATCTTACAGATAATGGAATAAAAGAATTAACAACACTACAAAGTAAACTTATAAATGCAGCAATGTCAATAGAAAATGAGATGACAAATGTAGGGGAAAAATTATCTTCTGGAAAAGATAAAGTTCAAGAGCTTGAAGATAAAGTAAAAACACTTGAAGAACAACTTTCTAAAACAAAAGAAGAGAATTTAAAAGATCATTTAACAGGCTTACTTACTAGAAAAGCATATGAATATGAAGCTAAAAAAACAGAAGAAAATTATAAAAGAAATGATACACAGTATGCAATAGTATTTTTTGACATTGACCACTTTAAAGCAATCAATGACAAATATGGTCACGCAGGTGGTGACATGATACTATCTACTTTTGGAAAAATCTTAAGTAAATATACAAGAGATATGGATATTGTAGGAAGATATGGAGGAGAAGAGTTTATTGCTATAATTCATTTTAATCTTAAAAGAGAACTTCTAAAATATCTAAAAAGAATCAAAAGTATAGTTACACAAAATAATTTTATCTATGAAAAGAAAAAGATAAAAATCACTTTTTCAGCTGGGGTTACTATTAGAAATGACCATGAGTCATATGATAGTGCAATACAAAAAGCAGATATGCTTTTATATAAAGCAAAAGAAGAAGGTAGAAATAAAATTATACTTGAAGATAATACAGTCATATAAAGTAAGATTAATTCTTATTTTTTAAATTTTATAATTTAGAAATAATTTTATAGTTTTATATACTTTTATTGTTTATATTATGTTAAAATAGTGTAAATAATAAAAGAAGCTATTATGAAAAAGAAATTTTACATAAAGATTAGACCTACAATCTCATTTATTTTGGTATTTTTAATAATTTCTGTTATATCTATAACCTTACTTTTACAATATAATTTCTCTTTAGATTTAGCCAAAAATGCAACAAAAGATAATTTTTCACAAATCTCTGAAAACGTTGAAGAGAGACTACAAAATTTAGATAAGCGTCATAATGATTTAATATCCATACTTCAACTTTACAAAGAAATAAAACAAACACCACAAAAAAATAAACGCCACCCTCTTTTGAAACTTATCACAACTGCATTAAATAACAATAAGCATATCTATGCTTTATATGTAGGTCATGAAGATAATACTTTTTATGAAGTAATAAATCTAAATATAAATGAAAAACTAAGAAAAAAATATAATGCAAATAAAGAAGAAAGATGGCTTATAGTAAAAATTTATGATAAAAATGGAACTCATGTAAGATATGATGAATATCTAAACAAAAACTTAATACAAATAAGAAGTATAGAAAGTAAAACAAGTTACCGCCCTACTTCAAGACCTTGGTACAAAGAAGCAATAAAGGATAATTCTATAATAAGAACTGAGCCATATTTATTTACAAATTTAGATAATTTTGGAGTAACTTATGCAAAAAAGGTTACTAGTACTAAATCTGTAATTGGTCTTGATTTATCACTTCAAAGTCTTGATAATTTTCTTAAAAAACAAATTCATATTGATAAACAAGGAATATACTTGATAAAAAAAGATATGAAAATAATCTCAAAAGCAGGAAAGAATATAAAAGATAAAAAGATTGATAGTACTTTAAAAGAGAAAATAACAAAAATAATAAATACTCAAATAGCTTACAAATCTTTTAGCATGAAAATCAATGATATAAATTATTTTATATATTTTTCTAAAATTGAATCAATTTATAAAAATAAAGATTATCTTCTAATTACAGTGCCTCAAGATATAATTATGCAACCATACACAAATAGAATTTTTTATTCATTCTTGATGACTATAGGTCTTCTTAGTTTTATTATACCTCTTATTTGGTACTCTACGAAAATTTTAGTAAATCCAATAGAAAAACTTGAAGAACAAAATAACAAAATATTAAGAAGAGAATTCACAAAAGTAGAAGATATAAATACAAATATTAAAGAGTTAGATGAACTTTCAAAATCTCTTGTAAATATGTCTAAATCTCTTAAAGAATATGAAGATAAACAACAAGAACTAATGGATTCATTTATCAAACTTATTGCAAGTGCTATTGATGCAAAATCAAAATATACAGGGGCACATTGTGCAAGAGTTCCAATACTTACTATGTTAATAGCAAATAAGGCACATCAAAGCAATGAAAGCATATTTAAAGATTTTACTTTTAAAAATGAAGAAGAAAAAAGAGAACTAAGTATTGCCGCTTGGTTACATGATTGTGGAAAAGTTACTACTCCTGAATATGTTGTTGATAAAGCGACTAAACTTGAAACTATATATAATAGAATCCATGAAATAAGAACTAGATTTGAAGTTATTTATAGAGATATGACTATTCAAATGTACAAAAATATCTTAGATGGAAAAGATAAAAAAGAAGAAGAAAACCTTTTAAAGCAGAAGTTAAATAATCTACAAGAAGAGTATAAAATTGTTGCGAAGGCAAATATTGGTTCTGAATTTATGAGTGATGAAGATATAGAAAAAATTAAACAAATATCAAAAAAACAATGGACAAGATATTTTGATAAGACAATAGGTTTATCACAAGATGAAGAATCAAGAGTAGATAAAAATAAAATACAAACTCCATGCAAAGAGTATTTATTAAGTGATAAAAAAGAGCATATAATAAAAAGAAATAAAGATGACATTAAAGATTATGATAAATACAATTTTAAAATTGATGTACCAAAAGATCTTTATAATTTAGGAGAAGTATATAATCTATGTATTAAAAAAGGCACACTTACAAATGAAGAAAGGTACAAAATCAATGAACATATCATTATGTCAATTATCATGCTTGAACAACTCCCTTTTAGTGACAACTTAAAAAGAGTTCCAGAATATGCAGGAGCACATCATGAAACTCTTATTGGTACAGGATATCCCAAAAAATTAAAAAAACAAGACATGTCAATCCCAGCTAGAATCATGGCTATCACTGATATTTTTGAAGCTTTAACAGCATCAGATAGACCATATAAAAAAGCAAAAACATTAAGTGAAGCTATTGGTATACTTAGTCTTATGGTAAAAGAAAAACATATTGATGAAGATATTTTTAGACTATTTCTAAGCTCAGGCGCATATAAAGAGTATGCTCAAAAATACCTAAAAAAAGAACAAATAGATGAAGTAGATATATCTTTATATATCTAATCATCAAAAGATTTAGGTTTATCAAATAAAAAACCTTGACAATAATCAACATTTAAAATTTTTAACTTTTCATAAAGTTCATTTGAAAATACATGTTTTGCAATAACTTTAATATCTGCTTCTTTTGCAAAATTTATAATATTTTTTACAAAAAGATAAGCTATTTTATCTTCTAAAATAGATTTTATAATATCACCATCAATTTTTATATAATCAACTTTTATTGAACATAGATAATGTAAATTTGAATATCCCACTCCAAAATTATCTATATATATTTTATAACCCAATTCTTTTAATTTTAAAAGATTTTCTTTTACTTTATTATCTTTTACAATTTTTTCATTTAATATAATTTCTAAGCCTAATCTATTTGATATATCTTTATCTAAAAATGCATTCTTTTCAAGTAATTTTATTATTGAATCATTTTTTATATCCTGAGAGTTTAAATTTACATTTAAAAACATAGTCTTATTCTTTCTTAATCTTTCAAAACAAATTTTTAAAACTCTTTTTGAAATATTTCTTAGAATAAAAGTTCCTTTTATAGAAGAAATAATATCTATTGGTTCAGCAATTGAATTATCTTTTTTTCTGATTCTTAATAATGCTTCTGAAAAAATTTCTTCTTTAGTATAAGTATCTACAACTTTTTGATAAAAGCAAAAGACTCTTTTTTCATCTAAAGCTTCTTTTATTTCATTTATAGATAGTTTATTATCATCGTGAACTTGAGAGTTTTCATTGTAAATTTGAATATTGTTTCGACCTTTGTCTTTAGCTAAGTATAGAGCTTTATCTGCTAGTTTAAAAGCTTCTTCAAAGTTTTTTGATTTTGCTGGTTGTAAATTAACTCCAATAGATACAGTAATATCCAAATTAGACTTATTTGAAATAGGAAATTTTTCTTTTTGAATATTTGTAAATATCCTTTCAATGACATTTAAAGCTATTAAATTATCATTTCGTTTAACTTTTGCAAAGATAAGAAACTCTTCTCCACCATATCTAATAACAATATCATCTTTTTTTCGTGTAGATTTTAAAATAATAACAGCAACTTGTTTTAATATTTTATCTCCAATATTATGTCCATAATTATCATTTACAAGTTTAAAATTATCAATATCAATTGCTGCAATAATATAATCATCTAAATTTATAAACTCTTCATACTCTTGTAAATAGTTTCTATTAAAAACATTTGTTAATTTATCTGTATACGCACTTTGTTTGACTGAAATATATCTTTTTGATTGAATTAATAAAACAAATAAAAATAATAAAAGTATAAAAATTACTATAATTATAGTATCTTTTATTATAGAGATAATATCATTTATCTCTTTAACTTTTTTTATTGAAAAATCAATTGCTAAAATTAAAATTACTTCATTATTTTGGATAATCGGAACTAAATATGTAATTGAAATCTGTTTTAAATATTTATTTTGAATAATTATAGGTGCTTTAGTATCAAATAACATTAGCCATTTTTTATTATCTATGTCAAACTTTTGATTAGGGAAAGCTTTATTTAGACCTTTTGCACCATCAACTAAAAATCTAAATACACCCCTGTTATCTTTATAAAGTAAATATGCATATTTTATATTTTGCGTAACTAAAGTTTCTAAGTTTGTTTCTATTTTATTATGAAAATTTCTATTTTCTAATATTTGTTCAACATAATTTTTATCTTTATCTAATGTTTCTTTTATACTCTTAGCACTATTTAAAACAATTGATTTAACATCAGCAGTTGAAATCTGAATCATCTTTTTTTCTATATTTTCTTCAAGTTTTATTGTTCCTAAAAGAAGTAGAAATAAAATAAACGATATAATAACAGCAAATATAATTAAAAGATGTGAATCCTTTAATTCAAAAAAAGTTTTCAAACTAAAAATCCTCAATAAATTTATTATAGCTTTTTGGTAATAGTATTTTTTTAGTTCTTAGTCTATTTTTTATAAATACTATATTGGGTCTACTTTTACTCCAAAAAAATGCCCCAAAATATATATCTTTATTTAATAATTTTTTATAATTATTTGTAAAAAACAATCTTTTGTTATTTAAGCATTTTGGATCTATTTTTATATTTTTCTTTACAAAAACAAAATTTGACTTTTCACATTTATCAACTAAAGTGAAAATTTTCGAATATACCTTTTTTTCAACTTTTGAAATATTTGGGATAAAAAGCTTTATTTCACCTTTGGTTGCTAAAGTTGCGATATTTGCAATAATTTTTGCTTCCAATTCCATTTCTTTATTATATTTATTTATCAAAAATGTATATTGGTCTGATGTAGCAAATGAAATAAGTGTTAACATTAAAATTAAAGCTCTCATTAGAACACCCACTTCATAGAAACATTAAAGTTTTTACCATGATCTTCAAAAGCAAAATCATCTCCTGGAAAACCATCTTTATATAAAGATTCTGTAGATTTATCTAAGATATTAATACCCTTAATACTTAAACTTAAATCATCACTAAAGTAGTATGTAGCACCTAAATTTAAATCATAACTTGCATCAACATCAACATCCAAATAACTATATGAATTTTTGTAAATAAGTGAAGCGAAATATTCCCACTTATCTCTTTTACCCATATACTTTACATATCCACCTTTATTTGAATTATTTAGTTCTTCACTTAATTTTGTAGTATAGTAACTAATCTCAAACTTATTATTATTTTCAAAAAGATATTCATAATTAAAAATAAGACCTTCGCTTTTAATTGTATGATCAATATTCATTGTTCCAATAGGAGAAAAATAAATAAAATCATTAATTTTCACATTACTATACTTCACTCTATATTTTGAATTTGTTGTCGTATAGACACCTTCTAATGTATAAAAGTTATATTTTTGTGTATTTAAATATGGCTTGTCTTTTCTTGCAGAATCAACATCATAAAATGAAGGAGGTAAAAAAGTTTTAGTATAAAATGCTTTTAAGCCAAAATTATCAAAAGGAGTAAAAATAGCACCTATTCTATAAAGTTCTTCTGAGGCATCATCCAAAAATCCACTTCGTTCATATCTATCAAATTTTGCATTAGCAACAAAAGATAATTTTTCATTTATTTTAAGCTTATCTTGTAAAAGTAACGAATAAATATTTTCCTCATCAAAATCATGATATTCTCCTACATTTGTAGTCTGATTTAAAAAATTTACAGTTTTTCTATTATTGACTTCATATTTTTTCTTTGAAAAGTTTATTCCTGCTAATAAGGAGTTGTTTTTATAATTGTGTGTTTTAGATAAATGCGCATGAAACTTCTTTAAAGTTAAATCTTCTTTAAATTTTTTGGGTATAGTCATACCCATATTTTTTAAATCTAATACAGGTATTAAGCCTATTCCTTCATCATTTTCTTCATAATATTTTCTAGTATTTATATCTAAAGATAAAGATAATTTTAAAGAGTTGTCATATAAAAATTTTCTTGTAAAATCAATAAAAAAATCTTTTGATTTTATTTCTCCCTCATTTGGTACTACATCAAGTGAAAGTCCCATGAAGTTGTCTTTTTTTACATCAGCATAGCCTATGTTTATATCTGTTTTATCATTACTAATATCAAGATAAAAATATCTTCTTTTTGAATGATTTTTTAACTCTTCAGACTTATAGTTTGCATCTTTATTTGAATCTAAATTTTTCAAAAAAGTAAGATAAGACCAACCATTTTCAAAAGTTTGTGAATGAACAATTGATTGTGAATTTGTTCCTTGCTTTTGAGCACTAACTCTTAGCTCACTTGCATTTTCTTTGTAAGCCTTTTTTGTGTAAATTCTAATAAAATAAATACCTGTATCATTTCCCAAAGCAAAAGAGCTATCTCCATAATAAACCTCAATATAATCCACAAAATCTAAAGGCAAATTACCCCAACTAAGAAAAGGTGATTGAGAATGAACAGAAGAAATCTCATGGTCATTGATAAAGAATCTAAAAAAGCCACTAACAGTTGTCTTTGTACCTGCTAAAGAAAGACTTGGTATACCATATCTATTATGATTGAAGTTAATTAAAGGTAATTCTTTTAATATATCACTTAATTTTGTATACTGCATAAGTCTAATATCTTTTTGTGAATAGACAAAAACATGACCTAAATTTTCATCAACAGTTTGCAAAGATTTTTCTGAAGTTTCTTTATAGTTTTTAAGTAAAGAATCTAAATTTTGAGCATTAAGTGTGTTAAAAAAAATAAAAATAAAAATAATTAACTTCTTCATATTTCCCCTATAATAATGTCACTATTAGTTCGAATTTTATCAAACAATTACTAAATATTATTAGAAAAGAAAAATAATATTTTAGTAACAATATCACTTACACTCACACACGATATAGTAATATTTAGTTTTTTATTATTACTTTTTTTTCAAAAAATAACTTTTTAATTTAGTGACAGTATAATGATATCATACAAAAGTCATTTAAATGTTAGAAAAGAGAATACTCTATATACAAAACTCTTCTCTTTTACTTTTTTGCTCATATATGTTTTGTTTGTATATCAAGTCTTAAACTTCTGTTAACTTTTTCTTTATATACTTTATCTTAATAAAAAAAATTATCATTTGGGATAGTATCAATCATGAAAAAAATTATATTAACTCTATTTTTAATCACCTTACAAATTGTAAGTGCAAATTCAAATACTAAAACTATTCTTTTTTTAGGTGATTCATTAACAGAAGGCTTAGGAGTTGCACAAAAAGATGTATTTCCAAACTTAGTGGAAAATATGATTAAAACAAAACTAAAAAAAGATATCAAAATTATAAACGGTGGTGTAAGTGGCTCAACTACAAGTGATGGTTTATCTAGACTTAAATGGTATTTAAAAAGAAAGCCAGATATAGTATTTATTGCTCTTGGAGCTAATGATGGATTAAGAGGTCTAAATCTTCAACAAAGTCAAAAGAATCTTGAAGAGATTGTAGAGTTTGCACAAAAATCAAAGGCAAAAGTATTGTTAGCAGGAATGCTAATACCTCCTAATTATGGTCCTGAATACGCGAAGCGTTTTAAAAAGATGTATGAAGAGATAAAAGATAAATACAAACTTAAAAGTATGCCTTTTTTACTAGATGGTGTTGCTGGAGAAAAAGAGCTTAATCAATCAGATGGAATTCATCCAAATGCTCAAGGACACAAATATATCGCAAAAGAAGTTTATAAGTTTTTAAAGGAAGAGTTATAATGCTAAAAATAAAATCACTAAAAAAATCATACTCTCAAGGTTTAGAAACTATTGATATTTTTCAAGATTTGAATTTTCAAGTACAAAAAGCACAAACAGTTGCTATTATGGGTAAATCAGGAAGTGGTAAATCCACACTACTTTCATTGATATCAGGAATAATCAAGCCAAATAATGGAGATATAATTCTTGATAAAGTTTCTTATAAAGATTTAAAAGAGAGCCAGTTAAATGATTTTAGAGCTTCAAATATAGGTTTTGTTTTTCAAAATTTTCATTTAGTTTCTTACTTAAATGCTTTGGAAAATGTAATGCTTCCTGCAAAAGTTTGTGGTATTTCAAATCCAAAAGAAAAAGCTATAGAACTTCTAAAAGATGTAGGCTTAGAGCATAGATTAAATCATCTTCCTTCACAACTAAGTGGTGGTGAAAAACAACGAGTTGCAATAGCAAGAGCACTTATTCATAATCCTAAAATAATCTTAGCAGATGAGCCAAGTGGAAACTTAGATGAAGAAACAGGCATTGCTGTTATGGATAAACTTTTTGAACTAATCAAAAAAAACAACACTACTTTGATTTTAGTGACACACTCAAAAGATGTTGCAAAACGTTGTGAAGAAACTTATGAACTTGTATTGGGAGATTTGACTAAATGCTAGTATTGGATCTTGTTTCAAAAGCACTTGCACGCTCAAAATCTTTTAGCTTGATATTTATATTAAACTTTTGTTTAACCATAGCATCACTCTCTTATTTACAATTTTTCAAAGGAAGTATGGAAAGCTCACTAGATACAAAAGCAAAAATATTACTTGGTTCTGATCTTGTGGTATCTTCAAGATTTCCTATAACACCACAACAAATAGAAAACATAAAAAACAAACTTCCAAAAATAAAAGATTTTTCACAAGGAGTTTCTACTGTTAGTATGATCTCTTCATCTAAAAGAGCTAGATTGATGGAAGTTGTAAAAATAAATGAGTCTTACCCTTACTATGGAGGATTGGTTTTTAAAGACAAAACAATCTATCCAAAAGGTGAACCTTTACCAAAAGCAAATGAAGTTTGGGTTTCCCAAGAAGTTATTGACCTTCTTGGCTTAAAACTTTTAGAAAAGATAAAAATAGGTAAAGAAAACTTTATCATAAAGAAAATCATTGAAGAAGATAGCTTAAAAACAATAAATTTTTCTGGCTTCATGCCCAAAATTTATATAAGTGAAAAAGGCTTAGAAAAAACAGAGCTTTTGCAGTTTGGTTCTACTGCTAGATACAAACTAAACTTTCTTTTCCAAGATAATCTAGACAATGACACATTGGAAAAAATTGAAAATAAATTAGAAAAAAGTATTGAACAAAACCTAAGAGTACTCTCTCCAAATGATGGGAAAGACCGTTTATTGCGTGTTTTAAACTTCCTTACAGACTTTTTGTCTTTAGTCTCTCTTGTTTCGTTCTTTTTAGGACTTGTGGGGCTTATTTATTTATATTCAGGTTTTTTAAGAAAACATCAAAAAGATATTACAATCTTGAGTGATTTGGGTTTGAGCAAAAAAAATTTAGCAATTACATATATTCTTCATCTATTTATACTAATAACAATTTCAAGTATTATTGTTTTTTCACTTATGGCAATATCTGCACAATTTATAAGTCCAATACTTGAAAAACTTATAGATTTTAATTTTAATTTATCATTGGATTACTATTTTTTCTTAAAATCTTCATTAGTATTATTGCTTTTAAGTTTAAGTATAGGACTTCCTTTGATTTTACCTCTACTTCAAAGAGAAAAACAATCATTTTCAAAAACTATTTTTAGTTTTACTCCTTTTGTTTTACTACTACTACTTATATCACACTTTGTAACACCTAGTAAAAATGTAGGACTTATATTTGCTATAGCAATGCTTTTACTTATTATTTTGTTTTTTACAATTGGCTCATTTATTTTAAAAAGATTTGATTTTGTAGGACATTTAGAAAACTTATCATTATCTTTAGCCTTGAAAAATATTATTAGACAAAGAAAAACATCATTGACTTTATTTACTGCAATTGTTTTATGTACAACATTTTTTAGTCTAATCCCTCAAATAGGATCATCACTATCAACTGCCTTAACTCAAAGTATTGATGAAAGACCTCGCTTTTTTGTTATAGATGCAAAAGAAGAGCAGATTAAAGATATAAAAAATGCAGTTAATAGTATGAATGCAAAATTAGAAAATATCTCACCCATGATTAGAGGAAGAGTAGTAAAAATAAACAATAAAGAAGAGCTTGAAAATACAGCTGTTAATCTCTCATATAGAACTAAATTAAAAAATAGCGAAGAGATTGTTCAAGGCAGAGAGTTTAAAGGAGTTTATAACTCAAAAGACTTTTCAAAACCAATAGAAGTAAGTGTTGAAGAAAGATATGCAAACAGAAGAGGAATAAACTTAGGAGATACTCTTGTATTTGATGTTTTAGGATTAAAACTAAAAGCAGTTGTAGTTAATATAAGAACAGTAAACTGGACAGAATTTGTACCAAACTTCTTTTTGATATTACAAAAAGGAGCCATTGATGATGCACCAAAAACTATTTTAGCCACAATATCAACAGGAGATTATGATGCCTCAAGTATGCTTTTAAAACTCACAGATCTTTTTCCAACCTTAACTGTTATAGATGTAAAAAATCTATTTGAAACTTTTACAAGCCTTGTAAAAAATGTCACTAATGTAACTGAGAAGATGAGTTTATATTCTATCATCGTTGGTCTTCTTATGAGTTTTATTATCATTCAATACCAAATGAATTTACAAAAAAACAATATACTAAGACTAAAAATGATTGGAGTAAAAAATAAAACCATCAGAAACTCTTTTTTAATAGAGTTTGGTCTTATCTCTTTTAGTGCAAGTACATTAGGAATAGTTTTAGGAAGCATAGGCTCTTATATTATAAGTACAATACTCTTTGAGTCATACTGGAATTTTAGAGCCGATATACTTTTACTATATTTTTTCTTTATTCCAGCACTAACCATACTAATAGTTAGCTTTTTTACTTCAAAAATGATTCATCAAAAAGAGAACATTCTTTTTGGTGAATAGTAGGAGTTGTTGAAAAACTCAATTTATAGTATTTGTTCTTGCCCAATTCTATATAGTGCAAAATCATATTTTATTGGGTCTTGATTATCGAACTCTTTTAGTTTTTGTGTTAGTAATATTGCAGATTTTAGATCATATGTTTTTCTTTGAAGTAGTCCTAATTTTTGTGATACTTTAAAGGTGTGTGTATCAAGGGGGATTATCAAGTCTTTTTTATCAACTTTTTTCCATAATCCTAAATCTAAGTTATCATCTCTTACCATCCATCTTAAAAACATATTCCATCTTTTATATGGGGCGTTTCCTATTTGTTTGATTTGTAAGTTTTTATCTCTTTTAAATGGGCTTGATACTAAAAAAGTAAAGCCTTGTGAGTTATAGTTTGATACTTCATGGATTTGTTTTATCAATGTATCTAGACCGTCTAAAATGCTGTTTTCTTTTTTATAACCTTGTAAAAAGATATCATTCAAACTATTTGTTTGTTTTAATCTTCTAAATGTTTTAAAGATTGTTTTTACATCAGTACTATTTTGAAACCTATAATAAAACTTATCAAGTTCTTTTTCAATAACTTCTTCTTTTTCATCTAAAAGTTCAAAGTTTAAACTATCTAAAAACTTTACTATTAAAGAGGCTTTTCCATATCCAAAAAGTGCGCATAATAAAATTGTATATTCATCTTTGTATCTACTTGCTACTAAAAGTGGGTCAGGTTTTTCATATGAAAGTTCACAATCGCTATTTCTTGTGCAAACTTCACTATCTAAAAGTTTTTTGATATCTTGCATTATTTTGCCTAAAAAATTTATTTTATATGTAGTAATAAAAAGTAACTATTATTTTTAAAGAAAAACAGATAATTTTATCTATTTTTCTTCTGCTTCTTTAATTTTTTCTTCATTTTTTTTGATATGTATTGCAGACTTTGCCATCAAGTGAGCACTAATTGGCGCTGTTATAAATAAAAACAATGTTATTAAAACTTCATGTAAACTAAGCTCTCCTGTTGTAAATGTAAAATACAATGTTGAGGCTACTAAAACTGCACCTACTCCTAAAGTTGTTGCTTTTGTAGGGGCATGTAATCTTGTAAAGAAATCAGGTAATTTTACTAATCCTATAGAACCAACAAGAGTAAAAAAAGCACCTAAAAAAATAAGTAATGATATGATAAATTCAAACATAAAATCTCCTGTTATTCCATAATATCGCCACGCAACAAATATTTACTAAGCGCAACTGTTCCTACAAATCCCATAACTGCAATTAATAATGCAGCTTCAAAATATAATGTGTTTCCAAGATGTAAACTATATATTATTAAAAGTGCTATTGAATTAATATATAGTGTATCAAGTGAAAGTATTCTATCAGCAACACTTGGACCAACAATCAATCTATATATATTAAATATCATTGCTATTGTAATCATTACAAATGCTATTGGTAATACAAATTCTAACATGATTTAAATACCTCCATCAAAGGTTTTTCATACCTTTTTTTTATCTCTTTTATTGTCTTTTTTTCATCATCAATAACTAAACCATGAATAATTAAGTATTTTCTATCTTCACTTAAATCACAACTAACTGTTCCAGGAGTTAGTGATATAGTACTTGCAAGTGTACTAATACCTAAAGGGTGCTTTATATCAAGAGGTAAATTAAAAAAAGTTGGTTTCAAATTACTATTTGGTCCAATTACTTGTTTTGCAACTGTTAAATTAGCAACAACTATATCATAAATCACAAGAAGTGAAAACTTTAAAAAAGTTAATGGATTTCTAATATAGACTGTTTCTGGCCAAAAACTTGATGTAAACCAAGGAATTAATACAGCCAAAAATGCACCTAATAATATATGCCCAGGTGCAATAGTATTATTTAATAAAAGCCAAATCACTACTAAAATAATACTTAAAATTGGGTGGGGTAAAATTCTATTTTTATTTTTCATTTTATTACCTCTTCAATATTGATTACAGTTGTTATATACTTACTTGTATCAAATAGATTTGCTGCTATTGTATTTGTAAATTCTGTAATTGGGTTTGCAAATATTACTAATAATGGAGCAAATAAAAATAAAAAGAATATTGAAGCTAAAGTTGATTTTGATAGCTTGTACTCATCTAAAGGCTCTACATCTAAAGTTGTATCATAAAATATTGCTGAACCACTTTTTGATAAAGCTATAATAATCAATAAACTACTAATAAGAACTACTGATAAAATTATTGCTGTATGTGTATGTTCTAAAGAAGCTGATAAAATCATTATTTTTCCAAAGAATCCTGATAAAGGTGGTAATCCAGCAACTGCAACTGCAAATATAAAAAATAATGCACCAATAATAATTGCTTCTTTAAATATTGGCATTTGTTTATCAAAATATCCTGTAGTTCTAGCTTTTAGTATTACATCTGCAACTAAGAAAAATCCAGCTGCAAGAAAAGTTGAATGAATCATATAATAAATTGCTCCACCCAAAGCATCTTGAGAATTAATTCCAATTGCTATTAATAAAATACTAACAGAAGTCAATACTAAATATGCAACTTGATTTCTAATCTCTTTTGAAGCTAGGACACCAAATGTTGCTAAAGTTAATGTTATAAGTCCTATGTTTAAAACCCAAGGTATATAATAGTATGCTAATTCACCTGCATTTTCACCAAATATTGTTCCATGCACTCTAATGATTGCATATAAACCTACTTTTGTCATAATTGCAAATAGTGCTGCTACTGGAGCACTTGTCTTTCCATATGCACTTGGCAACCATAAATATAAAGGAAACATAGCTGATTTCAATCCAAAAACTACAAGTAACAATAAACCAGCAGCAGCTACTACACTTATATTTTCTGAATCCAATAATGAAACTTTGTATGCCATATCAGCAATATTTAAAGTACCTAAAATTCCATATAAAGTACCAACTGCAAATAAAAATAGTGTTGAACCTATTAGATTAATAATCACATAATGCAAACCTGCTTTTGTTCTTCCTTCTGCTTTTCCATGTAAAAGTAAACTATAACTTGCTAAAAGTAAGATTTCAAAGAATACAAATAGATTAAAAATATCTCCTGTTAAAAATGCCCCATTTAATCCAAATATTTGTAATTGAAATAAAGAGTGAAAATGTACTCCCTCTTTATCTATCTTTTCACTTATTGCATACCATAATGCACCAAAAGCTAAAAGTGATGTAATACTAACCATCAAAATTGACAATGAGTCTAAAACTAATACAATCCCAAAAGGAGCTTCCCAATTACCTAGTTTATAAACTAAAACTTCTTCTGTTGAAGTGATATCTATTAATGTAAAAATAGATACAAAAATTAAAGCTATGATAGATAAAAGTGAAATTGTTTGCCCTACTTTAAATCCATACCTTTTAGTAATAAGAATTGAAAAAGCAGCTATTAAAGGTATTAGAATAGGTATTATTGGTGTATGTGTCATTATTTATCTCCATCCTTATCTAAAACTTTTCCATCTACATGGTCACTTTTTAATTCACCATATGCTTTTAAAGATAAAACAATCACAAAAGCTGTCATACCAAAACTAATCACAATAGCTGTTAATACTAAAGCTTGAGGCAATGGATCTGAATAGTTTGATACATTTTCTTGTATTATTGCTGCTTGATTTATATTTAATCTACCCATTGCAAATAAAAATAAGTTAACTGCATAAGCTAAGAAAGTCAATCCTAAAACTACAGGAAATGTTCTAGCTCTTAGTGTTAAGAAAACTCCAACACCTGTTAGTACTGCAATAATTAATGCTAATAATATTTCCATTAGTTTTCACCTTCTTTATTATTATTTTCTTCACTTTGTAAATGAGACTCTTTACTTAACTTACCAAGTTGTAAAAGTATTAAAACAGTTGAGCCAACAACAACTAAAAATACACCTAAATCAAAGGCAATTGCACTTGCAAGTTCAAACTCGCCTACAATTGGCCAATGAACATGAGTAAAGGTAGTAGTTAAAAATGGATAATCTATCACCATTGAAACTAAACCTGTAAGTGTTGCTATTAACAAACCAAATGAAATTAAAGTCTCTTTTTCAAATCTTAATCTAGCTTTTGTCCAATCAATTCCATTTGCTAAATACTGCACAATTAAAGCAACTGCTGCAATTAATCCTGCAATAAATCCACCACCTGGTAAATTATGTCCTCTTAAAAAGATATAAACAGCAACCATCAACATTAAAGGAAGAACTAGTCTTGTTACAGTTTGCATCATAGGTGGATGCATATCTGTTGACCAAGCAAAACCTCTATCATCATATTTTGGTGCATAAAGTTTAAGACCTTGAAGCATAGAAAAAATTCCAAGTCCTGCTATTGCTAAAACTGTTATTTCTCCTAATGTATCAAATCCTCTAAAATCAACTAATATTACATTAACAACATTAGTTCCACCACCACCTGATACAGAGTTTTCTAAAAAGAAATTCCCTATTGTTGTATATTCTCTACTTAATACTGCTAAAGTTAAAACAAAAACTCCCATTGCAGCTAAAATTGAGATAATCAAATCTTTATTAATTCTTGTGTTTGATGACTCTTTTGGAGTAGTTTGTGGCAAATAATATAATGCTAATAGTATTAATATTATCGTTACTACTTCTACACTTAATTGTGTTAGTGCTAAATCAGGAGCTGAAAATTTAATAAATATCAAAGATACAATTAGTCCCACTACTCCAATTGATATTAATGCAAGCAATTTTTTATGATGATAGATTGCAGTTACAAAAGTGGAAACTATCAAAATACAAACAGCAACTATACTAACCCAATCTATACTTAAAAATTCTCTATTCCCAAGTAATGAAGAATCCCCATAATTAAATCCAAAGAAACCTACAAATAAAGAAGCGACTAAGAACCAACTTATCATACTTTGAAGTGAGTTTTTATCAAAAAATGAAGTAACTTTACTTGCAAAAGAAAATATGAAATTAATTGTTCCATCAAAAGGAACTCTTGCATCTATTCTTGCAACATATTTTTCATATAATAAATAACTTTTTTCTCTTTTTGAATATAAAAAGATACCACCTAAAAAGGCAAGAATACTCATAATTAAAGGTGCATTAAAACCATGCCAAATTGCAAGTGAATACTCAGGTAAAGGAGTTTGTAAAGATCCCATAACAGCAGTTGCTAGTAAAGGTGCAATAGTAAAAGCAGGAATAGATCCAACAACAAGACAAGTAATTACAAGTAAATCAACAGGAATTTTCATAAATATTGGAGGTTCATGGGGTTGTTTTGGTAAATCTTTTAATTTACCATTAAAAAAGATATCATGAATAAATCTTAAAGAATAAGCCACAGAAAAAATTGCTGCTAATATTGCTAATAAAGGTGTAATGATATTAAATAATTCAGCATCTTTTAATGCTCTTTCAAAAAACATCTCTTTGGATAAAAATCCATTTAATAAAGGAACTCCTGCCATTGCAGATGCTGCAACCATTGCAAGGGTGGCAGTATGAGGCATATATGCCCAAAGTCCACTTAATTTTCGCATATCTCTAGTTCCTGCTTCATGGTCAATTATTCCTGCAACCATAAATAATGATGCCTTAAATGTTGCATGATTTATAATATGAAATATTGCTGCAACTGTTGCAAGGGGAGTTGATAGACCAAATAAAAATGTAATTAAACCCAAGTGACTAATTGTTGAATAAGCTAATAATCCCTTTATATCATGTTTAAACATAGCACTAAAAGCACCTATTAATAAAGTCAACAATCCTCCAATACCAACAATTAAAACCCATTCTGTTGTTCCACTTAAAGATGGATATAATCTAGCTAGTAAAAAGATTCCTGCTTTTACCATTGTTGCAGAGTGTAAATATGCTGAAACTGGTGTTGGTGCAGACATTGCATGAGGAAGCCAAAAATGGAAAGGAAATTGTGCTGATTTTGTAAATACTCCTAAAAGTATTAAAAAAATAATTGGGGTATAAAGTTCATGGGATTTTATAAGTTCTGCATTTGCAAGTATATCAGTTAAATTATAACTACCTACTATATGCCCAAGCATTAAAACCCCACCAAGCATTGCAAGACCACCAGCACCAGTGATAGTAAGTGCCATTTTTGCACCATCTCTACCCTCAGCTTTATGTTGCCAATAACTAATTAGTAAAAAAGAGCTAAGAGAAGTCAACTCCCAAAAAACAACTAATTGCAATATATTTTCTGATAAAACAATACCAAGCATTGAGCCCATAAATAGAAGTAAATATGAATAAAATCTACCCATACAATCTTTTTCACTTATATAATATCTAGCATATATAATTACTAAAAGTCCAATACCTAAAATCAAACATGCAAATAAAAGTCCTAAACCATCTAGTCTAAAAGCAAAATCTAATCCAAGTGATTCAATCCATACCCAAGATTGTATTGTAGTAATACCATCAAAAGGAAGCTTTATATATTGTAGTAATACTAAAAAAGATAGTATCGTACTAACTCCCGCTCCCCATGCAGAAGCGAGTCTATTATACTTTGCTAAATAAGCAACAAAGGGTGCTGCAATAAACGGTAAAAGTACTATTATAGGCAAGCCTATTGTTTCTGACATAATTTTCCCTATTTGTGTTAAGTTTTTTTATTTTATCCAAGTTTTTATTAAATTTTCTTTGCCAAAAAATCTTATAATTAAATTATTTTTTCTAATAATTAATTTAATATTTTGATTAACTTAATTAAAAGTTTTTCATTTGGTATAATAACAACGATATAATATAAAAAGAGATTAAATGAAATATAAACAAACAAAAAAAATAATTATTATTTATAATAATTTAGGTAAAAATTAATGGAAAATATTTTAATAACAGGCTGTTCTACAGGCATTGGTTTTGAAACTGCAAAAGTGTTAAAAAATCATGGATTTAAAGTTTATGCAACAGCAAGAAAAGAAAAAGATGTAGAAATTTTAAAAAATTTAGGATTTATAAGTTATAAATTAGATATAACAAAACCTGAAAATATAAAAGATATTCTTGATAAAATATTAAAAGAAGATGGAAAATTATCTGCTGTTTTTAATAATGCAGGTTATGGACAACCAGGAGCTGTTGAAGATGTAAAAACAGAAGTTTTAAAAGAACAATTTGAAACAAATCTTTTTGGTTTACACGAAATGACAATTCAAACTATGAAGATATTTAGAAAACAAGGTTTTGGAAAAATAATTCAACATAGTTCAGTACTAGGTATAATTTCACTTAAATTTAGAGGTGCATATAATTCAAGTAAATATGCAATTGAAGGTCTTACTGATACTTTAAGACAAGAGTTAATTGGAAGTAATATAAGTGTGAGTTTGATTAATACAGGACCTGTTACTTCAAAGTTTAGAGAAAATGCTTTAAAAATGTTTAATAAAAATATAATAATTGAAGATAGTTTTTTTGAATCTACATATAAAAATGAAGTAAAAAAAAGGTTAGAATCAACTGATGATACAAAAGCACCTTTTAATCTTCCTGCAACTTCTGTTGCAAATGTAGTATTAAAAATAATGAATAGTAAAAAGCCAAAACCTAGATACTATGTGACTAAAGCTACACATATTTTAGGTTTTGCAAAAAGAGTTTTAAGTACAAATTTACTTGATAAACTATTAAATAGAGTATAGTATAAAAAAAGAGTAAAACTCTTTTTTTATTTATGCTTTTTGATTTAAAAAGGGTTTCCCATAAAATCTAATTGTTAAAATAATAACAACGATTCCTAAAGGAAGTAAAATAGTAGCTGAGTATCCTAATGCCGCTGGAATATATCCAAAAATAATAGCAACAGCACCTACAAATAAAGCGTATGGTAACTGTGTAGAAATATGATCCATATGGTCACAACTAGCACCCATTGATGAAAGAATTGAAGTATCAGAGATTGGTGAACAGTGATCTCCAAAAATCGCACCTGTTAAAACAGCACCAATATTTAAAATAATATAATCACCTAAAGCAACAGGTTCTAAACCAACATGAAGTCCAACAGCATTTGCTAAAGGAATAGTCAAAGGCATCAAAATTCCCATAGTACCATATGATGTACCAGTTGAAAATGAAATAATCGAACCTAATATAAAAATAATAGATGGTAAAATAAATTGAGGAGTAGAATCAGATAATAAAGATACCAAATAAACTGATGTTCCAAGATCTTTAATAATAGCAGAGATTGACCAAGCTAAAATTAAAATAACAGCAGTAATAACTAAAGCCTTTACTCCTAATACCCATGTTTCAAGTGCTTCACTTAAATTAAATATTTTCTGTTGCATCCCCATTGCAATAGCCACAATTGAAGCAAAAAGTGCAGCTTCAAAAAGTACAATAGAAGCATCAGCAGCACCAAAACAATCTCTAATTGAACTAAATGCATATGGATTAGCTTGAACAGCTTTTAATGTTTCACCCTCTAAAGAACTCATTCCATTAAAATAAAATCCTAAAAATGCAACAATAATCAATGAAAAAATAGGAATTATAGCATTCCACATTGAATATTCAACATCTTCTTTAGGAGCAAGAGTTGATGATTCTTGATTTAAGTGTTCTTCTTGTCTTTTATGTCTTGAAACCTTACCTGTATTAGCAGCTCTAATTGCAGCTGTTCTCATAGGTCCAAACTCTCTTAAAAAATATGCAGAGAAGAAAACAAATGCTAGCATTAAAATATTGTAAAATCTATATGGAATAGTTTCAACAAAAATAGCATAAGCATTTATATTAGGTTGTCCAATCATTACATAAGCATCTTTTATAAGTGAAATTTCATATCCTATCCATGTAGAAATAAGTGCAATACCAGCAATTGGCGCAGCAGTTGCATCAATAACAAATGCTAACTTTTCCCTTGCAATTTTTAACTTATCTGTAACAGGTCTCATAATTGGACCAATAATTAAAGAGTTTGCATAATCATCAAAAAAGATAAAAAACCCCATTAACCAAGTATATATTTGAGCACTAGCAGGTGTTTTTGCTTTTTTTGCAAGTTTTTGTGCAATTGCTCTTGGGCCACCCATTTTAGTAATTACTGCAATTAGTCCACCAATAGTAAGAACTTGTAGAATAATTCCTGCATTCCATGAGTCAGCCATTGATCCAATCATCTTTCTAACTAGATCCACAAACGCACCTGCAAATGCTTGAAAAATATTTCCATCCACTACATTTACCATAAATGTTCCCACAAAAATACCCATAAATAGTGAAAAAATCACATTTCTAGTAATAAAAGCTAATACAATTGCAACCAAAGGAGGAAGTAAGGTCCACACTCCAAACAATTCAGCATTAGCATTCTTATCAGCTAATAGCATTACGGGTAAAAATGCTACTAACAACACGCTTTTTGTTAATCTATTCAAATTAAAATCTCCGTTTAAAAAATTTTGCTATTTTAACATAAAAATCATTTAATTGTTATTTGTAAGTTTCAATTACTTTAAATAAAAGCTATGATTATTATAAAATATCTTTGGTATTTGCTTTTTGTTGTAAAAAATCTGAAATTTGAATTAAAGAAAAAGTAACAAGAAATATCATAAGACCAGGGAAAAAACTAACCCACCAAGCTATATCAATTACAGCTTTTCCATCACTTAATAAACTACCCCAAGACATATTTGGAGGATTAATACCAAGTCCTAAAAATGAAAGTCCAGACTCTGCTAAAATTGCACCGCCTACTGTAAAAGTAAAAGATATTAAAAAAAGTGGTGCTAAAAGTGGAGCAAAATATTTAAATATTATCTTACTATTTGATACCTTTGCTAATTTTAATATTTTAATATATGGCTTATTGGAAATAGCAAAACTTTCACTTCTAATAAGTCTTGCCATTCCCATCCATCCTGTTATTGAAATAACAATAATTAAGATTATTGTTGAAGCTTGAATATATGAAACCAATGCTAAAAGTAAAAAAAATGTAGGAAAAGTTAAAAATAAATCAATCAAAATTATTATTGATTTATCTATTTTACCTTTAAAGTATCCAGCATTTATTCCAATAAAAAGTCCAATCAATGAAGTAATAATTGCAGATAAAAACCCTATAATTAGTGATGTTTGTCCACCTTGAAGAACCCTTGCTAGAATATCCCTTCCTAATCTATCAGTTCCTAAAGGATGAGAAAGAGAAGGTGAAGACAAAATCTCACTTGGATTTAATGCATATGCAGATGTAGTATAAATATATGGAAGAAAAAATACCATTAATATCAGTGATACAAGTATAACAACTGCAATTTTAAACATTGACTAACTCTTATTTATAAATATAATATGATAATGAACTTTTACCAAATTTTTTTGTTTTCTTAAGTTTAAAAAGCCCTAATTCTTCTGGCATTTCTAAGCTTGTTACATGTTCAAAAGTAATCATATAAATATTTTCATTTTTTATATTTCTTACAATTTCAAAAGAGTTTTCATAAATATCATCCATCCCATCTCTAAAATCAAATGGAGGATCAATATAAACAATTAATTCATCACTTGAATTTTTTAGACTATTAAGTATTGATGGTAATTGAATAAAAGTATCTGCATGCATTGTTTGACACTTACTTGCTTCTATTAAGTTACAATTTCTAACTAATGTTGAATAAGAGTTTTTATCTTTTTCTACAAAATATGCTCTTTTAGCATCTCTACTTATTGCTTCTAAGCCTATACTTCCACTTCCAGCAAATGCTTCTATAAAAATCTTATCTATTATATCAAACTGCAATACATTAAAAAATGACTCTTTTAATCTTGCTTTTGAACTTCTTGTAACATCAAGAGATGGAAGTTCAATCTTTTTACCCTTATATTTTCCTGCTATTATTTGTGTTGTTAATATATTGTTATTTTTCATATTTCCTAAAACTTATCTTTAAAATTACATTGTTTTTAAATACTGTTCGTATTTAACATCTTCTAGTTTATCAATCTTTGTTTGTACCTCATCAAGCATTTTTTCTTTATACTCTTTGATTTTTTTTCTAGTATCTTTGCTTTTTACACCAAGTATTTGGGCAGCTAATATTCCTGCATTTTTTGCACCATTGATTGCAACTGTTGCAACAGGAACTCCTCCTGGCATTTGAACAATAGATAAAAGTGAATCCATACCCTCTAAAGAAGAACCTTTCACAGGTACACCAATTACAGGAAGTGGTGTAAGTGAAGCAACCATACCAGGTAAATGTGCAGCACCACCAGCACCAGCAATAATTACTCGAAGTCCTCTTTTTTCTGCACTTTCTGAATATTTCACTAATCTTTTTGGTGTTCTATGTGCTGATACTATTGTAACTTCATACTCAATACCAAACTCTTCACACATTTGTGCAGCTGCTTTCATAACTGGAAGATCAGAATCACTTCCCATAATAATTCCAACTAATGGCTTACTCATATTTTTTTGCTCCCTTTAATCTTTAAAATATTTTTTGCTTTATTTGCTTTTTCTAAAGCTTTATTTATATCATCATCTAAAACAGTAATATGTCCCATTTTTCTAAATGGCTTTGTTACACTTTTTCCATAAAAATGAAAAGATAACTCAGGAATAGCAAGTGCTTCATGAATTCCTTCAATAAATGGCTCACCCTCATATCCCTCTTCTCCAAGTAAATTAACCATCACAGAAGCAGATATAAGTTTTGTTGAACCTAAAGGTAAGTTTGTAACAGCTCTAATTATCTGTTCAAACTGAGATGTAGCACATGATTCAACTGTATAATGACCTGAATTATGAGGTCTTGGAGCTATCTCATTTACTAAAACCTCGCCTTTTTTAGTTAAAAATAACTCAACTCCAAAAATACCAACACCATCAAGTGCTTTAATTGATTGTGTAGATATTTCAATGGCTTTTTCTTCAATCTCTTTTGAAATTCTAGCAGGAGCCATCACACTATCACAAATATTTACTCTTTCATCAAATAACATTTCAACTACTGGATAACATTTAATCTCACCCTCAATATTTCTAGCAACAATAATTGCCAACTCTTTATCAATATCAACTAATTCTTCAATAAATGATTCAGTTTTTATACAATTTTTCATATCTTCTGGTGTTTTTAACATTTGAACACCTTTTCCATCATAACCACCAAATTTAGTTTTTTGGATTACAGGGAAACCAAAAGAAGCTAAGTCCTCTTGAGTTTTTACATCTTTATATGCAGGAACAGCAATACCTTTATCATTAAGAAGTTTTTTTTGTTCATATTTATTTTGTATTAACTCCATTACATAAGGAGAAGGATGAATATTATGCCCTTTATCAAATAACTCTTTTAAAACAGATGTATCAATATGCTCTAATTCAAATGTAGTAACATCACTCTCTTCTACTATTTTTGTTAGTTTTTCTTTATCATAAAATCCAGCAATAATTTGTTTATCTGAAACTTGAGCAGCAGGACAATTAGGTGTTGGATCTAAAATTGTCACATGAAAACCCATTTTTTTTGCTTTTTGAGACATTATTCTACCTAATTGTCCCCCACCTATAATTCCTAATTTTAACCTTGAATAGTTAAAGTTTTTATCCATTAATAATTTCTCCATATAAATTTTTGCTATTAAAAAATAGCACCAAGCATTTTAAGTTAGTAAATTGTCATTTAGTACTATATTATATCAAGTCCTTCTTTAAAAGTTGTTCACCCAAGATAAAATGGCTTCTGTTTAAACTTTGTTAATAAATGAATAAATATTCATTAAGAAAAAAAATGTACAATTAAAAAAAACAAGGAGTAAAAAAGAAGTGAAAAAAAAATTTAATTTATCACAAACATTTAGAAAGTGGCATAGAGATTTAGGTTATTTAGTTATAGGAATTACAATTGTATATTCTCTTTCAGGGATTATGTTATCATTTAGAGATCTACATATTTTTGAAAAAGAGTATATGCTTACAAGTAAAATTGAAAAAAATCTAAAAAATCCAGAAGATAGTTTCATAGATAGTTTTATAAAAAATGAAGAAAAATCAAATTTACCAAGTCATGTAGTTAAAAAATCAGTTATTGATTCACTAAAACAAATAGAAAATACAGATACATATATAAAATATCAAATTTCTAGAAAAAAAGATTTGAAAACCATAACTTATTATAAAAATAGTGGAGAGGTAATATACTCTATTAGCGCTTACCCTACTTTTATTAAGCCTTTTATTGATGCCCATAAATCATCATCACAAGACAAATGGTTATACCTTTCATTGACATATTCAGTAATACTTTTTTTCTTAGCAATATCTGCTATTTTTATGGTTAAAGGAAAAAATGGATTTAGACAAAGGGGAGTTTATTTAACTCTTTTAGGAATTATTTTAATAGCTTTATTTTTATATATATAATCTTATGCATTTTGCATAAGATTATATTTTTAAGTTATTTATCTAGCATAACTTTCTGCTCGTGATTCTCTAATAACATTAACTTTAATTTCGCCAGGATATTGAACTTTTGTTTCAATATCTTGTGCAATTTCATTTGCAAGAAGTACCGCTTCATCATCATTTATCAATTCTGCTTTTACGATAACTCTCACTTCCCTTCCTGCGTTAATTGCAAATGCATTTAACACACCTGTTTTACTAGTTGAAATATTTTCAACCTCTTCTACTCTTCTTAAAAAGCTTTCTAATACTTCTCTTCTAGCCCCAGGTCTTGCAGCACTTAAAGCATCAGCTGCACATACTGCTGCACTTTCTACATTTATTGGTTCTTCATGTCCATGATGAGCATAAATTGCATTGATTACAGTTTCATTTTCATCATATCGTTTACACATTTCTGCACCTAAATGTACATGTGAACCTGGCATATCATGAGTTAAAGCTTTTCCTATATCATGTAAAAGTCCTGCTCTTCTTGCTAGGATTGTATCTCCACCCATTTGTGCAGCTAATAATCCAGCTAAATTTGCAACTTCTAAAGTATGTTTTAAAGCGTTTTGACCATATGAAGCTCTATATCTTAGTCTTCCTACTAGTTTCACAAGTTCTGGGTGCATAGAAGTAATTCCAAGTTCTAAAATAACATCTTCACCCTCTTTTAAGATATTTTTATCAAACTCATGTTTTACTTTTTTATAAATCTCTTCTATTCTTGCTGGTTGAATTCTTCCATCTTCTAGCAACTCTTCTATCGTTCTTGTAGCTATTGCTCTTCTGTATAGATTAAAAGAAGAAATAGTAATTGTATTTGGAGTATCATCAATAATAATATCTACACCTAAAAGCATCTCTAAAGCTTTTATATTTCTTCCTTCTTTACCAATAATTTTACCTTTAGTTTCTTCATCACTTAATGGTAAATTATTAATCAGCCTCTCAGCAGCAAACTCACCTGCATATCTTGTAACTGCTTGAGATAACATATTATTTATCTCATCTTTTGCGTTAGTTTCTGCTGCTTTGTATTGTCTTCTAAAAATAGAAGCTATTTGAGCTCTACTATCTTCTTTAACTTTTTCAAGCATAAGTTTTTTTGCCTCTTCAAGAGTAAGTCCAGAGGCATTTTCTAGAACTTTTATTGCTTTACTTATTTTTTCATCATAAGTTTTTTGTTGTTTTTTTAAGCCTTCTTTAATTGTAGTTATTTTTTTATTTTTTTCCACAATTTCAGCTTTTTGTTCTTTTATAACTTTAAGTTCAGATTCTAAATGTTTATTTAGCTCTTTTTCTTTTTTTTCAATTTGAAAAAGCATATCATCATACTCTTTCTTTGCTGCTCTAAACTCTTTGTCATAATCTCTTTTTGCTTTAACTTGAGCATCTTTTAATATTACTTCTGCTTCATGCTCAATAACTTTTGCTTTTGCTTTTGCTTGTTCGATTAAAATATCAAACTTAGCACTATAAAACTTTTTTACTATTAATACACTAATCAAAGCTGTAAGAAGTGCTGTTATAACACCTACAACAATTGATTCCATCATTATTAAATCCATATTCAAAACCTTAATTTGTAATTATATAATTAGCTTGAATATCGTAATCATTAGATAATATTTTTGGCGTTTTACAAAGTTTCAGTTGTGTAAAAACCATACATGGAGTATAGCCTAAACGATAAAAGAACCTATCATACATTCCTTTTCCAAAGCCAATTCTTTTACATAGTCCATCTACTCCCACTACAGGAACTATTGCTAAATCAATCTTTTTTGCTTTGAAGTTAGAATTTGGTGGTTCTTTTATACCAAACTTTTTTTTCTTCAATGGTAATCTATATTTGACTGCTTTAAAACTATCACCTATCATATAAGGAACATAAACTTCACACACCCTCTCTTTGCGGAGTTTATTTATTAGTGGTAAAACATCAACTTCAATTCCCATTGGAATATATAAAAGTACACTTTTTGCTTTATATTGTTTTATTAATATATGTAAATTTCTTACTACTTTTTTATCTTTATAAATCTTTGAAAAACGACTCTCAAATTCTAATCTTTTAATACACGATTTTCTAAAATCACGCTTGTGACTCTCTTCCATATTTAAGCCTTACTTGGATAAAATTCTTACCCAGCAAATTATTTTACCAAAAGGAATTAAAATGCAGTTTAAGAATATAGCATTTATAGCAATTTTATCTATACTTTTTTTCACAGGTTGTGGTGATTCAAAAGTAAATGAAGATGGTAAAACTGAAGCTAAAATACAAACTAAATTTCAATTAAGCAATATTGACGGAACTACTTTTACAATAAATAAAGAAGGTGAAAAGGTTATATTTGATTGGCCTAAAAAAAAGATAGTATTATTAAACTTTTTTGGAACATGGTGCAATCCTTGTATAGCAGAGATACCTCACTTTAATAATTTGATAAAAAAATATCAAGAAGATTTAGAAATTGTTGCTGTAAGTTTGGAGAAAAAAAATGAAAAACAAACTACAAATGAAGCTTTAGAATCATTTAAAAATAAATACAATATTCAATATAAAATAGTAAATAGTGAAGAAAAATACAACCTTGCAAGTGCATTAGGAGAGATAAAAACTATTCCTACAATGTTTTTAATTGATAAAAAAGGTAACATTAAACAAAAATACACAGGTATTATTCCAGAAGAGATGATAGAAACAGATATAAAAAAAGAGCTTGAGGACAAATAATGTTTAGTTTTTTTAAGAAAAAAAATGAAGAGATTAAAGAAGAAATACCAAAAGAAGAAGTTGAACAAACTACTCAAAAAGCTTTAGATGAAGAAAAAATTCAAGATAATAATGAAGAAGAACACAAAGGTTTTTTCTCAAAAGCTTTAGAAAAAACTTTTGCAAATATTAAAACTGTAGTTCCCCATAAAAAAGAGAAGATAAGTTTTGATGACATTGAAGAACTTTTAATTGAAGCAGATGTTGAATACGAAATAATAGAAAAAGCTATGGATGGACTTCCTGAGATGATTACAAGAAAACAATTAAGACACAGACTTGTGATGCTTTTTGAACATGCTCCTGATGTAGATTTATCAAACCTTCCAAAACCATTTGTAAGACTGATAATTGGAGTAAATGGTGCAGGTAAAACAACAACAATAGCAAAACTTGCTACAAAATCAAAAAAAGAGAATAAAAGTGTTATTTTAGGTGCAGGAGATACATTTAGAGCGGCTGCTATTGAACAGCTTTCATCTTGGGCTGATAAAATTGATGTTCCAATTATAAAAACAAAACAAGGACATGATCCAAGTGCTGTTGCATTTGATACAATTTCATCTGCTGTTGCAAGAGGAATTGATAATGTTATTATTGATACAGCAGGAAGATTGCAAACTCAAACAAATCTAAATAATGAACTTAAGAAAATTGTAAAAGTTTGTAATAAAGCATATGAGGGTGCTCCTCATCAAAAATTACTTATAATAGATGGAACACAAGGAAATAGTGCAATTTCTCAAGCACAAGCTTTTAATGAGATGGTTCAAGTTGATGGAATTATTGTAACAAAACTTGATGGAACAGCAAAAGGTGGAGCTTTATTTTCTATCTCAAACAGACTTGAACTACCAATATTTTATGTGGGGGTTGGGGAAAAACAAGATGATTTAATAGAGTTTAGTCCTGATGAATTTGTTGATAGTTTATTGGATGAAATCTATACAAAAGAACAATAAAACATAAAACATGAGGTGAATATTGCAATTTTTTAAAGCAAATAAATACTTAATAATAATTGTATTTGTAACCTCATTTTTTATCTTACTAACATTTTATTTTTTAAAACATTTAAATAATAGTGATGATTTATTAAATAATCTAGAAAACTCTTTAAATACTACTAAAAATCTCTTTGAAGAACAGAAAAGATATGCTTTATCATTATCTATTTTATTATCAGAAGATAAAGAGATTGTAAACAGCTTTTTAAATAACAATAGAGTTGAAACTTTTAATGTAGTAAATAGAAAAATAAAAACACTGAAAAAACTTCAAAATAGTAATTTAGAAGTTCAAATTCATAACAAAGATTTAAGTACATATTTAAGAAGTTGGGATTTAAGCATAAAAGATATACCTCTTTCAAGTTTTAGAAAAGGACTTGTAAAAGTAAAAGAAGAAAAAAAACCTATTGTTTCAATAGAACTTGGTAAAAGATTAAATATAAAAGCCATATCTCCTATAAAAAATAATGGAAAATATATTGGTTCGCTTGAAGTTATTGTTGGGTTTAAATATTTGACAAAGCAACTAAAACAAAAAGGTTCTACTCTTTATGTATTATTAAATAAAAAATATTTGAATATTGCTACTAACTTAAAAGATAATCCCAAAATAGATAATTATCTTTTAGTAAACAGTGTAGATATAGAAGATTTAAAAGACTTGGATTTGAATAACTTAAAAGATTATGGATACGTTTCAACAAAAAAACACTCCTTTGCATACTTTTCATATTATGACTTAGACAATAAACATTTAGGTTATATATTTACATCAATTCTAAATAAAAATAAAATAAATCTAAATAACTCTTTTGATTATGAAGAGATTAATAGCAACACAAAGGTGCAGATAAAATGAGACTTTTATTACTTGAAGATGACTTAGAATACAAACTTAGCATAAAAGACTATTTGGAATCTTTAGGATATGAAATTGATGATTTTGATGATGGAGAAGATGCCTTAAGTGCAATATATGAAAACAAATATCATTTGTTAATTTTAGATATTAGAGTTCCAAATATAAATGGCTATGAAGTAGTAAAAAACATAAGAGAAAATGGTGATAATACACCTGTTATCTATATTACCTCGCTTACTGATATAAATAATCTAAGTTTAGGATATGAGCTTGGTTGCAATGATTATATTAAAAAACCTTTTTCACCTAAAGAGTTAAAATATAGAGTTGAACAACTTTTAAAACTTTTTTATACAAATGAAAACAGTGATAAAATAAAATTAAAATTAGAATTTACATATGATATTTTAAAAAAACAACTCTTTCAAAATTCAGAATTAATACAGTTAACAAAAAAAGAATCTGAAGTTGTTTTTTGTTTGATTACGAATAAAAATCAATTTGTAAGCATAGATAAACTAAGAAGTGAAGTTTGGGATGATAGATATATTTGTGAAGCAGATATTAGAGTTTGTATCAAGAAGATAAGAGATAAAACCTCAAAAGATTTTATAATAAATCAAAGGGGAATAGGATATAAAATTGATAGAGAAGAATAAACATTTTATATTTAAAATATCGTTTTTTTATACAACAATATTTTTTATATTTATTGCCATTCCTATATATTTTTATACAAACTTAGAGTTAGAAAATTACAAAAACAATCAAGATAGACTTCTAATAGAACATGCACAAAAAATACAAAGAGCAATATATGATTTTTCAAGTTCAAAAAGTAATACATTTAATTTTCCTAAATCTTTTAAATTTGAAGCGACATTAATCTCAAAAGAAAAAGAAAATATATATAAAACAAGAAATATAAATATTAATAAAAACTCTAAATTAAGTATAAAAATAGAATTAGCAAAAAATAGATTAAATGCAAAATATCTAAAAGTTGAAAAACAACTCTCTTATGAAGAAATATATTTAAAGATTTTAGTACTTATTTTATGTATTGGATTATTTGTATTCATATCTATATATTTAATTATAAAAGCAAGTATTGAGCCATATAAAAAAGCAAATGAATATTTAGACGCTTTTTTCAATGATGCCATGCATGAGTTAAAAACTCCTTTGGGTGTAATACAGTTAAACTTAGAGATATTGGATGAAAAACAAGCAAATACAAAAGAGATAAATCGCTCAATTAATGCTGTCAAAAATCTTTTTTTAGTTTATGAAGATATAGAATACTTAATTAAACAAAAAAGCGTAAAGTACAATAAAGAAGAAGTTGACTTTAGCTATATTTTGAAACAAAGAATTGATCAATTTGAAAGTTTAAGTGTTACAAAAAATTTAAAATTTATCTTAAATATAAAAGATAATATTAATATTTATATAAATAGAACTCATCTACAAAGAATCATAGATAATACAATCTCAAATGCAATAAAATACTCTTATAAAGATACAAATATAACAATAACTTTAAAAAGTGATGATAAAAATAATACCATTTTTAGTGTACATAACTTCTCAAATCCCATAAAAGATACTAAAACAGTTTTTAATAGATACTATAAAGAAAACCATATAAAGGGGGGCTTTGGTATAGGTTTGAATATTGTAGAAAATATTTGCAAATTAAATAATATTAAAATAAAACTAAGTTCAACAAAAGAAATTGGTACAAGTTTTACCTACACATTCTTAACTAATACTTAATTTATACTATTAAAAGTAAACATAAAAGTAACTTTATATTTATATAATAACTTATAAATAAAAGGAGCTACCATGAATAAGAAAAAATTAGTTGTTACAACAGCATTAATTACTTTACTTTCATCATTTGCATATGCAGCACAAGAAATGGCTGCACCAAAGACTTATCCAAAAGGAGAAATTGGTAAAATTGTTAAATTAGGTGAAGATATTGTAAATAACACAGATACACATCCTTTAACAAAAGATTTTGTAGGAAATAAACTACAATGTAAAAGTTGTCACTTAAAAGGTGCAGATGGCAAAGTGGGTACAGGAAAAGGTATATCTAGTTGGATTGGTACAGCAGCAACATTCCCAGCATGGTCAAAAAGAGAAAAAACAGTTCAAACATTACAAGATAGATCAAATAACTGTTTTATGAGAAGTATGAATGGGAAAAGACCAATTATTGATACAGAAGCAAGTATTGCTATTGCTGCTTATATAACTTGGTTATCAGAAGGTAGTAAAATCAAAATGAATGCAAAAGGTCCTTGGAGTGAACATAATACTAAGTTATATCCAAAAGCTGTAAAACATTTCAAAAAAATACAAAAAAATGCCACACATGAAAATTATCTTGCAGGAAAAGAGATTTATAAAAATCAATGTGCATCATGTCATGGAGTAAATGGGGAAGGTCTTGCAACATTTCCACCATTATGGGGTAAAGATGCAAATGGAAATTGGTTAAGTTATAATACAGGTGCAGGAATGAGTAAACTAGATAAAGCAGCAGCATGGGTTAAATCAAATATGCCTTTAGGACAAGGAAATAGCATGAGTGATCAAGATGTAGCAGATGTTGTTTTATATATGAATGCACAAGAAAGAGACTCATTTGATCTTAAGAAAAGACTTCTACCAAAAGAAGAAATGGGCTATTATAACTCTAAAGTATTTGAAGAAAAACACACAGTTGAAAGCAATTTTAAAGCTTTAGGACTTGACTTAAATAAAATCAAAAATGGTAAATAGTAAGCAAGCGCTTACTATTTATTAAAAAAAGAATCAATTTTAAAAAAATAGTTTTCTATATTACAAAAAGAGTGATTCCCTCCTTCATAAACTTCCAAATAGCTATTTGGAAGTTTTTTAATAGCTTGTTTATAATCTAAAATTTCATCACCAGTTTGAAGCAATGTTAAAAAATTCTTTTCATTTTCTATACTTTTAACTTCTATTTGTTTTAATTGTTGCATATGTATTAAAGTTACTTCAAAAGATGTTTCATCAAAATAGTTCTTTGCCATACCAATTTTACCTAATATTTTATATGGAAAGATTGCTGGATTTATTAATACTGCTTTTAAGTTATACTTATTTGCTAAATAAATAGAGTAATATCCACCTAAAGATGAACCAATAAGATTTATTGTTTCACCTTTTAATTGAAAAGCTTTTATTAATTGTTCTAAAGTATCAATTGCTAAAGTAGGAACATAAGATAAAGAAGGAGTTATAATATCATTTTTAAAAAACTCTTTAAATAAAGTGGCTTTTCCTCCATGTCCACTACTTCCAAAACCATGTATATAAATTATCATTTTTTAAGCCTTTTGTTTTTTTGTAATAAAAATGTTGCAATAGAAGTAATTATAATACCTGGGATAACTATAGTTTCAATACTTTTATGATCAATAATTAAAAGTAAAATAGCAACAGCAACAGGATTTAAATATATATATGACATAACTTTTGTAGGTCCTAAAATCACAGTACTTTTTTGATATAAAAACAAAGTTATAATTGTTGTTCCAATTATTAAATAAAGCATATGATAAATCAAGTTACCTTCAATTAATTCCCAATTTAGTGGCTTTTGAAAAATCATCATTCCAAGTGCCATCCAAATTGCCCCACCAATTAATGTACAAAATACAAGAACTAAAGGATTATCATTTCTATATAAAAGTTTAATAGAAATTGAGTAACAACACATACAAAAAGAACCTATTATAAATATATAATCACCATCATTTAAAGAAAAAGATAAAAGTAATTCAAGATTTCCTTTAAAAATAACCCATAAGGTTCCAATTAAACCAATAAGATATACAAGTAATTTATTAAAACTAATTTTTTCTTTAAATATAAACAGTGCTAAAATTGCAGTCATTAAAGGAACAAGTGTATATAAAGTTCCAGTATTTAATACAGTTGTTAATTTTAAAGCCTCAAACATTCCCATAAAATACAAAGAATAAAAAAGACTAATAACAAGTGCTCTTGGTAAAGTTTTCAAGATACCATCTCTTAATGATTTTCTAAATAAAATAAATGGTGCCATTATAATTATAGCTCCAATAAATCTAAGAAAAGTTAAAGACAAAGGGTTAACAACATTTGCTAGTCTTTGTGAAGCTAAAAATGAACCTGCTACTAAAAAAGTAGCAAATAATACATACATATGTGCTTGTAAAGTTGAAGTATTTTTCAATAATAATCCTTGATTTTTTTGAAATTTTAGTAAATAAAAAAGTTTTTGTCATTTACATATGTTGATGCTTTTTCTAATTCTACTTAATTGCGTAGCTGATATACCAATATGAGAAGCGATATGGTGTTGTGCAACCCTACTTTCAATATTGGGGTGTTTATTAATAAAATTCAAATATCTTTTTTTTGCATCATCTATAACTAAAGATATTTCGATATTTTCTTTTTCAATAATCCAATTTTTTTCAATATATGCAATATAAAAATCTTTTAATTCATTGTTTTTATTTATCAATTCTTTATACAATTCAAAATCAATATCAATAACAATACTATCTTCTAAACTTTCAATACCTAAGTAAGACTCTTGTTTTGTTAATAAGGATACAACAGATGCAGAAAAGAAGTTTTCAAAAAAAAGATTTTTATTATATAAAGCACCATTTTCATCTAAAAAATAAGTTCTTAATAAACCTTTACATATAAAATGAATATATTTTGCTTTATCACCTAAGTAAAGTAATGTTTCACCTTTTTTTATCACATTTAATGTGCAAAACTTTTTAAATTCATTAAAGGTTTCATCACTAATAGTGGAGTAACTATTAAGCGCTTTATGAAGTTGCATAAAATAATTGTTTTTATTCAATAATAATCTCCATTAAATATTAAATATTAACAAAATTATAATAAGAGAGTACTTTTGATTTATTTATAAGTTAGATTTTAAATAAAAATTAAAATAGTATCTTAAAAAAAGATACTATTTTTGAATGAATTTATTCTTTTTAACTTCATTTTCAATCTCTTTAGACATACCCTCAACAGTTTTTACTACTTCATTTGTTTGTGTTGCAATCAAAGCATTCTCTTGTGTAGTTTTGTCTAACTGGGAAATTGCACTATTAATTTGTTCTAAACCTTTCATTTGTTCACTTGAATTAGTTGTTACTGTTTCAACTATTTTTGTTGTATGTATAATATTATCATTTAAACTTTCAAAGCCTTTATACATTTGCTCAACAACTTCTTTACCACTAGTTGTACTAATTGTTGCACTTTCAACTAGCTCTTTAATTTTACTTGCAGCTTGAGCACTTCTATTTGCTAAGTTTCTAACTTCAGCAGCTACAACTGCAAAACCTTTTCCAGCTTCCCCTGCAGTTGCTGCCTCTACTGCTGCGTTTAGAGAAAGAATATTTGTTTGAAAAGATATTTGGTCAATTATTGTAATTGATTCAATAATTGCTTGAACATGATTATTTATATCTTCCATTGAATTTGTTGTTTTTCTTGATAATTCTTTACCTTTTGATACTTCATCTTTTAAAGTATTTGAATTTTTTGCAAGTTCATTTGTATATTTACTATTTTCTCTCATAGTTTGTGTTATTTCTTCAAGATTTGCAGCACTTTCCTCTAGAGAAACTGCTTCTTCATTTGCACTTGTTGATAATCTATTCATATTTGAAGATAAGGTGTCTGAACTTTCACGTAATGTCTCTCCATTGTGTAAGTTTATATTTAACATCTTTGAAATTTCAATACCTAAATTATTAACCCCACTCATCAAAGTACAAAGGTGTCCCTCACATGACATATTAGTAACTTTTGTGAAATCTCTTTGTTCATATGATTTTAACACTTCAATTGTATGCATAATTGTAGTTTCTAAATTAGTAATCATTATATTTAAATCATGTGTTAGCTCATTTATAACAGCATTTGATGTTGTTGCTTTAACTCTATTTGATAAAATACCTGAACTTACATCACTAACAACTTTTGATACATCTTGTAAAACGATATCATCTTGTTCAATTGTTTGCTTGATTTTTTTGATATTTTCATTTATTTGTTTTGTCATTTTCCCTATTTCATCTTTTGTTGTAACTTCAATAAGTTCAACACTTTTTTTCTCTTTATTTAAAAAAGATAAAAATGAAAGTAAACCTTTTTCAAAAACTTCTAAAGGCTGTATTAATGATACCTTTGAAATATATGAAACTATTAAAACTAAAATTATTAATATAACAACAATAATTGAAATAAGCGTAATAATCAAACTACTTACATTATCATCAACTCTTTTTTCAATTTTAATTACTTTTTCTTGAACATCATCAAGATAAATTCCAGTAACTAAAGTCCAATTAAATTTATCTATATTTTTTGAAAAAGCCATCTTTTTTATAAGTTTATTGGTATTTGGTTTCTTATAAAAATATTCAACAAAATGATTATCATCTTTTGCATTTTCAACTAATGCTTCTCTAAAGGCAAAACCTTTAATATCAGTCTTTGATAAATCAGTTTTTGTACCGTTTAGTTCAGGCTTTGCACCATGAAATCCAAAATAGTATCCATCTTGTTTTTTTTCATATGCAAAAAAATATCCACTACCATCTAGAAATCTTGCTTTTGATATAAGCTCTATAACCTTTTCTTTTGCTTCTTTTTTTGTATCACTACTATTTATGACACCTTGGACTATTGTATGTATAGTCATTATTTGATTTTTAAGTAACTCTTTTTTTTCATTTACAACAGAGCTTTCAAAATCATTAACTGTCTCCTCACTATTTTTATATGTTAAGTTTACTGTAATAATTGTAGTAATCAGTATTGCAAAAAATACAGGTAATACTACAAGTGTTAACAATTTACTTTTTATACTATTAAACATCGCCATCTCTTTCCTCCTAGCTTGAGTATCATATATATATTGAAATTAAATTTTAGTTTAAATTATAAAATTTAATAGTATTTTATAAGTTGTGCTTCAGTTTGTAACAAAAGTGTAACTTTTTTTTGACCATATCATTTTATTGCAATTTGAAATATTTTATTTCTAATAAGATTTTTTTGTGTATTATTTCATATAGAAAAGCTAAAGGTAATATAAAATGGCGAAAAAGAAAAGATCTTTATTTGAATGTCAACACTGTGGAGAACAAGCAACAAAGTGGTTAGGAAAATGTCCTAATTGTGGTGCTTGGGATAGCTTTATAGAATTAAATGAAGAACAACAAGAAGTTTTAAAAAAAACAACAAAACTAGTATCTACAACATCAAAAGCAAAATCAATCACTCAAGTCAAGCAAGATGATATCACAAGATTTAGTTCAAATAACAGTGAATTTGACTTAGTTTTAGGAGGAGGTATAGTTCCTGGAAGCTTAACATTAATTGGAGGAAGTCCAGGTGTTGGAAAATCAACTTTACTTTTAAAAGTAGCTGGAAATATCGCACAAAGTAATAAAAAAGTTTTATATGTTTCAGGAGAAGAGAGTGCGGGACAAATAAAACTAAGAGCAAATAGACTTGAAGCAAATCATGATGACTTATATTTATTAAGTGAAATTAAACTTGAAGAGATAATGGATGAATTATTAAGAGAAAATTATGAAGTAGTAATTATTGACTCTATACAAACAATTTATTCAGCAGCTTTAACTTCAGCTCCTGGTTCAGTTTCACAAGTAAGAGAGATAACTTTTGAACTTATGAGAAAAGCAAAAGATACTGATATTGCTATGTTTATTATTGGACATATTACTAAAGATGGTGCAATTGCAGGTCCAAGAGTATTAGAGCATATGGTTGATACTGTTTTATATTTTGAAGGTGATGCAAGTAAAGAAATACGAATGCTAAGAGGTTTTAAAAATAGATTTGGCTCAACATCAGAAATAGGTATTTTTGAAATGACAAATGAGGGATTAGTTAGTGCAAAAGATATAGCTTCAAAATTTTTTGATAAATCTAAACCACAAAGTGGTTCTGCTTTGACAGTTGCTATGGAAGGAAGTCGTGCACTTATTCTTGAAGTTCAAGCTTTAGTTACAGAAAGTACCCATCCAAATCCAAAAAGAAGTGCCACAGGCTTTGATGCAAATAGATTAAATATGCTTTTAGCACTACTTGAGAAAAAAATTGATTTACCTTTAAACCATTATGATGTATTTGTAAATATAAGTGGAGGAATAAGAATAAAAGAGAGTTCTGCTGATTTAGCAGTAATTGCAAGTATTATAAGCTCTTTTAGAGATAGACCATTATCAAAAGAGTCTGCATTTATTGGTGAAGTTTCATTAACTGGTGAGATAAAAGATGTATATTCAATTGATATGAGATTAAAAGAGGCTCAAGCACAAGGAATAAAAAAAGCAATATGTGCACAAAAGCCATCAACAAAACTTGAAATAAAAGTTTTTGCTGTTGATGAAGTTACAAAAATGTTAGAACTATTTTAATAATTAAAAGCTCAAAAGAGCTTTTAATTTTATTTATCTATATTTTCCAACTCTTTTTCAGCTTTTTGCCAAGAAAGCTCAACTCTTTTATAAGCTTGTTCAAAACCATTTTTAATAGTTTGCCAAGCATCTAAAGAACTAGATTTTAATTGTCCTAAATTTTCAGCTAATTCAACTCTTTGTTTTCGTAACTCTTTTAAAGTTTCTCTAGATTTTTCTTTTGCTTTTGTACTCATTTTTGTAAAGTTTTTATCAACTTTACTTTCTAAGTTATCTATTCTTTTATCTAGTTTTTCTAAACTTTTTTCACTCTTTTTTACTAATTGTTCTTTTTTATCAAAAGAGTAGTTTTTAATTGTACTTACCAACTCTTTTGTATCTTGCTTAATATCCTTAATAGTAATATCATTTGCACTTAAAGGAATAGCAATCACAACAAAACTAACAACTAAAAAATAAAATAGTTTTAATATTCTCATTTTGAAGACTCCTCATCTTTGAATTTTTTCTTTAAATTTGTTATTTCATCACTTAGTTTATCCCAATTGTGTTCAACTGATTCTTTAAAACTCTCCCAAGAATCATCACCCTTTTGTTTGAATTCACTAAGTTTCTCTTCTGCTTCTTTTTCTAATTTTTTAAGTTTTTCTATTTGATTTATATACTCAAGTTGCACATCGTTTTTTGCATTATCAACTCTTGTTTTTAAAATAACTATCTCGTCTTTTAACTCTTCAAGTCTACCCTCAATTTTTTTTTGATAAAGTTCTTTTTTAGTCATAATGTTCTCCTTTTTTAGTTTTTATTTTTTTGGACAACTTTCTAAGCCTAATGCTTATCAAGTTAAATCCTGCTTAAATATTTTTTTAATCTTATTTCAATCTATTTTAGATATTATTTCAAAAAAAATAGGACAATTAATGGTTGATTTAGACAATCGTGTAGAATTTGAAGTAGATACAAAAAAAATTGAAGAGATTACTTTAGATTTAACAAATAAAGATATTGAATTAATCATCACAAATAATGATGAAATTCAAGAAATAAACAAAGAGCATAGACAAAAAGATATGCCAACTGATGTTTTAAGTTTTCCACTGGAGTTTGATATGCCAAATATGCCTTTAGGTTCTATTGTTATATCAAATGAATTCGTTCAAGAAAAAGCAAAAGAGTATAATCATTCAATACAAGATGAGTTTACTCTTTTATTTATACACGGTCTTCTTCACCTTTTAGGATATGACCATGAAATTGATAATGGTGAACATAGATTAAAAGAAGAAGAACTAATCAAAAAGTATAATTTACCAAATAGTTTAATTGTAAGGAACTCGTAAAAATGGATTTTTTAATTTTCACTATCTCTATGGCTGCACTTATTTATGGTGCTGATTTTATTATACAACAAAGTGAAAAAATCGCACTTCACTATAATATTTCACATTTTGTTATTGGAGCAACTTTAGTAGCAGTAGGAACAAGTTTACCTGAAATGGCAGTATCAATGTCTGCTGCTATTAAAGGTAATGCAGATATAGCTGTTGCAAATGTAATTGGAAGTACAATATTTAATATTTCCCTTGTTTTAGGTGCAGTATTTTTAGTTGCTAAAAAAATATCTCCAGATAGAGATTTATTTGCAAAAGATTCTGCTTGGTCACTATTTCCAATATTAATTTTTATTCTTATGGCAATTGATGGAAAATTAAATGCTATTGATGGAATTTTATTTTTATTATTAATGGCAGGATATGTTATATTCTTAATTGGTTCAAATCAAGTTGAACAAATAGATGAAGAACTTGCTAAAGAGAAATTTGATTGGAAAAAAAGTATTGTGCTTTTATTAATAGGATTTGTTTTTGTTGTAGTAGGTGCTGATTTTGCAATTGATAGTGCATCAAATATTGCAAGAACATTTGGAATTAGTGAATGGGCTATTGGATTATTCTTAATCGCATTTGGGACAAGTTTACCTGAACTTACAATTTCTATTAAATCTGCACTAAAAAACAATGCTGATTTAGCAATTGGTAATATTATTGGTTCAAATGTAGCAAATTTTACTATGGTTTTAGGTGTTAGTTCTATTGTAAGTGTATTAAATGTAGATTTATCTAAAAACTTTTTTGATATAGCAGCTGCATTTATAGTATCATTAATGCTTGTGTTTATAACAGCAAATAAACTTTATAATAAATCTGCTGGTATTGCACTACTTGTAGTATTAGCTCTTGTAATTCAAAATAGTTTAGTTTAAACTAAACTACTTTGAACAATCTGGACAAACTCCAGCAAAAATAATACTTGCTTGATTTATAGTATAATTTTTTGAAGAACTTGCTTCTTTCACTAAATTAGAAATATCTAAATCTACATCTTCTATTTTTCCACAAGATGAACACACTAAATGTGAATGCTCATCTTTTACTAATTCATAAACTGATTTTGCATTTGGTATTTTAACTTCATTTAAAAATACTTTTTCTATCATTGCATTTATATTTTTATAAATAGTTGCTAAAGAAATAGATGGAAACTTTTCTAATAATTTTTTATATAAGTCATCAATATTCATATGACCGTTTGAATAAAGCTCTTCAACTATTGCTACTCTTTGAGGAGTAACTTTTAAATCATACTCTTTTAGTAAAATTGTATAATTAATCATTTTTGTACCCTTTTATACCTTTCGTGAAATATTACTATATATATCTTTTAATTTCCTAATTTTTTTGTTATTATAAGTTTATTTAAAAAAATAAAAAAATTAGATAAGTATTAAAAACTATTAAAGGAAAATAATTTTCCTTTAAGTTTTTATTGATATAATTTCTCTAAAGAAAAAAATTATCCAAAGGAGATCAAAATGAAAAAATTGTTAAAACAACTAAAATTAATACAAGGAAGTTCTTTAGTAATGTACACTAAAGTTCACAATTACCACTGGAATATAAAAGGTTTGCAATTCTTTGCAATTCATGAAATGACTGAAAAAATATATGGTGAATTTAGTACAATTTATGATGATGCAGCAGAAAGATTGCTTCAATTAAATGAAAAACCTCTAATATTAATAAGTGAAATAACTGAAAACTCATTTATTAAAGAAGATAAAAAAACAGATTTTGATGCAAAATATGTATTATCAAATATATTAGAAGATTTTGAAAAATTTTTAAAAGAGTTTAAAAAACTTTCAGAACTTGCAGATGAAAATGGTGATAATACAACAGTGGCATTTGCTGATGATAATATTGCACATTTAGAAAAAAATATTTGGATGATTAAAGCCTCTATATCTTAATCATATTGTCTTTTTTAAGTTTAGATGAATTATAATCACTAATGATGAATATTCATCTAAACATTATATAAAATATACCAGGAGTTAAAATGAGACAGTATGAATCTTATAAGTGTAATAAATGTGGAAATGTTGTTGAAGTACAAACAGTAGGTGGAGGTGAACTACACTGCTGTGGCGAAAAAATGGAGATGATTACGCAGAATTTAACTGCTGTTAATCTTATGAAAGCTTTTGCTGGCGAATCAATGGCAAGAAACAAATATGAATACTTTGCGAAGATTGCTCAAAAAGAGGGATTTAGAGATATTGCAGAACACTTCCAAAGAGCTGCAAACAATGAAAAAATGCATGCAAAACTTGAACTTAAAGCCTGTAATGAATTGCTAACTGGCAAAGAGTTTGAAGATACTATTGGTAATTTAAAAATTGCAATTGCAGGTGAAAATTATGAAAATGAAACTATGTATCCAGATTTTGCAGAAATTGCAAAAGAAGAAGGACATAGACAAATCTCTAAAATGCTTGAAATGATTGGAAAAATCGAAATTGAACATGAGAACATGTATAAAGAACTTCTTGAAAGATTAGAAGCAGGAAAAGAGTTTGAAAGTGAAGATGATGAGGAAGAGTGGATTTGTGAAGTATGTGGACATGTACACAGAGGTAAAAAAGCTTTAAAAATGTGCCCAGTATGCAAACACCCTCAAGAATATCAATCAAGACAAAATACAAAAAAATAAAGTAGAGAACTCTCTACTTTATTATCAATAAACTAAACATGAAAAAATATCTATTTTTATTTACATTTTTATTATCTTTTTCTTTTGCAAATGAATTTAAAGTTGCATCATATAATGTTCAAAACCTTTTTGATTTAAAATATGATAAAACTGAATACAAACAATACATACCAAATACAAAATCAAATTGGAATAAAAATACATATAATACCAAAATAAAAAATCTAGCAAAAGTTCTAAAAGATTTGGATGCAAATATTATTGCATTACAAGAAATTGAATCAATACAAGTTTTAAAAGATTTAAAAAAACAACTTCCAAGATATAGATATACATCACTTTTAAAATATAAAAATGGTGCGGTTGGTCTTGGCTTTTTAAGTGATATAAAAATCTTGCACAATAAAAAAATTTCTGTAAAATTTAATAATAAAATCTTTCGGCCTATAATGGAAACAACTTTTTATTATGAAAATATAAAATTTAAGATTTTTAATAATCATTGGCCTTCAAAAAAAGCACAAGAGAGTTATAGAATAAAATATGCTTACACACTTTTAAATAGAATAAAAGAACTACCAAAAGATTATGATTATATAATCTTAGGTGACTTAAATTCAAATTATGATGAAAAACAAACACTTTACTTAAATAAAAATCTTGATGATAGTTTAAATATCACTGGAATAAACGATATTTTAAATACTATAAAAGAAGATAATACATTTATAAATAAAACATCTATTAAAACAGAAGAAAAAAGAGTTCATTATAATCTTTGGTTAGAGTTAGCATATCAAAAAAGATTCTCTTATAAATATAGAGGAAGAAATACAACACCTGATAATATACTTCTACCCTACTCTTTATTTGATGGAAAAAAAATATCTTACATAAATGGAAGTTTTAAAGTTTTTAAACCAAATTATTTATATAAAAATAAACAAATAAATAATTGGAAAGTAAAAAGAGGAGTACATCAAAATAAAGGTTATTCAGATCACCTTCCTATAATTGCAAGTTTTAATGTAAATGCATATAAAACTGAAGCTCAAAATGTAACTTCAATAAAAGATTTGTATAAAGTAAATAATATAAATAAACCTTTAATCATAAAAGATGCGGTAGTAATATATAAAAATGGGAAAAGTGCTATTATAAAACAAAAAAATAATCGTGCAATTTTTGTTTATAATGCTAAAAATTTAAAAGCGTTTTATAATTATGACTTAAAAATCTTTTCAATTGAGAGTTTTCATGGATTAAAAGAGATAAAAAGCCTTGCTATTATTAATGAAAAAAATAAACTTGATAATATTGATGAATATTATTTAAATAATACAAAAGATTTAACTAATATAAAATTTCAAAATGAAATAATAAAAGGGTTAAAAGTTACTTATAAAAAAAGATATGCATATTTCAATAAAAATAAAATTAGCATATACTTCAAAAATAAAGAACTAATTCCAAAAGACAATACGAAACTTCTTTTAAAAAAAGCTCATATTGGCTATTTTAGACAAAAACCACAACTTGTAATTTATAAAAAAAGCGATTTTGAGATACTTAAATAAATATGAACTTGATGGAGAATTAAAATAAATATTAAATAAGTTTCCAAAAAACTAGCTCCTTTAATAACAAATTAAATTATTTTAAACTAAAATACCATAAATTACAATTAGGTTATAAAAATGGGCAATACATATAATGTAATAGAAGCAGGGGTTATACAATGCGCTTGTGGAGGTAAAGTAACATTAACTTCAACAGCAAAAGTAGAACGAATAGCAGGAGCAAAGCCTTTATACCTAAAAGATATAATAGGAGCCCCAGTAGCTTGCCCAAGAAGTAAAAATAAATGTACAAAAGTAGCTTCAATATCAACAGCAGGGACAGAAACAAATGTAAAATCAACTGCTAATCATTTTTTATTAAGAACAGATGATTTAAAACAGATAAAGGAAGAGCAGTTGTATTAGTAAGTCCAGGACAAACAACTTCAAAAATAATTGCCCCACCAAGTATAGAAAATGAAGATGTAATTGCAAATAAAAAAATGATTGAAGAAGAATATGTAAAACAAGAAGATAAAACTATAGAAAATTATGAACTTTATTTAATAAGAAAATCACAAAAAATATATAAACCAATAAGACCTTCAAGAGGATTTAGAAAAGCAGATGAAACCTATGTAACTAATAAAGAAGAATCAGAATTTGATAATATATATTCTCATACCTTAGCTTTTGTATATGTTGTAAAAGGAAGTGAATATTCAGAATATAAAATTTATAATAATGGCGGAATAAATGCAGAAGAATTAAAAGATATAAGGTATCAAGATACAAAAACTGAAATAATAAGAAAATTTATTCCACTTAAAGAAAAAAGTTCATATCAAATTTATTATAGTAATTTCAAATTAAATAACCTAAGCGATATACAAAAACTTTCTGAACTAAAAATAGATACCAAATCCCTAGATAGTAAAAGTGGAATTTATATAAAAGATATAGATAGTATCAATAAAAATAAAATTGAACAAAAACTTCTAGATGTACAAAAAAGTAAAAATGAAGAAAAAAATTTAAATATTATAGTTGGATTTATAGAAGATCCTATAGGAGAAATAGAAGATTTATATGAAGAGTATTATACAAATTATAAATTAGCATATAGTTATAATCAAAATATTTTTGATGATATAAAAAAGAGAAACTCATATGCATATACTATTGCAAATCTTGTAGATTATTTTTATGTTTCTGACTTTGAAGAGGAAAAATATAGAAAAAATTTATTTACATTAAGAGATTGTTATAAAGAATTTATTGAGATGATATTTCTTAATAAAGAACTATATAACTATGTTTTAAAATTTAAAGATATTGAAAATATTGTTCATAAAGATGTAAAGAAAAAAGCATTTTCGTACATAAAGATGCTAACAAACTATTCAAAAGGATTTTTTGATCATAGCTTTATATATTTTGAAGATGAAAATAAATCAAAAATAAAAAAACATTATTTAAAAAAAAACATTTATTTTAATAATGAATTTATTATGTTAGATAATATCAAATTTTTTTACTCTACAAATGTTAAAAAAGAATCATTGATGAGATTTACAGGAAATGATGATTATACACTAGTCAAAGAAGATGCAGAACAAGTTTTGGCTCATATTGTTTTTTGTTTGTTTTTTTTAGATGATTTTAAAGATGATATTAAACCTTTAATAGATTATCAAAAATTTATAAAAATAAGAAATGATTTTTTAATCGCATATAGAAGAATTATTCCTTTACCAAATATAGGATATGGAAAAATTTCAAATGTAAAATCAGTTGTAGAAAATCAAGAATTCTATAATGAAACAGTATTTAAAAATAGTCAAACAACAAGAAATAAGAAAAACTTTATTAAAAAGATTTTTTCAAATAATGAAAAAAATAATCACTTCTTAAAAGATTATAAACAATTGGATAATCATCACATTATGAAATCTTTTGATTACTCATATAAAATAAGCTATAAAAGCGATTTACTTTATATTCCAAAAGATATAAAGTATTATCAAGAAAAAGCAGTCAAATCGCCTAAAACTATTTTAAAAACTATTAAAACAAAGTTTTTAGAAGGAAAATTAGAAAAGTTACTTTTAAAATATCAAAGTTGTAATATAGACAGTTTTGAATATGTAGTGGGAGGTATGAATATTATCTATTCTCTTTGTTCTTGTAAAATTCCTTTAGATGAAGAAGTATTAGTAAATGGAATATTTGCTAGTGAAGATATTAAATACCTTTTAAATTTTACAGATGATATAGTAGACAAAAAAATTAAATTAGAAGATACTAAAAAAGAGCTTATTTTAGGAAATTATCAAATATCAGAACATTTTGATGAGTATCTTATAAAACAACTTTTAAATGAACTACTTTTTCTAAAATCAAGTAATATAGCAAAAGAAAAAGCTCAAAAGTTTTTTGATAAATATCATAACTTAGCAAAAAAAGAAAAAAAGAAAAAAGATGAAAAAACAGTAAAAAAAGATAAAAATAATGAAGATGAAAATGAAAAAATAGAACCTTTAGATTTAGATAATGATATTAAAAAATCAGAAAAAGAGGTACATTTTGTTTTAAAATTTATGTGTGGAATAACAGATTTAATTGATAAAAGTTTGGATAAGTTTTTGGAAGAATACTCAAATGATGAAACATATCAAGTAAAAGGAGTGTCAAAAACAAGAGCTTTGCAATTAGGTTTAGCATTTAAAGCCTACGCTTCTATGTTAGCAATAGCATCAATAAAAGAGTATATCTACGATAATAAAAATAAAGATATAAAATCAACAATAGGCTTTGTAAATGATTTCGCAGGATTAAATAGTGCTTTAATAGGAATATTGCAAAATGAAAAGTTTGAAAATATAGCACAAACTTTTTTAAATAAAATGAATAAAAAATCAGCTGGTAAAAATCTAATAAAAATAAACCTTGCAAATAATGACTTTTTAACAGCAAGTGGCAAATTCTTTGCAAAAGTATCAGCATACACAGTAATAATTATTGCTATAGTAGATGCAATAAAATATGAGAAAAATGAAGATTATGATGCTTTAGCTGTAAGTGTTGGGATGATAACTTTAAATGTAGTGGCATTTTTAGTAACTAGTGGAACACCTTTAATTACGTTTGTATCAATAAGTTCAATTGCATATGCAATTGTAATGTTAAAGTTTGTTGATAGTGCATTTGAAAGCTATTTAAAAAAGTCATTGTTTTATAAAGATGATATATATCTAGAAAGTAAAGATAAAAATATAAAAGGCTTTCCTTCAAAATATCTATTAGAAACAACAAATAGAAAAGAAGAACTAAAAACTATAAATAGTGAAGGATTTAGAAGTGCTAAAAATATAACAAATTTTATAGGAGAAAATTATAAAACAAATGAGTCGTATTTTGATATAGCACTAAAAAATGAATTAAGCTTTTTACAGTCTGTTATGTATGGATTCAAATTAGATAAAGAAGAAATAAAAAGTCATCAAAAAGTAAAAACAGTAAATGGTTATGAAATAGATTTTTATGCTTATGAAGGATTAAAGATACCAAAAATAATTGCAGATGATAAAGAGTTTAAACTTTTCTTTTCTCCCTATGGAGATGAGTATTTAGAAATAAATAAAGCAGCATTAATTGATACTAATGGTATATTTAATTTTTTCCCAAAAGAAAATTCTTATTTTATTTTAAATAATTTTACAAATAAAATAAAAAAAGAAAATCATAGCTCATATATAATAGTTACAAGCTCTTTAATAGATTTAAAATATAAAGTAGTATTTAAAGATTTAAATAAAATAGAAACTTCATCAGATTTTCTACCAAAAATGAATTGCAAAATAGAAATAGAATCATTAGAACAGATAAGTTTTATACCTAAAGATATAAAATACTTAGAATAATATAAAAAAAGAGGAATTAAATGAAAGTAAAAACAATAATAAATATATTAATAATAGCAATAATAAGTCTAAACTTAACTGCATGTGAAGATAATAAAAGTTCAAATAATACAAAAGAAAAGGAAATTAAATTTACTCCTTCTTTACCTATGCCTGATGTTAAAGAAGAATATATAAATAAATATTTTAAATTAAGTCAATTATCTAATGCAAAAAAAGACCCAGTCCCAGCTATGAAGATAGGATATGCATATTCAGAAAAGTTACATGATTATGAAAAAGCCTTAGAGTGGTATAAATATGCTGATTCGATGATTGCATTAGGAGAGAATTCATATTTTGCATGTTATGCATTGCAAAAGTTAAAAAGATATGATGAAGCAATTAGTTGGTGTAAAAAAGCTATTGATTTAAAATGGGATAAAGCTTTATTTAGAATAGGAGATATTTATAAGGAACTAAATGATTATGATAAGGCAGTATTTTATTATAAACAATCATTTGAAAAAACAAAAGATAAAATGTCTGCAAATAATTTAGGATTTATTTTTTCTAAAAAATTAAATAATTATCAAAAAGCTGAAAAATGGTATAAAGAAGCAATAAAATTAAATAATTATGAATCATATAAAAATATTTCGAGTTTATATCATGAAAAATTAAAAAATGATATAAAAGCTTCAGCTTATGCAATAGCAGTAATAGATACAAAATATACAAAAGCTTCAGTTCTAAGGGTTCTACAGAATGACATGAAAATACCAAATGATATAATCCAAAAAGGCTATGAGTTACAACTAAATTCAGATGAATTTCCAATAAAATATAAAGGTAAATTAGATTTAGATGAGTAGATTAATAAAAATAGTACTAATAGGAATAGTAGCATTAAGTTTTATATCTTGTGAAAATAATGAAACAACAAATAAAAAAGAAGTTAAGTATAAAGCATCTTTGCCTATGCCAGAATGGGATAAAAAAGCAGATAAAATCATTCATAATTATTATAATAATTGGCATGATGCAAAAAAAGACCCAATCCCAGCGATGAAAATAGGATATGCATATTCAGAAGAACTAAAAGATTATGAAAAAGCCTTAGAGTGGTATAAATATGCTGATTCGATGATACCTTTAGAAGAGAATTCATATTTTGCATGTTATGCATTGCAAAAGTTAAAAAGATATGATGAAGCAATTAGTTGGTGTAAAAAAGCTATTGATTTAAAATGGGATAAAGCATTGCCATTATTAGCAACAGTTTATGAAGATAATAAAAGATATTATGAAGCAATTAAATATTATAAACAATCATATAATAAAACTAAAGATGGTTTATCTGCAAATAATTTAGGATATTTATATTCTTCAAAAATTAAAGATTATAAAGAAGCTGAAAAATGGTATAAAAAAGCAATTAGATTAAATCATCAATCTACTTATCAAAGTTTTGCAACTTTTTACCATGAAGATTTAAAAGAAGATATTAAAGCAAGTGCTTATTCTATAGCATTAATAGATACAAAGTATACAAAAAGTTCAGTTTTAAAAGTATTACAAGATGAATGGAAAATCCCAAACAATATAATCCAAAAAGGCTACGAACTACAATTAAATTCAGATGAATTTCCAATAAAATATAAAGGTCAGTTAGGATTACCATAATTATAAATAAACAAAAGATACTTATTAAGCATCTTTAGCTTTTTGTATCTCTTTTGTATATTTATATTCAATAAAATTATAAACATTTGCTTCTTTATTTTTTGATAAAAATAAAAACATTTCAAATAACTTAAAGCCTACTTTGAAAAAGCCTGTAAAAGGAAGCATATAAGCCAACAATGTCATTTGTTTATGATATGGATAATATATATCGTACTCTTTTTTTAATTCATTTAATTGAATACTTTGCTCTTTTAATTTTTCAGTATCATTTGTCTTCACAACCATTAAAACAACTAGAATATTTGCAAATATCATAAAAATATTTGCTAACCAACCTAAAATAAAAATCTCTTCATAACTCAAAACAAAACATTCCTTATTTAAATTTTATATAATTATACAATAATTTCTTTGAACCTCTAAAGCAAGATTTGGCTAATATATCAAAATGTTAATTAAATCAATTTTTACAAATAGTAGTGGTATTTTATTTTCAAGAATTTTAGGTTTTATAAGAGATTTACTAACTGCCTCAATTTTGGGAGCAAATATTTATAGTGATATATTTTTTGTTGCTTTTAAATTACCTAACCTTTTTAGAAGAATTTTTGCAGAAGGTGCATTTACACAAGCCTTTATCCCAGCATATGCAAAAGCAAAACATAAAATTAGATTTTCATCAATTATTTTTTTACAACTTATTGGTTTTTTATTGATTTTATCTTTATTTGTTACACTTTTTTCAGAATTAATAACAAAAGCAATTGCATTAGGATTTGATGAAAAAACTGTAAAACTAGCAGCACCACTTGTAGCTATCAATTTTTACTATTTACCTTTAATATTCATAGTTACATTTATGGCTGCTTTATTACAATATAAAAATCATTTTGCTACAACTGCATTTTCAACGGCTCTTTTAAATTTAGCATTAATAGCAGCTTTATTAGTCTCAAAAGATTTAGATAAGTACCAAATAACATACTATTTATCTTATGGTGTTTTAATTGGTGGTTTTTTACAAGTTATAGCTCATATAATTGCAATTAAAAAGAAAAATTTATTAAAAATTTTCACTTTTGATAGAAAGAAAAAAGAAGAAAACAGATTTTATAAAAGTTTCTTAGGTGCAACAATAGGAAGCTCAACAGCGCATATTTCAGCATTTTTAGATACTTGGTTAGCTTCATTTTTAGTTAGTGGATCTATTTCTTATCTTTATTATGCAAATAGAGTTTTTCAACTACCATTAGCTCTTTTTGCAATTGCTACATCAATTGCACTTTTTCCAATGATTTCAAAAGCTATAAAAAATAAAGATGAACAAAAAGCACTGCGACTTTTAAAAAAATCAACTTTTATACTTTTTATTTTATTAAGTATTGCAACAATAATTGGAATAATATTCAATGAATTTATAATATGGTTACTTTTTCAAAGAGGTGCTTTTACACAAATAGATACACAAAATACAGCCCTAATTTTAATTATGTATTTAATAGGTCTTTTACCTTTTGGAATAGCTAAAATTTTTTCACTTTGGTTATATTCCCATGAAAAACAGTTTTTAGCAGCAAAAATATCAATGAAAGCATTAGCTTGGAATATTGTATTTTCACTAGCTTTAATTATTCCTTATGAAGCAGCTGGACTTGCATTAGCAAGTACACTTAGTGGGTTTATTTTATTTTATTTAACTATTAAAGAGTTTGGACTAAGTAAATTCCTCAATCTTTTTACAAACAAATCTTTGCTATAATTACAGCTTTAATTTTTAGATTAGGATTTTTATGAAACAATTTTTAAAACAATACATACCATATTACAAGGACTATAAACTTAAATTTTTTTACGCATTTATAGGTATGGCATTGGCTGCTGGAGGGACTGCTGGTTCTGCTTATGTGGTTAAGCCATTACTTGATGAAATCTTTATAGCTAAAGATTTAGATTTACTTTATACAATACCTGCTTTAGTTATCTTATTATATTTTGCAAAAGGTTTTGGGAAATATATTCAATCTTATTATATTTCATATATAGGACAAGATATAATTAGAAAAATCAGAGATAAATTACTTGGTCATACTTTGACTTTGGATATTGATTTTTTTCAAAAAAAACAAGGTGGAGAACTTATATCAAGAATTACAAATGATATAAACAAAATCCAATCAGCTGTATCTAGTCAAATTGCTGAACTAATTAGAGAATCACTAACTATTTTTGCTTTAATTTTTGTTGTAATTTACCAAAGTCCAGAACTTGCTTTTTATGGTTTAGTTATTATGCCAATTGCAGTTATTCCTCTTTCAAGACTTGCTAAAAAAATGAAAAAACTATCTTATGCTTCGCAAGAAAGTATTTCTGATATTACAAGTCATTTAAGTGAGATTTTTAACAATATAGAAATAATAAAAGCAAATTCAACAGAAAAAACGGAAACAGACAAATTTCAAAAACACAATAAAAAATATTTTGATATTTCAATAAAAAGTGTAAAAACCAATGAGTTAGTATCTCCAATAATGGAAACTCTTGGGGCTTTAGCAATTGCTACTGTTATTGTGCTTGGTGGTACTAAAGTTATTGATGGGGATTTAACTGTTGGTGAATTTTTCTCTTTTATGACTGCATTATTTATGCTTTATACACCTATTAAAAAGTTATCATCTTTATATAATAAAATGCAAGCTGCCCTTGCTGCAAATGATAGAATCAATTCACTATTTGACATAAAAAGTAATATTCCATCTGGTAATGAAATACTAAATGAAGAGATAAAGAAAATAACTTTAGAAAATGTAAATTTAAAATATGATGATATTCCTGCACTTAAAAATATCAATCTTGAAGTCAACCAAGGAGAAACTCTTGCACTTGTTGGTGATAGTGGAGGAGGAAAATCTTCTTTAGTAAATTTAATAGTTAGATTTTATGAAACACACAGTGGTGAAATTAAGTTCAATAATAAAAATATTAAAGGGTTTGATATAAAATCACTAAGAGATAATATCTCAATAGTTACACAAAGAGTTTATATTTTTAATGATACTGTTTGTGCTAATATTGCCTATGGACAAGAAATAGATGAACAAAGAGTAATAAAAGCATTAAAACAATCCCATGCATATGATTTTATAAAAGATATGGAAGATGGAATTTATACTAAGTTAGATGAGTTTGGTACAAATTTAAGTGGTGGACAAAGACAAAGAATTGCAATTGCTAGAGCTTTGTATAAAAACCCACAAATACTTATACTTGATGAAGCAACATCAGCACTTGATAATGAGAGCGAATCTATAATTTCAGAAGTAATAGATGAAATAAGTAAAGATAAAATCACTTTTGTAATTGCGCATAGATTAAGCACAGTAAAACATGCAACAAATATAGCAGTTTTCAGTAAAGGTAAAATTGTGTGTATTGGTAACGAATCAAAACTAAAAGAAGAGTGTAAAGAGTATAAAAGACTATATAATTTAGCAAATTTCTAACTTTCAAGCCTCATCTTGAGGCTTGCTATGATATTAAAACGACTTTTTAATCTAATTTGGATAAAATAATGAAATTTTCAAAAAGGTAATATAGTGTTTAATTATAAAAATTTAAAAAAAGTACTATTTTTATTTCAACCAGAAACAGCCCACAATATTGCAGAGCTTGGATTAAGAGCACTTCCAAAATGCAGAATTATAACAAATTACTTGACAAAAAGAAATTTTGTAAGTGATCCAAAACTTACACAAGAAGTTTTCAATGTAAAATTTATAAACCCAGTAGGACTAGCAGCAGGTTTTGATAAAAATTGTACTATGGTAAAATCAATGCCAGCACTTGGCTTTGGATATACTGAAATTGGAACAATGACACCAAGACCACAAGATGGAAATCCAAAACCTAGAATGTTTAGATATCCAAAAAATAATTCAGTACAAAATGCAATGGGATTCAATAATGAAGGTGCACATGCAGTACTTAAAAATCTTGAAAAAGTTTATCCTTTTGTTTTACCAATTGGAGTAAATATTGGAAAAAATAAAACAACACCTGAAGAGTATGCTTTAAGTGATTATAAAACATTAATTAAAAAATTTGAAAAAACAAGTGATTATATAGCAATTAATATCTCTAGTCCAAATACACCAAATCTTAGAGATTTACAAAATGAAGAGTTTATCACTGCATTATTTGAAATGGCAAAAGAGCTTACAAATAAACCGATTTTATTAAAAATAGCTCCAGATATGCAAGCACAAGCAGCTATAAACTTATGTAAAACAGCTGTTAATGCTGGTGCTGCTGGAATTATTGCAACAAATACAACTATTGATTATGATTTACTTCCAGGATGCAAAGATTTTGGTGGGTTAAGTGGAGAAGTATTAACACAAAAATCATACGAACTATTTAAAGAAATAGCAAATGAGCTATTTGATAAAACTGTTTTAATTTCAGTTGGTGGTATAAGCTCAGCACAAGAAGCCTACAAAAGAATTAAAGCAGGTGCTAGTTTAGTACAAATATATACTGGAATGATTTTTGAGGGACCTTCGGCTGTAAAAAATATAAATGAAGGTATTTTAGAACTTATGGAAAAAGATGGATATAGCCACATTAGTGAAGCTATTGGAGCAGATTTAAAAAATAACTAAAAGGTGAAAAAAATGAAACTTAAAAATGTTATAAAAAGAACGAATAGTTCTATTTTATATCTACTGTTTTTCACTATATTTATGGGGGAACTTATGAGTAGTAATAGCTTACCAAAATATTATACAAAAAGCCTAGAAAATGGACTACAAATTGTAGCTATTCCTATGGACAATGGCTCAAATGTTGTATCAACTGATATTTTCTATAAAGTTGGAAGCAAAGATGAGAAAATGGGCAAAAGTGGAATTGCTCATATGCTAGAACATTTAAATTTCAAATCAACAAAAAACCTAAAGTCTGGTGAGTTTGATGAGATTGTAAAAGGTTTTGGAGGGGTAAACAATGCTAGTACAAGTTTTGATTACACTCATTATTATATAAAATCAAGTTCAAAAAATATGGCTAAATCTCTTGAACTGTTTGCTGAACTTATGGAGAATCTTACTTTAAAAGATGAAGAATTTCAACCAGAAAGAGATGTTGTAGCAGAAGAAAGAAGATGGAGAACAGACAATAACCCTATGGGATATATGCAGTTTAGGCTTTTTAATAATGCTTATATATACCATCCATATCATTGGACTCCAATTGGATTTATGAATGATATTAAAAATTGGGATATAAAAGATATTAAAAACTTCCATAGTACATTTTATCAACCAAAAAATGCAATAGTTGTAGTTGCTGGAGATATTAATAAAGATGAAGTTTTTGAACAAACAAAAAAATATTTTAACAATATTAAAAATGATAAAGAAATAGTAAGACAATCATATACAGTTGAGCCAAAACAAGATGGTGCAAAAAGATTAATTGTAAAAAAAGATAGTCAAGTTGAAATGCTTGCTATGGCTTATCATATTCCAAGCTTTGAACATAAAGATCAAGTTGCACTTAGTGCCTTAAGTGAATTACTAAGTTCAGGTAAAAGTTCAATTTTACATAAAGTTTTAGTGAATGAAAAGAAATTAGTTAATTCTATATATGCATATAATATTGAACTTAAAGACCCTGGATTATTTTTATTCTTTGCTGTTTGTAATCAAGATGTTAAAACAAAGACTGTAGAAAAAGAGATATTAAAAATAATAAAAGATATTAAAAAAGGAAATATTTCTAAAAAAGATATTGAAAAAATAAAAATCAATACAAAAGCAGATTTTATTTTCTCACTTGAAAACTCAAGTTCAGTTGCTTCTCTTTTAGGAAGTTACTTTGTAAGAGATAATATAAAACCACTTTTTGAATATGAAGAAGATATAGAAAAACTGAAAAAAAGTGATATTATTGAAGTTGCTAAAAAATATCTTATAAAAGATAACTCTACAACAGTGATTTTAAAAAAGGGAGAGAAAGATGAAAAAAAAGAGCTTTAAGATTACAACTAAAAATAGAAAAAAAGCAAATATATAAAGGATCGTTCAATGGAAAATATTATTGGTGCGATGACCGCACTTATAACACCATTTAAAAATGGAAAAGTAGATACAGCAAAATATGAAGAACTTATCAAAAGACAAATAGCTCAAGGTATAGATGTAGTTGTTCCAGTTGGAACAACAGGAGAGAGTGCAACTTTATCACATGAAGAGCATAGATTATGTATTGAAATAGCAGTTGCTGCATGTAAAAATACAGATGTAAAAGTAATAGCAGGTGCTGGTTCAAATGCAACACATGAAGCAGTAGGTATTGCACAACATGCTCAAAAAGTTGGAGCTGATGGACTTTTATCTGTTGCGCCATATTATAATAAACCAAGTCAAGAAGGTTTATATCAACACTACAAAACTATTGCAAGTTCAGTAGAAATACCATTTATGATTTATAATGTACCAGGTAGAACAGGTGTTGATATAGAAGCTGATACAGCTATTAGATTATTTGATGATGTATCAAATATCTATGCTATAAAAGAAGCTACTGGATCACTTGAAAGAGCTATTGAATTAAGTTCAAAAAGACCAGATTTTTGTGTAATCTCAGGTGAAGACTCAATTGATTATGCAATGCTTGCAAATGGAGGTAAAGGTATTATCTCTGTTACAGCAAATCTTTTACCAAACTATAAAAGTAAATTAGTTGATAGTGTATTTAATAAAGATTTTGACACTGCAAAAAAAATAAATGATGATTTATACTCTATAAATAAAGCACTTTTTGTTGAAAGTAATCCTATTCCAATAAAAGCTGCTATGTATCTTGCTGGGCTGATTGATACATTAGAGTATAGATTACCATTAACTCCTCCAAGTAGAGAGACAATGAATAAATTAGAAGATGTATTAAAAGGTTATGAGGTAATTAAATAATGAAAGAAAACAAAAAAGGTAAAACTCTAGTAATTTCTGGAGGAACAAAAGGTATAGGGAAAGCATGCGTTTATAGATTTGCACAAGAGGGAGCAAATGTAGCTTTTACTTATAATTCAAATGCTCAAGTAGCACAAGAAATAGCTGATGATGTAGAATCAAAATTTGGGGTAAAGTGTAGATGTTACCCTTTTAATATACTTGAGCCTGAAAAATATAAAGAACTATTTTTAGAAATTGACAAAGATTTTGATAGAATTGATTTTTTTATTTCAAATGCTATGATTTATGGAAGAGCAGTTGTTGGTGGATATGGTAGATTTATGAAACTTAAACCAAGAGGACTAAATAATATCTACACTGCAACTGTTAATGCCTTTGTTTGTGGAGCACAACAAGCTGCAAAAAGAATGGAAAAAACAGGTGGTGGTTCAATTGTTAGTTTAAGTAGTACTGGAAACTTAGTATATATTGAAAACTATGCTGGACATGGAACAAATAAAGCAGCAGTAGAAGCAATGGTTAAATATGCAGCAACAGAACTAGGAGATATGGGAATTCGAGTAAATGCTGTAAGTGGTGGTCCAATTGATACAGATGCACTTAAAGCATTTACAAACTATGAAGAAGTTAGAGAAAAAACAGCAGAATTATCTCCACTAAATAGAATGGGACAACCAACTGACTTAGCAAGTGCTTGTTACTTCTTATGTACAAAAGAAGCATCATGGGTAACAGGACATACGTTAATTGTAGATGGTGGGACTACATTTAAATAGTTTATGTTTAATTTACCAAATATATTAGCACTTTTTAGAATAGCATTAGCCCCACTAATGCTATGGTTTTTAGTAGATAGAGAAAATATAATTTTCTCTTCTTGGCATCCAACATGGTTAGACTATTTTGCTGGTTTAATTTTTGTTATTGCTTCTGTTACAGATTTTTTTGATGGATATATAGCAAGAAGCTGGAATCAAATGACTAAACTTGGAGCTATTCTTGATCCACTTGCAGATAAGATGCTTATTCTTGCAGGTTTTCTAGGACTTATGGTAATAGATAGAGCCTCTGCATGGGCAGTTTTTTTAATACTTTCAAGAGAATTTTTCATTACAGGACTTAGAGTTGTAGCAGCTGATGAGGGAAGAAATGTAGCTTCGACGATGATAGGTAAAATAAAAACAGTTGTTCAAATGATTGCAATTGGATTTTTACTTATGAATTGGCCATATGCAACACAGCTTTTATGGTTGGCTGTTATACTAACTTTATATTCTGGATATGAATATTTAAGAGATTATTATAAAGATTAATTGGAGATTATATTGGGTACTATTACTTTTTTAATTGTTCTATCAATTCTTGTATTTATACATGAATTAGGACATTTTTTAGCAGCAAGATATTTTGGAGTGACAGTTCATGTATTTTCTATTGGATTTGGGAAAAAACTTTATTCAAAACAATGGATGGGAACTGAATGGCAGTTTGCATTAGTGCCACTTGGTGGTTATGTAAAGATGAAAGGTCAAGATGATACAAAACCAGGTCTTGTAGAAAATGGAAATGATTCATATAATAACAAAAAACCTTGGCAAAGAATTATTATTCTTTTTGCTGGACCTTTAGCAAACTTTTTATTAGCGGCAGTATTATACTTTTCAATAGCAATCTTAGGAGCAAACTCTTTATCTCCAACAATTGGAAAAATCATTAAAGATTCTCCTGCTCAAAGAGCTGGACTTCAAACTGAAGATAAAATAGTTAGAATAAATGATACTGATATAAAAACTTGGAAACAAATTGGTGAAACAATAACACAAACAAAAACAGCCTTGAAGTTTTATGTTCAAAGAAATAATGAGCTTAGAACTTTTGTAATAAATCCTGAAATAAATGATTCAGAAAATATTTTTAGAGAAAAAATCAAAAAAAGAATGATTGGAATTGCTCCAGCACCTAAACTTGTAACTATTTATCACTCACCTATTGAAGCTATTTCATATGCATATGATAAAACAATCGAATCATCGACAATGATTTTTAAAGGTGTTCAAAAATTAATTCAAGGAATAATCCCAAGTAGTGAAATTGGTGGAGTTATAACTATTGGTAAAGTAATATCAGATGCTAGTGAATCAAGTTTTATTGCGCTTTTAGCAATAAGTGCATTGATTTCAGTTAATCTTGGTGTATTAAATCTTCTTCCAATTCCTGCACTTGATGGTGGGCATATAATGTTTAATTTATATGAAATAATTACAAGAAGAAAGCCAAGTGATAAAGTATTTATGTACTTAACACTTTTAGGATGGTTTATATTAGGCTCACTGATGTTATTAGGTATATATAACGACATAAATAGAATATTTTTAAAAGGTTAATATTATGCAAATACAAAAAGCAATTGATAACTTAGATAAGCTAATTGCAGATGTTGAAGATGCAAGACTTCAACTTTCTGAACACCATATTGTTAAGATAGTTGGAATTAGTAAATATAATTCAAGCGAAGATGTTTCTAGTTTATATAAAGCTGGGCAAAGAGCTTTTGGAGAAAATAAAGTACAAGATCTAAAACAAAAAATGATTGATTTAGAAGATTTTCCTCTTGAATGGCACTTTGTAGGAAGATTACAAAAAAATAAAATCAATAATCTTATTGATTTAAAGCCAACACTTATGCAAAGTCTAGATTCAATTGAATTAGCAGAAGAATTAAACAAAAAACTTGAAGCAAAAGATAAAAAGATGAACTGCTTACTTCAAATAAACTCTGCTAAAGAAGATAGTAAAGCAGGTGTTATGCCAGAAGATGCAATAGAAATTTACAAGCAAATTATACAAACTTGTTCAAATATCACACTAAAAGGTGTTATGAGTATTGGAGCACATGTACAAGATGAAGAAATTATTGAAAAAAGTTTTAATACAACAAAAATTATTTTTGATGAATTAAAACCACTTGGAGCAAAATATTGTTCAATGGGTATGAGCAATGATTTTAAACTTGCAATAAAGTGTGGCTCAAATATGATAAGAGTTGGTTCAAGCCTTTTTAAATAAGAGAAATTTTTTCTCTTATATTTTTTTATTATTTTGTGCTAAAAATACATAAGAGTTAACTTTTATTATGAATAGTTTATGTTTTATAGATTAAAATCTACTTATAAAAATAAATTAAGGAGATTTTATGAAAAAGTTCACGTTAGCTTTAGTTCTTGCAACATCTACAATGTTTGCTCACCAAATTACTGCAAAAAAAGCTGAGAACAACACTTACCAAGCTCAATTTTGGGCACATGGGAAATATCAAAAATTTGAAGCAAAGCAACTAAAAGGTGCAACTGCTTATGATTTAAACAATAATATTATTAAAACAGGAATTGATTACTCAAAAGGTACTACACTTTTAACTGCTAAAAAACCTGCAATGATTAGTTTAACTTTTGATGCTGGTTATTGGGTTGAGGGAGATAATGGCTATGAAGCTATAAAAAACCCATCAAAATATAAAGGTATTGTTTATAATAGTTTAAAAAGTATTAAATACGGAAAAAGATATTTTCAATGGAGTGATAGTTTCTTAAATCCAATTGGAATGAAACTTGAAGTAATTCCTTTAATTAATCCACTAAATATCAAAGTAGGAGAAAAACTTCCAGTATTAGTATTAAAAGATGGAAAAGCTTTTGAAAATGCATCATTTGAAACTTCTGATTATGGTGATTTAAATGTTAAAACAAATAAGTATGGAATTGCTAATATCCCAGTAAAAAACAAAGGTTTACAAATTATTGCAGCTGTTTTTGTAGGTGATGAAGTAAGTGATATAAATGTAAATAGTATTACTATTCAAAGTAGTATTTCGTTTGAAGTAAAATAGTATGATTATAAGAGCTATAATTACAGCATTATTATTAAACCTAAGTGCATTTGCACATGGTGTATTTTATGAACTAGTTGATGGGGCAATTGGAGTTAGAGTAACTGCACCTAATAATATAGCAATTAGTGATGCAGATATTACTATTTATGCACCAGAAGCTTCACTTCCATTTACAAAAGGTAAAACAGATGTAAATGGAAACTTTGCATTTATGCCTGATAGCCATGGTCAATGGAGAGTAGTTATAAATGTAGGAAGTGATCATGGAGCACATATTAAAGATTTTAAAATCACTATAGATGAGAACCAAAAAGTTAAAGAGTTTGAAAAAACACCTTATGAAAGATACATGAAAATTTTAAGTGTATTAGGTCTTTTACTTGGATTATTTGGAATAATTGTTTTACTTAAAAATAGAAAAAAAGATACAACTAAATAGTTGTATCTTTAGAGACTGTTCAGAATTTTGTGTCAAAGTTTGATAATCTTAAAATTTAGCATGTTAAACTTACTTAGTCAAATTGTTCCAAATATTACAGGTTTTGGAATTTGTTTTTATAACTTGTTTGATACCCTATTTAGTGTTGACAGAAAACTAATCCTCTTCTTTTCTAAATGGTTCTAAAATGTCTAACTCTTTTTTATAATATTCACTCTGCACTTCAAATAATCCTAAAAGGGTATGAGAAAGATTATCTTGTGAATAGCTGTTTTTGCTATTGGCTTTGAGTTCATCAACTTTTAATTCACCCTTGACTTTATCTCCAAACCATAAAACTGATGGCACGTGTGTTTGCTCAATAGGAGCTAATAAGTCAGGCATTCCATGTAAATAAATTCCATGCTCTCCTAATGATTCCCCATGATCACTCATATAGACCATTGCTGTTTCAAAATCATTATTCCGTTTTAGAAGGTCAATGACTTTTTTCAAAAAGTAATCGGTATATAAAATCGCATTATCATAGGCATTATCAATCTCTTCTTTACTACACTCTTCAAGTTGATTGGTTGTACATACAGGGGTAAATTTCTCAAATCGTTTTGGATATCGCTTATAATAAGCTGGCCCATGATTTCCCATTTGATGTAAAACAATCATGATATCACCTTTGGGATGAGTATTGATATACTCTTGTAATCCAGATAACATTCCTTCATCTCTACACTCTATATCACAAATAGGGTTTGTGTCAGAGCTTTGGAAATCTTCATAATCAACTCGTAGGGCAACACCCTTTGAATCAGAATTATTATCTCTCCATAAGACATTGACACCAGATCGTTTTAAAATGTCCAAAACATTATCTGTATTTCTAACTGCTGTTGAATCGTAGTCTTTCTTTTGTGTCAGGGAGAACATACAAGGTACGGATTTAGCAGTGGCAGTACCACATGAACTGACTTGTGGAAAATTGATAATATCTTCTTGCTCCAGTAAAGGGTTGGTTTGCTTTGCATATCCATTAAGTGAGAATCTATCTGCTCGTGCAGTCTCTCCTACAACCATGACAATCAATTCTCTCTCAGGAATTGGTTCATCAATTTTAGCATCCATGGCGACATGTTGAAACTCAACACTTTTATGAAAATACTTCTCTTTGATAAATTTTTTTACGCTATAGATTTGAAAAGTTGGCGTGGCATAATATCGTATTTGTTTGTGTTCTCTAAAGAACGTTGCATAGTAATCCCCTTGAGATACAATGGTAATAACAATCACCAATAAACTTAAAATAAATGATTGTGCTTTTCTTTTGAGTTCCATTTTTAAACTACCAAATTGCAGTGGTGTAAAATAGATAAAAATAGATGGGAGAACAAATAAGAATAGAATATATAGCACCATGTTTAAACTGAATAAATCAAGAGATTCTTTCATACTTGTTTCAACTGCGTTTTCAATCATACTATGGTCAATAACTACATCATACGTTGTCATAAAGTAATTACTAAAAGCAGCTGTAAGCAACATCAAAATCAATAGAGGTTTCGTTGTATATTTTGAAGAGAACAGTAGAAATACTAAGTTCATAAACAAAATGGAGTTTATAATGACTGTTATATCAAATATAATGTTATCTGAGAATGGATAGATTTCAAATAAGTGTTTAAAAAACGCATTATTACTAAATAGTCCAATCCAAAGTGCAACCAAAAATATAAGTAGGGTTTGTTGTCGTATTTTCAAAATATGATTCCTTATAAAGTAACAGTAAATTATAAATAAAGATCTAATATTATAGATCCCCACGAAAAAATAAAGACTATAATACTAATAAATACAATAGCACTTCCAACATCTTTTGCTCTTCCTGCCATATGATGGTGTTCTAATGTAACTAAGTCAACAACTCTTTCTATGGCACTATTTGTTGCTTCTGCAAGTAACATCCCAAATAAGGTAATAAACATAATTAGTTTATATATTAAAGTAGTATCAATTATTATTATATATGGAAATAAAATTAATGTAATAATTAGTTCAATTTTAAAAGATGTTTCAGTTTTTACTAAATCTAATAAACCTTTTATTGCATACATAGTATTTTTTAGAAAATTATATTTTGGTTGATTTCTCAAGTTTTTTCCTTAATGAAAATATATTTATTTTATTTATAAAGCTTATTTTGATATAAATAATCCAGTGTAATAATAAATGCCAATGCATCTTGTTCTAATTCTGTATCAGAAACAGTTTCTAAAAGATGCTTATTTTTATATTTATACGTTACCGGTTTTTTCCCAGGTTGAATTATAGCAATACTATCATTTACTCGTAAAGCATAAGAGTTATGAAACTGCATAAAAGAGAGATTCTGTTTTTTATCACTAAAAATTGAATGTCCAAGAATAGGGAAATTCAAGTCAATACCGATTAAATCAAGTGCTGTTGCTAAGATATCTGGCTGTGTTGTTATCTTGTCATACTTCATTGGCTTCACGCTTTCTGAAATTATAAATCCTGGTATATGAAACATATTTACAGGAATTACATCTTCTCCATACACACGTATGTTATGATCTGCTACGACAACAAAAACGGTGTCTTTATAATAAGATTCTTGTTTTGCTAATTCAAAAAACTTTCCAATTGCAAAATCTGCATATTTAATTGCATTTTTGACACTTTTTTTAGGTACATTATCAATAAGTTCTATTTTATTATTTGGGAAATCAAAAGGTGAATGATTTGAAGTTGAGAACATTACACTAGCAAACTTTTGATTATTTTTATAATGTTTAGCAAATTCATTATTAGCTCTAATAACCATATCTTCATCACTAACACCCCACGTGCCAGTAAAAGAAGGATTATTAAAACGTGGTTGGTCAATAATTTCATCAAAACCATTTCCTAAAAACCATCCTCTCATATTATCAAATCGACTTTCACCACCATAAATAAAAGAAGTATGATAACCATACGGTTTTAATAAAGAAGCGATGGTAAAGAAATCTCTTTGAGATTTATTTCTTTTGATTACCCCTTTACCTGGAATTGCAAAGTTTCCAGCCATACACCCAGCTATTCCTCGTACACTTCGTGTACCATTTGAATATAAATCTGTAAATAAAATACCCTCTTTACTTAAACGATTTATATTGGGAGTAATTCCTTTTTCACCACCTACAGCTTCTACAAATTGTGCACCTAAACTCTCTTGTATAAAAATAACCAGATTTTTTGATGAAACATCATGAAAATTCGTTGGTTGAACTCTTGAAAAAGGCAATTTTACATTGTTACTACTTATATTTAATCTTTTTTGAACTCGATTCAATGCTTCATCTATAGGCATATTACCGTACTGCTTTAATAAAGCTTTGTTATTATTCTTTTTATTGATATAAATAGCATATCCTATACTGTACAATGAATTTTTTGTAATCTCATTTAGTATTCTATTTGATGAATACATTGCATCAGATTGATTTGCAGGTCGATGTCCAAATGATGAACGAATACCTATAAATAAAAGTATTGATAATGGCAAAAATAATGCAAGTCTTTTTATATAATGAATGTCAAAGAGTCCTTTAAAATAAAATTTGAAAAGTTTTAAATATCCTATAATAAATATAGAAATTAATAAGACTGCAAAAAATAGTTCTAATTTATATTCTGCAAAAATCATAGAGAAAACTTCTTGTGGATATACTAAGTATTCCACAAATAAATAATTTGGACGAACATCATATTCTAAGATAAAAGGAAAAGTGGCAACTTCAATATATATCATACAAGATATTGTAATGACAAAGTAATATTTTAATGTGGATTCATAAAACTTAGATGCATATTTAGGTAATAAAGTCATCATAAATAAAGGAATAATTAGAATGATAGAGACACTAATAGTATCCATTCTCAATCCATAAATAAAAGTCAGCCAGTAATTAACATCTGTGTGATTACTAAAATTATCAAAGTACATAATAAACAGACATAAACGTCCAATAAAAAGTATACCTATCATTATTAAATAATGTATTGCCAATGTTTTAAAGATTCTCATCAATACTCTTCTCCAATTAAAATAAAGTAGAATATTAAATTATGAAAATGAAATGAAAATGAAAAGGGTATAGTGTATAGTGTATAGTGATAATATGAGGATAAGTTTTAGCCCACTTATCTTCAAACTCTTTTAAAGCATTTAATGCTGATTTTTCATTTACTGCTTTATAGATGAATTTTAAATCATCTGCAAGCTCTTTTCTATCTTTCCATGAGACAAACTTCAAAGAGTTTCTAATTTGATGTACAATACATCTTTGAACTTCAGAGTGAGGATAAACTACTTGAATAGCATTAGAGAATCCATTTAATCCATCTACTGCAAAGATAAGAACATCATTTACACCTCTATTCTTCAGTTCATTTAAAACACCTAACCAATACTTGGATGATTCAGTCTTAGCAATCCAAACACCTAAGACATCTTTATGTCCATCAAGGGTAATTCCAATCATCAAATAAGCAGCTACATTTCTGACTTGTCCTTCAAGTCTTACTTTTAAAAATGTGGCATCCATAAAGATAATGGCATAGATTGATTCTAATGGTCTTATTTGCCACTCTTTGGCTTTTTCAATAACTGCATCAGTGATATTGGAAATGGATTCATGAGAGATATTATGATCATAGAGTTCTTCAATATGGGATTGAATATCTCTGGTACTCATTTCTTTAGCATAAAGTGATATTACAGCATCTTCAATACCATGAATATCTGTTTGTCTTTTTTTAATGATTTCAGGGTGAAAATCAGAGTTTCTATCTCTTGGAATTGAGACATCTATAACACCAAACTTGGAGTTCAGTGATTTATCATTATGACCATTACGGTAATTGTCAATTTGAGAACTTTGATGCTTCTCATAGCCCAAATGGTGTGTTATTTCTTGTTCGGTTAAAACTTCAATAACATCTTTAACCATCGACTTCATAACATCATTGACATCATCTAAGGACTTTATCTGTCCACTCTTGTAAGCCTCTTTGATTGCTTCTTTATCTATCATGTAAATCTCCTTCTTAGATTTTATCTAATTTGGAATTTACACAGTTTTATTTACACTCCCAGTGTATATAGTTTTACTAATTTATAATGGGAGTTTAACGGTTACTAAGGTACCTTGATTAGTAGAATTGATTTGTAATATTCCTTTATGAAGGTCAATACAAGATTTAACAATGAATAATCCTAATCCAACTCCTTGTATATTTTTATTTCTTGATTCTTCAACTCTAAAAAATTCATCTGTAACTTTTTCTATTTTGTCTTTTGGAATACCAATCCCTTCATCTTGAATTTTGAAAATAGCATAGTTTTCTTCTAAATAAAGTTCAATATTGATATTAGAATTGTTATGACTATATTTAATTGCATTATCAACTAAGTTCTTAAAAATGGTATGAAGAAGATTATGATTGCCCAAATATTTTAATGAATGAAACTCTTTCAAAGTTAAATTGATATTCTTATTTTTTAAATCATTGTTATACTGTTCAATTATATTCATAATAATAGAATCTAATTGACACCAACTAAAAGAGTTTTTTACATTATATTTTGTATATTTTGTGTAGAACAGCATTTCATCAGTAATGTTTGATAATTGGTTTACCGCTTTTAATATAACTTCTAAACTTTTAATATAGTAATCAGGTTCTCGAATATTTTTCAATGTAACTTCAGCTTCACCTTTTATGATAGTCAATGGAGTTCTAAATTCATGAGAAACATTTTTATTAAAGGTATCTAATTTGGAAACTCCTTCTTTTAGACGAGAAATCATACTATTAAATGATGAAATTAATTCAGATATTTCATCTTTATTAGATGGGTTTTCAATTGAAGTTGATAAATCTGAAACTGTAATATTTTTAGCATCTCTTGTAATGTTTTTAATTGGTATTAATATTTTATCAATAATCTTATTTGCAAGAAACATTAATACTATCAATAATATAGGAATTGTGCCGAGTAAAATATGCTCAATGTCTTCTGCTTGATTATGTATATTTTTTTTATATAAAAGAATATTTCCTACAAAGGGATTTGTAAATTTATATGAATATATTGCATCTACTTCAAAGTTATTGATTTCATTAATATATAACTGAGGCTCTTGATATAATGTTTCATAATTCTTTAATGTAAATTTTTTCGTTTGATATATTAATTTATTTTTTTTTAGAATAGCAACTTCTACGTCTTTTAGTGTTTCATCAATAATTATGTTTGTATTAAATTTATTTTCTTTTAAATCAAGATGTAATGAAATTGCATATTGCTCTAGTTGTTCAAGTATGCGCTTGTTAATACTTTCTTCAAGTAAATAATATAAAGCATAACTAAAAATAAAAAGTATAATAAAAATTACACTTGAAAACCAAAAAAGAATTTTATGTTTAATACTTTTAAATCTCAATTTTATACCCTATGCCTCTAAAACTTTTAATAAGTTCTTTACCTACTTTCTTTCTTAAATTATATATTGTAACTTGAATCACATTGCTATTGAGAAACTCCTCATTACTATATAGCATTTCCTCAATAGTATCTTTTGAAATATAGGAGTTTTTGTTTTTAATTAACAATAACAAAAGTTCATATTCTCTTATAGATAAATTAATAATAGAATTATCTTTTAAAACCTCTTTGGTATCTAAATTTACTTTTAGATTAGAAAATTCCATTATATTACTCATTTGTGAACTTCTTCTATACAGTGAAGTTACTCTAGCCTCTAATTCTTCAAATGAAAAAGGTTTAGATAGATAATCATCACAACCTGTTTTTAAACCTGTTATCTTATCTTCAACTGCATCTTTTGCTGTTAACATTAATATCGGTGTAAAAATGTTCTTTTGTCTTAAATTGTTTAAGATTTCGATACCATTTTTTTTAGGTAGCATCCAGTCTAATATAATTACGTCATATTTGTTAATGATAGAAAGATACTCTCCTTCTTCCCCATCATTTGAAATTTCAATAGTATAATGTAATTCTTCAAATCCTCTTTTTAGGAAATTTGCAATATCTTTATCATCTTCAATTATTAAAATCTTCATAACTACTATACTCTATATATAAATTTATTTAACAAACTATGTTGGAATTATTTTATAATATAATATATGTTAAATCAACATTAATTATAAATCTCAACTTTTACACATAGAAAATCATAAGTAAATCCATATATAGGTGATTTTAGGTATAATTATTTACCTTAAACATCAATATATAAAGGGGGGGGATAATATGTGTCAAACTATGGTAAATATATACCACCACTGGAAATCTCCCGTAAACAATATTTTTGGTTCACTCTACAACTTCTTATATTAGAAAATCTTACTTACTGGCTTTACAACCTTTATATAGAGATATAATTTGTTCCAAAAAGTGTTCAATAAGTAGAATTTATAGATTCTTTTAAACCCTTAAGACTTTTTGAATAACAAAAATCACTTTTGTAAGCTGTTTAATAAGAGGAGCTGAAACTACATATTTAGTATCTTTTGCATCAGATTTTAATTGTTCAAATGCACCTGTTAAATCCTCTAGAATAAATTCTATCAGACTGACACAAAATTTCTAACACTCCCTATCTTTACTCTTCGATTATCTCTTCATTATTAAGTTCAAAAAACTCACTTTCATTTAAAATTTCTTCATTAAAATACTCTATTTTTGTTTCAGCAGCTTCTAGATTTTTAAACTTAGCTATATGAAAAATTGCATCACCTTCTTGAACTAAAGGTATTTCTGATTTTCCAATGATTATTCCATCAAATATTGATTTTATTTCAAAAGAAGCATCACCAAATGGTTCATCTATAAAAGCAATGATTTCATCTTTTTTTACAATATCTCCTAAGGCTTTGATTGTTCTTAAAACTCCACTTTCACTTGCTCTTATCCATTGACTACTTCTTGTAATAACTGGTAATCTTTTAGATTTTCTTTTTGAAATAGGAAGCATGTTTAATTCTCTTAATACATTTACAATGCCCTTTACACCTATTCTAATACATGTTTCATCAAATCTCAAAGCTTCCCCTGCTTCATATAATAAAATAGGGATACCATCTTCTTGTGCCACTTGTCTTAAAGAACCATCTCTTAATTCTGAGTGCAAAACAACAGGTGCTTCAAAAGCTTTTGCAAGTTTATAAGTAAACTCATCTTTTGTATTTGTTCTAATTTGAGGCAAGTTTGATTTGTGAATAGAAGCAGTATGCAAATCAATACCCAAATCGCATTTTGAAACAATCTCTTTAAAAAATATATTAGCCACCCTACTTGCAAGTGAACCTTTAACAGAACCTGGGAAACTTCTATTTAAATCTCTTCTATCTGGCATATATCTAGATAAAGTCATAGTTCCATAAACATTTACAATTGGAACAAGAATAAGTGTACCTTTTAATCTTTTTAAAATATTTAATTTTCTTAATCTTCTAATTATTTCTATACCATTTAATTCATCACCATGTACAGCAGCACTTACAAATACAACTGGACCATCTTTTTTGCCCCTAATTACATGTATAGGAAGTTTTGTTGGAGTATTATAAAGTTTTGGAAGCTCTATATTTATTGTGATGTTTACCCCTTTAGGAATATTTTGTTCTCCTAAAGTTATAAAATCTTTATCCATTTTATTATGCTCCAATATTATCTTTTTTTAATTTTCTTTTTCTAAGTAAATCATCATTTGGTGTTACATTTTGACCAATATAATCCATAATTTTACCTGCGATATCAAGGTTTGTTGATGTTTCAATTCCTTCTAAACCAGGAGAAGAGTTTACTTCCATTACAAGAGGTCCTCTTTTTGAGGGAATCATATCAACTCCACAAACACCCAATCCCATAGCTTTTGCTGCTGCAATTGCAGTTGCTTTTTCTTTTCTTGTAAGTTTATGTGCCATTGCTGTTCCACCTTGATGTAAGTTTGACCTAAAATCACCTTCAGCACCTTGTCTTTTCATAGCTCCTACAACTTCACCACCTACTACTAAAACTCTTATATCAGAACCATTTGCCTCTTCTATAAACTCTTGTACAAGTAAGTTTACATCCATCCCATAAAAAGCATCAAGTACTGATTTTGCTGCTTTTTCACTCTCAACTAATACAACACCTACGCCTTGAGTTCCTTCAAGTATTTTCAAAACAAGAGGTGCTCCACCACTTAAGGCTATTACATCTTTTGCACTTGATTCATTTGAAGCAAAAACTGTTTTTGGCATATCTATTGACTTTTTTGAAAGTATTTGTAAACTTCTTAATTTATCTCTACTTCTTTTAATAGCTAAACTTCCTGTAACTGTAAACACATCCATCATCTCAAAGTGCCTTACCATTGCAGTTCCATAAAATGTCCTACTTGCTCCAATTCTTGGAATAATAGCATCAGGTTTAGGCAACTCTTCTCCAAAATAGCTAATTTTTAGTTCACCTTTCATAATCTCAATACTACACTTTAAATAATCAATAACTCTAACTTCCCAACCTCTTTGTTTACCAGCTTCTACAAGTCTTTTTGTTGAGTAAAGTTCTTCGTTTCTTGATAGGATGTATAATCTCATAAAATTTTTCCTTATTTAATCTAAAATGCAATTATATTCAAAAAAAATGGATTTGCAGAAAATAAATGCAAATATTTTGAATAAAAAGAGAATTAATCGTAAAATTTATATTTTAATAAAATATCCCTTATTTCAATTTCTAAATTAATTTGATAAAAACCTTTTGTTACAAGCTCTTGAAAAGGAATAAGAGTTACTTCACCATTTCCTATTTTTCTATTCCAAAGTAAGTTTATTAAAATTGCAGTATACTTTTTTAATATTATATGTATAATATTTAAAGATGCTATACTATGTTTTTTAAGATCATTTATACTGCAATTTTTTATATTAATTAAAGATACCACATCAAAAATACTTCCTATATATTCCCCCATATCAAACATTTCATTATTTTGAAGATTAAAGTTTATATATCGATATCCTCCTTTTACTGTTACTATTTTAGTTAAAATATCTAACGATTTTTCAATATATATACTATCCTTTTTTTCAATATAGTTAACAAAAAATTTTTTATGAATATCTGATATATTATGTCCTAAACTATTTTTTAATTCTTTATCAGTTACTTGTTTTTTATTTTTATCATAAAAATCAACCATATATACAATTTTTTGTAACCTTTCTATTAAAGTAGCTTGAAGTAATAAATAAGCATAGATTGTATCAAAGTTTGATTTATCATCATTAAGTAATACCTCAGCACCTTTATAAAAAGCAAAAACTGAATCAATAACCTCATCATTTAGTTTAATTTTTTCTATAATTTCCATTTTTTTCCTTTACTTATATAAAGATAGGGCTAATCCCTATCTTTATTTGTTAATCCACTATTATAATATGGACACCATTCGTGTATATCAGGTTCACAATAGAAAAATCTAGTTCTTTGTACTACCTCAGGATGTGTACATTTTTCTATTATAATAGGCATAGGTTTTATAAAACTATTTAACCCCATTAAATTTCTTTCTTTCTTTACCTCAGTATAATACTCACATTGTTTATTAAATACTTCATTTTTTTCTTGATTTTCCATTTATATCCTTATTTAAAATCATTTAATTACTACTACAGTTTATAACTATATTAGTACCAATTAACTTATATTTTCAGGCAATACTAATGCCCTACTAACAACTGTTTTAACAATGATAAGACTTTTGATTTTTTAAAGCCGTTCTACTGCACAAGTAGCATTAAAAAGAGTGGGTTTAAGAAAGTATTTAGAAGAATGTAAGTATCATTCTATTAACAATTTATTAAACACTTTCAAAATCTTGACTCTTTTGTCAAGTTAAATTTTACATAATAATACCTCCTTTTTTTAGATATACTTTATTCTTGCAACTAGTGCAATAACACTTTTTCAAACATAGTTAAGCCTTGCCCTAAGACAATTTAAAAGCTTTGTTTGCTTGATTTTAACATTGTAATTTAAATGATTGATTTTTGAGAGAATTTCAATAAGTAGATTTTGTATAAAGTATGTCTTTAATTACTTTTTTTCCAAACTCCTTTTAACAATACATTTTTTCATAATTTACCTTTCATACATATTAACATAAAATTATAACAAATATAATCTTAATCTTTGCTTTAATTTTTATATTATTTTTTAACATATCTATTAAACATATTTATTTTATATAAAACATCATCTTTTGTCAACTTCAACCTTACACATTATAAAACTTATAAATATAAATCAAATTTCCCTCTATTTATATATGGGACTAAATCGGCATTTTTATAGGTTTTATTTTTACAAAGTTTGAAATTTCTTATTACATGAGTATTTTAGTAACACTTTAAGAAATTTATTATCTCAGTTTGAATGTTAGTAATATTTTCTTACTCACTTTATTAAGATGATTTCTCAATTTTTTTACTTTAAAAAATACTCTCTTCATAAGTAATATTATAATTTGAGCACTCCAAAGCTAACTTAGCCAATTCATCTAAATTCAATTTTTATGTCCTATAAACTTTTGACAAACCATCCCTCTTTTACTTATATATGTAGTTAAACTTTGTCTTGTTCCTACTCCTATTATATTCATCAAATTTAGATTTAACTATTTGACCTTTTTTCAAGTTTTACAAAATAAAGAAATTTTTTGAAAAATGATTTTGTAATAAACTCTTTTTTATAATTATAATGTAAAAAAAGGTATTTGTAGTATATATTTGTAGATTATTTAATAAAAAGAAGAAAGAATAACTCTCTTCTTTATTTAGTAGCATTTTTAAAAGTTTCAAGCTCATCTTTAATAGATGGAACTTTCATAAAGTGTTCCCCAATTAAAAAAGCATCTGCTCCAATTGAGCTAAGTCTTTTGATAGTTTCAGTGTTACTTACTCCACTTTCTGCAACTATAATTTTTCCATTTGGTATCATTGGAATTAATTTATCACAAAGTTGCATATCCATTTCAAAAGTATCTAAATTTCTATGATTAATTCCTACTATATTTGCACCACATTTCATAGCTTTTGTTAAATCTTCTTTATCATGAATTTCAACTAAAACCTCAAGTCCTATATATAAAGCATACTCATATAACTCTTTAAGCTCTTTTGTACTTAAAGCTTTTGCTATAAGTAATATAAAATCAGCTCCATAAACTAAAGCTTCAACAATTTGATATTTATCTACAATAAAATCTTTTCTTAAAAGTGGTGTTGAAACATATCTTCTTATTTGAGTTAAATACTCCAAATCACCTTTAAAATAGTGAGGTTCAGTCAAAACTGAAATTGCATTTGCACCATTTGCACTATACTCTTGTGCAATTGCAAGTGGATCAAAATCCTCTTTTATTATACCTTTACTAGGACTTGCTTTTTTAACTTCAGCTATTACTCTTATGGGTTCATCTTTTGTAGATGCAAGATACTTTTTTACATCTCTTGGGGCATAAGGATTTGAAGCTAAACTTCTACCAAGTAAATCAAGAGGAATTTCAACTTTTCTTCTTTCTAAATCCTCTTTTGTTTTTTCAATAATTTCATCTAAAATCACTTATTTACACTCCTTAATTTTATTCCAATGCATTTTAATTTCTGGTTCATCAAGTCCTATTGCATCTACTACTTTTTTCATTTGAATATAAGCTTCTTTGCATCTTTTTTCTTTATATAAACCCCATGCATATGAGTCAATATATGCTACATTGTTAGGAGCTTTCTTTAATGCTTTTTCAATTAATAAAACACCTTTTTTTATATCAACTTCATAATCTATTAGTAAATAGCCTAAATAGTTTTGATAAATATGATTATCTAAAATCATTAATGCACTCTCAAAGTTTTCAATAACCTCTTTTAGTACTTTTCTTTTATCTTTTGCAACTTCAAATTCAAAAATAGCAATTTGTGCTAAAAGGTCTATATTTCCAGTGCTTTTATAAAGTTCCTTTAAAAGTTTAAGTGCATTTTTTTTATCATCTTTTTTTTGATATAAAGTTAATAGTTTAAAATCATCTACTCTATTCTCTTCTAAAAATCTTATTGCTTCATCAATATTTTTTTGTTCTAAATAAGCGATTAAATACTTATAAGTTCTATTCATAGAAAACAAATCACCTTTTGCTTTATTTTCAAAATATGATTTTTTAAGAACAGAAATAATTCCATCAATATTTTTTTGTTCTGAATAAAAAGAAAAAAGTTTTGTGCAAACTCCACCTTGGCAACCATAAAGCCTAATATGTGTTTCTAAATATGATATTGCTTTCTCTTTTTTATTTAAATATGAGTATAAAACATCTACAAGATTTGTAAGTGTATCTCCACTAACATTTGAAATATAGGCACTTTCGAAATACTCTTCTGCTTGTTTATATTGTTCTTTTTCAAAATAGACATTTGCAGTTAATTCATAATTATCAGAATTATTAAATTTTTCAAGAAGTTGTAGTGATACCTTTAAAGCTTCATCTAATTCACCTAATTTCAATAAAGATATTGCATAAAATCTTAATACATCTTCATAATAAGGTGTATCTTCATCTAAGTATTTATAACTATACTCTTTTACATCTTCAAATCTTGAAAGTTGCATACTTATAGTTAAAAATCTCAATAAATACTCATATCTATTTGTTTTATCAAATAGTTCAAAATATACTTGTCTTGCTTTATAAAAATCTCTATTTTTTTCATATTCTAATGCAAAAAGTATATACTGATCTTCTGCTTCAAATAGTTTGATATCTTTTCTTTGTAAATTATTATTTCCTACACAAGATACAAAAAACAGTGATAAGATTATTATTACAAGGGTTTTATAGCTGGGCACTCTTCATACACCTCTTTTTCATTATTTTTAAAATAGTCCCAAAAAGGGAAAGTTCTACATTGTGTTGGTCTTGCTTCATAAATAGAACATTGTCTTTTTTCTAAATCAAAAAAAACACATGCATAATTATTCTCTTCTAGTTTTATCTCTTTTAAACTATATTTATATGTTATTTTTTTTAAATACTTTAGTCTTAATTCTTCTAAGCTTATATCTAAATATTTACTTAGATTATCTATTTCTTCCTTAGTTATCCAAATATAACCACTTTCACCAATACAGCAATTACCTTGACAACTTGAACAAACATTTGCGTCAAAGCAATAATTATAACCTTTTTCTTTTAATATCATATTTCTACTTTTATACTATGAGTTAAAGATTTTTCATAAATCTTTAAAACCTCTTTTGAAAACTCATCTTTTTCAAAAACAGTCATTGCAGATAAAACTTTTGTTAAAGATTTTGAATCTTTTCTTGCATAAACCAAAACCAAAGTTGCGTCTTTGTCTTTTTTAGGATGAACAAACTGCATACTTTCAACATTGAATTTATATTTTTTTAAAAGTAACAATATCTCATTTATTTGTTTTACATCATAACAAAAGAAAAACTTCCCTTTTGGCTTTAAAACTCTGTTTGTTTTTGATATGAAATCTTCTAAAGGCATAGAATCATTATATCTTGCAATTTTCAAGTTTTCATTTTCGCTTTTTATTACATTACTATGATAAAAAGGCGGATTTGAAATACAAATATCAAATTTTTTATCAAACTCTAACTGTAAAAATGAACCTTTATACATTTTAGCTTCTATTTTATTGCATTTGCTATTTATTTGACTTAAAAACTGAAACTCCTCTTGAATTTCAGACTGATTTAAACTAAGCTTTGGATTATCTCTTGCAACTAAAAGACCAAGTATCCCACTACCACTACCAATATCCAAAATTTCACCATTAATATTTTTAAATTGATTTAAATTTCTTATTATAAAGTCATATAAAAAATGAGTGTCACTATTGTAACAATAACCATCTTTTGGCTGATAAAGAAGCAATATTTAACCTTTAAATTTTTTTGTATTATAGCAAATAAACCAAATAATAGATTTAAAGAACTAAAGAAGGATAAAAAAAGTAAATATTTACTTAATCTTGAGTAAAACTATTGGCTAAAAATGGCTCTAGTAAAGTATCTTTTAAGTATGTATTGTCTAAAGTTTAATTATTATTTATAATTGGTTTAAGTTATTATACTTTTATAAAATTTAGAAATAATTACAATTAATTATTACAAAAGAGGAAAATAATATGGAAACTATACAGGCGCCAGAAAATACACCTGTTTGGGTAGATGAAAGTAGATGCAAAGCATGTGATGTTTGTGTATCTGTTTGCCCTGCTGGAGTATTGGCAATGAGACTTGAGCCTGGCTCTACACTAGGCTCAATGGTTAGTGTTGAGAATAAAGATTCATGTATTGGATGTATGGACTGTGAATTGTCTTGTCCTGATTTTGCGATTTTTGTAGCAGATAAAAAAGAGTTTAAATTTGCAAAATTAACAGATGAAGCAAAACAAAGAAGTATTGCAATAAAAAATAACAACTATAGAATACTTAGCTAATACAAGGATTTATTAAATGGCAAGAGAAATAATATCAACGGGAAATAATTTAGCTGCAATGGCAGCAGTTGATGCAAAATGTGAATTTTTTGCAGGTTATCCAATTACTCCATCAAGTGAAGTAATGCATACAATTTCAGATTTATTACCTGCAAATGGTGGAGCTGCTATCCAAATGGAAGATGAAATAGCAGGAGTATGTGCAGCACTAGGTGCAGCAATGAGTGGGAAAAGAGCACTTACAGCAACAAGTGGTCCAGGAATTTCACTAAAAGCTGAAAATATTGGATTAGGTTATATTGCTGAAGTTCCACTTGTAATTATAAATGTTATGAGAGGAGGCCCATCAACTGGTCTTCCAACAAGAGTTCAACAAGGTGATATTCTTCAAGCAAAAGCACCAACTCATGGAGATTATAACTCTATTACACTTTGTGCTTCTACACTTGAAGAGTGTTATACACAAACAATTAAAGCTTTTGATTTAGCAGATAGATTTATGCAACCTGTTTTTTTACTACTTGATGAAACTATTGGACATATGAGTGGAAAAGCTGTAATCCCAGATTTAGAAGAGATTCAAGCTTCAATTAAACCAAGAAGAGTTTATGAGGGTGATCCAAAAGAGTATAAACCTTATGATGTACCACATGATGAACCTGCTATATTAAATCCAATGTTTAAAGGATACAAATATCACTTTACAGGATTGCATCATGGACCAACAGGTCACCCAACAGAAGATGGTGATACTTGTCAAAAACTAATAGATAGGCTTTTTGATAAAGTTAATTTACATTTAGATGAAGTTAATCAATATGAAGAGTATATGCTTGATGATGCACAAATTATGATTATAGCATATGGTTCAGTGGCACTTTCTGCAAAAGAAGCTATAAAAAGGCTTAGAAAAGAAGGTATAAAAATAGGACTATTTAGACCAATTACTCTTTGGCCAAGTCCTGAAGAAAAAATATATGAGTATTGTCAAAAAATAGACAAAGTTTTAGTAACAGAGCTAAATAAAGGTCAATATTTTCAAGAAATACAAAGAGCAAGTCAAAGAAAAGATTTTGCTACTTTATTTAAAGCAAATGGAAGACCAATAGCTCCAATTGAAATAATCGAAAAAATCAAAGGAATGTAATATGGCTTTTAATTATGATAAATACCTAAGAGTAGATAAAATGCCAACACTTTGGTGCTGGGGTTGTGGTGATGGTGTTATTTTAAAAGCACTAATTAGAGCCATTGAAAAAATTGGTTGGGATATGAATGATGTATGTGTTGTATCAGGAATTGGATGTTCTGGTAGATTTTCATCATATATAAACTGTAATACAGTTCATACCACACATGGAAGAACTATTGCTTATGCAACAGGAATAAAACTTGCAAACCCTGATAAACATGTAATTTGTGTTACTGGTGATGGAGATGGATTAGCAATTGGTGGGAATCATACTATTCATGGGTGTAGAAGAAATATTGATTTAAATCACATAGTTGTAAATAATTTTATTTATGGACTTACAAATTCACAAACAAGCCCAACAACTCCACAAGGTATGTGGACAGTTACAGCAAAAAGAGGTAATATAGATCCTACTTTTGATGCATGTAATTTAGCAATTGGTGCAGGAGCTAGTTTTGTAGCAAGAGAAACAATGCTTGATCCAAAAAAACTTGAAAGAATTTTTGTAAAAGGTTTTCAACATAAAGGTTATTCATTTTTTGATATATTCTCTAATTGTCATATAAATTTAGGAAGAAAAAACAAAATGGGTACTGCAATGCAAAACTTGGAGTGGATTGATTCTATTTCTCTTGCAAAAACAAAGTTTGATAAACTAGAAGATGAAGATAAAGTAGGAAAATTTCCAACAGGTGTGCTAAAACAAAATACAGAAGCTTTAGAGTATTGTGACTCTTATGAAAAAGTAAAACTAGCACATCAAAACAATACAAAAGTTGAGCTTTAGGAGATAAAATGGCTAGAACATTAATGAGATTTACAGGAGTTGGTGGGCAAGGCGTTTTACTAGCAGGAGAAATTTTTGCTGCTGCTAAAATTGAAGCTGGAGGCTATGGATTAAAAACAGCAACTTATACATCACAAGTAAGAGGTGGTCCAACAGTTGTTGATATTACATTAGAAAATGAACCTATTTTATTTCCATATGCAAATGATGGTGAGATTGATTTTATGCTTTCAGTTGCACAAATCTCTTATGATCAATTTAAAAATGGAGTAAAACCTGGTGGAATTATAGTAATTGAACCAAATCTTGTAAAACCAACACCAGAAGATAAAAAAATATTCAAAATATATGAAATTCCAATTATTACAATTGCAAAAGAAGAAGTAGGCAATGTAATTACACAATCAGTAATAGCTTTATCAATTGCAAACTACATGACAAATAATACAGTTGATAATGAAATATTAAGAAAAACAATGCTTTCTAAAGTTCCAGCAAAAGTACATGATATAAATAATAAAGCTTTTGATTTAGGCTTAAAATACGCAGAAGAAGCAATAAAAGATAGTTAATTTAGAAGCAATTAGCTTCTAAATTAATTTGTTACTAATTTTAAACCAATAATTGATGAAATAAGTGTAAATAAAAAAAATAGTCTCATCATACTAGCTGGTTCTTTATAAAATAAAATTCCTATTATAATAGTACCAAATGCACCTATTCCTGTCCAAATTGCATAAGCTGTTCCTATTGGAATAGACTCTAATGCTTTTGTTAGACTAATAAAACTTCCTAAGGCAAAGAGTACAAAAATCAAAGTTGGTATAAGTTTTGTAAAATTTTCTGTTAGTTTTAGCATTGAGGCAAAACCTATTTCTAAAACACCTGCTAAAATCAAATAAATCCATGCTGACATAGATTCTCCTTTAAATATCTATCTTTCTTGGAAAGATATTATATTTTTACTTAATTTTACCTTTCTAGGAAAGATAAATTTATTTATGTTATAATCTCTTTATGAATTTAAAATCCTTTGAAACCAATCTTGAAAATGTAAAAAAATTAACACCAGAAGTTTATAAAGACAGTATGAATATTACTATTCCATTTTTTATTTTACATAGAAAAATATTTGAACATGGAGATAAGTTTTTAAAGAAAAACTTTTTATTAAATCAAAGTGAACTTGATATATTATCAACGCTTTATTATAAGGCTGAAAATAACTTTACTATGAGTCCTACAGATTTATATGATGTAATGTTTTTTTCTTCAGGTGGAATGACAAAAGTACTAAAAAAACTTGAACAAAAAGAGTATATTAAAAGAATTGATAATATATTAGATAAAAGAAGTAAACTTGTACAACTAACAAATCTGGGTAAAGACATAACAAAAAAATCTTTAAAACAAATAGTAGAACTTGAAGATAAATATTTTGATAAATTAGACAAGGAAGAACAAAAGCTTTTAAATAAACTACTTTTAAAAGCTTTATCTTAAATCTTAATCAATATATTGATTATAATCTTCTATTTTCTTTTCTAATCTTGCTGATAAATAAAGGTTTGAATTTTTTAAACATGAAAGAATAAATTTAGCCTCTTTTAAATAAGCTTTTTTCTTTTCATTATCCCAATGTTTTGGTGGCTTTTGTAAGTTTGTTATTCTATCTGCAAGTTTTACTAATTGTACTTCATATGGTTGTTCTAAAATTCTATTTAAACTATCTTGCATTTGCTCTTTTTTAGGTAAATCAGAGTTTTTACTTAAAGCTTCTACCCCCTCAGCTATATCTAAACCAAACTCATCAAAAATATCATCAAAAGTAAAAGATGTATCTTCAAGTACATCATGTAAAAGTGCACATGATATTGCTTTATTTGCTTTATCATCATCAAGTTTTGACTCTATACTTGCATGAATCACTTCCATTGCTACACTTGTAACATGTGTTAAATACGGCAAATCATAAGGTGTTTTTTGCTCTTTATGTGCTTTTGCTGCAAATCTTAAAGCTTTTAAATACTCTTCTTGAGAAAACATATTATCTTCCTTTATTTATAATGTTATCAGATTTTGAAAAGTTTATTAACTCTTCTGTTGTCAAAACATTATTTGGTAAACTTTTTAAAGACTCTTTTAATATATATGTTGTACTTAAAGCATCACTGTAAGCTCTATGTAAATTATCTATTTTTATATGTAAAAGTTCCTTTAAAAAATCTAAACCATACCTTTGAGCATCAATTGTTCTTCGTGCAAGAGCAATAGTACAAAGCTTTCTATTTTCTAATTGACCCAAATGATATTTTTTTAAAGAATCAGATATAAAATTGTAATCAAATTTTATATCATGAGCAACAAAAACATCATCTTCTAAAAAAAGTTTAAACTCTTTTAATACTTTTTCAACAACGGGTGCATTTTCTAACATTTTAGGTGTGATATTTGTAACTTCTTGAATATATCTTGGTATACTTTTTGCAAAAACCAAAGAATCAAAACTATCAATTATTTTTCCATTTTTATACTTAACAGCACCAAGTTCAATTATTTGCCCTTTATTTACATCAGAACCATTTGTTTCTATATCAACTATACAAAAAGTCTGCTCTTTAAAAGGTGTTTTATTTGTCTTTAAAAAGATATTTTCACCCTCAAGTTCTATTGGTAAACCATTTGATAATAGTAATTCCATTTCTAATTCTGCATTTTCATAAAAAGTATCTTTAAAACTATCTAATGTAGCTAAAAACTCATCTAATGGCATATCTTTTTTATTTAATTTTGCTATTAATTTATCGATATTTGAAACGTGAGTACTTTTTCTATTTCTATTTTTTCTATTTTTAGATCTCATGTGCTTTTTGTATAAACTCTTTCATTTTTTCTTTATCTTTTTTACCTTTTGATGATTCAACTCCACTACTAACATCAACAGCAAAAAAATTATAGTTTTTTAACTCTTTTAAATTTGAAGCTTTTAATCCACCTGCTAAAATAATTTTTGAACAATCTATTTTGTCAAACCACTCTAAAGCGACCCTTTTACCAGCCCCTCCAAACTCTTCAACAAAAGCATCAATTAAATAATAAGATTCTTCTAAATTTTCTAAATCTTCTTTTGATTTTGCTCTTATTACTTCAATATATTTAACATTTAAATTATCAAACTCAGTTTTATCTTCATCATCAATTATTTGAGCTAATTGCATTCCAGCAAGAAAACATATATCATTTATATGTTTTGAGGATTCATTTACAAAAAGACCTACAGTTTGTATAAAAGGAGGAAGTTTATCAACTATTTTCTTTGCTTCTAGTGCAGAGATATATCTTGGGCTTTTTTCATAAAAAACAAATCCAAGTGCATTTGCACCTGCTTTGATAGCTTCTAAGGCATCTTCTAAGTTTGTTATACCACAAATTTTCACTCTCATGTTTCTAAACTCTCATTGATTTTTTTGGATTATATCATTTTTTATTTAATTTAAACTATCTTACTAAATTTGTAAACTTTTTATAGCTTTTGAATAATCACCATTTCCAAATACATAACTTCCAGCAACAACTACATCAACACCAGCATCTTTAAGTTCATGGATATTTTTATCATTTACTCCTCCATCAACTTGAATAAGACAGTTTGGATTTCTTTTATTGATAAGTTGTTTTAACTTTTGTGTTTTTTCTATAACACTTGAAATAAATTTTTGTCCACCAAAACCTGGATTTACAGACATTAGTAAAACCATATCTAAGTCTTCAAGCAAATACTCTATACTTTCAGGAGTTGAATGGGGATTTAAAACAATTGCCGGTTTTATACCATAGCTTCTAATTTTTTGAATAAGTCTATGGGGATGCTTTTCACTTTCTATATGAAAAGATATATATTCTGGTTTTAATGGTGCAAATAAATCTACAAAAAATGTGTTATTTTCAACCATAAGATGAACATCAAGTGGTTTAGTAGCAACCTTTGCTACAGGAGTAACTACAACAGGGCCTATTGTCATATTTGGAACAAAATGTCCATCCATTACATCAACATGAATCAAATCACATCCACCATCACAAATTGCTTTTATTTCTTCATCTAATTTCCCAAAATCTGCTGATAATATAGAGGGTGCAACAAGCATAAATAATACCTTTAATAAAATTTTTAAGGAAATTATACCATTGTTTTTCTTGAAAAGCTATTTTAATCTTTTATAGCTTTTCAAACTTAGGATTCCACTCTAACCACTCATTTTTTACATCATCATACAAAATAAACTCTTGTAAATTTTGTGCTTTTTTCTCATATTTTGTAGGTGTTACAAGAGAGATTCCTCCTGAAATTAAAGTTTCTAAAGTTTCAGTTGTAACTTTTACTCCAAACAGACTAATATCCATACCAAAAGCTGTTGCATTATAAAAAATAGAGTTTTCTCTAACTAGATGTTTAAACTTTTTATTTATATAAAGTTGAAGTTTCACATGTGTTCCATCATTTGAAAGTTCAAACTTTTCAACAAGCCCTATTTTAAATTGTCTATAATAAACAGGAGAATTAACTTTTAAAGAACTTTTTCTTTTTGCTTTTACAATAACTCTTAAACCATCATTATTAAAGTTTTGTTCTTTATAAATATCTTTTAAACTATCATAAAAACTAAAATTAAAATACCTATTTACACTTTTTGCTTTTTCATTTAAAGTCACAAAAGATACTCCACCTTTTATTAAAGTATTTAAAGAAGTTGTCTTTATATCTATTTTTTTCAATGAAAAATCAACATCAATTCCTCCAATTGAATAAAACTTAGTAGACTCATTTATATGTTTTGCAAATTTATCAAATATAAAAACCTCAACATCTACACTATTACTTTTTTCATTATATTTTTTATCAATTATTTTTCCAGCTTCTACACCCTTATAGTAAACACTACTTTTTTGAGATATTTTTGAAGCATCATCTATATTTATTGTAAATCTTTCACCTTTTTGTTGAAGATATTTATCTTTTAACATCTTGTCATAACTTTCAAATAAATAAAATCTATTTGAAAGTTTTTTAGCTTTTACATCACTAGTTTCAAAGGCAATAGATGAGTTAATAAAACCACTTAAAGGAGCTGTTTTAAAACTAATATTTTCTAGTGAAGCCTTAAACTCAACTGGTGATTGCATATAAAAATTTGTAGTTTGATTTACTAAATATTGATACTTTTTAAAAATCTCTACTTCAAGTCTTAATTCATCTGAATTTTTATGAAGTTTTTTACTTTTAACTCTTCCAACTTTTATATCTTTAAAATAAACAGGTGCATTTTTTGATACTTTTATTCCTTCATCACTTTTTAAAACAATAGTATAAACCTCTTTTGCCATTGGCAATGAATGTAAGCTATAAATCTCTTTTTTATTTTGTTTTTTACTTGAAGTTTTAAAAACTTTTATATGATTTCCTTTTATCAAAGAAGAGATATTTTCTAACTTTTCAAGGGAAATTTCTGGTGAGATTAATTGAAAGTATGGATTATGTTCCAATAAAGAAGCAAACTGTTTTTTGAATTTTATAAATAAATAGCCTTTATTATCATTTAACATATAGCTCATATCATCTACATAAGCTACTTCTATGCCATTATAATAAACTTTACTAAACTCTTTTTGTAAGCCATGCTCTTTTTTAGTCTCTAAAATCACATAATCTTTTAAGTATTCTATTTCTTCTTTATTATCATATAAATTAAACACTTTTGTTTTATCTTTTAAAGTAGGACTAAAGTCATCTGAATCAAACTCTATTCCGCCTGCAACTAGTGAGGCTAATGTATCTATTTTAAATTTTATACCACTTAATGAAGCTTTTAATTCAACACCACTAATATTCCAAAAGTTACTATCTTCTTTTACTAAATCCTTATAATCATTTTCTATAAATATTGTATAGAATATATCATTTTTAATAAGGTTTTTCTTTACTATTTTACCTACAATAAAACTTTTGTATAAGACTGAAGAACCAACTTCTAAAGTTCCTTTTTCAGACTTCAATGTCAAAAATACTCCATCATCAAAATAGTTTATTGGTTTTTCACTAACAGCTTCAAAGGTATATTGGGATTTTAATTTTTTTATCTCTTGTATATTTTGAACCATTGGCATTGCTTCTATATATACTCCACTAAGAATTGTATCAAGTCCTGAAATTTCTGTAATTGTAGCTTTTGGTTCAACTTTCCAAAACTTAGCTCCTTTTGTAGCAACTAAAGGTAAGGCTTTTTTATGTACTTCTATTTTTACTAAAAATCTATTTATATTTTTTTCATCAACTTCAATACTTGAAATAATACCTATTTTTATGCCTTTATATTTCAAAGGTGTTTTTCCAGCTACAAAACCCTCTGCATTATTGAAATAAACACTAATCTTTTCTCCTTGGTCATCAAAATGTTTATATAACATCCAAGATGAAATAAGCAAGGCAATAAAAGGCAAAAGCCAAATAATAAATACAAACTTACTACTTTTTTTAACACTATTGTGTTCTACTTGTTCAATCATATTAATCCTTATCCCATAATAATCTAGTATCAAAACTTTGTGTTGCTAACATAGTTGAAATTACAACAACAGTAAATGCAATTGCTGCTAAACCTGCACTTATATTAGTAAGATTTCCAAACTGCACCATTACAATCATTAAAGCCACTACAAAAATATCAAGCATTGACCATTTTCCTATAAATTTTATAATTCGATAATATTTTGTAGCATTTTTAGCAAGTGAAATTTTATTATATCTTGTAACATACAAAAGATATAAAAGTACAGCAAGCTTAAATATAGGAACTGCAATACTAGCTATAAAAATGACTATTGCAATAAAATAAGATTTTGTTTGAAAAAAATATAAAATCCCATCAAAAATAGTACTTTTTTCCACTACACCCAAGGTTGTAACTTCCATCATTGGCAATAAATTTGCAGGAAAAAGAAATATGATAGCAACAAGGCTAAAACTAAGTGTTTTTAAATATGAATACTCATCTCTTTGCTTTAATTTACTATTACATTTAGGACATACTTTTTGCTTACTTTCTAAAACCTTCATACAATGCATACAAAGAACTAAGCCTAAATCTTTATCATTTTTATATTTCATTCTTCATTCCAAATATCTTGTGGATTAAATAAAGACATTGTTAAAAACATCATAATTAAAAATCCGAAGAAAAAATACAATCCCAAACCAATATGTAAAGTTGCCATTTTTTGAAGTTTGATAATAGCCACAACAATACTTATCATATAAACTTCAGCCATTTGCCACTCTAATAAGTGTTCATATAATTTCAAAAATTTTGATACATACTTTGAATTTTTTCCAAATTTCAAAGGAGTTAAAATAGATAAAATAAGCAAAAGCATAAAAAAAGGCACGACTATACCAATAAATGTGATAAAAATAGAAATAGCCACATATCCACTTTTAAAAAAAATCAATAAAGTTTCAACTAATGTTGTTGTTTGTTTTAAATCTAAAACTTCAAGTGTAAGTATTGGTAAAAGTATTGCAGGGAAAAATAGTATAATAGAAGTAATTGCAAGTAATAGTACAGTTTGATAATCTTGACCAAACTTATAAATGAGTGCGTTACATCTTGGGCAATGAAACTGATGTTTGTAATCTGTTTGTGGTTTATTTAAAACTAAGGCACAATCTTTACAAACTACTATATTCTTCAATTTATTTTGCAATATTTATTTCCTTTTTCAACAAAACTATACTATTATAATATACAAATAATAATTAAAAATATAAAAAAGGTTTATTTATGTATTTATCAAAAAGAATCACTGTGCTTATTTTTACTTTTATCTTAGCTATATTTACTACAGCATGCCAAGATAAAAAACAAAATGAAAATACTGAAGAAAAAGTAAAAACAGTAAAAGTTGATGTTCATACATTAAAAAAACAAACTTATCCTATTTGGGTTAATTTTTCAGGGAAAACACAAGCTTACAAAAATGTAGCTATTACTTCAAGAGTAACAGGTGAACTTGAAAATAGGCATTTTGAAGCAGGAGATTTTGTAAAAAAAGATCAACTATTATTTAAAATAGATGATACCAAATACAAAAATATTGTAGAACAAAAACAAGCTACTTTAGAAAAAGATAAAGCAAGTTTAAATCTAGCAATAGCAAATGTAAAAAGATATACACCCTTAGTAAAAAAAGGTCTTGCACCAAAAGAAAAATTGGACCAACTAATAGCAGAACAAAAACAGTTAAAAGCAGTAGTTGATGCAGATTTTGCAGCACTTAAACAAGCAAAACTTGATGTGGAATATACCCTAATAAAAGCTACAATTGATGGAGTTATAGGAAAACCTTTAGTTGATATTGGAAATATGATAAATGCCTCTTCTACAAAATTAGCTAAAATAGTTCAATCAAACCCTTTATATGTAAACTTTAATCCAAGTACAGATGAAGTTTCACTAATTAAGAAGTATAAATCAGAAAATAAACCAAAAGTTGAAGTAATACAATCACAAAATGAGTACAATACAGTAAAAACAACAGGACATGTTGATTTTATTGATAATGTGACAAGTGAAACAACAGGTACAGTTGCAATGAGAGCTATAATAAACAATGATGAGAATCTTTTACTTCCTGGAACTTTTGTTGAAATAAATCTATTTATTACTGATGAAATACCAGTAATTGCAGTAAGCCCAAATAATATTGGTCAAAACCAATTAGGTTCATATGTACTAGTTGTAAATGAAAACAATAAAATAGAGACAAGACAACTTAAACTAAATTATAGTAATAAAGATTTAATAATCATCTCAAAAGGCTTAAAAGAAGGTGATAAGGTAATTGTAAGTGATATAACTAAACTTAAAAATGGTGTAACGGCTGAAACTACAGAAGTTGCAAACCCAATAAAATTATAGGATTTTTTATGTTTTCAATATTTTTTATAAACCGTCCTATTTTTGCAAAAGTTATTTCTATTTTTATAGTAATAGTTGGAGTTATTGCTCTTTATTTACTTCCTATTGCTCAATTTCCACAAATCACACCTCCAACAATTCAAGTAAGTGCTACATATACAGGAGGAAGTGCACAAGTTGTTGAAACTTCTGTTACTACACCTATTGAAGAGCAGTTAAATGGTATTGAGGGTATGATTTATATGGATTCAACTTCCTCATCAGATGGAAAATCTACTATAAATTTGTATTTTGAGTCAGGATATGATTTAGATGTTGCAGCTATTGATGTTCAAAATAGAGTATCTCTTGCAACACCTATTTTACCTGATAGTGTAAAACAAATTGGAGTAACAACAAAGAAAAAATCTACTTCAATGGTACAAATCTTAACAGTTGAATCAACAAATCCACAACATGATGCTTTATTTTTGTCAAACTTTGCAAGCATAAATATTGCAGAAGAGTTAAAAAGAATTGATGGAGTGGGAGATGTTCAAAACTTAGGAGAGAGAAAATACTCTATGAGAATTTGGATAAACCCAGATAAACTATCAAACTTAAATCTAAGTATCAATGAAATAATAGCAGCAATTAAAGAGCAAAATACTCAAGCAGCTCTTGGTTCTATTGGTTCAAGTCCAAACTCTTCATCAAATAAATTCCAATATACTCTTACATCGAAAACAAAACTAGAATCAGCAAAAGAGTTTGAAGATATTATTATAAAACAAAATAGTGATGGAAGCAAAGTAAGAATCAAAGACATAGCAAGAGTTGAATTAGGAGCTGAAAACTATAGTTGGTCAGCAAAACTAAACAATCAAGCAACTGCACTTTTAGGTATTTATCAACTTCCAGGTGCAAATGCACTTGAAGTAGCCCAAGAAGTTGCTAAAAAAATAGATGAGTTAAAACAAAGATTCCCAGATGGAGTTGAAGTAAATCAAACATATGATACAACTAAATTTGTGGAAATTTCTATTAAAGAAGTTATTGTAACACTATTTGAAGCTTTACTTTTAGTACTATTTGTAGTTTATTTTTTCTTACAATCATTTAGAACAACAATTATTCCAGCAATTGCTATTCCTGTATCTTTAATAGGTACATTTGCCCTACTTTTAGCAATGGACTTTTCAATTAATACTTTAACTTTATTTGGTCTTATACTTGCTATTGGAATTGTTGTTGATGATGCTATTATTGTTGTTGAAAATGTAGAAAGTAATTTGGAAAAGAATCCTGATTTAAGTGTAAAAGAAGCAACAAAAATAGCGATGAAAGAGGTTTTTGCACCTGTTATTTCAACAACCTTGGTTCTATTAGCTGTATTTGTACCAGTTACATTTATTCCTGGAATTTCTGGTGCTTTATATCAACAATTTGCAACAACAATTGCTTTTGCAGTTATTATATCTTCAATAAATGCACTTACACTTTCACCAGCACTTTGTGCAACACTTTTAAAAAGGAAACAAAAAAATAAACAAGAAGATAAAAAAGGCATTATTTTTGAAAAATTTGACAATGCCCTAGAGAGTTTTAAAAAAGTCTATAAAAAAACTTTAGAAAAACTTATCAAATTTTGGTATATAGCAGCACTTGTGTATGCTTTACTTTTAGGAGCAACTTATTATGCATTTCAGACTCTTCCAACTGGTTTTATACCAAATGAAGACCAAGGTACCCTTGTAGCTTCTGTATCATTACAAGCTGGAACAACTCTAAATAAAACAGAAGATACAACAGAAAAAATTGTGCAACTTATAAAAGAGACAAAAGGTGTAAGAGATGTTATTTCAGTTGCTGGATTTGATTTAATTAGTGGTGCTTTAGACTCTTCTCGTGCTACAGTTTTTTTAGTTTTAGAAGATTGGGAAAAAAGAACAACAAAAGATACATCTATTGATGCAATAACTAATATAGTAAATCAAAAAGCAAATGAGCAAATTAAAACTGCAAGTGTTAGAGTATTTAATATGCCATCAATTCCTGGAATTTCAGCTGTTGGTGGATTTGAAGTAAAACTTCAAAATCTTCAAGCAATAAATATAAAAGATTTTGAGAAAAAAGCAAAAGATTTTATTCAAAAATTAAATGAACACGAAGCTATTATGATGGCATATACTAGTTTTAATAGTAGTTATCCTCAATACTATATTGATATAAATAGAGATAAAGTCGCAACCTTAGACCTAAAACTAAATGAAGTATTTTCAGTACTTCAAACATATCTTGGTTCACTTTATGTAAATGATTTTAATAAATATGGAAAAACATACAGAGTGTTTTTACAAGCAGATCAAGACTATAGAACTGAAAAAAACTCTATCAATAACTTTTTTGTAAAAAGCACAAAAGGAGATATTGTTCCATTAAGTGCAATAGTTGATATAAAAAGAACAAGTGGAGTAAGTACTATTACACACTTTAACTCATATCAAAGTATTGCAATAAATGGTGTTCATAATGTAAAAGGTGGATATAGTTCAGGTGATGCTATAAGTGCAATTGAACAAATTGCAAAAGAGACTTTAGGTAGTGAAGTAGGCTATGAATTTGCAGGTATGAGTTTACAAGAAAAAGAAGCAGGAAATGCAGCAATGTATATTTTCCTTTTATCTATTTTGATGGTATTTTTATTTCTATCAGCTCAATATGAATCTTGGATGATGCCTTTTATGATTATGCTTCCAATTCCAACTGTTATGTTTGGAGCTTTAGGAGCAAATATGCTTGCAGGGCTTTTAAATAATACTTATACCCAAATAGGACTTGTACTTTTAATTGGAATGAGTTCAAAAAATGCAATCTTAATTGTAGAGTTTGCAAAAGATTTAAGAGAACAAGGACAAAGTATAGTAGAAGCTGCTATAAATGCTTCACTATTAAGACTAAGAGCTATATTAATGACTATTTTCTCATTTTTACTTGGTATATTACCTTTAGTTTTTGCAAGTGGCGCAGGTGCAGTTTCAAGACAATCTTTAGGTACAGCAGTATTTGGAGGAATGGTAATGTCAACATTTTTAACACTTCTTTTAACACCTGTACTTTTTGTAGTACTTCAAAGATTAAGAGAGAAAAAAGGAAAAATCAATGAATAATAGATTATTAAAAAAACTATCAATTATTGCTTCTTTTAGCCTAGTTGTTTCATCAAGTTTTGCAAATGATTTAAACCTTGAAGATTTAATAATAATTGCTTTAAAAAACAATACAAATATTGAATTATCAAAAGAACAATCAAATATAAAAAAAGAGCAAATAAACAAAGCTACTTCAACTTATTTACCAAACTTATCACTAAATGCTTCAACAGCAAGGAAAGATATAGAACAACAAGGAAATAAAATAGATGATGATGTGAATAGTGTGGCAGTTAATGCAAATCAATTAATCTATGATTTTGGAAAAACTACAAGTAACATTGACTCATCAAAATATAGTTATGATGAATCAAAAAGTGATGTAAAAGCAACTATTTCAAAAACTATTTTTCAAGTTACCTCTACATATTATGATATTTTAAATAAGTATCAACAAATAGAAGTTGCAAAAGAGTCTGTAAAACTTGATGAGCTACAATTAAATCAAGCAAATGAGTACTTTAAAGCAGGTGTTAGAACAAAAATTGATGTAACAAATGCAAAGCTTAGATTATCAAACTCAAAATTAAAACTTATACAAGCAAAGTACAATTTAAAAACAACAGAAACAAAACTTGTATCACTTTTAGGTAAAGATTTAGGAAGTAGCATAAATATCAAATTTCACAACAAAGATATCACAACACTTGTAAGAAATACAGAATATAAAAACTACTCTTTAGAAAAACTAATAACATTAGGCTTAGAAAAAAGAGATGAAATAAAAAAATACAAAGCAAAAATCCAAACAGCAAAAGAACAAAAAAATGTAGCAAGTGCTGATTATCTTCCAAGAATAGATGTAGATGCTTCATATACAAATAGCCAATCAGATAAAATAGCAACACAAGATATAGAACAATCATCAGTTGCATTAAATCTAAAATGGAACTTCTTTACAGGTCTTTCAACAGTTGCAGATAATAAAATAGCCCTTTCAAATTTAAGTAGCGCAAAAAAACAACTTCAACAACAAATCCTTGATATAAAACAAGAAGTGACATCTGCTTATTTAAATGTAAAAGAGAGCATTGATAGTTTAAATATTGGACTTTTAAATGTAAAACTAGCAACAGAAAATCTAAGCTTAGCTGATGAAAGATATAAAGCAGGATTAAATGACTTAATTGAGTTAAATGATGCAAAACTTGAATACACACAAGCAAAAAGTTCACTTGTAAATATCTACTATGCATACTTAACAAACTTGGCAAACTTAAACTATACAATTGGAACTATACATGAAAAAATATAGTTTTTTTGTAATTACATTTTTTGTAACTACACTTTATGGCAATAACATACAAGAACTTTATAAAAAAGCTTCTATTTATGAAAAAAATGGTGAGTTTAAAAAAGCTATGCAAATCTATAAACAACTTGCAAAAAAGAATTTAAAAGATGAAAATTCAAACACTGAAAAAACTTCATTAGAAGAAACATTGGTGAAAAAAGAGCTTTTACAAAAAGAAGAAAAATTCAAAGCTTTAAGAGGTAATTTTTTCAAAAGAAATATTGATAAGATAAAGGATAAAGAGACAGCAAATACAATAGAACAGTTGATTGTCAAAGACTTTGGTCTATATACATATAAAACAAACTATCTACTTCCTGTAACTTATGATACAAAAAATAAAGATGGAAGAAATCAATATGAAACAAAATTTCAATTAAGTTTTGAAAAACCACTAACTTATAATATATTTGGTTTAGATGAAACACTATCTTTTGCATATACACAAAAATCTTATTGGCAAACCTCAAGAGAATCTGCACCCTTTAGAGAATCAAACTATCAACCAGAAGTATTTTTAACATTTCCCTATAAAGAAGAAAACTCATCTTTAAAAGCATATAAAATATCTTTACTTCATGAATCAAATGGGCAAGATGGTGAAAAATCAAGGTCATGGAATAGATTGTATTTAGAGAGTTTCTTTCAGTTTTCCAATCTCTTTGTAATTCCAAGAGTTTGGTATAGAATACCAGAACAAGAAAGAAATGATGACAATAAAGATATTCAAAAATATCTAGGATATGGAGATTTAACCCTATTTTTTCCATACAAAAAACACACATTTGAATTAAAACTAAGAAACAACCTAAGACTTAGTGAAGATAATAAAGGCGCAGTAGAGTTCAACTGGACTTTCCCACTACCAAGCTTTTTAAATCTACCAAATAGCTTTGGATACTTTCAAGTATTTAGTGGATACGCAGATAGCTTGATTGATTATGATGAAGATATAAATAAAATAGGTATAGGTATCGCCTTTTCAAGATAGGTTTTAAGAGGGTCAGGTGATAACGATAACTTTATCAACTACTTCTCTTAATTATTTTATTGACTGCGGGTTGAGATATACCAATTATTTTAGCAATTATATATTGGGAATACCCTTGCTCATATGCTTTTACTATATATTTATTTCTTGTTTGCTTATCTTTAATTCCGTCAAAAAATTTTATTAATTTGCCTCTATTGACTTTTTTATCAATATCTGGTGCATCTACTAAACTTGAAGCTTTTATTAATTCTTTTAAATCTGCACTATCTATTTCTAAAGTAAAAAAGTCTTTTATCTCTTTAATATTTTTTCCATATGTTTTTATTATCCATGAATTTTGCAAACATACAGGAACTTTTTCTTCTTTATAAAAATAGTAACTTGAACTATATGGATAATATTCTATTTTTTCAACTATTTTTGCTTTTAATGGGTTTTGTTCAATATATCTCATCAGGATATAAAGGTAAGCTTCATTTGCCACATACCATGATTTAAATCTTCCTTGCCACAAATGCCCACTTCTTTTATACTTTTTATTAAAGTATATTGCATATATAGAATTTAGATATCTCATGAATTTTGAAAGGTTTCCTTCTTTTACTTCAATAAGTAGATGGTAATGATTATTCATTAGACAGTAGTTATGCAAAGTTATATTAAACTTTTCGCAACAATCTGATAATAAACTTAGAAAATATTCAAAGTCATCTTTATCATAAAAAACAACTCTTCTTTCTACTCCTCTATTTACTATATGATAATATCCTGATATTTCTATTCTAGGTCTTCTTGCCATACTCACACCTCTTACAATAAGATAAGAGTATTTTAACCCAATTATTTCTTTATAATTAAATTAATTACATTTTGCAATATTATTAATAACTCTTTTAGTTATCTAGTTATCGTTATCACCTGACCCTTATTTTCTTATTTTTAGAGGACTTAGTAAATCAACATATTATTATTATGATATAATTTATATAATTATAATATTGAGGAGATTATATGAAAAATAAAATTATTTTGTTTGTGTTAGGTTTTAGTTTAACAGCATCCCTTTATGCAAAAGATTCTGGGTTCTACATAGGTGGTTTGATTGGTAAATCTAAAACAAAAGATTATGGAAAAGAGACTTTTACTGCTACAAATATAGATAGTGGTTATAGCCAAAGCATTGAGGAAATTGATTTGATTTATGGTGGATTACTTGGATATGATCATTATTTTGATAATTTCTTAATTGGATTAGAATTTGATGGTTATAAAGTTGATTCAGATGAAAAAAGAGATATTCAAGCAGGAGGTGCAAATCCTTGGCACTACACATCAGAAATTAATAAAGTTACTTCTTTAAAGTTACGGCTGGGGTATTTAATAAATGAAGAAAATTTATTTTATATTTCTATTGGTAAAGCAAAAGCAGATATCACAAGAAAAATGTATAATACTAATGGTACAACATTACTCAAAGAATTAAATGACAATGTAGATGGAAATTTATATGGTCTTGGTCTTGAACATTTTCTAGAGAATAATCTTTCAATTCAAATAGATTTTAGATACATAAAGTATGATGAGGTATCATTTATAGTGGAAGATAAAACAGAATATGAAGATTTAACTGAAAAAGCTTTCACTTTGTCTTTTAAGTATAAATTCTAATTTATAGAATTACTTTTTATATTGCTTAGTTAAGATAAATATTATTTACATAATATTTATCTTTGCAATAGATGCAATAGATGGAATTTAAGAGTCAGAATTTAAGTAACAATAACCCTAAACCTAATTTGGCAACTGAGCCCTATTCCCAAATGATTATAGCAAGAGTATTATTTTAAGAAACTTTCTTATTAATAATTACCTTAATTATATTTTATAACGCTATTATAAAAAAATTTCTCTTCTACATTTTAGTTATCGTTATCACCTGACCCTAATTTTTATTATAATAGAAATTATATATTTTAATTTTAATTTCCTAAATAAAAATCTCATCTACTTTAACCTTGTTAATTTATCTGTCGTTATATTATTTGTCATTCTCATCTTCCCTCATAAGTTATTAAAAAGTCACAATAAAGATAATTATATATTTGATAACAATTATCAAAGTAAAAAAGTAAAAGGGTCAGGTGATAACAATAACCCTAAACCTAATTTGGCAACTGAGCCCTATTTTCAAATAATTATAGCAAGAGTATTATTTTAATGAACTTTCTTATTAATAATTATCTTGATTATATTTTGTAATGCTATTATAAAAAATTTCTATTCTACTTTCAAGTTATCGTTATCACCTGACCCTAATTTTCCATCACTCATTTTCTTCTCCTTGTTCAGATGGAAGCATTAAAAATCCTTTTTCTAAATTTTTTATATTAAAATATTTAGAAAAATACTCTTCAATAAATTTCTTCTCTTCATTATTTAAAAATCCATATGAAAGATTAATTAACTTTTCATCATTAAATACAACTACTAATGAATATTGATTTGCTAAAAACCTTTTTGAATATATCATTGTTCCTATCCATTTTGTTATAACTAAAAACATAATAAAAATTTGTCCTGGTATTGCTATTATTAAAAAAATAACTTTAAAAGGATTCCAATATGCCGTTTTATCTGTTGCAATTTGCCAAAAAACATTATAAGCATTTTTAAAGTTATCTAAATCTCTTATCTCATTTGTTTTTGTCCTTTTTATTCTATTTTGATAAAATATTATTTTATAGTTTTTAGATACAAAAGCTAAATAAGAGATACTCAATCCTCTTAAAATCAAATAAGCAAATACAAACTGTCCAAATGGAGTTAAACTTGAATATGCTTCATGAATTGATCCATTATATATACATATAACAATAGCTGAAAATATCCCCACACTAAAAAGTCCTAATTCTGTAAAAATATAACTATAGTCAAGTATTTCAAAAACTACTTCATCTTTATTATCTATTGCTTTTTCCATTTATGCAACTCTCCGTTCAATTCTTTCATAAAATCTATTATTAAGTATTTTATTTTTTTCTAATTCAAGGCTTGAAGATAAAATCTTGTGGGAGCTTAATAAACTAAGTGAGTAAAGATTTTCTCTTTGTAATAAAGAAGTTGGACAAAAAAGAGTACTTAATAATAGATTTTCATCTGTATTTGTAAAAGCAACATTCATAGAATCATTTGAATTTTTCTCATAATATGCTTGATTTTTATTTCCATCATTTGTAGTAAAGTGTGTTATATCATAATATCCGTCTTGGATATCTGATTCTTTTGATGCAAGTAAAGCAATGTTTGTATTTAAATCTACTGTATCAATATCTATTAAGTTAAATATCAAACTCATATAATCAATTTTAATTTTATCTTTTAATTCTCTTATCATCTTACTTCTTTTACATAAACTCTACTAAAACCTAACCTTCCCACAAATCATCTATTAGAAAAAATAATTCTATAAGATAAACTCTTTTATTATTCATTATAAATAATAATTTTATAAGAAATCTGAATTTTTATATAAAATTAAAGTGTTTTTTGTCTTTAAGTAGTCTTAATTTTACTCTAAATTAGATTTATTTTTTAAGTTTTATTTCAAAAGTAACAGTTTAATCTAAAATTATTTTCTATACAAATATATTTTTACTAGAAGCAATTTATACTTATTTTAATATAATGCATAAAATAAAATAACCAAGAAAGAGAATAATGAATAACAAAAATGAAACAATGTTAATAGATTTTTATGAGTTTACAATGGCAAATGGGTATTTTAATTCAGAACTAAAAGATAAAATTGTCTATTTTGATTTATCCTTTAGAAGAGTACCTGACAATGGTGGTTATGCTATATTTGCAGGACTTGAAAGTATTATAAATTATATTGAGAATATAAAATTTTCACAAGAGGATTTAGAGTATTTAAAAAGCTACAATCTTTTTAGTGATGAATTTATCAACTACTTAGAAGATTTTAAATTTACAGGAGATATTTATAGTGTAAAAGAAGGTACTGTAATTTTTCCAAATGAACCTGTTTTAACTGTACGGGCAAATATTGTCCAAGCACAAATATTAGAGACTTTTTTACTTCTTAGCTTTAATCACCAATCTTTAATTGCAACAAAGGCTAGTAGAATTAAAAATGCAGCAAAAGGTAGAACTGTACTAGAGATGGGAGCAAGAAGAGCCCATGGAATTAGTAGTGCAAATAGTGGCTCAAGGGCAGCATATATTGCAGGGATTGATGCTACAAGTAATACTTTGGCTAGTTGTTTATATGGTATTCCATGTAGTGGAACTATGGCTCACTCTTGGATTCAAATGTTTGAAAGTGAAGAAGAAGCTTTTAGAGTTTATGCTAAAACTTATCCAAATAATACAACTTTACTAGTTGACACATATGATACTTTAAGAAGTGGAATACCAAATGCAATAAAAGTAATCAAAGAGGAGTTATTGCCAAAGGGTATCAAAGATTTTGCAGTTCGTATAGACTCAGGAGATTTAACATACTTATCAAAAGAGTCAAGAAAAATGCTAGATGAAGCAGGACTTGAAAACTGTAAGATTGTTGTAAGTAATGCACTTGATGAGATTTTAATTGAAACATTACTAAATCAAGGTGCTCCAATAGATATCTTTGGAGTAGGAGAAAGACTTGTAACAGCAAAAAGCAATCCAGTTTTTGGAGGTGTTTATAAACTTGCTGCAATAGAAGAGAATGAAAAGATTATTCCTAAAATAAAAATAAGTGATAATCCAGTAAAAATAACAACTCCACACTTTAAAAAACTATATAGAATCTATGACAAAGAAACAAACAAAGCAAAAGCTGATTTAATTACTGTGCATGATGAAGTATATGATGAAAAAGAGCCATTGACTATTTTTGATCCTGTGCATACTTGGAAAACAAAAACTTTTGAAAACTATATTTTAAAAGATTTAAAACTACCTATTTATAAAAATGGAGAGTTAGTATATAAAATACCTTCAATAGAAGAAATAAAAGAACATACAAAAAATGAGTTAAATCACTTATGGGATGAGATGTTAAGATTTGAGAATCCTCACAAATATTATGTTGATTTATCCCAAAAACTTTGGACGACAAAGTTAAACTTACTAAAAAAAATAAAACAAAGCTCTTCTAACTAGAAGAGCCTTTATTTTTTCTATTTTTTCTAACTGTTTTAATCCATATAAAACTAATTAAGTACATTGATATAGAAGCACTTATTACTCCTAATATTATTGCTCCACTCCATAAACACAAAGCTATTTGCTCAAAATTGTCGTACATAGAATCAAAGTTAAACTCAACAGGATTTTCAGGCTGGAAGATTAGTTTTCCTATTTGATACTCAAAATAAAAAAGTGGTGGCATTGTAATAGGATTACTTATAAATATTAAAGCAAAACTTATGGGTAAATTTGCATTTAACACAATTGCTAAAAGACAAGCTAAAATCATTTGAAAAGGCATGGGTAAACAAGCTACAAAAACACCAATAAAAACACCAGTTGATACTTTTCTTCTTGATAATCCCCAAATTTCAGTTTTATGCAAAAGTTTTCCAAAAACTTTTAAGTATTTTTGTTGTTTTACTTTTTCATGTGATGGTAGTAATTTTTTCAACTTTTTTCTTGGCAAAGTTACCCTTTTTTTAAGATTGAATATTTTAGCAAATTTAACACTATTTTTTTATTACATGAAAAATTAGTTTTCTATCTTTATTTTCTTTATATTTTTATTGTCTTAATATTAAACTAAAGGATTTAAAATGAAGAAGTTATGCAAGATAAAAAAAGCAGAACTTGAGTCTTTAAAAAAACAAATTTTAAAAGAGATAAAAAAACCCAAGTTTTACTGCACTAAGTGTTTTAGAGTAGCTAAGCACGAACAGTTTTTATGTAATTATAAAAGTCTATAAAATATATCAAGTATTAAAAGAAACTCTATTTCTTCCTTCTTTTTTTGATTTATAAAGTAAATCATCAGTAGTTTTATACAAATTATCTACATTACTTATACTTGATGCTTCTTGACAAGATACACCCATAGAGACAGTAATATAGTCACTTACACTGTTATATTTATGTTTAATTTTCATTTTTTCAATACCATTTAAGATTTTTAGTGCAAACTCTTTTGATTTTGAAATATCATTTGACTTATACAATAATCCAAACTCTTCTCCACCTAGTCTAAAACAATAATCATCTGCTCTTTTCATATACTCTGTTAATACTTTTGCAACATCAATAAGAACTTCATCTCCTTTTTGATGCCCATAATTATCATTGTACTGTTTAAAGTGATCAATATCCATCATCACAAAAGTTATAATCTCATTATTTCTTTTTGCATTATTTATATAATCTGGCAATATCTTATCAAAGTGTCGTCTATTGTAAATATCTGTCAAACCATCAGTAATAGATATCTCTTCGATTATTTTTTTATCTGTTATATCTTCTCTTATTGCTGTATAAGATACAAGTTTACCCTTATTAAACTCAGGAGTAATTACAGTATTTGTCCAAAAATATCCACCATCTTTTTTCTTATTTTTGATTTCACCTTTCCACTCTTTCCCTGATTCAATTGTATCCCATAAATCTTTGAAAACTATATTGTTCATATCTTTATGTCTTACTATATTGTGATTTTTACCAATAAGTTCTTCTTTTTTAAATTGACTTATATTTAAGAATGCTTTTGAAACATATGTTATATTTCCTTTTGTATCTGTACTTGTTGTCAAAACATTTTTATCTATAATATCTAGATACTTTCTCATTTTTCTATTTATACTGTTAATTGTTCTATTTTTGTATAAAATTATAAATATAATCAACATTAAAAAACTACTTATTGCAATTATTTTTCTATAATCAATATTCTCTTCATATTTTACAGCTACCCAATTTTCATAAATCTTTTTATGCTCTTGAACAGTTATAGTTTCAAGAACTTTATTCATTATTGAATTTAAATCAGTTTCATCATTTCTACTTCCAACAGAAAAACTCCAGTCATCATCAAACTTACCAGAAACTTTCAAATCTCCAAAATAGTCTTTTTGTACATAGTAACCAATACTAGGAAGAATCCCTACTAAACCAAAAAGCTCTTTATTTTTTACTTTTTCTAATCCAACTTTCATTGACTCAACTTCAACAAGTTGAATTTTTGGATATTTTTTTTCTAGTATACTTACATATGCATAATCTTTAATATATCCTAGCTTTTCTCCATAAGTGTCAGATACATTACTTATAAACGGCTCTTCTAACCTTGTAGCTAATACCAAAGGAAAGCTTAAATATGCTTTCGAAAAATCTAAATATTGTTTTCTTTTTTCTTCTTCAGAAATCATTGGAATTAAATCACAACTTCTATTTTCTAGATTATTTAGTGTTTTTGTCCAACTTTTTGTAGAAACCAAAGTAAAAGGTATATCTAATTTATTTTCAAAGATTTTAAGATAATCAGAAGACATACCAAGTAGTTTATTATCTTTAATTTTTTCAAAAGGCATCCATTCAGGATCAACACATACTTTTATTTCTTTTTTGTTATCCAAATAGTTTTTTTCTTTTTCAGTTAAAACTAAGTTATTTTTCTCTATTTCAAGTTTAGACCATTTGTCTTGTATTTTATCAATTGTTGAAATAGAAATTGTACTATTTATTTTTTCAAATATTGATTTTAATAAAATATTATCTTTTAAATATCCCATATGTAAATTTACTTTTGTAGGAATAATATTAGATGAAAGTTTCAAGGTTTTAAGATTCGTGTACCAATTTTTTTGAACAATATATTGTAATGTAGATAAATTACCTAAAGCTAAATCAGCCTTATTTTCTAAAACCATTTCGACTGCCTTACTTGATGAAGGTACAGCTAGTAAAGTTAAATTTGGATAATTTTTCTTAATAAGATTATGTAAAAATGAGTTATTTAAAACAGCTATGATTTTATCTTCTAAATCTTCAAGTTTATTATTAAAATTTATATTTTTATCTCCAACTATTGCAGGTGAATAAGAAATGTAATTAAAATTGCTATATAAAACATATTTTTTTCTATTTTCAGTTATTGCAATATTTGGGATTATATCAATTTCTTTATTCTTAAGCATCTTTTCATAACTACTCCAAGATGAACTATTTACAAATTGAAACTTCATATTAGTTAAACTACTTATATAGTTTAAATAATCCACAATAAAACCTTTGGGTTTGCCATTTTCAACAAAATTGTAAGGAGGGAAAAAGCTAAGATTTTGAACTTTTAAAACTGGATTATTTTTTATAAATTCTAACTCTTCTTTAGTAAAATTAAATTTATCAAAATCTTTTTCAAATACAAAACTTTCAAAGTCTAAATCATTTATTTTTTCTTTTGAATACTCTTTAAAAATATCATTTATATATTTTAATCGGCCCTTATCTAAGCTACCCAAAGGAATAATATCTTTTGAAATCAACCTATCAATGGCAGCTGCTTCTAATCTTAAATGCTCTACACTTTTTCTTTTTGAATACTTTTGAATTATTAGTTTTATAACCTCTTCTTTATTCTCTAAAGCATATTTCCAACCCCTTAAAGTTGCTTCTTTGAACTTTTCTACACGAGATGGATTATTTTGCACCTCTTTTTTACTTGTAAAAATCATATCTCCATAAAAATCAAAACCATAGTTTGCAGGGTTTATAATATTTATATCTAAATTTTTCTTTTTAAAATAATAAGGTTCATTTGAAATATATGCAGGCATAACATCTACTTTACCATCAATTATTTTTTTATAATCATCTTTTTCTCTTTTTCTAATTAAATTTGGTTTTACATTAAGTTTTTTTAACAATGCTAAAAGAGTAAAACCATCTGTATCATTTTCATAAAAGAGCATATCTTTATTATCAAGTTTATAAGGAGAATCTATTTTATTATTTTTTAAAGATAGTAAAACACTAGCAGAGTGCTGAAAAATAGGACTTACTAATACTACTGATTTTTTTCTTGATTTGTATAATAAAAGTATTGAATCTGCAATTCCATAATATGAATCATTATTTAATACTTCTTCAATGTAATTTTTGCTTAAATCTCTTTGTTTTATCTCTACATCTAAACCGACTTCTTTATAAAAGCCTTTCTCTTTTGCAGCATAATATCCAGCAAATTGAAACTGATGAAACCACTTTAACTGTAAGGTTATTTTTTCTTGTGCAAATAAACTAATACTAAAAAATAGTGTAAGTATTAATACTTTAATAATATTATTTTTCACATTTTCTCCATCAAAAATAAAAGATAAATTATTTTAACATAATTAAAGTATCAAATACAAATTGTGTTGGTTACAAACCAACACAAAAAGTTTTATAAGTTTATTAAAGTTTGCAAGTAGTTTATTATATCATCTGATTCATTTTGCTTGTTTGCAATATCAATACAAAGTTGAACATCTGCTTTATATTTTACAAATAGTTTTGCTATTTTATCTTCGTTCTCTTTTGGTTTTTTTTCACTTTTTACAAAACCAACACTACGTTGACTTACAAAATTCATAGTTTTTACATACATCAAAAGAGCTGGTTCAATACCTTGATGATAGTTTATATCAAAATCCATATTAATCAAAGTTTCTAAAATCTCTTCAAAAATTTTATTATGAAAATCTAAAACTAGAAGTTGATGTAAGACTGTATAGTTAAATTTATTTGCTTTATTTACCTCAAGTTTTTTAGTTTTATAAAGCATATTTATAAAGTATAAGTCTTTAATTAAAAGTGCATAATATAAAGGTAAAGTATCAGTATAATCAAAAGTATTTATATCTACATTTAGATTAAGTAAAGTATCAAATATCTCTTTACAATTTGATTTTATTGCATAAATAAGTGGTGTAGCACCAGCATATTCACAAAGATTTATATTTGCACCAGCTTTTGCTAAGTCAATTATGATTTTACTTTTATTAGTCTCAAATCTAAAAGAAAAATCATAGCTATCTTGACCAATTACTGCATGATGTACTGCATTTTGATTACTATCATTTATAGCATTTACATTTGCACCTAAAAGAATCAACTCTTTTACAACTTCCCTTGCACCTACATTACAAGCTGCCATTAATGCAGTTTTTTGTTCTGCACTAAATTTCTCAATATCTAAACCAAGTTTTACTAAAGTAACAACTGCTTTTGCTCTTTGAAGAGTTGCAACATGAGGATAAGTTACAATAGCTTTATGTAAAGCATCTAAATTATCAACTCCACCAGTTATTTTTATATTTGCACCTTTATTTGCCAAATATGTTAATGTTTTAGGCAAACAAGACATTGAAGCTGATAAGAAAATAGTTGTATCATGACTATTTTTATGTTCTAAATCAAAAGTATCTTTATTAAAACAATATTCTAAATACTCAAAAGCTAAATCATCATTTGTAATGTATCTTTGAATAAGTGATTGAATAGGCATCTCATTTAGGCTTTCTTTTATAGGAGTAGCTAAACTAGCACCATACTCATAAAGTAAATCTAAAAGATGTTTATTAAACTTTTCTTTATTAAAAGCTTCAATAAAAATAGATATATTTTTAATAGAGTTAATATTATTTGCACAAATTGTATGACAATTTACATCTGCACCATTTTTTAAAAGTAGTTCAACTACTTTAAAACTTTTATGTTCACTATTTGCAGTTGCAGCTTTTTTTACTATATAAGATAATATTGTTTGCTTTTGTAAATTGCCATATTCATCTTTAAAAGTATAGTATCTATTTATATTAGAATCTTTTTTTATCATTTTTTCAATAAACTCTAAAGTAAAAAATCTATGCTCATAAAACTCTAAAATAATTGGTTTTATTTCACTATAAGCTTTTAAATTGCTATATGTATCCACAAGGTATTCAAGGGATTTTAAAGATAAATATATTGAACCTAAAAGTATTATATTTGCATCTTCTGTTTTTTCTTCATATTTATAAAAATCTTTTTTTATATAGTATGGATTTATTTTTATGATTTTTTTTAATATTTCATCTTTTCTTAGATAAACAATTGCATAAAATATAGAATCATCATCTGTTATTTCTAATCTTAAATCATCTAAAATATACTCCAATACTTTATGCTCATTGTGTATTATAAAAAGAGTAAAAAAAGAGATAAAATCCTCTTTATACTCTTCCTCTTCTTTTTTTGTTTCTTTAAAAAAATCTTCACAAGAACACTTTGTATTGATATTTAAACCATAATCAACTAAAAGCTTTAAAACTTCTCTTTTTTTACTAATACTATTTACAACACTATTTTCTTTATAAAAATATTTTATTACTCCTTCATTATTCTTATCTATAAAGTTTACATTAGCTTTAAACTCTAAAAGAAGGTTTATTAAAGGTAGATGATAATTATAGACTGCATAAAAAAGAGCACTATGTTCACTAGTTTCTATTTTTGCACCTTTTTCAAGTAAAAACCTAGCAACACAAATATCTTTTGAAATATCTAAACTTTTACAAACTTCATAAAGTACATTTGTATCTTTTTTTTCAGTCAATTCTATACTTGCATTTTTACTTACTGCTTTTTGTAAAAGGTAGAGTTTTTCAACTTCAGTTAATCTTGCATTTGTAACTATTTGATAAACAGTTGTTTTATTACTTAAATCTTTAGTTTTATCAATATAGTTTTCCACACTTGATTTTGGTAATAAAGATAAAAACTCTTCAATGCTTTGTGCTTTTTTCTCAAACTCTATGGCTATGTCTTCTAAATCTTTCACACAAAGCATTCTTTTTATTTCATGGTGAAAATCTTTATAATCAGCTCCTAAAAGAATCAACTCTTTTAAAGATCTAGTATCTCCACTTCGTATAGCAAGTTTTAATAAGCTATTGTTGTCTTTATCTACTTGGTTTAAATCAAGTTTATTTAGATTATGAAGTAGATGTAAAACTTTTGCTTTTGTATTTGGCTCAAGAGTTGAATATATTAATTGACATACAAAAGAGGTGTTATCTTCTTCATTTAAAGGGCATCCAGCTTGTATAAGCGCTTCAAAAATATGATACTCTCTTTTATTCATCAAAGCACACTCTAAAGGAGTAAATTTATCAAAACCATCTTCATAACTAATCATAGGAACATCAAGTTTTATTAAAAACTTGATAAATTCTAAAGGTGCCAGTTTTGAAGCAATTGCTAAAACACTTAAAGATTCTACTTCTATTTTATATCCATAGTTTATAAATGTACTTAAAACATCAATACTTTTTGATTGGATAATAGTACTTATTGCACTACTACCTTTAGTTTCCTTTGCATCTTGGAAATCACTTCCAAGTTCAAATAAGTAGTTTAATACATCAACTCTTTTGTGTATTGTTGCATAATATAATGCTTTTTTATTATCTTCATCTTCTTTTGCAAAGTTTGAACTATCTATTTTTGTTTTTATAAAATCAATACTCTTATTTTTTATGATATCTTCTAAACTATCTTCATGTAAAAAAGAAGATGAATCATCAAAAAAAGAAGATTCCTCTTCTTTTTTATTGTCATTAAACAGCTTATCTAAAAATGACATTATAATCTACTTTTTAAATACTCTAAAGCGTCTGTTGGAACTTCTTCTATTTGATTTAAACTATTTAAAGCAACTTGAATATCACAACCTTGTGATATAAGTTCATCTGTTACATCAACAAAACCAGCTAAAACACTTAATGCTAAAGCATTCATTCCATTATCTAATCTTTCATTTATATTTGCACCATTTTCTAAGAACTGCTTAATAACCTCAACTCTTTTATCTTGTTCAATATCTAAGTTACTATAAGAAGCCCACATTAAAGGTGTAAAACCTTGTGAATCTTTAATATTCATATCTTCAAAAAACTCTTTTACAATATCTAAAACATACTCATTTGCATAGTATCCAACTACATGAAGTAGTGATAATCCATCTCTTCCACTTGTAATTTCAATACCTTGCTGTAAGAAGAATTTCAACATTTTTGCACTAGTTTTATCAGATCGCATAACAGCACTAAAGTGAATAGATTCATTATTAAAATCAATAACTTTAAAATCTATTTCTTTATTATTCATAAGTCTATTTACATAATACATATCACCATAAGCAATTGCTATCATAATAGGTGTTCTTCCATTCATATCTTGTGCATTTAAATCTAGTTCTAGTTTTAATAAAGTATTAAATATTTGTTGTTTATTTTCTAAAATACTCATATGTAAAACAGGTACTATATTTTTTGAACCTTTATCTAAGTTTGCACCTGCATCTTTTAATGCAGCTAACATTTTTGCTCTTATTAATTCAGGGTTTTCTTCATCCTCATATGTTTCATTTCCTAAAATTGCTCTATGAGCTGCACTTTGCCCCTCTTCATTGAAAAAGTCTGCATTTGCATTTAACTCAAGTAAAACTCGTAAAGCTTCAAAACATCCATAATTTGCAGCACTCATTAAAGGAGTAAATTGTTCAACATCAATTTGCTCTATATCACAACCTGCTTCAACTAATACTCTTACACTCTCTGCTCTTGCAATATTATCATTGTCATTGTAGTTTGATATAGCTTTATGTAATGCAGGTGAATTATCAAAACCTCCAATTACATGTATATTTGCACCTTTGTTTATTAGCCATTTTAAAACTTTTGGTCTATTCATCATACAAGCACCAAGGAAAATATCTGTATCAAAGCTATTTTTATGTTCTAAATCTACTTTATAACCTTTGCTTTCAAAATATTCCAAATGTTGTAAACAAAGCTCATCAGAAGCTAATCTAAATCTATTAACTATTGAATGCATTTGAGACTCATTTAAGTTAGCTACTGGTTTATATGGGTCAACTCCATTATCTAAAAGAAAGTCTAAAACTTTTGGTTCAAATTTTAATCTATTTACAACTTGGTTTATTAATATTCCAACACTATCAAGATGTGTTTTAGTTTTATTAATACGCTCAAGATAAGTATCAATAATTGCACCATTATCTTTTAAACATTGTAAAATCTCAACTTTAAAATCTTCATCAATTTCAAAATTATCATAACCTCGTATTAAACTTGAAACAACTGTTTGTGTTTCTGGTTCATCTGGAAAGATATAATATACTCTATTTAAATCAGGGTCTGCTTTTATAAGTTTTTTAATTGTTTGAATATCAAATTGATAATAAACAGCTTTCATAATATAAGAGTTTGCTTCTGAGTAAGCTTTTATATCAATATATGTATCTAATATATAATTTACAAGCTCTTCATCTTTTTCAAAAAGAGCCATACCTAAAATATTTGAAGCAAAACTTTCACTTCTAACTTTACAATACTCTTCATTTTCAAATACTACATAAGGATTTTTTGCAATTACTCTTTTTTTTACTTCTAAAGGTATATCTTTTCTTTTTATTACATATTCCATTGTCAAAGAATTAACTTCCAATGAAGAGAATTTATCAATAATATGTTCAAGAAGTTCACTAGGTGCTACATCAGCAACAGCTTCTAAAATTGGTGTAGTATTACTACTTGAATCTTGATAGTGAGATATTGGTAAATTTATATCTAAACCATTTTCAAGCAATAAATCAAACATTTGCACTCTTTCTTGTGCATTTTTAAAATTAGCTTTTGGATGAATAATAAAATTCATAACTGTATTATCAAAATAGTTAACAAAGTTTATATTTGCACCTTTACTTATAAGATACTTAGTACATTTTATATCATTGTCATTTACTACATTAAAAAATGCAGAGTGTCCATTGCACTCTATTTGTGCACCATTTTCCAATAAAAAATCTATAAAAGTTGTATTTGATTGCACTGAAAAATAAGCTGTATATGTATATAAAGCATTGACTCTGTGTCCATCATTATTTAACTCATTTATATTTGCACCCTTTTGTAATGCAAGTTGAGCTAATTTAACTTTTTCTTTATCATGAAGCATCATACTTTTACTAATATTTATTAATAACTCTTTATCTTTTACATCTTCTAAAAGCTCTATATACTCTTTAAATGAATCAAAATCCAATAAGCCTAAAATATACTCAGGTTTGTTAAGTTTATTTTTCAAAACATAAGGACTTAATTTTTTTATCTCTTTTTGTTCTAAAAAGCTAGAAAGCTGTTTTGCTATAGCGTTTATACACACACCTAATTTTATTAATTCTTTTAAAAGCTCCATATCTCTTTGGTTAAAAACTCTAGAAGAAGCAGGAAGTTCATTTTGGCTATGATTTATATCAAAATCATACTCTTCAATTAGTAGTTTTAAAAGTTTAACTTTTAAATTTAAATCAAACTTTTTAGAATCAACAATATCATGAATAAGATATCTTTTACCCTCTTCTCTTTCTACACCAAAGTTTTCAAAAATAAATTTAAAAGTATCGAAACTATTTGTATTATTTAAAGCAAGTTCTATCAAAACTTTTCCATTAACAGTACTATCACTACTATTTATACTATGCATATATTCAAGCATTTCCAAAGATGCATCTTTTTTTATAAGATAAGACATGATATTATCACCTTGGATAGTATCTTCTAAGATAGCATTATTTTCAATCAAATATTTCATAACTTTTACACTTGAATACTCCAATGCAAAATCAATTGGTCTTTTAAAGTCCTCATCTTCTTTGTTTATATCCTCAATATCAAGTAGCTTTTCAACTTTTTTTACATTATCTTGTTTTATCGCTTCAACTAATTCATTATCAGTGGGATTTGAATTCATGTTTAAAAACTTTTTAAAAAATGACATAAAATTTCCTTTCCATATCTTTATTATTTGTAGGTATTATTTATTATTATTTTATAAGAAATAAATTATTATTATCTTAATATTTTATTAATTTATTTCTGATAAAAGTTATCAATTTTTTTCTGAAATTTTACAAATTTTAGATACAAAAAGTTCAAATTTTACAGTATTAGAGTAATTTTTAACTTTATTATTTTTATTAAGTAGTAATTTTTGATATTTTCGTATCTAAAAACCAATAATAAGAAAACATCAATCCTGGAGTTTTTGCTTTTGATTCATCGTAAATAAAATCTTTAAAATCATCAAATGGTATAAAAATAAGTTCAATTTGTTCATCATTTATTCCTCCACCACCATGAACTTTCATAGATTCATTAATTTCTGCAAAATATAAGTTTTGGCAACCTCCACTTATACCAACATTTGTATAAAAAGAAGTGACTTTTTCTATATTTTTCAAAGGTACATCATATCCACACTCTTCATCTATTTCTTCTTTTACTATTTGATTTAAATCTTTATTTTTATCAACTAAGCCAGCACAAAGTTCATATGTAAAAGTTTTTGATTTATCATTTAAATACACAGGAGGTCTAAACTGTTTTACAAGTAAAAAAGCATGTTTTTCTTCATGATATAGTAAAATAGCAACAGAGTCAAAGCATTTTACGGCTTCCCAACTTCTACTTTTTCCATCTTGTTCAAAGGTTATCTTTACAGGATGTACAAATTTTGTCTCATTTAATATTTGAGTTTTAAAGTTGGTGATTTTTGTATTCATGTCTCTTCTTTTTAGGGTTTTATCTATTTTATATACTTTTTTCTAAAAAACATTTTAAAATAAAAATAGATATGTTACAATTAATCATACCATAAAAGGAGACACTAGTTATGAAACTAGAGTATGCAGGTTTAAAACCTATGATAAATGAGCATGGAGTATGTTTTAAAGATGGCAAAGAAGATAAATTTGCTTACTTAGAATATGCAATTGATATTTTATTAGCAATTGACCATGAACATGAAAAAAAAAGAAAGTACTCCCATGAATTAAAAGAACAAAGAATCTCTCCTCAAGAAATCATAGATATTTTAATAAAGTATCATCCAGATTTAGAAGAAACAATGAACAAAGAGATAAATAACTATTTAATTCACTTAGACAATGAAGAAGATAGTATAGAACATAATCTTGTATTAAGCAATATAGAAAGAGAAACATTTATTAATAATCTTAAAATAATGAGAGAATACAAAATCCAAAGGGCAAAAAATAAGATTTTTTATTTTCATTGTATTGAAACAATTGTAGAAGTTATACTAAAAAGAGAAATAAAAGAGATAGATGCACCTTTTAATGAAAGATTTTGGCATATTTTTCAAACTTTAGAAGGAGCTTTAAATAAACATAAAATCAGAAGTGACTTAAAAATAAGTAGGAGTAATGAACAATTAAAAGCAATGCTTTTAATTGATTTATACTAAAACCTTAGTAAAATCTATAGAAAATAATGAACCTTCGTTTTCTATAGATTTTAAACTCAAGTTTAAATTGTACTCTTTTACAATTCCTTTTACGATATCAAGTCCTATTCCAAAACCACCTTCATTATTATTACCTCTTTTATATCTTTTAAAAATTTGAGCCTGTTCTTCTTTACTTATTCCTATTCCAAAATCTTGAACAGTTAAAACTGCATCTTTTAATGTAACAATTATATTAGAGTTATTATGACTATATTTAATTGCATTTGAAATTAGATTATTCACTACTTTTTGCATTTTATTTTTATCTACTTTTATTTTACAAGGCTCAACACTTGCTTTTATAGTAATATTTTTTGTGATAGATATATCATTAAAATACTCAACACTATGACTTATAAGTTCACTTAAACAAAACTCTTCTTCTAAACTTTCATCATTTTTTTCAAAAGTTGAAAAATGTATATCATTATAAAGCTGTGAGATTTGTTTTGAACTACTTATTATATATTTCATCATTTTTTCAGGATTTTTACCTTTTTTAAGCATAGAAACAGAAGTCATAAGCACTAAAATAGGTGTGTTTAGTTCATGCGCTGAATCTTTTATAAATTTATCCATAGATTCAACTTTTTCACGTACTGGCTTTAAAAGAAGTTTTGCTAATAAATAAGCTATACAACCTACAAATATAGAACTAAAAATAAGTATTAAACCCATAATAATTTTTAATTTATTTTTATCTTGTACTCCTGTACAAGTTTGTATTGCAATATATCTAATAGGAATATTCTTTTCATAAAGATATGTCACATAATATGTATACTCTTGAGTTTCATATAAATCTTTTTTCAAAGTAAGCTCTTGTTCTTTGTGCATATTTGAAAAAATTAATTTTTTATTTTCATCAAAAAGTGCATATTGTATATCTTTATGTTTTAATTTTATTGGTTTTAGCTTTTCTTTATTCATGTATGAGTTTAATATTTGTGATTTTATTTCATTTGCTGCATTTGACATTTGCATATTACAATGTTCTGCAACTGATTTTAATTCATTTTTATAATAAAAATACAATAATAATCCAACAAGAAGTATTACAGAACCCACGTAAATAGATAAAAAACTAATAAGTGCTTTTCTTTCATCTTTATTCAAATTTATATCCTACTGCTCTAATTGTTTTTATTCTATCTTTTCCAAGCAACTCTCTTAAGTTTTTTATATAAACTCTTATTGTTGCATCTGTTGGCATATCTTCATAAGTCCAAACATTTTGAAGCAACTCTTCACTTGAAATAACTCTATTTTTATGTGCACAAAAATATTTTAAAATATCTCTTTCTTTTAAGGCTATTTTTTTTATACTATTATCAATTTTAAGTTCACAAGAATTAGGGAAAAAACTTATATTTTCACAAAGTTTTAACTCTTCATCTTGATTAATAAAAAATACCTTGCAAAGTTTCATAATTCTTTGGTCAAGCTCTTCTAAATCAAAAGGCTTTTTAATATAATCATCAACTCCATTTTCAAAAGACTCTTTTAAATGCTTAGTATCTTGATATGCAGTTAATACAATTATTGGTGTTCTATTTTTGTAATCTTCTCTTAATGCTTTTAAAACTTCTAAACCTGACATTAAAGGAGTATTTATATCAAAAAGTGCAAAATCTACTTTATTATCAATTAAATATTCCAAAGCATCTTGCCCATTTGTTTTTGCAATAACTTCATAGCCTTTATCTTCAAGATGAAAACTAAGTAAATCACTTAAAGCACTATCATCTTCTAATAATAAAACTTTCATAACGCCTCTTCCTTTAAAAAACATATTTTATACAAATTTTGTTTATAATATGTGTATTAAAGTGTTATAACAAAATTTACTATAAAATATCCACCTACACTTAACCAAATAAATAGTATAGAAGCTAAAATAACAGGTTTTAATCCCACTTTAAAAAAAGACTTAAAGTCTGTATTTATTCCCAATGCCATCATAGCCATTGCTAAACAAAAAGTATCAATATAGTTTATTTTATTTATGATTGAACTATCAATAAAATTAAATGAATTAAATAATGCAACTAATATAAAAAATATGGCAAACCAAGGAATTGTAATTTTTGTTTTTTCTTTTGATGTTGATGTTTTTGCTAAAAAAAACATTAATATAATCAAAAAAGGAGCTATTAACATAACTCTTATCATCTTAACAACAACAGCATCTTTTGCAATAATATCATTTGAAATACTATTTGCTGCACCAACTACATGAGCAACTTCATGTAAAGTTCCTCCTATATACATAGCCATACTTTTTGGTAAAAAGTTTATAAAATCAATACTATACAAATATGGATATAAAAACATTGCAACTGTTCCAAATAAAACTACAGTTGAAACTGCAATTGAACTTTTATAAGCTTTGTTTTTTAAAACAGCTTCTGTTGCTAAAACTGCTGCTGCTCCACAAATAGCACTTCCTGCACTTGTCAAAATTGTTATTTCTTTATCTAGTTTTAATATCTTTATTCCAATAAAATATCCCAATACAAAAGTTGAAAATACTACTATAACTGCAACAATAATTGCTTGAAATCCAACATCATATATTTCTGTAAATGTTAATCTAAATCCATAAAAAACAATTGCTGTACGAAGTAATGTCTTTGTAGCAAATGAAAATGAATTTTCAAATTTTGGACTAATTTTTACTTTAAAGATATTTGTAAAAATCATTCCAATCAATATTGCAACAATCAAAAAAGAAAATCCCAAATTTTGAACTATTTGTAAACTTGAAATATATTTTGCCAAAGTAGTAAGCAGTGCTAAAAAAGCAAGTCCAATATAGAAATTTTTATTATTAAAATTATTTTTCATTATAAGTTTCCTTAATATTTGTGAAAGTATATAATTTATTTTTTAATTTGTAAAATTAATTATTTTTGTTATAATCATAAATATTTTTAATAAGGAATATTATGTTTACTTTAAAAGAGTTAGATATATTTTTTAAACTTTGTGAAAACTCTCATATTTCAAATCTTGCAAAACAAGTCAACTTAACACAATCAGCAATCTCAATTTCATTAAATAGCTTAGAAAAAAAAATTGGAGAAAATCTTTTTGATAGAGTAGGAAAGAAGTTAGTATTAAATGAAAGAGGAAGATTTTTTAAAAATAAGGCTATAAAGCCTTATTTAGAACTTAAAAATTTAAAAGATAGTTTTAGTGATGATTTATTAAAAGGTGAGTTAAAAATTGCTTCAAGCAAAACATTTAATAGTATTAATTTATCTTCATATATTTTTGATTTTATTTCAAACCATGAAGTAAGTATTACAAAATATTCTCAAAATACAAAAGAGATAATTGATGAAGTTTTAGATTCAACTATTGATTTAGGTTTTATTGAAAAAGAGTTTGATGATTCAAATATCATAAAAGAAAGAATTGCAAGTGATTCTTTAATAATAGTAACAAGTGATGAAACTCTTTCAAAAAAAGAGTACTATATAGACCAATTATATAGTAAAAAATGGATTTTAAGAGAAAAAGGTTCTGGCACAAGAGAAGTGTTTTTAAGTAAATTGAAATATCTTGATGAATTTAAAATCACAATGGAAATATCAAATTTTGAAGAGATAAAAGATATATTACTTCAACACAAAGATACACTTACATGTATTTCAAAACTAGCAGTAAAAAAAGAGTTAGAAAAAAAACAACTTTTTGAAATAAAAACAAAAAATCTAAAATTTGATAGAGAGCTTTATATGATTTATCATAAAAATAAATATAAAAGTAAACTCTTTTTAGAGTTTACTTCATACATCAAAAAATGTTTTAAGAAGTTTTAAAATCACTCTTTTTTTGTTTTGCATTTACATTAACTCCAAAATAATCAAGAAGTTTTAACTGAATTACAATATAAATAATACAAGTTATAAAAGAGACAAGTGTACCTAAAAATACTCCAAGCATTGGATATGTAAAATGTACACTTACACAAAATATAACTATACTACTTAAACCAGATGGTGTATTTTTAAGTATTGTTCTTGCTTGATTACCACTATGGTTAAAATGAACTATTAAAAGTAAAGGAAACATCATACTTGGAAATGCTGAAAAAATACCTGCAATATTAACAGGAGCAATTTTTGGTATTGATGTTACAAGTAAAAATATAACAACTGTTAAAATAGTTCTTAAAACCAAATCTTTAAATGTGATTTTTGTATTTATTTTTTTTGCATTATCAGGTATTTTTGCAAAATAAATTGTTACTAATGTAATTATTGTAATTACTGCAATTGGTGTAAAAACAACATGAATTGGCACATGAGCTAGGATAAATGCAGCTACTAAATAAAAAACAAAAGATACAATAATACTTACAAATATATCAAATTTTCTTTTATAAAAGGTACTAATATAATATCCTATTATAAAAGACAATAAAGCAAGTAAGCCATGAATATTGTATAAAGATGCTTCAACAGAATAGTTTATTCCATGTTCAATTGCAAAAAAAATCAAAACTACCATTGTTCCTAAAGGAAGTCCTGATAAAATTCCAGATAATTTTGCGCTAACTTTTTCAGCGATAATTGAAAGTGTTATTACGATTACTACAGCAGTTACTGCTTTTATAATTAGAAGTTCCATTGTCTCTACTTGTAAGAAAATAAGCAGATATCATACCACTTAAAAGTTAATTTAAATTAAAGTTTATATAAATAGTAGAAAAAACTTTCTACTATCTAAAGTTATCAAATACTAAAGGTGCTTTAAGTTCTAAGCTTTTTAAGTGTTTCATTATTGTTTGTAAATCATCGATACTTTTTCCAGTTACTCTTATCTCTTCGCCTTGATTAACTGCTGTTACTTTTAATTTCAGTTTTTTTATTTCAGTTTGAATTGTTTTTGCTTCTTCTTTTTCTATTGTATCAATAATTTTAAATGTAATTTTTCTATTTCCACCACTTGCATCTTCTGCTTTTAACTCTTCAAGAGAATTAATAGAAATATCTCTTTTATTCATTTTTGAAATTAATATATCTTTAATTGCATCAACTTTATTATCACTTGCACTTACTAATGATAGAGTTTTTGTAGTTTGATTTAAATCTATCTCTTTTTTTAAACCTTTAAAATCATATCTATTATCAACCTCTTTTTGAGCTTGAATAACTGCATTTTTCATCTCTTGCATATCAAGTTTTGCTGAAATATCAAAATGATGTTCTTTTGCTTTTGCCATTATTGTCCTTTTTAAAGTTTATTAGATATTTTAACAATTTAAGTAAAAAAATCTCTTAATTATATTCTAACCTTTATAATTTTGTATAATTATTTTGAAATTTGCTCCAAAATACTCTTTATCATCAAAAGTTTCTGAAAAATTTTCTACATTTATTTCTGCATTAACTTTATTTAAAATAGATTTACACATATAAAGTCCAAGACCTGTACCTTTTTCATCAGATTTTGTTGTAAAGTATGGTTCAAAAATATTCTCAATTATAGTTTTTGGAATTCCACCTGCATAATCTTTTACTTGTATTATTATATCATCACCCATAGATATAATTTCAATATCTATTCTTTTTATTTCACAATTTTTTTCTTTTATTATATCTCTTGCATTATTTAATACATTTAACAATACTTGAATAAGTTCATTTTCATATCCAACTGTTTTTAACTCTTTATTTGTAGTATTATAATTAATTTTAACTCCAAGAGATCTATATATATCATTTATTAGATTAATAGTTTTATGAATCACTTCATCAAGTTTATAAATAGTTTTATCTTTTTGTTTAAAGAAATCTCTAAAATCATTCATAGTATTGGACATAAGATTTATTTGTTTTTTAATTGATTGATTATCTTTACTTAATGATTCATCATCATTTTGTTTTAAATTCAACCTCAATTCAATTCCAGAATTTATCATGCTAATAGCATTTAAAGGTTGCTTCCATTGATGAATAATCATAGATACCATCTCACCAATATTTGCCATTTTACTTTGTTGTACTAAATGCATATCTTTTTGTCTATTGTTTGAAACTTCTTGTTTTACTCTATTTTCAAGCTCAGCATTTATAATAGTAAGTTCTTTTGTTTTTTCTTTTACTTTTTCTTCAAGATGTTCATTTAATTCATTTTGCTCAACAATTAGATTTTTGATTTTTGAAGCCATCTTATTAAATGATTTTTCTAATTTTCCTATTTCATCACTTGATGTCTCTTTAATCCTATAATCTAACTCATTATTTGCAAATTTCTTAGTTCCTGTTAATAGTTTCTCAATTTTTGAAAGAATGTAATTTGACATCCAAATTGCTATTGCTATAACTAAAACTACCATTATAAAAGTAATAACTGTAAGTTCATTTATAAGTGATTTAATAAAAGATTTTATTTCAAAATTATTCTCATCTACAATCTCTTTCATATTAATTGTTTGTTCTTGCAGTATTTTTCGAACATCTCTTTTTGTTTTATTTGCAGCTGCATGAAATTCATTAACATTTGCACCAATACTTACAAAACCAAATCCTCTTTTACTATTGGCATACTTACCTGTATAGTAAGGTATTGTTGCTGCTGTTGATAGTTTCCATATATTACTCCAATGTATTATAAATGATCCATATCCTCCATTTTGTGTTAACTGCATCCAACCTTGACATTGTGGTGCAAAATTTAAGTATTTACAATCTAATCCTACATTACCATCTTTTATTAACTGCTTCATATTTGGTTTTTTATTTAAACTTTGTTCTTCAAACTTTGGATAATCTTTTAAAAATTCATTTATATCTTTTTTTGATGCATAATATTTCTTTGCCACATCTTCACTTAACCATGGCATTGTTCTTTGTCCTGTCCTTGGATTATATCCTACTATTGAATAATCCCTTGGATGAGAAATATTTTTCCCCTCATAATCCCACATGAATGCATAATTCCCTACACTTGCATCTGCTATATCTTGTATTGGATTTTTATCCACTGGATTTACTGTATCTGTAAATTGCATTATATGTTCATGATCTAATGCTAAACTTACATATCCTACTTTTTTATCTTTTTTATATACTGGTGTTACAAACCTTATTATTCCCTCAAACTTCTTCCCTTTTGGATTCTCTTTCCCTGCATATCCATGATTTTGAGGTTCAAATGATATATTTGCATCTTTTGCTTTCTTTTTTGTAAAGGTTCCTATTATATTTGTTTTTACACTTTGCCCTATTACATCACTTACATATATTTGCCCTTTTTTTAACTCTTCTATTTTTTTAAAATACTCTTCTGAGTTTACATATGTATTTTTCTTTTTTGATATATCTAACAACTGTTTATTTATTTGTGATATTTTATATATCTCTTTTCCATTTATATCAAAGTAGCTAACTTCTTTATAGATTGGTATTTTTACTCTTTTTAACTCTTTTGGGTCTGTATAATTAAACTCTTTTTCATTATCTTTTAATTGGGCTTTTCTTTGCTGTCTTTTTATACTTTTTATTCTCTTACTTGATTTCCATCTTTTACTTTTCTCATCATAATAGTATTCTCCATGTACTATTATCTCTCTTTGTTTACTTTTATAAAACTCTTTTAAAATATTTTTATTTAAAGGTATATTTGATAAAAAAAGTATATCTTTATCTCTTTCATATAAAAAATTAGCTACATTCTTTGCAATTTCAAAAGACAATCGTTCTATTGCTAATTGGGATTTTTTATCAAGATTTTTAACACTATCATCTATTGAAGCATTTGCAGTATTTAATATAATTTCTTTACTTTGATTAAAAAGGTATTTTGTACTATTTCTTAAATACTCATCTAATTTTATTACACCTTCATATGCAATATAAGCAAGTAATAAAAGAGGTATTACTTTAATAAGAATAAAAAGAAGAATTAGTTTAGCTTTAATAGTTATATTTTTCATAGTAATTCCCAATGATAAATTGGGTAATTATACTAAAAAGTAAGTAAATGGATTATCAAATTTGTATTTAAAGTTTAGCTTATTTGTTATTTTGTTACCTAAAATTATACGATTATTATAATTTTCAGTATATTCAAAGTTTAAAATCTTTATTTGTTTATTTTTTGCTTGAAATGAGTATAACTCTTTTTTATTGGGATGCTCCTTTGAACATAAATTAAAAGTGTCATAGCTTTTAAATTTAATAACTTCATTTATTGCATTAATTACATCATCTCTATGTACAAAATTTACTTTTTTATTTGCATCTTTTACTGTTTTGTTTTCAAAATATTTTGCTGCAAATCTATCATATCCCATAAGCCCTGCACATCTTAAAATAGTCAGTTTAGAGAACTTATCTTTACAAGATTGTTCTATTAAATAAACATTTTTTTTACCACAATTTTTTTCATTAAGTTTATATGATTCATCAAAGCTATTATTTTCATTTGGATAAATAGAACTTGAACTTATAAGGATAACATGTGTATTTGCTAAATCTATTTTTGTATAAATTGTTTCTAAAAAATTCAGAAAATTATCTACACTAGAAGGAATTGATATAAGTAAAATATCGCATTTAAAAAAGCTTTCTAAATTGTTATTTGAATAGTTTGTATCAATTAAAAAAGAAGAGAAACCTTCTTTTTTTAAACTATCTATTTTAGAACTATTTGTAGTTGAAGCATTGACTTTAAAACCCTCTTTTAAAAAAGTTCTTGCAACTTCTAAACCTAACCAACCACAACCTAAAATAGAAATAGTTTTCAAGATTAACTTTCTCTTGGTTGTGGTAAAATTAGATTTAAGAAAATTCCTACAATTGCACCAAGACCTATTCCAGAAAAAGCAACTCCTCCAAAATTAAATGTCATTCCACCAATTGAAAAAACTAAAATCATAGCAACAATTGCCATATTTCTAGGGCAAGATAAATCTGTATTTGCTTTAATTAGTGTAGAAATACCAATTGATGCAATAATACCAAATAATAAAAGCATAATACCACCCATAACAGGAAGTGGAATCGTTGCAAGTAATCCACCAAGTTTTCCAACAAAAGCTAAAATAATTGCAGCAATGGCAGTCCAAGTCATAATAGCAGGATTATATGCTTTTGTAACAGTTACAGCACCTGTAACCTCTGAATAAGTTGTATTTGGTGGTCCTCCAAAAAGTGATGCAACAGAAGTTGCTAAACCATCTCCTAAAAGAGTATTCTTAAGTCCTGGCTTTTTTAAATAATCTTCTTTTGTTACCTTTGAAATTGCTAACATATCTCCAATATGCTCAATTGCAGGAGCAATAGCTATTGGTAAAATAAATAAAATTGCTTGCCAATTAAACTCAGGTGCTGTGAATTCTGGAATAATAAACCATGCAGCTTGCTTAACTGGTGAAAAATCAACAATTCCATAATATAAAGAAACAGCATAACCTATAATAATTCCACCTAAAATAGGTATTAATTTAAAAATACCTTTTCCAAGTAATGAAATAAAAACTGTCACAAGTAATGCTATCATAGATATTATCATTGCTTGTTCAACAGGTATAACTTGAACAGCCCCATCACCTGTTCTTCCCATTGCCATATGTACAGCAGCAGGAGATAAAATCAAACCAATTGCCATAATAACAGGTCCAACAACAATAGGAGGTAAAAGTTTATGTAAAAAATTATCACCTTTTAATCTAACCAAAAAACTCAATAGCACATATAAAAGTCCAGCTGCAAAAAGCCCAGACATAGTTGCAGCAATTCCCCATGTTTTAACCCCATGAGAAATAGGAGCAATAAAAGCAAATGAAGATGCAAGAAAGATTGGAGGAATATTTCCTTTTGTAATAAATTGGAAAACTAAAGTTCCAACACCTGCAGTAAAAAATGCAACATTTGGATTAAGACCTGTTAAAATAGGAACTAAAACCAATGCACCAAATGCAACAAATAAAAATTGCACACCTAAAATTGAATCTTTAACTCTAAACTTATAATCTGTAGGTTTGTTCATGTAGCCTCTTGCATGTAAAATTTGAAAATAGTAGCAAAATTTCAATTAATAATTAGTAAATTATATAAGTTTTTTTTAGATACAATTAAGCTTTTAAATAAAATTTTAGGACATATTAATGTATAAAGAGAGTACAAACGCTGTTGTAAAACATCTTATAAATAGACTAAGAGATGTAAGAACAGCTTCAAATGAATTTAGACTTACAATTGAAGAAATTTCAAGAATGATAGTTGCTGAGGCTTTAGCAGATTTTCCAACAATAACAACAAATATTAATACATGGCAAGGACCTCTTGATGTAGAAATGTTAGAGGTTCAAAAAATAGTTTTAGTTCCAATTTTAAGAGCTGGGGAACCAATGCTTACAGGAATTTTACAAACTTTACCATATGCAAGAAGTGGTTTTTTAGCTATGAAAAGAGATGAAGAGACTTCATTAAGTAAACTATTTTATGAAAATATCCCAGATAACTTAGAAGATAAAACTGTTTTATTACTTGACCCAATGATTGCAACAGGTGGTTCATTAATTGATGGCATTGACTATTTAAAAGGTATAGGCGCAAAAAGAATCATTAGTTTAAATATTTTAGGTTCACCATATGGAATACAAAAAGTTCAAGAAGTACATCCTGATGTAGATATTTATATTGCTCAAATTGATGAAAGATTAGATGAAAACAACTATATTAGACCTGGTCTTGGAGATGCAGGGGATAGAGCTTTTAATACAAAGTAAGGAGTTAATCCTTACTTTTTTTTATTTGGTTTAATTCTTGTCTTAAATATTTTACTTCACTTAATAAAATATCTAACTTTTTACTATCTTCATGTATTTCTTGTTTCATATCAGCTTCATTTAATTTTTGCATTTCTCCAATAATAACAGCCACAAATAAATTAAAAAATACAAATGCTGCAATAATTACAAAAGATACAAAATATGCCCAAGCCCAAGGATAAACTTCCATTGCTTCATACATTACATCCGTCCAATCTTCAAATGTAAGTACTCTAAATAGAGTCAACATTGAAACTAAGAAATCAGACCATAAACCTGATGGAAGTTTTTCAAAGAAAAAGTTTCCAACAATTGCATAAATATAAAAAATAATAAACATTAATATAACAATATCAATTATTGCAGGTATTGCTTTTATTAACATATCTATTATTGCTTTTAATTCTGGTCGTGCAGTAAATAATCGAAGAACTCTAAATATTCTTAAAAGTCTTGCAACTGCTGCGTATCCACTTGATTCTAAAGGTAATAAAGTAATAACTACAATTGTAAAATCAAACAGATTCCATCCACTTTTGAAAAAATTAACAAATTTCTTTTCTGCAACCATTTTAATAGCTATTTCAAAAACAAAATAAATAGTTACAAAAGCATCAGCAAACTGCAAAAACAAAGAATAGTTTGTTTCTACATCACCAATTGTTTTAAAGCCTAAAACAGAAGCATAAGCTATAATAATAAAAGTTGTAAGGTTTGAAAACCACCTTGCATCTCTTATTTGTTCAATCTTTTCGATCAATTAAACTCTCCTAATTTTTATATATACTATAAGATGTCAGTAACCAAGCTATAATTAATAATGTTCCACCAATTGGTGTAATAGCACCTAAAAATGGCATATTTAACACAACTAAAAAATATAATGAAAAACTAAAAATTAAAGTTCCAATTAACACTAGCCATGCAGAAAGAATAAGTTTTTTACAATTTGGTTTAAGATATATTATAAAAGAAATAACAAATAATCCAAGAGTATTATAAAAATGATACTCAACTCCTGTATTATAAGTAGCAAGCATAGAAGGTTCAACTATTGCTTTTAATCCATGTGCTCCAAAAGCACCTATTGCAACAGCTAAGGCCATCATAAAAGAAGCAATAGCTAAGAATAGCTTTACATTATCATCAATTTTCATATTTTAGTCCCTATTTTTTTTGGGAAGTTTAGCAAAAAATTGTTAATAACTGTTTAAGTAAAAGTCTTAATTAACTTTTTTATTTTTCTTCTTTTTTCTTAGAAAAGCCTGCACCTTTTTTCTCTTTTTTCTTTAAATCCAAATCATTGATTAAATTTCTAAAATCAATTCCTTCTTGGTTCATTTTTGCAAAACAAGCAGCAACAGTTGCAATTGCATTTGGTACTTCTTTTTTCTTTTTGTAAGCTTGAATATTTTTTTCACTTACTTTGATTAGTGCTGTAAATTTTGGAATTGTTAGTTCTGCATCAAGTAGTAATTTTTTGAATTCTATAAATGTCATTCTTATTCCCTGTTTTAATTTAAAAGTATTATACTAAGAATAAATTAAAACTAAAGTAAAAGATAATTATTTATATATAAAAGTTATAAAATATAGATTAAAAAATGCTTTATATTTTAGGGTAAAATACCCTAAAATATGGAGTTATATTACATCAACTTCCCAAAAAAAGTCAATCCATTCTTTTGCTTCTCTTACTGTATAATCAGGTTGTAATACAGCAGATTTTTTATAAAAAATTGTTGCTAATTTAAATTCAACATTAGGAAACTTCTCTTTTAAAACTTTTAGAATCTCTTCCATTGTTTCCCCAGAATCAACAATATCATCAACAACTAAAACTCTTTTTGCATGTGATACATCTGGAATATTAAAAATATTAAATGTATCTAATTTCAATTCACCTTCATAATGAATTGAGTTTAATGCATACAAATTTCTCATATCCATAGCTTGTGCCATAAGATGAGATAATGTTAAACCACCCCTTGCAACTGCTAATAAAATATCAGGTTCATACTCCCTACAACTATTTACTAGCTTTTGAGTATCCTTTTTAAATTCTTCGTAACTGTAATAAAATTTTTCCAAAATTTAACCTTGTAATATAAATACTAATAGACTTATTAATGTAATTGTTAAGATTCCAATATTTAAATCACTAAACTCTCTTTTTGTAAGTTTAATAATCGTATATGCTAAAAAACCTGCTGCGATACCATTTGTAATAGAAAAAGTTAAAGGCATTAAAGTAACAATAAAAAATGCCCCTGCACTTGTAGCTAAATCAACTTGTTCAAAGTTTATTTTACCAAGTTCAGTAAACATTAGCACTCCAACAACAACTAATACAGGATAAATTGCATTTGATGGAATTGATTTAAAAAGTGGTAACATAAATAGTGTTGTTATAAAAAACATTGCTGTAAATATTGCTGTAAGACCTGTTCTTCCACCCTCTTCTACTCCAGTTGAACTTTCAACAAAAGCAGTTGTAGTAGAAACACCTATCATACTTCCAGCAGCTGTTGATATAGCATCTGCTTCTAAAGTTTTTTGTAAAGACTTATCATCTTTATTTCCACTTTGAAACATATTTGCTCTAGCTCCAATTCCTGTTAGTGTTCCAAGTGTATCAAACATATCAGTAATTAAAAAAGTAATAATAACAGGCAATAAAGATAAAGATAAAGCACTTACAACGTCAAGTTGCATAAATATTGGAGAAATAGACGCAGGAGCAGATAAAAAGCTTGTAGGCATTGGATTTATTTCTAAAAACCATGCAACAATTGAAGTAATACCAATAGAAAAGATAAAGGCACCTTTTAATCTATATGCGTAGAAAATAAAAGCAAGAATCAAACCAAGAGCACCGATTAAAACATTTGGTTCAGAAAAATCACCAAGTTTTACATAAGTAACTTTATCAGGAACAATCATTGCCATTTGTTTTAAACCAATAAAAGCAATAAAAGTACCAATACCAGCAGATATTGCTCGTCTTAAATTCATAGGAATTGAGGTCATAATCCAAACTCTAAAGTTTGTAAATGACAAAAGTACAAAAAGTACACCTGATAAAAATACGATACCTAGTGCAGTTTGCCAAGGAATATTCATCCCTAAAACAAGTCCATAAGAAAAATACGCATTTAATCCCATACCAACACTCATTGCAATTGGAGTGTTAGCCCAAAGACCAGAAAAAATTGTAGCTAAAATAGTAATAAGAGCAGTAGCAGTAACAACTGCGTCCATAGGTAAACCTGCATCAGCAAGAATAAAACCATTTACAGGAACTATATACATCATTGTCAAAAAAGTAGTAAATCCAGCAGTAAACTCTGTTTTGACATTTGTGTTATGCTCTTTGAGTTTGAAGAGGTTCATAACCAAATCCTTAAGTTTTAAAATAAAGGCGAAATTATACTAAAGTTTTCGTAAATAGTATATAAACTAAAGTAAAAATTAAGCTAATAATAACTAAAAAAATAGTAAAACACCCTAACATACAACTTTACAGAGGTAAAAAAAATTATGAATATAACAAATACATGTGTTGAATGCATTATAAATCAAATACAAAAAGCTACAAAATTGTTAGATTTTGATGATAAATCAAGCAAAGAACTTATGGATGAAGTAAATAAAAAAGCAAAAAAATTCGATTTTTCAAGAACTCCACCTTTTGTTGCAAAAGAAGTATATGAACTACTTTCAATAAAAAGTAATTTAAAAGACCCTTTATATTTGTTAAAACAAAATTCAATAAAAAATGCAATATCTTATCTTCCGATTATAAAAAAGCAAATACAAAATAGTGAGGATAAACTTTTTACAGCAATAAAAGCAGCAGTTGCAGGAAATGTAATAGATTTTGCTGTAACAAAAGAGTTTAGCTTAGAAGATGAGATAAAAACAGTTTTTCATACACCTTTTTCAATTAATCACTACAAAATATTTAAAGAAGAGTTAGAAAAACACAATGAACTTCTTATTTTGTCTGATAATGCAGGTGAGAATGTATTTGATAAAGAGTTAATAAAAGTATTAAACTTACTATATCCAAATTTACAAATTACATATGCAACAAGAGGTAAACCTATTATAAATGATATTACTACAAAAGAAGCTATTCAAATAGGTATTCATAAGCATTGTAAAGTAATAAGCACAGGTGTTGACACTCCAGGGATGGAAAAGTCACAAGCATCAAAAGAGTTTTTACAAATATTTGAAAATGCACCATTAATTTTAGCAAAAGGAATGGGTAATTTTGAGTGTTTAGAAAGTTATAATGATAATAGAATATTCTTTTTATTTAAAGTTAAATGTGAAGTTGTAGCAAACAAAGTTTCAAAAAATTTAGCAGATTTAATACTAAAAAGGGGCTAAGACTTACTTTGTAAGCTCAGCTAAGATTTTTATTCCCTTTTTAGTCTCTTTGAAGTTGCAATTTGTAAAATTAAATCTTGCTTCATTACTTTTTTGTTCATCAAAATAAAAAACTTGTGCTGGAACAAATGCAACTTTTTTTTCCAAGGCTTTTGTTGCTAAGTCCATACTATCATTTATATTATTGAATTTTCCATAAATAAACATTCCACCTTTTGGTCTTTTAAACTCAAAGTTTGGAAGATATTTCTCCATGCAATCAGCCATATAATTCATTCTTTTTTTATAATTCTTTGCATTTTTTTCAATATGTTTAAAAATATTATTATCTTCTAAATATTTATCTAAAATCATTTGATTAAAAGTTGATGTATGCAAATCTAAAGACTCTTTTACCACAATTATCTTTTCAATTAATTCTTTATTTGCTCTAATCCACCCAACTCTAAGTCCTGGCGCAACAATTTTTGAAAAAGTACCTAAATGATAAGACTTATCTTTGTAAAATGTACAGATTGGCTTTTTTATTTTACCCTCAAAGTTAAGCAAGCTATATGCTGCATCTTCTATCAAATAGGCATCTTTTTCTTTTAATATATTTGCTACTTCTTTTCTTTGCTTTTTAGTATATGTATAAGTTGATGGATTTTGATAATCACTTATACTATATAAAACCTCATCTTTTTTTAATATATTATTTAATTGTTCAAATGTTTTAAAATCTTTTATATTTTTTTTCAATATTCTAAATGCAGATAATGCTCCAATATAAGAAGGGCTCTCCACAATTAAATTATTTACACTTAAACTTTTTAATATAATATCAAAAGCTTGTTGGCTTCCAGTTGTTATTAAAATCTCATCTTTTGTCGTCTTTAGATTATAAACCTTAGTATAAAAGTTGGCTATCTTTTCTCTTAGGCTATCAATTCCTTGAGACTTACTATACTGCAAAGAACTTTTGTCTTTAAGAACTTTTTTAGAGGCTTTACTAATTTGTTTTAAAGGGAACAAATCCTCATTTGGTAATCCCCCTGCAAATGAGATTGTATCTTTATCTATTGCATCTAAAATTTTTCTAATATAAGACCTTTTCATTTTTTTCCCTCAATTTTTATTACGATGAAATTATATATAATTTTTGATTCCATTTCTTTATCTTAAATTGCAATTTTTTTGTTCTATATTGCTTTTTTTGATATAATAGCTTTATGAAAAAAGATACGAAAATACAAAGAGCAAATATAGTAAACAAAACGCTATTTTATATTTATAAAAATATTGATTCAAATATAACACTAGATGATTTAGCAAAACTAAATAGTGTTTCAAAATACCATTTTCATAGAATCTTCAAAGAAGAAACAAATCAAAATCTATTTGATTTTATAACATCAACAAGATTACAAAAAGCGGCAAATTTACTTATTACAAATACCCATTCAACTATTAGTGAAATTGCAAATACATGTGGATACTCTTCACACTCTTCATTTATAAAAGCCTTTAAACATAAATTTTCATATACTCCTACTTCATGGAGAAAATCAGGGCATATTGAATACTCAAAATTTTTAATCAAAGAGAATAAAACTTTTAAAGATATTAATATGCAAATTGAATTAGTTCCAAAAAGATATTGTGTATACATAAGACATAAAGGTTATGATAAATCAATTAGTAAAATATGGCAAAAGTTAAAAGCACTAGCATATGAATATAAACTTACAAACTATGCACAACTTGCACTGTTACATGATAATCCTACAATAACACCTTTAAATGAGTGCAGTTATGTTGCAGCAATTGAAGTTCCAAAAGAGTTAAGCTTTGAAATTTCAACTATGCAAATACCCCAAACCTTATGTGCATCTTTTCATTTAAAAGGAGTATATGGAGATGTATTAGTCTTTTTGAGATATGTTTATCACTTTTGGCTTCCAAAGTCTGGATATGAGGCTACAACTTTGCCATCATTTGTGCATTATCATAAAAATCATTTTCTAAATGAAAATGAAAATTTTGATTTAACTTTTTATCTTCCCATAAAAGTAGTATATTAAAACTCATCTTCATAATTTTTTTGAATAATTAAAAATTCATCTAAATTATTAAGAAAAATATCTACTAAATTTGGATCAAACTGTTTTGCTCTTTCTTCTTTAAAAAGTTTAAGTATCTTTTCTAATGGCCAAGCTTCTTTATAGCATCTTTTACTAGCTAATGCATCAAAAACATCACAAATTGCTGTTATTCTTCCATAAATATGTGTTTCATCTTTTTTTAAACCTCTTGGATAACCTTTACCATCCCATCTTTCATGGTGTTCATAAGCAATTGTTGCAGCTGCTTTAAGTATTTCTCTATTTGAATTTTTTAGCATTTCATAACCTAGTCTAGCATGCTCTTTCATTTTTGTGTACTCTTCATCAGTTAGTTTTGCAGGCTTTTTTAAAATTCCATCTTCAATAGCTATTTTTCCAATATCATGCACAGGAGAAGCAAGCTTTAAAAGTTCACACTCTTTTCTTGGTAAGCCACACTTTTTAGCCATCAAAAATGAGTATTCTGCAACTCTTTTTACATGATTTCCAGTTTCATTTGATCTGCCCTCACAAATAGTTCCCATAGTATAAAGAACCTCTTTTTGTGTATCAATAATCTCTTTATTTAAATATATAATCTCACTAACATTGTGTTTTATACTTATATACTCAATAATCTCATCATTTATATTTACTATTGGGATAATAGTAGTATCCATATAGTAAGCTTTCTTATCTTTTGTTCTATTTTTAAGTATGCCTCTCCAAATATTTTTTGAATTTAATTGTTCCCACATATTTTTATAAACTCTTGTAGAAACTTCATCATCTCTTACACATTTAAAAGTACTTCCTAATAACTCATCTTCACTAAAACCTGACACTTCACAAAACTTGTCATTTACATAAGTTATCACACCTTTTGTATCTGTTCTTGTAAAAGAAGTACTAACATCAATTGCTTTTTCAAACTCTTTTATTAAATGTACCTTTTCACTTAAACCTTTTGAAGTTGTATCAAGCTTATCTTTTAATAAATTTTTATAACTTTCTATTTCTGTAATATCATGCCTAATTCCTAAATACTCCACAACTTCATCGTCTTGATTTAAAACAGGAATAATAGTAGCATCTACGATATAAAAGCTTCCATCTTTTGCTTTATTTTTTACAATACCTTTCCATGTCTTTTTTTCTTGCTTAATTGTTTCCCACATTTGTCTAAAAGTCTCTTTTGGCATATCTTCATGCCTTAAGATATTATGTTGTTTTCCAAGTAGTTCATTTAAGTTATATTTTGAGATTCTGCAAAACTCCTCGTTTGCATATGTAATTCTTCCTTTTTTATCAGCTTTTGAAAGAATAGTAGAGTTATCAACCGCTAGTTTATAATGTTGTAAAATAGAATTAACATATTTTATTTCATATCTATGAGAGAGTCTTTTAATACAAGAATCAAAAACCTCTTTTAACTCTTTTTTCTTTATTGGGTATTGAATATAGTATCTAATACGAAGTTTTATAGCTTTTATTAAATCTTTTTTCTTGTTAAATTTTGAGATTAATATAAAAATTTGGTCTTCATTAATTTTTCTTATTTTTTTTACCATCTTTTTTCCATCTTCATCAGAGAGTAAAAAGTTAGTTAAAACAATGTCAAAGTTACCTTGTAAATATAAAGTATAAGCCTCTTCTTTTGATTTACAAATAACAATATCATCCATATCATATTCTTGTTTTAAAAACTTCAATGATTGAGAAATACAATCATCATCATTGCAAACAAAAAGAATTGATAATTTAATATTTTTATTATTTTTCATAAAATAGACCACTTTATTAATATAATTTAATTATTTCATATGATTAAAAGATAAATAATTATATTTGATTTTACTTAATTTGATTTTAAAAATCTAATCTATTTTTAAGAATCGTTATCATATGATTACATATTCATATGTACATATAATAAAAGGAATGAAATGTCAACAGAATGTTGTGATCACTCAAAGGAAGTAGAAAAAGTAAAAAAAGTTTTAATATGTGATGAAACTTTATATGATGTTGCAGAGTTATTTAAAGCTTTTGCTGATACAACTAGAATAAAAATAATTGCTATTTTAAAAGAAGAAGAGTTATGTGTTGGAGCAATAAGTGAACTTATAAATGTAAGTCAATCTGCTGTTTCACATCAATTAAGAGTATTGAAAAACTCAAAAATTGTAAAACCAAGAAGAGTTGGAAAGCAAATGTTTTATTCACTAGATGATGAACATATTAAAAAAATATACGATATGGGATTAGAGCATATAATAAAAGGATAATTATGCAAAAAGTTAAATTACAAAATCTTGATTGTGCAAACTGCGCAGGAAAAATTGAAAAACGATTAAATGAATTAGATGAACTAAATAATGTTAAATTAAACTTTTCAACTTCAACATTAAGTTTTGAACAAACAGTAGAAGAAAATTTACTTGAAAAAATTGAAAAAGAGATTCAAAAAATTGAAAGAGAAGTAGTTATTGTAAAAGATAATATTAAACAACAACAAAGAAGTTTTTGGCAACTTCTTGATAAAAAACTTTTAGGTATAACTATTGTTTCACTTGTTTTAACATATATTTCATATAATTATATACAAAATGAAACACTTCAACTTGCAATATATTTATTAGCATACTTTTTAGTTGGTTGGGATGTTTTATATAAAGCTGTTAAAAACTTAACAAATGGAAAACTTTTTGATGAGCATTTTTTGATGGGAATAGCAACAATTGGTGCTTTTGCCTTGGGTGAGTATGTTGAGGGTATTGCTGTTATGATATTTTATCAAGTGGGTGAAATGTTCCAAGCAGTTGCTGTTAATAACTCAAGGGATAGTATTAATTCCTTACTTGATATAAAACCTGAATTTGCAAATGTAAAAGATGGTGAAGAGATTGTTCAAAAAGCACCTGAAGAGGTTAAAATTGGTGATACTATTTTAGTTAAAGTAGGAGAAAAAGTTCCTGTTGATGGAGTATTATTATCAAATAATAACTCTTTTGATACAAGTGCAATAACAGGAGAGTTTAAACCTAAAAATATCAAAGAAGAACAAGAAGTTTTAAGTGGATTTATAAATACTTCAAAAGCTTGCTATATAAAAGTAACTTCACTATACAAAGATTCAACTGTTGCTAAAATCATAGAACTTATAGAAAATGCTTCATCAAAAAAAGCAAAAGCAGAAAAATTTATAACAAAATTTGCAACTATTTATACTCCAATAGTTGTTGTATTAGCTGCACTTTTAGCAATACTGCCTCCACTATTAATTGAAGATGCACAGTTTGCAGATTGGGTAGAAAGAGCTCTTATTTTCTTGGTTATTTCTTGTCCTTGTGCCTTAGTTGTATCTATTCCATTATCATTTTTTAGTGCAATTGGTGCAGTATCAAAAAGAGGAGTACTTGTAAAAGGTGCTAATTATATAGAAAAATTAACTGAGATTCAAAATATAATTTTTGATAAAACAGGTACACTAACACATGGTGTATTTGAAGTTACAAATATTGATAGTAAAAATATTTCAAAAGATGAACTTTTAAAATTTGCTGCTTATGCAGAGAGTTTTTCAACTCATCCAATAGCAAAATCAATTGTAAAAGCTTTTGATAAAACAGTAGATTCTAAACTAATAACTGAACATGAAGAGTTAAGTGGTCTTGGAGTAAAAGCAACAATTGACAATAAAGAAATTTTAGTAGGAAATAAAAAACTTCTAGATAATTTTAAAGTTGCTTATGATGAAATAAAAGAAGATTTAAATGTTGTATTTATAGCTATAGATTCTAAATTTGCCGGGTATATTGTAGTAAGTGATATTATAAAAGTAGAAGCAAAAGAAGTAATTAGTGAGCTAAAAAGTTTAAATATTCATAAAACATATATGTTAACAGGTGATAAAAAAGAGGTTGCTTTAAATGTTGCAAATCAATTGGGAATTGATGAAGTAAAATATGAACTTTTACCACAAGAAAAGTTAACAAATTTCCAAGCCATAAAAAAACAAACAAATAAAATTACAGCTTTTGTGGGGGATGGAATAAACGACGCACCAACACTAGCAAATTCAGATGTAGGATTTGCAATGGGTGGTGTTGGAAGTGATTTAGCAGTTAAATCTGCTGATGTTGTTATTTTAAATGATAATATTAAATCAATAAGTGATGCTATTAAAATTGCTAAAAAAACAAAAGTTATTGTATATCAAAATATTATTTTTATTATGGCAATTAAAGTTGCATTTCTTGCTTTAGGTGCTGGTGCTATGATTAGTATGAAAGAAGCAATTTTTGCTGATGTTGGAGTAGCTTTACTTGCTATATTTAACTCTATGAGAATTTTAAAAACAATAAAAGATAAACCAAAACAATCAACTTGTCAAGATGATAGTTGTGATATGGAAAAAAAACAAAAAATAACAAACTTTAGTGCTACACAAAAAGATGCTTGTTGCTCAGACACAAATTGTTGCTCAACAAAAAACTAAAGGGATACACCCTTTAGTTTTTATATTTCTTTAACTCTTCTCAATATTTAAATAATTTTAAAGTGTATTAGAATTTTTTAAGCTTTCCTATGTAATAATCCGCGCCCTAAAATATTATTGATAATTATTATTAATATTATATACATACACAAAGGAAATTTATGAAAAAATTAGTTACTTCATCTTTTGTAGTAATGCTAAGCTTAACAACTGCACAAAGCTTACTTAATGCAAAATCCCTTGAAAACAAAAAAAGTAACAATGAAAAAAAAGAGAAGTTTAACGCAGTCCTTCCAACTGTTTATATTGAAGCTATGAAAGAAGACGATATAACAAAAGGATATGTAAATTACGAAAATGCTTCAGTTACAAGAAATAAGATGAGTATTAAACAAACTCCTATGACTATTGATACTTTAAATATTCAAAAAAACAAAAACTATGGAACAAATGACTTAAGTTCAATATTAGAAGGAAATGCTGGTATTGATACTACATATGATATGAGAAGTGATAATATTTTTATTAGAGGTTTTAGAGCTGATACAAATGATATTTATAGAGATGGTATTAGAGAAAGTGGACAAGTAAGAAGAAGCACTGCTAATATTGAAAGGGTTGAGATACTAAAAGGACCTGCTTCATTGCTTTATGGAAGAAGTAATGGTGGAGGAGTTATTAATATGGTAAGTAAATATGCAAACTTTGATAATTCTAGTAATGTTGGTGTTTCAATAGGTTCTTGGAAAAATAAAGGAGCAAACCTAGATGTAAATCAAGTAGTAAATGAAAATGTTGCAATTAGAATTGTAAGTGATGTGACAAAAGGTGAAACATTTAGAAATAGTATTCAAAAAGATATTGAAAATGAAAGTAAAATGTTCTCTCCAAGTATTACTATTTCAAACAATGATAATTTGAAATGGACAGCTCAATATACTTATGATTATGCAAAAAGAACACCTGATAGAGGTCCTAATAAAGCACAATATGACTTAATGGATATCTCTTATGATAAAGCTTTTGCTCATGATGGAGATTATGTAAAAGATAGATTACAAATATTAAGATCAAGTTTAGATTATCAAATAAATGATAAATGGAGTTTAAACTGGGCAGCTGCATATAGAAAAGCAGAACAAAATTTTGACCATTACTATTTAGGTAGCTATGACCCTTCTACTAAACTTTTAAATCAAAGCTATGCATGGCAAAACACAGAAAACAAAACTATTTCAAATACATTAACACTTAATGGTGAAGTAAGAACAGGTAATATTTTACATAACCTAACTTTTGGAGTTGATTATAGTAAAGAAAAAAGAAACCCAGAGTTATACTATACAAGAAACCAATTTTTTGATCCTTTTGACTCTTCTTCATGGACAAGAACTCAAAAAAAAGATGCACTTATAAAAAATGAGCATGAGGGAATTTCAAAAGGTATTTTCTTAGAAGATGTTATCTCTTTAACTGCTTCTTTAAAACTAGTTTTAGGTGGAAGGTTTGATAAATACTCTTTTAATTCTTCTGATATTTCAAATAATAATAGTTCATATGATGGTGATTCATTTAGTCCAAGAGTAGGAGTTGTTTATGATATTAATCAAAATCACACTATTTATACTTCATATAATAAAAGCTTTTCACCATATGGAGGAAATAACTATTTAGGAGTAAGTGCAAGTAAAGATTCTAGTACTTTTAATGATGAACCAGAATATAATGAACAGTATGAAGTAGGAATTAAAAGTGATTGGTTTGATAACAAACTAAGTAGTACTTTTTCTTTATATCAAATTGAACATTTTAATATTAGATATAGACCTGATTGGGAAACTGATTTAACAAAATGGTACCAAAGAGGGAAAGAGAGATCAAGAGGAGCAGAACTAAGTATAATTGGTCAAGTTTATGAAGACTTTTATCTAAGAGCTTCTATAGGGGCAATGCAAGCAAAAGTTATAAAAGATAAATCAAATCCTGATAATGAAGGTAATTACTTAAGTAATACTGCAAATATCAATGGAAATATTTTTGTAAGATATGCACCTTCATCAAAAAACTTCTATACAGAACTTGGAGTTACACATGTAGGAAAAAGATACTTCTATGATAGAAGTGGAAATGAAAGTACTTTAGATAGTTTCAATAGAGTAGATTCATTACTAGGGTGGAAATATAAAGATGTAAATATTACACTTGGTATTTTAAATCTATTTGATAAAGATTATTGGAGATCAAGTACAATGCCAGGAGCATCAAGATCAGCAACTTTAAGACTTAATTATAAGTTTTAATAACTCTTAACTTAGTATATTTTCTAATATACTAAGTTATTTTAAAAAATATTAAGATTTTATACATTGAATTTTTCAACTTTTATTGTAAATAAAGCACCATTATTTATATTTCTTACATTTATATGACCACTCATATTTCTTTCTATTATATTTTTTGACATATAAAGACCTATTCCTGTACCTAAAGTTTTATGTCTTGTAGTAAAGTATGGATCAAAGATTTTATCTATTATGCTATCTTTTATTCCACCTGCATTATCTTCTATTTTTACAATTTCATAATTATCACCACTTTTTATTTCTATATTAATAGCTGGTTGTTTAATTCCTCTTTCAATTAAGATATCTTTTGCATTACTTAAAACATTTAATATAACTTGTGAATACTCATTTTTATACCCATAGACTTTACCATCTTCTTTTACATCAAAACTAAGCTCTATTCCATGATATTTTAAAGATGATTCAATTATAAAATAAGCTTCTTTACAAGCTTTTTCTACACTAAACTCCTCTTTTTCTCCTTGAGGCTTAAAAAAGTTTTGAAAATCACTAATAGTTTGAGACATATAAGAAGTTAACTTATTTGCTTCTTTTATTTTATTATTTAAATAATCTTTTGTAAATTTATTAAAATCATATGTAACTTTCATATTCATATGTATTGCAGAGATTTGAGCTAATGGTTGCCTCCATTGGTGGGCAATATTTCCTATCATTTCACCCATTGCGGCTAATTTACTTTGTTGAATTAAAATTTGTTCTTGTTCAACTCTCTTATCAATTTCATTTTGAATCTTTATTTCAAGATTATCAATCATATCATTAATCATTTTCTTTAATTCATTTAAAGCATTACTATTTGTTTCTTGACTAAGTCGAGTTCCTAAATTACCTAATTTAATATTTTCTAAAACTTTTGTTGCATTTTTAATTAGTGCTTCATTTTGTTCAATATTATTTTGAATATTTGATACATTTTGATTAATAATTGTTGCCATTTGATAAAACTCATCTCTTGTATCAATTTCAATTTTTTTAACTCCACTTTTTTTATGATTTAAGTAGTTAAAAAACTCTTTTAAGCCATTTTGTACTTTGTAAATTGATTGTATAATATTACTTGAAACAAGCCAACCAACAACTGTTGCAAAAAGTAAAATAACAATAATAGATGTTAATATCTCTACTTTAATCTCTTTTGATTTTAAAACTGCTTGACTATATGCAACTGTTGCATTATTTAAATATCTACTTTGTATACTTAAAAGTTCATTTGTAAGTAAATGAAACTGCTTTCTACTTGAAGTAGTAACATTTACATAAGCGCCCTCTTCAAACTCTTCATGTAAATAGCCTTTAATAGTTTCAATTAGATATTTATAATTTTTCCACATCTGCTTTACTTTAATTTGTGAATCGCTTAATCTTTTGAACTGAATATCTAAGCTCTTTACTAATTCATCAAGATTTTTTTCAATTCCTGCTCTTATTTCTTTATTTGGTGCCATAACTAAAGATTGAGTTATCTCTCTTAATCTATATAAAGGTGTAATTATTCTATTTTGTAAACTAAGTACAGTTTGAGACTTACTATGAACTACTTTTAAAGTCTGTTTATTTTGTTCACTAATATTTATAGATTTGTACCCTAAAACTGCTATTGAGGTACATAAAATAAAAAACAGTATTGCAAGTTTAAATTTGATATTCAAGCTATTTATTAATCTCATTATTTACTCTTTTTGGTTTTATGGCTTTTTTTAGATGACTTTTATACTCTTTATCAGCTCTTATAGACCAATGCTCTTTTGTTATTTCAATCTCCCATAAAGGAATAATTCCACCTTCATATGGTTTAAAAATAACCTCTTTATTTACTGCAAAAACTTTATTTAATGATGGTACTCTTAAAGTATATGCCATATCTCTTGCTCGAAAAAGTATTTTTCTTACTATTTGCTCATATTCTAAAGTACCTTTTTTTGTAATAAAAAACTCTTTTATATACTCTTGCATTTTTTCATCTTTATTTATTGTAGACCAAGCACCATTTGTTTCATAAATAAAAAATACTGTCCAAGGATTTTGATAATACCAGTCATCATCACCCCAAATTAATAAATCCCATGGTTTTGTATTTTTATTTGTATTAGTATTTAAAAGTTGTTTATATATATCTTTTTCACTTGTCGTGATATCATAAATTAGTTTAACTCCATACTTTTTTAATTGAAATTCTATTCCTTTAAATAAAAACATAAATCTATCTTGTGTAAAGACTTTTAACTCTAATCCATCTAAAAGTTTATGAAGTTCTTCTTTTTTTAACTTCAAATCATTTAATTTATATTTATTTGAAATTTTATTTACAATATCATAATTAATAGAAGCTGTAAAATCAGATACTTTTCCCTCTTTTTTATAAACAAAATTTAATAGGTTTTCTTGATTTAGAGCTTGATTTAAAGCTTGTCTAACTTTTTTATTTTTTAGTTTTTTATTACCATTTATCAAATTAAAAAAAATAACAAAATTATCAGTTGATTTTGAAATAATTAATTTAGAGTATTTTGAGAGTAAAACTTCAAGTTTTTTATTAAAAGGAATAGGCATCAAATCAAGCTTGCCTTCTTTTTTTGTAATCATATCAACTGCATCATTAATATCAAGTTGAGTATATACAGTAATTCTTTTAACCTTAGGAAAATCTTTATTCCAATAGTATGGATTTGCCACAAGCTCTAACTTCTCTGTTTGTTCATCTCCTATTGCAAAACCTTCTTTTAAAATATAAGGTCCCATTCCAAAAGCACCTGCAATCTTATTTGCAGTTCCTGTCTCTTTTCCTACTGGTTTGAACTTTTGTATATACTCTTTTGTATAAAAATAAACCCTAGCTAAATCAGTTAAGAACATCTCATATTTTTGTTTTAAAACAATTTTGAATCTTCTTTCATCAAGCTTTATAATATCAAAATCAACTTTGTCAATATTTGTATATAAAAATGGATTTTTCTTAAAAAATTCTAAATTATATAAAACATCATCCATCGTAAAATTCTTTCCATTTTGAAATTTTAGATTATCTCTTAAAGTAAATATATATGTATAATCATCCACTCTTTTATGAGATTTTGCAAGGTCATAAACCCAACCTTTTTTATTGTCATATGAGCGAATAAGTCCTGCATTTGTTGATTTTGCAATATAAGAATAAGGAATTGAAGGAAGAAAAATATTTATATGAGATTTAGGGTGAAGATTCTTTGCTACTCTATTTTTAGAATCATCTTCACGAAATTCAAATGCAGGTACTATAATAGAAGTTGCAAATAAATTATTAAAAAGTATTAAGATTAAAAACAGTAATCTAAACAAGTCGATACCCTACCCCTGATAGATTAAAAATAATATCGGTTGGAAGTTTTTTTCTTAAATTTCTAACTAAAGATCTTAACGCACTATCAGTCATAATATCATCACCCCAAACTTTTTCTTGCAACTCTTCATAAGTTACAACACGATTTTGATTAGAGATAAGAACTTCAAAAAAGTTCATCTCTTTTTTATTTAAAATTATAGCTTCATCTTTATATTTTAACTCTTTTCTATCATAATCATAGCTATAATTTTCATCAACTTTTAAAAATATTTTTTTATTTATAGTAAGAAGTTCAACACATTTTTCTAAAATTTCAAATAAAGCCTCAAGTTCTATTGGTTTTACAATATATTTTTCCATATGTAATTCAACTGCTTCAAGCAAATACTTTTTATCTGTATGTGCTGTAATCATAACAATAGGAATAGTTCTATTTACTTCTCGTACTTTTTTAACAAAATCTATTCCATTTAAAACAGGCATATGAATATCACTTAATATAATATCAGGCTTTTTAGTTTCAAAAATTTCAAAAGCCTCTGCTCCATTACAAGCTTCATAAACTTCTTTTACATAGTAGCTCAAACTATCAGCAATATTTTCTCTAATTCCTACTTCATCTTCTGCATAAAGAATAGTTAAACCTTGTAATTTTTCTAAAAACTCTTTTTGCATGAAGACTCCTTTTTAATATAATAATTATAACAAGTTTTTAATGTTTTACTTTAATAAAACCATCTGAAGCATTTGCTTTTAAATATCTTAATAAATAACTAGCCTCTTCTTCATCAAGTTTTGCAAAACCTCTCATTGTTCCAAAAACTGCTTCCCACTCCATCATTGTATGATGATTTACTTCAGGTCCTGCATGACATTGAGTACACATTTCAAAATAAAACTCTTCATGTTCACCCCACACATCTAATAAATCAGAAGAAGTTAACTCTTTTGATAAGGTACCAATTAATTCAACTTCATTTTTTTCTGTTTTATTTACATTAAAACCTTTTTGCACTTTTGCAACTAAAAGCTCTTTTGTTTTAGAAGAGTAAACCTCATCACCAAACATATAACCTTTAATTGAAACTTTTACATTTTTTCCCATCTCTTTTTTGATTGTTACAGGAACTCCTACAAAAATTTTTGCAGTTTTTCCATTATCACCTTTTAAAACTGAATCTTGATAGATAAAGTTTTGTGATGCATTTACTTGGAATAAACTTCCAAGTAAAGCTAATAATATTATTGTATTTCTTATAATTGTTTTCATTTTATGCTCCTATAATTTTTGGTGGATTGTAAGCTACATTTGGACTTACAGTTCCAGCTTTTTTAATACTTACAAGTACAGTATTTGCTGTAGTTGCTTGTGCCATTGCTGATGTTGGTCTTGATGATGTTAGAACATTTACTTGACCAGAGTTACATCTTACTTTTCTTTGATCATTTCCACCAAATATAGACTCACCAGCTTGGGCATCTTCAGGAGAATACCATGCACCCTCTTCAATAGCTACAACACCATCTCTAATTGTATTTGTCACAACAACACCTGCAAGTAAACTTCCTCTATCATTGAAAACTTCTACAATCTCACCATCTTTTACTCCAAATTTTTTCGCATCATTAGGAGATATTCTAATAGGCTCTCGTCCTTGTACTTTATGTACATTTTGCACCCAAGTATTATCTAATTGTGAGTGAATTCTATATGTTGGATGAGGAGAAACTAGGTGTAATGGATATTTTTTCACTAACTCTTCATTTCCTAACCACTCTGCTGGTTCAAACCACATAACATGACCTTTAAAGTCTTCATATCCATAAGATGCAAACTTCTCAGAAAAAATTTGAATTTTTCCAGTTTCTGTTTTAAGTGCATTGTTTACAGGGTCTTTTCTAAAAGCCTCATGTCTAACAAATTTTCTTGCACTTGTAGGAATATCATATTTGATAACTCCCATATCCCAGAATTTGTCAAATGAAATTCCCATATCTCTTTTTGCAGTAGATCTTTTATAAAGTCTCTCTAACCATTGTTTTACAGTTCTTCCTCTTGAATATCTTCTTGCTTTTCCAAATTTATCTGCAAGCATTGTAAAGATTTCATAATCATCTTTTGACTCATATCTTGGATCTACAATCTTTTTCATTGCATAGATTCTATCTGCTGAGTAAGACATAGCTCCTGCCACATCATCTCTTTCCATAGTTGTAGTTGCAGGTAAAACAATATCTGCCATTTTTGCAGTTGGTGTCCACCAAGGTTCAACAACTACTACAGTATCTAGTTTTCTCATTGCTTCAATTAGTTCATTTACATTAGGTTGGTGTCCAATTGGAGAACCACCTGCACTTAACATAAATTCTACTTTTGGATATTTAATCACTTTACCTTTGTAAGTTACATTCTCACCTGGTTTGTTAATTAAATCACTCATTCTTGATGCTGGAATAGCAATTCTTACTTTATCTCCACCACCTTGACTCATACCACCAATTGTATTTTTACCAGAGTTTGCATCTCCTCCACCTTCATAGTGCATAGAAAATCCAAAACCACCACCTGGAAGTCCAACTTGTCCAATCATAGAAGCTAAAGTAATAATTGACCAATCTACTTGTTCTCCATGATGTGCTCTTTGCATAGCCCAATTTCCAGCAATAAATGTTCTTTTTGAAACCATAATATCTGCTAATTTTTCAATTGTCTTAGCTGGAATTTCTGTTAATTTTTCTGCCCACTGTGGTGTTTTTTCAATACCATCTTCTTTTCCTAAAAGATATGGTAAAAATTTATCGAAACCATAAGTATATTTCTCAATAAATTTTTTGTCATATTTACCAGTTTTATATAAGTAGTTCATCATTCCTAACATTAAAGCAACATCACTACCTGGTCTAATTTTAATCCAATCAGCTTTGAACTCTTGTGCTGATGTTGTATAGATTGGGTCGATTGAGATTACTTTAATACCTGCTTTTTTATACTCTTCATAAGCATCAAAACATCTGTGATTATGTACAGAGTAACCTGCTCTATTTGTTTTATATAAATCAGCTCCCCATAAAACCATCACTTCTGTATTTTCAATAATTTGTTCATGTGCTGTTTGAATAGAATAAACTTCCATATCTCCAACAACTGATGGATTTACTTGACCTGCTGCGCCATTTGAATACTCACCTGATGTTCTAACAGCTCCACCAATTTGATTAAAAAATCTTCCTGCTAATGCATTTGGTTTAAATGCACCAGGATGAGCCCAACCACCATAAGATGCATTATAAAGTGCTTCGTTTCCACCTTTATCTTGTGCTTTTTTAATTGCTTTTGCAACTAAATCAATTGCTGTATCCCAAGAAACTCTAACAAATTCCTCTTTTCCTCTTAAGTCACCTCTTCCTTTACCTTCAAGGTAACTTTTTCTAACTACTGGATATTTAACTCTTGAGTTTGAACTATTTCTATCTGCAAGTGCTTTTACCATAACTGTTGGGTTAGCATCTGAATCTAACTGTGATGTAATATCTACAATTTTATTATCTCTTACATGTGCATAAAAAGCACCAAAGTGTGAAGCACTTGGTATCTTTGTAGTTCTTTTTGCAAACTCATTTGCAAATGCTCCTGTTACTGTACCACTTCCTACAACAGCTGCAGATGTAGCAGCACCAACTTTAAGAAAATCTCTTCTTGAATTGTTCATGGGGTATCCTTTTTTTCATTTATATTGAAATCATATCAATAAAAAATCGAAAAAAAATCGAAAAAATATTCTTTTTTTAATTTATTATAAAAGGTAGTTTTACTTATATATAATAAGTATTATGAAGATTAAATAGTAGTTGATATTTATCTAAAGAGGATATTTCCTCTTTAGATTTATTTCATAGTTAGTGTAAGTATTTGTTCTATCTTATCAAGTGTGATATTTTGTTTTTCACCAATTGCTGTCATTTCATGTTTTTCTAAAGCATTTGTAATATTTGATACAACTTTATCATCTATTTCATAATCATTTAGATTTGTTGAAACTTCTAAAGAGTGATATAACTCTTCTATTTTTTCTATTGTCTTTTGTGCATCATCTATATTAAAAACATTTTGTCCCATTTGTAAAAGTTTCTCTTTTTTATCTTCAAACATTACTCTTAAAAGTTGAGGTTGAACTACTGCTAAACTTCTTGCATGGTCAAGACCATAAAATGCTGTTAGTTCATGTCCTATCATATGAGTTGCCCAATCTTGTGGTACTCCTGAACCAATAAATCCATTTAAAGCTTGATTTGCTAAAAGCATTAGATTCTCTTGCCAATGGTAAGTATCTCTTTTATTCCAATTATTTGCAAGAGTAATTAAACCTTTTAAAATAGTTTCACTATATCCATCATGAAGTAAAGAGTCATTTGGATATGTAAGATACTGTTCACATGTATGAACAAAAGCATCTATTAATCCATTTGATAATTGTCTATCATCAAGTGTTATCATAACACTTGGGTCTAAAACTGCAAACATAGGAAAAACTTTAGGTGAAAAGAAAAATCTTTTTTCATTTGTTGTTTTTCTTGAAACTACTGAACCACAGTTAGATTCACTTCCAGTTGCAGGCAAAGTTAAAACCACACCTAAAGGTAAAGCTTCTGTAGGTTGTGTAGTTCCATCTAAAAAGTCCCAAGCATCACCCTCATATAATGAAGCTGCTGCTAAATATTTACATCCATCAATAACAGAGCCTCCTCCAACAGCTAATATAAAATTGATATTTTTTTCTTTTACTATTTTTACTGCTTTATTCATAGTCTCAACCGTAGGATTTGGTTCAACTCCACTAAATTCAAAAGATTCATATTTTTCCAAAGCTTTTACAACTTGTTCATAAACACCATTTTTCTTAATAGATCCTCCACCATAAACAAATAAAACTTTTGCATCTTTAGGAATATAATTAAAAATTGATTTGATTTTTTCTTTTCCAAACTCTATTAATGTTGGGTTATGATATGTATATGTCATATATTATCCTTTATTCTAATTTTTATCATTATATAACTAAAAAATGAATTTTCAAAGTAAATATCCCGTAAATTAATATTTTCGATTTTTTTTCTACATTTTTTATTTATACTTCCCAAACATAAAAAATAAAACTACTTATAAATATTTAGTTTTATTTAATTATACACAAAGGAAATGATATGAAATCTATTAAGTTAAGTCTAATTACTGCTTTAGCAACAACTGTATGTAATACAGCTAGTGCCAATAGTTTACAAGAAGCATTAACAAGTGGAAAAGTAAGTGGAGAGTTTGCCGTAACATATGAAACAAGAGATCAAAATAAAGAAATCTCTAATTATTATCAAGACACTGCTTATAGTGTAGGTTCTTTTGCATTAAAATATGAAACAGCAAAATGGAATAATCTTAGTCTAACAGCTAAATTTAGAGCTTATAAAACTCTATTTGAAGATGATGATAAATCTATAACTAGTACAGGTAAAGGTGATGCTAGTGAAAGATTTTATAAAACTGGAAGCGAAAAAGACATTGATGCAGAAGAGTTATTTTTAGCATATGATTTAAATAACTTACATATTAAAGCAGGTAGACAATTTATCTCTACTGAATGGATTAATAAAACTCAAGATGCAATAAGCTTATATTATGATATCAATAATACAAGTATTGAAGCAATCTGGTCAAGTAGACATGGTAGGGTTTATGCAAGAGATTATAGACCTATGACTCATATCAACAAAGAAAATGGTGGTGTATATAAATTAGGTGTTACACAAAAATTAAGTGATTCATTTTCTATAAAAGCTTATGGAGTAACAGCACCATCATTAAAAGATATTTATGGTGGAAAAATCAACTATAAATATAGTATAAACAATATTAAGTTTGGCGCAATGGCACACTATGCAGACTTAGATGAAGATGATACTAATTTACAAGATAGTAATATTTTAGAATTAAAAACATTTGCTACAATTAATGGATACACAGCAACACTTGGATATGTACAAATTGATGAAGATGCTGCATTTAACCATATTGCAGGAGAGACTATCATTCCTTTTGAAGAAGGTGATCAAATGTTCTTAAAAGATGCAAAAACTACTTATGCAATGTTAAGTAAATCTTTTGGAAATTTAAGTTTAACAGCCTTGTATGGAATTACTGATTATGAAAAAGATTTTGATAAAGATGAGTTTAACTTATGGGCAACATATCAATTTAACAAAAACTTTAAACTAAATGTAGGATATGCACTAACTAATGAAGATAATAAAGATGCAAACACTACTGATTTAAATCAATTAAATGCAACTTTAGTTTACTCATTTTAATTATATACTCCTTCCAAGGAGTATATTAAGAGTATAGAACTGCCTCTGAAAAAATTATATAATTTTTATTAGTTTCCCTTACTATAAGAAGTTTTTAGCGAATTTAACTTCATAATCTCCTTCAGAGGTAGTTCTATGCTCTATTTAAAAGTTTTTACTTAATACACAAAAAATTTACTTTTTAGACCCACTGATTAATTATAATTTGAAAATAAACTTAATTTTACCAATTACTGTAAAAATAAAGTTTAAACACTTTGGAAAAAGGAAAACAATGAAAAGTATCAAATTAAGCTTAATTGCTTCATTAGCTTTAAGTGCATGTACATTCGCGAGTGCAAATAGTTTACAAGAAGCTTTAACAAATGGAAAAGTAAGTGGAGAAGTTGCAGTTACTTATGAAACAAGAAATGTTGATGAAAAAGTAGGAAACTATTATCAAGACACTGCTTATAGTGTTGGTTCATTTGCATTAAAGTATGAGACAGGCGTTTGGAATAATCTTAGTTTAACTACTAAATTTAGAGCATATAAAACTCTATTTGAAGATAATGATAGCCTTGAAACTTGGAAAGGTAGTGGTGATGCTAGTGAGAGATTTTATGAAAATGGTGATGAAAAAGACATTGACGCTGAAGAGTTCTTTGTAAAATACCAATATGATAATTTCACACTTAAAGCTGGTAGACAATTTATTGTTTCTGATTGGTTTGCAAAAACACATGATGCAGTTAAACTTGATGCAGTATTTGGTGATACAGCAGTTGAAGCAATCTGGTCTAAAAAAATTGGTAGAGTTTATGCAAGAGATTATAGACCTATGGAAAATATCAATGATAGTAAAGGTGCATATAAATTAGGTATTACTCATAAATTCAATGATAATATCAAAGCAACTGTTTATGATGTATATTTACCAGATAATCACTACAAATTAGGTGGAAGATTAAATCTTGATTATGATAAATTCTCTATTAGAGCAGATTATGTTCAACAAAAAATGGATGATGATTTAAATAAAGATGATACAGACTTTTTTCACTTAAAAGCTAGTACAAAAATCCTTGGAGTTAATGCAGCTATTGGTTATGCAAAAGTTGGAGATGACAAAGACCCATTTATTGGATATGGAGCAGCTGGAGAGTCTTTAAGTCCATTTGAAGAAGGTGATGCTTTTTATTATAGAAATGCAGAGACTTACTATGCAAGCTTAAGCAAATCATTTGGTGATTTAAATGCTACTTTAATTTATGGAATCTTTAACGACTATAAGACAGACTCACAAGAAGAGTATGATGCTGAAGAAACAACTTTATGGTTAGGATACAAAGTATCTGATAATATCAAAGCAAATGTTGGATACACATACTTTAATACAGATGATGTAAATGGTTGGGTTGGTTCTGATATGAATCAATTAAACGCTACATTAGTATATAGTTTCTAAATTTATGCGCTCCTTTTGGAGTGCATACTTAGGTCATAAAACTGCCTCTGGAACATTTTTATTGTCCCTTTTTGTTTCTTGATTTTTTATCTTCAGATGTTTATTGCGAATTTTACATCTTAAGAGTTTCAGGGGTAGTTCTATGACCTATTTTCTTAAAATTATAATTTTTTCTTATAATAATCTCCAATCTAGTTTTTCAATTTTTGTGACATTTTAATAACAAACAACCTTTTTACGGTAATCTCTAAAAAAAGAAATTTCATTTTTTTAAGTATATATTATAATATTTTAAGTTTTAATATCTTAATATTTCAATAACGATTATCATAATTACTAAAGGTTATATTTTGAATAAAAAAATGATTATGCTTGATACTTTATCAAAAGGTCAAAAAGCAAAAATAAAAAAAATAAGAACAGATGGAAAACTTTTAAGAAGATTATTAGACATGGGCTTTGTTATGAATAGTGAGATTGAAGTTATTAGAGAAGCGCCTTTATTTGATCCAATGGAATTAAAAATACAAAATTATTACATAAGTATTAGAAAAAGTGAAGCTTCTTTAATTGAGGTTAAAATATGAAACAAATAAAAGTAGGTCTTGCAGGTCAACCAAATTGTGGTAAATCTACAATTTTCAACCTTGTAAGTGGAATTGAACAACACATTGCAAACTATCCAGGGGTAACAGTAGATAAAAAAGTTGGATTTTTCAAATATGAAGATTACAAAGTTGAAATGGTAGATTTACCTGGAACATACTCTTTTAGCTCATTTTCACAAGAAGAAAAAGTTGCAAAAAAGTTTATAATTGATGAGAGTAATCCTAATTCAAAAGAAAAAAGTATTGATATTATTGTAAATGTAATTGATTCTTCAAACTTAAAAAGAAATCTTTACCTAACATTTCAACTTTTAGAAATTGGTATTCCTGTTATTGTTGTATTAAATATGATTGATATAGCAAAAAACAGAGGATTAGAAATAGATTCTAAAAAGATTTCTAAAATGCTTTCTTGCCCAGTTGTTGAAACAAGTGGTTCAAAAAGTATTGGTGGAAAAGAGCTTATGCAAACTATTACAAATACTTTTGAAAAAAAGACTAAATATGAAGAGTTTAAAATAAACTATGAAGAGTTAGAAGTTCATATTCAAAAGATTGAAAAACTTTTAGAAAATAGTAAAAGCCACCTAAGTAAAAGATGGCTTGCAATCAAACTACTTGAAGAAGATCCAACTATTTTAGAACATGTTGGCTCAAATATAAAAAAAGAGGAAATAGATAAAGAAATAGAGAGTTTTCATACACTTCATGATAAAGATACCATCTCTTTTCTAGCAACATTTAGATATGACTCTGCTGATGTAATATATCATGAGTGTGTAAAAAATAATAATATAAATAAAGAAACCTTAACAGATAAAATTGACAAAATAGTATTAAATAGAATATTTGCAATACCAATTTTATTATTTATAATATTTTTAGTTTACGAAATATCAATTGTTTATGGATATAAACTTACAGATTACACATGGCCAATATTAGCCTCAATGAAAAATTTTATTATTGATATATTGCCAATGGCTGACTTTACAAAAGTTCCTATGATAACAGATTTTTTTATCTGGATGACAAATAGTTCAATTGCATTATTAAACTATATCCCAATATTTTTTATTCTATTTGCATTGATTGCTATTATGGAAGATGTAGGCTATATGCCAAGAATGGCTTTTATTCTTGATAAAATCTTTAAAAAATTTGGTTTACATGGACAATCTACTCTTCCTTTAGTATTAGGTGGAGCAATGGTAGGTGGTTGTGCAGTTCCTGGTGTTATGTCAACAAAAGGAATTAGTGATGAAAGAGCAAGAATGGCTACAATATTAACAGTTCCATATATGAATTGTCTTGCAAAAGTGCCTTTTTATACACTTTTATTAGGAGCTTTTTTCAAACCAGAAATGGCACTTATGATGTTTTTCATTTCAACAATTACTATTTTTATTGCATTATTAATTGCAAAACTTTTAACAACAACAGTTTTAAAAACAAGACAAACAGCTCCTTTTGTAATGGAATTACCACCTTATCATGTTCCAACAATTAAAGGTGTTTTTATAAGATCTTTTCAAAAGGTGTGGATATATATTAAAAAAGTTGTAACTATTGTCTTAGCAGTAGCAGTTATACTATTTGCAATGTTAGAGTTTCCAGGATTAAGTGAAGACTCAATTTTAAAGTATGAAAAACAATCAGAAATATACTTAGCGAAATTTGATAAACAAATTAAAAATAATAAATATTATCAATTAGTAGATACAAAAAATGAGGTATCTGATTTATTAAATTATTATGATAGATATAGAGCAAAAAGAATGGCAGCTACTTCAAAAGAAGATGCAAAACAACTTGATAAAAAATTCAAACTTATAAATGCAGATTATTATACATTCTTAAAACCAAGAAAAAATAAAGAAGCAAAAAAAATAAACAGAGCTATTAGAAAACTTTCAAGAGATAGAAAAAAAGTTTTAAGAGAGATGAAAAATGAAAAAATTGAAAATTCAATACTTGGAATGACTGGAAGATCTTTAGAACCAATTACTCAATACGCTGGGTTTGATTGGAAAATAAACGTAGCATTTTTAAGCTCTTTTGCAGCAAGGGAGAGTGCAGTTGCAACTCTTGGAAGTATTTATGAAAATAACAAAGCCGATTCTAAAAGAGCAGAAGAAGCAATGGCTGAGAATAGTGGTTATACTCCATTACATGCAGCTGCAATTATAATTTTCATGATTCTTACTCCACCTTGTATTGCAACTATGATTGTAGTAAAAATGCAAACAAATAGTTACAAATGGATGGTATTTGCAATATTTTTCCCTGTGTTTTTAGGTATTGCAATGTCTTCTTTAACTTTTACAGTTGGAAATATTTTCTCCTTAAGTGGAGTAGAAGCAATGGCAGCATTCTATTTTGCAATAGTTTTTATTACTCTTATTTTGGCTTTTTATCCAAGTAAAAGTATAAACTGGAAAGGAGGACTAAATAAAGTCTAATTTAACAAAATACAATTTAATAAAAAGAAAGGAAATATAATGAAAAAAATAGTATTAGCATTAAGCTTTATGATAAGTTCAATGTTTGCACATAGTGCAATAATGAGTTGTTTTGATAACGCAGATGGAACAATCACTTGTGAAGGTGGTTTTAGTGATGGAAGTAGTGCCACAGGAGTAAAATTTAAAGTTGAAAAAGATGGAAAAATTGTATTCAACACTAAAATGAATGAATACAGTGAAGTTAATTTCAAAAAACCAAGTGGAGATTATACTGCAATCTTTGATGCAGGTGAAGGACATCAAGTAAAAATAAAAAGTTCTGATATAACAGAATAAAATAAAACTTTATCTTCTTTATTGAAGATAAAGCCAATAATTAATTGATAATGACTATAAATATTAATATATAAAAAGGGAAAATAAAATGAAGAAAATTTTAATTAGCAGTATTGCAGCAACAGTTTTATCAACAAGTGCATTTGCACACTTTCAAATGCTTTACACTGATAATATGGCACTTCCTAAAGGAAAAACAGTTGAATTAACTCAAGTATTTACACACCCATTTGCAGATGAACATACAATGGATATGGCAGGAGTTGAAGAGTTTTATGTAATAAATAAAGGCAAGAAAAAAGATTTAATGAAAAGTCTAAATTCTATTACTTTTCAAGGAAATCATAATAAAGCAAAAGCATATGAATCAAAATATAAAGCTAGAAGAATGGGTGACCATATTTTAGTATTAAAGCCAAAACCATATTATGAAAAAAATGAAGATGCATATATTCAACAAATTACTAAAACAATAATAAATGTTGCAGGTACACCAACTGATTGGGATAGCGAGCTTGGATTAAAAGCTGAAATTGTTCCATTGACAAAGCCTTATGCTATTTGGGAAGGTGGAAGTTTTACAGGGATTGTAAAATCAAAAGGAAAAGTTGTTCCTTATGCTGAAATTGAAGTTGAATATCTAAATAGAGATGTAGATACAAAAAATAATAAAATGGGTAAAGATAGAGTTACTGCACCACAAGACTCATTTGTAACAATGACAATAAAAGCAAATAAAGATGGTGAGTTTACATTTGCCATTCCAAAAGCTGGTCAATGGGGATTTTGCGCACTTGGTGTAGGACCAGATAAAGAGTATAAAGGTAAAGAATTAAGTCAAGATGCGGTTATTTGGGTTGAAGCTAAACCTATGAAATAATAAGTATGAGCAAAAGCTCATACTTAAAAGGAAAATTATATGGATAAAATATTATTAATAGTAATAACACTTTTTGCAGTTTATTATATCTATCATTCAATCTCTAAAAATAAAGGTTGTAATTGTGGTAAAAAAAGTTGCGGTATAAAAAAAGATGAAAAAACAAAACTTAAAAAATAAACAGTATCAAGTTAAAAAATTAATTTGATACTTTATATTATCACTTGTGCGATTAAAATCAATGAAATAATAAATAATACAGCTCTAATTACTTTTAAATAAACTTTGGTATCCATTCTCTTTTTTAACTTAATTCCTAAATATAGTGAAAATGAGATTATAAAAATTGCCATAAAAGAAAATGACAAATGCTCACTTGTAAAACTTCCATTTATTAAAAAAACCACTATTTGAATGATTTTACCAAATAAAAAAGAGATATTCATAGCTTGAATAAGTTCTGCTTTTGAATACTTAAGTTCAATTCCATATATCATAAGTAAAGGTCCCATTACATTAGTAAGTCCACCTACAACTCCTGTAAATAGTGAATAAATAACAAAAGAGCTTTTTGGATAAGTTTTAAAAATAGAGATTGACATGTTAACTTTATTTACAAAAAGATAAATAAGTATTATAAAAGCCAATAGAAGCTTAAAAAGCTCAGAATTACTCATAATTAATAGCTGAGTACCTATTGCACTTCCAAGCATTGTAAGCAAGGCTAGGGGCATATGTTTTTTAAAACCATCAAGTATATTACCCTCACTTAGAAAACTAACTAGATTAACTACTAAAGTAGGAATAAGTGTAAGTAAAATTGCAGTTTGAATATCAGTAAAAATTGCTATTATAGGAGTAGGTATTAAAGCAAAACCAAAACCTATACTACCATGTACAAAAGCAGCTATAATAAGCACAATAGATGCAACTATAAAAAAATCTAAATCCAAAATAAACCTTATTAAAAAGATAAATTAAGATATCATATTTTTACTTTGTTTTTTATAGTTAAAATGAAATAGTTGTTTGATTAAAGTTATGGCTCCGGATACTGGATTCGAACCAGTGGCCAAGTGATTAACAGTCACCTACTCTACCGCTGAGCTAATCCGGAACATATGATAAGTTTTATTAGATTATGGCTCCGGATACTGGATTCGAACCAGTGGCCAAGTGATTAACAGTCACCTACTCTACCGCTGAGCTAATCCGGAATATATCTAATATAAAGTTTCATTAAAGTTATGGCTCCGGATACTGGATTCGAACCAGTGGCCAAGTGATTAACAGTCACCTACTCTACCGCTGAGCTAATCCGGAATGCGTGTTCCTTTAATGGGCTGGAATTATAGTAAAAATTTACTCTTTTGTCAAGTAATATCGAATAAAATTATAAAATTTTATAAAATTTCAAGCCACTACTATCAATTATAGAAACTACTTGCTCTTTTAGTAATTTTTCCAAAATTATTTTTGAAGAATTATCAAACATATTTTCAATATCTTCACTTGTTAATGGTCTTCTTTTTAACATAGATATTATTTCATTTTCACTAAATTTTTGAATTTGATTTGGTCTATTTTTATAAGCAATATTTACATTTATTCCATTAAAAGTATTTGCAACACTTTCTAAAACTTCAAAGCTTACAGGTTTAACCTTATAAGCAGGTGGTCTATCAATTGTACCAATATCAACTCGTTTAGGGTTAATTCTTTGAATAGCCTCATAAAGTAGCTCAATCTCTTCTTTTTTATCATTTAAATCTTTAACAAAAAGTATTTCTAAAACAAAATTATTATTAAATTTATTTGAAAACTCTATCATTGAAGGAATGATTTTTTCAATTTCAATATTATTATGAACTCTATCAAGTTTTTTAAAACATTTTTCACTTACACAATCAAGTGATAATTTAACAGTATCAAGTTTTAAGAGTGCATCAAAAATCTCTTGTTTATAAATAGTACTTCCATTTGATAAAATCAATGTTTTTGCATCTTTTTTTATCTTATTTAATTCATCTATTAATTCATCAAGAAATGGGTATAAAGTAGGTTCTCCATTTGCTGTTAGTGTTATAACATCAATTTTAGGATGATTTTCAAAACTTTTTTTAACTTCTTTTATAACTTCACTAACACTTGGATAATCACTCATAGAATCCATCGTTTTTGCAGGTTCTAATTCACAATATAAACAATCAAAATTACATTGTTTTGTGCTAGGTGATAAATCAATCCCTAAAGAAATTCCAAATCTTCTTGATGGAATTGGACCAAATATTATAGAGTTTGAATATGACATTTTATTCCTTTAAATAAAAAAAGAGAAGCTTAAAAAGCCTCTCTTTTATAATAATCGCTACAAACTAAAAAAGTAAAATAGTTTACTTTTTCTTAACGTTTTACGCCTTTTTTGAAACTCTGTGACACTCACTTACAAAATGTTTTGCATTTTCTACAGGTACATCTGGTAATATTCCATGACCTAGATTAAAAATATGTCTTTTTCCACCCATTACTTCTTGAATTTTTTCAACACAAGCTGTTGTTTTTTCTTTTGAGTATAATCTACATGGTTCCATATTACCTTGAAGAACATATTTATCACCAAGTTTTTCTTTTGCTAATGCCATTGGAGTTGACCAATCAACACCAAATACATCAAAGTTTCCATAAATATCATCTAAGTATTGTCCAATACCTTTAGGGAACATAATAACAGGAATATGTGGATATTTCTCTTTTAAATATTCAGCAATTTCAACCATATATTTCCATGAAAATTCAAAATATGCTTGTTTTTCCAATGCCGCTGCCCATGAATCAAAAATCTGAACAACATCTGCACCTGCAAGTATTTGTTTTTCCATATAATACTTAACTACTTGTGTAACTTTTGCAAGAAGTTTATGCATAAGTTCAGGATTAGTATAAATTAGTTTTTTACATAAGTTATATGTTTTAGTTCCTTTTCCCTCAATCATATAAGTAGCAAGAGTCCAAGGAGCACCAGTAAATCCAATAAGTGCTTTATCTTCTGGTAGTTCTTCTTTTAATAATTTTAATGTGTCATAAACATATGTTAATTTATTTGCTGCTTCTTCACCACCTAATAAAGCATCAACATCAGCTTCATCTTTTAAAGGTTTATGAAATACTGGTCCCTCACCTTTAATAAACTCTAAATCCATTCCCATCTCATGTGGAATAACTAAAATATCACTAAATAAAATTGCTGCATCAACTCCTACGATATCAAGAGGTTGAATAGTAACTTCACATGCCTTTTTAGGGTCATGACAAAGATTTAAAAAACTTCCAGCTTCTGCTCTTACTTTCATATACTCAGGTAAGTATCTTCCGGCTTGTCTCATCATCCATACAGGAGTATAAGGAGTTTCCTTACCAAAACAAGCATCTACAAAAATTTTTGACATTTATATAACCTTTTATTTATTTTTTTCCTATCTTCCCTAAGAAATACAATCCTACAGCTAAGGCTGTAACTGCTAGCGCAAAATATAACATCTCTAAAGCAGAAGTATAATTAGTATGTAATACCCTTTGAAAAAAGTTTACAACTAAAACCATAATTATAACTTTTGCAATTTTATCTTTTAATTGATCTAATGATGTTATTGACAGTATTTTTGAGTCTTCTTTTGCTGATTCAATATGATCAATTGGAGAGATAAATAGTTCATAAACTCCAAAAGAAAAAATCAACATAACAACTGCAATTAAATACAAATCAACTGCACCAATAATACCACTTACTATATCTTCATGAAAATTCTTTGGATGTGCATTTGTTATGATTGTATCAAATGTATATTTAGTAACATTCCAAATATCTAAACTTGCAACTACAAATAAAACTATAGCTCCAAGTAGTCCAAATACAACAGCCAAGATTACTAAAAATCTTGTCTGCCACATAGCTTTTTCAAAAAGCTTCTCTATCATTAGATATCATTCTCCATTTCAATCCACTTCAATGCTATTCTAACTGAGTTAGTTGCAGCTCCAACTCTTACTTGATCTGCAACATTAAAATAATGAATAATATTATCTGCATAAGCATCTTTTCTGATTCTTCCTACAAATGTTGTATCTGTATCTGTTGAAATAATTGGCATTGGATATTGATTATTTTCTAAATCATCAATAACATCTACATTATCAAAATTACCTAAAACTTCTTTTACTTTATCAATATCAACTTCAACATCATCATCAAATGTAACAGTAATTGACTCACTATGACTTCTTAATACAGGAACTCTTACACAAGTAGCTGCAATTTGCATTTGTTTATGTAAAATCTTTTGAGTCTCATTGATCATTTTCATCTCTTCTTTTGTAAATCCATTTGATTGAGCTACGTCAATTTGTGGAATTACATTAAGTGCTATTTGATGAGCAAAAGCCTCTTTTTTAGTTTCATCTAATTTAAAAGCAAAAAATGCTTGCATCTGTTTTACAAGCTCTTCCATACCAGCTTTTCCTGCACCACTTACCGCTTGGTAAGTTGATACATCCACTCTTTTAATTCCATATAATTCATCAAGTGGTTTTAAAGATAATACCATTTGAATAGTTGAACAATTTGGATTTGCAATAATTCCTGTTTCTTTCCATTTTGAAATATCATCTGGATTAACTTCTGGAACTACCAATGGAATATTTGGCTCCATTCTAAAATGACTTGTATTATCAATAACAACAGCACCTGCTTCAACTGCAAATTTTGCAAACTTTGCAGAGATACTTCCACCTGCACTAAAAAAAGCAATTTCTACATCATTTTCTTCAAATGCAGTTTCAGTAAGTTCTAAAACTGTATATTCTTTGTTTTTATACTCAACTGTAGATCCAGCACTTTTAGCACTTGCTAATGGAATTATATTATTAATTGGAAAATCATATGCATCCATTACTCTTAAAAGCTCTTCTCCAACAGCACCAGTTGCTCCTACAACAGCAACATTAAATTTTCTCATATTTCTTCCTCTTCATTTATTGTATATAGACTTAATCTAATTAACTATTTTGATTATTTGAATCATCATTATCAACTAAATTCGTATCTTCAATAATACCTGCTAAATCAGTTGCAGATTCAATATCAAGTTCATCGTCTTCTTCTTTAGGGCACTTAGCAATTGAAACTACTTTATCCCCTTTATCAACGTTAACAATAATTACTCCAGAAGTATTTCTTCCTGCTTTTCTAATAGTATTCATATCTACTCTAATCATCTTACCAATAGATGTTAAAGCCATTAAATCTTGTGTTTCATCAACTAAAACAGAACCAATTACATTTCCAGTTTTTTGATGTAATTTCATAGAAATAACACCAGAACCAGCTCTATTTGTAAGTCTATATTCATCTACTGTTGTTCTTTTTCCAATACCTTTTTCAGATACAGTTAATAGCTCTTGTTCTTCACTTATAATTACATCAGCATCAACAACAAAGTCAGAATCAAGTTTAAACTTAATACCTCTTACACCTCTTGTGCTTCTTCCTTGTTCTCTTGTTTTATCTATTTCAAATCTAATACATTGACCTAAACTTGTAAATATCATAAAGTATTGCGAGCCTGGAATAGTAATTTTAGCAGTTACTACCTCATCCGCATCATCAAGAACAATTGCTCTTACACCATTGCTTCTTATATTACTAAATTCAGCTAAAGATGTTCTTTTTACAATACCATTTCTTGTAAAGAATGCCAATGATTTGCTCTCATCAAAATCAGTAGTTGGAATAATAGCCATGATCTTCTCATCTGCTCTTAAGTTGATTAAGTTAACAACTGCTTTTCCTTTTGCTGTTCTACTTCCTTCTGGGATTTTATATACTTTTAACCAGTATAACTGACCCATATTTGTAATAAACATCAATGTATCATGAGTATTTGTCACAAAGAATCTTTCAATAAAGTCATCATCATGTGTAGTAACTGCAACTTTACCTTTACCACCTCTTCTTTGTTTTTCATATGATTTAATTGGAACTCTTTTTACATATCCATTGTGAGTAATAGTAACAACCATTGGCTCATTTGGAATCAAGTCTTCAATATCAATCTCATCATATGAGTCTTCAATTTCAGTTCTTCTTTCATCTGAATATTTCTCTTTTATTTCTTGAATTTCTTCTTTAATAATTTCATTTAATTTTTCTTCTGATTTTAATATGGCTTCAAGTTCAGCAATTAATCTTAATAGCTCTTGATATTCAGCTTCAAGTTTATCTCTTTGAAGACCTGTTAATCTTCCAAGTCTCATATCTAAAATAGCTTGTGATTGAATAAGTGATAACTCAAATCTTTCTTGAAGTTTCTCTTTAGCATCTGCATCATTTGATGATGATCTAATAATTTTTACAACTTCATCAATATTATCAACTGCAATTTTTAAACCCTCTAAAATATGAGCTCTTGCTTTTGCTTTTTCTAAATCAAAAATAGTTCTTCTAATAATAACTGTTTTTCTATGTGATAAGAATAGTCTTAAAAGTTCTGGAAGATTAAATACTTTTGGTTCTTTATTATGAACTGCAAGTAAAATAATCCCAAAAGTAGTCTCCATTGGAGTTGATTTATAAAGATTATTTAATACAATTTCACTCATTGCATCTTTTTTAAGTTCAATTACAACTCTAATACCTTCTCTATCAGATTCATCTCTAACTTCTGAAATACCTTCTACATTTTTTTCTTTTGCTAAAATAGCAATTTGTTCAATAAGTCTAGATTTATTTACTTGGTAAGGAAGTTCATCAAGTACAATAACCTCTTTTTTACCTTTAGTTTCAATATGATGCTTAGCTCTTATCTTAACTCTTCCTCGACCTGTTTTATACGCATCAATAATTCCACGTCTTCCAAAAATAGTACCACCTGTTGGAAAATCTGGACCTTGAATAAACTGCATTAAATCTTCAGCAGTTGCTTCTTGATTATCAATAGTATAAAGAACAGCTTCAAGTAACTCTTTTAAGTTATGAGGTGGAATTTTTGTTGCCATACCAACAGCAATACCTTCACTACCATTTAATAATAAGGTAGGAACCCTTGTAGGTAATACAGCAGGTTCTTTTAAAGTGTCATCGTAATTTTGAACAAAATTTACAGTATCTTTATCAAGATCTTTTAAAATCTCTTCTGAAATTTTAGTCATTCTTGCTTCTGTATATCTCATAGCAGCTGCATTATCACCATCAACCGAACCAAAGTTACCTTGTCCATCAACAAGAGGTGCTCTCATTGAAAAATTTTGTGCCAGTCTTACCAATGCATCATAAACTGAACTATCACCATGAGGGTGATATTTACCAATAACATCCCCTACAATCCTTGCAGATTTTTTATAAGGAGATCTTGCAGTCATGTTTAGATCATGCATTGCATACAAAATTCTTCTATGTACTGGCTTTAATCCATCTTTTGCATCAGGAAGTGCCCGTCCAATAATTACACTCATTGAGTAATCTAAATAAGAAGCTTTTACACTATCTTCTATATTAATATCTATTATATCTTGATCTTCGAAAAGGTTTTCCATAAAAAAACGCCTTTATTTTTTATATTTGTTATTATTTTAGCTAAATGGGGCTTAGTATTAGTTAATATAGTAATTTAAGCAAGAAATAAAAAAAGAGATTAAAAAAATTAATCTCTTTTTACTTAAATTTATATTTATTATGATTTTTCATATTCCATAATTAGATTGAAAACTTCATCTTTTAATTTCAGTTTTTCTTTTTTCTTTTTATCAATTTCTAGCTGATCGCCAAAATTTTTTTCTAACTCAATTATCTCTTCATCTAACTCATTGTGTTTATCAAAAAGCTTATGAAAATGAGCATTTTCCTGCTTTAACTTTGTAATTACATCTCTGTGTTCGTGAAACATATTTAATCCTTTTAGTTGAGTTAGTATAATTATAACAATTAAATTCTTAGAATAGATTATGTAGCTTGTATATTTATTATAAAATGATTTTTTATATAAAGTGTGTAATTAAGAAGCTAAATTGCTTCTTAAGTTCTGTAATCAGCATTTATTTCAACATACTTGTAACCTAAATCACAACCATATGCAGTAAAGCTCTCTTTTCCTAATCCAATATCACAAACAATCTTAAATTTATCATTTTGAAGTACTTTAAAGGCTTCTTGTTCAATTTCATCATTAAATATAAGTTCACCCTTATTATATACAATTACATTATTATATGAAACAACAAGCTTTTCTTCATCACACGCAATCTTACTTGCACCTATAGTAGAAGCAATTCTTCCAAAGTTTGGATCTTCACCAAATAGTGCTGTTTTTACTAAAAGAGAGTTTGATAAGGCTTTTGCTGCTTTTTGTGCATCTTCATAAGTTGCAGCATTTTTAACTTCAAAAGCAACAGCTTTTTTTGCACCCTCACCATCTGCTACCATTAGCATTGCCATATCATGCATTACTAATCTTAAAACTTCAAAGAATGCTTCTTTATTATATGCATTAGATTTTTTATTTGTTAAAAGTAAAACCGTATCATTTGTAGAAGTATCACCATCAACTGAAATAGCATTAAAAGTAGTTTCACTATTTACTTTAAGTGCTTCTTTCATATCTTCTTTAGGAACATTGGCATCTGTACAAATAAAACAAAGCATAGTTGCTAAATTTGGATTTATCATCCCAGCACCTTTTGAAACTGCTCCAATTTTAAAACTACTTCCATCTTCAAGCTTAACTTCATACATAGTAGTTTTTGCATAAGAATCAGTTGTCATAATAGCTTTTGATAAGTTTTGTGCATTTTTTGTTTTCAAATCAAAAGATTTTGCACCTTCTACTATCTTTTGAATAGGCAAAGGATTTCCAATTACACCAGTACTGCTCATGATAGGATTTGTAAATTCATGATTTAGTGATGAAAAAATTGAATTAATATCTTCAATTCCTTTTTTTCCTGTCATTGCATTCGCATTTTTAGAATTGATTAATACAAAATTTGTTTGAAAATCTTTTTTATACATCAAGTAATGTTTAAGTGGAGCTGCTTGAAATCTGTTTTCTGTAAAAACAGCTTCAACATCACATAATGTATCACTATATATAAAACCTAAATCAAGTGCATTATTTGCTTTAAGCCCTGCACTTATTCCATCACAATAAAATCCATCTATTTGATCAATCATACCTTTTATAGGCAAAATAGTAAACATTTTATATATCCTTTGGTTTTTGAGAATAAGAAAGTATTCTTTTTGATTTTGAAATACCTCTATGGCTTCCTACAAGTAAAAGTTTGCAGTTTGCTCTAATAACAGTATTTCCTTTTGGCATTTGAATAAATTTTCCAGTTGCTTCTGTAATACCAATAATTGAGACCTTCATTCTATCTCTTAAATGTAAATCTTGTATTTGTTTATCAACAGCCCAAGACTCTTCTCCTACAAATGCTTCTTCCATATCAATAGGAGTGTCTTTTTTGTATAAAAACTCTTCAAGTACATTTTCCATATCTGGTCTTATTGCCATTGCACTTACTCTTTTTGCCATAAGTGATGGAGGAGCTACAACTTTATCTGCACCAAGCTTTTTAAGTCTTACTTTATCATTTTGTGTTTCTGCATTTGAAATAATTAAAAAAGGACTTCGACCAAGCTCTTTTTCATATAATCTAACTGAAGCTATAAGTGTAATATTATCAGATATATTTTTTGACAATGAAATAGCACCCTTAGCTGAACTTAAATGAGATTTGAAAAATGCAACCTCTTTATAAGGTTCTTCATTTACTATATAAGGATACCCATACTCTTTTGCAATCTCTTCTATATCATCTCTTGGGTCAACTACCACAAAGGGAACATGATTTTCTCTAAATTGTCTTGCTAGTTGTGCAGTATATTCATTATGATAAAATATAACAAAATGTCTTCTAAGCCTTGCAATTTTATATAACATTTTTCTTTCCTTAAGAAGTTTAAAAAGTGTACCATTTGATATAGTATTGATTAAAATACCCACAGAAAATGTAAGTACTGCAAAACCTGATAACATCAAAGTTACTGTAAAAATTATACCTTGATTACTGAAATTTGCTTCATTTAAAGCACCAAATCCAGTTGTAGTAAAAGTATATGCAGATTGAAAGATTGCTTTCATAATAGGATAATCTTCAATATATACATATCCTAATGCACCAGTCATTAAAATAATCTGAATAAGTATTAATGGTAGTCTAAATGGTCTTAATTGTGAGTATATAAGCGGGTTTAAGTCATATTCAGGTTTATTAGACCTAATTTCCCAGCCTAGTGCTTTTTTAATTCTTTTTAAGAAGCTCATGAAAGCACTTTTCTAAGCGCCTTCTTATGAGTGTTTTTTAAGAGTTCTTAACTCTTTAGCAGAAATTCTGATTTTTTTAGTAGTACCATCTTCTAGTGTTACTCTTACAGTTCTTAAGTTTGGTAAAAATCTTCTTCTAGTTCTGTTTTTAGCGTGACTTACGTTGTTTCCAACCATAACGCCTTTTCCTGAGATTAAACATCTTCTTGCCATATTGATTTCCTTATTTATTTTAGTGAAAAATATTCGCGTATTGTATCTTAATATTCTTAACATTTAGTTAAAATGATATCTTGTTTATACACTTTGTAAAATTAATTCTATTTTTTCTAAATTTTTATCTATTGTAAACTCTTGTGCAGTAATTCTATTTTGCTTTTTTATATGCTTTAAATCTTCTTTTCTTCCTAATAGTGCATCAATTTTAAATGCAGTACTACCATCACTTGGCATCATCATAGTAGCAAATACATCAACAATTTCACTTGAAGCGCAAGTTGAGGGAACAAAAACTGCACATTTAAAAAACATTGCTCTTAAAATATTTTTTGCAAAAGCTTTTGTATGTGTTGGTAATACAAAAATATCTGCTACTAAAAATAGTCTATTTAAATCATTATAATCTGTAAAAAATAAGATCTTTTCATCTAAACCTTCTTTTGATAACTGAAATCTCAATCCTGAAATTTCTTTTTTATCTCCTGCTACTATTGCTTTTAAGTTTTTAAAATTTAAGTTATTTACAATATTAATAAACTCTTTTGAACCAGAATTTTTAAAGTTTTGTGCAGTAAAAAAAACAAACATAGTATTTGTATCCAAATTGAACTCTTCACAAAATTGTTTTTTTACTTCTTTTGGTTTTTTATACTCAGCATCAATACTTGGATAAATAATTTCAATTTTACTTTTATCTACTTGTTGTTTTATTAATTCACTTTTTTGCTTATTTGAGTTTACAATAATCTTTTTTGCATTTTCAATTTTTTCAATATCCTCTTTTTTAATACTGCCAGTATGGAAATATACATCTGCAAACTCTTTTTTTGCAAAAGTTAATTTATCTAAAAAGGTTCTTTTCTTTACTTTTTTTATATTCTCTTTTTCCAAAAGTCTATTTATAATTTTCGTTTTTACTTTAAAATCTATTGTTATGTTTTTCATATAATTTTTCCAAGTTTAATATTAAAATACATAATTTTAACCAAATTAATTAAAATGACTATAAAATACCATTTAATTACTTTAAAATATTCTTATGATAAAATATGTTTAACTAATTTAAAGGATATTAAACATAATGAAACAAGTGATAGCAGATGAGTTTCAAGCTCACCTTGAAACAATAAATAATACAATTAAAACTATGCAAGATAAATTAGAAACTGCATCACAAATTGCAGTTGAAACTTTAAAAAATGGGAATAAAATTCTTCTTTGTGGCAATGGAGGAAGCGCTGCTGATGCGCAACATATTGCAGCTGAGCTTACAGGAAGATATAAAACTGAAAGAAAAGGACTTCCAGGAATTGCTCTTACAACAGATACAAGTGCTTTAACTGCTATTGGAAATGATTATGGATATGATAGGGTTTTTGATAGACAAGTTGAAGCTTTAGCTTCAAAAGGAGACTTGATTATCGGACTTAGCACAAGTGGTAATAGTAAAAATGTAATAAATGCATTAAACCTAGCCAAAGAGCTTGGTTGTAAAACTATCGGACTAACAGGAAAAGATGGAGGAGCTATGAATGAAATTTGTGATGTAAACTTAGTAGTTCCATCAAATGACACTCCAAGAATTCAAGAAATGCACATTCTTTTTGGACACACTATTTGTCAAATTATTGATAATAATTTTAGTTAATTAATTATCAACTACCCTTAAAACATCATTTGCTGTAATAAGTTTCATGCAGTTATGATGTTTTAAAGGACAAACTCTTTTCATACATGGAGCACACTCTAAATTTTTTGTTATAACATTTTCACTTGGATTATTCCATTGATTTGTTTCTTTAAATCTTGTTGGCCCAAAAATAGCTGCTGTTTTTACTTTATATGCAGCTGCTACATGCATAGGTCCTGAATCATTTGTAATAAAAATATCAAGACCTGCTATCTTTTCTATAAGTTCAGGAATTGTAGTTTTTCCTGCTAAGTTTTGATAATTTGAAACTTTATTTGCTATAAGTTCATCTTCTATATCTTTTGCAATATCTGTTTCACTGGGACCTCCAAAGATTACAATATCATGGGTTTTTGACATGGCAATTGCTACTTTTGCAAACTCATTTGGATACCATCTTTTTGCACTTCCATAAGTAGCTCCTGGATTTATTCCAAGGGTTGCTTTACCATAAGAAAATGGTTTGAAATACAATTTTAAATCACCTGCTTTATTTTGTAAATTCAATTCATGATTTACAAAATCATTGTATCTTAGTACTTGATGAATTTGCTCTTTTTGAAGCCTTTTGTAATTATATTTTTTTTGTGAATCAATAAAAAACATCATAAACTTTGAAGAAAAACTTCTTCTAAAAGAAAGAGCCAAATCAACTTTTCCTATTTTTTTAGCTAAAGAATAAAGATTAATATATCGATTACCCTCTTTTTTTGTGTTATCGACAATTACTTTTTCTATATTTTTAAAATTACCCAAAGCTTGTGTTGAAACATATGAGCCAAGAAGAATTATCTTTGCCTTTGGATATGTTTTTATAATATTTTCAATAGCAGGCGTTGTCATAATTGCATCACCAAGCCAAGTTGGAATTTCTATAAATATTTTTTCAATCTTCATTTCATCTTTCATTTAAAACTTCTTTTAATGCATAAAATTGTGGTAATTTCACTATTTTACCATCTCTATTATCAACTAAACCATAACCAGGAGCTATTAGTTGGTGCCAAAAAACTTTTTGTATCTTTTTACTTTTCTTTGCAATGCTTAAGTACTTAAGCATGTACTTTGAGTACTTTTCATTACTAACACACTCTTTTTCACTTGTTGGAGCATATGGAGCAGTGTTTGATAAAGGCCAATTTACTTCTGTAATATAAATCTTATCATTTGATTTAGGTGAAAGTTTACACAAAGAGTAAAGTAAATCAATTTTATTTTTTGTATCAAAAAAAACATACTGAGTATTACAAGGAGATCCTCTTCTATCTACATATAAAAGAGTACTTATCTTATCATATCTTATATTATAAAAATTAAACATAGCCCTTGCATTATAATAATACTCAAAATCTATTGTACTTGGACCTATTAACTTTAAATCTTTATATTTTTCATCTCTTAAATCTTGAGCTATTTTAAAAAATTCAAGATACTCTTTTACTGCAAAAAATCCCCATTTTGCTCTATTTATAGTTGTACCTATTTGATACTCACTTACAAAAGAGTTAAAGTTTGAAAAAACAATATCTAAATCTTTTTTTAAAAGTTCATAATTTTCTATATGAGCTCTATCTTGCATGATATTTATTAAAATATTTTTAGAAGATTTTTCATTAAAACTTTTAGCAAAAGTTACATAAGAATCAATATTTTTTATATCCCAAAGAGGTACTCTAATAATAAGATTTTTAATACTAAGCTCTTCAATAAGTTTTTGCTGTGTATTTTCCCCATCATCTTTATCTAAGTTTACTCCAAGACCAATAAACTCTTTATTTGAAAAGTTATTCTTTCCTTTAAATAGTTTCATAAGTAAAATTGCAAAAGGTAAGATTAAAAGTGAAGAAAAAAGCATTTTTACATAATCAAAAATATACTTTTTTCTCATAGATTTTTTATAAGCTTTATCTTTTATAACACTTGGCTGATCTGAGTATTTATCCCAAAAGAATTGCTGGCTATTCATCTTTTCTTAGCCTTGTTTTTGCGTCAATACCTTGAGCTATTACTTTTTTGTATCTTAACTCTAGCTTTTTAAGTTGTTTTTTTACTTTATATCTAGTATATAATTTTGAATATAAATAAAGCTTTGATTTTATACCTGTTCTTTTGCCTCCAATTCCATCTGTCAGAATCAATTTAAAATTATTTTGTGAAAATTCTTGGCAAAAAATATTACTTAAAGCAACATCAATAAAAATAATGTTATTTTTAAGTAAATATTCTTTTAATTCTTTTAGTAATTCCATCTCTTGTTGCTTTGTTAAAAGTCCATTCATAACTACATTTTTGAAAGATAAAGATGTTTTGCCATTATAATCTTTTATTCTTTGAAATATATAGCCTTCACCCAAATTAGTTTTAATTTTTCCATAACATTTTGACAAATGAGAAAAAGAAACACTCCTTTTAGTTAAAAAATTTAAATAATCATACTCTAACTTATTTTGATTTAAATTTTCAAATGGCTTATACACAATCTTAATTACTTTTGAATCATCAAAAGGATGCAAATAACAAGCTCTTTCTCTACCTTTACCTAAGTAATAATCTTTTTTTAAATTTACAAAACTCAAATTTTATTCCTCTTATAAATAAGTACTATATTTTAAATAATTATTATAGAATTTTTTCCATTGTTTACTTATTTTATATCTAGTATAAACTTTTGAATAAAGATAGACATAAAATCTCCAATTTAGTCTTCTGGCACCTAACCCATCTATAATTATAAGTTTATAAACATTTTGGAAAATTTCTTGACAAAAAACATTACTTAAATCTACATCGATAAATAAAATATCATTTTTAAATAGATATTCTTTTAATTCATAAACTAAATTTTCTTCTTCCTCTTTAGTAAAGAACTTTTCTTCTAAATAATTTTTAAAAGATTTTGAAGACTTATTATTATAATCTTTAAGCCTTTCATAAACTAATCCTAGACCTAAGTTTGTATCTATAAACCCAAAACATTCAGTTAAATGAGTTTGAGGTTTATCACTCTTTTTTAAATATTTATAATATTTATATTCTAATTTATTTTGCTCATTATGTTTTTCATTTCTATGAACAACTTTAATAACTTTATTTTCATCATTTGGATGAATATAACAATCTCTTTCTCCACCTTTTGCTAAAAAGTATTTACTACTTAAAACTACTTTTTTATTCATTTAAAAGTTCCATTAAACAATTTTCTATTTTCTTATACTCTTCTTTTGAATAATCACTTGATAACATAAAATTATTTTGATTTTTTTCTTCACTTATTGTTGCCCATCTTTTAGAACTAGCAAATAATGAATCTCCAAAAAAAGAAATTGTTTTAGTATTTGTAGCTCCAGCTAAATGCATAGGTCCTGTTGAAGTACTAATGAAAATATATGAAGAAGCTATATATTTAGTAAACTCAAACAACGTCATCTTTGAATCAAAGATTTCTACTTCAAAATCAACTTTAGAACAGATGTAATCTTTTGACATAGCATCATCTGGTCCAAAAGTAAAAACTGCTTTTTTTGAAGTTTGACTTACCTTTTTTGCTAGAGAGATATAATCGTCTAAAGATAAATTTCCATCGCTACTTCCACCAAAGCCAGGATGAAAAACCACTCTATTCTCTTTTTTTACATCAAAACTTAATAAAGGTTTTGTAAAATCTAATTTTATATTAGGAAAAAGTAATTTTGCTAAATCTAAATTATATTGCCATTCCGTTTTTTCTACTTTACTTCTTCGTTGTTTTATTCTTTTATTAAAAAAAATTTGAGCTATTTTTGTTGCAGGGGCAACTCTTATTTTAATAGCGCTTTTAAAAAGAAGTTTTCCCAAAGTAGTATCAATAAAACAAGAAATACTTGCATCAAATCTTTTCTCTTTTATTTGTTTTAAAGTAGTGTCTAAATTTTCTTTATCAAATAAAATTACATCATCAATGAAAGGAATCTTTTTTGCAAAATCAAAATTAATTTTACCAACTAGTGCTGTTAATTTTGTATTTGGATATTGCTCTTTTATAGCTTTAAATAAAGGTAAAGTCACAACAAAATCACCAATTTTATCATGTCTAGTAATAAGTAAATTCACTATTTCTTACCTCTGATTTTTCTTTTAAACTCTACAAACTCTTTTAATTTTCTATCTGATATTTTTAGTAGTTTTATAGCTTCATTTTTATCTGCATTTGCTAAATTTGCATATGTTGTAGCTATTAAAATTATATCATCTTCATCTAACCAAAGTTTTGCAAAATTATCAAGTCCAGTATTTAAATCAACTGTTTTAAACTCCATTCTATTTATATCTACAACTGAAAATTCATAACTGTTATCATTGATAGATACTAGTGTATTCCCAGCTGAAAAGTCTTTATGATAAACACTATTTTCATGTAAATTAAAAGTAAATTCAACAAATTTTTTTATAATTTCTTCTCTATTTTTAAGTTGTTTGTTTCTTAATGGTTCTCTAATAGTAAAATCATACTCATATTTTTTTGCTATAAAAAAACTCTCTTTAAATAAGAAGCTTTTATAAAACTCTATATAGCCAATTGGTTCTGGAGTATTTAAACCTAAATTTCTTAGTCTCACTGCATTTTCATATGACTTTTTTGCTTTTGAATCTCTAAAGTAAGCATAGACTACTTGATTTATTATATTAGGTATTTTAAAACCTTTAACAACTGTTTTTATACCTTTATACTCAATAACTTTTAATTCATTTCTAGCTTTATGAATAGTATTTGAGTTTTCTTCAAAAAACTCTTTTATATTTAATAAAAACTCTTTTATATTTTTAAATCTATCATTTATTTCATATTTAAAACTCAATATTACCTACTTATTTAATTTTTTCATAGAAGAAACTTTTTCATATCTTTTTAAAAACTTTTTCCATTGTTTTATAACTTTATATTTTGTAAAAACTTTTGAATACTGATATAGTTTTGATTTTAAGCCATATCTTTTCCCACCAATTCCATCAGTAAGTATTAGTTTATAACTATTTTCATCAATTTTTTTGCATAAAATATTACTTAAAGCAATATCTACAAAAATTATATTATTTTTAAAAATATACTGTTTTAAATCTTCTATTAATTTTAGTTCTTCATCTTTACTGAAAAAAGAGTTTAAGACTAATTCCTTAAATGATTTTGATTGTGTATTATCAAAATCTAATACTCTATCAAAAACAAAACCTTTTCCAATATTTGTATTCACTAAACCATAACAATTTGTAATATGAGAAAATTCTTTTTTATTTTTCTTTAAATATTGAATATAACTATATTCCATTTCATTTTGATTTAGCCCTTGGTCTTTTCTATATACAATTTTAATCACTTTTTGAAAGTCATGAGGATGAATATAACATTTACGTTCTCTTCCCTTTCCTAAATACAAACTTTCATCTAATTTTATTAAATTCAATAAATTTTCCTAAACTCTATTTTTCTTATTTTATCAAAAATTTGATTTATAAAATATGATACTTTAAAATCTACCAAACAATTCAATTACTTTTTCAAACTGCTTATCATAATCAAATTGTATTTTTGCTTTTTTTTGTCCTGCGCAAGCTAGTTTTTGTCTTAAAATATCATCTTTATATAATTTTTCTATCTTTAAAGCCAAATCTTCATAATTTTGATTTTCAAATAGAAATCCAGTTTTTTCATCATCAATTATTTCTAAAACTCCACCAGAATTTGAAGCAATAACAGCTGTACCATTTCGCATAGCTTCAATTGTAACTAATCCAAAAGTTTCATTTTTAGAAGTCATTAAAACTACATCACAAGCTTGCATGAATTTTGAAGGTTCATTTGTAAAACCTACAAATAAAACTTGCTCTTCTAACTCATATTTTATAACTTTTTGTTTTAGCTTTTCTAAATACTCTTCACTCATAGCATGTCCTATGATATAAGCTTTGATATCTAACTCTTTTTCTTTTAGCAAGTTAATAGCTTCAATAAGTAAATATTGTCCTTTAAACTCATTTATTCTTCCAATAAGTCCTAGCATAAAAGAGTCATTTACTTTCAAACTATTTTTAAACTTTAGTATTTCATTCTCTTTTAACTTTTCAGATGTTTTAGCACCAAGATATATAACTTCTGTTTTAGGTCTAATATTTTTAGGAATAAATTTATTAACTTGCTCTTGTAAGGCTTTTGTTACACAAATAATTGTATCAATATTTTTATACAAAAACTTATGATAAAAATCACTTTTAAATCTTGTCATTGTCATATGTCTTGTTTGTATAATTTTTGGTTTTCTTTTTGATAATTTTTTTGAAAATACTACAATTGGAATATCTTTTGTCCAATGAAGATGAACAATATCAATTCTTTTTTCATCAATGACTTTTGCTAATTTGAAAGCTAAAAAAAAAGAAAAACTATTTTTCCTTTTTAATATGAAAATATTTTTTTCATTTTTAAAATAGTTTTCAAGCTTTGAATTTTTTGAAATTGCATTATATACATTAAACTCTTTTGATAAATACTTTGAACAATTACTCATATAAAGTTCCAAGCCTCCTAAGTCAGGAGATAAACAAACTTCTAAGATATTCTTATTTTTCATTTTTTTGCATTTCTAACATAATTGCATATTTCATATAAGAACTAAAAGCAGATACAATAGCAACATTCCAACCATTAATACCATGAAACGCGCCACCTTTTAAAATCAATGTTTTAAAAAGTGCTCCAACTCCATGAATAAAAGGATCAAAAACATTTGCACGCTTGCCATCTTCATATGCTAAAACTGCACCTCTTTTAATAAACTTTTCAGTTGTTCTTATCATATGAATATAATCTTCATATGAATAATGTAACATATCAGCTTCTAAATCACAAATATTTTCTGTCTCAACTTTTGCATGACCTTTTGCAGTTGAGTAAGCACATTTTCGTCTATTATATAATCTTGTAACTCTATCTGGATACCAAAGCTTTATAAAGTTATCTCCTACATAAGTTTTTCTTGCAAAAGAAAAAGCATCAAAAGTAGTATTTTCTAAATCAAGTTTCTTAATCTCTTTTATTGCATTTAAATCTAATCTTTCATCTGCATCTATACTTAAAACCCAATCATTCTTTGCAAATGGAGCTCCAAATGCCTTTTGTGGACCATCACCTAAATACTCTTGCTTTATAACTTTTGCACCTAAACTCTCTGCTATTTCACATGTTTTATCACTACTTAAAGAATCAATAACCAAAACTTCATCACATACTGTTTGTACTGATTTTATAACTTCTTTTATATTTTTTTCTTCATTAAGTGTTATTATATTTGCTGTTATTTTCAACTCAATTCACTCTCTTTTTTATTTTTTTCGTTAAATGCAATAATAACAAAAAGTAAGAAAAATATTATATAAACATAATTTAAAGGTTTAACAGACAATGTTTTATTTGCAAAGGAATTAAAAAACAATGATAAAAAAACAGTTAAACTCATATAATAATATAATGGGATTTTTCGTAAATTATAAATTAAAATCACTATACTTAAAAACAATAGACTATATCCTATTAAACCATATGCTGTTAAAGTATCCATATGTTCACTATGAAAATGATTAATTATTCTTGCATTATAATTAGTATCTAATTTTTGTTTTTCTTGAAGTAGGATTCTATTATCTTTAGGACCTGTTCCAAAAAATAAATTATCTTTAAAAATCTCAAAACCTACTTTATTAAAATAAATTCTCAATCCCACACTACCACTATAAGTATTATTTTCTAATACTTTTTTTGTTTCATTATAAGCAATAACAAATCTATCAAATTTATCATTTTTATATAAAAAATAGATACTTGAAAAAGATATTATAAGAAATAAAACAATTGCTTTAAAGTTAAAAATATATTTTCTTAAAATTAAAACTGTTAATATTAAAAGAATGATAAAAAAAGCAAGTTGAGATGTTCTACTATTGTTTATAAAAAGTGCAAAAAAAGATAATATTGCAATTATTAAAAATAGTATCTTTTCTTTTTTAATATGTGAAAAATAAACAAAAAAGCTTCCTAAGAAAAAAGCTATCAACATATATTGAGTTGCAATAAGATATCTTAAATGACCAGTGGGATTTTCAGGTTGAAATCCATATTCGCTACTATTAAAAAAACCTAGATAAATCAAAATAGAATATAATGCATAACACCCAAAACTTAAAACTAAAACTTTTATACCTATTACTGATTCTTCTTTATTCATAGATATTAAAATAGCAGGAATTATAAGAAAATAGTATTTATAAAATGTATTTACATGCTCCAAACCTTGCGAAATTGGTTCACTCCATAAAGTACTTACATAAGAATAAACAATAAAAATCAATAAAAAAACCATAGGTAAAAAACTTCCTACTTTTTTCAATTTTTCTAAATAAATATCTTTATATTTTACAATAGACCAAATTAATAAAATTGTTGTTAAAACAGAAAGCTGAGACTTAGAAAAATGCCACGGTGTAACAAATAAATAAAAATATATATAAAGATTAAACCAATTGACATTTTTATTATATAACTTTAATCGCACAGTATTTTCTCCAATTGTTCAAAATTTTCTAAATATTTATCTTTAGATTTCAACTCTTCATTATTAAAACCAAAAAATCCAATTTTATTTACAGATGCAGCATTATAATCATTAATACTATCACCAATTAAAATAGCTTCATTTTTATCATAATTTTTAGTCAAAATTATATTCTTTACTAAATCATTCTTATGAGTAGGTGAACCTTCAATTGATTCAAAATATTTACTAATACCTAATTGTTCGCACAAAAATCTCAACTCTTTTTGTTCTGAGCCAGAAACAATATGAAAAATCAATTTTTTATGGTATCTCTCTATAAAATCAACTGTTTGTGATATTAAATATTTTTTATTAATTAGTTCTTGCTTCATAATCTTTGAAAAAATAGAAGCATAAGCTTCTATTTTTTCATCACTTATTTCTTGTTTTAAACATTCATTATAAAAATATTTTATTTTATGAAATCTTGACAAACCACCATTTAAATGGTGATAAGATATTAACTCTTCTACTAAGTTAGTAGGATAGTTTTCAAATATTTTTCTAAAACCATAATCCCTTATTGGCATGGAATCTAAAATCACACCATCAAAATCAAAAAAAATAATCTTAATTTTCTTATTAATATCTTTTCCTTTATAATTTTTTTAAATTATATCTTTTCCTTCATTAACATACATTAAATTCAGTTTACATAAAAAAAAAGATATAATTTCTAATAAATAAAAAAGGATCTTGATGATAAAACTTGTTGACTGTACATTAAGAGATGGAGGATACTATACTAATTGGGATTTTGATAAAAATCTAATAAAAAAATATTTTAAATATATAAATCAATTACCAATAGATATTATAGAAATCGGCTATCGAAATAAAACTAAAGAGGGATATTTGGGGGAATTTTTTTATTTACCTCAAAATACAATAAAAAAATTAAATAAATCAACTGAAAAAAAACTTTCAATTATGCTAAATGCAAAAGATTGCAACTTAAAAGATTTAGATAACCTTTTAAAAGATTTGAATAAAGAAAAAACCATTATCAGAATTGCAACAGCAGTAGAAAAATTAGAAACAACTTTTTTACTAGCTAAAGAGATTAATAAAAAAGGATTTCAAGTAGCAATAAATATAATGTATATTTCGAAAATTGTAAATAATAATCTTTTTTTTGAGAAATTAAAAAAATTAAAACTAGAGAATAATGTATTTTGTTTATATTTAGTTGATTCATATGGCTCAATTTTACCTATGGATTTAGAAAAATTAATAAATAAAATAAAAAAAGTTTCTAATATAGAATTAGGTTTTCATGGACATAATAATTTAGAAATGGCTTTAATAAATACTTTAACAGCTGTTAAAAATAAAGTAAAATATATAGACTCAACTATTTTAGGAATGGGTAGAGGTGCAGGAAATTTAAAAACAGAATTATTTTTAACATACTTAAAATCACAGAAAAAGAAAAATGTTAATTTAAAAACATTAGGTAAATTAACTGAACTTTTTGTTCCATTAAAAAAGCAATATGAATGGGGAACAAATTTAGCTTATATGGTATCAGGTTCATACACATTACCTCAAAAAGAAGTGATGGATGCATTAAAAGTAAATAGATATTCGTTAGCAGGGATAGTAGACTCATTACACAAAGAAGAAAATAAACAAAATATAAAAAAATTAACACAAGAAAATAGTGTTAATTCATGTATTATTATTGGAGGAGGAGAAAGTATAGATAATCATTTAAATTCAATAAAACAATTCCTTAGAAAAAATAAAAAAATAACAATAATTCACTCTACATCTAAATATATAAATAAATTTAAAAAATTAAGTAACAACCAACTATTTGCAGTAGCAGGTGATGAATTAACTAAACTAGATAAAATCTATACTCATATTTCTAAATATATATTAGAACCAAATTTTAAAAGAATAAAAGAAGAACTTTTTGATAAAAATATTTTTTATGAATTAGAAAATATTAACTTTATTAATAAATATAAAGATTCACCTCTTACAATTAGTTTACAAATAGCTTCAAACTTAAATTGTAAAGAGATTTTTTTAGTTGGCTTTGATGGTTATTCAGAACTAAAAAATAAAAAAGATTTTTATCTTATGGAGGAGAACCAAACAATTATAAATAGTTTTGATAAACCTCTTATAAGTTTAACAGAAACAAAATATAAAAATCTTTTGCAAAAATCAATTTATTCACAAATCTAAAAGGATATTTATGAAAAATAAAAAAGAAATAATTGCATTTCTTCCAATGAGAAAAGGCAGTCAACGAATAAAAAATAAAAATATTAAAAAATTTGCTAATATTAAAAAAGGTTTAACTTTTATAAAAATATCTCAACTCTTAAAAGTAAAAGAGATTGATAAAATTATTGTATCAACAGATGATAAAAAAGTAATTGATATTGCATTATCTTTTGATAGTAAAAAGATACATATTGATAAAAGGCCTAAAGAGTTAGCAACTTCATCTACATCAACAGACGAATTAATTAAATATGTTCCTAAAATCATAAAAAAAGGTATTGTAATATGGACTCATGTAACATCTCCTTTTATTGATGAAAAAATTTACTCAAAGATGATTAAAACTTACTTAGATAATAAAAATAATGATTCACTTATGTCAGTAACAAAAATACAAAAATTTTTATGGGATAAAAAAAACCCTATAAATTATAATAGAAAAAAAGAGAAGTGGCCAAGAACACAAACACTTAATCCAGTCTACGAAGTAAATAGTGGTGCTTTTATTAATGAAATAAAAAATTATAAAAAATTCAATGATAGAATAGGAAAAAATCCCATATTATTTGAATTAGATACTATACAGTCTTTTGATATAGACTGGAAAGAAGATTTTGAAATTGCACAAGTATTATGGGAAAAATATTATAATTTTGAAGATAATTAAAAACTATCTTCAAAGTTAATTATTTCTACTTTATTCTTCTTTAAATTATCATATTCTAAAGTATATAATTCTTTATTTTTATTAAATGAATTTATATCAAATTTATATGATTTAACTGCAATATTAGGGAAAATATATTTTAAAGAAACCAATAAAGTAGATACTGTCCCAATGATATACTTGGGTCTATTTTTTAAAGATAGAAAAAATAATTCACCAGGAATTTCACTCTTTATTATATTCATTTTTTTATCAAAATCATATTTAATTAAAAAATCATCAGTTTCTGTTCTATGCATTAAATAATTAATCTTATAATCTTTGTAATATAAACATACCTTGTTTAAAAAATCAGAATAATTATCTGCACTTAAAATATTAGCATTTACAAACCTCTGTCCTATTATATAAATTTCTTTAGTTTCTACATTTGATGAATTATCTAAAAATTTATTCTTCATAAATTCATAATTATTTTTATATATTTTATGATTTGCAAGTTCTTTTAGATCAAACATTGTAAAAAAATCAATTTTCTTATCAATCTTTGTTTTTAAACCAAAAATTTTAAATCTCATTTTCTTTAACGCTGAAAAATTAATATTATTTTCTACAAATGCATTATATGTAGTCATTGTATTTGTTCCTGAGTCAAAAAAACAAGTATATTTTGAATTAATATTTGCAACTAAGACTTGCTGCATTTTATTAAAGCCACTTCCAATAAATAAAGAATCAATATTGATTTTATTAAGTTTTTTAATTAACTTAATATAATTTAAAAAGTTACTCTTATTTTCATCTCCAAATCTAATAACTTTTTCCCAAACATCATCATAAATTAAATTTGTTAATTGATGTTTATTATTTTCAGTTCCATTATCAATTATAATTAAAATTGCATTATTTTTTTTAAAAAAATATTTAGTTTCATATGCATTTATAAGTTGAAAAGGAGTTCTTACTATAAAAATATTATAAATTCTAGATTTATCCAAAGTATCTAAGTCTTTAAACATTATATTCCTTTTTAGTATATATATTAATCCAATCATCTACTACTTTTGAAGGTTCAAACAAAGATAATAACTTAATATAGTCATTAAAATAATATTCCTTATTTTTTATCAATATAGTATTAATTTTTAAAGCAATATCAGTTTTATCATTTTGTGCTATATTGTAGGCTAAATTACCTTTCATCATTTCAATCATACCACCAGGTGACTTTGTAATAAGTATTCTAGTTTTACAACACATAGCTTCAATCAAAACATTTGATAAACCTTCCATTTTTGAAGTAAATACTATTATTTCTGAATTTTTTATCCATGGATAAGGGTTACTTTCATACCCAGTAAAAAGAACATCATTTTCCAATTTTAAATCTTTACATTTATTTTCTAGATAAGATTTATCATCTCCATCTCCAACAAGTATTAATTTATGTGAAATATTATACTTTTTTTTCAATTCAACATAACTATCTATTAATAATTCAAAATTTTTAGTTTTTACAAGTCTTCCTAAACCTAATATGTAAGGCTCTTTAGGTATATTTTTATTATCTTCATTTGATAAGTCAATTACTTTTTGTGTAAAAAAAGGGTTTTTAATAGAATCTAAAGATATTGGCTTTACATTTTCTCTTTTAAATTTTTCTATATAGAAATCTTTTGAGCCATCTGAGTTACAATTCACTCTTACATTATTATAATAACACTTACTCATTATTTTATCTATAAAAGTAGAATAATTTTTTTTTGAAACATTAACACAAATTCTTACACTTCTTTTATCTTTAAAACGCCAAATTTGCTCAAAAGTACCCTGTCCTCTTATCAAAATCAAGTCATATTTTTGTTCTTTTTCTATCTTATTAAATTCTTTTTCAAATATTTTACTTGTATAATAACCTTTTACAAGTGGATAAGTTTTTCTAAAAAAAGCATTTGATACTCGTGCTAATAAATCCCAAACTTTACCCTTAAAGCTCTTTTTTAATAAACTATTTAAATCCAAATGAATCAAACCTACACCCTTTTCTTTAGGTTGTAACTCTTTTGCTTTATTAGAAAAATATATTAAATCTGCCTTGTGACCAGCTAAATAAAAAGCATCTGCTTGATTACATGCAGCACGTTCCATACCTCCATATTTTAAACTTCTAACAATTATTGCAATTCTCATTTAGATTCCTTGTTTTTTTTATATTCTGTTTTTATTAAAAATTCTGAAATTGCTAAACAGGCCTTATAATACTCAAGCATAGGTTCATTTTTGATACTTAAACTCTTAAACTTTTTAGCTTCATCCTTTGAATTAACTACTAAAGCGCCATTAAATCCAAAATGCTCTTGGTTTAAGTCAAAAAGATTTTTTCCTATAGAAAGATATTCTTTATTCTTTAAAGTTAAATTATAAAGTGTAGGAAAAATATCTTTGTGTGAACCTGCAACTTTTGTATCAATATTTAATTTACTCTTTAAACTTTCAGGTAAATAAAAATACAATGGAATATTTCTAGAATTCAAAATCTCATTTTCATCATATTTCATAATTCCATCAATTGTGTTATTATCAGCTGTTACTACAACTATTGTATTGTCTTTAAATTTAGATTTTTTAAACTTATTTAAAAATATTCCAACTTGATCTACTGCATACGCATATGAAGCAAACCTTTGTTTTGCTAACTCAAAATCCCCTGTAATATGATTTTTAATTTCATTATTATAAATTAAACTTTTAGAGTTATAATCATTTGGTATATTATAAGGAGGATGATTATTTGTACTAAGAGCTACTATAAACTGTTTGTTATTTGAATTCTCAAGCTTTTTGAGTATATGTGAATATAAATATTCATCAAAAATCCCCCATGGATGAAAATATTCATCTTTATCTTTTGTAACATCTTCTAGGTGATTAAAGATATTAATTTTACCTTCAACATTATCATAACCTTGATGCTTTATAAACTGCCCTAAACTTCTCCACGTTAAATCACCACCATAAATAAAACTTGTGTCATAGCCAGAGCCTTTATATAAAAATGCAGGACTATATGTAAAACTAGTTTGCTTATAAATAGATTGTGAAAATGCAAAAGAGCCAGGACGATGTGGTATATTTAAAAGCATTGCTTGTAAACTTGAAATTGTTCCATTTCCAGCTGATATAAAATTTGTAAATAAAGTATCTTCATCAAAATGCTTTTTTAATTCACCTAAAATATTAAATTTTTCACTTTGATATTTTAATATAGGCATTCCAAAACTTTCTACCATAATTACAACTACATTATACTCTTTATCATCAATTTTTTTCGTTTTATATGTTATATTTTTTAGTAGTTCATTTTTATTTATATCACTAGTTCCTTTATAAATTTCAAATGCTTTTTCAATATTTCCTTTATAACCAGTGGCTTTTAATAAATCATATTTTTTCATAAGATATTTTTCTCTTGCACTTAAAGCATTTGTAAAAGCTCTAAAACCATTATGTGATATTTTATTTATAAACTCATTTGTTGATATATTTGGAATCATCTTTCCTAAAGGATACATACCAAAAGTACCTCTTATTGCTAGAAAATTCAATATAAATAAAATAAGAAAAATAAGCGCTGAAATTTTAATACCAAAAAAAGAGTTATAATTTTTATTTTTAATAGCAAAAATCTTTTTTATACAATAAAATAAAAAACCCAAGTAAACAAAGAAAATAGCTAAAATTAAAATCACATTATAATTTTGCCAAAAAGTAATAATCAAAGCTTTAGTATCATCATCTAAAAGACCAAAAAATAAAATATTAATATGCTCTTTAAAGTATGAGTAAAACCCAAAATCAGCACATAAAAAAAGGCTTACTACGAAATAACAAATAAAAAGATAATAAACTAAAAACTTTTCAAAATATGTTAATAACATATCTTTTTTTACATAATATAATATTATAAGAATTATTGTTGGTATTGCTTGAATATAGCCAATAACAGTTAAATCAATTCTAAAACCAAGAAAAAAAGCATTAAATATATCTAAGTACAAGCCCTCTAAACTATCAAGTAAAGAATAGTAATTAAAAAAAACAAGTCTAAAAATTGACATAAAAACTAAAAATAGTATATGTGCTAGTAAAAGCTTTTTAAAAATACTTAGTACATTTGAGATAATTGTTTTATTCATTTTTTATCCATTTTTAAATTATATAAGCTATCAAATAGTTTAAAAAAGCTTTTAATATCTTGACCAAAAAGTTTATCAATAAATTTTATCTTGCTTAATTTTATTAAAATTGATATTTTTTTTGCAAGTTTATTTAATTTTGATTTAAAGTCGTAGTTTTTTGTTAAGTTTATATAGTTATCAATAATATCTTCATAATCTATTTCTACATTTGCTCTTATTTTTGTTAAAGATAATAAAAAGAGTAAAAAATCTCTATATTGCAAAGTTTTTAAATCGACATTTTTATTAAAACTATCTTCTAAATCAATCACATATACTTTATTATTTTTGTATGTTAAGTTTCTTGATTGAGCTCCACCATGATACTCATCACAATTATGTATTTGTGCAATAGTCTCAATTGCTTTAGGAATAAAAAAGAAAATATCCTCTTTTTTAGTATCTTTTTTTCTAATATGTGAATGTATAGTTCGTCCTGTATCTTCTAAAACAAAAAAATCATCTTCTTTATAAACTACTTTAGGTACGTTTATACCTAATGTTTCAAATCTTTTTAATTTTGATGTTTCAAATTCTAGTGCTTCTTTTGCACTTTTATACTCAACTGGTGTAATTATCTCTAATTTAAATATTTTGTAATATATTTTATGACTAAAAGAAGACATAGTAGGTCTTGCTTTTTTAACCCAATACTTTTTATCTTGAAAAACTAGTGAATAAATCTCTTTATCTTTATTTAAAAGATTTTGTTCTTTTACAAAACTGATTAAATCAAGCATATACTTCCCATAAAATTAAAATCCAACACACTAAATGTAAAATTATTGTAAACATAACAGCAGTTGAGCCTATATCTTTTGCAGTTTTAGCTAAAGGTGCAAACTCTTTTGTCACTAAATCTACTACATTTTCAATAGCAGAATTCACTAACTCAACTATTAAAACTAAAATTCCAGTAACTAAAAGTATTAATTTATAAGTCAAATTTGCATCAATAACTAAAATTCCAGCGATAATAAAAATTGCACTAAAAAGCTCTAATCTAAAAGAGTTTTCTGTTTTTAATGCATGTTTTAATCCACTTAAGGCATATTTTGTATTTTTAAAAAGATGGTATTTTGGTTTATTATTCATTATTACTTCTTATAAATCTCTTTGTAGAACTGTTTCCATCTTTTATGTTGCCAAAACCAAAAATCTGGTTTATTCCTAATTTGCTCTTCTATTACTTTTGATTGCATAATTGTAAGCTCTTTAACTTTATCATCTGTTTTAAATTCTATATTTCTTACATCTAAAGGTTCATATACTTTTAAAGTATAATCCCTAAAATCATTCATTTGTGAGAATATAGGTATTATTAAAGCATCAAATTTTAATGCAAGTCTTGAAGTAGAGTCCGTTGCAAGTACTTTTTTATTAAAAAAATCTATCTCAATACCATCTTTAATATGTTGGTCAATTACAACAGCAACATGATGATTATTTTTAAGTGCTTTTAACATACCCTTGGCTGCTGTTTTTTTCTCTAGCATTATTATATTGTTTCTATCTCTTGCTTCTATATAAAGCTTATTTATCAATGGATTATCCATTTTTCTATTTACAACTGCTAATGTTCCAAATTTTAACGCAACATAAGGTAAAGCTATTTCCCACCCGCCATAGTGAGCCGTAATAAATATGATTTTTCTGTTATTTTCAATAGCTTCTGTAATATAGTGTTCATTTTCAAAATTTGCTTTTTTAAAAAGTTTCTCTTTTGAAATAGATTGGTTTTCAACAAACTCATACATATTAAAAAAAAGTGATTTATATGAGTTAAATCTAATTTCTTCTTTTCTTTCTTGAGAGATAGTATCACCAAACACTAAATCTAAATTTGCTTGTACTATTTTGTTATATCTTTTATTAAATTTATTAACTAATTTTGTAGCAAATATTAATAATGGTTTTATTATAAAATAAGGCATCACTGCAAATATAAATCTAAAAATTTTATATAAAACATATCTATAATAATCTTTAATTTTTCTCTTCATAAAGAATTTCCTTTGCCATTTTTACAATATTTTTTTCATCTATTTCTTTAATTGAGAAATCGCTTTTATCCAATTTATATGGATTTACTTTTGAATTTGACTCAATTATTCTATTTATATTTGTTTCATAAGTATTTCTATATCCTGGTGTATTACCAAAAAGCGTAATAGATGGTATGTTTAAAGCCCAAGCCATATGTGTAGGTCCAGTATCATTGCCTATTACCAAATCCACCTTTGAAACTAGTGCTTTTAAGCTATTTAAATCTAATTTTGGAAGAACTGTTACATTTGAACTATTATTTGCAATATTATTTGCAATTTGCTTTTCAGATTCACTTCCCCAAACAATTAAATAGTTTTCATCTAAAGAATTTGTAATATTAGCAAATTTTTCATTAGAATACATTTTACTTGCCCAGCTAGCACCGACAATTAAAAGTATATTCTTCTTATTTTCACTTAAAAATTCATATATTTTTTTATCTTTATTTTTAAAAAATAAAAAAGGTTTTTTATTTAAAATATCTTTTTTTGTTATAATAAAATCTAAAGGTTCTGATAAAATCTTTGCATTTCTATCAATTGCATTTTTATCATATGAAATACTTATTTTTTGATTATATAAACTTGCTGCAAATTTTTCTCTAATTGAAAGCTTACTAAAACCAGCTACTTTTTTGCCTATTAATTTTGAAACTATTGCTGATTTTATTAAACCTTGGGCATCAATTACTAAATCATACTCATTTTTTGAGTATTTTCTTGCTAATTTTATTTGTCTAAAAAGTTCTTTTTTATTTTTTTTAATACTTTTTAGATTTAATTCATAAATATTATCAATATGAGGATTATATTGCAAAACTTTACTAAATGCACCCTCAACAAACCAATCAATTTTAATATTTGGGTAATTAGTTTTTATAAACTGCAAAGCTACCATTGCATGGATTATATCACCCATTGCAGATAGTTTAACAATTGCAAGTTTATTTATTTTTGACATACTATTTCTAATTCTAGCATTTTAGGTATTTCAATTTTATCAAGTGAAGATTCAACTAAAAATGAATACTCAGGAAGAATAATTTTCAATACATCATCTTCTAAAGCATATTCTACTTTTGGTTTTGAATAATCTTGATTTATTATCAAATTTAAAGAAATCATAAAAGACATCCACTGCATTGTTTCTAAATTTGGTAGTAATTCTTCATATCCTTGTAAATCTTTTTTAGTAGGTAAAGACTTTTTAGAATATTTTATTGTATATGCTACTATTACTCTTGAAGTATGTAAAAAATCATAATTTAAACCATTTAATATAAAATTAAAAGTATTATCATTAACTTTATAAAAATTTAGTGTAGTACCAATTGAATGAAGCTTTGAAGCAACAACTAAAAGTGTTCTAAACTTATCATCCAAGTTATGCATAGGTTTTAAAACTTCGAATATTTTACTTGCATTGTTTCCATAGTATGCACTTTGATTACCATCAATTTCAAACCTATCAAGTAATGATCTTAAACTTATATTAAAATTTGAAGGAAATTTATGACTTGAATTTCTCAATAAATCACAAAGGTAAACACCTTCTCTTACACCAACTCCAGAAGTAATAACTTTATTTATACTTAACTCTTCTAAGATGGTATTAAAAATAAAAGTACCCTCTTTTATAGTATCAAATCTATCTTTTTTTATACCTAATTTTTTTAATTCAGTAATATCTTTAGCATTTATGATTGAATTTATAAGTGCTTTATTTGCTTGAACATTATAAGTATATCCATGTAAAACATCAAGTGGGTAAGAACTATCTTTCATTATTGCTTTAGTAATTGCTCTAATACTTCCACCAATTCCTACAACAGTTGACGGAATATTAATATCTAATTCAAAAATCTTTTTTAAATTACTTGAAATATACTCTTTTGCTTCTGTTACACTTCCCTTATCAAAAAAAAGTTCTTTTAACCTTACTGTTCCTATATTTAAAGAGATTGATTTTGTTATTTGCCCATCTTTTACAAAACAAAATTCAGTAGAACCTCCTCCAATATCAACAGTTATAAACTCGTTATTATGAAGTAAATTCAAAGCTGCAACACCACCGTAGTATGCTTCTTTCTCTCCATTTATAACTTTTATATTTAAGCCTAGTTCTTTTTTTACTCTTGATAAAAAAACTTTCGAGTTTGGTGCATCACGAAGTGCAGACGTTGCAACACAAATCACTTTTTTTGCTTTTAGTGAATTTGATATATTTAAAAAAGATTTTAATGAATTAAAAGCTCTATTCATAGGCATCTCTTGAAGATTGCCATCATTTTCATAACAGCCTTCTGAGATTTTAACCCTACTTTTAGTTTCATTAATCAAATGAAATGCGAATCTACTACTTTTTTGTAATACAACCATTCGCATTGAGTTTGACCCAATGTCTATAATAGTTGTAGTTTTTGCCATTTTATAGCTCTTCTTCTTGTAATTGTTCGAATTTAAATTTTAATTCTTCCATTGTTTCTTGATTATCTGAATCCACAATAATACAATCAACAGGACAAACTTCAATACATGATGGTTCTTCATAATGCCCAACACATTCAGTACATCTATCAGGATCAATAATATATATTGGATCACCCTCTTCTATCGCATAGTTTGGACACTCATCTCTACATGCATCACATGCAATACATTCATCTGTTATAATTAAAGACATTTACGTACCTAAATCCTAAGTTAAAATAATTAATCTTGGATTTATAACCTAAAGTTTATTAATAGTATCTTTAATTAGATTAAAATCATAGATACTTTTAGCCACAATTAAGAATTCATCATTTTGATAAAGATTTAAGTCTTCACACATGAAAACTCCTGCTGCAATATCAAACTGTCTTAAACTACCAGCAAATAGAACAAATTTGTAGTTTCTAGCATCACATAAAGATAGTGCAATTGCACCTAAACTTCTATATTTTATATTTTTATTAAAAAGTTTTTGACAAAGTTTAGGGTGAGTATAAGCTCTTTCAAAAACTCCCATTTTATTATTATCTACTTTTAAATTCTTTATAGATTTCAATGTTTTTAATTCAAGTTTTTCAAGAGAAGAACCTTTAATTTTATAAGTTATTATTCCAGTAGCTAGGTTACAAATTACAGCTGCTATTATTTTATTATTTTCTTCTAAAGCCACTGATGTTCCATAATAAGGTAAATTTGAAGCTAAATTATCACTTCCATCAATGGGGTCAATTATTATATTTGTTTTTTTATTTGAAGATATATATCCACTCTCTTCTGAGTAAATATTTCCATATTTATTTAAATGGTTTATAAAAATAGATTCAGCTTTTAAATCAATAGTTAAACTATCATCTCCACCAAAACCTATTTTTCCAGTAGCTTTTATGTCAGTTGAAGACATATGAGTATGTATATACTCATATATCTGTTTATTTGCTTTTATGCAATCTTGAATAAAAGCATTCATATTATGATAATGCTTTAATAATCTCTTTTGCAGCTTCTCTTCCATCTGCTGCTGCTGTTACTGCTAAATGCGCACCTCTTTGACAATCTCCACCAGCGAAATACTTCTCATTTGAAGTTTGATATTTATCATTTATTTCAATTCCACCCCAAGAGTTAATATCAACCTTTGCTTCTTTTAAGAATGTAGGAACTTCTGGAGAAAAACCTAATGCCATAATAACAACATCAGCTTCTTCAAGATATTCACTTCCCTCAACTATTTGTACTTTTTGTCTTCCTGTTTCATCAGGTTCACTTAAAGCTGTTTTTTGAACTTCAATTGCAATAGCTTTATTATTTTTTAGTTTTATAGCTTTAGGAGAAGCATTAAAGATATATTCAACACCTTCTTCTTTGGCATTAACAACTTCTTTTTTACTTCCTGGCATATTTGCTTCATCTCTTCTATAAAGACATTTTACAGATTTTGCTCTTTCTCTAACAGAAGTTCTAACGCAGTCCATAGCAGTATCTCCACCACCAATAACAACTACATTTTTATCAGAAACATCAATAAAATCTTCAACTTCTTGTCCAAAATTTCTTTTTTGTATCTTCTTTAAAAAATCAATTGCTAAATGAACATTTGGTGCTTCTTCACCTTCAATTTTAGCCATTTTTCCTTTAGTTGCTCCAATTCCTAAAAAGATTGCATCAAACTCTTTTTCTAAATCATCTATTGTTTTATCTTTACCAATTTCACAATTTACATGAAGTCTCATTCCAGCTTCTAAAAGCCAATTGATTCTTCTTTCTACTGAACTTTTATCAAGTTTAAAACCTGGTATTCCATAAGTTAAAAGACCACCTGCTCTATCGTCTCTTTCAAACATTTCAACAGCAATTCCTTTTCGAAGTAAAAAAGTAGCTGCTGAAATTCCAGCAGGGCCAGAACCAATAATTGCTACTTTTTTATTCAAATTAATAGGTGCAAATTTAGGTTTCATACCTTTTTCAAAAGCTTGTTCATTTATATGTGTTTCAACTGCACCAATTGATACTGCACCATGTCCTGTATTTAAAGAACAATCCCCCTCACATAAAACATCATGAGGACAAATTTTCCCTAAAATTTCAGGGAAAGGAGAAGTCTCATTTGATAAAGCAAAAGCTAACTCCAAGTTTTTTTCAGCTGTTTGTTTAAGCCAAGCTGGAATAAAGTTATGTAAAGGACATTTTGAATGACAGTACGGATCTCCGCACTGCATACACCTGTCTGACTGTTCTTTAGCTTTATTCTTTTCAAATACCTCATATACTTCGTTAAAATCTTTTAATCTTTGTAAAACATCTCTTTTATTAGGATTAACTCTTTCAAATTTAGTAAAATTTAACATCTTAATCTCCATTCTCAGGGTCTAGTGGCAATACCGTCATATTTTTAGGTTTTACCAACCAGAAATTTCTAATTTCCGCTCTAAAATTATCTAAAATTGATTCAGCTTTCTCACTTCCCGTTTCATTTAAATAATCTACCAATAATCTTTTCAAATATAATCTTTCTCTTTCTGTATCATCTGTATCAATTCTAACTGCTTCTATTAATTCTTGATTCATATTATCTACAAATGCTTTTTGATCATCATATATAAATGCTAAACCACCTGTCATACCTGCACCAAAATTAATACCAGTTGGTCCAAGAATTACTGCAATACCACCTGTCATATACTCACAAGCATTATCACCAGTACCTTCAACAACTGCAATACATCCAGAGTTTCTAACTGCAAATCTTTCACCTGCTGTTGCTCTTACATATAATTGACCACCTGTAGCACCATATAAACAAGTATTACCAATACCAGCAAAGTCTTTACCTTGATGTAGTGGAGTAATAGTTATCTTACCACCATTCATTCCCTTACCAACATAATCATTTGCAGCACCTTCTAAATGCAAATTCATACCTTTACTCAAAAATGCACCAAATGATTGACCTGCAATTCCTTTTAAATTAATATTGATTGTATCTTGTGGTAAACCTTCATCGCCATAGTATTTTGCAATTTCCCCTGAAATTAATGCACCAAAACTTCTATTTAAATTACAAATTTGTTCACTAACTTTTACTTTTAAAGTTGGTTTTTCAATTGCTCTATGAACTTTTTTTAGTATCTCTTTTTCAAATTTATTTTTATCAAATGGATCATTTGACTCTTTTTGACAAGTATTAACTCCATCAACTCTTCTTAAAATATTTTGAAAATCAAATTTTTTGGCAAATTCATCATCAATTACTTTTAATAAATCACTTCTACCTATTATTTCTTCCATTGTTTTATAACCAAGTTTTGCAAGAATTTCTCTTACTTCTTGTGCTACAAAATCAAAATATGAAATCAATCTTTCTACAGTTCCTGTAAAATAACTTCTTAAATCTTCATCTTGTGTAGCAACACCTACTGAACATTTATTTGTATGACAAATTCTTAAAATTTTACATCCAAGCAGTGTAAGTGCTGCTGTACCAAAGGCATAAGACTCTGCACCTAATAATGCAGCTTTAACAACATCTAAACCAGTTTTAAGTCCACCATCTGTTTGAACATGTACAAACTCTCTTAAATGATTTGCCTTTAAAGCATTATGTGCTTCTGAAAGTCCAATTTCCCAAGGATTACCTGCATGTTTAATTGAAGTCATAGGAGCTGCTCCTGTTCCTCCATCTCCACCTGAGATAATAATTTTATCCGCATATGCTTTTGCAACACCTGCTGCAATAGTTCCCACACCAATAGAAGAAACAAGTTTTACTGTGATTTTTGCTCCTGGATTAATTTGCTTTAAATCAAAAATTAATTGAGCCAAATCTTCAATTGAATAAATATCATGATGTGGAGGAGGTGAAATCAATGTAACACCAGGTACTGTATGTCTAAGTGTTGCAATTAAAGGAGTTACCTTATGCCCTGGAAGTTGTCCACCCTCACCTGGTTTTGCACCTTGTGCAACTTTTATTTGCAATTCTTGTGCACTTACTAAGTATCCTGGAGTAACTCCAAATCTACCTGAAGCAATTTGCTTTATTTTAGAATTTTTTAAAGTATTAAATCTTTTTGGGTCTTCTCCACCCTCACCTGAATTAGAAGCACCACCAATTGTGTTCATTGCTTGTGCTATAGCTTCATGTGCTTCTGGAGATATAGAACCACAAGACATAGCTGCACTTGCAAATCTTTTAAATATATTCTCTTTTGATTCTACTTCTGAAATATCAATAGACTTTCTATCAGAATTGAAATCTAAGAAGTCTCTAATAAACTTTTTATCTCTATTTTCAATTAGTTTTTTAAGTCCCTCAAAATCAGAAATATTTTCTTTTTTTGTAGCATTTTTATTATGCATTGAAGCAGTAGTTTTAGGACCATAATCATGATATTCTCCACCATCAACATATTTATAAAAACCACCTAGATCAAGTGGAAAAATATGATGATTATCATAATATGCATTATAGTGTGATTTTTCTATTCTTTTTTCAATATCTAAATAACAAAGTCCTGCTAATTCACTATGTGCACCTTCAAAACATTCAGATACAATTTTATCAGATAATCCAAGAACATCAAATAACGCAGAATTTCTATAACTAGCAACTGTAGAAATACCCATTTTAGACATAATCTTTAATAAACCTGCATCCAGAGATTTTTGAGTATTTTTAAGAAGTCTTTGCATCTCATATTTTAAAATATCTTTTCTTTCATATAAACCAACTATTGTTGCATACATCATATATGGATAAATAGCAGTTACACCAAAAGCTAATAATACAGCTGCCATATGAGGATCATAAACTTCACCTGAAACAGAAACCAAACAAACACAGTGTCTAACACCCTCTTTTAGTAAAAGTTGATTTATATAACCAACAGCCATTGCCATAGGAATAAGCTTTTTAGATTTACTAATATCTCTATCATCTAAAATAACTACAGTTACGTTATCATCTTTAACTGCATTTATTATATTTTTTCCAAGCTCTTTCAAACTTGATTCTAAATCATTCGTAAAAGTTGTACTAAATGATCTATTTTTATAATATTCATCATATCTAGGAGATTTTGAATTTCCAAATGAATATAAAATATCATATTTTTCTTTCATTAAAATTGGACTTGAAACTTTTAATCTTTTTGCAAACTCTACTTTTTCATCTAAGAAGTTATGAAGTCTTCCAAATCCTGTTTCTAAAGACATTACTACTTTTTCTCTATATGGATCAATTGGAGGATTTGTAACTTGTGCAAATTTTTGTCTAAAAAAATCTGTAAAATTTCTATTTACTTTTGAAAAAGCAGCAATTGGAGTATCATCACCCATAGAACCTACTGGCTCTTTACCATCTTTTGCCATAGGATCAATAATTTGATCTATTGCTTCATAAGTAATATTGAAATATTTCTGTCTTTTTTCAAGTTCTTCAACTGAATAATCACTCCACTCTAAAAATGACTCATCAATATATTCTTGAAGATATTTCATACCATTATTTAGCCATTTTGAATAGTTTTGAGATGATTTCAAATAATCATTTATATCATCTTCTTTTAATATTTTCCCATATTTAAGATCAACTCCAATCATTTGTCCTGATTGTAATCTTCCTCTTTCTAATATTTTTTCTTCATCTATATCTAAAGTACCATATTCAGAAGTTATATAAAGTTTTTTATCTTTAGTAATAACATATTTTGATGGTCTTAATCCATTTCTGTCAATTAAACAGCCTATGTGTCTTCCATCAGTTAATGAAACAGCGGCTGGTCCATCCCATGCTTCCATTGCAGCTGCTGTGTATTCATAAAATGCTCTTAAATCAGAATCCATGTGTGGAGAATTTTGCCAAGGCGCTGGAATCAAACTTCTAGCAGCTTTGAAAAAATCCACCCCATTTGCTACCATAAATTCAAACATATTATCCAAAGAAGCAGAATCTGAACTTCCTTCTTGTAAAATAGGTAAAATTCTTTTTATCTCTTCATCTGTAAAAATTTCAGACTTGATATTTTCAGATTTTATTTCTACGCTAAATCTATTTGCTTCAACAGAGTTAATCTCTCCATTATGTGCAATTGTTCTAAAAGGCTGAGCCAATTTCCATTGAGGAAGCGTATTAGTTGAAAATCTTTGATGAAATAAAGCAAATGAGATTTTAAAATCTTCATCTCTTAAATCAACATAAAAGTGCTTTATATGCGTAGGCATAACAAGCCCTTTATATGCGATTACTTTTGAAGAAAATGTAGGGATATAAAAATCTTGTTTATCTTTCAATTTATGCTCACACTCTTTTCTTGTTAGGTATAGCATTGCTTCAAATCTTTTCGATGACATTAATGTACTTGGTGTTACAAATACTTGAAAAATAGTTGGTAAAGTATTTAAAGCTTGTTGTCCAAGTGCATTAGTATCTACAGGTACTTCTCTTGTCATAAGTACTTTTAAGTCATTATTTTCACAAAATTCTTTAAATACATCTATATCTTTTGAATCTTTAGTAAAAATCATAGCTACAGCATAAGTTTCTGGTAAATCAATACCATATTCACTAGTAACTTTTCTCATAAAATAATCTGGCATTGAAAGAAGTAACCCAGATCCATCTCCCGTTTTTCCATCCGCTGCTACTGCACCTCTGTGCATCATTCTTTCTAGCGAAGTGATAGCATCTTCTAAATTATTATGGCTAGGCTTATTTTTCAAATGTGCTAATAAACCAAAACCACAGTTATCTTTAAAAGATGTTAATAAGTCTAAGTTAGAACCCATCATTTTCCTTTTTATTAATTTAGTATAATTATTTCATCCCTTATTAAAAGTTTAATAATATATCTTAATAATATTTAAAAAATGGTTAAAAATAACACATAAGCAGTTATTAAGCTTTAATTTGTTGCATAAAATGTGGTTACAGGGAGGTGACCTAATAATTTTTATTAAATTTATAAATTTCAAATTAAATATTCTCTTTTAATATAGAGAAAATAAAATAATTATTTCTACTTTTTACTAATATTTAATTTATAATTTTAAGTTATATTTAATACTTGCGCTTTTTTTGTTTTTTTTGCTATTTTTATGCTATTTTTCTCATTTTTTTCTATAATTAACATATGCTCAAATATCGATATTATAGTGTCTAGAACATTTTTTGAAAAGAAATTTAAAAATTTGCTATATTTTACATAATAAGTACATAATTTTACATTATAATTTTCTGTTTAACAAAATCAAGGAGTAAAAATGACAAAAATCATGAAAGGCATAGTATCTAGTGCTGTAGTTGCATCAGCATTATTTTTTACAGGTTGTGGTGACAACAAAGGTGACTCAAAAGAAGCTAAAGCTTCAGGAGAAACAAGTAAGCAAACTTATACACTTAAGTTTTCACATGTTGTAAGTGCTAATACACCAAAAGGTAAAGCTGCTGATTATTTTGAAAAAAGATTAGAAGAATTAACAGATGGTCAAATTGACGTTCAAGTTTATCCTTCTTCTCAATTATATAATGATAATTCAGTATTAAAAGCATTGAAACTAGACTCAGTTCAAATGGCTGCACCAAGTTTTTCTAAATTTGGTAAAATAGTTCCTCAATTAGCTTTATTTGATTTACCATTTTTATTTAAAGATATTGACCATTTACATAGAGTACAAGATGGTGAAGTAGGTACTGCACTTAAAGATATGGTAACAGATAAGGGATATAAAGCATTATCGTTTTGGGATAATCACTTTAAACAATTTTCATCATCTGTAAAACCTATTTTATTACCAGAAGATGCAGCTGGTCAAAAATTTAGAATTATGTCTTCAAAAGTTTTAGAAGCACAATTCCATGCAGTTGGAGGAAATCCTCAAATGATGCCATTTTCTGAAGTATATTCTGCTTTACAACAAGGTGTTATTGATGCGGCTGAAAACCCAATTTCAAATATCTACACTAAAAAATTTCATGAAGTACAAAAATATTTAACTATTTCTAACCATGGTTATTTAGGTTACTTAGTTGTAATGAGTGAAAAATTCTGGAACTCTTTATCACCAGAATTACAAGCAAATGTTGAGCAAGCAATCAAAGAAGCTACTGAAAAAGAAAGAGAGTACGCAGAAAATTTAAATACAGAACAATTCAACTTAATCAAAGAGTATGCTAAAGAAACTGGAAAATTAGAAATCTTTACATTAACACAAGAGCAAAGAGATGCTTGGAAGAATGCAGTAAGCAAAATTTATCCAGACTTCTATGACAAAGATGTTATTGGTGAAGATCTAATTAAGAAAACATTAGCAACGGAATAGTTTATTATGACTTTATTTAATGTTATTAGCAAAATAATAGGTCATATAAATCAAAAAATCGCAGTAATGGGAATCATTACTGGGGTTACTGTAGCATTTGTTAATGTTGTAGCTAGGTATTTATTTGATGCTTCATTTTCTTGGGCAACAGAATTAACAATTTTTTCATTTTTATGGAGTGTGTTTTTTGCAGCTGCTTACTGTTTCAAAAAAGATGCACATATTGCTGTTACTATTGTTTTAGATGTTGTACCATCAAGAATTGCAAAAATTATGCTTATAATATCACATTTTATAACATTTATTTTTTTATGTGCAGTATCATATTTTGGTTATAAATATCTATTACTTGTAATTGAACTAGATGAAAAATCTATTGATTTATGGGATATGCCAATGTGGATAGTATATTTGGTAATACCAGTATCTTTTGCATTTGGTGCATATAGAGTTGCTGAGAGAATTCATGCAATTTTAAGTACAAATCATGAAAAAATACTAAAAGAGAGTGAAGCTGAACATGTACTAGCTGATATGGGTATGGGTGCAAAAGAGCATAAGGATAATGAAAACGTGAAAAACTTAAATAAAATGGTTAAAGAAGTTGAAAAGAAAACAGGAGGAATGCTATGAGTGTAGCTGTATTATTTGGTATATTTTTCTTCCTAGTTATTTTAGGTACTCCAATAGCTATTTGTTTAGGTGCTGCAACATTTGTTACTTTGGTTCTATTTACACCAATTTCACCTATTGAAATTTCTTCAATGATGTTTGATAAAATTGAACATTATTCACTTATGGCAATTCCAATGTTTATTTTTGCGGGTAACTTATTAAGTAAAGGTAGTGCTGCACAAAGAATTATTGAATTTGCTAAATCAATTGTAGGACATTTACCAGGTGGTTTACCAATTTCTGCAATTTTTGCATCGATTATTTTTGCAGCGGTATCTGGAAGTTCACCAGCAACAGTTGTTGCTATTGGTTCTATTATGTTTGGTGCAATTATGCAAGCTGGATATCCTAAAAGATATGCAGTTGGTACTATTGCAACAGCAGGTTCACTAGGAATTTTAATTCCACCATCAATTGTTTTGATTGTATATGGTGTAACAGCTGAAGTTTCTATTGGAAAACTATTTATGGCAGGTGTTGTTCCTGGTGTTATGCTTGGTATTATGATGATGGTTGTAACTTACATTGGTGCTAGAAGATTAGGATTCGAAAGAACTGAACCACAACCTTTTAAAATACGATTAAAAAAGATGAAAGATGCAGCATGGGGACTTATGACAATTGTAATTGTTATAGGTGGTATCTATGGAGGTATTTTTACACCAACAGAAGCAGCAGCAGTTGCTTGTATGTGGGCATTTTTTGTATCTGTATTTATTTATAAAGATATAAAATTCAATGAACTTTATTCAACAGCATTAGAATCAGCAAAAACTACTGCTATGATTATGTTTATTATTGCCAATGCTATGTTATTTGCACACTTTTTAACAATTGAGAATATTCCTCAAGCAATTACAGAAGCATTAATTGAAGCAAATGTAAACAAATATATGTTCTTACTAATGGTTAACTTGTTACTAATTTTAGCAGGTTCATTTATGGAACCAAGTGCAATTATTATGATTATGGTGCCACTTTTACTTCCAGTAGCAGTTGCTCTTGGAATTGATCCAATTCATTTTGGTATTGTAATTACTATTAATATGGAATTAGGTATGGTGTCCCCACCAGTTGGATTAAACCTGTTTGTTACTAGTGGACTTACAGGTATGTCAATAAAAGATGTAATTGTTGCAGCTTTCCCTTGGACTTTAACAATCTTTGTGGGACTGATAATAACTACATATATTCCTCAAGTTGCATTATGGTTACCAAACCTAATGTTTGGATAATATTAGATTTATATCTATTTAATATTAAAAAAAAGCAAGAGATATCTCTTGCTTTTTTTATTTAATAAAGGTAAAAAATGGAAACATTTTTAAATGAAATAATAAGCTTTAGTGTTATTACAATAGTTGTATTATTACTTGCATATCTAACAAAGAAAAAAGAAGATCAATTAAATAATAAAGATAAAGAATAAGTCTATTTTTTAGGAATAACTATCTCAAATCTTGCACCATCATTTACATTTTGCACTCTTAACTTACCTTTTATATTTTTTTCTACAATAATTTTTGACATATAAAGTCCTATCCCTGTTCCATCACTATCGCTTTTAGTAGTAAAATAAGGTTCAAAGATTTTTTCAATTGGTTCTACTGCTATACCTTTTCCATTATCGTGAATAAAAAGACTTATATCGTTTTCATTCTCTCTTGCGAAAATTTTTATATTTGGTTTATTTATTTTATTTAAAATCAATATATCTTTTGCATTTGAAAGTAGATTTAATACTACTTGCTCAAACTCATTTAAATATGTATTAACCTTAAGATTTTCATCTATGTTTATAGTTATTTTTATTTTATTACTACTTAATGCACTTGATAAAATTGTAATAACAGACTCTACTGCACTATTTAATAAAAAAGTCTCTTTATCTTTTTTAGGCATAAAAAAATTCCTAAAATCATCAATAGTATGAGACATATAATCAATAACCTTTTCAGCTTCTTGTGATTTTTGTTGCATTATTTGTTCATCTAAACCATTCATACTATATTTAAACTTTATAAACATCAAAATAGATGACAATTCTGAAAGTGGTTGTCTCCATTGATGTGCTATATTTGAAATCATCTCGCCTAAGGCAATAAATCTTGATTTTTGCACAAGCAGTTGTTCATGTTCTCTATTTTTACTAACCTCTTCTTTTACTTTCTTTTCTAAATTTTGATTTAATTGCATTAACTCTTTAGATTTAGCTTTTACTTTATTTTGATAGTTTTGTAAAACATCATCTATTTTTTCTGAAACTAAAATTGATAGTACTATTGCTATAGTAAGAAATAGTAAAAAAACTAATATATTTTGTACTACTTGTGTTTTTACTCTTTGCTTTAAATCTTTTCTTTTTAGTGCAATCTCTTTTTCTATATCATCTGTATAAACACCTATTGAAATAACCCAATTCCAATGTTTATATAACTTAAAATAAGAAACCTTTTGTTTAATTTCATTTGATTTGGGTTTTTTATATGCATATTGATTAAAAGAGTCTCCTTTTTTTCTAATACTACGCATAAACTCTTCTCTAAATTTTTTCCCATCAGCATCTTCATATTTTGTAGAGATTAACTTTCCTAATAAATCAGGTCTATTTGGATTTACAATCATTTTTGCAAAACCATCCCCACCATTCATATTCTCTATTTCATATACAAAAAAGTAATCACTTCTTTTTTCTTGAAAAGAGATATTATTTAATAATCTAATTGCTTCTTTTTGGATACTTTCTTTTGTTTTATGCTCTTGTGTTATATTGTAATTTAAAATATCAATAACAGTTTCAACTTGTTTTTTTAATATCGCTTTTTGATTATTATAATACTCATTTACATATTTATCCATTTGTAATTCAAAGTTTTTATTTGTATTTTTTACATAAAAATATGAAATCATAAAAATCATTGAAGACATAATTATTATAAAAACATAAATTATCATTTTTGATATATTTTTTTCTGTTATTAGTTGCAAGATAAATTCCACTCTTAATTTTATTTTTCAATACTTCAAGTTTATGCATTGATTAGGCTTTTTTTGATATGATACCATATCTTTTCTAATAAGGATTTTACTATGAACCAAGACTTAATTAAGCAATTAAGTAGTTTTAATTTATTATATGTTGAAGACGAAGATGGAATTAGAAATAATATTTTTGAAATTTTAAAACATATGTTTAAGAATTTATATTTAGCAAAAAATGCAAAAGATGCTTATAAATTATATCAAGATAAAAAGCCTGACTTAATTATTACTGATATTAGAATGCCAAAAGAATCAGGAATTGATTTAATAAAAAAAATCAGAAAAACCGATTCAAAAGTTAGGGTTATAATTACATCTGCGCATACTGATTTGGAGTATATGTTAGAAGCAACAGAATTACATCTTGTAAAATATATTATAAAACCAATTACAGAAGCTAAATTAACAGAAGCACTTGAGGCTTTTATAAAAAGTTATGCAGCAGCACCTGTTTATAATCTTATTCCAAAATGGATTTATGATGAAAGCAAATCATGTGTAACAGGTCCAGATGTAGAACACATCTTAACAAAAAAAGAGAATGCTTTTTTAAAGTTACTAATAAATAAAAATAGAATCATTACATACCAAGAGATGGAAACACAAATTTGGGATGATGCAAATGTCATGACTCCAAATGCAATGAGACTATTTATAAAAAACTTTAGAAAAAAATTACCAAATGGTATTTTAAAAAATATTCAAGGTACAGGGTATAGGCTAGTTACTTAAGTTCTAAGAACTTATCAATAGCACTTGCTTCACCCTCTTTTAACTTTCTTAACTCTATAAAGTATCCATGACCTAAATATATTATAAAGAAAACCGCTGAAAATAGCGTAATAAAAGGAATCATTGATAACATATAAAGTAAGAAAGTTCTTATTCTAAAACTATTTTTCCCTTTTTTATGTATTAAAAAATAATCTTCATCATTTAATATTGTTGATGCAACATCATGATTTAATAGTTTATGAAAAAAATAATAAAATGGTATATTAAAAGCAATAACATTAACTAATGGTATGAAATACAAAGGAATAAATAAAATAAATAAAAATATCATCATAAAAGTACTTTTTGCTAAAACAAAAAGTGGCGTTAACATTGTTCCATGTCCATCCATTTTTAAATCACTATAATGTCTTTTATGTAAAGCTTTTAAAATAAAAGGTGTTAAAAAACCAATAATTGCAAGAGTTAAAAATACAGAAAACATCATAACAAATATAATTCCAATTGTATAAACTAAAAAAGCAACAATCCAAGCAGTAACTGAATATTGAAGTAAAAAAGTAGCCCAATCAAAATAAAATGGTGCATTTTCAGGTGCTGTTATTTCTTGTCCATTTTGCGCTTGTGTTATAACTATTTGTAAAGAATCCATTCCATAACCAGCTGCACTAAAAAATAGTATATACATAATAAACAAAGTAAATATTAAAGGTAAAATTGCAAACTTTAACATCTTTTTTGTAAAAAAATCTCTAATACTTACTTTAACTAAATCCAATTCATTCATTAATTTTCCTTATCAAATCTTTTTCTATAATCACATTTTTGACATAATTCTTCAATTAAAATATTTTTTTTAAACCCTTTTTGTATATCTAAAACTCTTTTACTTTTCAATATATCATCAAGTTTTGAGCTGTTTATATTTCCTAAATTTATCACTGCATTTTGGTCTAAACAACAAGGTACGACTTCACCACTACTTAATATTCCAAAGTGAGAATCTAAACCATAGCAAAATCCTTTTGTTGAAATAACATTTTCATCCAAACTTGGCCACTTAAAATAATCATCAAAATTAAAAAATATTTTTCTTGCAATTCTTATATTTTTAGGTCTATTTTTATAAACATCATCAATATCAATATTAGATTCAAACTCACTATTTATTTTGTCAAAAACTTTTTTATTAAACTCTTTTGCACTTTTTGTATCATCTAAATTCCAAATTCTTAAATTTATAAAGTATTCATGATTAATTGATTGTGCATATTTTATAAAATCAATAATAGCTTGTAAATATTCATTTAAACTTTTTTTATGAGAGTTTGCATTATAAGAGTTTATTGAAAAGTTTATTTGTTTTAAAATAGTATTACTCAAAGCTTCATAATGTTTTTTATTTATATTATTTGCAGTTGTTGTAATATTTACTTTTAATCCATGCTTTTTGCTTATATTTAAATAATCATTTAAATTTGACAAAACTAAAGGATCACCTACAATGTGATATGCTAACTCTTTTGTATATGATTTCAACTCACAATTTAACTCATCAAATTTTTCTAAATTCATAGTAGCATTTGGTTTTATTTTTGGAGGACAAAAAGAGCATTTTAAATTACAAATATTTGTTATTTCTATATGTACTTTTCTAAACTTTTTAATAATTGGCCTTTTATTTTTTTGTATTATAACAAATTTTTGCAATAAAAAAACCTCCATAAAAACTATGGAGGTAAATAAGGTATATATATAGTGTCTAAACTGTAAGTTTGCTTACTTTAAGCACCTTAAGCTTTTATAATAATCTATTTTATTTAAAAGATTATAATCTTTTACCATATAAATGGTAGGGTTATTTGTAATATTTTACAAAATTAACTAAAGTTTCAAATATCTTTTAAACCTTTAGCATTATCACAAAAAGCTTCTGTTATATTATCTGTCAATATTACCTCCTTGCAATTAAATTACACTAATTGTAACCCCTAAAATATTAAAGTTTGAAAAAAAATTTAACTAATTTAAAAACTTAATGTTTAAACTTTTTTAGTTTTTTTTTGCTATAACTTCATTTAATAAAAAAGGATTTTAATGATAGAGTTTATAAACAAAATACCTAAAGCTGAACTTCATTTACATATCGAGGGAACTTTAGAGCCAAAATTGATGTTTGAACTAGCAAAAAGAAATAATATAAAGCTTGAATATAAATCAATTAAAGAAATAAAAAATGCCTATAACTTCACCAATTTACAGTCATTTCTTGATATATATTATAGTGGTGCAAAAGTTTTAATTACAGAGCAAGACTTTTATGATTTAACTTTTGAATACTTATTGAAATGCAAAGAAAATAGTATAATTCACACTGAAATCTTTTTTGACCCACAAACACATACAAGTAGAAATATTGAATTTAAAACAATAATCAATGGAATTACTAATGCTTTAGAAGATGGAAAAAATGAGTTAGGAATAAGTTCAAAATTAATAATGTGCTTTTTAAGACACCTAAGTCAAGAAGATGCTTTTAAAACTTTAGAGCAAGCTAGTAAATTTAAAGAAAAAATCATTGGAATTGGACTAGATTCTTCTGAAATTGGAAATCCACCTAGCAAATTTAAAGACGTGTATGAAGAGGCAAAAAAATTAGGTTTTATGCTTGTTGCTCATGCAGGGGAAGAAGGTTCATATAAATTTATAAATGATGCACTTGATATTTTAAAGGTAAATAGAATAGATCATGGGGTACAAGCTGTATATAATAATAAATTAATGCAAAGATTAAAAGAAGAACAAATGGCACTTACAGTTTGTCCTTTATCAAATACAAAACTAAAAGTATTTGAAAACATGAAACAACATACAATTAAACAAATGCTTGATTTTGGACTAAATGTCACAGTAAACTCAGATGATCCTGCATATTTTGGTGGATATTTAAATGATAATTTTCACGCAATATATAAAAACTTAGACTTATCAAAAGAAGATATTATCACATTAGTTAAAAACTCTTTTAATTCTTCTTTTATCTCAAAAGAGTTAAAAAAAGAGTATTTAAAAAAAGTTGATGATTTTATAGCAAAGCATACAAGTTAAGAAATATTCTTAACTTGCAGTTAAAGTTTTATACTCATCTAAAGCAAAATCATCAGTCATTCCAGAAACATAATCAATTATTAATCTTGCTCTATAATACCACTCTAAAAGATTATATCTTTGTTTATCTTCACTATTTAACTCTTCTATTGCTTTTGAATAAGCAACAATATGTTTTGAAGATAGTCTTCCAATAAGTCGTGATGATACAAAACAATCAATTTTTTGTTTTAATACAAGCTTTTTAAAATCACTACTGCTTAACTCTAAAAGAGGTTTATAACAATTTAATAAACCATGCAAAATTGTATGCCCTTTTAGTTCTAAAGCCTGTTTTTCTCTATTATTATAGATATATTTTATAGATATATTCTGTAATACTTCAATTGCTAAAGAGTATTTATTTGCCTTATCAAAATCTAATAGTGCTTTATTAAATGAACCATCAAAAATTTCTTGATGATTTTGTAAATATACATCTGCAACATATTTTACTAAATAATTAATCAAATTTGCTCTTGTAAGTGTTAAAAAGAGATTAAACTGATAAGGTTCTTCTTCTTGTTCTTTTGCTTTTTTATAATACTTATTAATTAAATCAAGTAAAAAAGTTTCATCTTTTTTATATTTTTCATTTACTTTTTTGCACTCTTCATTTATATATCTATATAAATCATCAAGTGTAAACACACCTTTGTCAACTGCATCTTCAATATCTGCTGTTAAATAAGAGATATCATCAGCTGCTTCCATAATATATGTCAAAGGAAATCTACATCCTTGTTTTATTTCTAAAGCATCACAAACTTTTTTAACAAACTCTTTTTCAGAATAATAAAATCCTGGCTTTTTTTTCAAATAATTTAATTTGTCATTGCTTTCAGGTTTTTTTTCAAAGGCTCCTCTTGTATATTTTAAAACAGAAGCTGTTTGAGAGTATGAAAGATTTAATCTTTGAAGATATTTAATAATTCTAATTGCTTGTGCATTGCCATCAAAGTTTGTAATATCTTCTACTAACATCTGTTTTAAATTTAAATTTTTTTCACTAATATTTTCATAAAGTTTATCTAAGCACTTTACTCCAATATTTTTCATCCAATCATTTATTGATAATTCTGCAAAATGTCCAAAAGGAGGGTTTCCTATATCATGTACCAAACTTGACATCTCAGCCGTTGAAATGAAAGCATTTTCCAAATTTTCAAGATGATAAGTTTTTATTTTATTCTCTTTTTTGATTTTTTCTAAAATTGTTCTTGCTATATATCTTGAGTTTTGTTGAACTTCAATTGAATGAGTTAACCTACTTCTAACAGCTGCATTTAACTCTAAAGGAAAAACTTGTGTTCTTTTTTGAAGTCTTCTAAAAGCTGGTGTTGAAATAATTCTACCCCTATCACTTTCTACTGAAACTTCTATATCATCTATTGGATAAATTTCTCTGCTTGTATTTAACTTCTTTGTATAATTTATCATAATTAAAACTCTTTTTATTTTTTTTAAAACAAATTATAACTTATTTGCAGTTATAATTGCATTTTGGTTAAAGGAAAGATTATGGAAATGCTCTTAAATGAATATGATATGGTTGTTGGTGCAAAATTTGAAGATGGCACAATACAAGATTATGTAGATGATAAAAATACATTTGGACTTGTTAGAATTGAAAATCATACTGCAAACTGGTTTTTATATAATGATTTAGATAGTGATGATGAAAGTAAAAAATTATATAATGAAGTTATTAAAAAAGAACACTTTATTCATGATGAACATGGTGAAAAAATAGTAATATTCAATAAAACTGGTAAAAAAACTTATGAAGATTTTTTAAAAAAAATAAATGCTTATATCGATGATGGCTTAGGACAAATTATATAAAAGCTTAGAAAATCTAAGCTTTTATTTTTCGTATATTACTAACTGTCTCTCCACCAATTGCATAATTATCAGTACTAACTTCTTCAATTATTACAACTGCATTATTTGTTTTTCTATTAAAAACTTCTTGAAAACTTTGTGTTAACTTCTTTGATAACATCTCTTTTTGCTCTTTTGTAGCTCCACCATCTTCATGGGTCATTTTTACATTAATTACTGGCATATTTTTTCTCCTTATTTTTATTTATATATAAAACGATAACGCCTAGAAGCATTATAAATGCAGTAAGATATAAAGTACTATCATAATTATGATACTTTTTAATTAAAGCAATAGAATACAAAGGTGCAGTAATTTGCCCAATTCCATATGAACTAGTTAAAGCTCCCATTAAAAAAACTGGATTTGAGTTTGCTATTTTTCCACCTAAATTTAAAAACAAGCCTACTAGTGCAATAAATGTAGCTCCATATAAAAATGCACTTACTAAATTAAGCAACAAACTAGATGTAAAAGTAGGAATTAAAATGCTTACTATTAAAAGAACCATACAAACAAGTATTATATTTACACTTCCATAACAAGAGGCAAGTCTCATCCAAATTATGCAAGATGGAACTCCAGCAACTCCTACTAAAAGCCATGAGTTTGAACCAATACCCTCCAATCCTTCAATACTATTAATAATATCAGGTAAAAAAGTTCCTTGAACAACAAAACCAATTCCAACAGTAAAATATGTAAAAATCAAAACTACAACAAAAGAGTCTATTTTAAAGGCTTTTCCTTTTATTTTTACAAAATTTTCATTTTTCTGTTCATCTAAAATATAAAATGAGTATGCACCTAAGATAATAGATAAAATACTTAATGCTATCCATGCATTTTCCCATGAAGAGTAGTTTAAAACAGTTCTACTTAAAATATCAGTTACAACTATTGAAAATCCTATTCCTGAAAAATGTATTCCCATAGCTTTTGTCTTATCTTCAAAATTCAAACGACTCATAACTAAAGATGAACCAACTACCATAAGCATTGCAGAACCAAAACCTGCTACAAACCTTGATACTATCCAAACAAAATCATTTGTTTGCAAACCTAAAACAATAGTAGAAAAAAAAGATATAAATAGCCCTATTCTAAAGAATTTAACTTTTAAAGAAACATCTTTTATAAAAATTGCAAAGATTGCCCCAAGTAAATATCCAAAATAATTAATAGAAGCAAGTAATCCAGCAAAACTAATATCAAGTTTGTTTTCTAACATTGATGGTAAAAGTGAGGTAAAAGCAAACCTTGCAATACCCATACCAATAATAAGTGCAAATATACCCGCAACAATAATATTTGCATTGTTCTTTTTATTTAAAATACTTTTCATTGCCTAACCTAAGTTTTTGTGTTATAATATCACTTATAATGATTCAAAGTCAAATAATTAATAACTATAAGTGATATAAGGATTAGTGATGGATTCCAATTTATTAAAAATATTTTTAAGTGTAGCTAACAACCGTAGCTTTTCCAAAGCATCAATTGAATTAAATTGTGCTCAATCTAATGTAACAGCAAGAATAAAACAGCTTGAGAAGAGTATTGGATACACATTATTTCATAGATTTTCAAAAGGTATTGTATTAACAGATGTGGGAGAGAAATTATATCCTTATGCAAAAGAAATTGTACAAAAAGTATATGAAACCCAACAGTTTATAATGCACTTAAAACATGAAGAAACACTAAAAATTGCTTCAACAGAATCAAATGCAGCAACAAGAATAGTAACTTTACTTTCTAAAATAGATAAAAAATACCCAAATATGAAACTAGAACTTTCAACAGGTCCAAGTCAAGAATTAATTGATATGTTACTTGATTATAAAGTTGATATTGCATTTGTTAGTGGAAAACCTACAAATAAAGAGTTTATGATAATAAAAGAGTTTAAAGAAGAGTTAGTTTTACTAAAACCTTTACATAAAAATGCTGCAAATAATATATTGACTTTTAAAAAAGGTTGTACTTATAAAAAGCATTTAGACGAGTATATGAAAAAACAGAATAAGCCTTATAAAAATATAGAGTTTGGAAGTTTAGAGACAATTATTGGATGTGTAAAAATGGGGATGGGAATAACAGTACTTCCTATTTTTGTAGTAGATCACTTAAACTTTAAAAATGAAGTAAAAATAGAGACTCTTCCAAATGAATTTAAAAATATTCATACTTACATGATTTGTAGAAAAGATAATCAACCTTTGATAACTTCTTATTTAAAAAAGTTAAAATTATAAAAAAGTTATGCTATAATTTCTTCAAAAAATGACTATTCAAAGGAATTACTATCGAAAAATTTGGCTCAATTCAATTATCAAAAGAGTTAATTAAAGCATTAAAAGAAGAAGGTTATGAAAGTCCAACAGCTATTCAAAAACAAGCAATACCTGTTTTATTAAATAAAAAAGATTTAATTGCTGCTGCTAAAAGTGGTACAGGAAAAACTGCTGCTTTTTTACTACCTATGTTAGAACAATTAAAAGAAGAGATTGATTACAATAAAAAAAGAGTTCCAAGAGTTCTTATAATTGTACCAACAAGGGAACTTGTAAATCAAATTGCTAGAAATATATCAAACTATTCAAGACATTTAAATATAAAACATGCAGTTTCATATGGTGGTGTTAGCAATAAACTTCAAGCAGAAAAAATCAAAAAAGGTGTTGATATTATAGTTGCAACACCAGGAAGATTACTAGATCATGTAGAAAATAAGATATTAAGTATTTCAAGTATAAATAGAGTTATATTAGATGAAGCAGATACAATCTTAGAAATGGGATTTATTGAGGAAGTAAAAAGAATACTTGCACAAGTTAGCCAATATAGACAAATTTCAATGTTTTCTGCAACTATTTCACAAAATGTAAAAAAACTTGCTAAAGAGTTTTTAAATAAGCCAACAGTTGTTGAATTAACAAATGTAAGACAAAGAGTAGATTCAATAGAACACACTGCATACAAAATAGATAGTTTTAAGAAAATAGAGATGCTTTCATTTTTAATTGGTTCAAAAAACTATCATAAAGTTTTAGTTTTCGTAAATACAAAAAAAATAGCAGATGAAATCACACAACAGTTTAACCTAGATGGATTATCAACACTTTGTATTCATGGAGATATCAAACAACCTGCAAGAGCAAGAGCTTTAAGAGATTTCAAAAGTGATAAAATTAGAGTTTTAGTAGCAACTGATATTGCAGGAAGAGGTATTGATATAGAAGATTTACCTTATGTCGTAAATTTTGAGTTACCTTTAAGTACTGATGATTTTACACATAGAGTAGGAAGAACAGCAAGAGCTGGCAAAACTGGTCAAGCTATTACTTTAGTTTGTGCAAATGAGTATAAACAACTTGAAAAGATTGAAAAAGATTTAATGATTACAATCAAAAGATTAGTTTTAGATGAATATGAATTAACAGAGAAACAACCAAGACTTTTCAAAAAGAAAAAAAAGAAATTAACAGAAAAGAAAAATATTACAAAACCAGTAAAAAAAGCAACTTCTAAAAAAACTACAAAAAGAGATTCAAATAGAAACTTTAGAGGAAAATAGTTAATGAATACATTAAATATAGCGATTACTACTCCAGCATTATTATTTCCAGCTATATCTTTACTTTTATTAGCTTATACTAATAGATTTTTAACAACAGGACAACTAATTAGAGGCTTAAGTGCAAATGCACGAGATGGAAAAGTTCCAAAAGCCTCTAAACAAATTAGAAGTTTAAAAAAAAGAGTCTCATTAATAAAACAGATGCAAATTTATGGAGTATTTTCTTTAATACTTTGTACAATTTCTATGTTTTTTCTTTTCTTAGAATTAAATTTTTTAGGTGAAGTACTTTTTGGGCTTAGTTTAGTTTCGATGACTTTATCTTTATTTATTGCACTTGTTGAGATCTCAATATCTGTAAATGCAATAAATTATGAATTAGAAGGAATAAAAAAATTCTCGCGTTCTCATAAGAAAGATGATAAAAAACAAACTCATGAGAACCATGAAGAAGATGAAGAAAAAAATTCTTAAAAATTGATTTTATTATATTCATGCATACACTTTAATATTTCATATGTTTTTGTAACATCATATGTTGCAGTGTGATGCTTGTTTTCATCAAACTCTATTCCATAAAAATGGCAAGTTTCATTTAGTCTTGGATTCTTGATATTGCCATTTTTATTTCTTGCATTTACAATATGTTTATTCTCTTTCATTGTACAAATTTGATTTTGAAAATATACTTTTTTATTTAAATGCCTTAACTCAAAAGAGATATTATGAGCAATTAGGGTATCACTATTTTCACAAAACTCATAAAAGTCTTCATCTTCTGTAAAATATGAAGAGTAATTTTTATCTTTTCTATACTCCATAATCATCTCAGGAGTTAATCTATGAACTGCAAAAGAGTAAGGATTTAAACTATATCTTGATAAATAATATCTATGGAATTTATCTAAAATATTAAGATTTGCATCAATTTTTACAGCTGCAACTTCTATTACATCTCCTACACTTTTACTATTTGTTTCAAAATCAAGTATTATCATTTTCACTCTTTTTTAATAAGATTTGTTTTAATTCTTGCACTTGTTCTTTTAAAAGCTCTATTTCTTGTAACTCTTTAGACTTTTCTTCCTTTTGCTCACCTTTAATTGTAAAAATAGCATCTACAATAAGTCCAATAAATAAATTTACCATTACAAAAGTTACAATTAATATATAAATTACAAAAAATACCCAAGCATAAGGATATAGTTCCATTATAGGCCTTGCTATTCCCATTGACCAACTCTCCAATGTCATTACTTGAAAAAGTGTATACATACTCTCACCTAAAGTTCCAAACCATTGGGGAAAACTAGCTCCATAAAGATTAGTTGCCATAATAGCAAATACATAAAAGAACAATAATAAGACCATTGAAACAGAAGCAATTCCAGGAATAACACCAAGTAGTGCTGCTATAATTGTTCTCATTTGAGGAATTACAGTTAATAATCTAAAAAGCCTTAATACTCTAAGTACTCTTAATATTGATAAACCTTCATTTGCAGGAACTAAAGATATTGCAACTACAAAAAAATCAAATAAACTCCAAGGATCTTTAAAAAAACTCAATCTATGCACATATATACGAAGAATTATCTCAATTGTAAAAATAGCAATAATAGTATTATCTAAAAAAGTAAGAATACTTGAATACTCTTGAACAATTTGTTTTGAAGTAGCTAAACCTAAAATAATTCCATTGATTACAATCAATGTAGCAATAAAGTTTTGGAACTTTTTTGATGAAATAAATAACTTAATCAAACTTACCTCTTAATATAAAATTTTTAAGCAATTTTATATTATTTATGTTAATAATTTCATTAGTTTTAATCACTTATAAATTTATTTTCTAAATAAATAGTTTTTTATTTTTTTATTTGATTGTATAATCTTTTCATAAGCTATATTTCCTTTTTCTACTTCTTCATAAATAGTATTTATAATATCAGTTGTTTTATATTTTGCTAATTGATTGCCAAATAATAGTATATTTACACCTGAATTTATAGTAAGTCTTACAACTTCATTTAAACTATAGTGTTTTGATATTGCTTTCATTTGTAAATCATCACTTATAATAATTCCTTGAAATCCCAATTTTTTTCTTAATAATTTTGTATTGACTTTGTATGATAAAGTCGCAGGATAATTCTCATCAAGATTTTTATTAAAAACATGTGCTGTCATTATCATATCTACACTATTTTGTTTAATTAATTTTTTGTATGGTTCTAACTCAATTTTATTCCAACTATTAGTAATATCAACGAACCCATTATGAGAATCCTCTAAAGAAGAACCATGCCCTGGAAAATGTTTAAGAACACTAGTTACTTTATTTTTTTCTTGTTCTTGTATTAATATTTTTGCATATTTTACTACTTCATTTACATTAGTTGAATATGCTCTATTTAATTTTGTTATAACTTTATTATTTGGGTTAATTGCCAAATCAACTACTGGTGCAAAATTTAAATTAATTCCTAATTCACTTAGTTGTAAAGCTAAACTTTTATACTCTTGTCTTACTTTATTTAATGATAATTTTGAAATATCATTTGCACTTAAAGTTTCTATAAAACCATACTCTTTTTTTAATCTTTGAACTTTTCCACCCTCTTGATCAATACTAATAATAAGCTCATAATCTACTAAATTTTGTAAGCTTTGAGTTAATTTCTTTACTTGTTCAAAAGAGATAATATTTTTAGATTTACTCTTATCTTGTAAATTTTTATCAAATAGTATCACTCCACCAAGTTGATACTTTTTTATATCTTTAACTATTTGAGAAGAATTATCTATTTTTGCCTTATCAAAACCAACAATTAACATCTTTGCAATTTGTTTTTTAACTAAGTTTTCATCCAAAGAGTTTGCAAAAACATTTAAATTAAAGAAAACAAAGAAAAATAGAAAAATATTTCTCATTTTATCTTCTTATCATCAAAATAGAGTTTATATAATCAACTTTAATATTATCTTCTTTTTCATTGATACTTAAAGATTGAATATTCAATTTATACTCTATATTTTTATTTTTTCTTATAAAAATAGTTTCTTTGTAGTTTGAGTTATCTATTTTTTTAATATTTTTTTTAGCCCAGTTTTTTACTATTTCTTTTAAATCAAAGCTTATAGTATTATTATCAATCTTAAGATTTAAAATAGAATCTTTTAAGACTATTTTCAATTTTGCATCATCTAGTTTATACTCTTTTTCATTATTATTACTACTAGCTAAATTTAAGACATAATCATATCCCTTTGAATCATATGCTAGATTATATAAATTAAACTCCTGTACATACTTACTTTTTTCTCTTTTTAAATTATAAGAGTAAGCTTCTTTCATATTTATATATTTAAACACTTCAAATTTTGTTTTAAAGTTTTTATTAAAAAACTCATTTAAAAATTGCATTCCTTTTTTACTTCTTGATAAATAACTAATAATCGAAGTTAATTCAACTCGTTTTTTTAAACTCAAATCTTTTAAGTTATATTTTGTTTTATCATTAAAAACTTCATATTTTTCAATAACTATTTTAAATCTATTAAATTGAGAATTTAAAGATATATTTGATGAACTCAAAGGCGTAATAGAAGCAACTAATAAAAGTAAAAACATTGATACTAAACTACTTTTTATACAAAATTGCTTTTTTATAAACTCTAAAACAATTAAAAAACTAAACCAAATAGATAAAATAATTAAGCAATATCTTAATTGTGTAACTCCATATTCACTAACTCTTATATAAATTGCAATATCCAAAAATATTATTGGAGCTATCATTAAATAAATAAAATATTTATCAATAAAATTTGTAAAAATAGATTGCTCTTTTATAGATTTCAAAAAAGCTTTTACTAAAATTGATAAACTTAAAAATATACAAATCATCCAAGACAAATCACCTTTTGGCAACTCTTGAATTATGATAATTTTTATAAAATATGCATATAAAATAATAGTATATATTAAAATCAAAGGTGTTAAAATATTTTTTATTAAAAGTTCTACTGCTTTTTTTAATTTTAAACTATTTTTTAAAGGCTCAATATTTTTGGGAATATTTGCTAAAACTAAAGTAGGAAATATAATTATACTTATAAAAATCATCATTTCATCACTAATTAAATCAAAAAAAGTAAGTGAAAATAGATACTTTAATGTTAAAAGTATCACCTTTATTCCTATACCTAAAATAAAAGAGCTAAAAAAAGCAAAAACTACACTATTAGTAACTTGCATATTAAAAGATAATATTGAATAGTTTGAGTTTTTTATATTTGAAAAGTTTGAAAAAGTAATACTTAAATAAGCTGCAAAAATAAGATATAAAAGTGAATCTTCATATGTAAAAACGCCTAAATATACAATAAGTAAAGATACTAAGAAAAATGAGATTTTCTTTATCTTATCTAAACTTTTCCTTTCTAAATATAAATAAGTTGCTAAAGTAAATCCAATAAGAATAAAACTACTCAAAAATAATTTACCTTGAAGTTTTTGTTCTAATAAATAGATTTGATTATTCTCAAATACTGCAAGGAAAAAACATAAAATCATAAATATGAAAACAAGAGGAAATCTAAAAAATAGCTCTTTAGATATAGAGTTAGTAAAGCTTTTTATATTAAACATAATATACCTTTTTAAAAATATATAAAGTAAAAGTGAAAATTTTATGTGTAAAACCTAAGAAAAAAATTTCTTAGGTTTTAAAGTGAAAGATTACTATAAAGTAACTGTATTAGTGTTTAGAAGTGTTGCTATTGTGTCCATTGCATTACCAGCAATTCCAACTTTTAATTCATCTCTTTTTTCATAAAAGTCAAGACAAGTTCCACAAGAGAAAATCTCTACACCTTTTGATTCTAAATCCTTTAAAGCAATTAGTGCATCATCATTTTCATCATTTGTAGTAGTTAATAAAACTGCACTATTTACGCATATAATTTTACTTGGTAATTTTTCTTGCTCAGCCATTGCTTTTAAAAAACCTCTTATTAGCATTGAGCCTAATTCACCCTCACCAATTTTATCTGATTTTAAAAATACTGTTTTATCTTTTGTTTCTTGTAGCATAATAGTTTGCCTTTTTTCATAAGTTTTGTTTGAAAAAAGCTTTAAGTGTAGCTTTCTCTTCTATACTAGAAGCTTGAAGTTTATTATATGATTTGTTTACTAAATTTTACTTTTTACAAAAAAGAGGATATCCTCTTTTTTGTTTAATGATGATAATCATCATAAATAATTTTTGATGTTTTAAATTTAAGTTTTTTAATCTCCATAATCTGGCTATACTCTTCTTGAGAAATTTTCTCCATTTTAACAGCTGCTTTATATGTTGGTGTTTTAGTTGTATAATCCCATCCAGAACTAGTTAATTCATTGCATAAACCTTCCCAATAGTGAAAAGTCATCTGCATTATATTATCTGGAATCGTTTCTGTAATTTCTACTAAAACTGCTATATAACCATATCTACTTTCAACTTTGATAAAATCTCTATTTTTTAAATTATATCTTTTTGCAAGTGCTGGATTAATTTCAGCTGTTGGACCATGAGCATCTCCACCCTCTTCAATAATTTTTGACTTTCTTGTCATTGTTCCAACTGTATATTGATATACCTTTCTTGTTGTTAAAAGTGAAATTGGAAACTTTTCATCTGTTTTTTCATCAACAGAACCTACCATACAAGGATATCCCTCAGGTAAATTTAACTTTTTACGAAGCTCTTCTTCTGCCTTAGCCGTATCATTTTTATCATCAATAAAAACAACAGGTACTAAATTTGCTTTTTGATCTTTTGTAAAAAACTTTTTATCCATGTACAAACTTGGTGTTCCAGGATGATCTTCACTTGGACAAGGCCAAGCTATCCCACTAATTTCTCTTAATCTTTTATAAGTAATTCCTTTAAATCTTTTAGGATCAGCAACTCTTACTTCATTCCAAATTTGTTCAGGTGTTGTATAATCAAAACCTTTTGCATCAAATCTTTTTGCTAACTCACAAATGATTTCCCAATCTTGTTTTACATCTCCTTTTGGATCTAGTGTTTTTTCATTTAATTGAACTCTTCTTTCTGCATTTAAATAACAACCTTGTTTTTCTGCAACACTAACAGCAGGTAAAACAACATCTGCTTTAAGTGCTGTTTCTGTTAAAAAGATATCTTGAACTACATAAAAATCAACTTTTGAAATACCCTTTAAAAAGTGATTTGTATTAGGTTCTGAAATAACTGGATTTTCACCAATAGTATAGAAAAACTTAACTTTACCATCTAAAATCGCATCAGGAACTTCTGTTTTATGAATACCAATTTTTGAACTTAAAGGTTGTTTACAATCCCAAAGTTCTTCAAAATAATCTCTTGCTTGTTTACTTGTTACAAGTTTTAAATTAGGGAAAATATTTGGTAAAATTCCCATATCACAAGCACCTTGAACATTTTGTTGACCTCTAAGAGGTAAATCCCCTGCTCCTAATTTTCCAATATTTCCTGTTATTAACATCAAGTTTGAAATATCACAAACATTTCCTACCCCATGATTAAAATGTGTTACACCCATACCATGAGTAATCACAGCAGGCTTTGATGTAGCATAAAGTTCTGCTGCTTTAATTAATAACTCTTCATCAACACCTGTCATTTCAGATACTTTTTTAGCAGTATAATCTTTAACAGCTTCTTTTAAATATTCAAAACCATGAGTATAATTCTCAACAAACTCTTTATCATATAATTCATTGTTTATAATATGCGAAATTAGCATATTTATAATCGGAATGTTGTACTCAGGTGGAAGCTGAATAAAAGCATCCGCTTTTTGTGCAAATTCAGTTTTTATAGGATCAATTACAATTAATTTGGCTCCTCTTGATATTGCTCTTTGAATATGCATTGCTGCAATTGGATGTCCATTTTCAGGATTTGAACCAATCATTAAAACACAATTTGAGTGTTCTCCAACTTCTGTAAAACTGTTTGTAGCTGTACCATTACCAATTGTTTTAGCCAGACCGGCTACTGTTGGTGCATGTCAAACTCTTGCGCAGTGATCTATGTTGTTTGTACCTATAATTGCTCTCATAAATTTTTGAGCAACATAATTTTCTTCCAATGTACATCTAGCTGAAAAATTTCCAACTATTGCATCAGGACCAAATTTTTGTTTTACTTCTTTCATTTTTGAAACAACTAAACTAAGAGCTTCATCCCATGATGATTCAACAAAATCTCCATCTTTTGAGAAAACTCCATCTTTTTTTCTAATTAAAGGTTTTGTTAATCTCTCATTTGAACTAACATAATCCCACCCATAAATACCTTTTAGGCATAAATGTCCTTCATTTACAGGGTTTTCTTTTATACCTTTTACTTTTACTATTCGATTTTCATGCGAAGTCAAACGAACTCCGCAGCCTGTCCCACAATAGGGACAGATAACGTTTGTATTTTTCATACTATTTTTTCCTTTTATTTTTTCATATCAGTTTTATGAGACATAAAACCAACAACTCCTACAAAAAACAATCCTCCAACTATATTTCCAAGTGTTACAGGAAGAAGATTATTTGGAATGATATTTAAAAATGTAAACTCTTCTAATTTAGCTGCTGCTATATGTGAATGTTCTGCTAGTGCTTGAATAGTACCTCCTGCTTCATTAAGATAATATGCTTTTGCTAATAACGCTTCTGTAAAAATGAACATATTTGCAACAACGTGTTCATAACCAGACCCAACAAATGCTGCAATAATTAAAACTATTGATAAAACTTTACCTGCTGCATCAGAAGCACCAGTTGCTGCCCAAACGGCCATACATACAAATACATTACAAAAAATTGCTCTAATAAATGCAGCTTCAAAAGAAAGATTATTCTTTGCTACACCCATTTCAAGAAAATGATGTAATATTTGACCATCATATTTTAAAGGCAATTGTGCTTTATAATACATATAAGCTACTAAGGCTGCTCCAACAAAGTTAAAAATCCAAACAATAAACCAATAAAAAATTGTTTTTGAAAATGACAATTTATGATCAAGTGTTGAAACTCCTGACATTAATGAACTAGTAAATAGATGTCCTCCAAAGAAAACTACCATTATAAGCCCCACTGAAAAGGCAACTCCTCCTAAAAAGTTTGCGATACCAGGAGATGATGCTTCAGCAACTCCAACTGTAGAATGGGCCCAAAAAATATCCCCCATTGCTATTGATCCACCTGCCATAATTGATAAGAAAATAATACTTACTATTGGCATTTTGACCTTATGTTCTAAACCTTTAACTAATGATTGCGCTGTATCTGCTGGTGATAACATAATTTATCCTTCCCTTTAATTATTATCATCGAAAATTGAATCTATCTCTTTTACTCTTTCAAAAGCACTTTTTGCTGTTTGTTTAGCTTCTTTTGAAACTTCTTCATTTACCTCTAATACATTTTCAATATCAACTGTTAATCCTAAAAAAAGAACTCTTCGACAAAATCCTTTTAAATAACTTATTAATATTGGTGTTGGTAAGTTATGTGTTGAGTACATATAATCCCTATCATCACTCAAATCCATAACTTCAACACTTCCTACTTTCATTCCCGTCATTGCATCTGCTACAATGATTAAATCAGGTGCATACTCTCTTATTTTGTGAAATTCACTCTCAGGAGTATCTTCTCCATAAAATATCTGCCAATCTAAAGAGCTATCTTTTTCAATTAAACTTCCTAAATAAGCAGTTACTCCATCATCTCCTCTTAAAGTATTTCCTATTGTTAAAATTGCTTTTTTCATATGCTTTTCCTTATCACAATAAATCCTTCTTCCAAAGAAGAAAAAAGAGTTTTTAAGTAACAATCAGGCATTTCTGGCACTAATAGTTGTGCATGTTCTGGAAAAACTTCTATTTCAAAATATTTAGTTAAGTTTCCTAGTTTAAATTGTGCATATTCTCCACAATCTTCAACTACTTTTAAATACTCTTCTTCAGATATTTTCTTTATGCACTCCATAAAATCTACAGTTCCTACACCATGACCAACAGCCATTGAAAAAATTTTTACTTGTTTATATTTTTCAGGTAAATCTGGTGATGTAGGATCTACTCTTCTTTTAGTTAATTTACATATTTCTATCATTTTTAACTTCTTTAAATTATAAATTTATCCTCATCGTTAATGATTACAAACTGTTTCATATACTTTAAGTAAACATTATTATGAAGTTTTTGCATACACTCTTCATACCTTGAATCTTCTTCTTCACTACTATATATCTCTATAACTTTTTTAGTTTTTTTGATATCTTTTATATCACTAGTATTTTTTAAAGCATTAATATATTTTTCATAAAGTTTTCTACCAAAGTAATAACTCATAAGCCTTTTAGCTTCAACTAAAACATCTCTTTCAAAAAGAATATTTCCTAATAAAGAATCTTCAAGTACTGGAGAATCATTAGAACCATCTTTATGTTCTTTATATTCAAGTTTTTGTTCTAAAATTCCAAGTGCTGATGCTAATCCATGAACAATAGTAGCTGGATGAGGAGGACATCCTGGAATATATACATCCACAGGAATAACCTTATCAATTCCACCCCACACACTATATGCATCATGAAAAATACCTCCACTTGAACCACAAGCACCAATTGCAACTACTACTTTTGGATCTGGAGTTGCTTCATACGCTCGTAATAAAGGATAATACATTTGTCTAGTAACTGGTCCTGAACATATTAATATATCTGCATGTCTTGGACTTGCAACAAGTTTAAAACCTAATCTCTCAGGATCCCACATTGGTGTAATAGCTGCAAAAATTTCAATTTCACAACCATTGCATGAACCACAATCAACTCTAAAAACATTAAAACTTCTTTTAATATTTTTTAGATGTTCTAATTTTGCTTCAAGATTATTTGCATCTTTTATATCTTCTGGTACTACATATGTTTTACTCATTTTGTACCCCTTTTAAAATTACTTGTTAAATTTTCAACTTCATGATTTCTTTTACAATCTGTACAAGTTCTTATATATTTAACTTTTGTATCTAAACTATTTTTATCCCATCCAGCTTTTTGTAATCTATTTAAATTGTATGAAATAAGTTTTTTCGTTGTAAAAGGTTTATTGCAAACTTCACAATATTGAACATCAAGTTCACCTCTTTCTTTTAAACTATTTTTATCAAATTTTACTGCTAATTCAAACTCTTTTGAAAGTACAATAGCACTTGTTGGGCATACCTCATCACATCTACCACAAAAAATACATCTTGCAGCATCAAACTCCCATACTAGTTTTGTATTCTCTTTATTTAATTTTACATTTATAGCATTTGATGGACAAGCAACCCCACAAGCAGTACACCCAATACAATTTTCATATGTATATGATGGTTTTCCTCTAAAACCATCAAATACTTCATATGGTTCTAAAGGATATTTATGTGTTGCACTTCCATACTTTTTTGTCATATCAAGTAGTTTCATATCTTACTCCTACATATTTTTCAATGGATGACTTTTTAAAGATTGTGAATATCTTTTTAAGTCTTTTTGCGTTAATACTTTAGTTTTTTTGCTATTAACATCAACAATAGTAACTCTTTCTGTACACGAAAAGCATGGGTCTAAAGAACAAACTATCAATGCTGCATCTGCAATTGTATTTCCTCTAAATTGGAATCTTAAAGATGGCCAGTTATTATAAGTTGCTGCTCTACATCTCCATCTATATACTTTTTGTGCATTTCCATGCATAATCCAGTGAATATTTTCACCTCTTGGAGCTTCATCATTTCCTAAAGCATATGCTTCTGGTTTAATCATAGTCTGAGGAGTAATAATAGTTTGTCCACCTGGCATCATTTCAAAACATTGTCTAATAATAGAAATAGATTCAACTAATTCTTTATATCTTACAGTTTCTCTTGCAAATACATCACAACCATCTTCTGTTGGAATTTTAAAATCTAATTGATCTAAAAAGTCATAAGGATGGTCATATCTTGAATCTCTTTTAAAACCACTTCCTCTTACATTTGGACCAACAGGAGAAAAGTCTCTTGCAACTTGTTTATCTAAAATACCAACGCCTTTCCATCTTGCAACTTGATTTTTATCATCCATAACAGCGTCCCAAACTTCATCTAATTGAGTTTCAATAGTTTTTAGAAGTTCTAAACTTTTTTTAATCTCTTTACCTGTCATATCTCTTCTTAATCCACCCATTACAACATTTCCGTAGGTTTTTCTCCCACCTGTTACTAATTGGGCTAATTCCATAGAGAACTCTCTGATTCTAAAAATATGCATAAAGGCATTCATATTTCCAGTAACTTCACAAGCAAGACCTATATTTAAAAGATGTGAGTGAAGTCTTTCAATCTCTAGACAAATAACTCTCATAGCTTGAGCTCTTAAAGGTATTTCAAGTCCTATTGCTTTTTCTGCTGATTCTATACAAGCAATTGCATGGGCATAACCACAAATACCACAAACTCTTTCAGCTAAATATCCCATTTGGTCATAGTTCATTCTATTTTCAGCAAGCTTTTCCATACCTCTGTGTTGGTAAAAAAGTCTATAATCAGCATCAATAATTGTATCACCATCACAATATAATCTAAAATGTCCTGGCTCATCACTTGTAATATGTAAAGGCCCTAAAGGCACATCTAAAACTCCTGCGCCTTTTGGTTTCATAAACTCATAATCAGGCTCATCTTTATGATCAACTGGATCTGGTCTATGTCTATAATCCATAGAATCTTTTCTTAATGGGAAAAGCCCCTCAGGCCAATCATCTGAAACCATAAGTCTTCTTGGATCTGGAAGTCCAACCGCTGTTAGTCCAAACATATCGTATGCTTCTCTTTCATACCAAACTGCTGCTGGAACTTTTAATGTAACTGATGGATAAGTTAAATCAGATGCTGGAAGATAAGTTTTTACAGTAATCCAACATTTTTGATCTTGTGGTAACTCATCTCCTTCAAACATTTTATTACCTTCCATAGAAAGTACATAATATAAAGCATAGTTACCATTTAACTGTCGCTCATCATTTGGAATCATTGTTGATAACCAACCACCTAAATCATAATATAAAATTCTTACTGCTTCTGGAAGATCATTTCTATCAACTGTAATTGTTATTTGATCTTCTGGTTGTCTATAAACATCTCTTATTGCTATTGTTTCTTTTACTTTATCAATAAAGTTTTGACCTACTTTCATAACCTATCTCCTTATATACCCATAATAATATTTACTGCATTTTGTAATAGTGCGAACCAAGGCTTAATAGTAAATACCCCAAAAATTATAATCAATGAAGCAAGACCAATTAATGGTAAGTTTGCACTTAAAGGTAACTCATTTCTTAAAACTTTTGAATTACTTTTCCCAAATGTTGCAAGATTAAAGTGTGAAAAGTCAGCAATAAAGATTATAATCAGACCAATAATAAATAATATAACTTCTAAATTTAGTCCATTTACGATTGATTGTTTTATCATTAAAAATTCACTTACAAAAATTGCAAATCCTGGAACACCAACTAAAGAACAAACAGCAATACCAAATAAAATTGCTGTAATTGGAGCTATTTTTATTAGCCCACCCATTTTAGTCATATCTCTTGTTCCATAAATTTGAATCATATTTCCTGTAACACAAAAAGCTAAAGCTTTTGTAACTGAGTGAGCTAAAACATGGAATAGTGCTGCAAATAATCCAACTGCTCCTCCAATACCTAAACCAAATGCAATTACACCCATATGTGCAATTGAGTGATAAGCAAACATTCTTTTAACATCATGTTGCATAAGTAAGAAAAATGATGCAATAAAAATTGTAACTAAACCACTTATTATCATTAGTGATTGAACATACTCAAACCCTGCAAGTGAATTACCCACAACAGCGTAGTATCTAATTAAAGCTAAAATTGCACATTTTAAAAGTATTCCTGATAACATAGCTGATGATGGAGCTGGACCTTCTGAGTGTACATCTGGTAACCAAGTATGAGTTGGTGCAAGCCCTGCTTTTGTTCCAAAACCAATCAATGCAAATACAAAAATAAGTTTTAATGCATCTGGATCAATCTCTTTTGAGTGTGCCATTAATGTAGTCCAAAGCATTGCACTGTGACTATCATTTATGATATTAAAACCTGCACTATAAAGTAATACTGTTGCATATAAAGCAAAAGCTAAACCAATACTACAAATAATAATATATTTCCAACCTGTTTCTGTTGATTTTTTACTCTTATGAATAGCAACCATAAATACAGAAGATAATGTAGTAGCTTCAATACCAACCCACATTAAAGCAATATTATTTGCAAGAACTGAAAAAGTCATTGTAAAAACAAATAGATGAAAAAGAGTAAAAAATAGTTTAGTATCTTTTACAGTTAATTCACCTTTTTCAACTTCCCATTGCATATATTTAACTGAATAAAGATTAACTAAAAGTCCAGTTACTGCAATTAGTGAAATAAAAACTGCTCCTAATGAATCTAGAAAAAACATCTCATCAAAGATAAAATATGTTTGTCCATCAATTACTTTTGATACAGCTAATAAGCCTATAATACTAGTTGCCATAGAACCAAGTATGTGAAAAGTACTAAGTACTTTATAATTTTTTGGTAAAAACCATATTACTACTGATGCAATAACAGGTAAAACCATTAATAAGTATAATAATTGTTGAATATCCATACCTTATCCTTTCAACTCAGTTGCTTTTGAAACATCTAAAGAACCAAAATATTTAAAGAATCTAGATGCAAAAATAGATGTAATAATTACTGCAAATAAAGCATCAGTTAAAATTCCTAACTCTACAATTTCTGGTGAGTTATATGCCATTAATGCTAAAGATAAATGTATTCCATTTTCAAAAGTACAATAAGCAAGAATTTGTTTAATTGCTGAATTTCTTAATACAAATCCAAAAATTCCAATCATAAAAATTGTAATTGATGCAATTAAAGGTATATGCTCTTTTATTAATGAAAATTTCAAATATATTGGATATAAAGCCATTGCAATAGCTAATGAAAATGCAATAGCAACAATTGGACTTACATAAAATCCAAGTACGGGTTCATCCTCATGTTCAACTTTTAACTTTTTAATAAGTCTTAGTAAAATAACTGGCACAAAAATTACTTTTGTAAAAAACGCAATTATCGCCCAACTACCTAACTCATCTGCTGAATATGTTTTATAAAGATAAATAAAAATCATCACTAATATAAACGTTTGAAAAGAGTACGCATATGTAGCAAGTTTATAATTTCTTATTCCAAAAACACAAAGTGAACTAATAATTAAAATTATTGATAATATACTTAATAAATCAATCATCTTACACTCCTACCACATATAAAATTAGTGCTATTATAGATATAATTAGTGGTGGAATTGCACTATTTTTTAAACTTGTTAAGACTTTAAATCTAGGTCCAAAGTTATCTATAAATACAGCAGCTACATAAAAAATTCCAACTTTTAAAATAAATACAATCAATGCTAAAAATGGATTTTCAAAATTCCATGGTTCAAAAATAGTTAAAAAAAGTCCAATTATTGCAACTTGTTTTAATATTAATGCAGCATGTGCTATTGAAAAATCTGAGCCTGAATACTCACCTAAAACACCTTCTTGTAACTCTTGTTCTGCTTCTGCTAAGTCATAAGGTTTTCTACCAGTTTCAACATAAACTGCCCATAAAAAAGATATAGAAGCAATTGCAAATGCTGGTGTGTGATATCCAATTTCTCCACTTCTTACTAAGTGTTGAATTTCAACTAAGTTTGTAGTTCCTGCTAATAAAATAACTACTAATAAACTTATCATCATTACAGGTTCAACAAAAATTCCTAAAATTTGTTCTCTTCCTCCACCAACACCTGCAAATGGATTTCCAGAATCAATTGATGTTGCACCAAATGCAAATCTTAATAATGCTCCTAAGTAAATAAATACTAATACATCAGCATAAGCTCCCGCAAAACTATTTGAACTATATGTAATAGGTATAGTTGCAAGTAATGCTGCCCCTGCTGCAAAAAGAGCAAAAGGTCCTGTTTTAAACACCCAATGGGCACACGAAGGTGCTGTTCTACTTCTTTTTAAAAGTTTACTAATATCTCTATATGTTTGAAAAAAGTCTGGTGCACCTTCTCTTGATTGCAATTTAGCTCTTAATTTTCTTGCCATTCCGTCAAACAAAGGTGCTATAAGAACAATTGAGATAACTTGTAAAATCATAAATAATATACTGTCCATAATGCACTCCTTTAAAGTAAATAACTAATTCCGACAAAAAGGCATAATGCGATTAATATATATAAAGAGTACATATTTACATTTCCATTTTGCATTTTTGATACTACTTTTGCAGTATTAACTGTAAGCTTGATAACTGGTTCGTATAATAAATTCCACCAAATATCTTTTGCATGTGTTTCATAAACTACAGGGGCAAAATAACCTTGGTCTTTTACTTTTGTTTCACTTCTATATAACCAATTAAGCAATCTTCTTAAATCACCTGTAAAAGGTGAAGCTGTCATTTGCATTCTACTATCATATTTAAAACCGCAAGCCCATGGATCAGTCTGTCTTGGTTTTGTTCTATTAGCTTTTGCTAATTTTAAAATTACAACTGGAATTAACACAGTTATAACTAAAACAGCTGCTATTAATAGTGGAGATACTGTTGATCCCATAGGTGAATTAATAACTGTTCCATTTACAGCTTCATAATTTCCAGAGAATGAAGAAACAACAAGCATAATATCTTTAACAACAATATTTGCACCAAGACCAAAAGCAATACATCCAGCTACAAGAACAAACATTCCAATTACCATAGTTACAGGAACTTCTCTTGCATTTTCAAATATTTTTTTATCTCTTGGAGTTCCACCAAAAATAACACTATATGCTTTTACAAAACACATAACTGCTAATGCTCCTGTTAATGCTAAAGCAACAATTGCTATACAAAAGACAACTCTACTACTTGCATATTCTGAAAGTGCTCCTTGAAACATACCTTGATATGTAACCCATTCACTAACAAAACCATTAAGTGGTGGAATTGCAGTAATTGCTAAAGAACCAATTAAAAATGCAAATGCTGTTAAAGGCATTTTTCTTGCTAAACCACCTAGGTTATCCATCTCTTTAGTATGAGTTGTATATAAAACACTTCCCGCACCTAAGAATAGTAATCCTTTAAAAGTTGCATGATTTAAGATATGATATAAACCTGCAAGAAAACCTATAGCTGCTAATGTTGGCATATTTGCTGCAATTCCATAAACACCAGTTCCTAAACCTAAAAGAATTATTCCAATATTTTCAACTGAGTGATATGCTAATAATGCTTTATAGTCATGTTGTACAAGTGCATAAAGTACTCCAAGTAATGCAGATAAGGCACCAACAATAATAATTAAAAGTCCCCACCACTCCATTACTGGAAGCCATAAACAAAATTTAATTATCCCAAAAAGTGCAACTTTAATCATAACTCCACTCATAAGAGCAGATACATTTGTTGGAGCTGCTGGGTGAGCTTTTGGTAACCAAACATGCATAGGAAACATCCCTGCTTTTGAACCAAATCCAATAAACGCTAATAAAAAAACAATACTTGCCATTACAGGTGATAATTGGATATTTTCATAAGAACTAAACTCTAATGAACCAGTTTGTGCAGACATAATTAAAAATGCTGCTGTAATACACATTGCTCCTAAGTGAGCAATTCCTAAATAAATCATTATTGCTTTTAATGAACTTTTAGAATCATTAAAACAAATTAAGTATGCAGAAATTACTGTCATACATTCCCAAAATATGATAAACCAAAATACATCTGATGAAGCAATTAATAAAAGCATTGATAAAATAAATGCATTAAATAATCCTGCCATCACAGCTAAACTTCCTTTTTTCTCATACTCACCAGAATACTGAATTGCATAAATTGATGAAGCTAGTGAAACTAAACTCACAACAAATGAAAAAAAGTTTCCCAAAGGGTTTAGAACAAGTTTAGGGCTATATAGTAAGCTTTCAAACATATTAATACTAACTGTTTGCTCTAAATTTACTAAAAAATAAAACACTGCATAAGCTGAAGCAATAGCAGAAATTGAAAATCCTACTTTTGCTGCAATTTTGTTTTGTTTATATAATAGTAAAGATATAATACAACCTATAACATACAAAAAATATACTTGTGTCATTAGGTATCCTTTATTTATATTTCATTTTTTCTTTAGTAAAAGACTCAACAGTTTTTTGTGCTTTCTCTTCTATAAAGTTATTATTTAAATTGTCTCGAAAAGATAAGGCATTTGTAGGACAAACCTCCACACATGAAGGTCCGTCTTCTCTTCCTACACATAAATCACATTTAACCGCTATAGATTTTACACCTACTTCAGATTGTATTGTTAAGTTATATTTAGGCTCCATTGTATAATCAATAGATGGCATTAATTCAGCTTCTGGTCTAATTGCTCCAAAAGGACATGCAACTGTACACATTTTACAACCTATACAAATTTCTTCATGTAAAGCAATACAATCTTTTTCAAACTCTAAAGCACCAACAGGGCAAACATTTGCACAAGGAGCATCATCACACTGTCTACATTGATTTGGCATTGTTCCACTGTTTGTTCTAGTTACTATAAGTCTAGGAACTGCCAATTTCCCTCTTTCATAAGCAGACTCATAACAAGCCGCCATACAAGTTGCACAACCAATACATACATTTGGATCTGCTATTACATATTTATTTTTTAATGGTAAGCTCATTATTGTCTCCTTACAGCACGATATAACTCAGATGGGTGCATTTGAATATCTGTTTGATTACGAACACTTAAAAACTCTTCTTCTGATATTTTCTTAATTTTCGCAATTGTCATTTTTAAAGGATTCATTCCAGATAAAGGATCTTTCTCTTCTGCATTTGCAAGGACATTTCCATCTGCTTCTGCATAGTGGAATGTTGTAAAAATTGTTCCATGACGTAAATCTCTATTTATATTTACTTTTGCAGCAATTTTTCCTCTTTTATTTTCAACTAAAGCATAACAACCTTCATCTAATTTTCTTTCTCTTGCTATATCTTCACTTACTTCAATTGTTGCTCCCATAATGTCTGAACCTAATTCTAAAGGTTTGCACTCTCTTGTCATTGTTCCTGTATGATAATGATATACTTTTCTTCCAGTTGTGAATAAACAAGGATATAATTCGTTTACTTTTTCACTTAATGCCCCTGAACCAATAGGGTAATCTTTTGGCATATTTGTTTTTTCAATAAACTCTTGTTCTAATTTAACTCTTTGCTCTTTATCTTCTGAATAAATTACAGGAACTAATTTAAACTTCCCATCAGGAAGCATAGATTTATTTCCTTCATATAAAACAGGTGTACCAGGATGATCTAAATCTGGACAAGGCCAACTAATTCCATCATTTTTATCTATTCTTTCATAGCTAATTCCACCAAAGAATTTTGGATTAACTTTTCTTACTTCATTCCAAATATCTTCAGCACATGTATAATCAAAGCCTTTAATATCAAGCTCTTTTGCAATATTTGCAACTACTTTCCAATCTGGATCTAAGTTATTTGGTGCATCAACTGCTTTTCTAATTAACTGAACTCTTCTTGAAGTATTTAAGAATGTTCCATCTTTTTCACCCCATGAAGCAGCAGGTAAAACAACATCTGCTTTTTGTGCAGTTTCAGTTAAAAATATATCTTGAACAATAAAAGTTTCTAAATGTTCAACTGCATGAACAAAGTGTTCTGTCCAAGGATCACTCATTACTGGGTTTTCACCAAATACATAAAGCAGTTTAAGTTTTTCTTCTTCTATTTTGTCAGGAGCTACAGTTAAGGCATAACCAATTTTTTCGCTAATTTCATATCCCCAAATATCTTTAATATGATCTCTAACTTCTTTACTTGTTACAGGTCCATTTGGTACAACATTTGGTAAAGCACCCATGTCACATGAGCCTTGAACATTATTTTGTCCTCTTAAAGGATTAACTCCCGCGCCTTTTTTACCAAGATTTCCAGTTAAAATTGCAAGATTTGAAAGTGAGAAAATATTTGATGTTCCATCAATAAATTGAGTCATTCCCATTGTGTAGCAAATTGCTGCTGCATTAGCTTTAGCATAAGTTCTAGCTGCTTGTTTTACAAGCTCTTGTGAAATTCCAGTTTCATCTTCAACTCTTTTTGGAGTAAACTCTTTAACTGCTTCTTTCACATACTCAAAACCATGTGAAAAGTTTTCCACAAAATTTTTGTCATATAAGTTTTCTTGAATTATATAGTTAATCATTGCATTTAAAAAAGGAATATTATAACCCACTGGTGTTTGGATATATATATCAGCTTTTTTTGCCATGTCAGTTTTTTTAGGATCTATCACAATCATTTTTGCGCCTCTCTCAATCCCTCTTAACATTTGCATTGCAATAATTGGGTGGCACTCACTCGTATTTGTTCCTATTAAAACTAATACATCACTGTGTGTAGCAAATTCTACTAGATCATTTGTCATTGTTCCATTTCCAAGTGTTTTAGTCAGACCGACTACTGTTGGACCATGTCAAAGTCTAGCACAATGATCTATGTTATTTGTTCCTAAGATTCTAAATAATTTTTGAAAAGAATAGTTGTCTTCATTTGAGCATCTAGCAGATGAAAATCCCATAATACTATCAGGACCATATTTTTCAACTGTTGATTTCATTCTAGAAGCCACAAATTTATATGCTTCATCAAAACTCACTTCTTCTAATTTACCTTCTTTTGAAAACACTCCATCTTTTTTTCTAATAAGAGGTTTAGTAAGTCTTCTTGGTGAGTGAACATACTCCCAACCATAAAGACCTTTCAAGCAAAGTTCCCCATCATTTACATGATGTCCTTTTGTGGGTGTTGCTTTTTTGATTTTATTGCCTTTTACATGCAAATCAATATTACAACCCGTTCCACAATAAGGACAAGTATTTTGTACTTTTTTCATTACTTTTTCCTTATAATACTTAAATTATCAACTAATTAATTTTATTAATAAAAAATTAATAAACATGAGAATCATAATAAAAAAATAATATTTTGACTGTCATAGATATGACAAAAAATATTTTAAGAAAAAAAGAAGCAAATTATTTTATTCCGATTATGTCTGCATATGAATAATATTCAAATTTTACATATTATTATATGTCATATTGGTGACACATTTTTTCATTTTTTTAAAAATTTTATAATTAAATTATTTTTTAAATTATTTTAAAATAATTATTTTATTTTAGGATTTTTTTAGGATTTTTTTCTATTTAGTATATTAAAAGTATAAAATAGTTAATATTTTGCTATTAGAGCTTAAATTTAGTTTTTTAATTTTATAAAGGGAAGGATAAAAGTGGAATCTAATAGATTAAGAATTGACTCAATAAACTTATCAAAGATATTATCAGAAGAAGATTTTTCATCATTGAAAATAAAAAAATTCAAAAAAGGTAATTTAGAATATGAAGATGGCTCATTAACTCTTTATGTTTTTAAAAGTGGAAAAGCAAAAGCTATGATTTTTGAAGATGGGGAAGAGTTTGTATTATACTTTTTAAAAGCAAACAATATTATCATACCTGAAACATCTTGTGCAATTGAATTTTTAGAAGATAGTGAAGTATACTTAATTGATGCAGAAAAATTTGCAAACCTTTTTACAAATAAAGAGTTTTCAACTTCTGTAATAAGATCTTTAAAGCATAGAGCTGAGCTTGAAAGAAATATTATTAAAAATCTTGTTTTTAAAAGTTGTAAGAAAAAAATATCTTCATTCTTAATAGAAATTGCTACTACTCAAGACCAAAAAAAAGATGGAAAATATCTTTTAGATTTAAATTTATCTATAAAGACTCTTTCAAGTTTTATTGGTTCAAAAAGACAAACTGTATCTACAATAATCAATAATTTAAAAAAGAAAAAAATTATTGAAAAAATCGATAAAAACAAATATATAATCCATAAATTTGATGAATTAGAAAACTTTGAATAGCTTAAAAAGCTCTTCTTATTTCATCAACAATAAATACACTTTTGTCTAAAGTTATCATATGAGAAGTGCTATTTATTATATTAAGATTACAATTACTTTTATTTTTTAAGTTTTCAAACCACTCTTGATTTATTAAACTATCTTTATTACTATAACAAAAGTTAAAATTTAAATTAGAACAAATTATTTCTTCAGTTAAATCTTTTCTTTTTAAACTTGCATTCATATGAGTTAAAAAATAGGTTTCACCCATTTTTTGGTACATATCAAAAATTAGGTTTATTAACTTTAAATCATCTTTATTTTCAAGTAAACTTGATATTTTTTTTCTACTTAAAGGTTTAAACCCAAACTCTTTTACAAAAGAGATTGCTTTTTTTCTAAAGGCTATTTCATTTTTTGATAAAGCACAACATGAAGCTGAAAGAATAAGTAAATTATCTACTTTTTTAGGATATTTCAATGCAAAATAAGTAGCTAAATACCCTCCCATAGAAAATCCTAAAAGATTTACTTTTTCTTCTTTAAAGTTTAAATTTTCAATCATTTTATCAAAATTTTCTTCTAAAGGAATATCCATATATATTAATTCATATTCATTTTTTAAATAAAAATATATATATTTAAAGACTCTTTTATCACACATCAATCCAGGAAATAAATATATTTTTGTTTTTTTCATAAATAATTGTATCAAAATTAGTTGTAAACTAAAATATAACTTAATTTTTAAACTATTAAGCACCATTAAAAAATTATAAAAGTAAAATCATTTTTACTCAAAATAAAATATTCTTAAAATTAAGTTCAATTTACTTATTTTTAGCATTATAATATGCAAATACCGCATATTTTGAGTCTATTTTATATTTGTAAAAACAAAGGAAAAACATGAAAAAATTATTTGTTTTATCATGTATTGCTTCAAGTGTATTACTCGCACAAAGTAGTTTTACGCTTGGTGAAATTTCAATACAAGATAATAATGGTGTTAAATATGATACAAATAAAATCACTTCACAAACCTTGGAAAATAGTGCATCTAAGGATATTAGTGAAGTATTAGATAAAACTACAGGTATTACTTTAGTAAACAGAGGTGGAAGAGTTGAAAAGTCTGTAAATATTAGAGGTTTTGATTCAAATAGAATAGGAATGTTTTTAGATGGTATTCCAATTTATGTTCCTTATGATGGACAGTTTGATTACTCAAGAATCTTAACTACACAATTAGACTCAATCGATATTGCAAAAGGTTTTAGCTCATCTTTGTATGGTTCTAATACATTAGGTGGTGTAATTAACTTAGTTTCAAAAAAACCAACAAAAGAGTTTGAGGGTAGCTTTACAACACAAATAAATGCAGATAGTGATTGGGAAAAGTCAAGTAATATGTACAATATCTATCTTGGTTCAAAAAAAGAAAAATATTATTATCAAGTAAATGCTACACTAGAAGATAGAGAACATTTGACACTATCAAATGATGCTGATGTAAATGATTATAAAAGAGAAAATAGTGACACAAAACAAAAAGCAGTAAGTGCAAAAGTTGGATTCACTCCTGATGATACAAGTGAATATGTATTTGGATACTCTTATATGGATTCACAAAAAGGACAACCACCTACAATTGATCCAACAATTAGTAATGAAAAGTATTGGAAATGGCCTGTTTGGGACACTAGAACAATATATTTTATTGCGAATAAAAACTATACTGATAGTTCTGTAAAGTTTAAACTTTATAGAAACGACTATGAATATAAAACAGATTATTATAAAGATGAGACATACTCTACATCAAAAGGTTTTTATGATTCTGATGATAATACAAAAGGAACAGCATTAGAGTATACAAACTTTGGACTTTTAGATAATCATATATTAAAAACTGCAATCTCATATAAAAAAGATTCTCACATAGGAACAGAAACAAATATTAACAAAAAAGGAAAAATCTCAACAACAAAAGAGGATTTAGCAGATCATGTTTACTCTATTGCTTTTGAAGACATTTTCTTTGCTACAGAAAAATTGAAAGTTATTACTTCTGCTAGTTATGATTACACAAGAGCTTCAAGAGTTGATACAACTGCAACAGAAGTTGAAAAAAAATCAAATAACGCGTTTAATCCACAAATTGGCTTCTTTTATGATATTTCAAAGAATCAACAAGTAAGTTTAAAAGCCTCTAGAAAAAGTCATTTACCTACAATGAAAGAGAGATACTCTGACAAAAAAGGTAAGGCTATACCAAATCCTGAGCTAGATCCAGAAATTGCAACACACTATGAAGTAGCACATAAAATAAAAGTAAATAATTTTACATTTAATAATGCCCTATTTTATACAAAAGTTAAAGATGCAATTATAAATAAAACTTTAGATAATGGAAAAAGACAAGAACAAAATAGTGCAGATGAGAGATATAAAGGAATTGAAACATCTATAAACTATCAAACAAATTTATTTAGTACTGGATTAAACTATACATATACAAATATTAAAAAAGATTCTGAAGATGAAGTTGAAAAACTACCTAAACATCAATTTTATATTTATGCAAATTATAAACCAGTTAAAAATGTTATTCTTGAAGCAAATTATACTTATAAAAAAGATTTCTATTTAGAAAATGAAGTAAGTAGAGATTATGTAAAAGCATCAAATATTTCATTAACAAATTTTAATGCAAAATATATTTACTCTAAAACTTTAAGTTTTAAAATTGGAATTGAAAATCTATTTGACAAAAATTATGAATATGATTTAGGTTACCCAGAAAAAGGTAGAGAATTTTATGCTTCTTTAAAGTATAACTTTTAAAAATAAATAGGAGGTTTCTCCTATTTATTTAGAGCCATGCACATGAAACTTTCTTGTGTCCATCTTCTATATAAACAGTTATAACAAGAGTTTTGATCTATTGAAGTTATAAGTTCATCTTCATCTTTATCTAAAATAAAACTTTTACAATCAACAGCTTGTAAAATGGCCTTTTTATAAGCATCTTTCCCATATTTAAATATCTGTTTATTATTTATATTTTCAAACATTTTTACCCCCCCCTTAATAACTTTTCAAATCCTCTTTTTTAACAACTTCATAGCCCTCTTCACACTTTTGAATTAAAAGAACTGACTTGTGTTCTAAAAAAACAGTTTTTAAAGCTTGAGTAGTTTTTACAATAATATCATTTGAAGCTAATTTCTCATTTTTAAACCTAACCTCATCAATAAAATCAAGTTTCAATAACTCTTCAACACTCATAAACTCTTTTTTTGTTTCAAACTTCCCTTTAACTCTTCCATCAAAACCAGAAACTCTAAGCGCAACACCAGCTAAAGCCCCAACTACTCCTTGACCTTCATTTTTATGTTCACTTAAGTCTAAACCTTGTTTTAATGCCATCTCATATGCATGCTTTTTAGTCAATACTTTTTCTTTAGCATCTAAACCAAAATTAATAAGCTCTTCTTTATTTGCAATGTCTTTATCAAATCCAATACAAAGACCAGGTTGAGAGGTAGGAGCACTATACTTATTTAAATATTGAATTATAAACTCTTTTATCTGCTCTTTTTGATTTTGTGTTAAACTACAAGTAAAGCACATTGAACTATTATGAGAAGTATAAGGAATATCTTCATGTAAAAAAAGCTGATGTCTAGTTACTAATGAACAAGCAATATTAAACTCATCTTCAATATATTGTTTTATCTCCTCTGCAATTTCACCAGTTGACTTTTCATAAGCTATTTCATCTGTATCATCTATACAAATATATGTTTTAAAACTTTTCATAATTTATTCCTTATTTAATAATATTTTTTCAAACTCTTTTTTTTTCTTTTTAAAATCTATCTTTTCAAACTCTTTTTTATAAACTTTTTTTCCAAGCCAATAACTTCCTAAAATCTTAAAAAAGCTAGGAGGACTATCTATATAGTTTAATGGCTTTTTAGGGACAAGATAAACTTTTTTATTTTTTACTGCTTGCAAAAAACTATATTTTCTATTTATAAAAATGTCTTTATAAAACTTTTTATTATCTGTTACTATAACTTCTGGATTTAAAAGCAATAGATTTTCTAAACTCAAAGTTACTCTTTTTTTCTCTAAAGCACCACATTTGACTACATTTTTTGCTTTAATCAATTCAAATACTTCTGTGTGAGCTGATTTATCACAACTACTTACTAAACCTTTATCTCCCTTTGCATAATAAATAGTTTGCACATCTTTTATATTTTTTGTAATACGTTTTAAAATTTTTAACTCTTTTTGTATATATAAAGATATCTCTTCTGCTCTTTTTTGCTTACTTATAATCTCTCCTACACTTTTATAAGCATCAATATAATTATAAATTGAATGAAGATTTAAGTAACAAGTATCAATATTTACTTTTTCTAATTTTTGTGCCAAGTTTTCAAAATTTCCTTGAGAGTTATACAAAAGCACAAGTTCAATATTACGCTTAGCTAAAACTTCAACACTTGGAATTTTTGAAAATCTTTTATCTTTTTTAGATATTTTTTCAGGAAATTTTGTTTCATATAAAGAGTATAAAAATATATTAACAGATGGTGATTGACCTATAATATTATTCACACTCTTTTTATATTCACTACAATTTATAATATTAGCAAAACCATAAAAACAAAAAATAACTAAAATTAAAACTATTCTCATATTAATACCTATCAAGTTTTGGGATACAAAACTTTATTTTTTCACTACTTTCTTGAAGTTCAACTTTTATGTTATATAAACTATTTATATTTTTTTGAGTTAAAACTTCATTACTGTGCCCAAAAGCAAAAACCTTTTTATCTTTTAGAAGTAAGGTTTTAGATGAAATTAAAAAAGCATGATTTGGGTTATGTGTTGTTTGAATAATTGTAAAACCTTTTTTTGAGAGTTTTTTAATTTGACTTAAAAGCATTAACTCGTTTGAATAATCTAAACTAGAACTTGGTTCATCCATAATAAGAATTTCTGCTTTTTGTGCTAATGCCCTTGCTATTAAAACTAGTTGTTTTTGTCCTCCACTTAAATCACAAAAAAATCTATCTTTTAAAAATTCTATTTCTAAATGTCTTAAAGCTTCAATTGCTATATTTTTATCTTTACTTGAATATGTAGAGAAAATCGATTGATATGAAATTCTTGACATTAAAACAACTTCTAAAACTGTATAAGAAAATGGTAAGTTACTACTTTGTGGTACGTATGCTATTTTTTTTGCTAAACTTTTTTTATTATATAAATGTACATTTTTATTATCAATTAAAACTTCTCCATCTAAAGGCTTAAAAAAAGACAATATAAGTTTTAAAAGAGTACTTTTCCCACTTCCATTTTCTCCTAAAATAGCAAGAATATCTCCTTTTTTTATACTAAAACTAATATTACTTAAGATTAATTCATCTGTATATTTAAAACTTATATTTTTAACTTCAATCACTGTAAAGCCTTCTTTGAACTTCTAAGAACAAATATAAATATTGGTATTCCAATTACAGAAGTTAATATTCCAATTGGAACTTCAAATTCAAAAAGCATTCTAGAAAAATTATCTACAATAAGTAAAAAAGTTGCTCCTAAAAGTGCGCAAGTTGGTAATAAAACTTGATTATTAGCTCCTACTAAAAGTCTTGCAAAGTGAGGAATAATAAGTCCAATCCAACCTATCATACCAGCTAAAGAAACACTTATTGCACTAATTAATGTTGCAACTATAATAACTATAGTTCTAATTAACTTTGTATTTACCCCCATGCTTTTAGCTTCTTCTTCTGAAAAACTTAAAATATTTAAGTATTTTGAAACTCCTACTAAAATTAAAATCCCAAGAAGCATAGGAATAGAAACAATAATAATTTGATTTAGTTCAATAAAAGAAAGACTTCCCATTAACCAATAGACAATAGAAGGAAGCTTTTCATAAGGATCAGCAGTAAATTTTACAATTGATAATAAAGTAGAAAAAGCAGAACCACTGATTATTCCACCAAGTATTAAAATTAAACTACTATTTGCTCTATTTTGATAAAGCATTGTTACAAAAATTGCAAAAACAACAGCTAAAATACCAAAAGTAAAAGAGAAAAATTGAGTAAGAAACCAGTTGTCAAAAAATGCTATTGCTAAAGCTGCACCAAATGCAGAACCAGATAAAACACCTAATATACCAGGAGAAACTAAAGGATTAATAAACATAGCTTGAAATGAAGCCCCAGATACAGCATAGGCTGCACCAATTAACACAGCAGCAATAATTCTAGGAAGTCTTATCTCAATGATAATATTATCTATCATTTGTAAACTCTCATTTAAATTATTTGAAACTATTAAAGAGTACAAGTAATGAAACATCTGTTCAAAACTAATTGGATATTTACCAAGACTTAAAGATAAGAATATACATAACAAAAGTATCAAAACTAGCTTTATATAAAATGCTTTCAAATCTATCCTTTTATTTTATAGCTTATAGGAAGTCTAAAAGTTAAATAGCTTTTTGAAATCTCTTTTGGAAAGGCTTTAAAGTTTTGAATATTTTTAAAAATTTTTAAAATAGAGTTATTTAAAACTTTATAGTTTGTTTTTTTCTCAAACTCTATTTTTTCAATTTTTCCATTACTTAAAACTTTTAATTTCACTAAACAATCACCTTGAAGTTTCATAACTTTTGCAATTCTTGGATAGAATTTATTTTTTTCTACAACACTTCTAATATAAGATATATAAAGATTAATATGTTTTTTTTCTATACTATTATCTTCTTGATTTTTAACTAATCTTTTTTGCTCTATTTTATCTTTACTTTTATTTACTTGCTGTTTTGGCTGCTCTTTTCTATTATTTTCAACTACTTCTTCTTTATTGATTTTTATCTTTTTTTCTATATTTTTTTTAGCTTTAACTACTTTTTTTAAAACTTTTTTTTGTTTTTTGTTTTTTTCTATTGATTCAACTTTAGGAGTAAATTCTTGTTTTTTTTCAAGCTTTACAAAATCTATATTTGTAATGTCTTTACTTATATTTCTCATTTTTACTTTAGTATCTTTATTAAACTCATAACTAATAATAAAAACATGAGTAAGAAAAACACTTACAAAAATCAAGCAAAAATAAAAAACCTTAAACATGAAAATTTACTTTAATCTAGAAGTTGCAAATCTTACTGCTAGAAAAACTAAAACAGAAAAACCTATAATAACAGCAGCAACAGGTGCAGAAAAACTTAAACCATAACTATTAAATCTATCAAAAATTAAAACAGGCGTTGTCATAGGATGATAAACTAAAATAACAACTGCACCAAACTCTCCAAGCCCTCTACTCCACATCATCAATGCACCATTTATAATATCTTTTTTAGCATTTGGAATAGTGATTCTAAAAAATACAGAAATAGGACTAGCACCTAAAGTTCTAGCTACTTTTTCAAGTTTTACATCAACTTTTCTAAAACCATCTTTTGCACTATTTATTAAAAAAGGAGCTGATAGAAACATCATTGCAATCATAATTCCATACTCAGTTCCAACAAACTCTATTCCAAAAAACTTAAAAAAATCTCCTAAAAAAGTATCTCCAAAAGTCGTAAGAAGAGCAATACCAGCAGCAGTGTGAGGAATCATGACAGGTATATCAATAATTGATTCGATTAAACTTCTTCCAGGAAAATTATATCTTGCAATAATATATGCAAGTGGTAAGCCTGTTATTAAAACAAACATCATAGCCCAAGCTGATACTTTCATAGTAAGCCAAATAGAAGCTAAAACCTCTCCATCTTTTATTGTTTCTATTAGTTTATCACTTCCAACGCCAACAAACATCTTTAAAATAGGAACACTTAAGAAAAAAACTATTATAAATGCAAGGGTAATAAGTAAAACTGTAAACGATTTTTTTTGCATTAGATAAATCCTATATCTTTTTTATCAAAGCCAATAAATACTTTATTGCCACCATTTGCATAACAACCCTCATACTCTCTTTTAAGTATTTTTATAAAAAATTGATGATTCTTTACATTTACAAAAAGTTTATAATGATCAACAACTCCCATACAATCTTCTAATATTGCTTCAAAAGTATAATCACACTCTGGTCTTTTTTTATTTGATACATGTATAACATTTGGATCAACAGAAAAAAACTTTGAAGATGAAGTAAAACCTAGTAAAGAAGAAGGGAAAATATTCTTAAAACCTAAAAAAGTTGCAACTTCAATATTTGCAGGATGATTCAATACTGTCTCACTATTTCCCACTTGTTGTATTTTACCATTCATAATAATAGCAATTTTATTAGCTAAATAAGAAGCTTCCCTAAAATTATGAGTTACATGAATAGTAGTTAAATCATACCTTTTATGAATATCTTTTAAACTTTTCATAATAGAGTTTCTAAAAGTTGGATCAATTGCACTTAAAGGTTCATCTAAAAGTAAAATTTTTGGTCTTGAAAACAATGCTCTTGCTATTGCAACTCTTTGTTTTTCTCCTCCACTTAAATTTTCAATCTCTCTTTTTAAAAGTTTTCCAAGTTTTAAAAAATCTACTAAATCATCAAATAACTCATTTGCATTATCTATTTTTTTATACTTTGATGCAAATTTAATATTTTGTTCCACATTTAAATTAGGAAATAATGCAAACTCTTGATATACAAAACCTATATCTCTATGTTCTGGATGAAGTTGTGAAATATCATTATTTTTATAAACTATCTTTCCAGTACTGTTATTTAAACCAGCAATTGTTTCTAAAAGTCTTGTTTTCCCACTTCCACTTTGCCCTAAAAGTACAAAATATTCATTTTTTTCAATCTCTAAATTTACATTATCAAGCACAAAACTATCTATTGTGCTTGATAAATTCTCTAGTTTTAAATAACTCATTATTTCCCTATAATAGAAGCATCACCAGTTATTTTTGCTGGACTAATAACTCCTTGACCATTTTTCTTCATAATATCTTGTCCTTTTTGTGATAAAACAAAATTTACAAATTTAATAGCACCTTCTTTATTTGCAGGTGATTTTTCATTTTCTGCAATTGTTATTCCATATACCATAGATGCACCAGTTTTTGTTATGAATGTACCTGGTTTTTTACCATCAATGTTAATTGAAGCAGTTTTATAAAAATTTGCATTTTCATTATCTTTTAAAGAAACTTCTTTAGGTAAAGTAATATACTTTAAGCCATGTTGTTTGGCAACTGATTTATAAATATATAAATAATCATATGCATTTGCTTCAATAAGACCTAATAAATCAGTCTCTTTTGGTCTTACAATAACTTTTTTCTTATTTTCTTCACCAACTTTATAAGACTTCCCATATCCTAATAATTTATTATAAAAATCTGGAATTTTATAAAAATCTTCTGCTAGTTTTGTAACTATTATACTTCTGTATCCACAAGGGTCCATATTTGGATTAGAATGACCTACTTTTACACCATCTCTTAAAAAGATTTCTGGCCAATTTTTTGAATTAATTTCATCTGCATATTTAGAATTAGCAGTATATGCAATTGCCATCTCATTTGTTGCAAATTGTGCATTAAATTTTGCATGATTTGGAATTAATAAATTATCAATTACTTTAAAATCTGCACTTGCCATAACATCTGCTGCTTTTTTAATTTCTGATATCTTTCTAGCTGCTGCTCTACTTCCACTAGCTTCTCTTTGAACATCATATTGTGGATATTTCGTTTCAAACGCTTTTTCAATTTGTGAAAAAGGAACTGATAAACTTCCTGCATGAAATACAATAATTTTTTCTTTTGCCATTGCTGATGTTGCTGCCATTGCAGTAGCTAGTACTGCTGATAATAAAATTTTCTTCATATTTTTTCCTTATATATAATAAATTTAAATCCAACAAGCTTTGCTTGTATCTATTGTAACATCTACTTCACTTCCTGGAAGTAGTCTTTTTTCTTCTATAATATTTTTTGAAAGTTTAGCATTTAAAGTAATACCTCCAATAACAAACTCAACTAACATTTGATTAGCACAGTTCTCTTTAAATATAGAAGTTATTACAGCTTTTACACTATTAGAACTTTTTTTATTTAAATAAATATCATCTGAACCTATCATTACGATTGAGTCTCTTTTTTTAGAAGTACTATTTTCAAATATTAGTTTTTGTCCACATAAGAACTCTTTTATTAAATTTCCATTAGAAGCTTTTTTCCAAGGAGCAAAAATTAAATTTATACTTCCACTTTGAACTAATTTTCCTTGAAAAAGTGCAACTTTTTTATCACAAGTATGATTTAACCAATTATGATCATGGCTAGAAATAAATAAAGTAGTATCCCACTTTTGTTTTGCTAAAAATATAGCTTCTTTTATTAATTGAGCTGAATTTGTATCTACTCCTGAGGTTGGTTCATCTAAGATTAAAACCTTAGGTTTTAAAATCAATCTTGCGGCTAAAGCGACTCTTTGAGCTTCTCCACCTGAGAGTTGACTCCATTTTCTATTTTGAAAAGAGTCTTCTAATCCTACTTGTTTAAGTGCTTGGCTAACTCTTTCATTTAAGTTTTTAATATCATTTCTTAAACTTAAACCATAAGCAACATTATCAAAAACACTTCTTTTTAACAAATAAGGATTTTGTGGAAGAATTACAATATCTTGTTTTACTTTATGTTCAAGTTTTTTACTATCAACTCCATTAAATAAAACTGTTCCAAAAGTAGGTTTTGATACAAAAGACAATATAGAAAATAGTGTAGATTTTCCACTTCCATTTGGACCAAAAAAACCTGTAATTTTACTTTGTTCTAATATCAATTTATCTATATTTAAAACTCTTTTTTCATTATGGTAGTGTTCTATATTTTTTAATTCATATAAAGACTTCACTGTGTCCATTTCCTTTTTAACATAGATAAAGCAATATTAACCATTAAAGCAACACAAAATAGAACTAATCCAAGTGCAATACCTGTAATAAATTCACCTTTTCCTGTCTCAAGTGCAATTGCTGTTGTAACTGTTCTTGTATGATATTTAATATTTCCACCAACCATCATAGAAATTCCAATTTCTGTAACAATTCTTCCATAAGCAGTCATTGCAGCTGTCATAAGTCCAAATCTAGCTTCAATAAGTGTTGATAATAGAATTTGTCTTGAATTAGCACCTAATCCTTTTAAAGATAAATAAAGTCTTTTATCTACAGCTTCTACTTGAGTTGCAGTTAAAGCAATAATAATAGGAAGCCCTAAAACAACTTGACCTATAATAATTGATTTTTGAGTAAATAATAAACCAAATTCTCCAAATACACCACTTCGCGAAAGCATTGTATAAGCTATTAAACCTATAACAACAGTAGGAAGTGCTAAAAGTGTATCTACGATAGTTCTTACAACGGTCTTGCCAGGGAAATTATAATACCCTAGCAAAAAACCTAAAGGAAGGCCTATAATTAAGCTTATAAATAAAGACCAAGAAGACACAGTGATTGTTACAGCAATTGCTGAATAAACACTATCATTTCCTGATACAAGTAATTGTATAGCTTCATTAAAGCCATCAGTAAAAAGATTCATCCTATACTCTTACCTTGTAAAAACTTACTATTTATCTGCATTAGGAATAAATAAAGATTTTCCTAATAATCTAAAATCTGCAATAAATTTTTGTGTTTCATCTTTAATAATCCAGTTTGTAAACTGTTTTGCTAATTCAGGTTTTACATTAGAGCATTTTTGTTTATTAATTGTAATTACACTATATTGATTAAATAACGATTTATCACCTTCAACAACAATTTTCATACTATTTTTATCAGCTTTTTGAGATTGGTATTTAATCCAAGTTCCTCTATCTGTCATTGTATATCCATCTTTTTCAGCAGCCATGTTAATAGTTCTTAACATACCTTGACCTGTTTGAACATACCATGATGCTTTTTCAGGAGCCTTTGATAAAGCTTTTTTCCATAAACTAATCTCTTTTTTATTAGTTCCTGAATTATCCCCTCTACTAAAGAAGTTTGCATTCGCTTCTTTAATTTTTGCTAAAGCTTTACTTGGAGTCATACCATCAACATGTGCAGGGTCAGATTTTGGACCAATAATTACAAAGTCATTATACATAACTTGTTTTCTATTAACTCCATATCCACTATTTACGAATTTTTTTTCACTTGCTGGTGCATGAACAAAAAGAATATCTACATCACAATTTTTCCCCATTTTTAAAGCTTTACCAGTTCCTGTTGCAACCCATTTTAAAGTAGTTCCAGTCTCTTTTTGAAATTTTGGTGCTAGATAGTCTAATAATCCAGTATTATCTGTACTTGTAGTTGTAGCCATCATTAAATCTTTTGCCATTAAGTTTGTTGATACTACCATTGAAACTGATGCTAAAAGCATTGCTAATTTATTGAATTTCATTGTTTTCCCTTTTATAAAAAATTAAATTGTTTAATTAAAAATATCTATTTCTTTTTCTAATAGTTTGTTATTAAATTTAATAACACCAACCTCTTGATTACACTCTATGTTTTTAGTATCACTATTTGTTACCAATAAAGCATTACTTTCATATAAAGCAGTAATCATCCCAGAACCATATTTATTATTTCTTGTTACCTTAAAACCTCCATTTTCACAAGTTCCAAGCACTACGTTTACTCTTCCTTGTTTTGTTTTAAAATTTTCTTGATTTGTTGCTTTTATCACATCATGATAAAAACAGTTACTTCCTTGAAGTTTTTTTAATACAGGAATTGCAAAAAGATGCATATTAACCATCGCAGTCAATGGATTCCCAGGAAGTGACATTACAGTAGTTTTACCCATATTACCCATCATTATAGGTCTTCCAGGTTTTACATTTACTCCATGAAATGAAGTTTCTAAACCATTTTCTAAAAATGCTTGTGCAACAAAATCAGCATCTCCCATAGAAATACCTCCTGTTGTTATAACCACATCATAATTTTTCAAATTAGAAATAAACTTCTTTGAACTTTCTAAATTATCAGGAATAACTCCACTATATGTAGCATTAAAACCTTTTTCTTTCAAAAGTGCAACTAATGCATAAGAGTTACAATTATATATTTCATCTTCATTAGAAGTTTGCCATGGTTCTTTTAATTCATCACCTGTTGATAAAACAGCAATTGAGATATCCTTAAAAACTTCAAGCATTACGATACCTTGAGAAGCCAAAAGTGCAATATGAGAAGAATCAATTATTTCACCTTTTTTAAATAAAATATTTCCTCTTGTTTGTTCTTCACCTTTTAATCTTAAATTACTTCCTTTTTTAATATCAATAGGTAAAGTTAGACTACTTTTTGTTACATCAATACAATTTTCAATTGGAACAATAGTATCAGCATCATTTGGGACTTGTGCTCCTGTCATAATCTTATAACATTCGCCCTCTTTTAAATCTGCTTGAACTTTTTCATCTTTATCTCCAGCATAAATTACTCTTTTAATATTTAATGTTTTACCAATATCATCATGATTAAAAGCAAATCCATCCATAGCTGAATTATTAAAAGATGGAAGATTTTTTTGGCATATTATATCTTGTGCAACAACTTTACCTAAAGAGTCTAATAAAGGAACAATTTGAGTAAGTGTTGTAGCATGTACAAGTTCCAAACTTCTTTTTACTGCCTCATCAAATTCTAAGTATGTTAGTTTATTGCTCATTTAAAACCCTTATTTGTCTATATTTTTTATAAAAATGTTTTGATATTTTTTGAATATCCTCTTTTGTATACTCTTCATTAAAAGATATCGAGATTGCATTTCTACTAGTTAATTCATCATATCCCATACTTTGAATAATTCTTGAAGGTTTAGATAGTCCTAAAGAACAACCCTCTCCATTTGTAATAAGTATATTTGATAAAGATAATGTTCTTATAAGTTCTCTTGCTTTAATTGCTTTTAATCCAAAGTGTAAAGAGTAATCTAATGTTGTTTTAGAATCTACAAAAAAGTATAAATCCTCTTTAAAAATAGCTTGTAATTCTTCTATAAAAATCTCTTTATTACTTGTATTAAATTTTTGTTCTTTTAAAGCTTCAAAAGTCAGTTTTACAGCAATTGAATCTAAATTTGCAATATTTTGTTCTTCAAATTCATCATTAAATAAAATTATTGCATTGCTTGTATATCCACATATTTTATAAGAATCGAAAATTGCAATATCACAATTTTCATCAAAGTTAGCACTACAGTTTGAAATAATTTTTGCACTACTTAACTTTTTTATATCTTTTAATTGTGTTTTAACAAAAGTATCCATCACATATGAAGATATAAAAATAAAATCAAACTTACTTTTTTCTAAAATATCTAAATCAACACTTCCATCTTTTTTTAATTCAAGCCAAGTTATCTCTAAACCTAACTTTTCATACTCTTGTGCTGCTTGGATAATCGCTTCTGATTCTCCTTTGCTTACAGCAATTTTTCCTTTTAAATCTAATAATAGACCTAATACCCCTGCTTTTGAAAAATCAATTGTTTTTAAATCATTAAAATTATATTTTGCAATAAACTCTTTTTTCAATTCATAAAAGGTGTCGTTATTACTTAAAACATTAAGAGATTCTTCTTTTGTAATATGGTAATTTTGCACATTTGGGTACAATAAAAAATTTAACTTATACACTATTTATCCTCCTTTGGACTTAGTATCTCTTTCCCATTTTTATGGAATAGTTCTTTAAATCTTTGTTCTGAATATTTTTTTATATCATGTTCTAATATTTTATATGTTTGAATAACTTCTCTTGCTTTTGGAGTAAGCGTTGTGCCACTATTTTCTCCTCTTCCTTTGAATCTTAGAACTAAATCTTCTTCAATATGTTTTTCTAAAATCTTAATATGTGTCCAAGCTTTTTTGTAGTTCATTCCCACTTTTTTTGCTGCTTCTGCAATAGAACCAGTATTATCTATATTTTCTAAAACTTCTGTTTTCCCACTTCCAAAAATTAGATTTTCTTCATCGTCTTCAATCCAAACTTTTATTTTTACTTTCATTTTTCTTACCTTTTTTTTCTCTAAAACACCCTAATTGACAATGTGTTACTTCAATATCAGAGTTTTTTACTGTTGAACCAACAGTTCTTAAAGTAGATTTTTGAGCTTCTTCCCATAAAACTTTGCATCCAAGTTCTTTGTGTCCCATATAATTTTGTTTTAATCTATTATAAACTTCTATATGAGGATCATGAAATTTTAATTTTCCAAAAACACCTAACTCACAATTTGTGATCTTTATTCCTAAACTTTTTGTAATTGCAGACATCTCTTTTGGTTTTTTACCAATTAATCTTGCAACTTTAAAAGCTTTTAGACAAGATAGTTTACCATCTTCGTCTAAATTTGTTAAAATTAATTCTTTTTGTATATTATCAAGTTGTATGTCAATATTATCATCAATACTAGACATCAATTCTTCCTTGATGTGTATATAAATTCATTCTTTTACCTCTAGCAAAACCTATTAATGTAACTCCATGTTTATGTGCAGTTTGTACACCAAGATACGTTGGTGCTGTTCTTGAAACTATAATAGGAACTTTATGCATAACTGCTTTTGTAACCATTTCAGAAGATAATCTTCCACTTACAAATAAAACTGATTTAGTTGTATCTAAACCTTTAAGTTTACACTTTCCTACAACTTTATCAATTGCATTGTGTCTTCCTATATCTTCAGAAGTCACTGTTGTTCCATCAAGTAAATAAATCATTGCTTTATGTACACACCCTGTTAACTTATAAAGTTCGCTCTCTTCATAAAACTTTTTTACTTCTGTTGATATTGTTTCAGGTTTAACTTGGAAAGAGACTTGATTAAAAGGTATTTCAACATTACCTTCAACATTTCCAGTAACTCCTCCTCCACAACCACTTACAAGAGTTTTTTCTGTATATAAATTTTCCAATGAACCTTCATTGATTTTTGCTTTAATATCAACTCTTAATCCATCTTCACTTAAAGTCAACTCTTCTACATCATCAATATTTGATATAACATTTTCACTCATTAAAAAACCAATTGCATGTGCATCTTGATCTATTGGAATACACATCATAGAGATAGCCTTTTCTCCATTTAAATATAGATTTAATCTTGATTCTTCAATTGTTACATCATCAAACTCAACGGCTTCATTTCCTGATACTTTATCTATTATTACTTTTTTTAAATATTTTTGATTATCCACATTTTCACTTTAACTAATATTTTAAAATATATTATAATAAAAAAAAACTGGGAAGAACTTAAATCTTCCCAGTTTCTATTCTATACTTTATTTTCAGTTTAAACTTTATTTTGTTCTTTTAATTGTTTATAATAAGTGCTGTGAAGGATTTCAACTTCCTCTTCTTCTTTATCCCCTATAATCATACTATGTATCGCACCTTTTATTGCAAACATTGACATATATACATGTGTGAAAAATAATGCTGCTACTGCCATACCTAATATATTATGTACTATTGCACTTAATCTTAAAAAGTCGATTTGTGTTAATCCCATTGATTTTATTATTGCTAATTCGAAGTCTTGGAAAAACATTACTGCACCTGTTAGAATCATTATAATCCCTCCAAATGTACATACCCAAAACCACATCTTTTGTCCCGCATTAAACTTACCTGCTGGTATTGGTCTTTTTACTTTACTTAAGTATCCACCAAGTATCATCATCCATTTTACATCATCCATTGTTGGTAGCATCTCTTTAAACCACATTATTAACATTGGTACTACTGATATACAAAACAGTATTGTTGATAAAGCATGTAAGTCTTTACATATTCTTACAAACTCTCCTCCTCCAAATGTTGTACCAAACACCATGATAAAACCTGTTGGTACTAGTACTAAAAACGATACTCCTGCAATCCAGTGGATTACCCTATGAAATATTGTAAATACTGGTATCTTTTTTCTATCATGTGAAAATACTTTTGGTCCTATTATTAAATAATGTATTAAAAATACTGCTGGTATTCCAAGAGCTACTATTAAGAACCCTATTGAAAAATATTTCCCTTGAAGTACTGTGAACCATTGACCTAAATGTAATGAACCCTCTTTTCCATAACCTAATATATTTGTTATTAATTCTTCACCATAAATAGCACTATCAGCAGCAAATGCTGCTGTAGTCAAAGCTAAAAAGATGATTATCATTTTTCGTTTCATCATTAGCCTTATTTTGTTCCGTATGCTCTACTCCAAGTCATTGGTGATGTTTGTACCCCATGACCTCTTGCTAGAACTCTTTCTCTATATATTGCGCTTACTTCTTGTGCATCTCCTACTAATAATGCTTTTGTTGAACACATTGCCGCACATACAGGTACTCTTCCTTCTGAGATTCTATTTTGTCCATAGATATGTCTCTCTTTCTCACTATTTGTTTCTAGTGGTCCTCCTGCACACATTGTACATTTATCCATTGCACCTTTTGCTCCAAAGGCACCTTCTCTTGGAAATTGTGGAGCTCCAAATGGGCAAGCATATAAACAATAAGCACAACCTATACAAGTCTCTTTATCATGAAGTACTATTCCATCTTCTCTGATATAAAAACAATCAACTGGGCATACTTGCTCACAAGGTGCATCATTACAATGCATACAAGCTATTGATAAAGAGTATTCTAATCCCTCTTTTCCTTCATTTAATGTTATTACTTTTCTTCTATTAATACCAGCTGGTAATTCATGAGCTTCAGCACATGCAATTGAACATCCATCACATTCAATACATCTACCTTCATCACAATAGAATTTTAATCTTGACATTTCACTCATAGCTAAACTCCTACGCTCTTTCTATTCGGCATAATCCGCCTTTTGTCTCTGGAATTTGTGTAATAATGTCATAACCATAGTTAGTAACAGTATTCGCACTTTCACCAATAGCATAAGGTTTTGTTCCTTTTGGATACTTATGACTAATATCTTCACCTTGGAAGTGTCCTGCAAAGTGGAAAGGTAAAAATACTCTATCTGGGCTAACAGAATATGAATATTTAGCTTTTACTTTAATTTTTGTTCCCTCAGGAGAGTGAATCCAGATCATATCACCATCTCTTACACCTAGCTGACCTGCTAATTCTGGATTAATACCACAGAACATTTCAGGACTTAATGCTGCAAGATATTTAGATGCCCTATTTTCCATACCAGCACCATTCATATTTACAAGTCTTCCTGTAACTAAGTTAACAGGGAAATCTTTTGACCAGTTTTGTTCTGTTTGTTTAGAGATATATTGTGTATCAACTCTAAAATGATTATCCTTATCTACATAAGCAGGATATTTTTTAGCTAAATCTTGTCTTGGAGAGTGTAATGGCTCTCTGTGCATTGGAATTTCATCAGGGAATGTCCATACTCTAGCTCTAGCTCTTGCATTTCCATATGGTGCAATTCCTGCTTCCATACATTTTTCTGCAATAATATTAGATCTATCAACTTTCCAATTTTTACCAATTTTTTTCTTCTCTTCTTCTGTCAATTTGATTTTTAGAACTTCTTCAATGTTATCTCTTGTAATTTCTGGATATCCTCCATCAACTTTAGAGCCTTTTGGTGCACTACCTTTAGCAGCTAATTGTGAAACTCCATCATGTTCTAATCCAAATCTATTTCTAAATCCCATACCTCCATCTTTTACACTTAAATTCGTGTTATAAAGTAATGGGCTTCCGCTATGATTTTCTGTCCAACAAGGCCATGGTAAACCATAATACTCGCCTTTCATCTCTCCATAACCTCTAAGTGATACTTGGTCAAACATATGCCAATTATCAGTATGCTTTTTAAGTCTTTCAGGAGTCCATCCTGTTAAACCAATAGTTTTAATAACTCTTGCAACTTCTCTTGTTCCATCTTCAGGCCATGTAAATTTACCGCTACTATCTTTCATAGATGCAGTATATTGATCATAAAAACCTAATCTTTTTGATAATTCAAATAAAATTTCTTGGTCAGGTTTTGATTCATATAATGGCTCAACAACTTTTCTTCTCCATTGAGCAGATCTATTTGTAGCAGTTACAGAACCACTTGTTTCAAATTGAGTTGCTGCTGGTAATAAGAAAACATCATCTTGTTTATCAGTTAATACAGCTGCTTCATTTACAAAAGGATCAGCTAAAACTAATAGTTCTAAACTATCTAGACCTTCTTTGATTTTTGCTTGTTGTGCAACAGATGTAATACCATTACCCATAACAAAAAGAGCTTTCAGACCTGTTTTACCATTATGGATTTTATCATTTCCATTTTTACCATCAAGTACACCAGCCCACCATCTAGCAAGTGTAAATCCATTTTTATTCATCCATTCAGGAGATTGGAATTGTCCTTTTAACCATTCATAATCTACATTCCACTGTTTTGCGAAATATTTCCATGAACCATCACCTAAACCATAATAACCTGGAAGTGTGTTAGCTAAACATCCCATATCAGTAGCACCTTGAACGTTATCGTGCCCTCTTAAAATGTTTGTTCCACCACCAGCTCTACCCATGTTACCAAGAGCAAGTTGTAAGATTGGTGCTAATCTTGTATTAGAAGAACCAATTGTATGTTGAGTTAGACCCATAGCCCAGATTAATGTACCTGGAGAATTTTTAGCATAAACATTAGTAATTTGAATTAATTTATCAGCAGGAACACCAGTTACATCAGCAACTTTTTCAGGAGTCCATTTTTTAGCTTCTTCTTTAATCAAATCCATTCCATAAACTCTATCATTGATAAAGCTTTCATCTGCCCAGCCATTTTTAAATATAATATTCAACATTCCATACATAAATGGAATATCAGTACCTGGTCTAATTTGACAAAAATGATCAGCTTTTGCAGCTGTTTTAGTATACACTGGATCTATTACAATTATTTGTGCATTATTTCTTTCTTTTGCTTTAAGAAAATGTGCGAATCCTACTGGGTGATTAACCGCTGGATTAGCTCCAAAAATAATTATTGATCTAGCATTTTGTATATCACCTAAAGAATTTGTCATAGCGCCATAACCCCATGTATTTGCCACACCGGCAACTGTTGCACTATGTCAGATTCTAGCTTGATGATCTATATTATTTGTTCCATACATTGCTGCAAACTTTCTAAAATAGTAAGCTTGCTCTGTATTCATTTTTGCTGATCCTAAAAACATTGTTGAATCAGGGCTTTCTTTTTCTCTTAATTCTTTCATTTTCTTAGAGATTCTTTCATATGCTTCATCCCAAGAAAGTCTTTTCCATTGCCCTTTTTCTTTTACCATTGGATGTTTAAGTCTAACTTCTGACCTAACCATATCAATCATATCAGCACCTTTACAACAATGACCTCCAAGTGAAACTGGATGATCTTGTGCAACTTCTTGTCTTACCCACACACCATTGTGTACTTCTGCAATAATACCACATCCTACAGAACATGCAGTACAGATAGTTTTTACTTTTTTCGAACCTGGAAAAGGATTTTTTACCTCTTCAGCAGTTGCTTCTCTAGTAACACCATCATTACTTGCAAAAGCGCTTACAGCACCAGAAGCCGTAGCAACAGCAGCCATTTTAATAAATGATCTTCTACCTACTTTAGCTTTTAATGCATCATATGTACTATTTGACATACTAACACCTTTTTATTTATTTTGCTTGTTTGTAATAATCTTCCCAAGCTTTTGTTTTTTTATAAAGAATCTCTTTTTTGTTAGAATTCCCTATAACAACACCATTAGAATCGGCTTCATAACCTTTTCCGCTCGCAGCTAGTGTAGTAGCACCAACAGCTACACTTGCACCGACAACCATTGCACTTTTTTTGACAAACTGTCTTCTTTCGTTTTGCATAGTTGATCCTTATTGTTTTTTCAGTCTCTAAGAGACAAAGAAAAAGTAAATCTTACTCTTTCTTTGTCTCTTAGAAGTTATTAGTTAAATATCACTCTCTACATCATAAGTGATAAAAACATCATCTTGTTTTTTTGCCCCTGCTGCTTTTGCAGCTTTATTTCGTGCTCTTCTTTCCATCTCTTCTTTAGAAATAGTCTCTTTCTCATCGACTTGTTTTTTATACTCTTTTGGTTTTGCTCTTGAAACTTCTAAATACAATCTTTCAAACTCCATGAAAGATAATAATGCAACAATAACATCTTTAAAAATATCTGCTTTTTCATGTTCATATATAGTTCTTGAAATCTCATCAACAAACTCATTTAATACATCAGCAAATATACAGTGTTGAACTGTTTTATACTGTTCTTCTCCATCAGCTACTAAATTTGCCAATTCAGATAATACAGCAAAAATAAACCCTATACTATCTTCATATTCTGAATAATTTTTTTCATCTCTTCTTATTTTAGTTTTTGCTAAAAAATCAAGCATTTGGACTCTTTTTCTACCGCTTTCAACTTGCTCATCATAAAATGATGCAGTTGTTCTAACTTGTGTAGTATGTGGATTATGAAAAATATCATCGTATTCTTGTAATAAAACCACATTTGAATCTTTTTGAAGTTTATTAGCAATATTAGTAAAAGCTTCACCTGAAGCATTATCCAATGGATTTGTTTTCACAATATCAAGTAAACTTAATAATTCAAAATATTTACTTTGATCTGTTAGATAAACAAAAAAACCACTAAAGATTTTATAATATACGGCTCTTGCTTTATTAACTTCTTGTTCTTTCATTTTTTTTCCTTGCCAAAATAAAAAGTAACATTTTCATGACTATTAAAACAGGACAATTATCGTCATATTTTTTACCAATCTAAATTGTCACTTTTTCGTTTTGGTAAATTTTTATTTACCTAATTGTATGACTATAAACTTTAAATATAACTTAGTTTATAGTGAATGGATGAAAGCTATAATGGGTAATTGAAGGATAAATGTAAAAAAAGGGAACACTTTTTTTTAAGTAAAAAAATTACTCTTTTTTGGTTACTTTTTATTTACTTTTATTTTTGATTTTTTACTAATACCATAGTATCATATTTCTAAAAATATGCAATCTTTGCATATTAAGAAATCAATCATGAAATTAAATAATTTTTCATTTTTTTTTATTGATTTAAATCAATTTTGAGAGAATTTTAAAAAGTTTTAAAATTTAATAAAAATTCTCTCAAAGATTGAGAGAATTTTCACTAATATTTAGATTTTTTTATCTTTATTTAACTTTTTATAAAAAGAGCTATGTAGAATTTCCACTTCTTCTTCTTCTTTATAACCAGTTAAAATACTATGAATTGCACCTTTAATTGCAAATACTGACATATAAATATGTGTCATAAACAATGCTAAAACTGCAAACCCTAATATATTATGAACTATTGCACTTGCTCTTAGTAAATCAATTTGTGATAAACCAAGTGATGCAATAAAATCAAATTTAAAGTCTTGGAAAAACATTATTGCACCTGTTGCAATCATTATTATTCCACCAAAAGTACATACATAAAACCACATTTTTTGTCCTGCATTAAACTTTCCTGCTGGAATAGGATCTTTTCTTTTATTTAAGTATCCTCCTAAAATCATAAGCCACTTTATATCATCACTTGTAGGAAGCATCTCTTTAAACCACATCATTAACATAGGTATTACTGAAATAACAAAAAGCAATGTTGAAATTGCATGTATATCTTTATTTATTCTAACGAATTCACCACCACCAAAAAAATCACCAAATACCATAACTACTCCTGTTGGTATAAGTAGCATAAATGATATTGCAGCTATTGTGTGAATTGCTCTATTAAATACTGAAAAAACATAAATCTTTTTTCTGTCATGAGAAAAAATCATTGGTCCTATAATTTTATAGTGTATAAAAAAGACTGCTGGTACTCCTAATAATACACCTAAGAATATAGGTTTAAAATATGTGCTTTGTAATAAAGTAAACCATTTACCTAAATGTAATGATCCTTCTTTATCATAAGCTAATATATTTGGAATTAAATCTTTTCCAAATATTGCACTTTCACTGGCAAATGCCAGTGAAGCTAATGATATAAGTATTAAAATTATATATTTAAATCTCATATTAATACTTTCTTATGAACCATATGCAGACTTCCATGCTTTTGGAGTTGCAGTATGATTATGTCCTCTTGAAAGAACTCTTGTTCTATATACTTGGGAAACTCTTTGTGAGTCTCCTACTAAAAGTGCATTTGTTGAACATACAGCTGCACATAAAGGAACTTTCCCTTCTGCTATTCTATTTTGTCCATACATATGTCTTTCATGACTTGAATTAGTTTCTAATGGACCTCCTGCACACATTGTACATTTATCCATTGCTCCTTTTGCTCCAAATGCTCCATCTCTTGGAAACTGTGGAGCTCCAAATGGGCAAGCATATAAGCAATATCCACATCCAATACAAGTCTCTTTATCATGAAGTACTATTCCATCTTCTCTGATATAAAAACAATCAACTGGACATACTTGCTCACAAGGTGCATCTGTACAATGCATACAAGCTATTGATAAAGAGTATTCTAAACTCTCTTTCCCTTCATTTAATGTTATTACTTTTCTTCTACTAATTCCTGTTGGTAACTCATGTGCTTCTGAGCAAGCAACCGAACAAGCAAAACACTCAATACATCTATCTTCATCACAATAAAATTTCATTCTTGACATTTCACTCATACTTTACTCCTATGCTCTTTCTATTTTGCAAAGACCTGCATTGAATTCAGGTATTTGTGTAATAATGTCAAATCCATAATTTGTGATTGTATTTGAACTCTCACCTATTGCGTATGGTTTTGTTCCTTCTGGGTAATTTGCACTCATATCTACACCTTGCATCATTCCTGCAAAGTTATATGGTAAAGCAATTCTATCAGGAGTAACACTATGACTATAAATAGCTTTTACTTTAATTTTTGTATTTTGAGGTGAATGTAACCACATCATATCACCATCTCTTAATCCATGTTGTGCTGCTAATTCTGGATTTATATGTGCAAACATTTCAGGAGTAATATGTGAAAGATATTTACTTGTTCTTTCTAACATACCAGCACCACTTAAATTTACAACCCTCATAGTTACAAGCATTGTAGGAAAATCTTTTGACCAATCTTGTTGTTGTTGTTCTGATTTAAATCTTACATCAACTCTAAAATTATTTGTTTGATCCTCATAAGTTGGATATTTCATTACTAAATCATGTCTTGGAGAGTGAATTGGCTCCCTATGCTTTGGAATAGGATCAGGAAAAGTCCAAACTTTAACTCTCGCTTTTGCATTTCCATATACACAAACACCTTTTTCTCTACATTTTTCTTGAATAATTCCACTTAAATCAACTTTCCAGTTTGCACCAATTTTTTTCTTTTCATCTTCTGTCAATTTAATTTTTAGAACTTCTTCAATATTATCTTTTGTAATTTCTGGATATCCACCTTTAATATTAGAGCCTTTTACACTAATACTCTCATCAGCAAGTTGTGAAACGCCATCATGTTCTAAACCGAATCTATTTCTAAATCCCATTCCACCTTTATTTACAGGTGTATCAACATCATATAAAACAGGACTTCCAGGATGATTATTATCCCAACTAGGCCAAGGTAATCCATAATATTGATTTTTCATTTTCCCATAACCTCTTAATGTTATTGGGTCAAACAAGTGCCAATTTTCTTGGTGTTCTCTTAATCTTTTTGCTGTCCATCCACCAAGTCCAATAGTTTTTACTGTTCTTGCAATTTCATTTGAAGCATCATCAGGCCAATTGTAATCTTTTTTTACAACTTTAATTTCTCCATCAACAATATCCATTTTCATAGCTTTTACATATTCATCATAAAAACCAAATTTCTTAGCAAACTCAAACATTACTTCATGGTCAGTTTTACTTTCGTATAATGGATCAACAACTTTACTTCTCCATTGAGAAGATCTATTTGTTGCAGTTACACTACCTTCTGTTTCAAATTGTGTTCCAACTGGTAAAATATAAATATCATCTTTTTTACTTGTAATTACTGCTGCTTCATTTACAAATGGTTCTGCAATTACCAATAAATCTAATTTATCTAAAGCCTCTTGTACTTTTGCAGTTTGTGCCATTGAAGTAATACCAGTACCTTGAACCCATAAAGCTCTAATAGGACTTGAAGAATATGTTTTTTCTTCTTGTAATACACCTTGCCACCATTTTGCAAGTGAAAAACCTTTTTCATGCATCCATTTTGGAGAGTGAAATCTTCCTTGTAACCAATTAAAATCAATACCCCATGCTTTTGCATAATATTTCCATGACGCTTCACTTAAGCCATAATATCCAGGTAGACTATCAGCAAGACAACACATATCTGTAGAACCTTGTACATTATCATGTCCTCTAATAATGTTACATCCTCCACCTTTTTTACCCATATTTCCAAGTACTAATTGAAGTATTGGAAGAATTCTTGTATTTGATGTACCTGTACTATGTTGTGTGATACCTAATGCCCAAACAACTGTTGTAGGTTTTGTTTTTGCTAATAGTGTAGCAAGCTGAATAATTTGTTCAGCAGGAATACCTGTAACATCAGATGTCTCTTCTGGAGTCCATTTTTCAGCTTCTTGCCTTACTCCATCCATTCCATAAACACGACTATCAATAAACTCTTTATCTTCCCAACCATTTTTGAAAATAACATGTAATAACCCATAAATAAATGCAACATCCGTACCTGTTCTGATTCTTAAATAATGATCAGCTTTTGCAGCAGATTTTGTATATACTGGATCAACAACTATTAGCTTAGCATTGTTTCTATCTTTTGCTTGAAGAAAGTGCTTAAATCCAATTGGATTTGCTACAGCTGAATTTGCTCCTATCATTAAAATAGCTTTAGAATTTTCAACAACATCACCAAAGTGATTTGTCATAGCGCCATAACCCCATGTATTTGCCACACCGGCAACTGTTGCACTATGTCAGATTCTAGCTACGTGATCGATATTGTTTGTACCCCATAAAGCAGCAAACTTTCTAAAATAAAAAGCTTGTTGTAAATTAAACTTTGCAGAGCCTAAAAACATTGCTGCATCAGGACCATTCTCTTTTCTAAATTTTAACATCTTTTCAGATATTTCATTTATAGCTTGTTCCCAAGAAATTCTTTGCCATTTACCAGCCACTTTTTTTAAAGGATGCTTAACTCTTTGTTTACTTTTTACTAAATCAATTTGGTCAATACCTTTACAACAGTGACTTCCTTCACTAATTGGATGGTCTTGAGCTACATCTTGTCTTACCCAAACACCATTATGAACTTCTGCTACAATTCCACAACCTGCAGAACAAATACTACAAATTGTTTTTACTTTCTTTGAACCTGGAAAAGGATTTTTTATCTCTTCTTTTGTTGCTTCTCTTACAGTATTACCAGAAGCAAACATTGATGTTGCCCCTACTCCTGCACCGATTGAAGCAAGTTTAAGAAAATTTCTTCTTCCTATTTTCAAAGATAAGTCATTGAGTATATTTTTACCCATTATCTTTTACTCCTTAATAACTAGCTTTATAAAAAGCTTCCCATTGGGCTGTTTCTTTATATAAAATCTCTTTTTTAGGAGATTTTCCAACAACGACACCATTTGAACTTGAAACACTGCTATTTGCACTGCTTGCCATTACAGGAATTGCACTTCCTGCAGCTACAAGAGCACTTGCACCTAGAGTTTTTTTTACAAAACTCCGTCTTTCTTCTTTCATACTTTCCTCCAAGCAATTTTTCTCTCTTTTATCAAAAAGAGATAAGTCAATAAATCACATTTGCTCACTTATCTCTTTTAATATGCAAAAATTGCATATTAAAAGCTTTTATTTTTTAAAATTTATAAATTTTATATACTACTTATTAAGTTTAAATATTTTATAAATATGCTTTTTTTGCATATTATAAAAATTTAAAAAAAACTTTTTTATAAACTTGTAACTTCATCAAAGTTTCTTTTAGCTCTTTTTGTGAAACCTTTTTTCTTTTGATGAAATAATTCTTGTTGTTTTCTATGTTTAATTGAATCAGTTTTTGCTATATTTAAAAGTGCTCTTTCAAGTTCTATAAAAACTTTTAAAACCACAGCTACATCTTTATAAAATATACTTGATTCATGGTTATATATTTTTTCAATAAAACTATCTATAATTTCATTTAATACTTGTATATAAATTTCATAAATCAATTCATTTTTATCTTGAGAAAAATCCTCTTCAATTAATTTTTGAATAAAATTTAATATAAAACAGATATGATCTTCGGCTTCTTTAAAATTGCCATTATCTTTTCTAAACTTTGATTTTAGTACAAGATTTGTCATCTGTACTCTTTTTTCTCCATCATCTCTATCTTCACAATAATATGAAGCAGTAACAGGAATAAAAGTTGTACTTGGGCTAAAAAACAAATCATTGCTCTCTTCTTTTAATCCCTCAATTCCTTTTGTTTTTAAAAACTCTTTCATATTAAAAAAAGATTTTTCGCTATACTCATCAATTGGATTTGAACTTAAAAATTCAATTGTATTTACAATATTTTCATACTCATTTTTTTCATTTATAAATGAAAATAGTGAGCAGAACAATCCATAATAGATTGCTCTTGCTTTATTTAATTCTTCATTTTTCATACTCTTTGGTTCCTTACAACATCATTTGCTAACATTACTTTTGGTTTACATGTTTCACAACAATATAATGTTTTTTGCTTAATAGGATCATTTGCAAAAATTGGTGCCATCATATTTGCAATTTTTTCAACTGCTTTTTTTGTAGCAAACTCTTTACCACACTCTACACATGCAAAAAGTTCATCTTTTGCTACTACTCTTTCAAGAAACCATGAAGAGTTTAACTCAATCACATCTTGTTCAATAGTAAGACAATCTTTTTCAGGGCATGTAAGTTCGCAATAACCACAGCCTGTACAAATTGATGGATTTAATCTTAATGTATTATCTTCAGGATATGCTTTAAGTGCATCCACATTACATGCGCCAACACATGATAAGCATAAAGTACAATTGTCTTCGTTGATATTAACTTTTGCATAGTGAACATTTTCACCAGTTTTTACTACACCTAAATCATCTTGACCTACTAATGCTGAAAGTCGTACAGCAAAAATTTCTCTTTTTCTTTCATCTTCTTGATTATAAGAAAATTGTGAATTTTCAATAAAATCAACTTCTTCTAATGCTTGAGCTAACTCTTTTTCATTCATTGCTACATAAATAGCTTTTTTTCCATATTTTTTAGTATAAATATCATTTACTATTCTAATTGCATCTTTACTTCCTTTTGATAAAAAGTCAGTATAAAATATAACTTGTGAGCCACTTTCTTGAAGTATTGTCAAAAATGAAGTTTCATGTAAAAATTTTTCACCCTCAATTTTAAAAGGTAAAATATTCTCTTTTAAATCAATATTAAGTTCTGAAATATTCATTTTGTCAGGAATTATTAAAGGTATATACCCTCTATACTCTTTTGCTATTTCATAAATTGAATCTCTACTAATTGGTGCATAATCCAATGCTCCTGAGGGACAAATAGAGATACAACCACCACATCCATGACAATCAATTTGTGAAAATTCTAGATGCTTTTTTTCATCAATTTTAATAATTGCAGTAGTAGGACAAACATCTTCACATCTACCACAAATTTCTTCTCTTCTTTCATGATATTGGCAGATATTTGCATCATAAGTAGTGAATTTTCTATATTCATATTCTTCAATATTTGCTCTTAAAGTATTTACAACTTCTTTTATAGAAGATTGTTTAGGATCAAAACTTCCACTTTGATTTAATCCCATTTGTTTTACATCAAACCATACAATCTGATCTACTTTTAAAACTACATCTTTACCTTCATCATCTACAATTACATTTAAATTTCCAATATGTCCTGAAATTGATTTAATTATATCTTCACTTACATGGAACATATCAAATTCATTAGGAGTAATACTTGAAATAAACTCTTTTGCGTCATCACTATTAGCAACTAGAAGAAGTCTATTTCCTACTTTTTGTGTATATGTAATATCTTGTGCACAATCAAATTTAATTGCTGCTATTTCATAAAGTTTATAAACATTCTCAATTTTTTTTGAAATAGGATCTTTGCTATTTTTTATATAAAAATCAATTTCATCAGCACTTACTTCACTATCAATTTCAGTACTATTTGAAACTAAGAAGTTAGCATCTTTTGTTTCCTCAATATTTGAAGCTATATAAATAGATTCATCTAATGGAAAATCTAACCCACCTGGGTTATAATATACAAATTCTTGCATATTCCGCCTTTCTTTTTTTGGTAAAATCTTATTTACCTAATTTTATTCCTTAAACTCTTAACTTACACTTAATAATTAAAGATTTCTTTACCAAAGTTACAATTATTTTTTAATAAGCCTTAAAAAATTATTATTATAATTATAGATTGACTTTTTTTAATGATTAAATGACCTTTTTAATTTTATATAATAGTTTTAAGAACTACTTATTATAAAAGCATATATTTTAAAAATATCAATATAAAAAAATTATATTTTCAATAAATTTAATAAAAATTCTCTCAAAGATTGAGAGAATTTTCACTAATATTTAGATTTTTTTATCTTTATTTAACTTTTTATAAAAAGAGCTATGTAGAATTTCCACTTCTTCTTCTTCTTTATAACCAGTTAAAATACTATGAATTGCACCTTTAATTGCAAATACTGACATATAAATATGTGTCATAAACAATGCTAAAACTGCAAACCCTAATATATTATGAACTATTGCACTTGCTCTTAGTAAATCAATTTGTGATAAACCAAGTGATGCAATAAAATCAAATTTAAAGTCTTGGAAAAACATTATTGCACCTGTTGCAATCATTATTATTCCACCAAAAGTACATACATAAAACCACATTTTTTGTCCTGCATTAAACTTTCCTGCTGGAATAGGATCTTTTCTTTTATTTAAGTATCCTCCTAAAATCATAAGCCACTTTATATCATCACTTGTAGGAAGCATCTCTTTAAACCACATCATTAACATAGGTATTACTGAAATAACAAAAAGCAATGTTGAAATTGCATGTATATCTTTATTTATTCTAACGAATTCACCACCACCAAAAAAATCACCAAATACCATAACTACTCCTGTTGGTATAAGTAGCATAAATGATATTGCAGCTATTGTGTGAATTGCTCTATTAAATACTGAAAAAACATAAATCTTTTTTCTGTCATGAGAAAAAATCATTGGTCCTATAATTTTATAGTGTATAAAAAAGACTGCTGGTACTCCTAATAATACACCTAAGAATATAGGTTTAAAATATGTGCTTTGTAATAAAGTAAACCATTTACCTAAATGTAATGATCCTTCTTTATCATAAGCTAATATATTTGGAATTAAATCTTTTCCAAATATTGCACTTTCACTGGCAAATGCCAGTGAAGCTAATGATATAAGTATTAAAATTATATATTTAAATCTCATATTAATACTTTCTTATGAACCATATGCAGACTTCCATGCTTTTGGAGTTGCAGTATGATTATGTCCTCTTGAAAGAACTCTTGTTCTATATACTTGGGAAACTCTTTGTGAGTCTCCTACTAAAAGTGCATTTGTTGAACATACAGCTGCACATAAAGGAACTTTCCCTTCTGCTATTCTATTTTGTCCATACATATGTCTTTCATGACTTGAATTAGTTTCTAATGGACCTCCTGCACACATTGTACATTTATCCATTGCTCCTTTTGCTCCAAATGCTCCATCTCTTGGAAACTGTGGAGCTCCAAATGGGCAAGCATATAAGCAATATCCACATCCAATACAAGTCTCTTTATCATGAAGTACTATTCCATCTTCTCTGATATAAAAACAATCAACTGGACATACTTGCTCACAAGGTGCATCTGTACAATGCATACAAGCTATTGATAAAGAGTATTCTAAACTCTCTTTCCCTTCATTTAATGTTATTACTTTTCTTCTACTAATTCCTGTTGGTAACTCATGTGCTTCTGAGCAAGCAACCGAACAAGCAAAACACTCAATACATCTATCTTCATCACAATAAAATTTCATTCTTGACATTTCACTCATACTTTACTCCTATGCTCTTTCTATTTTGCAAAGACCTGCATTGAATTCAGGTATTTGTGTAATAATGTCAAATCCATAATTTGTGATTGTATTTGAACTCTCACCTATTGCGTATGGTTTTGTTCCTTCTGGATATCGGTGACTTAAATCCACTCCTTGCATCATTCCTGCAAAATTATAAGGCATAGCTATACGGTCAGGTGTCACACTGTAGTTATGATATGCTTTAATTTTAATTTTTGTTCCATGAGGTGAATGTAACCACATCATATCACCATCTCTTAATCCATGTTGTGCTGCTAATTCTGGATTTATATGTGCAAACATTTCAGGAGTAATATGTGAAAGATATTTACTTGTTCTTTCTAACATACCAGCACCACTTAAATTCACAACCCTCATAGTTACAATCATTGTAGGGAACTCTTTTGACCAATCTTTTTCCATTTGTTCTGATTCAAATCTTACATCAACTCTAAAGTTATTTTTTTGATCAGCATATGTTGGATACTTTTTAACTAAATCAAATCTTGGAGAATGAATTGGCTCCCTATGTTTTGGTACAGGATCAGGGAATGTCCATACAATAGCTCTAGCTTTTGCATTTCCATATACACAAACACCTTTTTCTCTACATTTTTCTTGAATAATTCCACTTAAATCAACTTTCCAATTTGCACCCATTTTTCTTTTTTCTTCTTCTGTTAATGTAATTCCTAAAACTTCTTCTATATTTGCTTTTGTAATTTCGGGATATCCACCTTTAACTAAAGATTTTTTTACATTTACATTATCATTTGCAAGTTGACTTTCTCCATCATGTTCTAAACCAAATCTATTCCTAAATCCCATTCCACCTTCATTTACAGGTGTATCTGGATTATAAAGAATTGGTGAACCAGGATGTTTAGTATCCCAACATGGCCAAGGTAATCCATAATATTGGTTTTTCATTTTCCCATAACCTCTTAATGTTATTGGGTCAAACAAGTGCCAATTTTCTTGGTGTTCTCTTAATCTTTTTGCTGTCCATCCACCAAGTCCAATAGTTTTTACTGTTCTTGCTAATTCATCTGCTGCATCATCTGGCCAAGTAAATGTATCTTTAACTTTTTTTATCTCACCATCTTTTATGTCAAGTTTCATACCTCTAGTAAACTCATCATAAAAACCAAATTTTTTAGCGAATTCAAACATGATTTCATGGTCTGGTTTAGATTCATATAAAGGATCAACGATTTTACTTCTCCATTGCGATGATCTATTACTTGCTGTTACACTACCTTCTGTTTCAAACTGTGTAGCTGCTGGAATAATATATATACCATCTTTTCTATCTGTTAAAATTGCTGCTTCATTTACAAATGGTTCTGCAATAACAATTAAATCAAGTTTATTAAGTGCTTTTTGGATTTTTTCTTGTTGAGACATTGAAGTAATACCAGTACCTTGAACCCATAAAGCTCTAATAGGACTTGAAGAATATGTTTTTTCTTCTTGTAATACACCTTGCCACCATTTTGCAAGTGAAAAACCTTTTTCATGCATCCATTTTGGAGAGTGAAATCTTCCTTGTAACCAATTAAAATCAATACCCCATGCTTTTGCATAATATTTCCACGCATCTTCACTTAAACCATAATAACCAGGAAGTGAATCTGCAAGATTACACATATCAGTAGAACCTTGTACATTATCATGTCCTCTAATAATGTTACATCCTCCACCTTCTTTACCAGCATTTCCTAATACCAATTGAAGTATTGGAATGATTCTTGTATTTGATGTACCTGTACTATGTTGTGTAATACCTAATGCCCAAACAGCTGTAGCTGGTTTTGTTTTTGCAAAGATAGTAGTAATTTGGATAATTTTTTCAGCTGGAATACCTGTAACATCTGCTGTTATTTCTGGTGTCCATTTTTTAGCTTCTTCTCTTATTTTATCCATTCCATAAACACGGCTTTCAATAAAATTTTTATCTTCCCAACCATTTTTAAATATTAAATGTAACATTCCATAAACAAATGCAACATCTGTACCTGTTCTGATTCTTAAATAATGGTCAGCTTTTGCAGCAGATTTTGTATATACTGGATCAACAACTATTAGCTTAGCATTGTTTCTATCTTTTGCTTTAAGGAAATGTTTAAATCCAATTGGACAAGCAGAAGCTGAATTTGCTCCAATCATCAAAATCGCTTTAGAGTGCCCAACAACATCACCAAAGTGATTTGTCATTGCTCCATAGCCCCATGTATTTGCTGCTCCTGCAACAGAAGCACTATGACAAACTCTAGCTACGTGATCGATATTGTTTGTACCCCATAAAGCAGCAAATTTACTAAAATAAAAAGATTGTTGTAAATTAAACTTTGCTGAACCTAAAAACATTGCTGAATCAGGACCATTTTCAGCTCTTAACTCAAGCATTTTTTCAGAAATCTCATCAATCGCTTGTTTCCAAGATATTCTTTCCCACTTTCCATTTACTTTTTTAAGTGGATGTTTTATTCTTTGTTTACTTTTTACTAAATCAATTTGATCAATACCTTTACAACAGTGACTTCCTTCACTAATTGGATGATCTTGAGCTACATCTTGTCTTACCCAAACACCATTTTGAACTTCTGCTACAATTCCGCAACCTGCAGAACAAATACTACAAATTGATTTTACTTTCTTTGAACCTGGAAAAGGATTTTTTATCTCTTCTTTTGTTGCTTCTCTTACAGTATTACCAGAAGCAAACATTGATGTTGCCCCTACTCCTGCACCGATTGAAGCAAGTTTAAGAAAATTTCTTCTTCCTATTTTCAAAGATATGTCGTTAAACTCGTTTTTACCCATTATCTTTTACTCCTTAATAACTAGCTTTATAAAAAGCTTCCCATTGGGCTGTTTCTTTATATAAAATCTCTTTTTTAGGAGATTTTCCAACAACGACACCATTTGAACTTGAAACACTGCTATTTGCACTGCTTGCCATTACAGGAATTGCACTTCCTGCAGCTACAAGAGCACTTGCACCTAGAGTTTTTTTTACAAAACTCCGTCTTTCTTCTTTCATACTTTCCTCCAAGCAATCTTTCTCTTTTTTTCAACATCTATTTTGTGCTGTTTTTGCATATTAGTATTTAAATAAAACATGATATTATTGCTCTTTAAATACTATAAAATAGGCATTTAAAAATAAAATAAAATTTACTCATATTTAAAAAAGTCATTTTGAAATCCCTTTTTGGTAAAATTTTATTTACCAAATTCTATTCCTTAGTTTCTTAACTTATACTTAAAAGTTAATATTTTTTTACCAAAAAAAATTAATTTTCTAATTTAAGTCCTATAATATATTATTTTTAGATGATTGAAGATATTAAACATTTTTTTTGTAAAATATCTTTATGACTAAAAAATTATTTATATTAATATCAATTTTACTTACAATCTATTTCATATTTAAAGATAAAGAGTATAGAAACCCTTCTATTAAACTTGGAGGTTCAATTCCTAAAACAGGAGTAATCAAAGAATGGGGAGAAGCTGTTACCCTAGGAGCAAACTCATATTTTAATTATTCAAATGACAATAAGCTTCTTGGAAACAAAAAGATAGAGTACATTATTTATGATGACAAATATGAACCAAAACTAACTATGAAAAATACAAATAAGCTTCTTTATCAAGATGAAGTTTTTGCTCTTTTTGGTTATGTTGGCACACCAACAGTAAAAAGTGTTTTACCAACTGTTGAAATTGAGAATATTCCTTTTATATCATCTTTTACAGGAGCTGGTTTTTTAAGAAATAAAAATCAAAACAATTTTTTAAATTTTAGAAGTTCATATCAAGAAGAGATAGAAGTATTAATAAAATATTTACATTACAATAAAAAGATATCTAAATTTGCAGTATTTTATCAAAATGATGATTATGGAGAAGAAGGATATGTATCTGTTATTAAATCTTTAAAAAAAAGGAAATTAAAACTAATAGCAGAAGGAAGTTATAAAAGAAATACACTTTCAATAAGCCATGCATTCAATGAAATAAAAAATGCAAATCCCCAAGCAATTATAATGATAGGAGCAAATAAAGCAAATGCCCTATTTATAAAAAAAGCAAAAGAGAATCCAAAATTCAAAGATACTTTATTTTGTAATATCTCTTTTGGAGATGCTAATGCAATGATTAAAGAGTTAAAACAAAGCAATACAAATAATTTGATTTTTTCTCAAGTTGTTCCAAACTTTCAAGATAGAACAATTCCTGTTGTAAATGAATACTATGAAGTTTTAAATAAATATAATAAAGATTTTGAACCTGGATTTATATCATTAGAAGCTTTTTTGTCAGCTAAACTTGTAGTATCAGCACTAAAAGATATAAAAGGTGCATTAACAAAAGAAAATTTTATTACAGCTTATAAAGAACTTCCTGAAAACACATTAAAAGGAATAAAAATAGATTTTGAAAATAAACAATTGTTAAATAAAATTTATCTTTTCACATATGAAAACAATAGATTTAAAGAGATTAATAAATAATGTTTAAAAAAATACTTTCATACTTTGATAATTTTAATTTTTCACTAAAAACAAATATATTAATATTTATTATTTCAGGTGGAATGTTAAGTATTGTTGTTCTTTCACTTATGTCAACTTTTTCTATTAAATATGATTTTGATAAGTTATATGAACAAAGAACAAAACCTTTAATAAAATTAGAAAGCATTAAAGATACATATACAGTAAATATTCAAGATACTTTATATGACATAGAAAATAAAAACATTACTTATATGCAAGCAAAAGAAGTTATTAATCTTGCATTACAATTAATACAAACAAACTGGGGAGAGTATAAAAAAGCCAAGGATATAAAACAACCTGCCATTTATATTGGTGATTTTATAAAAAAATTCTTAGTTACACAACATCAATACTACAAAAATGAGACACTACATAAAAGTATTTCTAAAAATATTGATAAAAAGATGATTAATATAAATGCAAGACTTCATAATCTTGAAATTGCAAATCACAATAAAGATCTTGTAAAAGAGTTTGCAAAACTTCATCTTGAAATAAATGCTATAAATATATATATAACAAGTTTGATAAATTATGATTTAACCTTAGCTTTAAATGAAAAAAGAGATACAGAAAAAGTTTTTGAAGTTATTATTACTGTTTCAATGTTTTCAATAGTTTTAATATTCCTCTTTTCAGTGATACTTTCTGTTTTATTAATAAACCACTTCAAAAGACTTCATAAACTTCTTGAAGCAAAAGTAGAAAGTAAAACAAAAGAATTGGTTGAATTAAATAACTCACTTGAAAAAAGAGTTGTGCAAGAAGTGAAAAATAATAGAAAAAAAGATATTATCATGTTTCAGCAAGCAAGGCTTGCAAGTTTAGGAGAGATGTTAAATAATATAGCTCACCAATGGAGACAACCACTTGGTTCAATTACTATGATTATACAAAGCTTTCAAACAAAAATGCAACTTGGTAAATTAACAGATTCATTTATTGATGATAAAGTAAAAGATGCTTTATTTTTAGCTGAAAACATGTCTAATACACTAGATGATTTTAAAAACTTTTTTTCACCTGATAAAACAAAAAAAGAGTTTAGTATAAAAGAGTGTATTGAACACTCTTTTGAATTATCAAAATATGCTTTAGAAAAAGCTGGTATAAAAACCTATTTAACAATGAAAAAAGATATAAAAATAAATAGTTATTACAATGAGTTATCTCATGTTTTTTTAAATTTAATAAATAACTCTAAAGATGCTTTATACACAAATATAAATAAAAATGATAGAATTATAAAAGTAATTATAAAACAATACAAAGATGATGTAGTAATCAATTTTATTGATAATGGAGGGGGAATTCCTCAAGATATTGCTCCTAAAATTTTTGAACCATATTACACAACAAAATATAAAAGTGCTGGTACAGGAATTGGATTATATATGTCTAAACAAATAATTGAAAAACATATGTATGGTTCAATTTATCAAAAAAATATAATTCATAAAATCACTAAAGACAAAAACTATAACTGTAGTTTATTTATTATAAAAATACCAATATTAAAAGAGGAAAATGATGAAAAATAAAGATTTAAATATATTAAACAAATTTAATATTTTATATCTTGAGGATGATGAAGACTTACTAAGACATACAACAGATGTGCTTGAAGATTTTGTAAATAATATATTTGCAGCTAAAACATCAAAAGAAGCATTAGAGATATTAAAAAATAAAAAAGTTGATGTCATTATCTCAGATATTTTACTTGAAAATGAAAATGGAATTGATTTTTTAAAATTAATAAAAGAACAAAAAGGCATATCTATTCCAACAATTTTAACAACGGCACACACAGATACAAAATATCTTTTAGATGCAATTAAACTAAAAGTTGAAAACTACATAGTAAAACCTATTAATATAAAAGAGTTATTAAACTCATTGCATGATATATTACTTCCTGTTGTTCAAGAAAAAGAGATAAGAAGAAATACAAATGTTATTAGAACAATCTCAGCTATTACTGATAGTAAACAAGTTGATATAATCAAGTTTATTATAAATAACCTTGATAATAATAATCTATTCTCAGCTTCATATAGTGATATCATGGATCATATAAATATTTCAAAGCCTACATTAATTAAACTTTTTAAAGAGTTAGCAGAAAAAAATATTTTAGTTAAAGTTCAACATAAAACATATAGATTTAATGAATTAGCTTTAGAAGAAATTTAAGGTTTTATAACCTTTCCCTCATATGATGTAGTCTTTATAGCTTCTAAGATAGTTTTTATATCTGTCTTAGATTCATCATAATTTACTGTAGCTTTTTTAGTATTTAATCTAACACTAACTTTTTTTACCCCATCAACTTTTTTAATTGCTTTTTTCACCATTGTTGTACATAAAGGGCAATGCATTTTTTCAACTTCTATTTCAACTTCTTTAGCAAAAACACTTAACGATAAAAATATAAACAATAATAATTTCTTCATAAAAAACCTTAATCTACAAAATAAACTAAAAACTCTGGATAAAATAATAGTATAAAAAACAAAACTACAAATAAGCTTGTAATCATTATAATTTTTCCTTTGTTCTCACAAGCACAACTTATATTTGTTTTACTTTTCTTATACGCTAAAAAAAGAAGTAAAATAGTTAAAATTCCAAAAGGAATTCTTAGATATCCAAGTTCACTCAAAAATGACAAACTTCCAACGCTTATTCCAAAAAAAAGAAATAAAAAAACTGGTAAACAACAAAGTGTAGATAGTACAGCAGTTATTACTGCTGATACTATTAAACTTATACTTCTCATAAAACTTCTTGAGAAGTATAAGAGTATCCAAACTCTTTTGGATTATAATAATTTACTACATCTTCACCCATTTCTGCATATGGATAACCTAACATATTTAATGGATATTGAGCTGGTTTTGGATTTAATACAAAATCTCTTGCATAATTAAATGCAAGCCAATTCATTTCCCAATTTCCAAAGAAATATTTTCTTAAATCCTTAATCTTTTTATCATTATTTGTAAGTTTTTCTTGTTTTCTCACTTTTGTAACATCAGCTGGGTCTGCTGGAATCCATCCTGCACCATCAAGATAAAATTCTGCTCTACAATGTTGACCACCTGTGATTTTTGCAAAACCTTCGTCATTTGCTTTTCCACAAGATTTTGAAATTTTAGATTTACCTACTCTAACTCCAAAAATCTCCCTTGCTGGAATACCTGCATTTCTTAAAAGTGCCACAAAAACAGAACTTACATCTGTACATTTTCCACCAAATAATTTTTTCTCAATAATTCTTGTAGCATCACCAACACCACACCCTATAACACTTTCATCTCTATACATATTATCAACTGTCCAATCATAAATTGCTTGTGCTTTTTCTAATTGAGTTTTTGAATTTTTTGTAAGATTAGTTGCAAAATCTGTTAAAGTTTTATTTACAGGAGTATGAGAAGTTCCCTTTAAAAATAGTTTTATATTTTCTGGAAAATTTGTACTATTTGTAGCTTTTGAAAGATTTGATGTTCGCTCTTGCATTATAACATCAAACTTAACAACTAATTTTCTTGATTTAGAATTTTTATTCCATTTTGCATATAAAAGTTTTGTATTATATTCATTATTATTTGAAATAAATGCTTCATCAAAATCACCATCATATGATATTTTCAATACTTTTTGATAACTTGAATCTAAAGGAAGTGGAACCCAAAGTCTAGCAATTTCATCATTTGTTTGCAAATCAAAACTATTTGTAACTGTAAATTTTCTTGGTTTTTTTGTAATTCCAAATGGATTTGCTTTTGTATTAGATAATACAATTGAGGGAGTAATTACCATAGTAGTTCCTACTACTGTAGCACTTTTTAAGAATGTTCTTCTTTGCATATTTTATGCCTCTTTTTAATGAATAGTTCATTATAAGAGATAAAGTAAGTTCTACTTTAAATCAACCATAACCTATGGCCTTGAACTTTTGTTTATTTTAAAATAATATTATAGTGTATATGAAAGCTACCTTAATAATAGATTTTTACTTGTATATATTTAATTCAAGTTTAACATGATTAAAAGTAAAATAATTTTTACAATTAAATATCAATAATTATTTAAGGAAAAGAATGAATAACCAATATCAACTAACAAAGTTCGTAAGAGCTGCTGGTTGAGCTGCAAAGATGGGTCCGGGGGATCTAAAACAAACTATTTGCAACTTACAACCAAATGATAGTAGAATCTTAGTAGGCTTTGATACAAGTGAAGATGCTAGTGTATATCAAATAAATGAAACACAAGCAATAGTACAAACACTTGATTTTATTACACCTGTTGTTGATGATCCATATATTTATGGACAAATTGCTGCTGCAAATGCATTAAGTGATGTATTTGCAATGGGAGCAGAAGTTAAAACAGCTTTAAATATAGTAGGATTTGATAAAAAAAATCTTTCAACAGATGCCTTAGGTGAGATACTAAATGGTGGAAATGAAAAAATAAAAGAGTGTGGAGGTGTTTTACTTGGTGGACATACAATTGAATCACCAGAGATGTATTATGGACTAAGTGTTACAGGAATGGTACACCCAAATGAAATAATTAGAAATAATACAGCAAAAATTGGAGATGTCTTAGTTCTTACAAAACCTATAGGAATGGGAATTTTAACAACAGCTATAAAAAGAGATCTATTACCAATGGATATGATGAAAAAATGTAGTGAAATAATGGCTGCATTAAATTATTTACCATCAAAAGTTATGAAAAAATATAGAGTTAGTTCTTGTACTGATATTACTGGATTTGGATTATTAGGTCATGCATTAGAGTGTGTAAATGAATTAGTAACTTTTAGTTTAGATTGTAAAAGCATACCTGTATTAAATGAAGTAATAGAATTATCAGAAAAAGATGTAGTTCCAGGAGGAACTAAGAAAAATTTAAAATATATAGAAGATAAAGTAACTTTTATGAGTAGTGTTGCAAACTATTGCAAACTAGTATTAAGTGATGCACAAACATCAGGTGGATTATTAATAGCTATGAATAAAGATGATGCTAAAGAATATATAAAAGAAATAGAAGAGATGACTTTAGGTTACGCTTGTATCATAGGAGAAGTGATACCAAAAGGGACTAAAGATATTATCGTTCATTAAAAGTGCATCTTGCACTTTTAATCTTTCAAACTAGTAAAATCATGTTTACCTAAATTAAGCTTTATAGTATTGAGTATAAGATATAATCTTTCAAAATATTTATAATAATTTTTTAGTGAAATTTCAAATTAACTTTAAAAATAGTTGATTTTTTGGGAAGTTTTGGCGAGAAGGTGTAGGAATCGAACCTACCTCCAGACTAACACTAGCCCAGACATCGGGGTTGAAGCCCGTGGTGTCCACCAGGATCACATACCTCCCAAAAGATTTGAAATTGTACTATATATTAATTTAAAAGATTCTAAAGGCAAAAAATGGATTTACTAAAATCAATTCCGAAAGTTGATAAGTTTATCAAAAACAAAACTTTCGAGAATTATTCTATAAAACTTATAACAAAAATTGCAAAAGAGCAAATAAACCAATTAAGAGAAGATATACTTTCAAATAAAACTAACAATTTCAATGAAGAACAGTTAATAGAAAATACAATCAATGAATATGAAAAAATAACAAAACCTTCACTTCAAAACCTGATAAATGCAACAGGTATTATTGTACATACAAATTTAGGAAGAAGCCTAATAAGTCAAGAAAGTTTTGATAAAGTAAAAAAAGTTGCAAGCTCTTACAATAACTTAGAGTATGATTTACAAGCTGGTAAAAGAGGTGAAAGATACTCTCATATAGTAAAAGCATTACAAAATCTTACAGCTTGTGAAGATGCAATTGTTGTAAACAATAATGCAAGTGCAGTTTTTTTGATATTAAATACTTTTTCAAAAAATAAAGAAACTGTTGTAAGCAGAGGTGAACTTGTTGAAATTGGTGGGAGTTTTAGAGTTCCTGAAGTTATGACTCAAAGTGGAGCAATATTAAAAGAAATAGGAACTACAAATAAAACTCACAAAAAAGATTATGAAAATGCAATAAATGAAAACACTTCAATTCTTATGAAAGTTCACAAATCAAACTATTCAATTGAGGGCTTTACAAGTGAAGTTGAATTAAAAGATATTATTGAAGTTGCAAATAAAAACAATGTAATTGATTATTTTGATATGGGTAGCGGTCATATGATTGACTTACCATATAATCTTGACTCAAAAGAGCCATCAATTTTAAAGATTATGGAAAATAATCCTTCACTTTTAAGTTTTTCAGGAGATAAACTTCTAGGAAGTGTACAAGCTGGTGTAATAATTGGTAAAAAAGAACTTATTGAAAAAATTAAAAAAAATCAACTATTAAGAATGTTAAGGGTTGATAAAATAACTCTATGTTTATTAGAAGAGCATTTAAACTCTTACTTAAAAGATGAATTAAATAATATCCCTACTTTAAAGATGCTTCATACTTCAATAGATGAGCTAAAAAAAAGAGCAACTTATGTAAAAAACTCTTTAGAAGATATTTGTAAATGTGAAGTAATAAATACTCAAACACTAATAGGAGGAGGAACTACACCAAATAAAAAAATTCCTTCTATTGCAATTACAATTGAATATAAAGATTATAAACCAAACAAAATAGAAAAACTTTTAAGAGAAAATGGAGTAATTTCAAGAATTGAAAATGAAAAAGTTTTATTTGATTTTAGAAGTATTCAAGAGTGTGAATTAGATGAGATTATAGCAATAGTAAGAAAGGTTTTTAAATGAGTAATATTATAATAGGAACAGCTGGACATATTGACCATGGTAAAACTTCGCTTATTAAAGCACTAAATGGTTATGAAGGTGATGAAACAAAAGAAGAGAAACAAAGAGGTATTACAATTGACTTATCTTTTTCAAATTTAAAAAGAGCACAACAAAATATTGCATTTATTGATGTTCCAGGTCATGAAAAACTTGTAAAAAATATGATTGCAGGAGCTTTCTCTTTTGATTGTGTTATGCTTGTAGTTGCTGCTAATGAAGGTATTATGCCACAAACAGTTGAACACATAGAGATTATGAGTTTACTTGGGGTAAAAGAGTTAATTGTAGCAATAACTAAAAAAGATTTAGTTTTAAAAGAAGATTTAGAATTACAAAAAAATAGAATCAAAAATTTTTTAGAAGATTTTGATTTTGATTTAAAGTTTATATCTTGTGTTTCAACACATGATGAAAAATCAATTGAGTCATTAAAAGAGAAACTATTTACTTTAAAAAATACAAATAAAACTCAAGAAAACTTTTTTAGATACTATGTAGATAGGGTTTTTTCAGTAAAAGGTATTGGTACAGTTGTAACAGGAACAGTTTTAGGGAATAAATGTGAACTTGATGAAAAAGTTTTTATTCCACACCTAAATAAAGAAACAAGAATAAAAAATATTCAAGTGCACAATCAAAATGCAATTGAAGCAAATATTTCAAATCGTACAGCATTAAACCTTCAAAATATAAAAGCTGTAGATTTAAAAAGAGGTGATTTAATCTCTAAAAAAGGTTTCTTAAGAGGTTTTGATACTTTAGATATTAGTTTTAAATGCTTAAAAGGAAAGCAACTTCATCATAATAGAACTTACTCTTTATTTATAGGTTCAAAAAAAGTTGAAGTTAAAGTTTTACTATTTGATTCAATTGCTAGTTTAGAAAGTGGCTTTGCAACAATAAAAGCAAAAGAACCTTTTTTTAGTATTTATAAAGAAAAAATTATATTAAGAGAATCAAATCATACTATTGCAGGTGGTATTGTATTAAACTGCGTAAATGATCCCATGAAAAAATCACAAAAGAAATTTCTTTTAAAATCTTTAGATGAAGCTGATTATAAGCAATCATACAAAATATTACTAGATGCTCATAAAAAAGGTTTAGGATTAATCTCATCAGCACAAAGATTTGCACTAAGCCATGATCAAGCAGTAGAGTTTGGTAAAAATTTAGAAAATGTATTTTGCGATGAAAAAGAATTAGTTATTTATCCAATAGAAACAAAAGAGTATATAAAAAAACAAATAAAAGATATTTATACTAAAAATAAATATGCTTTGCTTTCAAATGCTGCTATTAAACTTAGAATCAAGTGGGCAAGTAGTTCTTTTATACAAAGTGTTCTTGATGAGTTAGAAGAAGAAAAGTTTTTAGTAAAAGAGAGAAGTTTATATAAAAATGCAAATATTAAAGAAGATTTTTCAAAAAATTTAGAAGATATTGTAAGTAAAAGATTGGAAGAAGAAAATTTATCTCCAACGGCTCCATATAATATCTATGATGATTTAGATATTGATAGAAAACTAGGAGATACAATATTAAAGTCTCTTTGTTCAAAAAAACAAGTCTTTAGAATGCAACACAATTTATTTATTCATGCAAATAGTTTAACAAAGATTGTTCAAGAAATGAAAAATATAATAAAAGAAGATGGATATATTGATATAAAAAACTTTAAAGAAAGATACCCTCTAAGTAGAAAATATCTTATTGCATATCTTGATTATCTTGATAACTTTTCACAAATAAAAAAAGTTGATAATAAAAGAGTATTTTTAAGTGAGTTTGTATAAACTCACCTACTCTTCACACTGTGCAACTACATTTGAATCTTTTGCATAATAAATAGTAAAAGCTTTTAAGTATGGAACTATTTTCTCAAATTTTGCTGTTTTCATAAACTCTTTCATTTGTCTGTTTTTTGAAAATTTTTCTTTAAATTTCTTACTATTGTTTGAGAAAAGCTCTCTCCATTGCTTTTGTGTATAAAGTTTAGTAAACTCTTCACCTTTTATATTAAGTTTTTCATAGAGTATAAACTTATAATATGTCTGACCCTTATCTACATCAGCTTCATTTATTGCATACACAAAAATAGGTAATAAAAACAATAAGACTATTTTTTTTATCATTTGATTTCCTTATTATAAAAATAATTATAGCAAATTTTACTTTTTGTGTTATTAAGATGTAACCAAGCAAGATTACAATTATTTTATGAAAGAAAAAATATATGTACTAGACACTAATATTATCTTACAAAACATTCAAAATCTAAATAGAATTTCAGATAATAAAAGCAATAAAATTGTAATTCCTGAAACCGTTTTATTAGAACTTGAAGATAAGAAAAAATTAGTTAATGAATTAGGTTTTTATGCAAGAGAGTTTGCTAGATTATTAGCTAAAATGAAAATCAAAGAAGTTGATTATAAAACTGGATATAAAGTAGTAAAGCTTTTCAATAAAGAGATTAGTTTAGATATTATTTCAAAAAATACCTATGAATCACAAATTGAACAAGCACACATAAGTGAAAGCAATGATAAAAGAATCATTGAAACAGCTGCTTTAGCACAAGAATATTACAAAGGAGCACAAACTATTTTTGTCTCACTTGATGTTTATGCTAGAACGTTTGCTCTTTTTAAAGGTTTAAAAGCTGAAACATTACATGATGATAAATCAACAGTTCCCACTTTTGAATTTATTAAATATATAAACTTGGATTCTTCCTTATTTAATAGTTTAGAACAAGTAGATATAAAAACCATTGATAAAAATTACACCAATGAAAACTTTTCTTACTGCTTTGAAAGTAATGATGGAAATAAAGTATTTGCACTTATAATAAATGAAAAAATAAACCTTTTAAATGAGTCTGATTTTAAAGCTTTAAATGTTAAACCTGTAAACTTAAAGCAAAAACTTTTTATGAAGGCTATTTTATCAAATATGTATGATTTGCTTGTGATTGATGCAAAAGCAGGAAGTGGTAAAACATTGATATCAGTAGTATCAGCAATGAGACTAATTGATTTAGGTTTTTATGACAAGATAGTTTATGTAAGAAACTCTATAGAATCCCTAGATAAAGGTGCAGATATAGGATATCTAGCTGGAAATGATGAAAAATTTAGAATATATAATATGGCATTATCAGATACATTAGAGTTTATTGCAAAAAAACAGCTAAGAAAAAATGAGAATAAAGAGAATAAAGAATCAATTGAATCAAAAATAAGTGAACTTACTTCAAAATATTGCATAGAAACATTATGGCCTGGAGAAGCAAGAGGAAGAACTTTAAATAGTTCAATAGTAATCATGGATGAATGGCAAAATTCAAGTGAAAAAACAAGTCAACTAATTTTAAGTAGATTAGATGAATCTTGTATGGCAATAGTCATTGGTTCTAATAGACAAATAGATAATTTATATTTAAATAAATATAATAATGGACTTACATCATTATTAAAACAAACATCAAAAAAACATGAAGAGATAAATATGTTTGCAATAGAATTAGACAAAGCAGTAAGAGGGAAATTCGCAGAATTTACAGAAAGAATTTTTGAAAAAGTAAAAAATAGAGTATAAAACTCTATTTTTTACTTGAGCAGTTTCCTCCACCGCCACAACCACAATCACCTTTTTTCTTAAAAGTTTTTCTGTATAAATAAAATAAGCAAGCAATTGCAATACCAATAATAATATAATCTTCTGTTGTCATTCAATATCCTTATTAATAATCATTATTAAAATAATACTCTTTTTTAACTTTAGTAATTATAATGCAATAAATTTTTGTAATAATATATAATTAAGCAATTTTATTGTTAGATAAAAATATAATAATAAAAAACAAAAGGGATTTATAATAATACACAATAGATTAATAAATGATACTATATACAATCATATAGAATATACTAAATTAGAAGATAAACTATTACAAACTAAAATAGTTAACAGGTTACAATTTATTACACAAAATGCATTAGCATACTTTTCTTATCCATCAATAACAACAAAAAGATTTATTCATTCTTTAGGAACAATGCATTTAAGTTCATTTATGTTTAAAAACTCACTTTTAAATGCAGATAAAGATACTAAAGATGAGTTTTTAAAACAAGCAAAAGCAGTAATAAAAAGTATAATAAAAGAGAATAAATTAGATTTACAAATAAAAGATTTAGAGTATTTTGATAATAAAGCACTATATCAATTTACAATTCCTACAAAATCAAAATCACAAAGAGCAGTGTATACAATACTACTTCAAACAATGAGAATTGTTGGATTACTCCATGATGTAGGACACTTACCCTTCTCTCACCAAGTAGAACATGCTTTAAAAAAAGTCTATATAAAGATTTTAGAAAAAGATACTTTACTTGAAAAAGAAAAAGAGTTTAAAAGAGTTTATGAAGAAATTACTAATAACTCAACTTTAGTTTTACATGAAGCAATAGGAAAAAAACTTTTAGATTTACTTTTTGACTTTGAACTTACAAAACTTGTAAAAAAAAGTTCAAATAAAGATTATATACAACTTCTAAAAATAGTTGCAAAATATATACTTGAAGATAAAAATTACAATGGTTTTGATTTTGCTGTATTACATAAATATATTGATGGAACTGTTGATTCTGATAGATTAGATTACATAAATAGAGATATGTTATCAAGTGGTTATATAACTGGTCCAATTGATCATATTAGAATTACAAAACAGACAATCTTAGTAAAAAAATATGATAAATTTGTACTTAGTTTTTTAGATATGTCATTGATTGATATCGAACATATGCTAGAACTTAGATTCAATCTTTATAAAAAAGTAATCTATAACCATGGCATTGCAAAAACAGATGCAGTTTTAGAAAATGTTGTACAATATTTATCAGATAATTACTTTAATAGTGAAAAAAAGATTGAAAAACTTTCACACTCTATTTCTATGCTTTGGAAGTTTTTAGATGAAAAAGAGATATCAAATAGCTTAGATACAGTAAGTTTACTTGATGAAAATTGGTTAATTAGTCTTTTTAAAGATGAATACTTTAAAATCAAAAATAGTAAATCTTTAACAAGAAGAGATCAAAAATATTTATATTGTTTTGAAGAGGTTCTTTTTGGCAAAAGAGTATTTTCAAGTCCTTGGAAAAACTTAAATGAATTTTATAAAGTATTAGATTTTACAACAGTAGAAAGATACAAATTTAGAGAAAGTTTTGGATATATAACAGATTTTAGAATGAAAAAACTACAAAAAGCTCTTGATTGTTTTGTAAATAAATGGGAAGTTGAAAAAAAAGAAGCTTTTTTAACATATAAAATTGTATCTTTTAGTTTAGGAGTTGAAAAAGATTTTTGTTTTTATGATGGTGATGAATTAGTAAATATAGATGAAGTATCAACACTTAGAAAAAGACTTAAATACTCTATGAGAAATACTGTTCCATTTTATATTTATATCAATAAAAAATATTTAACTAAACAAATGAAAGAAGAGTTAAAGACAATACTATTTAATATCTTTAGTGAATAAAATAGACTTCTTTTGAAGTCTATTTTATTATTTAAAAGCTAAATCTCTTAAAAAAAGTGCTATTTGAGGGAAAAAGATAAGTAATGCAGTTACAAAAAACAGTATCAATACAAAAGGTAAAGTACCTCTAATAACTTCAAGATAAGGTCTTTTAAATACAGCAATTGCTGTAAAAATATCACAACCAAAAGGTGGGGTTGCAGAACCTATTGCTACTTGCAGAGTAACTAAAGTACCAACTAAAACAGGGTCAAGTCCTACTTCTTTTACAACTGGTGCAAAAATTGGTACAAGAATTAGTATTACAACAATAGGATCAACAAACATACACCCTACAAAAAATGCAAGTGAAATTACAAATAAAATCTGTTTAGGTCCCATTTCACTAATTCCTATTGAAGCTAATAACTCTTGAGGAATTTGAGCAAATGATATAACCCATGAAAATGCAGCTCCAGCTGCAACTAATATAAATACAACTCCTGTAATAAGTCCTGTTGATTTTGCAGTATCAAAAATATCTTTAAAACCCATTGTTTTAAATACTAAACCTTCTAAAATTAAAGCATATAAAACACAAACAGAAGCAGCTTCTGTTGGACTAAAAATACCACCATAAATACCACCAACTATAATAACAGGAAATCCAAGTGGCCAAAGAGCATCTCTTACAGCTTTTAACCTCTGGGCTGCACTAGCCTTTGGTTCTGTTGGAACATCATTTATAACAGCATAGATTACACTATAAATTGAGAAAAGTACAAGTATTAAAAGTCCAGGCCCAATTCCTGCAATAAATAACTCTGCAATTGAAGTTTCAGAAATTACTCCATAAATAATCATCCCAATACTAGGAGGAATTAAAAAAGCAATATCACTAGAATTAATAATCAAAGCTAAAATAAATGAGTCTTTATATCCAGATTTTAACATCTTAGGACGTAAAGGAGAACCAACAGCTACAACTGTAGCTTGTGTTGAACCTGATACTGCACCAAAAAGAGTACATGCTGTTGCTGTACTAACAGCTAAACCACCTTTTATATGTCCAATAAATTTCATAACCATATCAATCAATCTATTTGCTGATTGACCTCTTGTCATAATATCAGCTGCAAAAATAAACATAGGAACAGCAACTAAAGAAGCTGGTTTAATACCTGCTAAAAATTGCTGTATTACAAATTCCATTTTACTAACATCACCAAAAATTTCTAAAAATCCAACAAAAGTTCCAGCAACTAAAGGTACAATCATTGGAAAACCAAGTAGCAGAAGAACCAACATAACTGAAAAAATTAATAAAGCCATTTTATTCTCCCACTTTTAATCAACATCATAATATTCATCAATAACTTCTGTTGATAAATATACATCGTCTTTTTGTATCAAATTTTTTATTGTTGTTAAAAAATATTGAACGCCCGTAACAAAAAAACCTACTGGAACCCAAACATATGTTATATATACAGGTATTTGTAAAGCAGGTAAAATTCTTCCTGAATCCATTAGTTTATCAATATATCCCAATGAAAAATAAAAAAGTCCAAACATAATAATAGAAGTACAAAGTGTAATAAAAACCATAAACACTTTTCGAAGTTTCTTTGGTAAAGCGTCGTAAAGAGCAGACATTCTAATATGTCTTCCTTTTCTTGCAGCATATCCAATACCTGCAAAAGTAATAAGAACAATTAAAATTCTATTTAATTCACCACTAAAGAAAAAACTGTGGTCAAAAACAAATCTTCCAATAACATTAATAATCGTATTAGCTGCCATTAAAAGAACACCTGTGCCAAGCAAGATTGATTCTATCTTGCTTAAGCTGTTATCTACTAAATCAAGTAGATTTTGAAAGGTTTTAGAAGCTTTCCTATAATAATCCATAATATTACTTAGAAGCCTCTTTTAAATCTTCAAGCATTTGATTTAATATTTTTTCACCACTTTTACCAGTTAACTCAACAAATTTTTTATAAACTTTTTGAGCTCCTTTTCTAAATGGTTCTCTTTGTTCATCTGTTAAAGTTACAAATTTAATTGATGGTTTATCTTTTTTGATTTTTTCTTTTGCTTTTTTGATTATACTTTTTTGATAATCTAAAATATAATTAAATGCATGTTCACTTGCATTTTTAACTAATTTTTTATTTTCTTTAGAAAGTGAATCAAAAAATCTCTTGTTTGCCATTACAGCTGTAGTAAAGATATTATGTCCTATATCAGTTATAACTTCTGATACTTCATAAAGTTTTGCAGATTCAATCCAAAACATTGGATTTTCTTGCCCATCAATAATCTTTGTTTGTAGTGAACCATATACCTCACCCCAAGCTAAAGGAGTTGGAACAGCTCCAAACTCTTTATAAGTTTCAACCAATAATGGTGAAGTCATTACACGAATTTTTTTACCATTTAAATCCGCAGGTTTAGTAAAAGGTTCTTGTGTTGTAATAGAAACAGCACCTTCTGGAAACATTTTTAAAAGTTCTAAACCTTGTTTTGCATAAAGCTTAGGAAACATTTCATTGATAGCTTTTGAATTTTTGAAAAAATTATCAATTGCTTTACTGTTTTCAGGGAAAACATAAGGAAGTAAAAATGCTTGTGCTTCTGGAATTAGTGTTCCTGTAAATCCAGGTGATTGATCAACAAATTCCAAAATCCCAGCTTGAGCTTGTTCCATTACATCTACAGACTCACCAAGTGTTCCATAAGGATAAATTTTGATCTTATGATCAGAATTTTTTTCAATGTATTCTTTGAATTTAGTTGCATAAACTCCTTGTACATCAGTTATACTCTCTTCAATAGCATACTTCCATGTAGCAGCTTGTGTAGATACGGCTAAGATACTACTAACTAATAGCCCTTTAATAAACTTGTTTTTCATTGTATTTCTCCTAAATTTATCTAAAATGATTTTAAAGTAAACAATAAAATTCACTAAATACAAGATACAACGCTTATTGCATATTATATCAATCCTATAAAAATTTAACATGTTTATGATAACTTTTTTCTTAATTACAAATCATTTTTTACACATTTTGTGTAATTTTTACACGCATAGAGTACCAAAAGTTGCACTATTTAGTAAAAAAATGACATTAAAATTGTAAATTTCTAAATTTATAAAAAAAGTAACAAAATTTTAGATAATTAGTAGGTAGTTAATATTTATTGTAAAGTTCTCTTTAGGTTAAAACCTAAAGAGATATAATATTTTTAGTTAAAATCAGGTCTTGGAGTATCAAGAGTTGATTCAGGTAATTGTGGATAACTAATTGCAGGTTTTCTACCTTTTAATGCTTTTAAGAAAGTTACAATCTCTTTTGCTTCACTATCAGAGATTTTAATTCCTAATTGAGTAGATCCCATTTCTTTAACTGCTTTACTTAAAGACCAAACTTGTCCATTATGAAAATATGGAGCTGTTTCAGTAATATTTCTTAAAGTAGGAGTTTTTGCCATTCCATTTTTATCACCTTTAAAATCTCCAGCTTTTGCAAATGAATACTTAGCTACAGTTTCAAATGGTTGCATTGTTCCACCTAAAGCAATTCCATTGTGACAAGAAGCACAACCTTTATCAATAAATGTATTTAAACCTTTTTTCTCAGCTTTACTTAAAGCATCTGATTTTCCATTCATAAAATCATCAAATTTTGAAGGAGTTACTAATACTTTTTCAAAAATTGCAATAGTTGATGTAATTCTATCAAAATCAATTTTTACATTATCTCCATATGCTTTTTTAAACTCTTCTACGTATTCAGGAATTGAATTAATTCTTTTTTCAACTAAACCTTTTGGAGAAGCCATTTCAGGACCTGCTTGAACTGGACCTTGAGCTTGATCAGCTAAATGTGCACTTCTTCCATCCCAAAATTGTGCATCAAAAAATACTGAGTTATAAACTGTTGGAGAGTTTAAGTGATGAGGATTTGCAGTCCATTTATGACCAACTGCAGCAGCAACACCATCTGCACCACCTAGACCTATGTTATGACATGTATTACATGAAATAATTCCACTTTTCGAAATTCTTGGATCAAAATACAATTTTTTACCCAACTCTACTTTTTCATCAGTAATTGGATCATTTTTATCATCAATTAGTTTTAATAATTCTAATTGACTTTGAGGTATTGGTTTTATACCACTATTTTGTGCTTTCGTTACTAAAGAACTACTTGCAAACATAACACTTGCACTTAATGCAAAAATACTTAAAGTCTTAATTAACTTCATCTCATTCCCCTTATATTAAAATAATTTTAATTATAGGATAATTATTATTAATTGAAAATTAATTTTTATAAAATATTTACATTATTTAATAAAATTAATCATTTTTTAAGTCTAGTAAATGTTTTTTGCTACTATTTCATCTTTTCCTTCAAAAAGTTTATCATCTGTTGCTTTTAATGCTTTGATTGCTAATTTATTTGTTTTTTGTGCAATAATATTTGTATTTTCTGCTGTTTTTGCATTTTTTTGTGTATTTACATCTAATTCTGACATTGTTGAATTAATTTGAACCATAACTTCACTCTGTTCTTTTGATGTTTTTGAAACATTTTCAACTAATTTTGTTGTTTCAGATATTTTTAATTCAAGTTTTTCAAAACCTTTAATCATTTCATTACTAATAGTTTTACCATCACTTGTTTTTAAAGTTGCATTTTGAACTAATTCTTTAATCTCTTTAGCAGCTTGTGCACTTCTACTAGCTAGGTTTCGTACTTCTTGAGCAACAACTGCAAAGCCTTTTCCAGCTTCACCAGCAGTTGCAGCTTCTACTGCTGCATTTAATGAAAGTATATTTGTTTGAAATGATATTTGATCTATTACACTTATGGCTTCATTTATATTAGTTACTGTTTCATTTATATCTTCCATGGATTCAACTGTTTTTGATGCCATGCTTTTACCACTTAAAGCTGCTTGTTTAGTTTCATTTGAGATTTTTGACATTTTAATTGATTGTCTTGTTGTATTTTCGATATTTGTAGTAACTTCTTCTATTGCAGCAGCTGTTTCTTCTAAACTTGCAGCTTGTTGAGTTGAAATTTGTGATAATGTTTTTACATATTGTGTTAAAGAATTAGAATCATTTTCCAAATAAACTCCAGTTTTTCTACTATCTTTTAACATTTGAGTTATTGTATGCCCTACACTGTTTACATCTTGTGCTAATTTTTCCATACTTCCTTGCATTTTAGAAGAATCTACAAACTTAGTATAATCATAATCTCTATAACTTCCAAGAACATTCATTATAGTTAAAATATTTTGTCTCATATTTTCTAACATTTGATTAATCACATCTTTTAATTCATTTAATGTTTCATTATTTGAACTAACAGATATTTTCTTACTTAAATGTCCTTGTTTTATCATATTTGCAACACTTGTAGTATCTGCAATTAATTCTGATTCTTTTTTTATATTCTCTTTTGTATTTTCAATATTTTCATTAATAATCTTAGCCATACTTCCAAATTCATCTTTTGAATTAATTTTTATAAGTTCAACGCTTTTATTCTGATGATTATTTAAAAAATTGAAAAATCCAACTAATCCTTTATGAAATTTGCTAATATTAAAAACAACTTGATTAGCAATATAATAAGAAGAAAAAAGACAAAGTATTATCATCACAGAAGCTAAAATAAAAGCAAAAGTTTTAAGTTTATTAACCTTTTCTTTGGATTGAGTTAAAACTTCATTTACAGCTGTTTTAAGTATTGCTTCACTTTTTAAAACAATATCTTTCATATCTTTTAAAAGTCCTTCATTATTTGAAAGTCCCTTAATCTCTTCAGCTTGAACCAATGCTAAAAAATCTTCTCTATATTTTTTTAAGCTTGAATATATTTGTTTTTTTTGTTCTTTATTAATATGTGTTTTATTACTTCTTACAACAAATCTTAATTTTCTAATTGTTAAATTAAATTTATCTACATAAGATTTATCTTTTCTTAGCATAAAATCTTTTTCATGTCGTCGTAATTCAAGAAGTTTAACATTCATGGTTTGGTAACCCACCTCATCACCAATTTTTTGAACTTTATGAACTGTATGCCTTAAACTTCCATATAATCCATCTTTATGGTTTAAACCTATCTCTTTTTGTTTACTTACTACTTTTTCAAAAATAGTTTTATACTTTTGTAATGATTCTAAAAATTTATCAATTTGCTTTGTACTAATTGAATTTGATACAAGCAAACTATTAAGATTGTTTGAATGAGTAACTAATTCCTTATAATCTTTTAATAATTCTGTTGCAAAATTTATATTTAAACTATTTAAAAAATTTTTCTCATTAATTCTTAGTTTTAGCATTTTTGATTGAAGAATTTCTATATCTTGGGAAGCTTTATTAATATTACTTACATTTGAAATTGCTAAAAACATCAACATAGTAATAGCAACAAGGCCAAACACTGCTATTATTGTTGATATTGATAGCTTTAATTTAACAGAAAGATTTTTCATTTTTTTCCTTGACATTAATATTGGCAGATTTTGCCAAAATAATGTTACAAGTTGATTACAATATAATCATAAAAAATGCCCAAAATACTCCTTCTTTGTATTTAAATAATTTTCATTGTATATATTTGATTCTGTTATTGCTGGTATTCTTTGGCTAATTTTTACACCTAAAGATTCAACATACTCTATTTTCTTAGGATTATTTGTTATTAATTTTATTGATTTAATATTTAAATCTTTAAAAATAAAATCAACAACACTATAATCTCTTTCATCTTCTTTAAATCCAAGTTCTAAATTTGCTTGAACAGTATCCCTACCTTTATCTTGCAAAGCATAAGCATTTACTTTATTTAATAAACCAATATTTCTACCTTCTTGCCTATGGTAAATAATTAGTCCACCTTTTTCACCTATAAATTTCAATGCTAACTCAAGTTGATTTTGACAATCACATTTTAAACTACCTAAGGTATCCCCTGTCAAGCATTCTGAATGTATTCTTACATAAGGAGACTCTATTTGTTCAAAATCTTCTGACATAATTACAAGATGTTCTTGATTTTCTTGTTTATAAGCTTTTATTCTAAATTTTCCATGTTTACTAGGTAAATTTGCTATATTTGATGTTTTTATATTCATAATAATCTTCTTTATATTTATAATAGTTTTTTTGAATTATATAACTTTTTTCTTAAGTGCAACTAAGTTGCATAATTAATATTTTATTCTTTAGTTTAAAGTTTTTTGTTAATATATCAAATACACAAGATTTTTAGATAGTTAGTATATAATTAAAAAAAGGATTATTAATGTATGCACACGGTTTTATGCATTCAAGTTATTATTTAGCTTTGTTTTTTATTTTCTTAGTGATATTTATTATTATTTTTTCAAAAAAAAGAAAAAATAAACAAAAAAATTTAGAAAAACTAAAACAAAGATATATAAAAGGTGAAATAAGCAAAGAAGAGTATGAAGATTTAAAAAAATCAAGCTATAAAAAGTAATTACCTTTTATAGACTTGATATTTTTTACCTTTGATTTTATTGTTATTCAATTCTTTTAAAACTTTTAATTCATACTCTTTTTTTATTGCAACATAAGAATGAAATGTAAAAATATCAATATTACCAATATCCTCACTTTTTAAACCTACTTGATGAATCAATGCACCAACAATATCTCCAGCTCTTAATTTATTTTTTTTACCACCATTAATATATAAAGTTCTATATTCAGGTATTAAATTATAAGATAAATCATCTTCTAAATTTTGTATTGAACTAAATTCAATATCATTATAAAGCTCTTTTATTTCTTCAATTTCATATTCATTAGTATATAAAGTAATAGCTTTACCCTTTGCTTGTGCTCTTGCAGTTCTTCCAATTCTATGAGTATGAACTTTTTCATCTTTTGCTACATCATAATTTATAACTAAATCAATATCATCAATATTCAACCCCCTTGAAGCAACATCTGTTGCAATCATAATAGGATAAGATTTATTTGAAAAAAGTACAACAGTTTCATCTCTTTGCTTTTGATCCAAATCACTATTTAAAACAACACAATCAAATCCCAATTCAAATATTTCATCTGCTAACTCTTCACAAGTTACTTTTCTATTACAAAAAATCAAAACAGAACTTGCTTTATTTGATGAAATTAAAGAAGGAATAAGTGAAGTTTTTGAAGCTTGAGTAATCTTATAAAAAGCTTGAGTAATTTTTTGATTAGAGTGTATATCTTCATCTTGTATAAATACTGGATTATTTAAAATATCTTTTGCTAAAACTTTTATATTTTCTTCAAAAGTTGCAGAAAATAATGAAGTCTGTCTATTATCTTTTGGCAATTCATTAACTATTGAAATCACATCTTCATAAAATCCCATATCAAGCATTTTGTCAGCTTCATCTAAAACTAATGTCTTAATATTTTCTAACTCTATATTATTTTCACTAATATGTTTTAATAATCTTCCAGGAGTTCCAACTACAATATGTGCTTTATGCTTTAATGAAGCTGCTTGTGGCTTAAAAGGAACTCCTCCACATAAAGTTAAAACTTTTACATTATGAATATGCCTACAAAGTTTTTTAATCTCTTGTGCAACTTGATTTGCTAGTTCTCTTGTTGGGCAAATCACCATTGATTGAATTGTAAACTTTTTTACTTCTAACTTTTCAACAAGAGGAATACTAAAAGATATGGTTTTTCCACTACCTGTTTTTGCTTGTGCTATTACATCACTATTATTAAGTAATAAAGGAAGAGTTTTTTCTTGAATTTTAGTCATATTTTTAAACTCTAAAGAGTTAAGATTTTCTAAAAGTTCTTTAGAAATATTAAGAGAATTAAATGTTGAGATAATGAAACCTTTTTAATTAGTATTATAACATATTTTATAAAATAATAAACAAATACTTTAAAAAGCTATTAAGCAATATTTATATAATCTAATTAATAATAAATAAAGAAGTAAAATGAGAGAAAAAAATAAGTGTCAAAAAAGGGGTTACAATGCTTTCTAAAATGTCGATAAAGCAAAAGCTTATATTAATAATGTCAATACCTTTATGCGTAGTTATTCTACTAGCAGCAAAATTAGGTTATGACTCATATAAATATAATGACAATTTAAAACAACTAGATAAAGTCATTATTTTATCTACAAAAATTGGTGCGTTAGTACATGAAACTCAAAAAGAAAGAGGTATGACAGCTGGTTATTTAGGGAGTAAAGGAACAAAGTTTGAAAATAAGCTTCCAAGCCAACGAAACTTAACAAATAATAGATTAGAAGAGATAAAAACTTTTTTATCAAATTTTAACAAAAATAACTACTCGCAAGAATTTAGAAGTAATCTTGAAAATAGTTTACAAAATCTTACAAGATTATCAAAGATTAGATCAGAAGTTACAAATTTACAAATAAAAACTTCTGATGCAATAGGCTATTATACAAATACAAATGCAATGCTTTTAAATACTATTAGTAGTATTACAAAACTTTCAAGTAATGCCAAAGTTTCACAAGATTTGATTGCATACATGAACTTTTTACTTTCAAAAGAAAGAGCAGGAATTGAAAGAGCTGTTGGTACAAATACTTTTGCAAGGGACAATTTTGGACCTAAAATGAAAGCAAAGTTTTATAATCTTATTGCAGCACAAAACTCTTACATGGATTCATTTTTAAAAGTTTCTGACACCTTAGCAAAAAATTTTTACACACAAACTGTAAGAGGAAAAGCTATTGAAGAAGTAAACAAAATGAGAGATATTGCACTTTATAGTCAAAAAGATTCAAATTTTGGAGTAGATGCAGCATATTGGTTTGATACAATCACTGATAAAATAAATTTATTAAAAAAAGTAGAAAATTTTTTAGCTGAACATTTAATTGAAACAATTGATAAAGAGATGAATGATGCTAGATTTGAGATGATTCTTTTTGGAATATTAAGTGCCATAGGTGTTATGTTAACTCTAATTTTAGCAAGAACTATTGCATTTACAATATTAATAGATGTTGATTTAGTAAGAAAAGGTTTGACAGACTTTTTTGCCTTTATTAACTTTGAAAAAGATGATATTAATTTAGAGATTGTTGATTCAAAAGATGAGTTAGGAATGATGTCTAAACTTATTAATGAAAACATTAATAAAACAAAAGCAAATATCCAAGCTGATAAAAGATTAATTGCAAATACTATTGAAGTTGCAAATAAGATTAATAAAGGTCATTTGGATACAAGAATTTCTGAAGATTCAAATAATCCTGCTTTAAGTGAATTAAAAGATATTATAAATCAAATGCTTGAAACGTTAAATTCTAACTTTGAAAATATTATGACAGTTCTTAATTCTTATTCAAAATTAGATTTTAAACCAAAACTTGAAGATAATAACCTTGAGGGTATAATAAAAGAACTTGAGGATGATGTAAATATTTTAAGAGATGTGATTACAGAAACATTAGTGGAAAATAAAAAAACAGGCTTAGTTCTTAATCAAAGTGCAAATACACTAACTTTAAACATGGATCAAATTGCAAATGCTGCAAATAGTCAAGCAACATCACTTGAAGAAACAGCTGCAAGCTTAGAAGAGATAACATCAAATATCAAAAATAATACAGAAACAACTGTTCAAATGGCTAGTTATGGTGAAAAAGTTAAATACTCTGTATCATCAGGAAGAGAGTTAGCAAATAGCACAGCTAACTCTATGGAAGATATAAATAATCAAACTAATGCAATTACAGAAGCAATTACAGTAATTGATCAAATCTCATTTCAAACAAATATCCTTTCATTAAATGCAGCTGTTGAAGCTTCAACAGCAGGTGAAGCTGGAAAAGGCTTTGCAGTTGTTGCTCAAGAAGTAAGAAATCTTGCAAATAGAAGTGCAGAAGCAGCAAAACAAATTAAAGATTTAGTTGAACAAGCACAACAAAAAACAACTGAAGGTAAAAAAGTTGCTGATAATATGATTACAGGGTATGAAGAATTAAATGAAAATATTAATAAAACTTTAGACTTAATAGACAATGTTACAATTGCTAGTAAAGAACAATCAACAGGTATGATTCAAATAAATGATGTAGTAAATAACTTAGATAAAATAACACAAGAGAATGCACAAAATGCTTCACAAGCTGATGTTATTGCTAAAAAAACCCTTGAAATATCAAATATGATTATCGAACATGCAGATGCAAAAGATTTTGATGGAAAAAATAGTATCACAATAGAAAAAGAAGAAAACAGAACAAATCATAACTTTCAAAATAAAAAAAACTCTAAAGTAAAAAAGAGAATAAAAAGTGATAATAATTTTTCAGATAATACATCAAATGATGATTGGGAAAGTTTCTAATACTTTTTCTTTTATAGAAGTAGATTATCTACTTCTATACTTCAATTAATCTTTCAAACATCTCTTTAATTTCTGTTTCATGACTGATTAAAAATATCTGTCTATATTGTTCTTTTATTGTATGAAAGGCCTCAAGTATTTCTAGTCTTCTAGTTTCATCTTGACTTCCAAAAACTTCATCAAATGCTAAAAATCCAATTTGAGAGCTTCCATTTAATTCCATTAAAGTTTTTGAAATAGCAATTCTTAAAACTAAATTTGCTAAATCAACCTCTCCACCACTAAATCTTTCAATTGGGTATTTTTTACCATCATCATAAATATAAAAATCAAAATCATTTGAAACTTCTATAAATTGATATTTTCCTTTTGTAATTTTAGAATACATAATTGATGCAATCTGAGATATTTTTGGAGCAATTTTTGAATTAATATTTGTTTTAAACTCAGCCATTGATAGTTTTAATTTTGTATAATCATTTAAATCTTCAATCTTAACCTGAAGTTTTATTTTTTGCTCTTCATTCTCTTTTAATCTGTTATTTATACTATTTATCTCACCATTAATTTTTGATTCTTGAAGTTTTTTATTATAAAGTAATTCTGTTAAATCATCTTTTTTTCTAAGAGTTTCATCTAAATTTTTTTTCAACAAAATATGAGTATTCTCATCATATAATATCTCTTTTTCATCATTTTTCAATTGACTTATTTTTAAAACTAAAGATTCTTTTTCTTTTACTGCTTCTTTTAAAGAGATGAGTAATTTATTTTCACCTTGCAATTGTGCTTCTAAACTTATTAAATATTCATATTCAACTTTTAAATTTTGAAACTTTTCAATCATATCTTCATGTAGTTTTTTATCATATACATACTCTTGAAGTTTTTCAATAGCTTCGTTATTTCCTTTTCCTCTTGTTTCTATATCATTTAAATATGATTTACTTTTTAATAAATCTTTTTTTCTTTCGTTTAAAATATTTAATTTTGAATGAATATCTTTCTCTTTTAATACAGTTTTATCATACTCATCTTGTTTTATTTCAATTCTTTTATTTAATTCTTCTAATTTAGATTCATAAATATAAATATTTTTTTCATAAGTTTTTTCTATTAGCTCATACAATGAATTTAAAACCTTATCATAATCATCTAATAGTTCTCTAGTACAAGTAGGACACTTAGAGTTTTTACCTAAACTTTGAATAGTTTGAATCTTTGATTTAGTATCTTTAATTAGATTTTGTTCTCCTGCTATTTTATCCCTAAGCTCTCGTTCATCAATCTTTTTATCTTGTAGCTGTTTTTGATACAACTTTATTTTATCTTTTAGCTCTTTTTGTTCTAATTGCACAGAATTAACATTTACTATTTCTTCTTCTAAAAACTTAATCTCATCTTTTTGTTTTTTATATGCAAGTCTTAACTCATCTCTTTCTTTTATAAGTCCGATTTTTTTTAAATATTTTTCTTTTAAATCATCTTGTTGTTTTAAGTTATTTACTATTTTTTCATACTCATTTTTCACAATTTTTTTTATTTTATACTCTTCTTTTTTTGCTTCTAATTGAGTTTTTTGAGTTTGCAGTTCATTTATATTTTTTATTGTTGATTCTAATTTTGATTCATAAAGTTTAATTTTATTTTGATAATCATTTTTTTGTTCTTTTATCTTCTCAAAACGAATTAGCTGTTCTTTAATTGATTTCTCTTCATCTATAAGTTTTTGTTTTTGTTCTTCTCTTAAGTTGATTTTCTCTTTTAGTATTTTTAATGACTCTTGATAACTTTTAATATGTGTTTCATATTCATCTACTTGCTCAATATTTAATAAAAAAGAAGAAAAACTCTTTATCTCTTTGTTTAAATCTGAAATGCTTTCTTTTAAAAATTTCTCAATTTGATCAATTTTTTCTAATCCTAAAAGCTTTCTTATCATCTTTTTACGATGTTCATTATCTAAACTACTAAGACTTGTTAACTCTTTTTGTGAAGCAAATAGTGTATTTAAAAACGCATCTTTTGTCATTTTAGTCATATTAATAATATACCTAGTTACATCTTTTGCACCATTTACAATTAATTCATTATTTTTATAAAGTTTTGCAATTGCATTTAAATTTTTTCCTCTAAACTCTCTTACTACCTTATAATCAAGATTATCAAACTCAAATTCAAGTAAAACAATTAATTCATCTTTACTATTTGCTCTTACATTTTTAACAAGTTCTTTTGAACCTTTTGATTTAAGCTCCCCATACAATGCAAATAATATTGCTTCAAAAACAGTTGATTTTCCACTTCCATTTTTTCCAATTATTCCAGTAAGGCCATCATAAAAGTCTATTTCAAAATTTTTATATTTCTTGAAGTTTTTCAAACTAAGTTTAGTTAATATCATCATAACTTTCCTCATACTTAGCAAAAAGTTCATCTGATTTAAATTTCAATCTTTCATATTCATCTTTTGCACAATACTCTTCTAAAAACTCTGTAAAATACTCTTTTAAAGATATTGCTTGTATATCATCAACTTTGAAATCTTCTTCTTTTATAAACTCTCTTTTGACAACAACTTGTAAACAATTTGTAAAATACTCTTTAATTTGATGATTTGATATATCTATTGATTTTAAAGCTGTCAAATTATTAATAACAACTTGTATAATTGCTCCATTAAGATTTGATTTATCAATTGAACTTAATTCTTTTTCAAAATTATTTCCATCAATTTCAAAACTATAAAAAGGCCTAATTGAAATATGTTTAAAATTAACTTCTAAACTATTATTTAGATTTACTAAAATATATCCCTTGTTGTTTCTTTTATCATTTAAAGAAGTCCTTTCACTACTTCCACTATAAAATACATTCTCATATTTTCCAACTTTTGAAAATCCATGCCAATGTCCAAGGGCTACATAATCCATTTTCTCAAAAATATACTCTTTATCTTTAGGGTAAACAAACTCTCCAAACTCACTCATTAAATATGAAGCTCCAACACTACAATGTAACATCATAATATTTTTTTTATAATTGTTAATAGAAGATTCTAACTTATCAAGTTCATTATAAATACCACTTTCCTCATTTAAATGAGGAATAGTATGAAATACAATATTATCAAATTCAAAAGTTTCATATTTAGATGAGTAAGCACAGTAAATATTACTAAAATTATCAAATATTGAAAGAATTGGTTTTGATGTTACAGTTCTTGGAGTAGAATGATTTCCTGCAATTAAAATAATAGGTATATTCAAACTATTTAAATACGCAAATTTATCTAGGGCAAATGCAATTGCCCTATTACTTGGACTACTTCTATGAAATAAATCTCCTGTATGAATAATATAATCAGGTTTAATCTTAATAATACTTTGAACTATATCATCAAATGCTTTATAAAAATCAACTTCACGCTGATTTATACCATCACTATTTAAAATATCTAAATCATTAAAACCTAAATGAGTATCACTAAAATGTATAATCTTCAAAATTTATCCATTCATTATAAAATTAGAGTAAAAAGTCACAATAATTTTACTTATTAAAAATATAATATACCTTTTAAATCAAAAGGTGTGTTATGTTAAGTTTTTCAGCTTTATTAGTAATAGTTATTGGACTATACCTAGCTTTAATAGCAACATTGCTTATATAAGTATTATTTCAATAAATAAGGCAAATCTCTTTTTAGACTGTCAAGTAAACCTTCATTTAAAAATAGTTTTGCATACTTCTTATTTTGATTTTTATAAGCATATGCACAAACATATCTATTCTTTTGAATAATAGAAATAGCATGTTCTAAATTTACTTTATTCTCTTCATTTGAATTATAGTATTTATACATCTGTTCTAAGGGCTTTTCAAAATTAGTATCTTTTAAAAATACAATACTTTCATCTAAAAACTCAATAACATTTTCTTTTCCAGATTTTATATTACAAAATGCAGCTTTCACATCATCCATCATTACATCAAATTTATAACCTGCTAAAAGCAATTTTTTTACATTTTCTATATCATTTTCTTGAAAATAATATTGTAATAGAAGTTTACAATAATGATTTAACAAATCCTCTTCTTCATTTGCTAGTTCATCTAATACAATATCAACATCTTTAATCTTATCATTTTTAATAAATTCATTATGAAATATTCCTATTTGACCAATTATTTCATGTAGCCTATCACTCATTATTTTTCCTTATTAAATATCCTTTATTATATCTACTATATTTTAATATGATGTTAATTAGACAAAGAAACTGCCTGGCTTCTAATAAGAAACAATAATAAAAAAGTAAAAAGGTAAACCAGCAAGGATAATAAAAATAAGAAGGTAAAAAATATAGGATAAAAAAGGCAAAAACGAAGGCAAAAAAAAAAGCCCATAACTAAGATAACTGAAAAAAGTTAAAATAGATAAGGGCTTAAAAAAACTCAAGAGCTGGCAGAGGCCTACGTTTCCACACCTGAAAGGTGCAGTATTATCAGCGCAGAAGTGCTTGACTTCCAGGTTCGGTATGGATCTGGGTATTTCCACTTCGCTATATCCACCAGCAATATGAGTATACAATGAATTTTATTATTCACTCTATACTCATATTTTGAGTATATTAATGTTAAAGTCTCTTTGAACACAACTTTAGTAAACTTAATAAGATAGTAAACCAAGTATAATAATAAGCCGAACGATCTATTAGTACTAGTCAGCTAAACATATTTCTATGCTTACACATCTAGCCTATCAACCAGTTAGTCTTACTGGGATCTTCAGGGAAAGTTCATCTTGAAGTTGGCTTCGAGCTTAGATGCTTTCAGCTCTTATCTCATCCGTACGTAGCTACCCAACGATGCTCTTGGCAGAACAATTGGTACACCAGTGGTACGTTCATCCCGGTCCTCTCGTACTAGGGACAAATCTTCTCAACTTTCCTACGCCCACGGAAGATAGGGACCGAACTGTCTCACGACGTTCTGAACCCAGCTCGCGTACCGCTTTAAATGGCGAACAGCCATACCCTTGGGACCTGCTCCAGCCCCAGGATGCGATGAGCCGACATCGAGGTGCCAAACCTCCCCGTCGATGTGAGCTCTTGGGGGAGATCAGCCTGTTATCCCCGGCGTACCTTTTATCCTTTGAGCGATGGCCCTTCCACTCAGAACCACCGGATCACTATGACCGACTTTCGTCTCTGCTCGAGTTGTCTCTCTCACAGTCAAGCTAGTTTATGCCATTATACTCATCAGGCGATTTCCATCCGCCTTGAACTAACCTTTGTAAGCCTCCGTTACTTTTTAGGAGGCGACCGCCCCAGTCAAACTACCCACCAGACATTGTCCTGATACAAGTTTATTGTACGCAGTTAGTAACTCAAATATTCAAGGGTGGTATCTCAAGGGTGGCTCATACTCTACTTGCGTCTAGTAATCAAAGCCTCCCACCTATCCTGCACATGAATATCCAAGCTACAGTGTCAAGCTGTAGTAAAGGTGCACGGGGTCTTTCCGTCTTTCCGCGGGTAGGAGGAATTTTCACCTCCACTACAATTTCACTGGATCCCTGGTTGAGACAGCTCCCATCTCGTTACGCCATTCATGCAGGTCGGTATTTAACCGACAAGGAATTTCGCTACCTTAGGACCGTTATAGTTACGGCCGCCGTTTACTCGGGCTTCGATCAAATGCTTCGCTTACGCTTACATCATCAATTAACCTTCGAGCACCGGGCAGGCGTCACACCTTATACATCCACTTACGTGTTAGCAAAGTGCTGTGTTTTTGGTAAACAGTCGGGAGGGACTCTTTGTTGCAACCTCTTTAGCTTTTGAGAGTAAATCTCTATACCAAAGTAGGCACACCTTATACCGAAGATACGGTGCTAGTTTGCAGAGTTCCTTAACCAGGGTTCTTCCACGCGCCTTAGAATACTCATCCCACCTACCTGTGTCGGTTTGCGGTACGGGCAACAATTAATATACTTAGTGGCTTTTCTTGGCACGACAGTATCATCGATTCTAAACGCTCTCCGAAGAGATTGTTCAGCCTGTTAGATCTCGGTCTCGTGATACCCGGATTTACCTAAGTATCAACCTACGTCCTTCGACCCACTATTCCATCAGTGAGCTCGATTAACTCTATGCGTCCCCACATCGCGCTTAATTGTTGGTATTGGAATATTAACCAATTTTCCATCGTCTACCCCTTTCGGACTCGACTTAGGACCCGACTAACCCTACGATGACGAGCATCGCGTAGGAAACCTTGGGTTTTCGGCGTTAAGGATTCTCACCTTAATTATCGCTACTCATGCCTGCATGCTCACTTCTATCCGCTCCACTGCTCCTTACCGGTACAGCTTCGACGCTGAATAGAACGCTCTCCTACCACTCATAATAAATTATGAATCTAAAGCTTCGGTGTACATCTTAGCCCCGTTATATTTTCCGCGCAGAATCACTAGACCAGTGAGCTGTTACGCTTTCTTTAAAGGATGGCTGCTTCTAAGCCAACCTCCTGGTTGTCACAGTAACTCCACATCGTTTTCCACTTAGATGTAACTTTGGGACCTTAGCTGTTAGTCTGGGTTGTTCCCCTCTCGACATAGGATTTTATCACCCTACGCCTGACTCCCTAGCTTGCACATGTAGTATTCGAAGTTTGATAGGGTTTGGTACCGCGGTAAGCAGCCCTAGCCCATTCAGTGCTCTACCCCTACATGCTACTACTAGAGGCTATACCTAAATATATTTCGGAGAGAACCAGCTATCACGAAGTTTGATTGGCCTTTCACCCCTATCCACAGGTCATCCGGGGGCTTTTCAACGCCCATCGGTTCGGTCCTCCACTGGCTCTTACACCAGCTTCAACCTGCCCATGGATAGATCACTTCGTTTCGGGTCTGCAGCATCTGACTATTTCGCCTTTTAAGACTCGCTTTCGCTACGGCTTCGTACTTGACTTAACCTTGCCAGATACCACAACTCGCAGGCTCATTATGCAAAAGGCAGTCCATCACCCTGTGAATAAATTCACATAGGGCTCTGAATGATTGTAAGCTAATGGTTTCAGGTTCTATTTCACTCTCCTCGCTGGAGTACTTTTCACCTTTCCCTCACGGTACTTGTTCACTATCGATCTGTAAGTAGTATTTAGGGTTGGAGGGTGGTCCCCCCGGATTCAGACAAAATATCACGTGTTCCGTCCTACTCAGGATACCATTAGAGCTATTGATAATTTTGTATACAGGAGTTTCACCTTCTTTGCTATACCTTTCCAGATATCTCTACTATTATCTTTAGTCTCATATTATGGTCCTTCAACCCCCTATGCAAGCATAGGGTTTGCCCTGCTCCCATTTCGCTCGCCGCTACTTTGGGAATCTCTTTTGATTTCTCTTCCTATGGTTACTGAGATGTTTCACTTCACCACGTTAGCCCCCATTGCTGGGTAATATATATCTCTATATACTGGGTTGTCCCATTCGGATATTCACGAATCAATGCTTCTTGACAGCTCCTCGTGACTTTTCGCAGTCTAGTACGTCCTTCTTCGCCTCTTACAGTCTAGGCATCCACCATTAGCCCTTAATAGCTTATTTTTTTAATTAGATCTTACTCTAACCTTTTTTGATAATTATTCCTTGGCTACTATCTTATTAAATTTAATAAAATAGTTGTGTTCTTCTTCTTTTCTTGAAATTGCTTTCTTTTCTTAGAAAAATTTTTGACTTTAACATTATATTTTTAAATAACTCTTTAATCTTCTCATCTCTGAAAAAATTAAATATAAATTCAATCTTCGTTGAACTTATATTTAACTTCTTCTTATTTGTTGGTGGAGAATAGCGGGATCGAACCGCTGACCTCCTGCGTGCAAGGCAGGCGCTCTCCCAGCTGAGCTAATTCCCCAACTTTTTAATCTCTTCTTTTAAGATTATTTAATCATGGTGGGCCTACCAGGACTTGAACCTGGGACCTCACGATTATCAGTCGAGCGCTCTAGCCAGCTGAGCTATAGGCCCTCTCACCTATCTTTTAAATAACCTTTATAAACTGAATATATATTGACTTTTTGATTAAGAGTTTTGACTCTCTTAATCTTTTCTCTGAAAGGAGGTGATCCAACCGCAGGTTCTCCTACGGTTACCTTGTTACGACTTCACCCCAGTCGCTAATTCCACTGTGGAGGGTAGCTATCTTAGCATCCCCGCTTCGAGTGAAATCAACTCCCATGGTGTGACGGGCGGTGAGTACAAGACCCGGGAACGTATTCACCGTAGCATTGCTGATCTACGATTACTAGCGATTCCAACTTCATGTAGTCGAGTTGCAGACTACAATCCGAACTGGGAGGTATTTTTTAGATTTGCTCCACATCACTGTATCGCTGCTCTTTGTATACCCCATTGTAGCACGTGTGTAGCCCTGGTCGTAAGGGCCATGATGACTTGACGTCGTCCTCACCTTCCTCCTACTTGCGTAGGCAGTCTCATTAGAGTTCTCACCCGAAGTGTTAGCAACTAATGACGAGGGTTGCGCTCGTTGCGGGACTTAACCCAACATCTCACGACACGAGCTGACGACAGCCGTGCAGCACCTGTATATAAGTTTCTGCAAGCAGACACCCATCTATCTCTAAATGGTTCTTACTATGTCAAGACCAGGTAAGGTTCTTCGCGTATCGTCGAATTAAACCACATGCTCCACCGCTTGTGCGGGTCCCCGTCTATTCCTTTGAGTTTTAATCTTGCGACCGTACTCCCCAGGCGGTACACTTAATGTGTTAACTGCATTACTGCTATGTCGAGCATAGCAACAACTAGTGTACATCGTTTAGGGCGTGGACTACCAGGGTATCTAATCCTGTTTGCTCCCCACGCTTTCGCGTCTCAGCGTCAGTTATGTTCCAGTAGATCGCCTTCGCAATCGGTATTCCTTCTGATCTCTACGGATTTTACCCCTACACCAGAAATTCCATCTACCTCTCCCATACTCTAGATAGACAGTTTCAAAAGCAGTTCAATAGTTAAGCTATTGGATTTCACTTCTGACTTATCTATCCGCCTACACGCTCTTTACGCCCAGTGATTCCGAGTAACGCTTGCACCCTCCGTATTACCGCGGCTGCTGGCACGGAGTTAGCCGGTGCTTATTCATATAATACCGTCATTATCTTCTTATATAAAAGGAGTTTACGCACCGAAATGTGTCATCCTCCACGCGGCGTTGCTGCATCAGGGTTTCCCCCATTGTGCAATATTCCCCACTGCTGCCTCCCGTAGGAGTCTGGACCGTGTCTCAGTTCCAGTGTGACTGATCATCCTCTCAAACCAGTTAAGCGTCATTGACTTGGTGAGCCATTACCTCACCAACTATCTGATACTGTACAGGCCGATCTTCAAGCTATAAATATTTCCCTTTCATACTTTTGTATTAAAGGCATATGGGGTCTTAGCAGACGTTTCCATCTGTTATCCCCCTCTTGAAGGCACGTTACCTATATATTACTCACCCGTGCGCCACTTAGCTGACAGATTAGCAAGCTAATCCCGTTCTCGTTCGACTTGCATGTGTTAAGCACGCCGCCAGCGTTCACTCTGAGCCAGGATCAAACTCTCCATAAAGTGTTTGTTCTCTGACTAATTATGTATTTCTATACAAAATTAATTACTCATTGTTTTATCATACTTTTTTGTATGATATTATAGACGAAGAATTTGTATTCTTCTTTTTTTTCTTGTCATATATATATTCAGTTTATAAAAGTTACTTCTCTTACAAACTTACTTTGTGTTAAAGAACTCAATCCCTTCTTCAGCTCTCAATCTCTTGTTTGCCTCAGCGAATTTGGACGGGAATTATAGACAAATTCTTTCCCTTTGTCAAGGGTTTAGTCTTAATTTTGGCTTAAATTTTTGAGGTTTTACCTATATTTTTTGCTTTCTCTATATTTTATGGGGTTTATTTATAGTATGATAGTTTTTTATTGTTAGTAATTAAGTATTTTTAAGATAAAAAGAGAGAAGTTAGACTTCTTTCTTTTTAATTTATTTATTTAGTTTTTTAGCTATTTTTAAAATATAATCAGCTGAAATTTGTGCACTAGATTTTAAAAATTCATCAAAATCAAAATTTGCTTCCATATCTGCACTATCAGAAATTGATCTTAAAATAAAAAATGGAATATTTAATGAATCACATATAACAGCAACACTAGCACCTTCCATTTCAAGTGCATCAGCTTTAAATGTATTTTGAATAAAATCTTTTCTTTCATTAGAGTGAACAAATTGATCTCCTGTTGCTATAGTTCCTTCTATAACTTTTAAAGAGTTCTCTTCTGCAACTTCTTTAGCTACATTTCTTAGTTCTTGTGAAGTTTCAACAAAAACTTTTCCTCCTGGAACAAAACCATGTGGATGTCCAAAAGCTGTAATATCTAAATCATGTTGGCAAAGTTTATCAGCAATTATAAGATCACCAATTTTTAGTTGATTATTTACAGCACCTGCAACACCAGAAAAAAGTAGTGTATCACAAGAAAATTTCTCTATCATAGTAGTTGCAGTTAAACTTGCAAACACTTTTCCTATTTTTGAGTGTGCTATTACAATATCTAATCCATCTAATGAAACTTCGTAATATTTATTATCTGCATATTCTGTAACTTTAATATCTTCAAAGTTTGCTAAAAGAGGTTCAATCTCTTCTTGCATAGCGCCCATTATTGCTAATTTATTCATTTAATTCCTCTATAGTTTTTTCTAAAGAACTCATATCACTTACATTTAGAGTTGCTTTTTTTGTAATTTTTCTATTTAAACCTTTTAAAACAATTCCATTACCAAATTCAATAAATAGATCTACATCTGATTCTTTTGATAAAATAGAATGTTTGTATTTAACAGGATTGATTAATTGCTCTGACAATAAATCTATTGCCTCTTCTTTTGTATTATAAGCTTGTGCCGTAACATTTGAAATAGTATCAACAGTAAAAGTATCTAATAAAAATTCATCTAAATATGGTCTCAAGTTTTCAACTGCACTTTCCAATAACTCACAATGACTTGCAACTGACATATCAAGTACAATAGCTCTTTTTGCTCCAGCTTCTTTAAAAGTATCAATTAAACTTTCTAAATCATCTTTTAACCCAGCAAGAACCAATTGTCCATCCATATTATAATTAGCTGGCCAAACTTTTAAACCATTTTTTCTTTGATTTTCACATATTTCTTCAACTTGTTCATCATCTAAACCTACAAGTGCCATCATTCCAGCACCAGCACCTGCGCATGCATCATTCATAAATTTTCCTCTTTTATGAACTAATTCAATTGCATCTAAATAATCAATTGCACCAGCACTTACTAATGCTGAAAATTCACCTAATGAATGTCCAAGTACAAATTCAGGTTTAATATTACATTTATCTTTAAAAATTGCATTTGCAATTGATGAAACTAATAATATAGCTGGTTGAGTATATTCAGTTTTACTTAACATCTCATTCTCTTCAAAAAGCAATTCTTCAAAGTTTATACCTAATCTTTCACTTGCTTTTGATATCATCTCTTTTGCTATATCGTTATTATCAAAAAAATCTTTTCCCATTCCAATTTTTTGACTTCCTTGACCTGGAAAAATAAAAGCAACTTTTTTCATATTTTTACCTTATTTTAAATTTAACTCTAGTTTAAAACTATTTTTTAAAAGTAAGTATTACTTCTAAAAAATAGTTTTGCCCAAAAGTGAAACACTTTTGGGCAAATAATTCTTAATATAAAAAGGGGTTTAGTGACAACCGCAACCACCACCTGATTGACCTTGTGGCTCAGAACTACAACAACCACCTTCAGAACCATGATCATGGTGTCCACCACCACAACAACCGCCACCCATAGCAGCCATTCCACCAACAACACCAGTTTCCATTTCTTCATCAGTAGCATCTCTTAAAGAAACAATAGAAACTGAGAACATTAAGCTTTTTCCAGCCATTGGATGATTGTAATCAATTGTAACTTCATCATCTGTAAATGATTTAACAGTTACTTGTACAGTTTCTCCATTTTCTCCTGTACCATAAAGACTCATACCTTCTTGTAACTCAATACCAGCAAATTGTTCTTTTGGTAATGTTTGTGCAGCTTCATCATTATATTCACCATATGCTTCTTTTGGTTCAACTAATACATCAGCTTCATCATTTAATTTCATTTCAACTAATTTTTCTTCTAATCCAGGAATTATTTGACCTTTTCCTGAAACGAATTCTAATGGAGCAGCTCCAACGTTTGTATCTAAATGCTCACCTGTATTTGCATCTTTTAATGAATATTCTATTCCTATAACTTTTGACATAATTTCTCCTATAAATTTATAATTTTGATATATTTTTAGTCGCTGTTTTTGCTTCTTTTGAACTTGGATAAACATCTATTAATGTACTGTAAAATTTAGTAGCATTTTTATAGTCTTTAATGTTTTCAAAAGATATAGCACTATGTAGCAACAACCTTGGCATCCAAGAAGCTTTATCATATAAAACTGCCGATTTTTTGAAATAATCAATTGCCTTTTCATATTTATCCCTGTAATACCACATCTCACCAAGATAGTAGTTTGCTTCTGCAGGTTTAAAGTTCAATTCAGCTAATTCTTCAAAAATTGGTATCGCTTTTGTAAAATAGTCTTTCTTGAATAACTCTTTTGCTTCATTAAGCATCTCTTCTTTTTGCGCGTATGATAACTTTTTTGTTTTAGTAGTTGATTTTGTTTTTACACTAGTTTTTTTACCTAAAGTTTTTTTAAATGCATTAAATTCTTCAACAGTTATAAACTGTTTCATATTTTTTTTCATTTCGGTAAATGATACATATTCTTTATTTATTTTAATTAATTGCTTTGATAACTTATCCATCGCTTCTTTTAAAGTAGCTAGGTTTTTTCTATTTTCTGAAGAAATTTCTTCTTGCATTGTTAGTAATTGATTTGTAACATTTTTCAAATTTTCAATGTCAGTAGTATTTTTTGAAGTAATATTCTTTATTTCTTCTATTTGTTTTACTATTTTATTTAATTTAATAACTGTTTTATTTAATTTTTGTGAATCACCTTCATAAATAGACTCTAGTCCATCTATTCGTTCACTTACAGTTTCTAAAGTTGTTTTCACACCTTTAAACTTAGTATCTATTTTTCCTAATTCATTCTTATTTTTTAAGATATATTTTTCTGTAGAATTCAAACCATATGGTTCATTTGAATTTAAATCTCCAGCTCCAAATACTGAGACTTCATTAGCAAAAGCTAGTGAAGTCAGCATTATCGTTAGGGTAATTTTTTTCATGTTTTATAATACTAATCAAGTCAATTATGGTAAAAGCTTATGTTCAGCTCTTCTATTCTTTTGCCAACAATTTTTATTTTTTTCATTACAAACTGGATTACTCTCACCAAAACTTACAAGAGAAATTGAATCTTCATTTATACCTTCTGAAATAAGTGCATCTTTTGTAGCCTTAGCTCTTTTTAAACCTAATGCATAGTTATATTCATCAGTTCCCCACTCATCGCAGTTACCTTCAATTTTTATTTTAGTAGTTTCTTTAATACCTGAAAGTTTTTGAGCATTATCTTTTGCTTTTTCAATCATATTTGAATCTAATTTATATTTATCAAATCCAAAATAAATATTTTCAATAAAAACTTTTTCTCCATTAATCATGTAATAATAACCATTTTCAGCTTTTTCAGCTAATGTATCATTTGAAACTTCTTCTTGAATATTACTATTATCAATATTATCTAAAGTTGCTTCAGAGTTATTAATTTCACTTTGGTTCTCTTGGCTTGCAGAACTTCCATCCATTTCAACATTTTTTTGACTACAACCAGTAAATAAAACTGCTGCAATTAAAAAAGAGTAAATACCAATCTTTTTCATAACATTTCCCTTATTTAAAATTTAATTGATTTTACAAAAATAAAACTTAATTATAAATTACAATAATTACATATAATATATACTATATATATATTATATAGTTTTATTAAAACTTATTACCAATCAATTGATTGTATTTTTCCACTTCTTAATGCAAATGTAAATGATTTTTCATAATTTAATCTAATAATACCTAAATAACTTTTTCCATTAATAGTTTTTGTATGTAAAATTGACTCTCCATCTGATGAAAATTTTGGAAATTGGTTAACACCTGTTGCTGTTAATCTTCTTAATGAATCACTTTTTGTTGATACCAAATATAAATTAAATGTTCTTAAACCAAATTCATTTGCTTTATCTCTACTTGAATAAACAACATAATTTTTATGTGTAGTAACTGCTGAATTATTAGTTCCATGATAAACTAATCTTTGAACACCTCTTTGTCCAATTTTTTTAGCAAAAATATTTGGATAATTTAACCTGTCAGATACAAAAACTATTTTAGTATCATTTTCAACAAAATGTGCACCAACATCGATTCCTTTATATCTAGTTAATCTCTGTTTTGTTCTTGTTTTTGTATTAAATAAATAAATATCAGCTTGACCATAAGGAGATGCAGTTACTAATACTTTAGATTCATCACTACTAATATCAGAAGCAATAACCATTCCCTCACTTTTCATTATCGTTTCTTTCTTACCTGTATAAAGATTTGCTTTTACTAATGTTGGAACACTGTTAATATATGTTGTATAATAATAACTATCTTGCTTTTTACTAGCCCACTTAGGGAAAATATTTAATCCTCCACTAACTATTCTTTTTTGATATGTCAATGTATAATCACCAATATAAATATCAGCTTTTTTTGATTCTTTGTACACTGAAAAAATAACAAATTTATCCATCCAATCAATTGATGGAGCGTTTAAGTATTTGTTAATTGATATTGCTACTCTATGTGATAAAAAAGGATATCTATTTTCTTGTTTTGTTGAGAATGTTTTATTTAAAACTAATGATTTACTATTTATATCAAAAAGTTTAGTATTTAATATAAATCCACCAAAACCACTGATTTGTGAATCAATATTTAAATATAAATCAACTCCTTCTTTTTGAAGTTTATATAAGTCAGGTCTTTGATTATAGTTTGTTTTTACATTGCTAGAAAGTACTTCAAAATGTCCACTAACTTTTAAATCTTTTTCTATTACTCTTTTAATTTTAGATAAAAAATTAATATCATTACTATTTTCAGAAATAGAAATAACAATTTTGGGTAAACTTTTAGATTTTTTTACAATCTCTAATTTTGCATCAACTGCAAATGCAATATTAAAAAAACATAATAGTACAACTATCATTTTTTTCATGTCAATTATCCTTTAGATTTAAATGTTACCTCAATATTTGTTTTAGAACCTTTTTTATGAGGTGGGTATAAAAGAGTTTTTTGCTGTTGTAAAAACTCTTTTAAAAGAGTATCAAATTTTTCATTAGTAGAATATTTTAAAAATTTATAATCAAAAACTCCATCATTGGAAATTATAACTAAAACCTTGGCTTCTAAACCATCTTCTATTAGTATTGGGTTCCATCTTTGTGCTAGTATTTCATATATTTTAGAATAATAAGGGTCATTAGCGTGATTAGAAGAAGTAGAAATTGATAAACTTCTTTTTTCTGCTTTTACCTCACCTAACATATTAGATACATTTAAATCACTATTCGTTCTTTTTTCTCTTTCAAATTTTGATCTAAATCTACTTGATACATTTGATGATTTTACATTATTCACTTCTTTTTTTACAACTTTTTTTTCTTTCGTTTTAACATTTGCAAAAAGTGATTTCAAATCTGATTTTTGTTCTGAACTTTTAGATGTTGATTTTTTAATAATTTTTTCTTGGGTTTTTTTCTCAATTTTCATTTTAGGTTTATTTTTTACCTTACTATCAGCTAAAACTACATCTAATCTAAATACTGTAGCTTTTTTAGATGAATCAAATATTTTAGCATTATTTGAGTCTAAATAAAGTAAAAAAAGGACAAATACAAAAATATAAATAAATAAAGCTAAAAGGCCAGATAAATAAAAATTACCTTTATCATAATCTGAAAAATAGTTAATCATTTAAATCCTAACCATCAGTTATAAGTGAAACTTTAAAAAAACCAGCTTCTTTTATTGTTCTTAAAACAAAAATTATATCATCATATACTAAAGTTTTATCAGCTCTTATATGAATTGGAGTATTTCTGTCTTTAGACTTTGCATACAAAATAAAACTATCTGCAAAATCATTTATATCGTATTTATTTTTATTTACTTTAACTTCTCTATTTTCATTTATAAAAACTGTGATTTTTTTTACATTTTGAACTTGTACTGATTTACTTCCACTAGGAAGATTAATCTGTTCTTCAAATTCTAGTACTGGTGCTGTAACCATAAGTATTGCTAAAAGAACTAGCATAATATCAACTAGTGGAGTAATATTTAAATCAGGCTTTTGGTTAAAATCATACATTTATTAACCTTTTGCTATTAAAATTTCAGCTTGTGCCTTTATATAAGTATTTAGTTCATAAACTTTTCTTACTAATATTTGATGAAAAGTATATGCAAAAATAGCAACAAATATACCAGCAGCAGTTGCTACTAAAGCTTCACTAATAGCTGGTGCTATAATTGAAAAACCAACTTTTGAATGACTAGAAAATTTTGCAAATGACTCTAAAATACCAACAACTGTTCCAAATAAACCAACAAATGGAGCAGTAGAAGAGATAATTGAAAGCCAAGAGATTCCAAAACTAGCATCTTTAATTATTGATATTTCACAAGCTTTTAATATATGTTTTGAAGTTGAACCATTTGAACATTTATATAAAGAAGACAGCGGATTTACTGTTGTATTTCGTGATGTTAAAGACTCTAATGATTTTTTTTCATTTACAATAAATGAATTTAATGAAAGAAGTCTATATATAAAAATCCAAAAAACTGTTACTAAATAAATAGATAGCAGCACTAACACAAGAATTGCGATAGCGCTACTATTACTTAGATAATCTAATATCGTGTCAATCATAAGATATTTCTACGCAAATGAATTGATTTTTGCTTCAACTGAAGCAAGCGAAACATTTGAGTCTTTAACAGAACTCACTAAATCTTTGGCTGCTTCAATATTTTTAGCAATATTAGAGTCTTCACCTTGTGTTAATGCAATAGCACCATCTGCTAATACATCAACTGTACTTTCACTTACTTTAACGTGTCCCCAATTTATAGCAACAGCCTCAGTAGAATTTGCTTTTTCAATAACAATTACACCAACTGTTAAAGAAGAAACTAATAATGAGTGACCTGGTAAAACACCAAACTCTCCCTCTTTTCCAGGAAGAGTTACAGTTTTAACGTCATCATTAAAGATTTCTCCATTTGGTGTAACTATTGATAATCTAATTGTCTCCATAGGCTAACCTTATTTTGATTTCATTTCCTCAGCTTTTGCTAAAGCTTCATCCATTCCACCAACCATATAGAATGCCATTTCAGGAACATCGTCGTACTTACCATCTAAGATACCTTTGAATCCTTCAATTGTATCTTTAAGTTCAACATATTTACCTGGGCTTCCTGTAAATACTTCAGCAACGAAGAATGGTTGAGATAAGAATTTTTCAATTTTTCTTGCTCTATCAACTACAAGTTTATCAGCTTCAGATAATTCATCCATACCTAAAATTGCAATAATATCTTGTAAGTCTTTATATTTTTGTAATACTGATTGAACACCTCTTGCTGTTGCATAGTGTTCTTCACCTAATACATCTGCACTTAAAATTCTTGATGTAGAATCTAATGGATCAACTGCTGGATAAATACCTTTTTCTGCAATTTTTCTGTTAAGTACTGTTGTTGCATCTAAGTGAGCAAAAACTGAAGCAGGAGCTGGGTCAGTTAAGTCATCCGCTGGTACATAAACTGCTTGAACAGAAGTAATAGAACCTTTAGAAGTAGAAGTAATTCTCTCTTGTAAAGCACCCATTTCTCTTGCTAATGTTGGTTGGTAACCAACAGCAGATGGAATTCTTCCAAGTAGTGCTGACATTTCAGAACCAGCTTGTGCAAATCTAAAGATATTATCAACGAACATTAATACATCTAGACCTTTTTCATCTCTGAAGTATTCTGCCATTGTAAGACCAGTTAATGCAATTCTATTTCTTGCACCTGGAGGCTCACTCATTTGACCATAACATAATGCAACTTTGTCAAGTACATTAGAGTCTTTCATTTCATAGTAAAGGTCATTACCTTCTCTTGTTCTTTCACCTACACCTGCAAATACAGAGTAACCTGAATGTTTAAATGCAACGTTGTGAATAAGTTCCATAATAATAACTGTTTTACCAACACCAGCACCACCAAATAGTCCAACTTTACCACCTTTTGAGTATGGTGCAAGTAAGTCAACTACTTTAATACCAGTTTCAAACATTTCTGTTTTAGTAGATTGTTCTTCAAAAGTTGGTGCAGCTCTGTGAATAGACCATCTTTCAGCATCTTCAGCAATTGCTTCACCTTCATCAACTGGATCACCAATTACATTAAAGATTCTACCAAGAACAGGCTCACCAACTGGAACCTTAATTGGTCCACCAGTAGCAATACACTCTTGTCCTCTTTTTAAACCTTCTGTCATATCCATAGCAATAGTTCTAACTCTGCTATCGCCAATGTGTGCAGCAACTTCTAATACTAATCTATCATGGTCTGCATCAGAGAAAACAACGTCAATTGCTTCATTGATTTCCGGTAAATATCCGTCGAACTCAACGTCAACAACCGGACCCATTACCTGAATAATTTTACCTTTCATACGGGTAGCTCCTTTATCTTATTTTAATGATTCAACACCACTGATAATTTCTATCAGCTCTGTTGTAATTGCAGCTTGTCTAGCTTTGTTATATTCAACTGTTAAAGTATCAACTCTTTCTTTTGCATTATTAGTTGCAGCTTCCATTGCTTGCATTCTTGCAGAATGTTCAGCTGCTAAAGAGTCAATTAATGAATAATACATATTAAAATCTAAGTATTTTGCTGTTAATTCATTTAATACTTCTTCATCATCATCAGGTTCAATATAAAGCATAGAGTTATCTTCTTCTTTAGTTTCAACATCTTCTAAACTAATAGGTAAAAGATCTCTTACTCTTAACTCTTGAGTTAACATATTTAAAAACCCATTATAAACTAAAATTACTTTTTCTGTAATTCCATTGTTAAAATCTTCTACAGCTTCACCAATGAATTCAGAAGCTCTGTCATAATCTGGGGCTGAAGATAAATCTGAAACTTTTTGAGTTAATTCAATACCTTGAAAAGAGAAAAAATCAATTCCCTTTCTTCCAGCAACTCTTAATCTTACTTTTGCACCCTTATTTTCATAATCAGCTTTGATTTTATTAACAGTCTTAATTGTCGCCATATTAAAACCACCGCAAAGACCTTTATCAGCAGTAACAAAAACAATATCTACTGTTTTTGGATTGTCATTAGGAATAAATGCTTTATCAACATTATCATCTTCATGAACTTTGCTAACTCGATTTGCGATATCAGAAAGAACATCATTTATCTTATTTGCATAACTTCTAGCTTGAGCAGATAACTGTCTAGTTCTAGTAAGTTTTGCAGAAGATACAAGCTTCATAGCTTTAGTTGTCTTCTGAGTATTCTTTACACTACCGATTTTTAGTTTAATCTCTTTTAAGTTAGCCATATGCTAATCCTTATTTTGCACTGAATACAGTTTTAAACTCATTTAATGCAGATTTTAATGCAGACTCAATCTCGTCATCAATCTTTTGTTTTGATTTAATTGATTCTAAAATATTTGAATATTTTTGCTCAAAGAATGCATGTAATTCATCTTCAAATTTAACAACATCTTCAACAGCAACATCATTTAAATAACCTTTAGTACCAGCATAAATGATAACAATTTGTTTTTCAATAACTAATGGTTTATTAACACCTTGTTTTAGTACTTCAACCATTCTTTGACCAAGCTCAAGCTCTTTTCTTGTTGATTCATCAAGATCAGATGCAAACTGTGCAAATGCCTCAAGTTCTCTATATTGTGCAAGAGATAATTTTAATGTACCAGCAACTTGCTTAGTAGCTTTAATTTGTGCAGAACCACCAACTCTTGATACTGATAAACCAACGTTAATAGCAGGTCTAATACCAGAGTTAAAAAGGTTAGTTTCTAAGAAGATTTGTCCATCTGTAATAGAAATAACATTTGTTGGAATATATGCAGCAACATCACCTGCTTGAGTTTCAATAATAGGTAAAGCAGTCATTGACCCAGCACCTAATTCATCACTCATTTTAGCAGCTCTTTCTAATAATCTTGAGTGTAGATAGAATACATCCCCTGGGAATGCCTCTCTACCTGGAGGTCTTCTTAATAATAAAGACATTTCTCTATATGCAACTGCATGTTTTGATAAATCATCATAAACAATTAATGCATGTTTTCCATTATCTCTAAAATATTCACCAATAGTAACACCTGTATATGGAGCTAAAAATTGTAAAGCTGAAGATTCAGAAGCACCAGCATTAACAACAATTGTATAATCCATAGCACCAGCTTCTTCTAAAGTTCTTACAACATTAGCTACAGAAGATGATTTTTGTCCAATAGCAACATAAATACAAACAACATCTTCACCTTTTTGGTTAAGAATTGTATCAATTGCAACTGTTGATTTACCAGTTTGTCTATCACCAATAATAAGTTCTCTTTGCCCTCTACCAATTGGAACAAGTGCATCAATTGCTTTAATACCAGTTTGTAATGGTTCATGTACAGATTTTCTAGCCATAATTCCAGGAGCTTTTTCTTCAACAAATCTTTTTTCTGTTGATTCAATAGCACCTTTCCCATCAATTGGTTCACCAAGAGAATTTACAACTCTTCCTACCATAACTTCACCAACTGGTGTTTCTAGTAATTTACCTAATCTTTTACAAGAAGTACCTTCTGTAAGACCTTCTCCATTACCAAGAACAACAACACCAACTGCTGATTCTTCTAAGTTAGAAGCTAAACCTCTTTCCCCATTTTCAAACTCTACAAGCTCACCAGCCATAACATTTTTTAGCCCGTAAACTTGAGCAATACCATCTGCAAAAGAGATGATTTTACCAGTTTCATTTACATCTACATTTAATTCAAAGTTTTCGATTCTTTCTTTTATAATAGAACTGATTTCATCAGCTTGAATCTTTGCACCCATTCAAATTCTCCTTTATAAGTTCTAAACTGCTTTTAAAATATGATCAATCATTTGAGATTTCAATCTATCTTTTGAAAAAGATATTTCAACCCCAAGTCCATCAATATCAACTTTAATACCATTATAATCACAAATATTTTGTGACAATGATAAATCTACATTAAATTTTTTACTAAACTCTTTTTCAATTGATGAAATATATTCTGCAGCTAACTCTTTATTTGTATAAATTACTCCATTATACGAGTTATTCATAACAGCAAGTTGAGCTTCTAACTCATCTGCAATTACAGGAATAATATCTAATCTTTTGTTATTACTTAGTAATTTAATAAGATTTTGTAAAGTATCACTACAATTATCTACAAGTGAGATAATTAACTCAACTTTATCATTATTTTTTACTTCAGTAGATGATATAATAGCTATAAATTTAGCATCATTATAAGCTGAAGAAATTTCTCTCAATTCTTTGCTAAGAGCAGTTATAGAATCAATATCTCTTCCATCTAATAAAGCTTTTACATATCTTTTTGCTACTAAATCAATCATTATGCTACCTTTTTAAGTACAATATTTGATAACTCTTCTTGAGTTAATTCTACATCGCCTGAATTAAATAGCTCTTCAAGAACTTCAGCAACAACTTCTTTTTTTGCTTTTCTTACTTCAATATTAATTTTTTCATCAAAGTTTTTTTCTAGTTGAGCAATTTCAGCATCAACAGTAGCTGCTACTTTTTGCTTGATTGAATCAACATCTGTTTTTGCATTTTCTACAATTTCTGCAGCAAGTACTTTTGCTTCTTCTAATTGTTTATTAGCAGAATCGATCTTACTTTGTGAAGCTTTTAAAGTATCTTGTACTTTATCAAGCTCAGCTTGAACAGATAAACTTCTATCTGCAAAAAAAGCTTTAATTTTATCAGCAAGCAAATACCATAAAATTCCAGCAAAAATTATAAAGTTAACGGTTCTTTGAATAATATCGTAATCAGTTTCCGCACCTTCACCACTAGCAAGTAACGCAATTGGACTTAAAGCTAAACCTAATAATAATATTTTTTTCACTTTAATTCCTTTATATCGAGCTAAGCTTAGCTTTTAAGCTCTCATTAAATTGAGGCATAGAAGCTATTAATGAATCTTTTAATGCTTTTGTATCATTTTGCATGCTCTTAGCAAATTCATCAGATTTCTCTTCTAAATTAACTTTTGCATTTGCAAGTTTCGCATCAGCACTCTCTTTTGCTTCATTGTAAGCTTTTTCTCTTATTGAAGCTGCTTCTTTTTTTGCAGCAGCAATTACATCATTTGCTTCAGCCAGCATGCCATCTACATTTGCACTATTTGATTTCGCATTCTCTAAATCTCTTTTAATAGAATCTGCTCTATCATCCATATGCTTTAGTAGAGGCTTGAATAGACAACTGTTTAGTCTGGCAACAACTAACAAAAAGATGATACCAGAGCTAAGCAACAATACAGGACTTATGTCTAACATTCATTCCTCCATATTTATACAGTTTAGTTTGACTAAAACTGATTAATTTTATCAAAAATATTTATAAAATTGTATTAAAATGAAGGATAATGTTACGTAAATTTATAAAGTGTTACGAAAATAATTAGAAATCTTTTCTATATCTTCTTGAGAAGTTATTTCAATCTTAAAATAATCTTTTTCAGCTTTAACTTTTAAGTCATTTTCTTTCAAAGTTTTTAAAACATTATTTAAAGGTTTAAAATCATAGTTTTTATTTTTTTTATTACTTTGTACTTTTTTTGTACTAGGTTCTTTTATTTGTTTTACTAATTTTTCTGTTTCTCTAACTGACAATTTTTGTCCAACAACAGAATCAGCTACAAGTTTTTGCTGATGTTCATCTAAACCAAGCATTATCTTTGCATGACCCGCACTAATTTTACTATTTGCTAACAATTGTTGTACATAAGAGCTAAGTTGTAAAAGTCTTAAAGTATTTGTAATTGATGTTCTACTTTTGAACACTTTTTTTGATAATTCATCATGTGTAATATTATGATCATTTATTAATTGTGCATATGAATAAGCAAGTTCAATAATATTTAAATCATCTCTTTGAATATTTTCAATTAAAGCTAATTCTCTTAATTTAAACTCATCAATATCAAGAACAATTGATTTAATTTTATCAATTTTTGCAAGTTTATGAGCTCTTAATCTTCTCTCACCTGAAATCAAAGTAAAACTAGTATCGCTATTTTGTATTACAACAATTGGTTGCAATAGTCCATGTTCAATTATTGAGTCGCTTAACTCTTTTAATTTATCTTCATCAAAAATTTTTCTTGGTTGATTTGGATTAGATTTAATTAGTTCAGTTTCAATATCAACAATTGTACCAATTTTTTCTAATGTATCTTTACTATTGCCATTTTCATAAGCAATTTCTACTTCACCAAGTAATTCTCCAAGTCCTCTTCCTAATGCCATATTCTATCCTGCTATTGCTCTTGCTAAATTTGTATATGCTTTAGTACCTGTTGCGCTTGCATCATAAAGCATAATTGGTTTTCCAAAACTTGGACTTTCTGCAAGTTTAATATTTCTTGGAATAACAACATAAGATGTTTCATCTATCTTAAAAAGTTTACTTTCAAAATGTTGTGCTAAATCTGCAAATACTTGTTTTGAAAGATTATTTGTAGAACTATACATTGTAGGTAAAAAACCTCTTATTTGTAATTGTCTATTAATTGTTTGCTTAACAAGTTTAATAGTATTAAGTAATTGTGCTAAACCCTCAAGTGCAAAAAATTCACATTGGATTGGAATAAGTACTGAATTTGAAGCACTTAAAGTATTTATTGTAATTGGTCCAAGAGCAGGAGGTGAATCTATAATTATATAATCAAAATCTTTTTTAATTGGATCGATTTTTCTTTTCAAGATTAACTCTCTATCTTTATTATCTTTATAAAACTCTTTTTCAATTCCTACTAAGCCAATATTTGAAGGTGCTACTTTTAGATTTTCAATTTCTGAATCTAAAACTATTTCACTTAATTCTTTAGTTCCTAACATTACATGATACAAATTATATTCATAAGTATCTCTATGAAAACCCAAACTAGTTGTAGCGTTAGATTGTGGATCCGCATCAATTAAAAGTACTTTTTTACCTCTTAAAGCTAAAGCTGCACTTAAATTAACGGCTGTAGTCGTTTTACCTACACCACCTTTTTGATTTGCTATTGATATTATTTCTGTCATCGTAAACTAAAAACCTTTTTTTTATCTATATTTATAGAACCATCACTATTTAAAATAGCTTTTTCTAATGATTTTTTCTTATTATTGATTGTAACGTGGAATTTTCTACTATTTTGAAATTCTACCTTAAAATCACTAAAAATTTGCTTCCATGAAATCTTATTTTCTATATTATTAAAATACTCACCAAGTGTTTTATCAATATCAATATTAATATCTAATTTACCAAACTCGTTATTAACAAGTTTTAAATTCAAACCTATCCCACAAAGTACTATATTATTGGATATAGTAGTAATTGTACCACCTATTTTTTTATTATCTATATAAAAATCATTAGGCCATTTTATCCAAACTTTTGAGCCTTTATTTTTCAATATACTTTTTAATAAATATGAAAAATAAATTGAACAACTTTGAAGTGGCAAATCATTTGTTAATTGTTCTTTTTCAAAAGCAAAAGAAAAAAATAAATTTCCCTCAACTCCACTCCAACTATTTCCTCTACTACCTACTCCATTAGTTTGAAAATTAGTTATTATACATGTAGGTTCAAAATTATTGATATTTTTTATGTACTCTTTTAAATATGTATGTGTAGAATCTACTTCTTTTAACTTTATAATTTTCATAAAAATATTATACAAAAAGTTACTACAAGAATATATTAATACTATTGTATATATAATATTTTAAAATCACAAAAGAGAGTTTAATGTTAGATCCAGTTTTACCAATAGCCATCTACTTATTACTTGGTTATTTATTTAAAATATATTTTAAAGATAATTCAAAAGAGTTAATCGAGTTTATCATTTACTTTTCACTTCCTGCAATTGTATTTAATAAAATCTACAACTTAGAATTAACCTTTGAAATATTTAAATTAATAGTTATGTTTAATGCAATAATATTTTTAAACCTTATACTCGCATTTTTACTTGGTAAACTTTTAAAACTTGATAAAAAGCTACTTGCCACATTTGTTATTATTGCTACTTTTGGTAATACCTCATTTATCGGCTTTTCATATATTGATGCTTTTTATGGACAAGATTATGTAGTTTATGCCCTAATTTATGATTTATTTGGTTCATTTTTAATATTAGTTAGTTTAGGAATGATAATTATAAACTGGGGTAGTGGACAGCAGGTTAATTTTAGAGCAATTTTAAAAAGCGTTTTATATTTCCCTCCTATAGTTATGTTTTTTATTACTATTTTTACTAAACTATTTGAGGTTCCTATTTTTATTATAAATACAACTGAAACCTTAGGTGCGACGCTTGTTCCTCTTGCTATGATTGCAATAGGAATGAAACTTCAAATAAAAAATATTTTTTATAAATTTAAAGCTGTTTTTATTGCCATGTTCTTAAAAATGATTATTATTCCAATAATAGTATATTTAGCTTTTTTAATATTTTATAATGTTGATGATACTTGGAGTAAAGTTACAATAGTTGAAGCAGCTATGCCACCTATGACAATGGCTGTTGTTTTAGCTATTAAAGGTGGACTTGATGAAACTTTTGCAATAAATGCTTTGGTATTAGGAGTTTTAGGAAGTTTATTAACAGTTACTGGCTTTTATTACTTTTTAGCATAGACTAAAAAGTAATAGTAAAACAAGCACCTTTATAATTTTTATCATTAAAAATAAACTCTTCATTTGAAACACTTATTGTGGCATTCATATGCTTTTCAATTATCTCTTTTACCATAAAAAGTCCTATTCCTGTTCCACCATTTTGAGATTTAGTAGTAAAATGCTGCAAAAATATTTTATCTAAAAGATTAGTTGGAATACCCTTTGCATTATCTTTGATTTGAAGAATATTATTGTTATCTTTTTTATATAAATCAATAAATATATACCTTTTTTCTTCAACATTTATATTCTCAACAAGTGCATCTTTAGCATTTGTAAGTAAATTTAAAAGAGATTGAGTAAACTCATTTCTCAAGCCATATGTAGTTAATTTTTCATCAAGATTTAAAACAAATTTTATATAAGAACTACTCATTGTTGCAATAGACAAAGATACACTTTTATTCACTGCATCTGAAAGATTGAAATCTTCTTTTGCTCTATCAACTTTATAAAAACTTCTAAAATCATCTATTGTTTGAGATAAGTATTTTGTTGTATCAACAATTTGTTTAAGTTGTGTTATAGCTTGGTGTTTTTCAAAATTTTTCATCTCAATATTTAAAGACATTCCACTAGCAATTGTACTAATGCTACTTAAAGGTTGTCTCCATTGATGGGCAATATTACCTATCATCTCTCCCATACTAGCCATTTTTGACTGATGAAAAATGATAGCGCTCATTTTTTCGTTTTCTTTAACTTCTTTTTCCACTCTTGATTCAAGTTTTTTATTCGCAACTTCTAATTGATTATTTAATCTTTTTAATCTTTGTACATCATTTTGTGCTTTAGCAATTGAAAGTGAGATAAAAGAGCTAATCATTGAAACAATATCTTTATCTTTTTTAGTAAAAACACCAATTTTATTATCTATTTTTTTATTTAAAAGTTGAATAACACCTAGTTTTGTTTTTTCTCTTGGATGAATTAAAGGAACTGTAATAATTGAGTAAGTTTTATAATCAAATATTTCATCAAACTCTTTTACTCCTAAAAGTTCATAACCTGTTGTTTTATATGCATTATCAATTATTATAATTTTATTTAATTCTAAAGATTCAACAGCTAAATATTTTCTTGAATCATGTAAAGGTAATTGTAAATCTTTTATATTGCAGTATTGTTTAAAAATATTTTCATAAGTTAAAGCATCATTTTGAAATACATGAAAGGCTAAGTAGTCTTTTTCTTTCATATATATACTTCCTGCTTCACAAGAGACAAGCTCTCTTGTGTGTTTTAAAATTTCATGTAATAATACATCTAAATCTTCAATTGTAAAAATACTCAAATCATAAAAATGCTTTAATTCTTTATCCATATATTTTACTCTTTTTACATATTTTAATAGATATTAGATTAAAGTATCATTTACAGTTAACCTCTTTCCTCTTAAGTAATCTGTAATATGTACAGCTTTTTTTGAAGGAGCTTGAACTGTAGTCACTTTTATTGAACCTTTAGCACAAGCTATAATTGCAAAATTTTCATTAATATTTAAAATTTTTCCTTCTTTGTTTGATGAAGTAGTTTCATTTAATTCTACTTCTTTTAGTTTTAAACCACTTTGTAAAAAAATTCCTGGCCAAAAACAGTAAGCTTTATATTTCAAATAAAGTTTTTTTGAATCAAAAAGAGATACTAATCCATCATCTTTTCTAATTTTTTTACAAAAACTAACTTCTGAATTATTCTGTTTTTTAGCTTGGATTTTTTCATAATTATCAAGTGTTGTAATTGTTAAACTTGCAGCTATATTTGACAATTTATTAAATACTTCATCAACTAGCATATTTTCTGTCAATTTTAAATACTGCATTCCAAGAAGATCTCCACTATCAAGTCCTTCTTCCATAAGCATTGAAGTTACACCAGTATATTTATCATCATTTAAAATTGATTCTTGTATAGGACTTGCTCCTCTATACTTTGGTAAAATAGAAGCATGTAGGTTTATGCAAGGAGCAATATTCAAAATCTCTTTTGGTAAAATTTGTCCATAAGCTGCAACAATTATAAAATCAGGATTTAAGTTTTTTAAAACATCTACCATTTCAATATTGTTTTTTAGTGTTATTGGTTGATAAATTGGTAAATCAATACTATTGTCAATACAATATTTTTTAATATGAGGAGGTGTTAAAATCTGCTTTCTTCCAACTTTTTTATCAGGTTGAGTAAATAAAGATACAATTTCATATGAATCATTTTTTATTAGCTTATCAAAGATTATCGTTGCATAATCTGGTGTTCCCATAAATACAATTTTTTTAGACATTTAATCCCCTATTCTGATTTAAATAATGTTCCACTAATATGATTATCATTTAATAAAAAATCATAAGCATTTGTTAAATCAAATCCAGAAGACATAAACATAGGTATATTTCTATTTATTAAAAAGTTTGCGGCTTTTAGTTTAGTAACAATACCACCTGTTGCAAATTCTGAATTTGGAGTATGAACCATTTGAAGTTGACTCTCTTCTATATTTGTAACTATTTTTTGCATCTTTGCATCTTCATATTCTCTTGGGTTCTTATCATAATACCCATCAATATCTGACAATATAACTAAAAGATCAGCATTAAAATAATAAGCAACATGCGCAGCAAGTTGGTCATTGTCTCCAAAAAGTAATTCATCATTTGCAATAACATCATTTTCATTAATAATTGGTATTACATTATTTGAAAGTAAAATTTCCATTACTTTTTGTGCATTTTTTGTTCTTTTTCTTGAATCAAAATCGTTTTCAATTAAAAGCATTTGAGCACAATTTATATCATAATCATGAAATCTTTTTTTATAATGCTTCATTAATAAAGGTTGTCCAATAGCTGCTAGTGCTTGTCTATTTGCGATTTGTGTTTTGTCTAATTGAAGCTTAGTATTTCCAGCACCAACTGCACCAGAACTTACTAATATAAGTTCATATTTTTTTTCATTTTTAAGCTTTGAGATTAAGTCAACTAAATTACTTAATCTTTCTAAAGCTAATTCATTATTTTGAGTTAAAACAGCTGTTCCAACTTTAATAACAATTCTTTTTTTTTCAAGTAAAACTTCACTATCTTCTATCATTTATTTTTACCTAAGAATTCATAAAGTGCATAACCAATAGGTTTTGTATTTAGATGTGTTACAGAAGAAATAGGTAGTACAAAATATGGTTTATTTTTATCATATCTATTCATAGTTAAATCTTGAATATAATAAGGATATTTTTTATCAAATCCAAAATCATTCGAATTTGAAACTTCTAAATCTAACTCATTTATAAACTCATTTATATCTTTCATTAAATCTTCACCATAATATGCATCAACTTTTGTTAGTGCAATTGCATAGTTTCTTCCACTTAATTCAACTGAAAACTTTTTAAGCTCTTCTTTTAAAATCTTAAATTGTTCTATGATTGTTCTATGATTTGATACATCAATAGTAAAAAGAAGTGTTTTTGTTCTTTCAATATGTTTTAAAAATTCAATTCCAAGACCTCTTCCATCACTTGCACCATCTATAATTCCAGGTATATCAGCCATAACAAATGAACTATATTCCCCTACTTCAACAACTCCCAATTTTGGAGTTAATGTAGTAAACTCATAATTTGCAACCTCAGGTTCAGCATTAGAAATTGTTGAGATCAATGTAGATTTCCCTACATTTGGATATCCAACTAGTCCAACATCTGCAATTAATTTCAACTCTAGTCTTATCTCTTTTGTTTCACCTGGAAGTCCTGGTTGAAAGTAAGTTGGTCTTTGATTTCTAGAGTTTTTAAAGTGAACATTTCCAAGTCCACCTTTTCCACCTTCTAAAAATTTAACCTCTTGACCCTCTTCTAAAAGATCTAATAATACTTCTTTTGTATCTGCATCAATTACTTGTGTTCCAGGAGGTACTGTAAGTGTAAGTGTCGGTGCTGATTTTCCAGTCATCTTTTTACCCATACCTTGCTTACCATTTTCAGCTTTAAGTACAGTTTTACCTTTATACCAAGAAAGAGTATCTGTGTTATTATCTACTTTAAAATAAACATCTCCACCTTTTCCTCCATCTCCCCCATCAGGACCACCTTTTACAACAAATTTCTCTCTTCTAAAAGAGGCACAACCTTGACCACCTTTTCCAGATGAAATTTTAAATTTTACACTATCTATAAACACTTTTTTCTCCTAAACTAAAAAAGGGTGTAGGCAAAGCCATACACCCTTTTAAAAAGCAGCTAATACCTCAAAAATTATGAAGCGTAAACTGATACTTTTTTTCTTTTTTTATCTTTAACTTCGAATTTAACTACACCGTCAATTAAAGAGAAAATTGTATGATCTTTACCAATCCCTACATTTTCTCCAACGTGTACTTTAGTTCCTCTTTGTCTTACAATGATGTTTCCAGCTCTTACAACTTCTCCACCAAATTTTTTTACACCAAGTCTTTTACCAGCTGAATCTCTATTATTCTGTGTACTACCTTGACCTTTCTTGTGAGCCATCGTTTATCTCCTTAAAATTATGCAGCGATTTTAGTAATTTTAATTTTTGTGAAGCTTTTTCTAAAACCTCTTTTTAATTTACTATCTTTTCTTCTTCTTTTTTTGTAAATGATAACTTTTCTGTCTCTATTTACACCTGTACCATCAAGTACTACTTCTGCTTCAACTTTTGCAGATGAAACAGCGTCACCTGTCTTAAGTTCTCCGTCATTAACTGCAAGAACATCTGAAATTTCTAAAGTTTCTTTTGCAACTTTTCCTAAATAATCTACATTTAGGATATCACCTTCTTGAACTTTATATTGCTTTCCAGCACATTTAATAATTGCGTACATTACTTATCCTCTAACTATCTATATCTATCAAATACGTATTTTTTTGTGAAGCGAAATACTATCTTATATTAGTTTAAACTTTGTTTAAGCGAAAGATTTTTATTGATAATCGTATGGTAAAGCGATTACATCCATCTCTATTAGTACATTTTTGGGTAATGTTTTAACAGCAATTGTACTTCTAACAGGTTTATGTTCACCAAATGCTTCAGCATACAATACATTAACTATACCAAAATCTTCCATATTTTCCAAATATATTGATACTTTTACTACTTTATCCATGCTACTTTGACAATCTTCTAATAACATTCTAATATTTTCTAAAACTTGTCTTGTTTGTTTTTTAATATCATTTTCTACTAATTCACCATTTGCTTTTAATGGGATTTGTCCTGATGTATAAATTAAACCATTAGCTTTAACTGCTTGTGAATAAGGTCCAATTGCAGCTGGTACTCTATCTGTATGCAAAAACTCCATTTTTCTTCCTCTAAAATTTTTTAAGTATTTTACAGTAAAAAAGCAGTTATTTCAATAAATCTATATCAAAGCTAACTAATTTTCCTTTTTTTAACTGTGAAACATTATCTTTTAACTTTCTTATTATATTAGCTTTTTTTCTAAAATCTATATCTTTTTCATATAATACTTTATTTAACTGTTTTGAATAAAATTTAATTAATAAAATCAATAATTCATTTTCTAATCTTTTATCATCATAATCTTCTAATCTTTCATTTAAAACTATTGAATTTAAAGAAGGATTATTTATATCCTCTAAAAGTAATTGAAATTCATTATTATGATATTCAAACATCGAAGCATCAATTAAATCTAAAACCAAGTCAAGTCTGCTAGGTTTTTCCAAAATTGCTTTTATAATGCAAAGTTCTGCTATATCAATTTTAGTTGAACTATTATCAAACTTTACCCTACTTTTATCATTTGTAACTTTTATTAAGTTTTCTCTAATATTCAATTTTTGAGCAATATATCTTTTATATTCATCTTGATAAAGCATACTTAAACTTTTTAAATAATCATTAGATTCATGTAAGGCTTTTTGTTTTTGCATTGGATCATTTGTCTCATATTTTGAAATAATATAATCAATAGCATAGTTAATAAAAGGGGTAGGATTTGAAAAAATTTCATTTAACTTCTCTATTTGTCCATCTTTTACCATATCAGCAGGATCTTTGCCCTCTTCAAATATAATAACACCTCCTTCAAACTCACTTTGACTTAACATAACAGAAGCTTTGAAAGCTGCATTTAAACCTGCTTTATCTCCATCATATGCAACTATTACTTTAGGTTCTCCTCTTCTTAAAATTGGCAAATGATCTTTAGTAAGAGCTGTACCTAAAGTTGCAACGGCTGTATTAAAACCTGCTTGATGAAGCATTATTACATCTAAATAACCTTCTGTAACAATTATTCTATTTTTTTTATAAATATTCTCTTTTGCTAAGTTATATCCATATAAAAGCTTAGATTTATTAAATAGTTTTGTTTGAGGAGAATTAACATATTTTGCATTATGTCCTGTAATTGTCCTTCCACCAAAACCTACAATTTTACTATTTAATCCATAAATGGGGAAAGTAATTCTTTCAATAAATCTAGAATACAAACCATTTTGTCCAGAGTCAATTACTCCTAAGTCTTTTGCATCTGCTAAATTTAAAAAATTACTTTTTAAATAATTAATTGTTTCTATTGATTTAGGAGCATAACCTATTTCAAATTTCTCAATAGAAAATTCAGATATTCCTCTACTTTTTATATAATCTTTTGCAATTGTATTATTTGTAAAAAGCTTTTGATAGTATTGATTAATTGTTTCTAAAACTTTTAAATCTAGTTTTGGTTTACTATTTGTTTCGTCATAATTTAAAGTAACATTATACATTGAAGCTAGTTTTTCTAAGGCTTCTGGATAAGTTAATTTTTCATATTCCATAACAAACTTTATAGCATCTCCACCAGCACCACAACCAAAACAATGATATATTTGTTTTGCTGGACTTACTACAAAAGAAGGAGTATCTTCGCCATGAAAAGGACAACAAGCTTTAAAGTTTGCTCCTGATTTTTTTAATTCAAGTGATTGGGAAACTACATCTACTATTTCAAGATGATTTTTTAAATTGTCAATTGATTCTTTTGTTATCATAAATACAATTGTACTCTTTTATTATTTTATATGTGCTTTTATGTTAATATATTAAGATTTTATAAAAAAGGTATTAATTGGACAGTTTGGTTTTAGACTATAGAGATCCACTTTTTAGTGTTATTATATTTTTTACTTTAATTTTCTTAATCTCTTTTATTACATACTCTTTTGGACTTTATAAAGAGAAGAATGCTAGGAAAGATTACAGAAGACTACTTAATCGATTTGAATTGGGTAAATTAAAAGAAGAAGATTATGTACATTTATATAAAACATATAATTTGCCATTTGATTCAATTATATTATTAGCTTCAAGTTTTTTACACAAAGGTGATTATAGTAAAGCAATATCAGTATATCTTGCCTTACTTGAGCATGTTACAGATAGAGTAAAAAAAGAAGAACTTTTAGAACTTTTAGGTTCGACTTATTTTAAAGGTGGCTTCTTACAAAGATCAAAAGAGATATATTTAAAAATTTTAAAATTTTCTCCTAGAAATGAAAAAGCCTTAAAACACTTATTAATAATAAATGAAAAGTTAAAAGATTATGAAAAAGTATTAGAAGTTATTCAAGCTTTAGACGAATTAGAAATAGATGTAATAAGAGAAAGAATACATATAGAAACACTTAAAATACTAAATAATAATGAATTAACATATGAAGAAAAAACAGATAAATTATACTCATTTTACAAAATGAATCATATAATAGAAAGACTTTTTGTACAATTTTTAATTCAATATAACAAAGACTTTTTATGGAAACATATAGATGAATTTGATGTAAATAAATTTACTGACTTATTGTGGTATTTAGATTTCAATGATATTGACTTTGATATTGTTGCTAATAATGAACAATTAAATCAAATATATAATGCAAAAGGTTATTTACAAACATGTAATCATAGTAGTGATTTTGTATTTGATATTTTAATAGCTTTAAATAAACACGAGCACAAAATTCCTGTAACACTAGACTTTGAATTTATTTGTACTTCATGTAAGCACACTCACCCTATCTATGAATCAAGATGTCCACATTGTCATAATATTTTAACTTATAAAGTAAAACACAATTTAGCTAAGGATTTAAATGAAAGAAATCAATCTTTACAGTGATGGTTCAAGTTTAGGAAATCCAGGCCCTGGAGGCTGGGGAACAATACTTGAATATAAAGGTACTGAAAAAGAGTTTTGTGGTGGAGAATATAATACTACAAACAATAAAATGGAATTAATAGGTGTTATAGAAGGCTTAAAAGTATTAAAAGAGCCATGCATTGTAAATGTAATATCTGATTCAACTTATGTTGTAAAAGCTATAAATGAATGGCTAGTAAATTGGGAAAAAAACAATTGGAAAACTGCTTCAAAGAAACCTGTAAAAAATGTAGAGCTTTGGCAAGAGTACATAAAAGTTTCGAAACAACACAAAATTAATGCTTTTTGGGTAAAAGGCCACGCAGGGCATGAGCATAATGAAAGATGTGATATACTTGCAAGAGAATTTGCAGAAAATTTAAAATTAAAAGGAAAAGAAAATGAGTGACTACTCAAAATTAGAAAAGTGTTTGGATTATCAGTTTAAAAACAAAGATCTGATAATCGAAGCACTTACACATAAAAGTTTAAAAAAACCATACAATAATGAAAGATTAGAATTTCTTGGTGATGCTGTACTAAATTTAATAGTAGGAGAGTATCTATATACGAACTTTCCCCATTCAAATGAAGGAGAGCTTTCTAAAATAAGAGCATCCCTTGTGAACGAAACTGGTTTTACAAAATTGGCAAATGACATAAAATTAGGTGATTATATTTTTATTTCAACTGCAGAAGAAAGAAATAAAGGAAGAACAAAAGCCTCTATTCTTTCTGACGCTTTTGAAGCAATTATGGGAGCAATATATTTAGAATCAGGCCTTGAGACTTTAAAGCCAATAATTTTAGATTTACTTGAAAAATCATATGATAAAATAAATTTAGATGTACTTTTTAGTGATTATAAAACTGCATTACAAGAGATAACACAAGCAGAGTTTGGGACAATTCCTGATTATAAAATAGAAGGTTCTTATGGACCAGATCATAAAAAAGAGTTTGAAGTTTCAATTTGGATTGATGGTAAAAAATACGGACAAGCAAGAGGAAAAAGTAAAAAACTAGCTCAACAAGCAGTAGCAAAAATTGCCCTTGATCAATTTAAGGATCCAAAATAATGAATACATTTGGTCATAAATTTAGATTTACAACTTTTGGTGAAAGTCACGGAAAAGCACTGGGTTGTGTAATTGATGGTGTTCCAGCTGGTATAAAAATTGATGAAGAATTTATTCAAAATGAAATGAATAGAAGAAAACCAGGTCAAAATAAATATGCAACTGCTAGAAAAGAGAGTGATAGTGTTGAAATTTTAAGTGGTGTATTTGAAGGACTTACAACAGGAACACCAATTTCAATGGTTATTTTCAATGAAAATCAAAAAAGTAAAGATTATTCAAATGTAAAAGATCTTTTTAGACCAGGTCATGCTGATTATACATATTTTAATAAATATGGAATTAGAGATTATCGAGGTGGAGGGAGAAGTAGTGCTAGAGAAACTGCCGCAAGAGTTGCTGCAGGAGCTATTGCTAAACTTTTACTAAAAGAATTAGATATTGAAGTTCAAAGTGGAATTTGTGAAATTGATGGAATAAAAGCAAAAAATCATGACTTTTCAAATGTTCAAGATTCTGAAATTTATGCTTTAGATAAAAATATGGAACAAGAACAAAAAGATGCAATATTAAAAGCAAAAAACTCTCACAATAGTGTAGGAGGCGTTGCATTAATAAATATTAAAAATTGTCCAATTGGTCTTGGTGAACCACTATATTTTAAGCTTGATTCACAATTTGCAAATGCAATGATGAGTATAAATGCAGTTAAGGCTATAGAAATTGGTGATGGCTTTGATGCAGTTAATAAAAAAGGCTATGAAAACAATGATGAAATTAGAGCAAAAGGTTTTAAATCAAATCATAGTGGAGGAATACTAGGTGGTATTTCAAATGGTGAAGATATAGATTTAAAAGTATATTTTAAACCAACACCTTCAATCTTTATAAAACAAGAAACAATTGATATTTATAACAATGAAGTTGAATATGAATTAAAAGGAAGACATGATCCATGTGTAGCAGTAAGAGGCAGTGTAGTTGCAGAATCAATGGCTGCATTAGTTCTTGCAGATATGCTACTATTGAATATGAGTTCTAAAATAGAAAATATAAAAAAAGTATATGATAAATAAATAAAACTAATATTTTTAGTAAGTTTGAATTTATCTTTTTTGTATATAATTTCAAAAGTACCTCTTTGGTTAAGGGGTACTTTTTTTATTTATATTTTTTTCAATTTATCTTGAACAAAATCGCTATACAAAGCTAATACTTTTTTTCTGTTTGTTTCTTTAAAAATAGATACACCAACTTTTTTCAAATCTTCAATTGGTAAATCATTTGTATCTGATGTAACTAAAGCATTAAAACTATTATTTTTAAATAATTTAACAATATCTTCATTTCTATTTTCTAACATTTCAACTGAACTTATTGTTTGTCCACTTAAATTTAATACTGTAAAATATTTTGCATTTGTAAAGTTTGTTGCAACTTCTGACATATAACTTAGATTTTCAACTGTAGGAAATACAATTCTCATTTTGTACCTTTAGAGTATATTATTTTTATAAAAGGATTTTTGTAAAAACTTAATATTTATTTGTATTTATCAAAAAAGTTTTTACAAAAATTATGGTGTTATAATCTTGATTGACCCAAGAGAGGAGTGTTATTTTGTATGTTAGGCTAGACAACTAAACAAAATGATCAATCTAATTATATTTGTTAATATATCTTCATACTTAACTCTAAAATTCATTCAACTAAGAATTAATTTGAGAGAGCGGGTTCACTTAGTTCTAATATGAAATAAAATATTATTTCATACAATTAATTCGAGTTAAGCCTTATGAACATATGACCGAATGATATCATTTATTTGGTCATATGTCAAGTACTTTTCCATGTTTTTAACAAGATTATGCTAAAATTCATTATCCAATAAATTCAAAGGAGTTTTATGGCAAGAGAAAAACTAGAACGTAAATTAAATTTAAAACCAGTATGTAAATATTTTGGTCCAAAAGATAAAGAAGCTAAAGAAGATGTTGTACTTTTACATGAAGAATTAGAAGCTATTCACCTTATGGACTCTTTTTGTATGTATCAAGAAGATGCAGCAAAAAAAATGAATGTATCAAGAGCAACATTTGCAAGAATTGTAAAAAGTGCTAGAAAAAAAATATCACTTGCATTAATAACAGGAAGTAATATAAAAGTACATGAAGTTAAAAATGAATTTCGTATTGCTATTTGTTCAAAAAAACAAGATGAACTTGAATATGCTGAAGCTGAAGCTGAATATATTTGGATTGTATTTATAAAAGATTATAAGTTAAAATCTCAAAGCTGTATTAAAAACCCAATGTATAAAAATGAAAATGAAGCTACATGTAATGTATTACCTGATTTACTACATGATTATGGAGTTAACTATTTTATGATAAGTGATGTAGATTATGATTTAAAAATTTCATTAATTGCAAAAGGTATTTATCCAATCTTAAAAGAAGAAATTCAATTAGAAAGTCTAGTAGATATTTTTCAGTAGAGGCAAGGTCTCTACTTAAGTTGTGATTTCAATTCTTCTAACCTTGCAATTCTATCTTCAGTTGTAGGGTGTGTTCTAAAAAGTTCTGAAAACTTCATATCTTTTCCACTAAAAGGATTTATTATAAACATATGAGCTGTTTGTTCAGTTGCATTATGAATTTCTCCTCTTTTAGCATAACTTTCAAGTTTAGATAATGCACTTTGTAAACCACTAGCATCACCAACTAACCTTGCAGCACCCTCATCTGCTAAATATTCTCTACTTCTACTTACTGTCATTTGAATAACTGCTGCTGCTAAAGGTAAAATAATTGCTAAAACAATCATAACAAAAGGATTTGAGTTTTGTCTATCATTTCCTCCAAAGATTGCTGAAAACTGCATCATATTAGCAATCATTGCAATAGCACCTGCAAAAACTGCTGCAATAGTTCCAATTAATATATCATAGTGTCTTACATGTGATAATTCATGGGCAATAACACCCTCAATCTCTTTTTCATTTAACAAATCCATAAGTCCTTGTGTTACAGCAACTGCTGCATGTTGATGATTTCTTCCTGTTGCAAATGCATTTGGCATATCATCAGGTATTATATAAACTCTTGGCATTGGTAAATTTGCTTTGTATGCAAGTTTTTGTGTAATTTGATATATTAAGTGTCTTCTATCTATAATTTCAACTGCATTATATGAAGACAATACATGCTTATCAGAATAATAATAAGCATAAAAATTCATTCCAGCAGCTAACAAAAATGCTATTAGCATTCCATTAGGGCCACCAAAAGAATATCCAATAAATACAAACAGCACAGATAATAAGGCAAGAAAAAAAACTGTTTTTATTTGTTCCATTACTGCTTCCTTTAATTTAATTTTTTATATACTATTATATTATAATTTAACAAATTTAATAAACAATTTAAATTAATTTTATAAATCTACTATTTATAGGAGATATTTTGAAAAAACTTTACTTAATTAGACATGCTAAATCTTCATGGAAAAATTTGACCTTATCAGATTATGATAGGCCTTTAAATAAAAGAGGAAAATCAAATGCACCATTTATGGGAAATTTACTTCAACAATTAGGAGTTAAACCTGATATTATAGTTTCATCTCCTGCATATAGAGCAAGAAAAACTGCACAATTAATAGCAAAAGAAGTAAAATATAATAAAAAGAACATTGACTATTATGAAGATTTATATGAAGCATCAGTAAATAATATTATTGATACTTTAAAATACTTAGATGATAAAAATAATGTAGTATTTTTAATAGGGCATAATCCAAGTTTAAATTTATTTGCAGAAGAATTTTTAGATTTTGATGAAAATATACCAACGTGCGCAATATTAGAAATAGAATTTTCTTGTCAATTATGGCAAGAAATCAATAGTTATAATTGTAAATTAATAACATTTGAATATCCAAAGAAATATTTATAATATTTATTAAAATAAAAGAAAAAAGATAGGCTAATAAATGAAAACACTATATTTAATGAGACATGGACAAAAGGAACTAGATTCAACAAAAGATGATTTTGATATAAAATTAACAAATAAAGGAATCAAATATATTGAAGATATTTCAACTAAACTTGTTGAAAATAATATTCAAATTGATTTAATTGCTTCAAGTCCAGCTTTAAGAGCAAAAGAAACAGCACAAATTGTTGCAAATAAATTTGGCTATGAGAAACCAATAATATATAATGAAGTAATATATCAAGCATTTTTAAATGAACTTCATGAAATAATCACATATACATATGATACTGTTGATTCTATGATTTTAATTGGTCATAATCCATCATTAGCTATATTGGCTTTAAATTACTGTGGCTATAAAGAAGAGTTTGATATGGGCTATGTTATTAGAATTGATTTTCATTGTGATTCATGGATTGATGTGTCAAAAAATAATGCAGAATTTAAAAAAGTTTATAAAATATAGGTAAATAAAAATTTATTTATTTACCTAAACAAAACTCACCAAACATAACATCTAGCATTTCATCATTTTCATATGGTCTTGTAATATTAGAAATAAAGTGCAATGCTTCTGTTATATGATGTGCAAAAAACTCTAATTCTCCAGTTTCAAGTGGCATAGAAGATTCTTTTATGTGATGAAGTGTTTGAAAAACACTATCTATTTGTCTTTTTGATATCAAAGTCATTTCATCACTATGAGTATTAGTATCAAGAATTTTTTCTATTTTAGTAACTAATGGTTGTATAGACTCTTTTGTACTTAAATTTGTATAATCATCTAATTTTGAAATATCAAAAACATTGTTTAAATCTGTTTTATTTAATACTTTTAAGATTTGTTTATTTGAAGTATTAAGTAATAAAGATAAAATTTTTTCATCTTCATTATCACAAGGCTTATTATTATCAAATAAAGCAACAACTATATCTGCTTCATTAATAGCAGTGATTGATTTTTCAATACCAATTTTTTCAATAATATCAGAAGTTTCATCTCTTATACCAGCTGTATCAACTATTTTTATAATATGTGTTCCAATCTTTACAGACTCTTCAATTGTATCTCTAGTTGTTCCTGCTATATCAGAAATAATTGCTCTATCATAATTTAAAAGTTTATTCAGCAGTGAAGATTTCCCAACATTAGGTTTTCCTATGATTGCAAGTTTAAACCCTTCAATCATTCCTTCTCTTCTTTTACTAGCTTCTAAAGTATTTTCAAGTTTTTCTTTAATATTTTTTAATTTTTCTTCTATTTTTTCAAAAATATCAGTAGGTAAATCATCTTCTGCATAATCAATACTAACTTCTGTATATGCAAGCATAAAAAGTAAATCTTCTCTAATATCTTCAACAAAATTAGTCAATTCACCTTTTAATTGTTTTGCTAAAAGTTTAACTGCATCTTCACTTCTTGCTTCAATAATTTTAGAAATTGCTTCTGCTTTTGATAAATCCATTTTTCCATTAAAAAAAGCTCTTTTTGAAAATTCACCAGGATTAGCAATTCTTGCACCACAGTTTAATACTTCATCTAAAACCATGTTTGCAATAGCTACACCACCATGACATTGAAATTCAACAATATCCTCTCCCGTGAAAGAGAATGGTGCTTTAAAGTATAATAAAAGTCCTTCATCAATTGCTTCATCACTTTTAGTATAAAGTGTTGATAAAGTTGCTAGTCTTGGTTTTAGATTCTGTCTTTTTGATATTTTAAGAGCAATTGGTAAAGCTTCTTTACCACTAACTCTTACTATTGAAATTGAACCTATGCCATTTGCTGTAGCTATTGCTACAATTGTATTATCATCAAACAATTTTATTGCTCTTTACTTCTATATTCATTGACAAGTACATATCTATCACCTCTAACATTTGTCTTAACAGCAACATATTTGTTAGGGAACTCATCTCTTAATCTTTTTAATGCAATATGAACTAAAATACCATCTAAAGGTTTTGTTTTAAAACTACCTTTTTCATTAATTGTTGCAATTGCAGGTTCTAAATATGTATGTATAGACTCTTCTTGATTCTTTAAAAACTCTGCAACCTCTAGTCTTAACATCAAGCCATATCTTTCATTTATCCAATTAAATAAAATATAAGACAGTGCTTTATATCTATAGCCCTCTTTTCCAATTAAAAGTGCAGAATCAGCTCCAGTAAACTCTACATATAATGTTTCATTATCATAAAATTCTACTTTTATGTCTTCAATTTCATAACATGTATTTGAAAATAATGAATCTATTCCTTCTTTTACTTCATTTAAAATAATTTGTTCATCTTTTTTTACAATAACTTCATTTATTTGTTGTTTATCGCCAACTTCATAAAAATTATCAAAGATTTTTTCTTTTGAATGAATATTTGGAACTTTTTTATGTGATTTTTTTAAAGTAGGTTCTTTTTGTGTAGCAACTTTATTTGAGTCTTCAATTTTTTTAGATACATCTTCTATTTTTATATCTTTTTTTCTAAATCGATGTTCTTTTTGTTTATTATCATAAACTTTTCTATCTTGTTTTTCAACAACTTTAATAATAGCATTTTTACGACCAAAACCAAGAAAACCTTTTCTTGGTTGTTGATCAATTTCTATTTCTAAATTTGTAATTGAACAATTAAATTCATCTTTTGCTAATTCATATGCCTCTTCTAAACTATTTGCTTCAAACTTTTTCATAATTAATCCTATTTTTTTATAGCTCTTTTCTTTTCAAACATTTTATTTATTGTATATTGTTGAGCTATTGTAAATACATTATTAACGAACCAGTATAGTGTTAAACCTGCTGGGAACCATAAGAAGAAGAATGTAAATACAACTGGTAACATTTGGAAAATTTTTCTTTGCATCTCATCTTGCATTGTATTTGGAGTAATTCTTTGTTGTAACCACATTGAAGCACCCATTAATATTGGTAATACAAAATAAGGATCCATTTCTGCTAAGTCATGAATCCATAAAATCCATTCTGAACCTTTTAGCTCAATTGCGTTTAAAAGGACTCTATATATAGCAAAAAATACTGGAATTTGCAAGATAATTGGTAAACAACCACCCATTGGGTTAGCACCATGCTTTTTATAAAGTTCCATCATATGCATTGATGCTTTTTGTTTATCATCTTTATATTTTTCTTGTATTTCTTTAATTTTAGGAGCTAACTCTTTTAACTTGTTCATTGATACCATACCTTTGTATGATAAAGGATATAATACAAGCTTAATTAAAATTGTAACAATAACAATAGTCCATCCCCAGTTTCCAACAATATTATGAATATATTGTAAGAAAATAAACATAGGCTTTGCAATAAATGTAAACCAACCATATTCAATAACATCTGTTAACTCTGGATTTAAAGATTTTAAAGTTTTAAACTCTTTTGGACCAATATACCCACTAAAGCTAATATTATCATTTCCATGAATAAAAGGTGAAGGATTACTTTCATTATCTGGCATTACTGTAATTGCTAATGATTTATTAAAATTATAAATAACTGTTGCATAGTATCTATCAAAATTTGATACAAATTTAATTCCTGTATAGTTTTTAGTTTTATCTAAATCACCATCTTCAATTAACTCCATTGTACCATCATTTTGTTTTACATACATACCATGATCAGCATACATATCAGCTAATACATTTGGTCTAAACCCATTTGTAATAAAAAACTTCTTTGCATTTGTAGTTTTTACTTGTAAATCATAATGACCATCTGGATAAAATTTCAAAGTTTTTGTTAATGTAGTGTTTGATAACTTTTGTGTTAATACTAACTCTTGTGCACTTGTTTTTGCATCAACAGTACTTTTACTAGCAATAACATTTACTTTAAAAGCTTCATCATTTATATTTGCATCTGCAAATCTTACTTCTAAAGGTCTTAATTGATTTGCTTCAAAAAGCTTTATTTGCTCTTTATTTTCATCAATATACTGTTTATCTTGTAAAGTAACTTGTGCAATTCTACCTAAATTATCAATTTCAAATATATTATGTTTTGTTTTAACTGTTGCAATAATATTTTTTGAAGCAACTGCTTTTGAAGAAAGTGCATCAACTGATTTTGAATTATTCTCTGCTGAAGCAGTAACACCATTTGCCATTGTACTTTGTTGTTCAACAGAAGGAGCACTATTTGCTTTTTGCACTTGCTCTTGTGTAATCTTAGCTTGTTTTGCTTCTTGTTGCGGCTTTAATACTAAAAACTCATATGCAATAAAAAATACAAAAACGACTAATGTCATAATTAACATTCGTTTTTGCATACCACCATTATTCTGATTCATGTTATTCATCATTATTGTTATTCCACTCCCTATTTTTAACTACCAAATATCTATTATTATTCACAGGTATGTACCAATATTTGATTTTAATTTTTTTAAAATTTATATTATTATGCCTTATCAACTTTATAACAGGATAATCAATTCCACCTCTAAAAAGTTGATTACATTTTAATATCCGTGTTATTGTAAAATAAATAGCCTTAAAAAATGTATTATTTTCAAATTGCCAAAGGGCATATTGTGAACAAGTTGGGTAATATCTACAACTTCCATATGAAAAAAACGATAAATATTTTTGATAAAATCTAATTAAATACTTTACAATTCTTTTCATTTTAGAAGTTCTAGTCTTTTAAGAGCAAAAATAAAATCTCTTTTTAACTCTTTTGGGTCTTTTTCAAAAATCTTTTGTTTAGCAACAAATATGTAGCTTCCAGTGGCTACTTGTTTTTCAAAAGAGACAAACATTCCTCTAAGTCTTCGCTTAGATTTACTTCGCATCACAGCATTACCTACTTTTTTTGAAGCAACAAAAGCTACTTTAAAATCTTTTGCAGGCGAAAAAAAAGCGACAAAGGAATGGGTGTGCCATTTTTTGTCGCTTTTATAGATCTTGTTAAAATCGCTTGAATTATTAATTCTGTGTTTTTTGCTTAAACAGCTAATCTTTTTCTACCTTTAGCTCTTCTTGCTTTAATAATTCTTCTACCGTTTTTAGTAGCCATTCTAACTCTAAAACCATGTGTTCTCTTTCTAGGAGTATTATGTGGTTGATATGTTCTTTTCATCTTTAGCTTTCCTCTTATTGACTAATTAAGTTGCGGATTATAGTTAAATACAGCTTAAAGTAACTTTAGTTTAAAGTCTTTTTAATCTATTGGAAGGGTTATTTTAAAACATGCACCTTTATATTTTTCATTTTCAAACTCATACTCTTCATTTGAAAACTCAAGTGTTCCATCAAGATGTTTATTTACTATCTCATTACTCATATAAAGCCCTATTCCCGTACCTTCTTCCTTTGATTTTGTAGTAAAATATGGTTCAAATATTCTATGTTTTATATGATCATTTATTCCATTTGCATTGTCTTTTATAAGAATAATTAAACTATTTTCAACTTTTTTTGCTTCTATAAAAATTAATTTTCTAAAATTTTGTTTTATTAACTCATCTCGTGCATTATTTAAAATATTGATTAAAACTTGTACAAGTTTACTTTCAAAAGAACAAAGCACAACATCTTCAATATTACTTATTAGTTCAATATCCTTATTTTTATACTGTGCAGAGACAAGTTTAAATGTTTTTTCAAAACTATCTTGAATATTAAACTCTTTTCTTGTTTTGTTATTTTTGAAAAAATTCCTAAAATCATCTATTGTCTTAGAAAGATATTGAACATTGTTATTTATTGAGTCTAAACTTTTTATCTCAAAATCATCTGTTAAAACTCCAATCTCTTTTTGCATTTTAACGCCAGTTGCGGCTGTACTAATAGAACTTAAAGGCTGTCTCCACTGATGAGCAATATTACCAATCATTTCTCCCATAGTTGCCATTTTTGATTGATAAGCTATCAAATTATCTTTTTGTCTATTTGTTTGTATTTGCTCTTCAATCTTATTTTTATAATTTAAAAATATTCTTTCAATTAATTTTGAAATATATATAGATATTAAAAGTAAAATAATTGTTGAAATCACTGTTATTTTATAAAGTGTTTTTATCTCTTCTTTATATTTTTTTTCTAAAACTAACTCTTTTTCTTCTATTTGTTTATATACATCATCCAAATAAAAGCCAGTTCCAATAATCCAATTCCACTTATCAAACTTTTTTATATAACTTATTTTTTCTATTTTTTTAATAACACTATTTGGTTTATCTATATGGTCATATCTTAAATAATTACCTTTTTTTGAAACTTTTTTCATCTTTTCAAAAGATTTATTTATATTTTCTACAAAAGCCAAATCAGAAATGCTTTTTCCTATAAAATCTTTATTATAATAACTTAGATATTTACCTTTGTTATCTAAAACAAATATATATCCATATTTTCTATATTTTACACTGCTTAGATACTCTAAAATCTCTTTTTTTAAGTTTTGCTCATAATCAACTACAAATCTTCCAGTTCCTATATACAAATTTAAAGGTTCAATCTTTTTAAAAAAACCGATTTTCTTATACTCTTTATTGTCATTTTTAGGCCAATACCAAGAGTAGTATGTTTCATTTTTAGTTTTTAAGATTTCATTTAACTCTTTTGAAATGTTATTACTTTTAGAATCTTTATAATCTAGTAAATTTCTACCTTCAATACTTTTATCTCCACCATGTAAAATATTTACTCCATTAAAATCATAAATAAAAAAATACCCATCTTTTGCATAATTGATATTATTTAATACTTTTTTTATTTGTTCAAGAATTTTCTCTTTTTTTTCATCTTTATTCATATTATATACATTTAAAGATATTTGATGTGCATTTAAAACTACTTTTTTTAACATCTGTTCTAAATTTTTTTCAGTATTTTTTTGTTTCATCTTTATGTAGTGAATTGTTTCAAGAACTTCATTTTTTACAAGCTCTTTATTTGTAGTTATATATTTTTGTTTTATCTCTTTTTTTTCTAGGTTTAAATTCTGTTTTTTTTCATATAATAAATAAAAATTAATAATAATACAAAGAATAAGTATAAATATCGATGGGGCATATTTTATAATTTTTAGAATTTTATTTTCTTTTCTTATCATAAAACCTTCTCCTTCTATATTTTATGATTATATCATATTTTCAAATAGAAGGAGAATTTTTAATTTTATTTTATTTCAACTGTAATTTCATTATCCTTATAATCAAAGTTTATAACATCACCCTCAGATATTTTTTCTTCCAATATCATATCAGCCAATTTATCTTCAACTATTTCATATATGGCTCTTTTTAGAGGTCTTGCTCCATAAACAGGATCAAATCCTGCTTTTGCAATAAACTCTTTTGCACTTTGTGTTAATGTTATAGTTATATCTTTTTCTTCAACTTTTTTTCTAATACCATCAAATAAAATCTCTACGATATTTGTTATTGCTTCTAAGTTTAATTGCTCAAATATAACAATATCATCAAGTCTATTTAAAAATTCTGGTTTAAAGTTTACTTTTAACTCTTGTAAAACCTCTTTTTTTCTACTCTCTTTATCAGATATTTCAATAATCTTTGAACTTCCTATATTTGAAGTTAAAATAATTATTGTATTTTTAAAATCAACCGTAACACCTTTATTATCAGTTAGTCTTCCATCATCTAATACTTGTAATAAAATATTAAATACATCAGGATGTGCTTTTTCTACCTCATCAAATAAAATTACACTATAAGGTTTTCTTCTAACTGCTTCTGTTAGTTGACCACCCTCATCATAACCTACATATCCAGGAGCTGCACCAATAAGTCTTGAAACTGCATGTTTTTCCATATATTCACTCATATCAAATCTTATTAGTGATCTTTCATCATCAAATAAAAATTTTGCTAATGTTTTTGCACTTTGAGTTTTACCAACACCTGTTGGACCTAAAAACAAAAATGACCCTATAGGTCTATTTGCTTCACTAAGTCCTGCTTTATTTCTTTTAATTGCTCTACTTATTGCTTTTATTGCATCATCTTGACCAATAACATCCTCTTTTAAAACAGATTCTACTTTTAAAACTCTTTGTTTTTCAGAATCCATCATTTTATTTACAGGAATTCCTGTCCATCTACTTACAATTGATGCAATTGAATCTTCATCAACTGAGTTTCTAAGAAGAGTTCCCTCCTCTTGCATTTTTTCCCATTTTTCTTCATTTTCTACTATTTGCTTTTCTAAAGTTGGTATTTCACCATATTCAATAGATGCAGCTTCTTCAAATCTTGATTCTCTTTTTGCAATATTTGCTTTTGTTTTAAGTTCATCAATTTTTGCTTTTAATGTTGAAGTTGCATTAAAAGTATGCTTTTCATTCTCAAATCTTGACTCTAAGCCTCTTTTTTCTTCATCTTTGTTTGCTAATTCTTTTTCTATTTCTTCAAGTCTTTGTTCATTTTTTTTAGTTTTTTCCATCTTCAATGCTTCTTTTTCTACATTTAAAGACTCGATTTCTCTTTTAATTATTGATAAAGCATATGGTTCAGATTCAATTTGCATTTTAAGCTCTGCTGCTGCTTCATCTATTAAATCAATAGCTTTATCAGGTAAGAATCTATCAGTAATATATCTATCACTTAATTTAGCAGCTGCAATTAGTGCACTATCATTAATCGTAACATTATGATGTGTTTCTAATTTTTCTTTTATACCTCTTAGTATTTGTAATGCTTCATTTACATTTGGCTCATCAACTTTTACAGGTTGAAATCTTCTTTGCATTGCTGTATCTTTTTCAAAGTATTTTCTATACTCTTTAAGCGTAGTTGCACCAATAGTATGTAATTCACCCCTTGCTAAAGAAGGTTTTAAAATATTAGCAGCATCCATACTACCCTCACTAGCACCTGCACCAATAATAGTATGTATTTCATCAATAAATAAAATTACATTTCCAGCTTTTTTAACTTCATTTATAACAGATTTTAATCTATCTTCAAACTCTCCTCTATATTTTGCACCAGCAATTAAAGCACCCATATCAAGAGCAACAACCCTTTTATTAAGTAAACTTGTTGGAACATCTTTATTTACAATCTTTTGAGCAAGCCCTTCTGCTATTGCTGTTTTACCAGTTCCTGGTTCTCCTAATAAAACAGGATTATTTTTTGTTTTTCTAATCAAAATTTGCATCATTCTGTTTATTTGCTCATCTCTTCCAATAACAGGATCTAGCTCACCATCAATAGCTTTTTTATTTAAATCTGTTCCAAATTTTTCTAAACTTTCAAGTGTCTCATCAGATGTTGCACTATCAATTTTTGCCCCTGCTCTTATAGCTTCAAGCTCTTTTTTAGCATCTAAAAGATTTATATATTTACCTAAAACCTCTTTTATTTGCTTATCATCAAAATTAGCAATAAGCCAAGTATCAACAGCAATAAATTTATCACCATTTGAGTTCATAAGCCCATGTGCTTTTTCAAGTGAACTCATAAAATTTCTTGATAATTTTATATTCTCTTTTGATACATTAGATACACTTGATAAGTTTGATGCAAGAGATTTTATTTCTAATTCAATTGCTGCTTTATCAATGTTCATTTTATTTAGTAATTGATTTAATACTGAATTTGTATTTGTTATTAATGCCCACAAAAAATGTATTACATCTACTTCTTGATTTTTATTGTGTAGGCATAAAGATACTGCTGAATCTATTGTTTCAGCAACTTGGTTAGTTAATTGTTCAAATATCTTTTTCATTTTTAGCACTCCTTTAATTTATCTGCTAAATTATTATAGCAAGTTGAGTGTTATAATGTCAAGTATTTTTCATATAATTAAAGATTACTTTAAATTGGCATCCTGTATAAGCTTCATTTTCATAAGAAAATTTAATATTTTCTACTTCAATTATTCCTGCCATATGTTCAACTATTATTTGATGAGTCATATATAAACCAATTCCTGTTCCTTGAGATTGATGTTTAGTAGTAAAATAAGGATCAAAAATTTTTGATTTAATATCTTCTTTAATACCTCCAGCATTATCTTTAATAATCACAAAAACTTTATTTTTGGATACATATGCATCAATAAAGATAACTCTATTCTCAACATTATTTATCTTTAATGCATCTTTTGAATTGTTAATTATATTTATAAATGCTTGTGTCAATTCATTTGCAAAGCCATTGATAAATAAATTTTGACCAACTCTTTTTTCTATTTTTATATAGTGATTTCGAATACTAGATTCAAGAAGTTTCAATGATCTTTCAATAATTTCATTTAAATCAATTCTTTCAATATCTTTATCTACTTTAAAAAAGTTTCTAAAATCATCTATTGTTTTTGATAAATATTTAGTATTTTTAATAATCATATCCAAAGAGTTATCTAAACTTTTATCATCTAATATTCCAAACTCTTTTTCAACTTTTAAAGCACCAGCAGCTGTACTAATTGAGCTTAAAGGTTGTCTCCACTGATGAGCAATATTACCTATCATCTCTCCCATTGATACCATTTTTGATTGTTGAGAAAGTAGTTTATCTTTATTTTTTAATTCAGTAATATCAATAAAGCAACTGATTTTAAACTTTTTATTATTTAAAGTAATAAACTTTCCTTGTCCCAATGCAGTAAATGTTTCATTTTCTGCATTTACTAACTCTAACTCATAAGGTGAGCTTTCAATATCTATTTTTTCTTTTACTAATTCAATAGATTTTTCAGATATAAAATCAAACAAGCTTTTTCCAACTAATTGATTTTTATCATCTAACTTCATCAAGTTTAAAGCCACATCATTTACTTGATAAATCTTTTTTGAATCATGCACAACTATTGCTTCCATAGTTGAATTTAAAAGATACTCAAAACTATTTCTTGCTGCTTTTAGCTTTTTTTCTCTTTTATCAATTTGTTTTTTCATTTTTTCAAAACTACCAATTAAAGAAGTAATCTCTTTAAAATCTGATACTTTTATTTTTTTATTATAATCACCATCTGATATATCTTTTGTAGTTTCTTGTAAATAATCAAACTCATCAAAAATCTTATTAAATATTTTAAATACAAAAAATAGTGCAAAAGTTACGAAAATAATTACAATAAAAAATACAATAAAAGCTATACTTTTTATTGCATCAATTACTTCACTTTGGTTTTGTCTTATTATGACAGTCCAACCTGTTTTTTTTATTTTTGAATACATACCAAGATTTATTAAATCTCTTTTTATACTGTTAAAACTTTTTATACTGAACTCTTTATTATTCTTTATAAGCTCTTCAAAAACCGTACTATTTTTAATATTAAATCTTTGAGTTACAAGTTTTTGTGCATCTGGATTAAAAATAAACACACCATTTTTATCTACCATTCTAATCATATGTGTTTCATCACTATTTTTAAATTTTGTAATAAAATTTGTAAGTTCCTCAAGCTTTAATTGAATAACAATAATTTTATTTTTATATTTTAAACTATATGAAATCGAAGGACTATTATTTGCAGAAGATAAAAATACATCAGACCAATAATCAAGTTTTTCATCATTTAATTTTTTATAAAAATTTTTATTTGAATAATCAAAACCTTTATAGATATTATCCATATTTTTTCCAACAAAATCAACCAAAATTCCATCTTTATTTAATATAAAAATAGATGAGATATCACTATTTAAATATAATACATCATTTAAATACTCATCACTTAGATTTTGTTTTTTTATACTAAAAGAGGCAATATTCTCAATTCTTTTTAAAAGTTTCAATCCTTCTGAATTTACTTGTTTTAAAACTTGTTTTTGAGTATGTTCAACACTTGTAATTTTTATATCATAAAAATTAAGCATAGTTAATATTCCAATTATTACAGAAACTGTAATAATCGATAAAATAATAAATGATGAAATTGTACTTTTTAAACTTTTCATGCTAATTTATTCTTTCATATTCACTATTTTTAATAGTTGTAATAAAGTATTCTCTTGAAACATCTCCATACTTATCAAATATAATATGCCCTTGTAAACCTGTAAAAATTTTTTTTGTAAGTATATACTCTTTAATCTTCATAGGATTAGTAGTATTTTGTAAAGCTTGTATTAAAATCTTTGCAGTTTCATATGCTTGTGTTGCAAAGACTGATGGTTCATACCCATATAGTTTTTCATATTTTGACTTAAATGTCAGATAATTTGTATTTTTAGAGTTATCATCATATGCAGTTATAAAAAGCATCCCCTCAACAGCTTTTCCACCCTCTTGAATTAACTTATACTCTTTTGCCCAACCAGCAGAGACAAAAGTAGAATCATTGTGCTTTAATCTTAAAAATTGTGAAAGTTTTGCTACATCAAGTGAGTTTGCAATCATAAATATTGCATTTGGTTTTTTATCTTTAATATCATCTAAAATAGCTTTAAATCCAGCATTTATATCAATCACTGAAACTATTGTTCCTTTTTTATTTTTTTCATATGAACTTTTAACATATTCAATAACACCCTTTGAATAAGAATTATTTTTAGAATCATAATAAATAGCCATTTTATCTTTTTTATTTTCCAATAAATATTTTGACAACTTCAAAAATTTTTCTGCGCTATTTGATACTTGTGTTCTTATAAAATTATCATCTTTTTTCGAGAACTCTTCACTACTTGCAGTTGCAGAAATAAGTAAGATATCTTTTTTATCTTTTACTTTGTTTACTGATATCTTTGTCATAGAACTAGTCGTATTCCCAACTACTATTTTTATATCTTTTTTTATTAAGTCATTTATAGCATTTAAAGCTTTTTTTTCATCTTGTCCGTCATCTTTTGTGATTATATTTACTTTTTTACCATTAATTTTATATTCTATTTCTTCAAAAGCCAATTTAAAACCACTTAAAACACCATTTCCTAAAGAAGAATATTTTCCTGTAAGCCCAGAAATAAAGCCTATATTTATATTTTCTTCACTACTATTCTTTTTATAAAAGAAAAATGCGAAAAAAACAATAATTAAAACAATTAGTATCAATAGTATTTTTTTCATCTTAAACCTTAAGTTTTGTTAAACTATACGATTATACATGAATTATTATTAAAGGACAAAAATGCTTTGCGGAATAGATGAAGCTGGGCGTGGACCACTTGCAGGTCCACTTGTAGTAGCAGGTGTAGTGCTAAAAGAGCAGATAAAAGAGCTTAATGACTCTAAAAAATTAACTGAAAAAAAAAGAGAAGCACTTTTTAAAGAAGTAATAAAATCAAGTGATTATCATATAGTTTTCAAAAGTGCCAAAGATATTGATACAAAAGGCATAAGCACTTGTATAAAAGAGTCAATTCAAGAAATTATGCAAAATGTAAACGCAAGTGAATATCTAATGGATGGAAACACCTCTTTTAATATTCCTACACTACAACATAAAATTAAAGCAGATGCAAGTGTAGTTGAAGTTAGTGCTGCTTCTATCTTAGCAAAAGTAAGTAGAGATAGATATATGTGCGAAATTGCAAAAGATTTCCCAAACTATAATTTTGAAAAACATAAAGGCTATGGAACAAAAGCTCATATAGAAAAAATCAAAGAGTTTGGACGAAGCAATCAACATAGATTTACTTTTAAATTAAAAGATTTAGGTGAAGAGAAAATTGGAGTTCAAAAAAGCCTATTTTAGGCTATTTTGAAACTTCTCCTATAAACTCTTCAACTGATTTTATTTTTTGTTTTATTCTGTTTTCATGATTTTGTCTAATATCAAAAGTAATAGTTGAATAGACTCTTTTACAACCTGCTTTTTCTAAAACTTCATAACATTTACCAATCAAATTTAAAGCTTCACTCATTTTTTCTGTTTCTATAATAGTACACATAGAAGTCAACTGATAGTTATAACCACTATTTTTAATAACTTCAATTACCTTTGAAACCTCTTTTGCCTTACTTTCACCCTTATCAGTTGGAAACATAGCCATTTGAACTAAAATGCTCATCTTTTATTCCTTTTAGATTTTTTTATTTTGATACTTTAGTATTACTATTATACAATATAATATAAATAAAAAAAGAAAGCGATTATATGAAAAGCAACCTATCTTATAAAAAACTTTTTGTTTTTTTAACAATAATTTTTGGAATAATACTAACAGCAACAACTTATATAACTTTTAACTACATAAAAAAAAGTGATATTCATAAAATTTCAAATGATAATCTAAAAAAATCCATTAGCTATAAAAAGAGTTTTATGAGTGATTATTTTAAACCTTATAAAAATTCAATAAACGCAATATCTTCAAATAAAACTTTAGAAAAATATCTAAATAATCCAAAAAAAGAGTATCAAGATTTTGTAAAAGAGCTTTTTTCTTCATATTTAGTAACTTTTGAAAATATAAATCAAATTGAACTTTTAAATAAAAACAATAAAAACACAATACAAATAAGTAAAAACTCAAAGATAAAAAATGTATTAAGTAGTAAAAACAAAAAAGAGCTTATCACAAAGTTTGAACAGTTTTCAAAAAATAATCTTTATGTTTCTACAATTGATTTTAATTCAACTAATCTTATTACAATTGATTTTGTAAAACAAATTACAAAAAACTATTTTATTGTTATAAATGTTGATTTAAAACACTTTTTTAATACTCTAAAAGAATCAAGATTATATGACCTATTTTTGATAAATAAAAAAGGCAAGTATTTATTTTATAAAAATTTAAACTTGAATTTAAATACCATTAACAATAGTACACTTTATAATGACTTTTCTAAAAGAGAAGCTAAAAAAATCTTAAACAATAATTTAAGCCAAGGCAAAGATTTCATTTCAACATTTACAAATATAAATAATCAAAACTATATTTTAATACTTAAAATGAAATATAAAAATCAAAATTTAAGTATAAGAGATTCTCAAAATTTTATTTTTATTGTTATTTTTTTATCTTTTATTATTTTAATACCCCTTGCAATTTATTTTGCAAATCTTCCTGATAAAGTTCTAAAAGAGTATGAAAAAAAGTTAATAACACATAATATTACAGGATTAAAGAACTCTATTTATTTAGAAAAAAAACTTGAAAAAACTAAGAACTTCGCAAACTCTATAATTATTTTGGTTTATATAAATAATTGTAAAAAATTACAAAGTGTTTATGGATATACAGCATTAAATAAAATTTTAAAAGAAGCAGGAAGACTAATAAGTAGCTATAAAGAAAATGATCCAAATTTTGATGATATTTATTCCTTTGAAAATAATATTTTTGCAATAAAATACAAATATAGTGATGAAAATCAACTTATAAAATTTACACAACTTTTATTTAATGACTTGGAAAATATTGAAATACTAATTGACAAAAATAGTTCAGTTTATCTTGATTTGACATTAGGAATAAGTAATCCCCAAAATTTAAATAGTAAAAATAAACTACATGAAGCACAAATGGCACTAGATTATGCAATTGAAAAAAGAATTGACATTTTAGTTTATGACCCAAATATTAAATCAAAAGATATAAATAGCCTAAATCTAAAGATATTAAAATCAATAAAAACAGCTATTGATAAAGATAATGTAATCTTACACTACCAAGCAATTTATAATAATAGAACTCAAAAAATAGAGAAATTTGAGACCTTAATGAGAATAAAAAATAGTAAAAATGAGATTTTATATCCAAACTCTTTTATGGATATTGCAAAAGATTCAAAAAAATACAATAAACTAACATACGCCATGATAGAAAAATCTTTTAAATATTTTCAAGATAAAGATTATGAGTTCTCAATCAATCTTAGTTTTTTAGATATTGTAGAAAAAGGTTTTACAAAATATTTAGAATACAAAATAAATGAGTATGGTGTAGCAAAAAAGTTAGTAATTGAAATAGTTGAATCAGAAAGTATTTCAAACTATAAAGAGATAAAAAGATTTATTAGCACAATGAAAGAGCTTGGTTGTAAAATAGCAATTGATGATTTTGGAAGTGGTTACGCAAACTTTCAACATATTATTAGTCTTAGTCAATATATTGATTATATAAAATTTGATGGTTCACTAATTAGAAATATCCATAAAGATAGAAAATCTCAACTATTAGTAGGTGTGATAAAATTTTTATGCGATAGCTTAGGTATTAGAACTATTGCAGAGTTTGTAGAAGATGAAGAAACACTTAAGTTTGTTGATTCTATGGGGATAAACTATTCACAAGGTTACCATATAAGCAAACCTGTAAGCAATATAGAAAATATACCACAATAGTTGCATAATTTAATAGTTTATTTACACTAAATTTGTTATATTTAATTTACAATATTTATAAGGAGAGTGCATAATGCAGATTCAAATGACTGCTGAAGTAGTTTTATCACAGTTAGGCTATACAAAAAATGAGAGTTCTTTTCAACAAGCGGAAAAGATGATAGCTGCAACAAAAGGTTTTGATAAGTTTTCTAAACATATCATTAGCTTAAATGACCATTTAAAAAAGATGAATGCGTATGTTGCATTGTCAAATTCAACTGAATTTTTAAAAATAAAATGTGATGGAAATGATGCAGATGAAATTTTAGAAGAGTTTCATAAAGAAGTAACTCATTGGGCAGATAAATATAATATTGAGTTACAAAAACTAAACAATAAAGAAGTTTACTATATATTAGGAACAAAAGAATAAAATAGAGAATTTTTCTCTATTTTATTAAAATATTTTTTTTCGTGTATGACAATAAGGAACTTTTCCTGTTCTTTCATAATAGTTTTGATGATAATCTTCTGCTGAGTAAAACTCACTTGCATTATGCAAAGTAGTAGCTACTATGTAACCTTTATCACTTAATAAATCCAAAATTTTCATTGCCGTTTGTTTTTGTTTATCATCTATATAATATATCGCAGATAAATATTGACTTCCAATATCTGGACCTTGACCATTTGTTTGAGTAAAATCATGTATTTCAAAAAAATATTTTACTAACTCTTCATAAGTTATTTCACAACAGTCATACTCTACTTTTACAGCTTCTAAGTGACCACTCATTCCACTACAAACACTTTCATAAGTGGGATTTAGCGTATCTCCACCCATATAACCTGAAACCACACTATAAACACCTTCAAGTTTTTTGAAGTAATACTCAACTCCCCAAAAACAGCCAGCAGCAAAATAAGCAATACTGTGATTTTGACAACATTTTTCTTTGCTATCAAAAACTAAAGAGATAGAGTTTACGCAATGTCTTGTATTTTTAGAAGTAAATCCCTCTCCTTCAAAAACATGACCTAGGTGACCATTACAATTTGCACAAATGATTTCCATTCTTCTGCCATCTCTATCTGGTACTTTTTTTATTGCACCTTTTATTTCATCGTCAAAACTTGGCCATCCACATCCTGATGAGAATTTGTCTTTTGATTTAAAAAGAGGTTTAGAACATTTTTTACACTTGTAAATTCCCTCTTCATAAAAATCATTATATCTACCAGAAAATGGTTTTTCAGTACCTTTTTGCTCAATTACATACTTTTCATCTTCTGCTAATTCATTATATTTCATTAAATTACCTTTAATTGCATCAATTAAACGAATAATAGCAAAGAAAACAACAAATACGATTAATAAAAAAAATAAATTCTACTTTTAAACTCTTTTAAACTTTAGCTAACTTTAAAAGTCGTTTCAATTAGGATTTCACCTTTATATAAAATTTTTCCAAGAAAAGTGTCATTTACTTTAAACTCTCCAACTCCTTTAGGAGTGCCTGTCATAAGAATATCACCATCTTCAAAATCCAAAAAACTTATAGCTTCTTTAATAATTTCATTTGGTTTATGAATCATCATAGAAATATCACCTTTTTGTTTTAACTCTTCATTAACAAAAAGTTGTACTTCTAAGTGTTCAATATCTTTATTTATAGATACAAACTTTGAAAAAACAGCAGAGTTTCTAAAAGCTTTTGCTCTTTCCCAAGGAAGTCCTGACTTTTTTAACTTTGATTGCAATTGTCTTAATGTTAAATCAAGACCAAAGCCAACTGCGCTTATTTTATTTTCTTCAATCAAAAAAGATATCTCAGCTTCATAATGGCAAGAATCATGCTCTTTTGGAAAGACTAAATCAGATGAAATAGAAGAGTTTGGTTTTATAAAAAAAACCATACTTTCAGGTACTTCATTATTTAACTCTTTTATATGCTCCACATAATTTCTACCAATACAAACTACTTTTGATGGCTGAATCTTTATATTATCATCTAAAATTACACTATTCATTTACTCTTCCTAATATTTATTTAAAAAATCCAATAATATGATAGATGTCATTCCCCATATTACATTATTTTTATATTTATATACCCAGACTTTATGTCTTTTATTTCCCCAAGGTTCATGATAAAACTTAGGAAGGTTAAGCTCTTCTACGGGAAAATAAATCTCTTTTTCTCCCTTTTCATTTATATGATAAGGTTTAACTTCACTTCTTAAAGTATATTCAACTGCTTTATTTTTTTTAAAAAAAGATAGAGGTATTAAAATAGTTTTTTCAACTTCACTCTTATCAATTTTCATAGTTTTTAAAGTTTTTTTCTTTATAACTCCAACAAAAACCTCAACAACAGCTCCAATAGGAGCAACCATTGTATCAAGTTGACCTACAATTTTTATATCTTTCTTTTTAATTCCAAGCTCTTCTTTTGTCTCTCTTAGTGCTGTTTGTTTAAAGTTTTTATCATGCTCTTTTTCAAAACCTCCACCAGGAAAACAGATATCTCCCCCTTGACTTATATTAGCCGCTCTTTTTTGAAATAAAATATGATATTCGCCCTCTTTTTTTACAAGTAAAATTAAAACAGCTGAATTAAACAATCTATGTCTTCCTAAAATATTTGGATGTTTAGGAAGATTAGAAAGCATTTTTTTCAAATCTTTTTTTTTCATTTTAACTCTTTATAGATTTAATAGCTTCAATCATAACTCTTACTATTTTTCTTAAATCCTCTTCACAAATACTATAAGCAACTATTGAATAAATTAGTTTACCAAAAGGTCTTATCCAAACGCCATTTTCTACACAAAAATCTTGAATAGCTTGTGCATGTGAGCTGTCATTTAACTCAATTACTCCAATAGCTCCAATATTTCTTGTGCTTTTTACAAGTTTTAAATCCTTTGCTTTTTCTAACTCTTGCGTAAATATATTTTCTATATTATTAACTCTTTCTTGCCAAGGAGACTCTAAAAGTAGTTTTATACTCTCAATTGCAACAGAACAAGCCAAAGGATTTCCCATAAAAGTTGGTCCATGCATCAAAATACCAAGCTTTGAATTTGAAATAGTTTCACTTACATTTCTTGATGTAATCATTGCAGCCATAGTCATATAACCACCAGTAAGACCCTTTCCAACTGTCATAATATCAGGTTTTATATTAGCATGTTCGCAAGCAAACATTTTTCCAGTATGCCCAAATCCAGTTGCAATTTCATCTGCAATTAGTAATATATCATATTTTTCACAAAGTTCTTTTGCTTTTTCTAAAAATTTTGGATTATAAACTCTCATACCACCAGCACCTTGAACAACAGGCTCAATTATAAATCCAGCAACTTCTTCATGATGTTTTTTAAAAGTTTCTTCTAGAGCACTAATAGCTTCAGAACAATCACTATCAATTCCAATATTAGGTGCTTTTGTAAAAATATGTTTTGGTAAATATGAACCATAAATACTATGCATAGAGTTATTTGGGTCACAAACACTCATTGCTGCAAGTGTATCACCATGATATGCATTTTCACAAGCTATAAATCTATATTTTTTTAAACCTTTTGCTTCTTGATATTGAATAGCTGTTTTTAAAGCAACTTCAACTGAAACAGAACCACTATCACATAAAAATACACTATGTAGACCTGTTAAATCAACTAACATTTTTGATAGTGTTGCTGCATTTTTATGGCTCATTCCACCAAACATAATATGAGGCATTATTTCAACTTGTTTTTTAATAGCTTCATTTAATCTTGGATGATTATATCCATGAATTGCACTCCACCATGAGCTCATTCCATCAATCAACTCTGTATCATCCTCTAAAAAAATTGATGTTTTATCAGTTCTTTTTACAGGCAAAATCTTAGTTGTAGATGGCAATGAATTATATGGATGCCAAACATGTTCTTTGTCAATTTCTATCCAGTGCAAAATTATCCTTTTTATTTTCATTTTATCAAAACTTGTTTTATAACTACTTTTAAACAAATTTATGATAATTTATATTGCTATATACTTATAGCAAAATATAATAAAATTAGGAGTTAGTATGCAATATCATGACCTAGAATTGAAACATATTGCTAGTGTGGATGATAAAAGATATTTTATATCTACTATTAAAATGCACGTAAGACATACTTGGCTTAATCAACACGACAACGTATACGTTTATGAGACTATGATTTTTAAAAAAGAAAAAAACAAAGTTTTATACCTTGAACCAATTTACACAAAAAGATACGATGCCTATGATAAAGCAATAAGCGGACATCAAGAAGCAATAGAAAATATAAAAAATATAGTAAATAAATCAAAAGACTAGTGACTAAAAAACACTAGCCTTTTTTAAAGTTACAATTTGGTAACACCACAATAAATTTAACTTAAGTAAATAAGTGTCATTATTCCATCACATTTTACAAAAGGATGACAATGACTTTTATTCCACTATCAATACAACTACAACAAGCAGTTAAATCAAGTAATGCAACAAAAGTTGAAGAGTTAATTTTAAACTCTGATATAAAAACAGATTTAATAAAAGAGCATATTTTAATTAATGGACAAGAGGCTTTAATAAATCTTTTACCAAAGTTTAAAAGTAAAGGTTTAGTTTCAAATATAAAAGACTTATTAGAAATTTAAAAGTGCTAGCTATCATTTTAACTAGCACTTTTTATTGTTATAGTAATATTCCTGCTAAGATATACACAATAAGAATTGTTACTAAACCTTGAACTAAAGTTGCCATTGTATATGATTTGTATGCAGTTGCAACATCCATTTGACTAAATCTTGAAACAACCCAGAAGAAACTATCATTTGCATGACTTACAGTCATTGCACCAGCTCCAATTGCCATAACTGTTAGAACTTTACCCATTTCACTATCTAATCCTAAATTTGCAAGAAGAGGATACATAATAGTTGAAGTTACAACAAGAGCAGTAGTTGATGAACCTTGTGCTGATTTTAATGCAGCAGAAATAATAAAAGGAACGAAAATACCAAGACTTAATGTTTGTAAAGCATCACCTAAATATGTACCAATTCCACTAGCTTTTAATACTGCACCAAGTGCACCACCAGCACCTGTAATAATAAGTATTTCACCAGCATTTTTTATACCCTCACCAATCCAGCCTGAAAGTCTTTCTTCATCAAATTTTGGTAAAAGCATAGTTGCAAATAATAATCCTATAAATAGTGCATTTGTTGGATTTCCTAAAAATATAAACAACTTATAAAAAGCACTATCACTCATATGCCCAAAAGATAATTTAACAATACTAGCAGTAGCCATAAGTAAAATAGGAATGAAAATAGGAGCAAATGATTTAAATGCACTTGGTAATTCTCCGTATTTTTCTAATACTTCAGTATCTTTTTCTAAATCAACAAGTGAATCTTCACCACTTGTATAAATTTTACCTGAACGAACTGCCCAAAAATAACCAGCAAGCATTGTAATAATAGATATTGATATACCAAATATAATAACAAGCCCTAAATTATCAACCATTAAGTTACCAGCAGCAGCAATTGGACCTGGTGTTGGGGGAACTAATGTATGAGTAGCAAAAAGCCCTGTTGCTAAAGCCACACTCATAGCAACACCAGAAACTTTTAGTTGTCTAACCATTGAACGTTTTAATGCATTTAAAATAACAAAACCACTATCACAAAAAACTGGAACTGAAACAATATAACCTATAACTGACATTGCAAGTACAGGTCGTTTTTTTCCTACTACTTTAAGTATAACATCTGCCATTTTTATAGCCGCTCCACTTTTTTCAAGTATAACACCTATAATAGTACCAAGAACAATAACAACTCCAATATAAGCAAGTATTCCACCAAAACCTTTAGTAATCGTACTTGCAATCTCCATGTAAGCCATACCAACACTTATAGCTATACCATAAGCTGCAATAAGTAATGCAATAAATGGATGTAACTTTAACTTACTAGTAGCTATAACTATAAAAGCTACAGCAACTAATAAAATAAATACCAACATAATCAAATCTCCTTGTGAATATAAAAAGAATACAAAAACATAAATTTTTAAATTTACTTTTAAAAATTATTTTATCTTCTTTTTTCTTAATGTAATAGGAATAAAGTTAATATTTTAAATATATTTAAGCTTAATAAAATTGGAGTTTAAAAATTAGAAAGTGGCGATTTTTTGTTTAAGAATTTATTTGATTTATCTTCAAATGAAAAGATACTTTATATATCTTATCAATTAAAGACGCTATTTAGATTATTTTGAAGCTTTTTTTGCTTTCTTTTCAGCTCTTTTTTCTTTTAATGTTTTTGTTGCTGCTGTTTTAACTGTTTTTTGTGTATCTTTTCCCTTAGCCATGTAATTCCTTTGTTTATTTTTTATATTATAGCCTAATAAATAAAATTATACTTCTATTTTAAAAAATTAACTAATATAAACTACATATTACATATTAATAACAAAAATAATTTTATTTAAATATAATATATTATTATCAATTAAGGATGAATTTGTAAGTATATACTAGTTTAGAAGTAAGCTGTTAGTATAATCAAAATGAATCAATGTAGCAAAGGAAAGGATATTCAATGATACATGAATCTAAAGATAATAACAATAACTTAAGTAAACTACTTACAAGAAGAAGTTTTTTTAAAAGTATGGCTTTTCTTAGTTTAGTAACTTTTACAACAACTCGGTTAGAAGCAAAAGGTTCAAAAAAACAATTTAAATATCAAGAAACACCTAAAAATGGAGAAGCCTGTAAAGACTGTATTCACTTTTTACCAGATAAAAATAAATGCAAAGTAGTAGAGGGTTCAATAAGTCCTGAGGCTTGGTGTACTTTATATAATAATCCACCAAAATAATCTTTAATAAATAAGAAGACAAAAATTATTGTCTTCTTTTTATCTTATAATAATTCGTTCAATTTATCTTCTAATGCACCTTTTGTAGTTGCTCCAATTAATTGGTCAACTATTTTTCCATCTTTAAAGAAAAGAATAGTAGGAATTGATCTTATTTGATATTGTGCAGTTAACTCTTGCTCAACTTCTGTATTAACTTTACATATTTTTGCTTTACCATCAAACTCTTGTGCTAATTGATCAATAGTAGGAGCTAGCATTCTACAAGGTCCGCACCATGGTGCCCAAAAGTCAACTAATGACACACCCTCTTTTACTGTTTCTTCCATATTATCTTGATTTAATTCTATATATTTTGACATTTTTATTTCCTATAATTTATCTTCATTTTTACCTAAGTATTCAGCAACACCTTCTTTGTCTGCTTTCATACCCTCATCACCTTTATTCCATCCTGCTGGACAAACTTCACCATTTTCATTTGTAAAAATCATAGTATCTACCATTCTTACCATTTCATCAATATTTCTTCCAAGAGGTAAGTCATTGATTACTGCATGTCTTACTGTTCCATCTTTATCAATTAAAAATGAACCTCTAAGTGCAACAGATTCATTAAATAATACATCATAATTTTTTGCAATTTGTTTTGTTATATCTGCAACCATTGGGAAATTAACTCTTCCAATACCACCTTGTTCAACTGGTGTTTCTCTCCATGCAAAGTGTGAAAATTCAGAATCAATTGAACAACCAATCACTTGAATTCCTCTTTCTTTAAACTCTTCAACTCTTTTTGAAAAAGCAATAATCTCAGAAGGACAAACAAATGTAAAATCTAAAGGCCAGAAAAATAATACTGCACCTTTTTCACCAATATTATTATATAAATTAAAATCTTCTACAATTTGACCATCTGCAAGTACAGCTGTAGCTGTAAAATCTGGAGCTTTTTTTGTTACTATCATTTTATTTCCTTTTTTTTATTATTTATTTTTTTTATGAAAGAATTATACATATATAATTTTAAAACAATATTAATAAATTTTATTAGAAGATAAAAATTATCCTAAGTAAAATTATTCAAATAACTCTATCTTAATAGATTTTCTTTTGCAACTTCTACTAATTCATCCCCTTTTCCATTTATAATAGTTCTTAACATATAAATACCAAATCCTTTAGCACTTTCAAAAGTAATCTTTGGAGGCATTGTAAGTTCTTGTTTTGCTGTTGTTACATCAAGTAAAGCAGCACCATCGTATTTAAGAAAATCTTTTATTGTACTTTCTAACTCTTCTGGTTTCTCAACCTTATAACCTTTTACTCCAGCAGCATTTGCAATTGCTGAAAAATCAGGATTTGTTAAATCTGTATTTTCATATAAATACCCACCAGCTTTCATCTCAATTGCTACAAAACCTAAAGAACTATTATTATAAATTACTATTTTAGCTTTAATTTTATGCTGAATAAGTGTTAGAAAATCTCCCATTAGCATAGCAAAACCACCATCTCCACATAAAGCAATCACTTCTTTATTAGGACTACTAACTTTTGCTCCAATTGCTTGAGGAAGTGCATTTGCCATTGAGCCATGATTAAATGACCCAATCAGTTTTCGTTTACCATTCATATCTAAATATCTTGCTGCCCAAACAGTAGGAGTTCCAACATCACAGCTAAATATTGCGTCATCACTTGCATATTTATTAATTAGTTTTGTTAAATATTGAGGATGAATCAAACCTACTTTACTATTTTCACTTGCTAATTTATCAAATTTCTCAACTGTATTTTTATAATGTTTTAATGCACTCTTTAAAAATATATTATTCTCTTTTTTATCGATTTTTGGTATTAACATTTCAAGAGATGATTTTATATCACCTATTAATGCTAAATCAAGTTGGCAGTGTCGTCCTAATGATTCTGGTTTTATATCTATTTGAATAATTCTTGCATCTTGAGGGTAAAATGCTTTATAAGGAAAGGTAGAACCTAAGACAAGTACTACATCAGAATTATCCATTGCATAATAACCTGATTCATATCCAATAAGTCCTGTCATTCCAACACTATTTGGATTTTCCCATTCTATATGCTCTTTTCCTCCTAATGCATGAACAACTGGCGCATTTAGTAATTGTGCAACTTTAATTACTTCATCATGTGCATTTTTACACCCTGCCCCACATAAAAAAGTAATCTTTTCATTTTCATTTAATATTTTTGCTAGTTTTATTATATCATGCTCATCAGGTAATACTTTTGGCAAACTAGGCTTACTTAATAATAACTTTGAGTTTTCAGGCATTGGATTTAACATAACATCACCTGGAATAACTATTACACTTACACCTTGTTTTAAAATCGCTTGTCTTATTGCTGTTTCTAAAATATTTGGCATTTGTTCAGGGTTTGAAACCAATTCACAAAATATACTACACTCTTTAAATAAATCTTGGGGATGTGTTTCTTGAAAATATCCACTTCCAATCTCACTTGAAGGAATATGTGAAGCAATTGCTAAAATAGGAACACCTTTTCTTTGACAATCATAAAGACCATTTATAAGATGCAAATTCCCAGGTCCACAAGAACCAGCACATACAGCAATATCTCCACTTACTTTAGCATCAGCTCCTGCTGCAAAAGCTGCTGTTTCTTCATGCCTTGTACCTATCCACTCAATCTTATTTAATTTTTCTAAACTATCACTTAATCCATTTAAAGAATCACCAGTGATTCCCCATATTCTTTTTATACCTACTTTTTCTAAAAGTTTTGCGAAATACATTGAAATATTGTCATTCATAAAAAATCCTTTATATTATAGTTGACATATGCTCATTATAATCACATTGTTTTTAATATAGATTAATTATAGATTGTAAAGTTACAATTAAACTAAATAATAAAATTTTTTATTTAATATCCCCATTTATAAGTTTAATAAGTTTTTTTGCACTTTGTTTTGAACCATATAATGAACTATCAATTGCAAAATGATAGTTTCTAACATCTCTCCAATCTTTATTTGTAAAGTGTATAGAGTAGTTGGCTCTTTGTTCATCAGAAACAACTAAATCATGTTTTGTAAAAGGTGGTTTTACACCATAATCTTTATTTATTTTTTCTATTCTATATTCATCATTTGCATGAATAAAAATATTAATACAATTTGGATGATCTTTTAATATAAAATTAGCACAACGCCCTACTATTACACAAGATTTTTTAGCACAAAGTTCTCTTATGATTTTACTTTGAACCAAAAATATTGCATCTTCTGGTGGTAGTTCATCATTTACATAAGCATAATTTTGTTCATATAAGTCATAAATTAGTGAGTTTGTAAGTTTTTGTTCATTCTCTTGTATATACTCTTTTGTATAACCTGTTTGTTCTGCACTTAAACGAATCAATTGCTTATCAATAAAAGAAATACCTAAGTGTTTTGCTATATATTTTCCAATCTCATGACCTCCACTACCAAATTCACGAGAAATAGTTATTACTAAAGTATCATTATATTTATTATCTTGGTTATTAACAACTGTTTCTTTTGGTGATTTATTTGCAAACCATTTTTCAAATATTGGCATTTTATGACTATAAAATTTGATTAAAGTTCCAATTAATAAAGCAGCAATAACACTACCCTCTCTTATTCCTTCTAATTTATACAAAAATACATATGAACTTATCAAACCTATAACAACCATCAAGCTATCCATAGAAATTTTTATTTTACCAAACTCTTTTTTGAATGTTTGAGAAATAACAATAACCAAGCCTTCTAAAGGCAAATAAGTAAGTCTAGTTTTTACAACAAGAAATATTCCAAATGCCAAAACAACACAAGCAAATAAGCACAATAATAATTGCTCTACATAGTTTGAAGGATACAAGTTTTCAATCAATACCATAGTCATATCAATACAATATCCAAAAACTATAACAGCAGGAAGTTGTACTAATTGAAAGATATTATACTTTTTACGCAATATTATCATTTGAACTAAAATAAATAAAGCATTTAAAATAATTGTTAATTCACCTATAGTTAAAGAAAACTTCAAGCTATATATATAAGGAACACAAGAAATAGGAGATACACCAATGTCAGCTTTTACAGATAAGGATACACCTAATGCCATAATAAAAAGCCCTATTATAAAAACAAGAACTCTTATTATTAAGTTTGTAATTTTTTCTTTTTGCAATATCATATTTATCTTCTTTTAATTTTGAAATAATGATTTAATATAACTTTTGTAATACATAAACTAGAAGTTAAGTAAGAAAGCTTATTTATGAAGCTTTATTTTATAAAGATATGTTAATTTCATGAAATTATACTACGAAGAAGCTTTTTTTATTTATAAGTAAAATAGAATATATTAATTTAATATATTCTATTTCTTAGATTTGAGTTTTTAAATTAACTCTTTGGTGTAAAAAATTTACCTAATTCACTTCCAAAAGGAAAAACAATTGTATTTGTTTTATCACTTGAAATATCACTTAATGTTTGTAAATATCTTAGTTGTAAACCTTGAGGATTTTGAGCTAAAATATTTGCAGCTTCTAGTAAATTTTGACTTGCTTCAAGTTCACCTTTTGAGTTAATAACTTTTGCTCTTCTTTGACGTTCTGCTTCTGCTTGTTTTGCAATAGCTCTTATCATACTTTCATCTAAATCAATATGTTTTATCTCAACATTTGAGATTTTAATTCCCCAAGCATCAGTTTGTTTATCAAGTATATCTTGAATATCTTCATTTAATTTTTCCCTTTCTGCTAACATTTCATCAAGTTCATGTCCACCTAAAACTGATCTTAGAGTAGTTTGAGCAAGTTGTGAAGTTGCATCATGAAAACTCTCAACTTGAATAATGGCTTTTTCAGGATCTATAACTCTAAAATAAACCACCGCATTTACATTTACTGAAACATTATCATGGGAAATAACATCTTGTGATGGTACATCAAGTACAACTGTTCTTAAATCTACTTTTTCCATCTTTTGAATAAAAGGAATTATAATAATTAAACCTGGACCTTTAATTCCTGTAAATCTACCCAATGTAAAAATAACTCCTCTTTCATACTCTTTTAAAATCCTAATCGATGCTGCTAAAATTGCAACAACAATAAAAACAATATATATAATACTCATAAACATTTTTTACTCCTTTGATTTTATATGAAGTGTCAAACCTTCCATAGATTCGACAATAACTTCATCGCCTTCATTAATCTCTTCTTTACTTATGGCATTCCAAATTTCTGAATGAATTGAAACTTTGTAAGTATTACCTTGTTTTTTCACAACTTTTGCTGTAGCTGATTTCATTTGATCTATTCCTGTTTTTACCTTTTGATCTTTTTGTTCAATTATAATTTTAAGCAAGTAAATAAAAATAGCAATACTGACTAAAACAAAAGCTACAATAAGTGATAAAGATATATCTACACCCAATGTTTTTTCATCAAAAAGTATCAAAGAACCAAATACAAATGCAATAACTCCTCCTATTGCAAATACTCCAAAACTAACAATAAAAATTTCCATGGTCATTAAAAATACACCAATAAAAATCAATAATAAACCAGCATAATCAAAAGGTAAAATATTAAATGCATATAAAGCTAAAGCACCACTTACTAAACCTGTAACACCTGGAAAAATTGCACCTGGACTTATTAATTCAAAGAAAATCCCATAAATTGCTAAAAGCATTAAACCATAAGCGATATTTGGATTGGAAAGATAAGAGAGTAACTTGATTTTAAAACCCTCTTCTACTGTTTGCAATGTGCTGTTTTGTGTATTTAATTTAATTTTTTTATCATCAATTTTCACTTCAAAGCCATCTAGTTTTTTTAAAAGTGTATTTAAATCATCAGCCACAAAATCTATAACACCTAATTCTAATGCTTTTTGTGAGTCAATACTAGCACCTTTAGTTACACTTTTCTTTGCCCATTGAATATTTTTGCCTCTAAGTTTTGCCAAGCTTTCAATATAAGCACTTGCATCATTTATAGCTTTTGTTTTTATAGCAGATGGTTTTTTATCATCATCTTTCATACTCATTTGTACAGGAGTAGCAGCGCCTACATTACTACCTTGTGTCATTGCTGCAATATGAGAAGCATATAAAATATAAGTACCAGCACTTGCAGCTCTTGCACCTTTTGGAGATACATAAACAACAATTGGAATTTTTGAATTAAGAATTTGTGAAACTATATCTCTTGTGGAAGATAGTAATCCACCAGGAGTATTAAGCTCAAAAATTATAAGTTGAGAGTTTTGTTTTTTTGCATATGAAATTGACTTTTTGACAAAAGCATTACTGGCAGGATTGATAGCCCCATCATAAGCAAAATGCGTTATATTTGAAGCAAAAAGTGAAATACTTAAAATGAAAAAGAGAAAAAGCAATCGCATAATAAACTCCTTTATTAAAACATCATACCTTAGTAATATCTATAAGTCAATATAAAAATTAAGATAGTTACTGTTAAAATCATTTTAAAAATAAAGGTAAGATATGAAAGAGTTAGAGTTTTTACATAAAGACTTTTTTTCACCAAAAAAATATAAACAAATGGTCAAATCATATCAAGAAAAAGATGACCCAACAGGTTGGTTTGATAAAGTCTATGAAAGTGCAAAAGGTGATTACACAAAAGTTTTCTGGGCTGATTTGGAACCAAGTGCTTATTTAATAAAATGGCTAAAACAAAATCATATTAAAAAAACTAATAAAAAAGCATGTGTAATTGGCTGTGGCGTTGGAGATGATGCACAAGCTTTAAGTGATTTTGGTTTTGATGTTATTGCCTTTGATATTTCAAAGAAAGCTATTGATTTATGTAAAAATAGATATCCAAATAGTAAAGTAGATTTTACAGTTGCTAATTTATTTGATTTTCCAAAAGACTGGTTTGAAAACTTTGATGTAGTTTATGAATGTAATACAATACAAGTTCTTTTAGGAAACTATAGAAAAGAAGCAAAAAAAGCAATGTGTTCTTTAGTAGCAAAAGATGGATATATCTTAGTTTCATGTAGAAGTTCAAAAGAAGAAGATGAAAAAAAAGATGAAATTCCAAAACCACTTTTAAAAAGTGAAATTGATGAATTTAAAATTACATATAAATTAAAAGAGAAAAGTTTTTTAGCCTATGATGATAATCAAACTCCAAGTATTCCACACTTTTTTGCAGTGTATCAAAAATAGATTTTAATCAACAAATACTTTCACACAATTTCTATTTGAATTCTTAGCTTCATATAAAGCTTTATCAGCATTTAATAAAGCTTTATTGCAATCTGAATCTTTACACTCAACCACTCCAAAACTAGCTGTAACATTTATATTTTTATATAAAGGTTTTTTAGCAATTAATTTTCTTAGTTTTGAAGCTAAATTATAAGCATCTTCTTCTTTTGAAAAGGGAAGCACTACTAAAAACTCTTCTCCTCCCCATCTTCCAATAAAATCAGTCTCTCTTATATTTGCTTTTAATATATTTGAAAATTCAATTAAAATCTTATCTCCTACTAAGTGACCATAGGTATCATTTATTTGTTTAAAATGGTCTATATCAATTATAATAATAGATAAAGGTTTTTTATATCTTTTTTTGTTTTTAAATTCAAACTCTAAAATCATATCTAATTTAGTTCTGTTATATAAAGAAGTTAATTTATCAGTTTGTGATATTTTCTCTAATTTTTTATTTAGTGTGCTTAGTTTTCTATTTGATTTATAAATAATAAATAAGATTATAAGTAAAGATATTAATACAATAATTGAAACTATTTTTATTAGAAGTTCTGTATTTATTTTTTCTTCTTTTATTACAGTTAGCCATCTATTTAAAAGCTCCTCTTTTTCATGAGGCTTAACTGAATTTATAGCTTTATTCATTATCTTTTGAAGTATAATATTATCTTTTCTAATTGCTATTTTTGAACTACTACTAATGCTTATTTTTCCAGAAATTTTTATACCAGTTATTGAAGAGTTTTGCATATTATATGCAAGTGATGGAAAAGTATCTACAAAAGCATAAATCTTATTGTCTTTTAATTTTTTTAATCCATCTAGTGTATTTTCAACATTAATAAAATTAAAATCAGGATATCGATATCTTAATCGTTCTGCTATTGAGTAGTTTTTAATAACACCAATTTTCTTATCTTTTAACTTCTCAATTGAATCTATAAAAATCTTATTATCTTTAGTTGCTATTACATTTGAAAAATTAAAATAGTCTTGTGTAAAATTTAAATATTTTTTTCTACTTATTGTTTGTCCTGTATTTGGTAAAACATCACATTTACCCTCTTTTATTGCTTCTAATGATTTACTCCATGAAGATGTATTTATAAGCTCAAAATTAATTCCACTATTTTTTGAAAGTTTTGTTATAAAATTTGCTATGATACCAACATATTTTCCCTCATGATTTATATATTCATAAGGTAAATAATTTGGATCAACACACATTTTTATTTTTTTGGCTTTATTTAAATAATCAATCTCTTCTTTAGTAAATAAATAATCTTTACTCTTTATCTTTGTTACTTTTACTTTTTTAAACCATTTTAAATTTAAATTGTTTAGCTCTTCTTTGCTAATTTGTTTTTGTGCTTTTTCAATAATATTTTTTAATATATAATTATCTTTATTAAATGCAAAATAAAAGCCAAACTCTTTATCATCAGTGTTTTTCATGGTCTTTAAGTTTGTAAATAGATGTTTATTTATATTATAATCCAATACACTTTTTAAGCCATATGAAGCATCTGCTTTATTGCTTGCTACTGCATTTATCATCTCATATGTATTTTTTGTTGGATAAATATTGATTTTAGGATAAGTACTTTTAACCCTATCATAACTATGATAGCCCTTTACTAAAGCCACTGTTTTACCCTCAAGTTCTTTGAAAGTATGAACTTCTTTATGATTAATTCTTGTAAGAATTGCAAGGGGAGAGCTTACATATGAATCACTAGTAAAAAGAAATCTCTCTTCTCTTTTTTTTGATTTTAAAATATTTACCATCAAATCAATCTCATTTTTTTCTAGCATATTCATAAAATCATCCCAATTACCTTGAACATATTTTATTTCAATAGCAAGTTTATTTGCAATAAGATTCATATAATCAATAGAATAACCTTTTGCAAGGCCATCTTCATTGAAGTTATAAGGAGGTAAATTTGAATCATTTTGTATTTTTAATACTGTTTTATTTTCTAAATATTTTAATTCTTCACTTGTAAACTTGATAATTTCTTTAAAATAAACAATAAGTTCGCCTATTTTTTCATCTTTATTATTTATAATATCTTTTTTATAAAATTGTGGAGTTTTATATAAAGTTTTATCAAAGGATTTATTTGTAAGCAGAGTTATAGTCTCATCATTTCTTGAAGAACTAAACAAGTATTTTTTATCTTTTTTTATTTCAAAACCTATGATATTTTCATAGTTATCATAATATAATCTTAATAAATCACTAATCTCTTTTTTATTTTTATCATAATTTGAAGTTAAATATTTTAATTGATTAGCTAGTGTGTCTATATTTGATTTTATATTATTATTTAAAGAATACTTATTTGTAGCAAAAGATGAAACTTGAAATATTAAAAATATTAGTAATAAAATAATAGTTTTCATCTTGTAAAGAAATCCTTAAATGATCTACTTAAGTATATAATAAATTCTAAAATATAAAACTTAATAATATATTCTAGGGCTTTTTCATAAAACAAACAATGTTTTATAATCACATTTTATTTTATTTTACTTTAAATTATTAAATAAATATATTGACAACATGAATAATCTTAGCTAAGATTAAGTTAATAAGAGGGGAACTATTATGAATGTTTATGAATATGCAATGAAAGTTGAAAAAGATGGTGAAGCTTACTATAATCACTTAGCTTCAAAAGCACCAAATAAAGGTTTGAAAAAAGTATTTCATATTTTAGCAGAAGCAGAAGTAAGTCACTACAATGTTTTTAAAAGTATGAGAGATAAAGATGGCTCAGATTTCAAAGCAATTGATATTTCAACAGATACAAAAACAATATTTGAAACTTTAAATGCCCAAAGAGCAAATGTAAGTTTTGATGCAGACCAAATTAAGTTTTATGAAGATGCTATAAAAAGAGAAGAAGATTCATACCAATTTTATATTGATAAAGCCCAAGAACTAGAAAATGAAGATGAAAAAACAGCTTTTATAAATATTGCAAAAGAAGAAGTAAAACACAAAGCTATTTTAGAAGAGATTATTCATTTTATTCAAGAACCAGACAACTGGGTTGAAAGTGCAGAGTTTTAACTACTAAAGTCTGTATAAGTAAATAGTTGGCCTAAAAGGCTCAACTATTTATCTTGCAATTTCTTTTCGATAATTAATTATATCTTCAACACTAAGAATAGGCATAGAATATTTTTTGGAAACTTTTTGAATATCATCTGCTTTTGCCATTGTTCCATCTGAATTTGTAATTTCACATAAAACTGCATATGGTGATAAATTAGATAACTTCATCAAATCAACACTAGCTTCTGTATGTCCTGCACGTCCTAGAACACCTTTTTCATTTGCTCTTAAAGGAAATATATGTCCAGGAGAAACAATCTTAGATACTCCATCACTAGAAATAGCTGACTTTATTGTTGTAACTCTATCTTGTGCAGAAACACCTGTAGTAACATTATCTTTTGATTCTATTGAGACAGTAAATGGAGTTTGAAATTTTGAGTTATTATTTTGAACCATCATTGGTAAGTTAAGTTTATCAACTTTTTCTTTTGTTAAACACAAGCAAACTATCCCACTACACTCTTTTATTAAAAGTGCCATTTGCTCTTTTGTTAGATTTTGTGCAGAAAAAATCATATCTGCTTCATTTTCTCTATCATAATCATCTACAACTATAACACCTTTGCCTTCTTGCAAGGTTTTAATTGCACCATCAATTTTTGATTTAAAATCATTATTCATAATTTTTTGATTCATTTTAGTTATACCTTTAGTTTTAAGTAAAACTTATTGAATCAGGGCTAATACTTAAAAATACTATCCTTATACTTTAACAATAAAAAAGATATATATTATTTTCTCTTCCATCCAGACTTTAACTGTTGGTTTTGGATTTACACCAAATCTGCTGACCTTTATAAAATAAAGCGCTCGTGGACTTCTATATTGTATAGTTACCACCAGTAAGGAATCTCACCTTGCCCTGAGAAATAAATTTTGATTATTTTATCCAAATTTTCATTATTTAAAAGTTAGAAAAATCAAAAGAAAGCTTATTTATCTATTTTTTTCCATATGGTTTTACCCGTGGCACAAACTTTATTTGTGCCTTTGATTTTTATAGTATGAACAAAAGAGTTTTCTGAACTATCTTTTTTTGTTGAAGATAAAATCACATCACCATATTGAGCTTCTGAGATAAAACGTCCATCAATAAAATACAAATAGTAGTTATTTAGTACCTCATCAGGTATTGATTCAATTAGCCATTGTAAATATCTAAGATTATTAACATGTTTATTTGTATCAGTATCGTACATATTTACTTTAAACTCTTTTCTATACTCAAAAGAGTCAAGGGCTTCAATCTTATCACTTATATCATGTTCAAGAGATATTGATTTATATGATGACCACCTTTTTAAAAAGTCTGGATGTATTCTTTTAGGTCTTCTTTTTTTTATATCATAAAAAAGCCATAAACCTCTAGCTCTTCCTATGATATTGTAGTCTTCATCATAAATAATATTTTCTCTAAGCCCTCTAATAGCATGATATTTTGATATCCAAGTTCTAATAATGATTTTTTCTTTATACAAAGGATAGCGTTGCATTTGCATCACGCCAGATAACAATACCCATCCAAGATTTTCTGACATCAAAGATAAAAGATTATGCCCAGCATAATGACAATGCTCAGCAGCAGCTTCTTGAAGCAAAGTCAAAAGAGCAATAGGCGAAGCTTCCCCTAATCTATTCATCTCAAAAAATCTTAATTCAAACTCTTTATCAAAATAGTTTTCCACAAAAACTCCTTTACTAAATAGAATATATGTAATTTAATCCCTATTGTCAAGAGTAAAGTATCTTACATCTTACAAATTAAATTTGCAAAACTATCTACTTCATCCCAGTTTGTATATTCGATTACACTTTTAGGATCAGTATCACCTTTTGTTAGCCACATAATAAATCTTATCATTTGTCTGTTAAAAACTCCATATTTTTGATAATCAAGTTTTCCACCAAAAACAGCTAAATTTTTTGGTTTCCATGATATCTGTTTTAAAAACTTAACTAAATATGGATTCGTTTCGGGTGTATTTTTATTTGGTTTTCTTGCAACAATATTTACAGAGAAAAAGGCATTTTTTTTCTCTTCTAAAATCTCTTGGTTTTTCTTTATAAATTCATATACTTTTTTATTATGTTTACCATATCTAATACTTGCGCCAATAATGATTTTATCAAATTGATTTAAATTGATTTTTTCACTATCAATTGATAATAATGTAACACTATTACTTTTTTGTTCAATAACATCTTTAATTTTATTACAAATCTTTATTGTATAATTATCTGTTGTTGAATAAACTATAATTATTTTTTCCATTTAAAATCCTTATAATAATAAACCTTATCATGATGACTAAAAGCAATTTTTTGAAGTTCTTGCAAAGCTTATAAGTCATGAATATTTCCATAAGAAGATTGATTGATTTTAATGCCACTATAACTTGATGGCAAACTACTAGCATATAAAGTTAGTTTTAACATAACTACCTCATCTAAGGTTTGTAAGAATTGTATGTTTTATACTACTACTTATTTCTTTGTAATAACCCCATAATTTTAGCAGTTGTACACTGTGAATGTTCTTTTAGTATATTGATATTAAAGTTTATAACTATTTATTAGATGCAAACTTAAGTAAATTGATAGATGATTGATTCTTTTTGATATTATTCTAAAATTTCAGTAAATTAAAATTCATTTTTGCATTAACTTAAGAATTGGAAATTAAAGAATATTAATAATTCTTTTGTTTATATAAACTAAGTTATCGTTATCATCCGACCCCTATTTTTCTATTTTTTCGACCCCTATTTTCCATCTCTCGAATCTTATCTAAATCAGTTAATGTTGGATGTTTAGCTTTAAGATAAGCATTAAATGCAAAATAAGCTTTTGTAAAATATACATAATAATCTATATCTATTGAATCTCTATAAATTTTAAACTTTTGCATTAATAAACTCCATAGATACATTTTCCCCATCTTCAATAGCAATCTCAACAGCTCTTTTTGATACTTCTAAAAGTTGTTTTGATTCTTCTTTTAATTTAAAAGATTCTTTTATTTTTTCTTCTATTTGAGTTTGTATATTTATATCTATTATTGGGATTAAAACCTCTGCTATTTCAGATGGTTTCCAATGTTTAATTATAGAACCTCCTGCATCTCTTTCACTCTGCATTTGTACGATAATACTATTTAAAACTAATGTTAGATATTCAGGTAACACATCATCTTTTTTTAGAGTAAGATGCAGTAATGCACCAGAAGTTACAATATTTGTATCATCTTTAATATTATAAGCTATTCCAACTGTTCCATCTTTTGATAATAAAATAGTATTTCTCTTAGGTTGTAGTTTTTCTAATGTTTCATTATCGAATAAATTTTCTGATAAATGGATATCAGGACTAGATAATCCAAACTTTGTAAGATTAGAAACTCTTACAAATGGTATACCACTATCTTGATATGCTTCACTTCCTGGTTCAACAGATTTAAGTATATTTACAATATTTCCTAATGTATCATATTTACTAGATGTTACTTTTTCAATAACATCATCATATTTTGGTTGATAATACTCACTATCAAGTCGCCCACTAGTTCCAAAACTTTCGCTAAATGATTTGATAGATACTTGCTCTTTTGATGGTTTAAAATCTAATAAATCAAGTTCTTTTAAAAGTAGTTCTTCTGCTTGTTTATAAAGAGTTTTACTTTGTTCTAGTTTTTCTTTTGATAAATTATAAATGTCAACAACTTTTAGTTTAAATGAATTATTAGGATTAAATACAGGTAGTTCCCTTGTAAGTCCAATTGTTAAGTGAGGTTGAGCAGTCATAGAAGAAGAACGAATCATTAGATTATAACTTGTATTGGATAGCAAGTATAAATATAAAAACTTATAGTCTACTTCAGATAACTGTGATGAGTTTAAGAAAATCAAATCCCTAGTAACAGCAGTATTTTGTTCAATTAATCCAACTCTCGCAATACTACCACCTTTAGTAATAACAATATCACCTTTATGAATTACCTTCAATGTTTTAAAACTGTCATCTTCAATAATTTCTTTCGGTATTTTTACACAATTATCATAATTAATATGAGTATCAACATCAGCCACTCTTAAAAAAGGAATATTTCCTTTATTATAAAAGGGTTCAAGAGATGGATAAAAAGCACTTGCGTCTACTTTTATACTTAAATCTGAAAATGAACTAAATAAGTGAATTTTAGATTTAATATTATTCATTATGTGTAAATACTTTTTTTGTACATAATCACTATCTAATCTGAAAGTATCAACTTCTAAAACCTTACTAAGTTTAAGTTCAACAACTTCAAGCCCATCCAATAAAGCTTTATATTTAGCTTCATCAAAAGGGCTATTTACTTTCCCGAAAAGCTTAGATTCTCCTTTTTAGCAAACTCATTAAAAGCTTCTGCAATACCATCTTGTGTAAATTCATCATGATTAAATAAATCGTGGTCAACTATTAAATGATCGTGACTATCTAAAACTAAATTTATCTCTTCTGTAGGATTTACCCAGTTTATTACATCATCTTTTGTAAGAGCACTTCTTTTAAACTCTATTCCATTTATTATTTCACCTGAATCTTTGATTTTATATTTTGTAGCTTCATCAATACTTCCGTATTTATTTATAAAATCTTCTTTTGTATATTTTATTAGCTTATGGTTTTCAAAAATTGAAACATATTTTTGTTTTACATAAAGTTTCTCACCACTGTTATCTTTACTTGGACTTTGCATAGTTGCAAAAAAGATATTGTAATCATCTTTTTTAGGACAAATTTCATCATCCCATTTTTGAACTATCAAGACACTTGTCTTAGTCCCTGTATGTGGTTTAAAAACATTTCCATGAAGTCCAACAACTGCTAGTATTCTACATCGTTCAGCTATATAATCTCTAATATGTTTATCGCTAGAGTTATTAAATCTTCCTTGTGGTAAAACAACAGCCATACGACCACCACTTTTAAGCATATCAAGATTTCTTTCTATAAAAAGTATATCTCTTCCTACTTTTGTTTGGTATTTTCCATTTGATTTTTTACCTAGTTCATATCTATGTAAAATACGACTCTCTTTTATATCTCCTGCAAAAGGTGGGTTTGCCATTACTATGTCAAAGTTAAATTCTTTATTTTCGTTTTTTATTGCTCTTAGTTTTTTAAGTCTTTTCCAACCCTCAAAATATGTATCTTGCCACTCTTCATCTTTTGTATTTTCATCCCATCTTTCAAAATCTAATGAGTTCATATTTAAAACATTTGTGTGACCATCTCCTGCAATGATATTTAACATTCTAGCTACTCTTACAGTCTTTTTATCAAAATCAATTCCAAATACTTTTTCTTTTACGTATTTTAAAGCTCTAGGATGTTTTTCTTCTGCTGTTAAAAGATGTGATAGTGGAATACCTAATTCTTTATATATTTTTCTCCATACATCAAAAACTGCATGGATAGGGAAACCACAACTACCTGCTGCTGTGTCAATCATATATTCATGCTCTTGTGGATTTAACATCCTTACACACATATCAATAGCATATCTAGGTGTAAAGTATTGCCCTTTTTCTCCTTTTGCATTTTTGTTTACTAGATATTCAAAAGCATCATCAATTACATCAAGATTTGAGTTGAATAGCTTTACATCTTGTAAAGAACTAACACAAACTGATAGATGAGAAGGTGTTAAATCTATTGTTTCATCATCTTTAAATATTCCACCCCATTGCTCTTTTGCTTGACTGAAAAGATTTACAATCTTTTCTTTTAACTCTCTATCGCTCTCACCATAATTTCTAAATTCAAGATTTTTTGTAAAACCTCTAGTATTTTGAAGTTCATCAAAAAGTTTTATAAATATCAGTTTAAAAACTTCTTCAAAAACATCAACTCCTGCATTTGCTAAAACTTCATCCTCCATATCCAAAACTATATTTTTTAGGCTTCTTCTTTGAGTTTTTAGTATATCTTTTTTAATCAAGTCTTGGATATTAAACTCTTCTTTTAATACATCTTTTAAACTTTGATGAGAAGATGGTATGTCAGGAATTGGTTCAAAATAATTTGGGTCTTTTCTATGATAATATACAGTTTGTTCACCATTTGACCATATAGCCATAGTAGCACCTGTAGAGTTACAATAACTTTTTAACTGCTCTTTACCATCTTTTAATTTTGGTTTTTTTACTTCTATTACTATATAAGGAACTGTAGGTTGTACCTTATCCATGATAACTATATCAGCTCTTTTAACTTCTCTTCCAAAATGTACTGAAAATTCTATTTGCATACGATTATAAGGATAATCATAATCTTTGTGAAGTGATAGCAAAAAAAGTTGTCTTACAATCTCTTCTGGTGTTAGTTTTATATCTTTTTTTCTAACTAAACAGTTTATATAATAAGCCTGATGTCCTTTTAGCTCTTTTTCAAAAATTAAAGTTTCTATTTCTTCTATGTATTCAGATTTAAATTGTGTTAATTTATAGTTTGTATCTTTTAATATTTCACTTATTTTCATTTTTGCCCTCTTAATTCAATATGTGATTTTAGCTTAATCTAGTTGTAGTATTGCTTTGTCATTCAACTATTTATTAAAGATACATTATATAAAATACACCCTAAAATCAACAACTAATATACATCACTTAAGGGGTTAGTTGCTACCTAGTTATTTTTATGAATTTAATAATGACACAATAAATATTATTTTATTAATCGTATATTAGTTCAAAAGTTAGGATATCTTAAAAACTATATTATAAAAGAAAGTTTAATTTTTAAAGTGATTACGAAGAAAGATTGTTTCTAAAAACAATCTTTCATTCTTTTTAGTGCAAGAAGTGTCTTTTTCCTGAAAAATAAAGTGCCATTTCGAACTCATTGGCTGCTTGTATAATCTCATCATCTCTTATACTTCCACCTGGTTCGATTACACATTTTACACCAGCTTCTTGAGCTGCATCGATACTATCTCTAAATGGGAAAAATGCTTCACTTGCTAGTACTGAACCACTTACATCAAGTCCTAAATCTTCTGCTTTTCTTAAAGCTGCTTTTGCTGCATCTACTCTACTTGTCATACCCATACCAACAGCTACCATTGCAGAGTTTTTCACATATACTACGCAGTTTGATTTTGTCAAACTTGCTACTTTATATGCTATTTCCATATCTTTTATTTCTTGTTGTGTTGCTTCTCTTTTTGATTTTAGTTCACTATTTTTAACTTCATCATCTTCTACTTTATCAGCATCTTGATATACAAAACCACCATCAACAATTTTGAAGTTAAAATCATCATTTGAAAGTTCTAGTTTTTTTGTACCTTGTTTAAATAGTTTGATTCTTTTCTTTTTATTTAGTTCTTGTTCAGCTTCAGGTGTAAAATCAGCTGCAAAAACTACTTCTAAAAAGATTTCATTCATTTTAACTGCAAGGTCTAAATCAACTATTCCATTTACTGCAACAACTCCACCAAATGCAGAGATTGGGTCACATTTTAGTGCTTGTGTGTATGATTCTAGTAGTGTATCTTTAATAGCAAAGCCACATGGATTTCCATGTTTTACAATACATACTGCATTTTCATGACCAAATGCACTTGCTATTCTAGCAGCACCTGAGATATCTCCCATGTTATTGAAACTAGCTTCACCTTTTAAAGTGATAAATTTATTTGATAGGTGTTTATCAAACTCATATAAAGCACCTTTTTGATGTGGATTTTCACCGTATCTTGTATCAAATACTTTCTCACCAACGATAAATTGTTTTGCACCCATTCCATTGTTGAATCTTTTGTTCATATAGTTTGCAATCATAGAGTCATAGGCAGCTGTGTGCTCATATGCTTTAATCATCATATCTCTTCTAAACTCAACTGTATTTGTATCATTTTTAAGGTTATTTAATACAGTATCATAATCAGCTACATCAGTTACAATTATAACACTATCGAAGTTCTTTGCAGCACTTCTAACCATAGCTGGTCCACCAATATCAATGTTTTCAATAATTTGTTCAAAATCATCTGTTTTTTCAATAGTGGCTTTAAAAGGATATAAATTTACACACACTAAATCAATACCCTCAACACCAAGCTCTTTTGCTTGTGTTTTGTGTGAGTCTTTATCTCTTCTATATAAAATTCCACCATGGATATATGGGTTTAAAGTTTTAACTCTTCCTTCAAAACACTCAGGAAATTTTGTAACTTCATCTGCTTCTATTACAGCTATTCCTGCTTCTTGAAGTTTTTTATAAGTACCACCTGTACTAATTATTTCATAACCTAAACCTACTAACTCTCGTGCGAAATTTTCAACACCACTTTTATCACTAACACTGATTAATGCTCTCATTAAAATGTTCTCCCTATAAAATTTTAGAAAATAAAAAAGCCAAACTCAATTTTGAGTTTGGCTTTAGCAAGATTTGTTCTTACAAGTCTTGTTCAATAACTTGTTTGAACTTATTAAAGTATATATCACTAGCTTTTGATAACTCAACTTGTATATCATTGATAATAATTGATTTACCTTTTACCACACCTATTTGTTCAAAAGAGATTTCATTCTCTTTTGCTACTGCTTCAAATGCCTCTTTGTTAGATGTTTTTACTTCCACCAATGCTCTACTTAAAGATTCAGAAAAAATATCTTTTGAATCATCAAGCTTAACATTTACCTCAACTCCTTTATCTCCAACAACTGCCATCTTTGATAATGAAACAGCAATACCACCAACATTTACATCTTTTGCAGATACTAAAAGTGATTGTTTATTTGCTTCAATAACTGTATTCCAAAGTTTTAACTCTTTTTCAAAGTCAACTTCTGGATGAGCTCCAGCAACTTTGTCATACATTTTTTTCATATATAAACTTCCACCAAACTCAGATTTTGTATCTCCAAGTAAGTAGATTAAGTTTCCTTCATTTTGTAAGCTTGATGGTAAAACTTTATTTGCATCATCATTTACACCAACCATTGCAATTGAAGGTGTTGGGAAAACTCCAACACCATTTGTTTCATTATAAAGTGAAACATTTCCACCAACTACAGGAGTAATTAGTTCTCTACAAGCATCTTTAATACCCTCGCAAGCTTGTGCAAACTGCCACATAACTTCTGGATTTTCAGGATTACCAAAGTTTAGACAATCTGTGATTGCTTTTGGCATTGCACCTGTCATTGCTACATTTCTTCCTGATTCCATAACCGCTGCACTTGCACCTAATTTTGGATCAATATAACAAAATCTTGTATTACAATCAGCACTCATAGAAAGAGCTTTTCCAGTCTCTTTTACTCTAATTGAAGAACCATCTAATTTTCCTGGTCCTTTAACTGTATTTGTTTGTACCATTGAATCATATTGGTCATATACCCAAGATTTATCAACAATTTCCATATCACTAAACATTACATCAAAGGCTTCTTGATTTGAAATATTTTTATCTAGTGATATATTTTTTATATCTTTTAAGTATTCTGGCTCTTTTACAGGTCTATCTAAAACAGGAGCTTGCTCACTTACTGGTTGAACAGGTACTTCAGCACATTTTTCTCCATGCCAAAATAGTTCCATATTTCCAGTATTTGTTACTTCACCAATAACAGCAACATCTAATTCCCACTTTTCAAAAATATCAATAATTTTTTGCTCACAACCTTTTTTTGCACAAATAAGCATTCTTTCTTGAGACTCACTAAGCATAAAATCATAAGGAGTCATTCCAGTTTCTCTTGCTGGAACTTTGTCAAGATGCATAATCATACCACTATTACTTCTTCCTGCCATCTCAAATGAAGATGAAGTAAGTCCAGCAGCACCCATATCTTGAATACCAATAATTAAATCTTCTTTAAATAACTCTAAGCAAGCTTCTAAAAGTAGTTTTTCAGTAAAAGGATCACCAACTTGAACAGTTGGTCTTTTTGATTCACTATCTTCATCAAATGATGCACTTGACATAACAGCTCCACCAAGTCCATCTCTTCCTGTTTTACTTCCCACATACATAACTGGATTTCCAACACCCTCAGCAATTCCTAAAAAAATCTCATCAGCTTTTGCAAGTCCTAAAGTAAATGCATTTACAAGGTTATTTCCAGCATAGCACTCTTCAAAAGTTGTTTCACCACCTATTGTTGGTACTCCCATACAGTTACCATATCCACCAATACCAGCAACAACACCTCTTAATAAGTATCTATGTTTTTGTGCAGTTTCACTATTACCTTCAATTCCAGCAAATCTAATAGAGTTCATATTTGCAACTGGTCTAGCACCCATTGTAAATACATCTCTTAAGATACCACCAACACCAGTAGCTGCACCTTGATAAGGTTCAATAAATGAAGGATGATTATGTGATTCCATTTTAAAAACAGCAGCATAGCCATCTCCAATATCAATAACACCAGCATTTTCACCTGGCCCTTGAATAACCCATGGAGCTTTTGTAGGGAAACCATTTAGGTGTTTTTTACTTGATTTATATGAGCAATGCTCACTCCACATAGCAGAAAAGACACCAATTTCAACGTGATTTGGTTCTCTTTTTAAAATATCTCTAATTTGACCTAATTCCTCAAGTGTTAAAGAGTGCGCTAGTGCAATCTCTTCAATATTCATCTCTTTTTCTTGCATCTGTTACCTTAAAAGTTATTTAATAGTTAATGTGCGATTATATCAAAAAAGGGGTTAAAAAAACTTTTATCCCTCAGTTAGAATTTTTATCGTATTATCTTTTAATTCAATAAAAAGTTCTTTTTTACCATCAAATTTATGATTTCTTGTTCTATATTTTTCATCCATCAAAACTTTATACATTTTTTTATTTAGTGAATTAGGATAAGGTATAATATTTATATTTGAAAAAATAATAGTTTTGTCTTCTTTTCTTGAAAAAATTCTTTTTTTATATTGTGAAAAACCATCTAAATCCAAACCATCATATCGTTTAAAGTCATTTGAATAAAAAGATAAGTATCTTTCAATATCAGATTTTCTCCATGCGTCTTTCCATTTATAAATAAATGATAAAATTGAACTAATATCATCTTTTTTTACTTTTTCAATTTTAGCTTCTGATATTAAAACAAGAGCATCATTTAAGCTAATATTTTTATCCAAATTCATTAAGTTTGGATTATCCAAAGCAATACATCCTTGAGTAAACTCTTCTCTTTTTTCATCTAAGGGCATTCCATGAATCCAAATTCCATGACCTTTTTTATTCATTGCTTTGTCAAAAGTATTTGGATAAGAAGTCACAAGTGCAAGTGGCCCATAAAATGAGTCAAGTTTTGTAAGTTTAGAAGTTAATTCATATACTCCCTCAGGAGTTTTCAAATCACCTTCAACTTGCTTATCTCCTGATTTTTCTCCAACTATTACATCATCTTGAACTACTTGTGAAAAAAGATTATTTATATTTTTTAAAACTTTTAACTCTTTTGTACCTTTTTCTACTAAAATTAAAAATTTCGTAGATTCATAATAACCATATGTTACATCTTTTTTTTCTAAAAAGTTATTCCAGTAACTCTTTTCTTGTAGTTGTTTTTCAAGTTTCTCTTTTACAGCATCAATTCCTTGTGTTCTATAAACATCGATTAAATCTGCAAATAAAAAAGTCACACAAAAGGCGAACAAAGCCAAAATACGCATTTAAACACTCCAAATATTTTTTTTTAAGTTTTGCAATTGTATAATATTACCCCTAATTTTTATATAAAAGTAGTCTCATGAAAATAATATTTACATTAATCATATTTTTAACATCTGTTTTTGGATTACAAGTTCAAGAATTAACATGGCCAAAAGGTGAAAGTTTTTTAACCTTTCTAGATAAGTATAATATCTCTCAAAATCTCTATTTTAGTTTAGAAAAAGAAGATAAAGAGCTTTGTTCAGAAATTATTGCAGGTATTGATTATAACCTAATGTTAAATGAAGATGGTAGCTTAAAGCAAGTTTTAATACCAGTTTCAGAAGAGATGCAACTACATATTTATGAAGCAAAAAAAGGTAAATATATATTTGAAGCAATACCAATTGCATATGAAGAAATTGATGAAACAATAGCAATTGAAATTCAAAGATCACCATTTAAAGATATATTTGATGCAACAGAAAACTTAGCCTTAGCAAATGAAGTTATGAGAGTTTATGGAAGAAGTGTTAACTTTAGAGGTATTCAAAAAGGTGATTTTGTAGCACTAAAATATAAACAAAAAGTTAGAATGGGTAAATACTTTGGAAACCCTGAATTAATTGCTGCTATGGTAGAAGTAAACGGAAAAAGAAATTATAGATTAAAAAATAGACACAATGAAAAATATTATGATGAAAAAGGAAATGGTTACTCAAAAACTTATTTTTTCCAAATTCCTTTAACTTACAAAAGAATTTCAAGCCAATTTACAAGAAAAAGATGGCACCCTGTATTAAAAAGATATAGAGCCCATCTAGGAACAGATTTTGCAGCCCCTAGAGGAAGAAGAATATATGCAGCTGGTGATGGAAAAGTTATCTTTAAAGGAAGAAGAGGAGGATATGGTAATACCATAATCATAAGACACTCAAATGGATATAGAACACTTTATGCTCACCAAAGTAGATTTAAAAGTGGTCTTAGAGTTGGAAGTTATGTAAGAAAAGGTACTCACATAGGATATGTAGGAAGTACAGGTCTTAGTTCTGGACCTCACTTGCACCTTGGATTATATAAAAATGGAAGAGCTATTAATCCTTTAAAAGTAATAACAAGAGGAAAAGAAGTAAAGCTTTCAGGAAAACAAAAAGCAACATTTATAGCAAATACAAAAGATTATGTTCAAGAGCTTGATTTAGTAGTTAGTGACCAAAATAGAGAACTTCCTACAAAATTTGCAAGAAAAGAGAGTTATACAGTGTTACAATAAAACTCAAGGAGTTTAAATGCAAAATGATAATATTATAAAAGACCCAAATGAGCTTTTAGAAAAAATAGATAATCTGCACCCCTCAGATATTGCTTACTCATTGAGAAAAATTGAAAATGAAAGTATAGAAGACTTTTTTTATATTTTAAAAACTATCCCAGATGAACTTTTAGGGGAAGTTCTTTTAGAACTTCCTGATAATCTACGAGACTCTGCTTATGAAGAGTTATCAATCCAAAGACTTACAGATGCTGTTGATTTACTTGAATCAGATGATGCAACAGATATTATCCAAGAAATAGAAGAGATTGATAAACAAAAAGCAAAAGATATCTATGAGGGATTAGAAGAAGAAGATAAAAAAGATATTGAATGGCTTAAAAGATATGAAGAGGATGAAGCTGGTGCATATATGCAAACTGAGCTATTCTCTGCAAAATTAAGTGAAACTATTGGAGAATCAATAAACAGACTTAAAAATGCAAAAGCAAATGATGAATTAGTAAATATTCATCAAGTTTTTGTAGTAAATGATGAAAAGTCACTTATAGCTTCAGTTTCACTTGAAGATTTAATAATCTTTGATTTTGATAAAACCTATGAAGATATTTTAAATGAAGCAGATGAGTATAAATATAGACCCTTTAAAGTAAGTGACAATACACATATTGATGAAGTTGCAAAACATTTTGAACAGTATGATTTAAATGTTGTTGCTGTTGTTGGTTATCAAGATATGCTAATGGGAAGAATTACAAGTGATGATATTTTAGATGTAATTGAACAAAATGCAACAGAACAAATGTATCAATTAGCAGGTGTACATGAAGATTTTGAACATGAAGACAATCTTATTACTACTGCAAAAAAAAGAGCAATTTGGTTATTTTTAAACTTAGGAACAGCGATTTTAGCTTCACTAGTTATTGGTTTATTTGATCAAACAATACAAGCATATGTTGCATTGGCAATTTTGATGCCAATTGTAGCATCAATGGGTGGAAATGCAGGAACACAAACATTAGCTGTTATGGTAAGACAATTAGCACTTGGAGATATTGAACTTGAAAATGCAAAAAATGCAGTAAGAAAAGAAGTATTTATCTCTTTAGTTAATGGTGTGCTATTTGCTATAATTATGGGATTTATTGCATGGCTTTGGTTTGATGAGAAACTTCTTGGCTTGGTTATTGCTTTATCTATGGTAATTAATCTTTTTAGTGCAGGTTTTTTTGGAGCTTCAATTCCCTTATTATTAAAAAAATTCAATATTGATCCAGCTGTTGGAAGCACAGTTTTACTTACTACAGTTACTGATATAGTGGGCTTCTTTAGTTTCTTAATGTTAGCTAAAGTAATTCTTTTATAAAATGCCCAAAATTAAAACTGGTAAAGGAAAATTTAAGGATGGCTTTATTGAATAATGAAAAGTGTATTTTACCTTTAAGTAGTATAGCAGAACTACTAACTACAAAATCAAGAACTTTAAAAATGTATGAAGAAAAAGGATTATTTCCTAAAAAACAGAATCAAACAAAGAAACTTTACTCAATTACTGATGTTAGATTTATTGCATTTGTACATTATCTTGCAAGTGTAAAAAAAATAAATGCAAATGGAATAAAGTATATTCTAGAAATGCTTCATACTAATATGGATGAGAAAAATAGAAATGAATTTTTAGATATAGTTGAAAGTAAATTAGAAAAGATATCAACAAATGACGTAGAAGATATTGATAATTTCAAATAACTAGTATATTTTATAAATAAAAAAAGGGGAACAAGAGTATATTTCTTGTTCCCCTTTTTTATTTTTAAGTTATATTCTCACATTGTTTAAATAATAAGCTTTTAAGCTATTTTACTATATTTTACTACTAATATGTAATTAATGTACATACAAATTGTTTTTTTATTACATAAAATATGTAACAATAGGAGTAACATGAGTAAAAAATATTCAACTGACTATGAGATAGGTCAGGACAACTTACAAAAATTCGGATTAGACATTCATAATCCTGTATTTATAATAAGTGCTTTAATTGTTTTAGCATTTGTTATAGTTACTGCAATTTTCCCATCAACAGCAAATGAAACATTAGATGGTGCAAAATGGTGGGCAATTAATAATTTTGATTGGTTATTTATGTCTTCAAGTAATATCTTTGTTATATTTTGTCTATTTCTTATTTTTTTACCAGTAGGTAAAATAAGAATTGGTGGAGAAAATGCAAAACCTGATTTTTCTAAAATGTCTTGGTTCTCAATGCTATTTGCAGCAGGAATGGGTATAGGATTGATGTATTGGTCTGTTGCTGAACCAGTAGCATATTATACAGATTGGTGGCATACACCTTTAAATGTTGAAGCCAATACACCTCAAGCAAGAGAATTAGCAATGGGTGCTACAATGTTTCACTGGGGATTACATCCTTGGGCAATTTATGCAATTGTTGGCTTATCATTGGCTTTCTTTTCATATAGCAAAAAATTACCACTTACTATGAGATCAGCTTTTTATCCAATTTTAGGTGATAAAATTTGGGGTTGGCCAGGTCATGTAATTGATATTTTAGCAGTATTTGCAACTATATTTGGACTTGCAACTTCTTTAGGACTTGGAGCACAACAAGTGGCATCTGGATTGCACTTTTTATTTGATGTTTCAAATGGAGTTGGCACACAAATCATTATTATTGTGTGTATTACAGCTATTGCAATTGTATCTGTTGTAAGAGGTTTAGAAGGTGGTGTTAAAATATTAAGTAATTTAAATATCATTTTGGCTTTTTTATTGATTATGTTTTTAATCATTGTTGGTCCAACAATTGGCATCTTCAATGGTTTTTTAGATACAGTTGGCGCTTATGCTATAAATATGCTTGATTTAGCTAATTTTGTAGGAAGAGAAGATCAAGAATGGTTTCATGGCTGGACAATATTTTATTGGGCATGGTGGATTGCATGGTCACCTTTTGTTGGTATGTTTATAGCAAGAGTTTCAAAAGGTAGAACAGTAAGAGAGTTTATTATTGCTGTTTTATTAATCCCAACACTAATTACAGCTGTTTGGATGAGTGCTTTTGGAACAACTGGAATTGATCAAGTAATAAATGAAACAGGTGCTTTAGCAAATGGACTAACAAATAAGTCATTGGCAATGTTTCAAATGTTAGAAAATCTTCCTTTATCTTCAATTACTTCATTTTTAGCAATATTTTTAGTAATTGTGTTTTTTGTAACATCTTCTGATTCAGGTTCATTAGTAATTGATAGTATCACAGCAGGTGGAAAACTAGATGCTCCAACAACACAAAGAGTTTTTTGGGCAGTTGTTGAAGGTGCGGTTGCTATATCACTTTTATATATGGGTGGAAAAGAAGCATTATCAGCACTTCAAGCAGGTTCAATTACCACAGCATTACCATTTACAATTATCTTATTAGTTATGTGTTTTAGTCTTTATAAAGGATTAAATAGCGAATTAAAACATCTTGATTCATTAAAAGAACAAGAAAAAGGTAAATAAAAAAGTAAAGTAGCAATTGCTACTTTACTTTTGCAAAGAAGAAGAAACGATAGTTAAAAATTCATCTTTTGTTTTTTTATTTTGTTTAAACAAACCTCTAAGCGCTGAAGTAACAGTAGTAGAGCATATTTTTTCAACACCTCTCATCTCCATACACATATGTCTTGCATCAATCATAACAGCAACACCTTTTGGTTTTAAAGTATCATTTAATGCATCACAAATTTGTTCAGTCATTTGTTCTTGAATTTGTAATCTTCTAGCAAATACATTTACAACTCTTGGTATTTTACTAAGACCTACAACTTTTCCATTTGGGATATATGCAACATGAGCTTTCCCAATAATTGGTAACATATGATGTTCACATTGACTATAAAATTCAATATCTTTAATAACAACCATTTCATCATTTGTACTTGTAAATAGTGCAGATTTCAAGATATCTTCTGGATTCTCTTTATATCCACCACAAATAAATTCAAAAGCTTTTCTAACTCTACTTGGAGTTTTTTCTAAACCTTCTCGTGTCACATCTTCACCAATGTACTCTAAAATATTTCGTATTGAGTCTTCAAACTCTTGTTCTTTACCCATTTTTTTCCTTTAAAACTTTATCATATCACTCATACTCCACATTGGAATAAATATTGCATATATAATCCAAAGAATCAATCCCATTATTAATAAAAATACAATAGGTTGAATCCAAAAAGAGAGTGACTTTACTTTATTTTCAAAACTTATTTTATAAACTTTTTCTATTTCAAAAGTGACTTTTGATAAATTATTTGATTTTTCTCCTGTATTAATTAAATTTAACACAAAACCATCAAATAAATTTGTAATCTCAAAAGCAAAAGATATACTTTTACCACTTTTTATCAAAGTTTCAATGAGCGATATTTTATCTAAAAGATATTTGTTTTTAATTAAATAACGAAGACTACTTAAAGTATCAAAAAACTCATAATTTGCTTTTTGTAAAATATTCAAAATTATAAATATTTTATAAAGTTCAAATTCTAAAACTATTTTGCTAAACAAAGGTATCTTAGTAATTACTATTTTAGACACTACATATTTAAAGTTATCACTTGTTTTATAAAAAATATATAAAGATAAAAGAATCATTGAAAAAAATAATATTATATAAAAAATGTACATATGTAAAAACTCTTTTAAGGCATAAAGTAAAACAGTTGCATTATTTGCTTTTATTGCACTACTATTAATCAAAGGTTCAAAAGCAGGTAATACAAAATAAAATATTGCTAGTATAGAAAATATCAAGGTTAATAACAATACAAAAGGGTAAAAAAAAGCTTTTTTAAAACTATTTTTTACTTCTAATTGAAACTTCAAAAGTTTACTCAAAGCTTTTATAGCTAGGTTTAAATCACCATTTTTATTTACAATCTTAAAAAAACTTTTAACAATATAATCAACTTTAAATTTTTGTTCATCATAATTTAAGCCTTTTGCATTTTTAATATTATTTGACAAATCTTTTAAAAACTCTTTATGTTTTTTATTTTTTCTATTATTTCTTAAAATATTTAAAGAAGTTGTAACATCAATATTAGAGTCCAACATCAAATCAAGTTCATAAAAAATTTGATATATCTCTTTTGTATCAAAACTATATTTAGTTTTTTTAAACTTTGTTTTTACTTCTTTTTTTATTTTTATTGTATTTTTAGGTAGTTGAATATCATCTAAACTATCACAAATTATAATTTTAGAACAAAGTCTTGAGTTTTCTTGGTAATATACTTTATATTTCATCTTCAAAGCCTAGTACTTTATAAACCTCATCTAAAGTTGTTAAACCTTTTTTCACTTTATTTTTTGCATCAAAATATATATCTTCATAATCTTTAGAATCTAAATATGTTTTATACTCACAGTTTGAACTATTTTTTGCAATTAGTGAGCTCATCTTTTCATCTATTTTTATATGTTCACAAATAGCAGTTCTTCCTTGATATTTTGTATAATTACAGTTTTTACATCCTTTAAAACCACAATCTGGACAAACTTTCAAAACAAGTCTTTGATAAAAAATCGATTTTAAAGTTGAAGATAATAAATAACTTTGCGAATTCAAATCAAGAAGTCTGCTTATTGAGTTTAATGCACTATTTGAATGTATTGTTGATAAAACCAAATGACCAGTTAATGAAGCTTGAATAGCTATTTGCAAGGATAACTTATCTCTAATTTCTCCAATAAATATAATATCAGGATCTTGCCTTAATATATTTTTTAAAACTGATGAGAAACTAACATCTAATTTATCATTTACATTTATTTGCGTTATTCCATCAAGTTTATATTCAACAGGATCTTCTACTGTGATAATTTTTTTGTTATCTAAATCAAAACTTTTTAATATTGAATACAGTGTAGTTGTTTTTCCACTTCCTGTTGGTCCACAAACTAAAACTAAACCTTGTGTTAAATTAGATATATTACTCAAAGAGTTATAAATTGATTTAGAAAACTCTAAATATTTTAAATCTTTTTTTATACTTTTATTATCTAAAATTCTAAGAACAATTGATTCACCTGATATAGTTGGTAAAATCGAGACTCTAAAATCATAACTATTTTCATTTAATTTTTCATTTATTCTTCCATCTAAAGCTTTTCTATATTGAGTAATATCCAACTTTGCTTTTAACTTTATAATTGAGCTAATTACTTTATAAAAAACCAACTCAAAACTAATTATATGTTTTAGCTTTCCATCAATTCTAAACCTTATAAAAAGATGTTTTTCATTTGTTTCAATATGTATATCACTTGCTCTTTTTTCAATACTAAATTCAAGTAAGAGTTTAAAAAATTTATCTATATGATTTTGGGAATTCTCTTTTAGATTTTCTAAACTTTTTTTATATAATAAATACAATTCATATCTTGTATCAAAATCACTTAAATAAAAAAGTACCTCTTCTTCTTTGATATTTATAAAACTTGTCAAATTAAAAAAACATTTTTTCGCAAAAGTTATATCACTTTTTTTACAAACTGCACAGTAAGAATATACATCATCTTCATAAATAGGCAATATTAAACTCTTTTGCAAAGCATTTATATCAAACTTTTTAATTAACTCATAATCAATAACAAACTCTTTAATTTTATTCACTACTAATCCTTTTTTCCCATTTATTATCTATTAACACATAATCAAAGACAATTGAGTCTATGTTTTTTACTAAATAATCACCTTTGTTTTTTAAAAATTTCAATTCATTTTCTTTGATAATATCTTTATTGATAAATTCATAATTTTTTGAAAGTTCAACAAAAAAATGCCCTCTTACAATATTTGATTTATTCTTTATTATTAGATTCTTTATATTTGTGTTTGAACTTATTGTTTCAATAAATTGTGTTGTATAAATTAGTTTTAGCAGTGAAGTCTCTATTTTGAACTCTATGTTATTTTGTTTTTTAATTAAAGAGTTTATTTTTATTTTCTCTTTTTCAAAATAATTACTAAGCAATAAAAAGAGTTTTTCTTCATTTATTTTCTTCTCTTTTATTTTTACTACTAAAGAACTATTGGCATTTTTAAATTCTTTGTTTTTATTAAAATTCTCAACTAAAAATATTATTATTAGAGTGAAAAATATTGGTAATAAAAATAGTTCTATTTTATTTAAAAGAGTAAACTTTTTTATTTTCTTATCTATTTTCTTGTATAAATAACTTTGCTTCATATTTATTACTTTGTTTGTTATGTTCTAAAAAATTCACCTTAGCACCTATTTTTTTAGAAAAATTTTCTATATTTACTACTTTATTAGAAGTTACAAGTAAGTCTATTTTATTTTCTTTTATAACTAAATTTTTAAACTTTAGATTATATGTAAAGGAGTTATTTAAAATATCAATTAACTTTTTTGTTTTTAAATCTTTTTTTTCTTTAGTGAGTAAGACTTTATTTTTTTCACTATCCTTTGTTTTATTTTGAGTATAAAAATAGTAATTTGATAAAAAAATCATACAAAAAATACAATTTAACATAAAAGCATAAAGATAGTTGTTTGAAGAAAAATCAATTATATTATATTTATTTTTCTGACTTTTACCTATAAGTTTTTCAAAGCTTTTATTATCAAGGTTCATTATAGTTGAGATTTCAATATTGAGTTTATTTTTTATTAGCTGTATTATTTCATTTTCACTTAGTTTATATTTTAAATTCAAAAAGTAGTAGAGTTTTTTATTTTTTAAAAGTATTAAATAAGAATCATAAAAAAGTAAAGTATATAAGCCATCACCATTTATATTATCTAAAAAGAGTAAAACAAAATCATTTTTTTCAAATACAAAAACTTGATAAGAGTTTAGTTGTTCTACATAACTATAATAAATATACTTATGTTTATAAGATATATTCTTTAATTGCAAATTTGAACAAATAAACTCTTTGATATATTTATCATCTATTTGCTCATTTACATGTATTAAAATAGTAAAAAAGTAATTATTTAAAATGCTAAACTTTTCCATAAAGAAAGTTTAGCATAAAAATAATAAAATTAATTATTTATAAACTTTTTTGCTTCACTTAAAAAATGTTCCCTTGCAAATTTATGTTTTATTATAGGTTTTGTATATCCTTTTATAGTATTTGAAAAAAGAAAATCTTCATCATGAATATCTTTTGCTTTTATATTATTTAAAACTTTTAAATGCTTTTTGATATACAATGCATCTTTATCGAACTTTTTTGCTTGTAAATATGGATTAAAAACTCTAAAATATGGTTGTGCATCTATTCCTGTACTTGAACTCCACTGCCAAGAAAGTATATTTGAAGCTGCATCGTAATCCATAAGGTGTTTTGCAAAAAAAGCTTCTCCTTTTTGCCATGGAAGCATTAGATGTTTACAAAAAAATGAAGCTACAATCATACGTACTCTATTGTGCATATACCCAGTAGTAAGTAATTCACTAACACCCGCATCAATAATAGGAACTCCTGTTTTTGCACTTATAAATTTTTCATAATAGTCTTTCTTGAAACTATAAGGAGCATAGCTTCTAAAATCTTGGGTATGAAGTTTAGGAAAGTGATATAAAAGTGAAGCATAAAAATCTCTAAAAACAAGTTGTCTAAAAAATCCTTCTGTATCAAAACCTTGTTTTTTTAAAGTTATTAACTCTCTTAATATACTTCTTATGCTTATTGTTCCAAATCTTAGATCAACACTTAAATTAGAAGTTGCATCTTCGTTTAAATAATCTCTTAAATCTTTATAGCTTATAAGTTTAGATTTTAATTGTTTTAATTTTTTTAAAGGTGATTCGTATTTTATACTATTTTGTTTAAATCCAATTGTATCAATACTAAGTGTTTTTTGAACAAGCTTATTTTCTTTAAACTCATTTATATAATCAAAAAATTCAAAATTACTTAATTTATTTGTTTCAAGTTCATATTTTAAAGAGTGCTCTTTTGTATAAACTTGTTTTGCTTCTTTATAATATGGAGAAAAGACAACATAAGGTGAAGAATCTTTTTTCAAAATCTCCCTTGGTTCATAAATATAACAATCATATAAAGGTATAAAATTAATTATTTTAGATACTTCTTCATCTCTTTTTCTGGCATATTTGTCATAATCAACACTTGCGTAAACTTCATCATAAGCTTTTGATTTTAAATACTTAAATACATCAATAACATCTGCATAAAATATTGCTAAATCTAAATCATATTTTTTTAACTCATCTTTTAATTGTATTACTTTTTTAAAAATATAATCAACTCTTTTATCATCACTACTTAGTTCAAGCAAAATCTCTTTATCAAAAATAAATATAGGCAAAACTTCATTTGCTTTTATTGATAAAAGCATAGAGTCATCAACTCTTAAATCTCTCCTAAACCATAAAACTGTTTTTTTATTTTCCACTATTAATATCACTTCTCAATGCTAATTTATCAGGATAAGGATGTAAAAACTTTTGTTTTAACAAAAACTCTTTTTCATACTTTACACTAAACATTTTAATAAGTGCAATTACTGTAATTAAAGGAATAATTTTTTCTTTGTATTGAGCTATTAAATCTTTTAATTCTATTTTTTCTTGTGAAGTTAAATCTTTTTTAAAAAATCCAACCATATGTTCTAAAACATTTACTGTTTTACTTATTTTACTCTTAGTTGCAATAGTTTGTTTAAATAACTCTTTATATTCACCCATTACCTCTTGTAAACTCTTTTTTTCATGATTTGCCACTATATTTCCAAGTTCTCTATATAAAACTTCATTTTTTGATTGGAGTAAATATTTATAAGATGTATGAAATTCAACTAATTCTTTAAACTTTGTAATATCTTTACTTAACTCTTCCACATCACTATATGCAAAAATTTGCATAATAAAGTTTTCTCTTAACCAAGCATCATTAAGTCTTGCTTCTTCTTCTATTGGAAGATATTTAAACTTCTCTTTACACATAGCAGCAAATACACCATCTTTTTTACCTTGAGGCATTCCATTTTCATAATATTTTGTACTACCTAATCCACAGCTTGGAGATTTTGATTTTAATATTATTCCACAGATTTCTTGTTTTTTGAGGTTATCTATCTCTTTTTTCGAAGCTTCTAATACTTTAGTTGTAACATCTTCTTTTGAAAAAACTGTTTTAAGTTCTAAATCTTTTTCTTTTTCACTAATTATTCTAATTGTCTCTCTTGGTGTTCCCATTGCTAAATGTTCAGGACAAAAAGACACAAACTGTGCATATTCAGATAGTGTTTTAAGAACAAATTTATTCATTTGATTTGAACCATCATATCGTACATTATTTCCCAATAAACAACTTGATACAGCTAATAACATAAATAATCCTCAATTTAATTTCATTTTTTAATTATATCATCAATAGTTGTTCTTTAATACACAAAATATGTTCATTGATGACAACTTTTTACTATATGTTTTTATTATAATTTATATAATAAAGGATAATAAGTAAGCTTTTTGATACTATATGTAACACAATATAGGTAATTTTATTTAAAAAAACTTATAAAAATATATTAATAAAATTAATTAAGACTATTGGATAATTTTAATGTGTAGAATTCACACTCCCAACAAATTTACATATTTTATACATAATTTATAGTTTCATTTTGAAACATTAAAATTAAAAATGTGTAAATATAAACAGGAGAGAGAGGATGAACGAAAAATTAGTAGAAAAGATAGAAAACCATCCACAATACCAAGAACTTGTTAATAAAAGAAGAAGTTTTAGTATTAGGCTTGGAGTTTTTGTTTTAGTTATGTTTTATGCATATATCTTAACAATTGCATTTAACAAAGAGATTTTGGCTACGAAAATAGGCGATGGATTAACAACAATAGCTTTTCCAATAGCCCTAGCAATTTTAGTAATTAGTTTTATAACTACAATTATTTACGTAATAAGAGCTAATGGTGAGTTTGAAGACTTAATCAATAAAGTAAAAGATGATGTAAAGGATGAGTTATAATGATTAGATTACTAGCATTACTTTCAATCTTTTGTGTTTCAGTTTTTGCAGCGGGAGATGCAAACTTTGAGGCAACTAAAAGAGATTTAAATATTCCAGCCATTATTATGTTTTTTATATTTATTGTAGGAACATTAGGTATTACATACTGGGCGGCAAAAAAAACAAAATCTGCAAGTGATTTTTATACAGCTGGTGGTGGAATTAGCGGATTCCAAAATGGTATGGCAATTGCTGGAGATTATATGTCAGCAGCAGCATTTTTAGGTGTTTCTGGACTTATTTACTTAAAAGGTTATGATGGAGTTATTTATGCTGTTTCATTTTTAGTTGGTTGGCCAATTATTCTATTTTTTATGGCAGAAAAATTAAGAAACTTAGGAAAATTTACATTTGCAGATATTGCTGCTTATAGGCTAGGACAAAAAGAGATTAGAACTTTGGCTGCTTTTGGTTCTCTTTCTGTTGTGATTTTATATCTTATTGCTCAAATGGTGGGGGCAGGAAAACTTATACAAGTTCTATTTGGAATGGAGTATGAATTTGCTGTTATTTTAGTTGGTGTTATGATGATAATATATGTTACTTTTGGTGGCATGTTAGCAACGACTTGGGTTCAAATAATAAAAGCATGTCTTTTATTAACAGGTGTATCTTTTATGGCTATTATGGTTTTATATCATTTTGATTTTAATTTTGAAACTTTAGCAGTTAATGCAGTGCAAAATCATAAAGATGGTGAGTCAATTTTAGCTCCTGGTGGATTTATATCTGATCCAATTTCAGCTATCTCACTTGGAATGGCTCTTATGTTAGGTACTGCTGGGCTTCCTCATGTTCTTATGAGATTCTTTACTGTTGGAAATGCAAAAGAGGCTAGAAAGTCTGTTGTTTATGCCACTGGATTTGTTGGTTATTTTTGGATTATTATAACAATTGTTGGATTTGGAGCAATTGCTTTTTTAAATTCAGCAGATGGTGCACAATATTTTGTTGATGGGAAGCTATTTGGTGGAAATAATATGGCATCTATTCATTTATCACATATGCTAGGTGGAAATGCATTTTTAGGATTCATTTCAGCAGTTGCTTTTGCTACTATTTTAGCAGTTGTTTCTGGTCTTACTCTAGCTGGTGCTAGTGCTATTTCACATGATATTTATGCAAATGTTATTAATCCACAAGCAAGTGATGAAAAAGTTGTTAAGATTTCAAAAATAACTGTAATTGCAGTTGGAATAATTGGTGTTATTTTAGGTATTGCATTTGAACAACAAAACATTGCATATATGGTAGGTCTTGCATTTGGTATTGCTGCATCTGCAAATTTTCCAATTTTATTTCTATCAATTTATTGGAGAAAACTTACTACAAGAGGTGCTTTTATTGGAGGATTCATTGGTTTAATTACTGCTGTTGCATTAGTTGTAGTAGGACCAATTGTTTGGGTTCAAATTCTTGGAAATGAAGAGGCTATTTTTCCATATAAACACCCTGCACTATTCTCTGTAACAATTGCATTTATTTCAATTTGGTTTTTTTCAATTACTGATAATTCTCAAAGAGGAAAAGATGAAAAAGAGAAATTTAGAGCTCAAAATATTAGAGCAAATACAGGTTTTGGTGCAAATACAGCTGTTGAGCATTAGAACTTTTCAAAGAGGTTTTAACCTCTTTGAAATTAAACTTTATGATTAATTACCCCAGAGCCTTTACCTAAGTTTGGAGCTTTTAAAATAGCTTCATAAACATACTCTTTTGATACTCTTATTGCTTCTTCCAAATCTTTACCCAATGCTAAATTTGCAGCAATTGAAGAAGATAAAGTACAACCTGTACCATGGACATTTTTTGTTCTAATATATGGAGTATAAAAAGATTTGATATCAGTTTTTGTATATAAATAATCTATACTATATAAAATATCATTTATCTCTTTTTTATGTTTTTTTATTAAAACATTTGTTTTATAATCTCTAATCTTAGCTAAATCATGTTCTTCATTTTCATTGTAATCAAAAAGTTGTTTAGCTTCATATAAATTTGGTGTTATTACTTTTGCGTATTGACAAAAATCTTTTAACTCTTTTATAGCTTCTGTTTCTAATAAAGCTGAACCAGCTTTTGATACAAATACAGGATCTAAAACAATAGGAATATCTAAATCTTTAATTGCATCTTTTACTGTTTTAATTATTTTTTTGTTAAAAAGCATACCTACTTTTATCACTTTAATATCAAAATCATCTAAAATTGAATCAATTTGTGCTTTTACAAATTTGGCATCAACTTCAAAAATATCTTTTACACCTGTTGTATTTTGTGCAGTTAAAACTGTAACAACAGAAGCTCCATAAACACCAAAAGCCTCGAAAGTTTTTAAATCTGCTTGTATTCCTGCTCCGCCACAAGAATCTGAACCTGCAATTGTTAAAACACTTTGCATACTTACTCCTTATTTTTCAATAAACTCTCTAAATTTTTTTGCTCCATCTTTACTTGAAGTAATGCTATCTTTTATATTTGTAAAGAAAAACTCAATCTTACTTTGTTCTTGAGTTTTCATACTTTTTACATAATCAAGGTTTATTATATATGAACGATGTATTCTAAAGAAATTTGATGATTTTAACAAATTTTCCATATCAGATATCTTTTTTGCATAATATGAAAAGCCCTCTTTTGTTCTAAAAATTACTTCATTTAAATCAGCTTGAATATAAACAATATCTTCAGGCTTTAATAAATACGCTTCATCTCCATTTTTAGTTAAGAACTTAGTGCCTTTTTCTTCTTTTTTATAAGAAATTGCTCTATTTATACTTTTTTGTAAATCCTCTTTTGTAAAAGGCTTCAATAAATAATCAATAGCACCAATTTCAAAAGCTTTTAAAGCATGTTCTTCATATGCTGTTTGAAAAATAACAAAAGCTTGAGCATTCAATGCAAATATTTCTTGTGCAAGTTCTAGTCCACTTATTTCAGGCATATTAATATCTAAAATATAAATATCAAAATTATGCTCTTTATCTAAAGAATCAAACTCTTCTTTATTGTTTGCTACTTTATAATCATATTTAAGCTCATCAAGTAATCTAACTAATCTTTTTATTGCTAGTTCTTCATCATCCATTACTAATATTTTCATTGCATCTTCCTATTGTGATTTTATAAGTTGGTATTTGACTATTTTCTAAAGAAATTTTTCCCTTACATAAAATTTGTAATCTCTCTTTTAAGTTTGTAAGGCCTATTCCAAATCTATTTGTGTTTACTGCTTTTCCATTATTTTTTACGTAAATTTCAAAATCTTTTTCATTTTCTTTTGCATAAATATCAATTATTAACTCTTTATTTGATTTATCAAAACCATGTTTTATAGCATTTTCTACAAGTAATTGTATTGAAAATTTTGGAACTTGTCTTTTTAAAAACTCTTTATTTATATCAATATTTAAAACTATTTTATTTGAAAATCTTACATTCTCCAATGCAACATATCTTTTAAGGTTATCTAATTCATCTTTTAAACTATTTAAAGCACTCTCTTTCATACTTTGTCTTAAGAATTTTGAAAGTTGCATCAAATTATCTTCTGCTTTATTAATATCTTCATGAAGCAATTCAACTAGTGAATTTAATGAATTAAATAAAAAATGCGGATTTAGTTGTCTTTGAAGTGATTTTAATCTACTATCTAATAAAAGTCTTTCACTATACTCTTTTTTATTACTCATTTTTACAAATTGATACAAAAGTGCAGCAACAAAATATGTTAAAAATCCTATAAAAAGTGCAAAAATCATATAACTATTTCTAAACTTTTCAAGTAAATAAACATCTAAAATATTACACAAATAATAAGTCAAAAGAGTACCTAAAAAACCTGATAAAAAAGAAAAAATAACAGCTAAGAAAATCCAATATTTTCTTGAAAGTTTTGGCAATATATAATTATTTAAATATGTAATAAATGTCATTGAAAAAATAAAGATATCAAAACCCAATAATGCACCAAAAATAACTGCATTTTTAAGTTCTTCATCAATTAAAAAGTAACTATATACTGATAAAACAATTGAAAAAAATATTGCTATTAAAAAAATAAAAAACCAATCTTTCAATCTTATTTGTAACTCTATATTTTGCATATTAACCTTTGTAAATTTCTAACTCCTAGCATAACTCCTGGCCAACCTTGAGCTGCAAATGTAGTATCACCCACATTGTATAAACCTTTTATTGGAGTATCATTTGATGGAAGTTTATAAACTAAGTTTTCATATTTTACTGCAATTCCACCTAAGCTTGTTCTATTAATATATTTTTTAAATGTTTGAGGAGTTGCTGCAAAACATTTTATAATCTCATCTTCTTGTATATTTAACTTTTCACATACAATTTTTTTAATTATATCTAGTAACTCTTGTTTTTTTTCTTTTGTTTGTGTAGTAAAAAATGCACTATTTGTATGCATAGAAATAGTAACACTTCCTTTCATTTTCTCATCATCATTATTGGAAAAAGAGACAAACATAGAGTTTGAGACTGTGTTTTTTAATCTATTTGGCAAGATAATTTGATAGTGATGGTCAAAAGTTTTATTTGTATCAAGCTTCATATAAACCATAAATGCTGATAGACCAAAATCAAATTTTTTGTATTTATTAATATAATCTTTAATACTTTTATCTTCAAATAAATGAGCACTATCAAAAAGTGAACTATTTAAAACTACATTTTTAAAATGTAAAGACTCATTTTTACTATGAACAATATACCCATTAGTTGTTTTTTCAATATTTTGTATAAACTCATTTGTTCTTACATCATCTATTTTAAAAGCCATTGAATCAAATAGACTTCCCATTCCACCATAAATATAGTAATTATTCATAAACTGATAACCCAAAGCTAAAGCACAAGTTAAAAAGTTTATCTCATTTGTTTTTGCTTGAGATACAATTAATACTTGGTTATTTATATAATCTAAATACTCTTTTGAAATGCCATTAAAAAACTTATCTATAAATTTATCTGCTTTTGTAAATAGAAGCGATGAGAACTCAAAAAAAAGATTTTTAAATGAATATAAAGACTTAGCTTTAGAAAAAAGATTTTTATTTGAGTAATAATAATCATCAATTTGAAAAAATCTATTTGTTATAGAAAAAATCAATTCATAAAACTCCTTATTCTTTTCATGATAAAATACACTATTAATCTCATCAACAAAAGCATCTAGATCTCTTAATCTTCTTATTTTTTTATTTCCAATTAAAACAGTTAAAGATGAGTCAAGTAATTGTTTTTTAAAAGTAACCTCATTCTTTTTAAAAAAATCATATAAAAAAGTTCCATCTTGGTAACCTGCAAAAGTAGTTGCCCCTGCATTATAATAATATTTTCCTCTTTTATAAGTAGAAGAGCATCCACCTAAATATTGTTCTTTTTCAAATAGCGTTACATCAAAATCTTTATTTAATGCTAAAGCAGTAGAAGTTCCACCAATACCTGCTCCAATTACTGCAAAATCTTTCATATTATGTTCCCATCTTATTATATAAATCTTTGATTACTTCACTCATTAGTATATTAGGAGCTTTTGCTACAATATATTCTTTAAATCCTAATTCATATGCTAACTCTTTGTATTCAACATCAAGCTCAAACTCTGTTTCAGAGTTATCAATAGTAAAAGCGATTGGATAAATAATTACCTTTTTCAACTTTAAAGAAGCTAATTTATCTTCTAAGTATGGCTTTATCCATTGCATTGGTCCTACCCTTGATTGATAAGCTAAATGTGTCTTATGAAAATTTATACCTTGTTTTGCTAACTCTTTTCTTGCATAGTAAACATTTTGTTTAATATTTTTTTGATAAATATCTCCATTGTCAATTATTTTTTGAGTTAAACCATGGGCTGAAAAAACAAGTTCATATTCATTTGGATTTTTATCTTTTAATGCTTCTTTGATTCTTTGAACAATGGCTTTATTATAGTTTTCATTTGAGTAGTATTTATGTACAGTTTGGATTTTATTTTCCATTTTATATTTTTTTGCTTCTATAAACAAATCATCAAAAGAAGAAGCAGTTGTTGTAGTTGAATAATGTGGATATAAAGGAATAGCATAAACTTTATCATAATCTTTAATATTTGGTAATACATCTTTTGCAAAAGGAGGTGTATATCTCATCACATAAAAAATATCTGCATCAAGTTCATTATTTAAAATATTTACAAGTTCTTTTGTATAGCCAATTATTGGTGATTTTCCACCTAATTGTTTATAATTATTTCTTGCTTCTTTTAATCTACTTTTTATGATTATAAATGCAATTAATTTTCTAATTAGTTTTGGTGCTGAAATTATTCTTTTATCATTAAACATATTTTTTAAAAAAACTTTTACTTCATCTAAATTATTTGGTCCACCCATATTAAGTAATAGTATGGCTTTTTTCATATTATTTGCTCCACTAATTTTTTACATTATAATCTTAAATAGTGAAGTATTGTAGTTAAAATTTGTTAGTTAATAATATATTTGCTATTAGTTTATTTATTAGTAAAATCAATACCCTTGAGGATATTGATTTTAGTTTTAGTAATCTTCTTCATCATCATAAGTATAATCAGCATCATATGAATCATAATCAACAGTAAAGATCTTAGAGTAACCTAATTTTTCAAGTTCTGCATCAATATTCTTTTCAGAAAGCCTATTTTTAACTTTTTGCATAATTAATTCAATATGCTCTTCTTCTACGTTATTTGCTCTTAATTCATAAATAATTGATAATTGCACGGTTTCCCTCTTAAAGTAAATACACAATCATAACTGCTTTACAGTTTTGTAAAGCGACGTATCTTAAAACTTTAGATACACCAAACGAATAAACTACAAATTATAAAATAAACTTTCTTTAAAAAGCAAGGTAAACTTATACTTTTTATAATGTTACATCATATCCTAGGTCTTTTAGGCCTTTTTTATCTTTTGTCCAATTTTTTCTTATTGAAACAAAAAGTTCTAAATAACACTTTTTACCTGTTAGTTTTTCTATTTTAACTCTAGCATCTTTACCTATTCTTTTAATAGCAGTAGCACCTTTTCCTATAATCATACCTTTTTGAGTACTTTTTTGTACAACTATTGTTGCTTTAATAACATCAATATGATCTTTTTCTTCAACTTTTTCTACAACAACATCTGTTTCATAAGGTATCTCATCAGAGATATTTTCAAAAATTGATTCTCTAATGAACTCTTTAAAGATATCTCTTAAAGTTTCAGTAGTCATTATTTCAGGATCATAAAGATAAGGGTGTTCAGGTAAGTGTTTTACAACCTCATCTAAAATATCTGCATGAGTTGTTGCTTTTTTTATTGATACAGGAATTACAGCTTGATATTTATCACTATGCTTTTCATACTCTTTCATCTTAGCTAAAACTTCATCATTACTTATATTATCAATTTTTGTTAATAAAAGTATATGATTTGTATTTTTCTTATTTTTTTGTAAAAAGTCCTCATAATGAGTAAGTTTATCCGTAACAGGTGCTAAAAATAAAATCAAATCACAATCACCCATAGCCTTTAAAGCTTCATCTAGCATAAATTGATTTAATAGTTTTTCAGTTTCATGAAGTCCTGGTGTATCCACAAATATAATTTGATCATCTTCATGCATAACTATTATATTTGATCTTTTTCTTGTAGCATTAGCTTTGTGTGAAACCATTGCAAGTTTTTCACCAACAAGCCAATTTAATAATGAGCTTTTACCTGCATTTGGTCTTCCAACTACAGATACATAACCGCATTTTGTCATTGATTCTCCTTAAGCTTTAAAAGCTTATTTATTAATTTTGTATAATACCATTTTTGTTATTACAAAGGTGTAAACTAATCATTTTTATATTATGTCTTACTTTGTTATCTTTTTCTATAACTTAATGCTTTCATTAAATCTTCTTTTGTTATATTTTCATTATTATTCAAATCAGCAATTGTTCTTGATACTTTTAAAATCTTGTTAATACTTCTAAAAGATAGTTTATAATTTACTATTGCTTTATTAAGTAATTCATTTGAACTATCATCTAATTTACAAAATTTTTTAATCTCTTTATCACTTAATTTTCCATTTAAATCATTTTGTGCTCTTTGTTTTTGTTTTTTAAATGCACAAATAACCCTTTCATGCAGTTGCATTGAATTATAATAAACTTTTTCATTAACACTTGGTTCATTCATCACTACATATAAATCAATTCTATCTAACAATGGTTCTGAAAGACGGTTTTTATATCTTTGAACTTCTAAATCACTACATCTACAATCTTTGCTAGTTGAAAGTAAGTTTCCACAAGGACAAGGATTCATTGCACTTATAAATAAAAACTTCGTATCATAAAGAACTTTTGAGTTTACTCGACTAATTAAAACTTTAAAATCTTCAAGTGGTTCTCTTAAAGCTTCTAAAGTACTTTTTGAAAAATGAGGAAGTTCATCAAAAAACAATATGCCATTATTTGATAATGCAATCTCTCCAATCTTTGCACTATTTCCACTACCACCTCCAAATATTGAAGATTTTGTTGAGCTATGATGTGGAGCTCTAAAAACTCTTATTGGAGAAAAGTCTATGGGTTTTAAATCAATTGATTGAAGTTTCGCTTTTTCTAGTATCTCTTCTAAACTCATAGGTGGCATAATAAACTTTAATCTTTTACTAATCATACTTTTACCGCAACCAGCACTTCCTTCAAATAGTATATTATGACTTCCAGCAGCTGCAATTAATGAAGCCTCAATAGCATATTTTTGCCCTTTTACTTCATTGAAATCTAGTTCATAATCTTTTAAAAAATAGTATGATTTATTTAAAATAGAAAAACTCTCACACTCAAAATTTGTAGATGTGTATTTAAATTTTTCTTTATTGTCAAACTTAAAAAACTGCATAGCCATATCTAAATTATCTACACAATAGATATTTATATTTGGAATTTTAGAAAGTTTTTTTGCGCTTTCCTTTGATACCAAAACATTTTTTACAAGTTTTTGTTTTGTTAAAGATAAAACTATAGGAAAAATACTACTACTATCTTTTATTTTTCCATCTAAACTTAGCTCTCCAAATACATAAAAATCATTAAACTCAATATTTGTTTCATATAAAGCTATTAAAAGTGCAATTGCCAAATCAAAATGTGTACCACTTTTTTGAATTTCAGAAGGAGATAGATTTATTGTTATTTTTTTTGCAGGAAATTTAAACTCATTTGATAATAAAGCAGACTTTACTCTATCTGACATTTATCTTAAAAAATTGTATAATTTAACCAATATTTCAAAATATTATATAGTTTTTTATCATAGATAAATGTACAATATTTCAAAATACAGTTTATTAGATTTATACTTATCTAAATAAATTGTATAAAATCTAATAAAGGATACTCTTGTTCATCAATAAATCTTCACGAAAAATTCCAAAAAACTATAGAAATATAACAGGTAAAATATCTAGTATGAAAACAAATAAACTTATAAGCTTTGAATCAAAACTTGAAAGAGATTTTTTATATTTATTTGAATATGAAAACTTCATTTTAAATATTATAGAACAACCTATTAAAATTAATTATGTTTTTGAAAATAAAGAATATTCGTATACACCTGACTTCTACTTAGAGACTCCTATAAATCATAAGAATATCATTGTTGAAGTTAAATATTATGATGAGTTAAAAAAACTCTTATCAAATAAAAAAGAAAATGCCAAGTACAAAGCAACAATTAAATATTTAAATAATAAAGATATAGATTTTATATTTTTAACAAACCGTTGTACATATATTAAATCAGATGAATATAAATTTAATATAAACTTTCTTTTAAATTACAATGTAATTGACAAAAAAAACTTTCAAATAATAGTAGATTTATATGTACCTCAAATAACTATACAGGAACTATTGAACTTATATACAAAAGAAAAATTCAAACAACTAGAATTAATTAATACTATTTGGTGCATGATAAGAAGAAAAATACTTACAGTCGATATGTATGAAAAATTAACACTTAATAGCAGACTGTTACAACTTAAAAATTACGATGAAAAAGTCTATCAAGCACATTTACAAGGAAGAGTTTCAGGAGGATATTTATTATGAGTTTAGAAATAAAAGAAGGAACAAAAGTTTATAAATTAAATAAAGAATATATTATTACAAGTATCATTGACTTTAATTATGTTTTTGCAAAAAACACCACAACATATGAAACAGAACGACTAAAAATTAAAGACTTATCATCTACTCTTCTTGAAAAGCAAGAACCTAATATATGTGAAGACTTATCTTTAGTACCTCCCAAAAAGCTTGAAGAGGCAAGAAAAAGATATAATGCAATAAAATCTCTTATTGATGTAAACTCAAGAAAAGAAGTTGAAAAAAGAGCAAAAGATTTAAAAGTTTCACCCACTACTTTATATAATTGGCTACGTGATTATAATTCAACACGACAACTAAGTTCTTTAGTTCAATTAAAAATAAAAGGAGGGAAAGGTAAAAGTCGGCTTACTAAAGAACAAGATGATATCATTGATATTGTTTTAAAGGATTACTATCTTACAAATTTAAAACCAACAGTTGCAAGAACATATGAAGAAGTTGCTATAAAATGTAAAAATGCAAATATTCAAATACCTTCTGAAATCACAGTAAGAAGAAGAGTTAATGCTTTATCTGAAAAACTTGTACTAAAGAGACGTGAAAGCAAAAATGATGCACACACCTTAGAACTCAATCAAAAAGAATATCCAGATGGTTTATATCCATTACACATTTTACAAATAGATCACACATTAGTTGATATTATTTTAGTAGATGATGAATATAGACAAGAGTTAGGAAGACCTTGGATTACAATGGCAATAGATGTTTATTCAAGAATGGTTGCTGGTTTTTATATTTCATTTGAAAGTCCTGGATATTTTGGTACGGGACAAGCATTGTATAATGCAATAATACCCAAAGATTCAATAATAGAAAAATATAATATTAATTCTGAATGGAATGTATGGGGGATACCAACTACTTTGCATATGGATAATGCAAAAGAATTTAGAGGTATTGATTTACAACTTACATGTGAAGAATATGGAATAGATATAATATGGAGACCTGTAGGGAGACCACAATTTGGTGCACATATTGAAAGACTTTTGGGTACATTAAGTAATCATATTCATGCTTTAGATGGTACAACAAAATCAAATATCTTAAAACGTAGAAATTATGATTCACAAAAACATGCAAATATGACACTTGAAGAATTTGAAAAATGGCTAACTATACTAATCACAGAAAAATACCATAAAGACATCCATAGCCAAATCAATATGACACCGATTCAAAAATATCAAGAAGGAATTTTTGGTACTAAATCTCAACCACCCAGAGGATTACCCAAAAGAGTAGAAGATGAACAACTACTGCAAATAAATTTGCTTCCAAAATTTGATAGAACAATTCAAAAATATGGGATACAACTCGATACAATTAATTACTATAGCGAAGTATTAAATATGTGGATTGAATCTTTTGAAATGATACGAGGGAAAAAGCATAAAAAGAAATTTATTATAAGAAGAGATCCTAGAGATATAAGTAAAATTTGGTTTTATGAACCAAATGTAAAAAAATATTATCAAATTCCATATAGAAATCACAGACTACCTAAAACATCAATTTGGGAATTTAATGCTGCACAAAAATATTTAAAAAAAGAAAATAATAAAGAATACAATGAAGATGAGATATTTGAAGCATTAATAAGGCTAAGAGAAATAGCAAATGAATCTAAAATAAAAACAAAAGCTCATAGAAAAAATATTGATAGAATTTCAAAACTTAATAAATTTACTAGTACTAATCTAAATTATGAAAAACCATTAAAAAAAGAAGATGATAAAAATAATATAGAACTCAAGGATGAAGATTGGTTTGATATGGATGAGTTAGTACCATTTGAAGGTATTGATGATAATTCTTTTAACAAAAAAAATCAAGAAATTCAAAAATTAGATGATTCAAACTTTTAAGGACTAGTATGTCAAAAATAAAACACTATGATAAACTTACTAAAATTTCAAGAACATTTCTAAATAAATCAATTGAAGAACGAATAAAAAAATGTAAAGAACAAGTATGGATTCCATATCCTCAAGCAAATAATATTTTAGATGAATTAGAAGATCTTTTTGATTACCCTGATAAAGAAAGGATCCCTGGATTATTAATTGTAGGAGATACAAATAATGGGAAAACTACTATTATTAATAGATTTATGGATAAACATCCAAGATATTTAAATATAACTAATAAAATACCTATAATAAAAATTTCTGCACCTATTGCCCCAAGTCATAATGCATTATATGAAAAACTTTTAGATGCATATTACATACCTTACTCTACAAGTGATTCAGCTTCTAGAAAAGAGACTCAAATAAAAAAAGTTATGAGAGATGTTGAAACTAAAATGGTTATTATAGATGAACTTCAAGATATTTTTCATGGAGACATGAGACAACAAAAGAAATTCTTAGCAGCTATAAAACATTTAAGTACAGATGTGCAAATACCAATTATAGGAGTTGGAGTTTGGGAAGTACAAAGTGTTATAACAGCAGATCCTCAACTCGCTAATAGATTTGAGCCAATTGAAATAAAAAAATGGAATCCCGATATTAATTTTGCAAAATTGCTAGTTAGTTTTGAGAGTACATTACCTTTAAAAGAAGCATCCAATCTTCATGAAAAAGATATTTTTAAATTAATTTATAATATGAGCGAAGGTTTAATTGGAGAAGTTGCGCGCATATTACAAAAAGCTTCAATATTTGCACTTAGAAATGGAAAAGAAAAAATCGATATTGATGTTCTTAACTCAATAAATTTTACAAAACCTTCTTTGAGAAAAAAATAATGAATAAATGTTATCCATATAAAGATGAACTTTTAAGTTCTTTAATTTTTAGAATATCTAGAGCAAATTACACAAGTGTATCTAATATCACTAACTATATTTTTAAAACTAAAGGTTTATACTTAAAAGATATTGATTTATATAATTTTTCTAAAGATGAATTACTATCAATTAATAAACTTCTCAATATAAAAAATATTAGAAAATATCAATTATTAAAATATATTGGCTATATTGAAGAAAATTTTAATTTCAATGGTAGAAAAAGATGGATTACACATTTTCACAATAAAAAAAATGATTTAAAGTTCTATGGAATAAGATTCTGTCCACATTGCATTAAAGAAAGCCCTTACTTAAGACAATACTGGAGGCTATTAATAGTAAATGTTTGTCAAAAGCATAATTGCTTTTTATTAAATAGTTGTCCAAATTGTAATAAAAATATTAAGTACCCAAATTCTCACTATGAACAAGAAATTTTTAATTGTTATTATTGCGGATTTGATTTGAGAACATCAACAACGGAAACGATAAAAAAAGAATCAATTCATCTAAAAGTTCAGAATATTCTTTTAAATATACTAAATTATGGATACTATAAATTAAATAATAGATATTACTACTCGATTGGATTATTTTATTTATTGAGATTATTAATTAAAAATGTAATGAGAGTAAATAAAAAAACAGAGTATTATATTGATAATTTAAAACCTAAAGAATTATCATATTTTATCTCTTTTTCTTTAATATTGCTAGAAAATTTTCCTCATAGACTTAATAAGTACTATAAAAAAAATAAACTTTTAAATCTACATACTATTCTTGATAAGTATCGTAATAAAAAACTAAATATTCCCAACTGGTATTTATCAAGTATTTATTACAACACTATTTCTACAAGGTGGCTTTAATATGGCAGAAAAGTTATTAACTATTATGCTTAATGAAGAGAATTATGATAAATTAAAGAAAAAACTTTTAAAAAAGAATACAATAGATGTGCAAATAAAAGAATTAGCCCTAAAATATTTAGATTACATTTTTCAATTAAAAACATGTATTAATGAAATCAAAAAAGAGGATAAAGAATTTATTTCAGATGAAGATAAAAATGAATTTATATATGAATATTATTGTGAGATAGAATCATCTAAATATTGTTTATTTGAATGTATTAATATTATTGAATTAAAAAATACTTTAAAAGACTGTATGGTTAATATAGAAACTAAAATAACTGATTGTAAATATGATTTATATCCTGGTTTTTTATGTGAACCTAAATCTATTCTAGAAGTTTCTATTTTACATTCGACATTGGAAAATTTTAGAGAAGAAATATCTTATTTAGAATAAAAATAACAATCAATCTATTCAAATATATAACCAAAATCTGATTCCTCTAACCCATACCAATATGCATACTTTTTTGCTCTTGTTGCAGCCACATATGCTAATCTTAATTGTTCATCTCGCTGACTTTCATCATATGTTTGATTATATTTTGCAAGACGATATATTAAATTTCTGATAATATCCTTTTCTTTATAGTAACAATCTCCTATTAAAAAACATACATCAGCCTCCAAACCTTTAGAAGAGTGAAAAGTCATAATATCATCTGCACCAATTATCCCATTAAAGTCTTTTGAATTTTGTCGACATAAAACATAAATACTTGCATCAGGCCATTCATTTTTTATCTCAATAATTCTTTTGTTAATATCTTCTGTTACTTTTTTTATATCCATCTTATTAGATTTATTTTCTATATTAATTTTCTTAAACTCACTATCTATATGCTTATTAAAGGCAATTACCTCTTTATCTAATTTCATATCTACTTTATTTAAAATTTCTCCTGCTTTAGATAAAATATTTTGTGAAGACCTAAAATTATATGACATAACTAATTCATTATGCTCACAATTAAAATGCTCTTTAAACTTTATTAGATATGAAGGTGTACTACCTCTCCATCCATAAATACTTTGCCAATCATCTCCTATACACATTAAAGTTGTTTCTTTCTCTTCTTTATACAAATATTTTTGAGCACCTTTAATGAATGACACAATTTCAGGTGATATATCTTGAAATTCATCTATTAATATGTTTTTCATACTTTTAATTGAAGTTGATGTATAATCAAAATGATTAATGTTATTTACTGAAAAAAATTTTAATAAATTTGAGAATTGCCATATCTCATTTTCTTTAAAATATTTATTCATAAACTCCCAATAAATCATCATGGCATTATATATATCTTTGTGTTCTTCATCAAAAGTAGAATCATTAAGTATTTTATCTTTTAAAGAGTTTAACTGTTCAAAAGAAATTCCAGTACTCTCTATAAAGTTTATAAGGATATAGAAAAACTCATAAATTAATTTTTTTCGAGATAATGTACTTATTTTTATATCAAAAATTATGGGAGTATCATTTTTTTCAGAATCATCAGAAAAGTCATTAATTAAAAGTATATTATTCAGTTCTTGCTGAGTTTCTACAAAAACAACCTTTGAATCACAATAACTAAAAACTTTTTTATGTATATTTCTAGCCCCTAACAATTTAAATTGTTTTTTATTTAAACGATTTTCTATTAGAATATCTTTAAATTCAGTTTTTTTTAAAATATCATTTTCAGGACTAAAAATTAAATATACATCTAATTTATCCAAATATAAATGATAGTAAAAAGATGTATCTACTACTTTAGAAAAAGTTTTTTCTTTGATATTAGTATCTAAAGTAGTTTTAAAAACATCTTTGAATACATTACACAATTCTTCAGAAAAATTGAGAGCATATTTTATTTGTGAAATACCTTTCTTTTCATCTTGCTTTAATAATAACTTATTAAAATTACTTTTCAAAAATATTTTATGTATTAATTTTTTAAAGTAATTGCATTTACTATATGAAATAGCATAAATTTCTTTTAATATACTAGATTGTGCATAATTTAATGTGCTATTAAATGTATTGTCAATTTCTGCATCTAATTCATAATTATTATCTCCATTATCCTTATCTTTAATAAATTCAAATAATTTATATGAACCTAAATAACCTGAATCTTTTGCTACTTCATAAACCTTTGAGTGGAAAGTTCTAATCATTTTTTCAATGATTGACTTATCAATATCTAATTTTGCTTTTTTAAAAAGGCTTACAAGTTTATCACGAAGTTCTTTACAAGATTTTTTTGTAAACGAAAATACTACTAATTCATTAGGGTTCACATTAGCAAATTTAATAAGAACTATAATTCTCAAAAGCATTGTAGTAGATTTACCAGAACCCGCCGCCGCAGCAACTAACTGAGTACTATTTTTACATAAGATAATTTTCCATTGTTCGTCAGTTGGATTTCCTAAATTTTTCAATTCAATAAATTTTTTAATTTCATCATCTTTTTTAGAAAAAACAATAAAATTAATCTTCTTTTCTATTTTAGGTAATGCCTCAACAAATTTCAATCTGGGGCTATTTAAGGTAAATTTATTTAAAGATTTTTCATAACTCTCTTGAAGTTCTTTAAATTTATTTTTATAATACATATTTCTTTCATATAATTTACTCTTATAATCTAATTCTGCATTTTCTAACTTATTATCATAAGAAGAAATAAGGTCATCTATTCTATTAGTATACTTTATTTCTGTATTCTCTAATTTATTTTGTTGAGCTTTATTATTCTCATCTATTGCATTTTCATAATCTATTTGTACTTGTTCTAATTTATTATTATGAGTTATTTTAATCTTTTTTAATTCTTCATTATGATTTTTAGATAATTTTTCTAAATCATTTTCTGTATAGAAACCTAAAACATTAATTAACTTATTAAAATATTCTTGAATGTCAGCCATATTTCCCTTTCTTATATAATAAATTTAGATTTTAAAACTATATCTAAATCTTTGTTTTTTGTCAGATAGAGTAAAATCAGATTTTTTTACAAATGAATTCAATAATCTATCCAAACAATATTAATTTATTTTTGTAATAATTCTTTCTTCTATTGATTCAATTTTATTTCTATGCGTGAATATGATATATTCATTATTTTTTAATAATAAACCTGTAGCAAACCAACTTCTATTACCATTAATTGCCATATCTATTAATTCTTTTGATATAAATTTATTATTAATACTTTCAATAGTTTCAGTATTTTTTATAATTACTAAAAATGATTTTTGTTCTCCATTTGCTCTTGCCTGTAGTTCGATAAGATAAATATCTTTAATTGATTTATACTGTAATTTTGCAACAAAATATTTTCGTTTAATTTGATTTTTTTTATCAAGAAACATAAAAGCTCTTTTTAAAGATTTCCCTTTATGATCTAATACTTTAGGAAATTTAAATACTTTTTCACCTAAATATAAAAAATCACTATTCTTTTTTAAATGATTTAAAATTTCAATTATATTTAAATTGTTTTTACTCTTTTCTTTTTCTTCTTCATCATATTTTTGTTTAGTAAAAACTGCTTCATCTGTATTACCATTATTATTTTTTGTAGTTGAAGGTGTTTCTTTTAAATTCGTATAATCTTTTTGTTTATATCCACCTTGTTGTTCTCTTTGAGTATCAACAATTTTTTTTGCATTAAGTGTAATTGGCTCTGAAGCTTTTTGACAATTAATATTTAATTTAAAATCAGAATCTGTTTCTTCATCAAACTCAAGTTGATTATTACCATACAATTGATCATTTACACTTAATGAATTATTTTTTCGTATATTTACTTTACAATCTTTTGATGAATCTCTTTTCCCTTCCTCTTTTTCTTTAAATTGTGACTTTGCATGACTATAGTTACAACTAAAATCGCTTAAAAAATCATTATTTAAATCATGTGTAATAATATTTAAAACAAGTAATAAATTTTGTTTCTTATATTCAAAAACTCTTGAATTTAATAGCAATTTTTTTCTTGGTAATCTGGCACTAATTACATTAGATTTTTTGTAAATATTATAAATATTGGAATATAAATATAATCTTTTTGGATTAGTTAAAAAAAATAAAATTTTATACCTGTCATCTATTGAATAATTACCATTAATTTCAATATCATAATGATTTTTAACAGAATCATATTTATTGACATTTAAACTATTTAAGATTCCATTTGGTGTCAAAATATCTTGGCAAAAATGACTCTTGGGCTCTTTTTGATATGCATAATTATATAAATAAAAATACTTTAGAACTTCTATTGCAGGGATAAGAATTTTCCTATTGTTAATAGTATATAAATAAAATTCTAAATCTTTAAAGTGATCTAATTCATATATTCTTTCTTTTTTTAAAATACCAAATTTATCTACTATTTCTTCTAAACTAAGCACTTCACAATCCGTTGAATCATTAATGTTTATTTTTGTTTCATATATTTTCTTTTCAAATGTTTCATTGAAATTTTCAAAAAAAGATATATCGCCAACACTATTAATTTTTGCAAATATATTTAATTGAAGTATTGATTTAAAATCAAAGTTTTGTATTTTAAAAGAAAGTTTTTTTGTTAATTTATTTTTAACCAAAATAGCAACAGATATGGAATAATCATTTGAAGTTTTTTTGTAATTGTACTGAAAAGGATTTGAAATTAAATAAATATAATAATTATTTTTTTTCAAGTCTATATCATGAGATATAAGAAATTGTCCATAATTTCTATAATTATGTTCATAAGGAAAACAATATGGAATAAAATCTTCATCATCAAACTTCATAATATATTGTACACTAAAAATAATTTTATACAAATTAGCTAGATAATAATATTTTAAATGTAATTAAATAAAATTACGAATTTTTATCTTAAGTAAAATAATTCTAGATAACTATATCTAATTTTACATCCTGGTCTAAAAAATATAAGCCTAAACTAGAAGCTTATTTAAATAATAATGGTTGTATATTTTCTTTTCTTTTTTTGTATATAAAAGAAGAGAGATTTTCTTGAAACTTACAGAATCAATTAAAAAGCTTTTGATAATAAAAACAAAAACAAATCTCTACATTGTTTGAAGGTAGATTAGATGAGTTTCTAAACCTATGACTTAAAAAGTAATTTTTGTTGTTCAAAAAATTCTAAGAGGTTTAGTAACTTAACGTTTGACTTCACCGACAGTTTACTGTTCGGTGCAACGATTTGTTAAGAGTTACAGTTCTGTACGCCATAGTAGCTCTAGGTTTACATCTTCACTGTCAGGTTGTTTTACTCTTTCAAGACGATCTATTTGCAGTACCATAGGTAAATCGAAAGATGTACCTGTAACAATACAACTGCCTTTTGACAAGTTTGGAATCAAACTTCTTGATAAATTGTCTAATGTGCTAATGGTATTATCAAGAAGAAATAAGTCTCTATCGTTGACCAAGCGGTGAATAAAAAAGTTATGTAGCTGCGATATGATTGTCGGTGAAATATCTGCTGGTCTTTGGCTTGACAGAGTAATAAACATACCGAATTTTCGACCTTCTTTGATTATCTCTTCAAATAATTCTAATCTGTAATCCTTCCAATTTTCATTCTCTCTTGTAGATTGTTGAGACAAAATATTATGAGCCTCATCAATAATAAGATGCATTGTCTTATCGGGTGGATTTCCAACAGTATCTTTATGTTGATGATAAAAATGCTTTGCGATAAGAAGTGGCAAAACTTTTTTTATTTCCTGATTAGATTTTCTCAAAGAAACAACTGTCAGTAATTTACTTTCAGTTTGATTGTTTTCAATTGAGACCACTTTTTTTAAACTGTTAAGTGAAGATTCAATCCTTTTTAATAATGGCTGAATATGTTCAAACTGAACATAACCGTATATGAGGTCTCGTATTAATTGTAAGTTTGTTCGGATGACCAATTCATCAAAAGGATTTAATGTATCAATTGTGATATTGTCAACAGTATTTTGAAAAACATTTGTATAACCTGCACCATCAGCATTAAAATACGTTCCATTGCTTTTAAAAGTATTATTTGGATGCCCCATCCATGTAATTTCTTTTAACTTGCTACTGAGCTCAGTGTTATTTAAAATATGTACAATGCTTCTTAATAGGTCAAGTGTATCTGCTTTTGGTGCTGCTGCAGTAAACACTGCTTTGAATGTTGTTTTAATGTAGTTCAAAAGGCTGTCAGGATTATCAATAAACTTCTTTCTACCGCTAATGATACGATTTAAAAAAGGTCTCTGTGTATTAGCTGTGGCTTGAAACAAAATACTCAATGTTTCAGAGTTCCAAAACTCGTTTTCATTCAAAGGAAATTTGTCTTGCCCTTCAGTTTGAGTGTTTAATTGCAAAGTGTTTTTATAATTAGCTTCAGCCAATTGATCAGCTGTATATTCACCATTGAAGTCCAAAATAACGAATTTGCTCTTATCCCCTATAGATTCTAACTTTTGCTCAAATAGTACAGTATACAGTTTGGCTAACGTATTTGATTTTCCACTACCTGTATTCCCAAAGATACCAATATGAGTGTTAAAAAGCTTTTGCCACGGAAGAGATATTGGAATATCTTCCTTCAACATTTTTCCAATTACAAAGCCATTAGACTGTCCACGACTATAAATCTCGGATATCTTGCTTTCCTTTAAAAGAAAAGCAACATCCTTAATCATTGGAAGGAATTTTATACCTTCGTAAAATTTTTCTTGCTCATAATAGCCAATAGGTTTAGCTTCTACTTTGCGAATGTAATATTTTTTATTTTCTTCTCCTTCGACCTTGTTTTCATCAAGGTATTCTCCCTCAATGATACAAATGATATTTCTAAAACCACGTTGAATAGATATATATTCGCGTATAGATACGCCCTTATATTTGTCTCCGTCATAGTAAAGAGTGTCTTTGCTGGAATCTTCAAATATTTTGAGCGTAACTTTTACGCCATTTACGGCGATAACTTCACCAATTTTAATCGACACGTTGTTGCTCCGGTTCTATTTCTTCTGTATTATCAGGGTCAAGAGTAAAAACTTTGTTATTAAATGCAGTAAAGTCCAATGAACCGTCTATAGTGATAAATTCTACATTCCGGTATGCTTTAAAATGCTCTTTTAGGTTTGAACAGCCTGCTTCACTGTAGCAACAAATAAAAAGTTGTAGCGTAGGATTCGACAGTGATCTTTTAACAAGGTTCAAAATATGCTCGTCGGCAAAAGAGAATCCAAATGTTATGAATACTGATTTTGGCTTTTCAAGTTCATAACTTAGGAGTCTAAGCATTTGGTAATAGTGTTCCTCAAATACTGTTTCGTGAAACTTCCACTTTGTAGGGTTAACGATTGGCAGTTTTTGATAGCTCTTTAGAAATTCAGTTCTTGTCTTTTCTCTTATAGTACTTGTACTAAAGTCATTTACTCTTTTACTCGGATCTTTTAAAATGTTAGAAAAGTTATTTAGCTTAGTGGTTGTACCTTTACTGATTTTAATCATTCTGTTTTCATTGGGTGTGGTGTAGTCAACTAGGATATTCTCCTCATCTTTATGCCAATATACTGAGCCATGAAGATGGATTAAATTGATCTGAGGAATTTCGCTTCGATGGTTTCCAAAAACTCCTTTTTGATACATGGAACTATTGAAGTTCTTGGCGTGTAGATAGCGTCTCTTGAATCCTCTCGTACCATCATTGATTATAAATTCTATTTTTCCACTTTGTAAAATATTGTCTGCAGTATGGACAAAACAACCATCATAATTTGTAGTGAAAATATTGCAACTTTTTTCATGATTTTTTCGATGTTCGAGTATTGTCAGTAAAGTCTCAATGAATTTTTTATAGTTTTCGATTACTGCTTTTTTTGTTGCGTCAGCACCTACAGATTCAATATCGAATGTCATCGCTGGTTCGATACATTCCTTATAATAGTGCATGAAAAGTAAGGCATATTTATTTGGTTCTCCTGAGCCTTGTTCAAAAAGTGTTGCAAGTGTTTCAATAGTTTGATCTTCGCCAGCATTACCTTTTAGATCTACTGCAAGAGTTGGGAAAAGCCCGCAAGATGCTCCAGAGCCGATTAAGAAATTAATATTCTTATCGTAAATATCATTGATATTAATTTTTTGACTCATTCTACCCCTTTATTTTTTGATATTATTTTAAATAACTTATGGCAACATCCTAGCAGTGTTTATTGTTACATTAGTACTTAGATTTACATTTAGACTTAATGCTAAAGAAAGAGCTAAGTTGTATTTTATTCCTGTTAGGACTTTATTTTTGGAGCTGAAAATTCTTCTGTATTTTTTTGTCTTGCATTATATTTCCTTTATTATATTTATTAGTTGGTATATTTCTATACAACATTTTCGGATTTTTTACTGCAAGGTGTTGCTCCAGACCTTTTGAGGCTCCCCTAAATTATTTCAAGTAAAGTAATTATATATAAAAGATAATTAATATTTATATATCTTAAATAAAAACAACTGATACATGAAGTTTAATCTGTTAACAGAAAAAAGATAAATTAAAAAATAAGTTCAAGAACCTGTAATATTTGGCACAATTTGACTAAATAAACTTAAGATACTAAAGTTCTAAGATTATTGGTTACTAACACAAAACTCTGAACAATCCCTGAAGAGATATTTAATAGAAAACTTTATGTAATCTATTAAAACCTCTGATTATAGATATATTATGTATTTTCACATTTGTTAAGTTAAAAATAACTTAGTAGCTTTTTAAAACTATTTTATTTAATATAAGAATTACTATTCCCCTGAATTTTCTGAATTCTTTTATTTTTAACTCTTTCCCACTCAGAAACTGGATCTTGCTTGTCCCAAGCTTCCATCATCTTTCTTTCTTGTTTAGATAGTCTTACATTGTATTTATCAGACATATAAAAGTATACTCTTGCAATATTACCTCTAATATCTTCTTTTGGATATGCTCTTTTAGCTTTAAAATCAACTTCAAATTGACAGTTACCATATTGTGTAGCTTTTGGTATATTAGCACCATATCTATAATTACTTCTATCTCCATTTACTTCACCAATAGCAGGAACTAAGTTATGCATATCAGCTTCCATAGCTTTAAATGTTTTATCTTTTCTACAAGCTTTTCGTCCTCCCTCTCGCCAACAAGGAAGATGTTTTCCAAAGTTATGAGCAGGCATTATATGTTCCCATTCCACTCTTTTAGCTCTTGTATTTATTTTCCCACTTTTATAATATTTATTTCTTGGAGTGTAATATTTTTTATCTTGGATTATAAGAGTTTTTTCTTTACCATTTACTCTTTTTATTTCATAGGGATTTTCACAATAAAAAGTAATCTTATTATCATGATAAACTTTTTTAAGTAGTAATTTTTTAGATTTTGAAAAAGATGCTGCATTTAAAGATAATGTAATTGTTAGAAAAGCTATTAGTAATCTCATTTTATAACCTTAATTTCTGTAGCATACTTTTCCATACCCTTTACATTTTTAATTATATTCTCTTTAATATCAAGTTGTTTTAGTTTTTTCTCTGTATTAGTAACAAATGCCATATGTAGCCTTTTAAAATATATTATATTGATTTAGTTAGGATAAATAGTATACCCAACATTAGATTTATTATTTAACATATTATAATAAGTTTTATCTCTAATTTGTTTTATAACATTTCTAACTGTAAATATAGAAAATTTATTTTTTTCCCAACATTTTTCATAAAGTTCTTCAGCAGATATTTTTTCTGTATTATTATTTATTAAATAAGTAATTATATTTTTTTGAGTTTTGGTAAGTTTAATTTCTTCATCTTTTTTATTAAATAACTTATCTGAATAAAGTTCATAATAAAAACCTTTTCCTAAATCATATTTACCTTCAATATCTTTAAGGACTAAAGAAGTTAAATATTCATAAAAAGATTGTTTCTTTTCTTTTAGTTTATTAGTAAGCTTTTGTTGTTGTTCATCAGTTAAGTTTAAATTCATGAATAAAATTCTCTTAAAAATATAAAATAATTTAATTGTATATAAAGTATCTTTATAGAGTGCTTACTACAATAGTGAAGATTTACTGATTAAATATATTTCTTTTACTAGTATAGATTATTTAAGGGTATTCCTTAAATCTATAAAATTTATAGATAGTAAAATCTATATAAAATATTATCTATAAAAAAGGTAGATATTGATGTCTATCTTTTTTATAGATTTTAGTAAAATGAGTATATAATTGTCAAGTGTAATCAAAAATACACCACTTCGTATCATCTATTTATTAGAAATATCTAACAATCCAGATTTTCTTTTTTACTTTAAAAATTCAAAATTTTTTCTTGGATGCTTTGATTTTAATATTTTTCGTTGATGCTTTAAATTAACTTTTGTGTAAATTTCTGTTGTAGAGATAGAAGAATGACCTAGCATATTTTGTATATATCTAATATCAACTCCTTCTTCTAAAAGTAAAGTTGCAAAAGAGTGCCTAAACATATGTGGAGTTAGATGTTTACTTGTGAATACTGTTTTTTCATATTTATTAATCATCAATCTAATTGATTGTTCTGATATTTTATTTCCTAATCGATTTACTAGAAAAAAATGAATTTTATTTATATCTTCATAAAATAATTTGTAATACTCTTTTAAAAGTTTTTTTACTTCAAAATCACATACTTGAATAATTCTTTCTTTATCACCTTTACCTTTTATTTTAATTATTCCTATATTAATGTCTATATCTTGATCTAAGATATTTGACAATTCAGATACTCTAACACCTGTACTAAAAAGTAATTCAATGATAACAATATCTCTAACTAATGCTTTGTATGCATATGATTGTTTTTCTTTAAAATTTATTTTAATTTTATACAAGTATGAAAGAAGCTTTTTTACATCTCTTAATTCTATAGTCTTTGGAAGTCTAATAGGTTCTTTAATAGCTATTTTTAATTTGTTAAATGGATTAATATCTATAATATCTTCATAATCTAGATAGTTAAAAAAAGCTTTTATAACAGCAATCTTTCTTTTTATAGTTTTTGCTTTAAGATTAAAAGCATATAAATTTCCAATATACTCTTTAATTAAATGTTTATCAATCTCTAAAATTTTCAAATATTTAAAATTTTTGTATTCTATGAATTGATTTAAATCTATTGAATATGCATTAAGTGTTTTTTCACTTAAATTCTTTTCATACTTACAATGAAATTCAAAATTTATTATTAATTTAGTTAGTAACAAAATATAATCCTTTTTTATTGGGATTATATTTAAATTAATATTTTATTACTCCATAATAAAGAGAAGAAACTACAAAATTATTAATTTTATAGTTTCTTCTATTCTTTTATTTTTTATAAAGTAAGCCCTAAAAATAGACTCTTTTAAGAAAAGTAATTAACTTGTGAACAATCGATAATAAAGAATTATATACTATTTATAGATTCTTTATTTTCCAGATTTTGCTCGGTTACAATCTTTACAAAGCATTTGACAGTTTTCTTCTATTGTTTTGCCACCTTCATGCCAAGGTGTAATATGGTCCCCCTCCATTTGGTCAATTGGAAAATATTTATTACATTTAACACAAATACCTTTTTGGATTTCATAAACTTTTTGTTTAACAGCATCTGAAAATACACGTATTGAAAGATAATTTTCATTACGTGTTAATATATAAGGATATATTCCACTTTTCTTTTGTACTTCATCGTCTAAAACTAATTGTGCAATTTCATTTTCAAGTTTACTAGTATCATATATAGTATCTTTAAATTCATTGTATAATGTTCCCCAATCAACACTTTTCATAAATTTTTCTCTTTTATTTGGAAAAGTGGTTTCAATCCAGGATATAACACTTTGAAAATATATCCAAAGAGCATTGGCATTTGGATCATGCTGATGATCTTTCATATACTGTTCAATATCGTTATTATTTATCCATTTTATTGCTGTTTCTAAATATTCTTGTCTATTAACTTTTCCACTTATATAACTACTAGCTATTCCTTTTGCAGGACAATTACTTTTACTGAAATATCTTTTTGCATCAGAAACCCATGGCCCAGAAAAAACTGCATTTCTTAATTCTTGATTTGATAACTTTTCGCCAGCAATATTGATAGTTTCAAACCACTTTAATTTTTCACTATCTTCTCCACTACACAGATAAACCATTAGCTTATAATTTAAAATTCTTTTCTTTTCATCTTCTTGAAGATTATGAAAAGCTCGAGGTTGAGAAAAACCACCAATACTGACAGAAAAATCTCCTTCCACATATTGACATATAGAGATAGTACGTTGTTGTCCATCAATGACTTCATATTTTCCATCTTCTTTAACAGCCCAGTACATTACATTTAAAGGAAAATTTTTTATAATAGTATCTATTACAGCATTTCTTTGTTTATCTGCATAAACAAATTCTCTTTGATATGGTGGACGAATATCTAACTTTCTATCATAACTAAAAACACCATTTTCTTCATTATCTTCGTAGCCTTTTGTAAGTTCTTCAATAGTTATTTCTTTTAGCTCAATATTCATAATCTTTTATTCCTTACTAATATTCTTGCGTATTTTTGTTTTCCATCAATAATCCCCCGGTGTTTTTTTTTGACATCAGTTCGCAAAGATTCAACTTCTTTAGATATATCTCCACTATGGGTTTGACCTAAAATTTCAAATTGATTTGGATTATATTTACTTAGAAAAGTTACAGGTACACCCATAACACCATCATAATCCATTGGAATATCTGCTACTTTATCAACATTAATTGCAGAATAATTTTCATAATTTGCATAGTCTTTTTTATTATATGGTTTATATAAGATTAAATCTTCATGCCTTTTTGCTATATCTAAGTTTGTATACCAACATATATTTCCTAAACTTCGCCATTTTTGTCCAGTTTCATCTTGACGATATCTTGTTTTTCTTGCTTCATAATGGCTTGGAACTTTAAATTCCATATCTCCACTTTTATAACCCAACCATATTTTATTTTCTTTAATTAAGGAAAATGTCTCTTTAGTTGTTGCAGCATTTTGATTTCCAATAATTAAAAATTTTTTATCATATTCTATGAGTTGAGCTATATATTCACGAAATAGAGAAAAGGGAGGATTTGTAACTACTATATCTGCTTGTTTTAATAACTCAATACTTTCTTCACTTCTAAAATCACCATCTCCTTTTAAATAATTTACTCCTATTTCTTGTATATCTGGAATACTATTATTATTTTTATCACCACTATATTCCAAGTAAATTGCTTGTTTAGAATCACTTTTGGTAAATAGATCCATATCTTGATTTTGATAACATGTTGTTATAAGTTTTTTAAGACCCAACTTCTCAAAATTATACGAAAAATAGTGAAAAAAATTACTAACTCTTGGATCATCACAATTACAATAAACTACTTTATTTTTAAAGTGTTTTTTATAATATTTTAACTCTTTTTCTATATCTGTTAATTGAGTATAAAATTCATCTTCCTTATTTACTTTTGCTTTATGTAAATTTTTGTTCAAATCTTTTTTATTCAGTTTTGTCATCATTGTCCTTGCATGATAATTCTTTATTATCGATTGTTCATATTATAGCAAAAACAATATTATTATTTATCATTAGATATAACTAATATACTTATACTATAAATTATTAAAATATAAATAATAAACGAACATATAAAATAATAATGATAATTTCAATTCTCATAAATTTCATCTTTTATATTAATTAATATAATATTTTCTGCATTAGCTAATACTTTAGCTCCAGAAGTAAATCCTACTAAAGATACTACAATTGTTTTAGGATTATCAGGATGATTCTGTCTAACACCAATCATTTCTCTAATAACCGATATACCAACATTTTTAATGTATTTTTTTACTTGTACAATTGTGGTTTTCATGTCTTCATCAGTCCCTACTAAATCAATACCTCCATCGGCAGAGTATTGTGTTACTTTTAACTTATATCCTTGTTTATTTAACCAAATAGCTACCGCATATTCAAACTTCTCAGGAGTTAAATTTTTCCAAGTATCATAGTTTTCCAATTGTTTTTCAAAGTATGATTTTGTTCTATTTAAAATATCATTTTTATTTTCTATCAAGGATTTTTTATATGATAATAGTTCTTTTAGTTTATTAATATTTGCTTTATTGCTCTTTCTCCAAGACTTATAATTCCAATCAATAATTGGCAAAATAGGTAAAGAAAAAAGCATTGCACCCCAACCATAATTAATTGATAAAATTATAACTACAGTTAAAACAATTAATGCTATTATATTTGTTGTTAGGTTACCTTTCTCTTCTCCTGCCCAATATTTTTCTTCATTCGTAAGATGCATATATGAGCCTATAGGAAGTTCATTTACTTTTTTTGTTCTATTCCATTGGTCTAACAAAATATCACTCTTATTGATTGTTCTAAGATATTTTACACTATACTCTAATTTATCATTTTTTTCTTCTATTTCTTCTTCAACCTCTAATAAATAATTTGTTTTATATTTAGTATTAAACTTAACATGATTTTGAAATCTTATTTTAGTTATTTTATTTAATTCATCGCTTAAATCAAGAATAACTAATTTTTTATTATTTATACGTTCTATTGCTACAAATTTACTACTAGTAATAGATGTATATATCTGATACCTTTTGAAGGCTACCAACATTAATTCTCCTAAATTTATTTTTTTAGCATTAATTAGACTATTTTACAATATTAATTTTAATTTAACTATTATACAAATTACTTTGATAAAGTACAATTAACTTTGAAACTTGTCACTATCCCTTGACTCTTGAATTATATTTGATGCTAATCCTACGATTGTAAATGATGGTAAGCCATTTGTAAAAGATGCTTCTACATCGACGCTTTTTGCTTCAATAGTTTGCAATGTTGCTGAATTTATGATTTTCATTTATTTCCTAAATAATAATTTTATTTATTATATTTAGATTTTACATAAAATTTCAACTTTTTAAAACTCAAAAAGTGTTAAGATATTTGAAGATTAGTATTAAAAAATTATAATTTATGGAATTTAGATAATATTTAAAATTTATATTATAAGTTTTTTCAATTATTATGCAAAATAAATAAACAAAGGTAAAATCTAAAATGACACTTTTTACATCAAAAGAAGATTCTGCCAGACTTAAAGCTTTAGAAGAAAACTATGCAATTATTAGCTTTAAAACTGATGGAACAATAAAAACTGCTAATAAAAACTTTTTGAATGTTTTAGGATATAATAATCTTGAAGAAATCAAAGATAAAAACCACAGTATTTTTTGTGATAAGAATTATACAAATAGTAATGATTATAAAAAATTTTGGAAAGATTTAAATGAAGGGTTAACGCAAACATCTGAGTTTAAAAGATATAAAAAAAATGGTGAAGCTATTTATATACAAGCATCATATACTCCAATCAAAGATAAAAATAATAATGTGTATGAAATAGTGAAATTTGCACAAGATATAACAAAAAGAAAAATTCAAACATTAGATTATGCAGGACAAATAGAAGCAATAAGTAAATCTCAAGCTATTATTGAATTTAATACAGATGGTATTATTTTAAATGCAAATCAAAATTTTTTAGATACTTTAGGTTATAGTTTGAGTGAAATTCAAGGTAAACATCACAGTATTTTTTGTGAAGAGTCATATAAAAACTCTATAGAATATAAAAAGTTTTGGGATAAATTAAATAATGCAGAGTTTGATTCAGGTATTTATTTAAGAATTGGCAAAAATAATAAAAGAATTTGGATACAAGCTACATATAATCCAATACTAGATGAACAGAACAAACCTTTTAAGATTGTAAAGTATGCAACAGATATAACAGAAAGAAAAAATCTTATTTTTGATATTGATGAAAATGTACAAAAAGTTACAAAATCATTGGACAATTTATCTTTAGCTGCTCAATCAATGTCAAATGAAGCTCAAGTAACAAAAAAAGGTTCAGAAGAAATATCAGTATCAATTACACAAATCAATGAAGCTGTAAATGATGTATCTTTAAAGATACAAACAATGCTTACATCAATAAAAGAGATATCAAGTACTTCTTCAAAAGCAGAAGAAATAACAAAGATTGCTCAAGAACAATCAAAAGATACAACATCTGCTATGATGAAACTAAATGAAGAGTCAGAGAAAATTGGAGAAACTATCAATCTTATTACACAAATAGCATTTCAAACAAATATTCTAAGTTTAAATGCAGCAGTAGAAGCAGCAACAGCAGGAGAAGCTGGAAAAGGATTTGCAGTAGTTGCTCAAGAAGTAAGAAACCTTGCAAATAGATCTGATGATGCTGCAAAAGAGATTACAAGTGCCATTGAATTAATACAAAATTTAGTTAAAAGCTCTTTAAGTTCAATTGGCAAAATTGATACTACAATTGAACAAATAACTCATATGTCAACAGATATCTCAAAATCAATGTCAAAGCAAGAAGATATCTCAAATGAACTTTCAAATACTGCTTTTGAAGCTAGTCAAGGTGTAAATGAAGTAACACAATCAATGGCAAATGTTTCAAATAGTGCACACAATAGTGGAGATAAAGCCAAAGAGACTTTAAGTGCAACAAAAGAGTTAGTTGATGTATCTTCAAATCTAATAGCAATCTTACAAAAACTAAAATAAATTTAAAGGCAAACTTTATAGTTTGTCTTTTTTATTGATTATAATCAAGACAAATATTATCCTATTTTATTATACTTCTAAAAATTAGGAGTTATAAATGCAAACATTAAGATCATTATATTTTAGAATGACAATTGTACATTATATTGGTATGATTGTACTTCCTTTAAATGCAATACTTTATACAGAAAATAAAATCGCACAAACTATCCAAGTAATAATTGCTATTGCTTTAATATTTCATGAATTTGATGAAAGAAAAAATGGAAAACAATTATCTTCAAAACTTATAAATTTTCTAAAAGATATGGATAATCCAAATACTAAGTTTGATACAAATACATCATTTTCAAGTGAATATTCAAAAATAAAAGAGATAATTGATTTAAGAGAAAAAAAACAAAATATAAAACAAGCAGAAGAAAAAATACTAATAAATGAAGCAAAAGAAGTTATGGAAAGTTTAAAAAAAGGAGTTTTTTTAAAAAAAATCACAAAAAGTTCATCTAATCCTTTCTTAGAAGAGTTTAAAAATAGTGTAAATGATATGATTAATAATACAAAAGAAAATTATGAAATTATAAATAAACAATTAATAGAATATACAAATTATGATTATACAAAAAATATAAAAATTGATAACCTTGAAAATAGTGGTGAGTTCTTGCATATGATAAACTCAATAAATAGTTTAAAAAGTGCAATTGTTTTGATGCTAAATGAAAATAAAACAAATGGACAATCACTTATGAACTCTTCAACTAAACTTCTAAGTAGCGTAAACAAACTAAATGAAACATCAACATTTACAAAAAATAGTATAAAAGACACAAGTCATGATATTCAAGATGTTACAGAACAAATAGAAAGTATTTTTAATAGTACAAAGCATATGTCAAATCTTGCTAATACACTTACTACATATGCTTTTAAAGGTGAAGATTTAGCTTCAAAAACAAATAACTCAATAGAACAAATAAATGATAAAGTAAAAGATATTAATAAAGCTATTACAACAATCGATCAAATAGCCTTTCAAACAAATATTTTAAGTTTAAATGCAGCAGTTGAAGCAAGTACAGCTGGGGAAGCAGGAAAAGGCTTTGCAGTAGTTGCTCAAGAAGTTAGAAACTTAGCTACAAAAAGTGCTCAAGCAGCAAAGAAAATAAAAAAACTTGTAGAAGATGCTAATATAGAAGCAAATGAAGGAAAAACAATTTCAAATAATATGATTGAGGGATATGAAACATTAAATACTAATATTAATAAAACCATAAACTATATAAAAGAAGTTACAACGATATCAAAACAACAACAAAATACAATCTTTAAAATAAATGAAAAAGTAACTAGCTTAAATAATGAAATTGAAACCAATTCGATAATATCACAAACTACAAATGAAATTGCAAATGATAATACTTTACTTGCAAAAAAAATTGTAGAATATACAAATAATAAACTATTTTGATAGTTGAAGTTTTTTAATTAATTCTATTTTTAATTTTAATAAAATATTTAAAGAGTAGTATTTTAAACAAAAAATAGGAAAGATTATGCCTTTAATTAAATGTCCAGAATGTGATCATGAAATCCTTGCAAGAATAGGAACAATTTGTCCAAGTTGTGGTCATACAATTAGTTATTTTGAAGGAGATAAAAATAGAAAAAGATATGGTAAGTTTTTTGCTTTAAGCTTAATTATTCCATTTTTTTCTTTTATTATGATACTTCTTACATCACCATTTAAATCTGCACTTACAGTTGCAACAGTTGTTTATGTAATATTAGCTTATATGTCATCACCTTTAAGATTTAAGGAGATATTTTTTACAACTTTTGAGAAAATTTTCTTTTGGAGTATTTGGCTATTGTCAAATGCATTGTTAGTTACAATGCTTTATAATCTATTTAATAAGTAAAAAAGCTAAAAACTATTTTTTAGCTTTTAGCTTTTTCTTCCACTCTTTTTCAAACTTCTTTCTTTTAATAATAGATAAATTTTCTATAAAAAGATGTCCAGTTAAATGCTCCATTTCATGTTGCCATGCAACTGCTATAAAGTCTTGTGCTTCGATTTTATGTTTTTTACCAAATCTATCAAAAAACTCTACAACTATATGTTGAGCTCTTTTTACTTCTTCATTGAAGCCAGGAACACTTAAGCAACCTTCTACATTTACTTGTTCACCATCTTTTTCAACAATTACAGGATTAATTGCTTCTATTAAATCTTCTTTATTTTGAATATCATACTCATCAGGAAGATTTATAATCAAAACATTTAAGGGAACTGCAACTTGTATAGCAGCAAGTCCAACTCCACTTTCTAAAATCATTGTTTCGTACATATCATCTAAAAGAGTGTGAAGTTCTTCGTCGAACTTCTCCACATCTTTTGATTTTGTTCGAAGTAGCTTGTTAGGATATGTTATAACTTCTCTAATCATTGTTTTACTTATGACTTGTAATTACTTTATCAATTAACCCATATGTGCAAGCTTCATCAGCACTCATAAAGTTATCTCTATCTGTATCTTTTTCAATAACTTCTAAAGGTTGACCTGTTTGCTCAGAAATAATCTTATTTAAGCTATCTTTCATTCTTTGAATCTCTTTAGCTTGAATTTGAATATCAGTGGCTTGACCTTGTGCTCCACCTAGTGGTTGGTGAATCATAATTCTAGAATTAGGTAAAGAGTATCTTTTACCTTGTGTTCCAGAAGATAATAAAAATGCTCCCATTGAAGCAGCTTGACCTACACAAATAGTACAAACATCAGGTTTAATATAATTCATAGTATCATAGATTGACATACCACTTGTAATAACTCCACCTGGAGAGTTGATATAAATATAAATATCTTTTTCTGGATCTTCTGCTTCTAAAAACAATAATTGTGCAACTACTGTTGATGCTACTTGATCATTAATTTCACCACTTAACATAATAATTCTGTCTTTTAGAAGTCTTGAATAAATATCATAACTTCTTTCGCCTCTTCCACTTTTTTCAACTACGTATGGTATATAACTCATCTTTTATCCTAGTAAATTATTTTCCTAATTTTTCATCTAATAATTTTGTAATAACTTTATCTTCAATCATAGACATTTTAATTGCTGGTAAGTATCCAGCTTCTTGGTATTGTTTTAATACATCTTGAGGATTTTGTCCCATTTGCATTGCTTCATAATAAATAACTTGTGTTACTTCTTGATCACTTACATCAATACCCTCAGCTTTTGCTAAAGCATCAACAATAAATGTAGCTTTTACAGATTTTTGAGCATCTTCTTTTAACTCTTCTCTCATAGACTCAACTTTTGATGCATCTTCTTGTAAAGCTTTAATCTCTTCTTCACTCATAGATCTAACTTTATTATTAAGTGCATAATTAATCTCTTGCTCAATTACAGAATTTGGTAATGCAAAGTTTAATTCTTCAACTAATTTATCTAAATAAAGAGGTTTTAACTCTTCTCTATAATATTTAGCCATTTCAGCATTTTTAAGTTGCTCTTTAATTTTTTCTTTTAAAGTATCAACAGTTACATCTTCTTCATTTGGTAACATTTTCTTAGCAAATTCATCATCAATTTCTGCTGCAACTTTTTCTTGAATTTCATGTAAAGTTACTTTAAATACCGCTTCTTTTCCAGCTAAATCATTTGATTGATACTCTTCTGGGAATGTAACAGTTACTTCTTTTTCTTCTTCATATTTCATACCAATAATTTGCTCTTCAAATCCTGGGATAAATGAATTTGAACCAATTTGTAATGGATACTTTTCAGCTTTTCCACCCTCAAATGCAACACCATCAACAAAACCTTCAAAATCAATTACTGCAAAATCACCATCTCTTACCATTCTTTTTCTTTTGATTTTTTCTAATGGTGCAGAAGATTTAGCCATTTCATCTAATCTTTCAGCAATCTCTTTTTCATCAATTTCTTTATCTTCAACCTCAGGAATTAATGCTTTATATTCACCTAAGTCAACTTCTGGTTTGCAAGCAACTTTAATTTCTACATCAATATCACCATTATCTTTTTTATCAAATTTTGTAACTGCTGGCTCACCAACTAAGTCATCATTTGTAATATTTAAATCTTCTAAAGATTTTGCTAAAATATCTCTTAATACATCACTCTCTGCATCTTGCTCTAACTTATCAGCATATCTTTGCTTAACAATAGCAACAGGAACCTTACCTTTTCTAAAACCTTGAATATCAAGTGTTTTAGCAGCTTGCTTAGCTACCTTGTCTAAGTTTTTTTCAATTAAGTCTTTTGATACCGTTGCAGTAATTACTGCATTAGCTTCATCAACTTTTTGTGCGTTAAATTCCATTAAATCTACTCCGAAAATATAATTTTATGCGATTTTATCTAACTATTACTAAAGCTTTAATAAAATTGGTTTTTACATAAGGAGTAACAAGTTGCAATTTTTATATCCAAACGTACTATTTTTCATGTTAATACCAACAATATTATTGGCTTTTTTTATCACAACTAACAAAAAATCAATACAAAAAGTCTTTACACAAGAGGCATTAAATAAACTTACAGTTAACAATAAATTTATGAATCAAAACACAAGAAATATTCTATTTTTTATTGCAGTAATACTGATGCTTATTGCATTGGGAAGACCTGTAATAGAACCAAAAGAACAAGAAATAAAACAAGAATTAATCTCATATACAATTGCTTTAGATACATCAAAATCAATGCTAGCAGATGATATTAAGCCAAATAGATTAACTTTTGCAAAAAATAAACTTTTGAAGTTATTGGATTTATCTAAAGATAAAATTGCATCAGTTATTCTTTTTTCAAATTCATCTTATATTTTATCTCCATTGACAAAAGATATAACTTCACTTAAACAAATAGTTTCAAGAATAGATGAAAAATATACTTTTGATAGTGGTTCAAGTTTGCAAGTGGCTATAAAAAGTGCATCAAAGCTTCTAAAAAATATGCAAACAAAAAATCTTATAATTTTAACTGATGGAACAGATAAAAATAGTTTTGAAAAAGAGATAAAACTTGCAAAGGATTATAATATAAATATTTATATTATAACAACAGCAAGCAAAGAAAGAACGCCAATACGATTAGAAAATGGAAAACTTTTAAATGATGAGAATGGAAATATTGTAACTGTAGCATTAAATGAAAATATTAAAAATCTTAGTTTAAATACAAATGGAGCATATATAAACTATACAATTGATGATTATGATGTAAAAAACATCATGAAAATAGTTGAAAACAACTCAAAAAAACAAAATACTGCATCAGAAAAATTCAAAGTTTATACTGAACTATTTTATTATCCTTTAGCCCTAGCACTGTTAATTTTGCTAATAGCATTCTCTTCTTTGCCAAAAAGTAGATTCTTACCTTTTATTTTAATTTTATTTATACAATATGATTTAAAAGCTTCTATTACTGACTTTAAAACAATTGACAAAGCACAAGAAGCTTATGAAAAAAAAGATTATGAAAAAGCAGCTAAAGAGTTTAAAAAAGTTGCAAAAACTCCCCAAGCTTACTACAATCTTGCAAACTCACTTTATAAACAAAAAAAGTTTAAACAAGCATTAGAAAACTATAAAAAGGTTATAAGTTCAGATGAAAGCTTAGAGTTTAAAAAACTTTATAATATGGGAAATAGTTATGCCAAGCTAAATCAGCTAGAAGAAGCAATAAGAAGTTATGAAAAGGCATTAAAATTCAAAGAAGATAAGCAAACTAGACAAAATCTAGATATTGTAAAAGATGCTTTGAAAAAACAAAAAAAACAAGACCCTAAAAAGAGTAATAAAAAAAATAATAAGCAAAAGAATAAAAACAATAAAAATAAAAACAGTAAAAATAATGAAGATAATAAGCAAGAAAACAAAAAACAGAATAAGCAAGAAAATGATAAACAAAATTCTAATCAAAATCAAAATACTAAAAATAAAAAAGACGAAAAGAATAATTCTTTAAAAAATTCCAAAAATAAAGAAACTGAAAAAAACAAAGAAGTTAAAGAAAACAAAGAAGTTAAAAATGAGCAAAAACATGAAAACAACAACATAAACAGTAAAGAAAAAAAATCTCAAATATCAAAAATAAGTGAAAAAGAGATTTCAAATAGAGAAGAAAAAAAATGGCTAAGGCAATTAGAAAAAAAAGAGATTGAAGTATTTCTAAAAAAAGATGAAGAATCAAATGAAAAGACTAAATGGTAGAATAAATCTAGCCTTTTAGTCTTTGTATTACAACTTGTGGAATTTTGTTTTGTTTATTTGCTTCTTTCATAAGTTCAACATACTTTTTATAGGCTTTTTTTGCATTAGATCTATCATAACTATCCCAGTATGCATCACCTAAATTATAATATGCCACTACTCTTTTAGGATATATTTCTAAAACCTTATTTAATAAATATATTGCTTCATCACTTTTTCTTTTTTCTTGTAAATAGTAAGCAATATTATTATATAAAGTAACCGTTTTACTATTAATTGGTATATTATTTGTCAATTTAAAAAAATAAATTAAATCATAATCTTTTAAAGCTTTTCTTGATTTTGCTTGTATATCTTTTTCTAGATATTTCAAAACTTTTCTTTCATTTGTATTTATACTTTTAAAGCTATCATTCACACTTACTCTTTGCATAACTTTTTGAAAATATCTTAAGTTACCACACTCTTGAATTAAATCTTTATAATAATTAGTATTAGAGTACTCTTTTTCAAGCTTTTTAAAAAACTCTCCATAACCTTGGACTATATATTTTTTATAGTCATTTACACTAAAATAATACAACCTATCAAATGAGTAAGAATCATAATTTTTGTAATAACTCTCTTTTTTAGAATTTTTTAAATCATATAAAGCTAACTCATTTTTTGCAAGTGAGTATAAAATCTTTGCTTTTAACTCACTATCCTTTGAAGTTTGCAATGCTTTTTTATAATGATTTATTGATGTTTGTATTCTTTCTTTTTCTAATTTTAAACTTTTAAAACTATAGCTACTTTTATAAATTGTTGTTAATTTCGCTGAGTTTCCAAAATAACTTAGATTATAAATAGCAGTTGCGTACTTATAGTTTGTCAAAGCATCATTTGGATTACTTTTAAGTATTTTTTCAAGGCTAAGTAAGTGTTCTAAAATCTCTTTAATAGTTTCTTGGTACTTTTCACCTTTTCTATTATTCCCTTTTATTGAGTTTTCAAAAATACTAAAAGTTACTTTATCATTTAAAATTTCACTATTTGTATCTAATGCTTCTTTAAATTTAAAGTTGTTTATCAATCCATAAACTTTTGCATTTTCAAGTGTTTTTTGAATATTTTTATTTTTAAGTTTTGAAACAATATAGTTTTCAAAACTATTATTTGTTTTATTATTAATTAATTCATCAATTCTATTTACTCTATTTAAATCTAAACTTCTTTCATCAAAATAATCCATTTGTGACATAAGATAAGATTTTAACTTTAAATTACTATTTTTATATAGTGTTTTTAACTTATAAAAAGTATATTTCTCAACAGATTTAAAAGTACAACTATTGTCTAATAAAAGATTTAATTTTTCATATATTTTTTTCTCAACATCACTATTTACTTTTTTAATATCATTTAAAAAAAGTATATAATCTAGATTTTGGACTTCATGAGAAGAACTATATTTTTCTTTTAAAATACTCAAATACTGTTTTGCTTGTTTTATATTATTTTGATAATATGAGAAAAAACCAAGTGTTAAATTTACTAAATACATATCATCTTTTTTTACAGTTTTTAAATAGTCTATAAAGTTCGTATAATCAATCTTTTCATTTTTCCCATAAAGATCATTTTCAATATCAAAAAAAGTTTGTGATTTTAATAATGCTTTATATAAAAGCAACTCATAATATTTGCTATTTATATCAAGTTTTGCAATATTCTTAAGTTCATGGATAATATTTGCATTTTTACTTAAACCTCTTATTGCATATAGTTTTGCTATTTCATCTTTATTTTTACTAAGATTAACTAACTTATCCCACTGTTTTTGAGTTTTAATATGCTTAAAATTATAAAAGGCTAAATGCCAGTTGATTCTATCTTTTGAGAATAATTTTGAAAACTCATAAGTTCCTTTTACAATTTCACCTTTTTTAATAAGTGCTCCTGCATAAATTCCAAGAATCCAATCATCAACAATAGTTTTATTTTTATCTTTTAAAAGATAGCTATATGTATTATAAATATCCAAAGGTTTTAAGTTTTTATAATGCGCCAACCTCAAAGCCAGAAAAAAATATCTTTTCTTTAAATAATTAGATTGTACTTTTTCTAAACTTTCCAAAGCTTCTTCTATTAAAAACTCTGGTTTTATAGCATTTTCTTTCTCTTTTTTTGAATAGTAGTTATAAAATGATGATGATACATGAATCTCTTGCTTTTTTACAAAAGCCAAATATCTTAATATATCTTCATTTTTTATCAAATCAACTTGCTTATTCTTATAAATAATTTTTTCAATTTGTTCTTTTGAGAGTTTATTATGTAATTGCTCTTGCCATAAGTTTAAATTTGCTTCTTTTGCTCTTTTTCTATAATCATATATTATTGTATTATAAGTTGAAGCGAACTCCAAGTTTTCTTCATATTTTGCAAAAGGATAATCTCTTTTTTCTAAAAATAAAAACCTTCCATCATCATACCAAAATCCACCACACGAAAATAAAAATACTTTGAAAAGTATTATCATAAAAAACGTTCGAATAATCATCTATATACCTTTTAGTAACTTTTGTAAATCATACTTATTTTTATATTTTATTGTATAAAAAACTACCTCATCAAATCTATTATTACTAATTTTAAAAAAATCTTCTAATGCAATTTTTAAATCCTGTTTTTTTGAATCTTCAAACCTAAAAATATCACCTTCATAAACATATCTGCCTTTAAAATAGTGACTTTGTAAAACTTTAAAATACCCATTTTTAAGCTTTTCAAATTTTTCATCAAAATCAGTTTGAACTGTACCCTCAAAAATATCAAGTGGCTTTTTATATCTAAATTGTACTGCTTGAGAATACAAAGGAAGTGCAAGTTTTAGTTTTAAAGGATATTTATCAAAATTATATTGATATTTTTTTGCAATAGTATTATCTAAAATTGAGTTTTTTGTATTGTAATCTCCAATATAAGACATATTATAATACATCAATAACCCATAATCCACACTAGGCACTCCAGTTTTTTTATAATACTTAATTTGATGTAACCTTATAGTTGCACTAAGTTTTTTATTAAGATTTGTTTTTAAAAGCTTTAAAAATTTAAAATAGTTAGCCTTTGAATTTAGTGACCAATCACAATCTATTTGCAATTCATCATAAGTAAATGTATAACTATCTAAAGCTTTTAAAACCTTTAGAACTAATTTATTTGCTTTTACAGTTTTCATTGTTTTATTAGTTATATAAATTACGGGAATAAAGTTTTTTGGAGGTTTTACATTAAATCTTGTTTTTATAATTTCTAACTTATTAGAATAATCAATATCTAGAACTTTTATATAAAGCTTTTCTTTATTTTCTTTTATATTATAACTATTTTCCCAGTGATAAAAACTATATATTAAACTATTTTTATTTTGTTTAGATATATATAAGATTGCTAATAATAGTAGCAAAATAGTAAATAGAAGTATTAAGTATTTTTTTTTCAATATATTTCCAAAGAAAAAAGCAAAAGCTTTTTTCTTAATAGTTTTGAGATTTTCTCATTTGCATTAGCTCTTTTTGAACAGAGATATTTATTTTCTCATTTGGTTGAAAATCTAATGCATAGTTTCTTCCATCATAATCAATAGAATTTAAAATAATTTTCACAGCTTCCAATCTTGCTTTGTGTTTATCATCACTTCTTACAATATGCCAAGGTGCACTTCTTGAATTTGTTCTTCTTAACATCTCATATTTTTTGTCAGAAAATTCAGTCCATAAATCTTGTGCTTGCATATCAACTTCTGAAAATTTCCATTGTCTTAAAGGATCATTTATTCTTCTATCAAATCTTCTTTTTTGCTCATCTTTTGACACAGAAAAATAAAGTTTAATTAAAACCATACCTTGTCTTACTAAATCTTGTTCAAAATTAACAACATCTTCCATAAAAATCTCATACTCTTCTTCAGTACAAAATCCAAAGATTGGCTCAACCATAGCTCTATTGTACCAACTTCTATCAAATAAAACTATTTCTCCACCTGTTGGAAAATGTTCAATATATCTTTGCAAAAACCATTGGTTTTTTTGTGTTTCAGTTGGTTTACCAAGAGCTACAACTCTATAATGTTTGTTATTCATATATCTTGTAATTCGTCTAATAGCACCACCTTTTCCAGATGCATCTCTACCCTCAAATAAAATAATCATTCTTTTATTTTCATTTTCAAGATAATTTTGAAGCTTAATAAGCTCTATTTGATACTGTTTTAACTCTTCTGCATCATATAGTTTTTGAACACCATCTTTTATAACTTCTGAATCTAAAGTTTCAAAGTCACCTAATAATGATTTTAAAAATTTATTTTCTTCTTGTAATTTTTCTAATTTTTCATTATCACAAATATTATCATTATTTGGTTTTACTTCAATTTTTTCTTTTTTCTCTTGTATAACTATTGAATCTTTAAACTTTTGCATCAAGTTTAAAGCGCTTTTTTTTGTAAGATTATCTTTTTTTGTATATCCTAAAACCTTAACATATCTTTTTCTTTCATGTTGGAATCTTGCAATATACTTTTTTCCAAAAGTCGGATGGGCAACTTTTGATACATACAATCCACTATAGTTTGTTTTCTCAAAATCACTTAAGTTCATCTTTATTCAGCCTTTGCAAATTTATTTTCTTTTTCCATTAATTCTATTTCTCTAGTTCCATCAATTACTATAGTTGGATCTACTTTTATTTTTTTTGAATCAATCTTCTTAGGATATTTTACTTGCGTTAAAATATGTTTAATACAATTGATTCTCGCTTTTTTCTTATTATCACTTCTTATTATTGTCCATGGTGACATATCCGTATTTGAAGCCATAAGCATTGAAAATTTAGCAACAGTGTATTTATCCCATAAGTTTTGTGACTCTTTATCTACAGGAGATAATTTATACTGTTTTAAAAGATCAAATTCTCTTTTTTTAAATCTTCTTGCTTGTTCTTTTTTTGAAACTGAAAAATAAAATTTCAAAAGAGTAATCCCAGATTTTACAAGCATTTGTTCAAACTCTGGAACTTCTTTTAAAAACTCATGATGTTCTGCTGTAGTACAAAATCCCATTACAGGTTCAACTCCTGCTCTGTTATACCAACTTCTATCAAATAAAACTATTTCTCCAGCACTTGGAAGATGCTTTGTATATCTTTGAAAATACCATTGAGTAGTTTCAATATCACTTGGTTTTTCTAAAGCAATAACTCTTGCACCTCTTGGGTTTAAATGTTCAGTGATTCTTTTAATAGTACCACCTTTTCCAGCTGCATCTCTTCCTTCAAAAACCATAAGAACTTTTAGACCTTTTTCTTTTACATAGTTTTGAAATTTCAAAAGTTCAATCTGTAAGGTTGTTAACTCTTTTTCATACTCTAAAGTCTCTTTTTTAACCCAAATTTGAACTTTTTTCCCTTTCTTTTTCATATCTTTTCTTTCTCTTGAAAAGTTATTTGGTTTATGCTTCTCATCTTTATTTGTATCTATTTCTTCTTGGTCTTTGAACTCTTCATTTATAATACTTCTATCTCTTCCCATACAATATATCCTCTAGTTATAATCTTGCCTCATAATTATTATATCCAAAATTTTTTACAATTTGGTAACAACTATTGTCTTTTTTTATAACAATTGATGGTAACTTAATTCCATTGAATGTCGTTGTTTTAACCATAGTATAATGTATCATATCTTCTAAAACTATTTTATCCCCCATTTTTAGAGGCTTATCAAAAGAGTAATCTCCTATAATATCACCAGCTAAACAAGTATTCCCACCTAATCTATATCTATATTTTTTTTCATTTGCTAAACCACTATTTCTTATATCAGGTCTATATGGCATAGCTAAAGTATCTGGCATATGTGCTTCAGCAGAGGTATCCAAAATAGCAATTTTCATTCCATTTTCTACGATATCTAAAACAGTTGCCACTAGGTACCCTGTTTGCCAACCTACTGCTTCTCCTGGCTCTAAATAAACTTTCAAATGAGGGTATCTTTGCTTAAAATCTTTAAGTAAATCAATAAGTCCTTTAACATCATAATCTTCTCTTGTAATATGATGTCCTCCACCAAAATTCACCCACTTCATAGAAGATAAATACTTGCCAAATTTTTCTTCAAAATTCTTCAAAGCTCCTTGTAAAGCATCTACATTTTGTTCACACAAAGCATGAAAGTGTAATCCATCTACACCATCTAATTTATCTTCTAAAAAGTTCTTCTTTGTAATTCCTAATCTTGAATAAGCACCACAAGGATTATATAAATCAACTTCAACAGATGAATATTCTGGATTTACCCTAAGACCAATAGAAGCTTTACCCAAAGCTTTTTCTTTAAACTGTTTTAATTGGTTAAAAGAGTTAAATACTATATGATTTGATAAAGATACAATCTGCTCAATTTCTTCTTCTTTATAAGCAGGAGAATATGTATGCACTTCTTTTTTAAACTCTTTTGATGCCAATATAGCTTCATGAAGTCCTGATGCACAACAACCTTGCAAATACTTTCCACATAGTTCAAAAGTAGATTGTAAAGCAAATCCTTTTAAAGCCAAAAGAATAGTAACATCAGCTTCTTTTTGTACATGAGAAAGAAGCTTTAAGTTTTTTTCTAATAAAGCTTCTTCACAAACAAAACTTGGACTTGGTAATTCATTTATGTTATTAACTGTTTTCATCATTTTCAATTGCTTCAAAGTCCTCTTTTGTTACTCCACAGTCAGGACATTGCCAATCATCTGGAATATCTTCAAAAGATGTTCCAGGCTCAATCCCACCATCTGGATCCCCAAGTTCTGGATCATAAACATAATCACAAACTGTACAGATATATTTTTGCATAATAGACTCCTTTATGTTTTGTTTATTATGACTTAATTAAGACTTATAAATACTTAAATAAAAACTAATCTACAGGTAATTCTAATATTTTCCAAGGAAGACCTTGAGTCATCAATTCATCCATAAAAGGTTTTGCTTCAAACTCTTCAATATTAAATACGCCTTTTGATTTCCATATACCTTTGTATAACATTTTTGTTCCAATCATAGCAGGTACTCCAGTAGTATAACTTACAGCTTGTGCTCCTGTTTCTTTATAACACTCTTGATGGTCGCATATATTATAAATATAAACTCTCTTTTTTACTCCATCTTTAAGACCTTCAATAATACATCCAATATTTGTTTTACCAACTGTTCTAGGACCTAAACTTGCAGGGTCTGGTAATAGTGTAGTTAAAAATTCAATTGGAGTAATCTCTACACCTTTATGCATAACTGGTTCAATTCCTAACATACCTACATTTTTTAAACAATTCATATGAGCTATATATGAATCTCCAAATGTCATAAAAAATCTAATTCTTTTTAAACCTTTAATATTTTTAGATAAAGACTCTAACTCTTCATGATATAAAAGATATGAGGGCTTAATTCCAACTTCTGGATAATCATGGTCAACTCTTATTTCTAAAGGTTTTGTTTCAATCCATTTACCATCTTCCCAATATCTTCCATTTGCAGATACTTCTCTTAGATTTATCTCAGGATTAAAATTTGTAGCAAAAGCATATCCATGATCACCTGCATTACAATCCATAATATCTATATAATGAATCTCATCAAAAAGATTTTGTTGAGCATATGCACAAAATACACCTGTAACACCTGGATCAAAACCACTTCCTAATAAAGCCATAACATCAGCTTTTTTAAACTGTTCATCTCTTCCCCATTGCTCTTTATACTCAAATTTGGCCTCATCTGGATGTTCATAATTCGCAGTATCAACATAATCAACACCTGCTTTTGTACAAGCATCCATAATAGTTAAGTCTTGATAAGGTAAGGCTACATTTAATACAATCTTAGGATTTACTTTTTCAATAAGTTTTATTAGCTCAGGAACATTATCAGCATCAATAGATGCAGTATCAATATCAACTCCAACTCTTTGTTTAATATCTTTAGCGATATCTTCACATTTTGAAACTGTTCTTGAAGCTAAAGTTATCTTTTCAAATGTATCAATATTCATAGCACACTTTACCGTGGCAACTCTACTTACTCCACCAGCACCAATGATTAAAATACCTTTTTTATCCATTTAAAATCTCCAATTAAAATATCCGCAATTATAGACTTTTTTTAGTAAATTATAATTGAAAGTAGCAGAATCAACTAATGATAAATAAAGATTTTCATATTTATATTAAGTTTAAGCTTATTACGATAAAATTCACTACTTAAATATGGGGATGATATGGCTTCGATTAGAGCATTGAGGCTTGATTGCATGTCGGCCTGAGCATGCCGTTACGCGGCTCATTTTTTTTAGACGCAAACAATACAAATTACGCTCCAGCTTACGCAAAAGCTGCGTAAGTTTAACAACTTATAGACTCCCTTCGGGTTGAGTCTTTGGAGACTCGCACTACTGATTCTATCTAAGTAGGTTATCGCGGGTTCACCCTAGATAGATTACTTTTAAAGGATTGATTTGACTTTAAAAGGACACTTTAAAATCTTAGCTTTTTAGTTGCCTTGCAGGTTGAGCTGCTAGAAAGTGAAATTTTTCAACCTCACTAAGCATGTAGACGTCAAGAGTAAATGTTTTAAGACTCCGGTTCGATCCCGGACATCTCCACCAATATTAATAGTTATGCTTTCTAAAGTTTATTACGGTAATTGCAAAAGTTCAAAAATAAATACCGTATAAATGTCAAAAATTATAAAATCCCTAACAAATAAAGATATTAAAACTGCTAAACCTAAAGAAAAGTTATGAACTTTGGAGTTTACCCATATATTGGAAATGAATTTTGAAAAAAAGTTATAGATATATCAGGTAAAAAAATGAAAACTAAAAAAGATTTTATTTTGTCTTTATCAAAACTAGCAATTGAAATATTAAAAAAGAAACTTGGATATCAAAATAAACATAACTCATGAATTTAAAATTATATTCTCAACAATAACACATGAGAAAAAAGAATTAATGCAATGGTAGGCTGATTGCCTGGATAAAATTAAACTAGTTAAATTTTAGAAATAATTACTATTTTATTTTATTTAAAAAAGAAGTTAAAAAATTTATATTATATTTTAATAAAAATATTTAGAATAGAGCTTTTTTATGGTAAATTAACCCTAGTAAAAGGTTTAAAATACTAATTAAAAATAACATGAATAATATACGATTTTTTATATGAAAAAGTTACGAATGTACACAACTTCAACTATACCACAATCAGAACATTTTCCTTTAAAACAAGAGATACTTAATAAAGCAGAACAAATTATAATTGAAAGTGCTAAGTTAACAGGAAATTTAAATATTCATATAATTAATGCAATAAAAGAAAACTTACGGACTATAAACTCTTACTACTCAAATAAAATTGAATCAGAAGGAACTCACCCAATTGATATTGAACGTGCAATGAAAAATCAATTTTTACAAGATGATAAAAAAAAAGTATACAACAATTATCATTGGTACATATTGAGGTACAAAAATATTTAGAAACAACAATAGTGATTGGTGGGTGTGGTTTGTATCAATTTATAATAATTTAATTTTTGTTTTTTAAAATCATCAATATTTCCTTACTCTTCATCTGCCCCAATATTAATAATTATGCTTTTTAAAATTATTCAAGCTTCAACAACCTTATTAAATAATTTCAAAATTTACTTTTTAATCATCTAAAATAACTATATAGTGTTATTTTAAAAATTATTAAATTTTTTTTTGATTAAAATAATTTTTTTATAATTGTTTTGCTATTATTTAGTTTAATTAAAAATAAGGCTACAATTTAAATGAATTATTTTAAAATAGTTAAAAATTCTATTTTCTCATTTCTTTTTGTAAGTGGTATCGTATTTTTATTAGACAATAAATTAAATTTATTAGAGATAATTCACTCTGCGACACTAAGAAACATTTATAATTCAATTGATAAAGAGACTAAAAATAAAGTTTATAACAATAATTCTGATTCTCTTGCATTATTAATTACAAATGAGTTTTATGAAAAAGAGTTTAATTCAACTTCCCCTTTAAATAAAGAAAAACTATACAATTTAATAAAAAATATTACAAAACAAAAACCTAAAACAATTATTATTGACTTTAGTATTTCTCCAAATAGTTTACAACAAACAAAAAATGAAATTAAATTATATGAATATTTAAAAGAAATTTCAAAAGATATTAATATAGTTTTACCTTTTGCATTTTTTTCAAACTTAAATCTAAAAAATCAAGAAAAATGGATTAAAGATATTTGTAAAAGCAATATCAAACTAGCAATTCCTTTTATTACTTCTGAAATAGGACTTGTTTTAAAATACAATAATTTTCAAAACCATATTTCACGTGTTGCATATACACAAAATAGTAGTATATGTAAATCTTTAAAAACAAAATCAATTAGTGAAGTTTTAACTAATAATAAAAAGCTTTTTACAAATCAAAAAGAGATACCTGTAAACTATTCTAAAATAACACATAGCACTATTTACTTAAATAGTATGTCTGAAATAAAAAGATATGACTTATCTAATAAAACAGTATTCTTAGGTGGAGGATATGGGTTTACAGATATATATAAAACACCATATAGTGAAAGATTTGGTGTAGAGATTTTAAATGCCATTTATTACTCAATAACTCATCCTATTGAATATGCAAACCTTTTAAATACAAGTATAATTGATATACTAAATGGTTTATTATTTGGTTTTTTTATATCTTTTATTTTAAGAAAAAAATCTATTGCAAAAACTCAAAATATGAATACTATTTATAACCTATCATTAATTATCATACTCTTTTTATTTATAATTATCTCTTTATCTATTTCAAGTATTTTTTTCCATAAATTTTTTGTATGGATTAATCCTGTACCAATTATTCTTGGTATGTTTATAGATTTAGTAATAAATTCTGAGAAAAAAGATTTTAATGATAGTTTTAAAACAGCTTGGTTTGCTTATTTTCTTAGAAGTTGTTTTATTATTTTAGGATTATATTCATTTTTTTAAATGAAATTTTATAAAAGGATTTAAATGAAATATATATTAGCATTGTTACTTATTAGTTTGAATATAAATGCAACAGTAATGCTTTTGGGTAATTCAAATAACAAAGTTATTTGTGATGGTGAAGAGATATCAGCATTTGAAATAAAAGAGTGTAAAAAGATAAAAGCTTTAACAAAAATAAATATTTGCTATTTTATTGACACAAACTTAGACTGCAAAAAACTTTTTAAAAATGATATCTTTGATACAAAAAAGATAAAAGATGAACCAATAGAGTTTTCACGTCTTTTATCTTTTAACACATCAAAACAGGTAAGTTTTGGAATTAAAAGATTTTCAAATTCAAAAGAAACAAACAATACTATTCCAAAAGGTTTTATTCTTAAACCACATCAAAACATAAAAATAGATTTTAATGACAATATAAACTCTACAATTAAAATACTAGAAAATGGAAAAAGAATATATTCTAAAAAATTAAAATCAAAATCTCTAATATTAAAACATTCACTTTTTAAATATAACAATAAATATACAATATTGATAAATAATGAATCATTTGACTTTAGTACATTAAGTAAAAAAGAGCAAAATATAATATTTCAAGAGATTAAAAAACTAACATCAAAAATGAATAACTCAAATTCAAAACTTTATATAAAAAGTATAATATATGACCAATATGGTTTACTTTACGATAGAAATAATTTATTAAAAGGAATACAAAATGATTAAAAAACTTGGCTTTACTATTTTATTAGCAAATTCATTATTTGCTTTTGATTTTGCAGATATTACATCTGCTGTGACAGACGTAGCACAAAAAAGCATTAAAGCATTGGCAGAACCTGGGCAAACAACTAATGTAGATAAACAATGTAAAATAATGTTTGAATCGTATGAAGTAAATTATAAATCAGCTATATCTATAGCTACTTCACATACAATTTCAAATAGTAGTACAATTTCTTCTTATTTAAGTAAAGACTCTGATTTTTCAAAAGATGAACTTCAACAAAATATAAAAGAACTTACAAAAGATCTAGCAAAAAATTCATTTTGGATTCCAATAGAAGTTGAAAAGTTCTATGGTCAATTGGCTTTTAATGAAAGAAGAAAAAGTGCAGAAATTATTGAAGAAACAAATAGAAATATTAGATACAAAAGATTATTTAAAAAAGTAAATTCTTTTTTAAATCAATATAAAAAAAGCAATAAAGACATGAATTTTCCTTTTGATTTAAAAGTAGCAATTACAACTGAAAAAAATGTTGCTGAAGCCTTGCCTTTTGGTCATCTAATTATTAGTCAAAATTTAATTGAAAGCAATAATTATAAAACAATTTTAGCTCATGAGTTATCACATATATCTAAAAGACATGCAGCAAAAGAGTTACAATATAAATTAATTAAATCATATTCATCAATTGAAGATATAGTAAAGTTTATAAAAAATATAAATGACGAAGATTATGTACAAAATGCAGATTTATCAAATGCCATGCTTTTAGTAAGAGGCTTCTTTAATTACTATTCAAATGAACAAGAACTTGAAGCAGATGCATGCGGATTAAAAACAATGGTAAAAATAAATAAAAATAACAAAAGAAAATATGCAAATGAATTAATTCAAAATATCAATAAACTATCTGTAAAAACTACAAAAATTGATGATATTTTAGGAGATTCACATCCTTCTAAAGAAATAAGAGTAAAAAATATCAAAGAACTAGAAAGAACTTTATAATATTTCATTCCATTGTCAATCTTGATATTATTTTATCAGATTGACATGGAATTTTTAGCATTTACTTTATCTTCTAAACATAGATCTTACTTTATCCATGCCACTATAAAAACTTGCCATCATTATCACAAGTAAATACTCACCAAACTGTGTTGGATATATTATGCCCTCTTCTATTCTTATTACATCTAATTTTTTTACTAAATATAACTCTTTTCTAAGTAGTTTTTCCAAATCTACATTATAAAGTTTATTAAACTCTTTTATATTTAATTTTCCACCAAAAAGTGTGCTTAGCATTGCATACTCAATTTTATTTATATTTTCAAATTCACTTTTTGCCATAAGAGCATCTTTTCTTGTAATAATATTTTCTTCATACTCTTTTAAATCAAAGGCATTTATAAAAAGTTTTCCATCAAGATAACTAAATGCTCCACTTCCCACACCAATATATTCATCATGTGTTGATACATATTCATCACTTAAATCTACTAGATTTTTAGAAAATGACCACATATTATTTTTAGTATAATCTTTTAGTTCTTCTTTTATTATATTGTAAAATTTTTGTTCATTTGTATTTATTTTTTTACTTTTTAAAAAACCTGAATTTAAATCTGAACTCATTAAAGGATATGTTGTTATTTGCTCTATACCTAAATCTTTTGCACTTTGTAAATCATCTCTTAAAATATCTTGGGTTTGACTTGGAATATTAAATATCAAATCAATATTTGTTATAGGTAAAATCCCAGCAATTTTAGATATTTTCTCTTTAATTTCAGAACTACTTCCAAATCTTTTATATCTACTTAATTGTTTTAATATCTCATCATCAAAACTTTGAACTCCAATAGATAATCTTTTTATTAGACCTTTTAATTTATATACTGTGTTTACATCTATATGATTTGGATCAGTCTCACATGATATATCCTCTACATCAAATAATTTTTTTACAAGTTTTATAGTTATTCTTAATTGTTTTTCATTTATAAGAGGTGTTCCTCCACCTACATACACTGAATCAACTTTTACATTTTTTCTTTTTAAAACTTTTAGCTCTTCTCTTAAAATTTTAAAGTATCTATTAGAGTCTTCAAAGTTATGTTTAAACTTATGAAAAGTACAAAAAGGACATAAATTATCACAAAAGGGTACGTGAATATATAGTAAATATTTTTTTTGGCTGTCAATACTTGAATATTTTGATTCATTTTTTAAAGTTGATGTTATATTAATGCAAGATGCAAAAGTATTTTTCACTACTGCTTTAGCAGTGAAGATAGAAAAAATCTCTTTTATATTATTTACCATGACTTACTCCTTAGTTGTACTTTTCATGTAAGACAATTTTATAGTAGTATGGTAAATTTAATGTAAATTATTTATATTTTTTAAGGTTTATTTGAACTCTTGCATTTTTTCATAGATATTTAATCTATCTAGCTGTTTATTCAGTTCTAACTCTTTATACCAAATATTATATTTTTCAATTATTTCAGCAGTGTCTTTTGAGTCATTTTGTAAAGCAATATGAAACTTATTCAACATATCAAGCAATGGCTTTGAATATTTTAATGTTTTTTTATATTTCATTTGTTGCAACTCTTTTTTAACTTGTTCTATGTTTTCAATTACTTCATGTTTTGTAACAAACATATATTCTCCTATTACAAAATGTTAAACTAATAATATAATAACATTTTATATAAAAGAATAGTTTAAAAAATGATTTTATTTATATTTTATATAGTAATTTTGAGTAAAAGAGCTTAAAAGCTCTCCCACTCATCATCTTTGTCATTGCTATTTGAAGTAAAAGTTTGAGCTTGTTTAGGTTTTTTTTCATAAGAGTATGATTTTTTATTTTCTATTGGTTTATCTTCATACTCCTCTTTTTTATCATATTTAGCTTTTGGCTCTTCTTCATGTGGAACATCTATCTTTTTTACTTTTGCTTGTTCTTTTCCTAAAAACTCTTTTGCTCCAGCATCACTTACTATCTCTTTTGCTATTGTATCTGTTTGTATTGCAATATCATGTGTTTGTGTTGCTATTGATGCATTCTTTTGTGTTTGTTGATCTAATTGTGTTACAGCATCATTGATTTGTGTAATCCCTGATTCTTGCTCTTTACTTGCTGCTGCTATCTCACTTATCATTTGTGTTGAATTCTCAATATTCTCTAGTAAGACATCATAGCCTTTTATCATCTCACTACTGATACCTTTCCCTTCATTTGCTTTACTTGTTGCATTCTCTACTATCTCTTTTATTGATTTAGCTGCCTCTGCACTTCTATTTGCTAAGTTTCTCACTTCTGCTGCTACTACTGCAAAGCCTTTCCCTGCTTCTCCTGCTGTTGCTGCTTCTACTGCTGCATTAAGTGAAAGTATATTTGTTTGGAATGCTATTTGATCTATTACTGTGATTGCTTCATTTATTGAACTTACTTGTTCATTTATCTCTTCCATTGATTTTGTTGTTTTATTTGCTAAACTTTGCCCTGTTTTTGCTGAGTTTCCTAACTCTTGTGCATACTTACTCATTTTTGCTACATTCTCTGAGTTATTTACTATTGTACTTGTTATCTCTTCTAATGCTGCTGCTGTCTCTTCTAGACTTGCTGCTGCTTCATTTGAACTTGTATTTAATACATCTACATTTGTTATTAATTTATCTGATGCTTCATCTAGTGTTAATCCTATGATTAATGAATCTTTTAACAATCCTGATATCTCATCTGTTAAGAAGTTTACATTCTCTATAAACTCTTTCATATCTCCTTCAACACCACTACTATCTACTTTACTTGTAAACTTATAATTACTAAACTCTTTTAACACTGTTGAAATTGAATCAGTATTTCTTTTGATATTTCTAAGCATTGAATTTAAAGCTTCACTTAATTGTAATAGTTGAGGATTATTTGCTTGTGTTGTTAATTGTACATCTAAATATCCAAGTTTTGCTTTTTCTACTATTTTTAAAGCATCTTCAACTGCTTCATTATCTTTCTTAAGACCTTCATTTATCTTAATAATATTTTCATTTACAAGATTTGCCATTTGAGCAAACTCATCACGACCTTTTGCCTCTAAAGGTTTTACATCTTTTGATTCTCTATTTAAAAATGAGAAGAAAGATAATAATCCATCTTTAAAATGGTTTAAAGTATTAACTATCAAAGATGATAAAGCAATAGAAAATAGAATAAAGATAATTGATGATATTATTGCTAAAACCAATAATACAGTTGTCAAAGTATTACTTGCTTCTTCTTTTAATTCAATTGCTTTTTTATTTATTTCATCTAATTTTTTTTCTAAAACAGTAGCAGATTCTCTCATAGCTAAAACTAATCTTGTAGCTTCTTTACTCTCACTAGTTAGACCAGATTTATAAGACTGTATCTTCTCTTTTGAAAAATTATTGAAATCTTCAATATATTTAGAAGATAACTTCAAAATCTCATTTGTTAAATCAATATTATTTTGATCAAGTAATTTTGATCGAAGATCTTTCACGTTTTCATCTAAGTTATTAAAATCATCTCTTACTTTTTGTGCTCTTTGTTCATTTGAAATTCTTAAAAATTGATAAACTGAGATTCGACCCTTTAAAAGATCTTGAATAAATTCTTCCGTACTAATTTGAACTTTTACATCATGATTTACTTTTCCATTAAAATGAGAAAAGATTATTCCAGATATTATTATATTGATAATAAATAAAGTTGGAAAAAACATAAGTTTTTTTCTAGTAGAAATATTATTTAGCATATAGTCCCCTTACATAACATATAAATAATTATACACTAAATTAACTATAATTATCTTTTAATATCACTTTTGCTTAACTAATTATCCAAATAAATTGAAATAATATTATTTTTTGTTATTTTAGTAATATTTTTTAGAGAAAAATAATATTTTTACTTTTCTCTACACTCTTCTTTTATCTCTTTAAAAACATATTCATCTTCTATTAGTTGAACAAAAACATTTCTTGCTTCACAAACATACTCTTTTTTGTCTTTTATCGTAATATAAACAAATCTATAAAAGTATTCATTTGCCTCTAAACCTTTTTTACTTTGCATAATACTTGCACTCAATTTTGAAATCTCATTTCCGTAAATTTCTTTATATTTTGATTTAAAAGCAGCTTTTATACCACCCTCATTCATATTAAAAATATAAATTGAACCTATAAATAAAACACTTATAATTGCAGTACCTAATAAAATTTGACTTGCAGCGTACCTTCTCCTTAGCTTTTGATATACAACAGCACCAAGAATAATTAGTACTAAAACAAAGATTATAATTTGCATTTCTTTCCTTTTTTTTATGATTTTTACATGTTAACTTTTTATTAACCATCTGTTTTTTTTTAGTTAATTACCATAGGTTATAATTTTAACATATATAGATAAAGAGGCGCGAAACTTTATCTATGATACATTCATTGTTCTTCCTAAATAAAAAGCAGATTGAAAAATCTGCTTTTTTTATTTGTAAACTAAACTTTATAATAAACTTTAATTTTGTATAATAACAAATATATCCAAAAAGGACTCACAATCAAAACAAAAATATTCAAAATAATTTTACTTACTATTATAAGTATCAATCTTTTTGCTAATACTACACTTATTAAAGCAGCTACTCAAGTTAATAATACAAATACTCAAAATAGCCTTATAGATAATAATACACAACAATTTGATGAGGAATCATTAAGTTCTTCAAAAGATAAAAGATCAATGCATTATTATGATTTGGGAATTATTATAAAAATTGTTCAAAGCAAGGATTTTAACAAACAACCAGCTAAACAAATTGAAAAAGTTGAAAGTGAAATAAAAAAAATTACAAAAAATATAAATGATGAAATTTTTTATCCTTTCAATGAAAATCAATACCAAAAAGAGATTAGATTTTTAAATAGTAAAATAAATGTAAACTCAAAATATGACAACTCGCTTGCTGTATCAAGAGATATGTTAAAAGTATCTATCTTAGAAAATCAAAAAAACTTTGCAGATACTATAAACTCAATAATTGATGGTAAAAATTCATTTAAAGATAAAAAATACTTTATCTCATTTTTAAATAATCAAATAAGCAGATTAAAAAGAATCGATATTAAGCCTTTTCAAGATACATACAATGAAATATCACTTCAAAATGATCCTGTATCAAATGCTTTTAAAGAATCTTTTCTAAGACTTAAAAATCAAATCAAAGCTCATCTCCTTGTATATAATTATCTTAAAACTAATATGAATGAATATAGACCAAGTAATTTTATACTTGATGATTTAAGTTTAAAATATGTTATCAAAAAAATTGATTCAAATACATATTTAAAAGATTTATCTGAAACATTAGATTACTATTTTCATATTTCAATAGGTAAAATTGTTATTCTTATGGCAATACTATTCATATTTATGCTTATAAATAGAAAATTACTACCAGTTTTAGCAAATCTTTTTAATAAAAAGCTATCAGTAAAAATAAAAAATTTAGATATATCTATTTTAGATATTATTCCTGCGAGTTTTAGATTTACCATGTCTATGATTGTATACTTATTTGCAATTCAGTTTTCACTACTTCTTTTAATAGAAGATGCACAACTTATAAATAAACTAATTCCATGGTTTAACACTACATATTTAGCCCTATTTAGTTTTATGTTTTACAGAATTTTGACAAACTATATAAATGAATCATCTGATAAGATATTTAGTCAATATCCTAATATGCGAAAAGAGATGGTTGATTTTATTTTAAGAATTTTTAAAATTGTTATTCTTATTTTTGTTGCTTTATTTTTACTTGTACAACTAGGTTTTGATATAAAAGCAGTTATAGCTTCACTTGGTATTGGTGGTATTGCTGTTGCACTTGCTGCAAAAGATACTCTTTCAAACTTTTTTGGTTCTTTAAATATTATTACAGATAACTCATTTTCTCAAGGGGATTGGATTCAAGCTGGAAGTGTTGAGGGAACTGTAGTAGATATCAGAATGAGAACGACAAGAATTAGAACATTTGCAAATGCTATGATTACTATACCAAATGCAGAACTAGCAAACTTAGCTATTTTAAACTGGTCTAAAAGAGTAATTGGAAGAAGAATTAATATGACTTTAAATATAACTTATGATAGTAAAATGAGTGATATTGAAAACCTAGTATATGATATAAGGGAAATGTTACAAGAACACCCACAAATTGCCACATCAAGACTAAATATCGATAAAAAACCATATTTATTGAAAAAAGAAGATCTAATGGGAATAAAAAACAATCTTTTAGTTTATATTGATGAATATGATAGTAGCTCAATAAATATAATGGTATATTGTTTTAGTAGAAGTCCAAACTGGGAAGATTGGCTAGATACAAAACAAGATGTAATTATAAAAATTTCACAACTTCTTGAACAAAATCATTGTAAATTTGCGTTCCCTACACAAACGATTTATTTAGAAAAAGAAGAGAAATAATTCTCTTCTTTTATACACTAATTTTAAACTATAAATTTATTAATTTTTATTCTATAAATGTTTTCATTTTATCTTTATTAATAATATACAAATTATTATTTTCATCTATATCAATTAAATTATTTTCTTTTAATTTTTTTATAGCCCTTGATAAACTTTCTGGTGAAATATTTAAAGTTTGTGCAACTTTCCAATGTTTTTTTTTATTTAATATATCAATATCATCTAAAATCAAATATATTACTTGTTGTAAATTTGAAAGTTTTTTAGTAGGCCTAAAACTATTAAAATTCATATGATAAAATAATTTTCCTGCAATTGAATTCATTAAAATACTTTGAGATAAAACAAATTCATCTTTATTATTAAAAAGTGTTTGAAATCTATTAAAGTCAATTATTATTATTCTTGATTCTTCCTCACACTTTCCTGTAGCAGGATAAGGTATTTTATGAATATTTGCAAGTTCTGCAACTAAAGACAAAGGTTTAAAATACCTTAAAAGTTGTACTGAACCATTTTCATATGTTTTATAAACTGATACTTCACCCTCAACTAAAAGATATAAATTTCTTGCATTGTCTCCTTCATAAAATAAAATTTTATCTTTTGGAAAAATAACTAATTTTGAAATATTCTTAAGTTTCTCAATCATATCATCTGAAAAATCAATAAAAAAGTTTTTTAAATATCTTTTCATATAAACTCCAATATTATGAAAATTATTTTAATTCTAAATAATTAATAAAATTTTTTGTCATTCTTTCAATACTAAATATTTTTTTTCCACCTTGTTTTTTCAAAAAAGTTTCTGCATCTTCTTTTTTTTCAAAAGGAATAATATCATCTCCTCCAATTGACATAATTCTACTTCCAAAAACATATGATGCCTTTTTAGCTTCTATAATTTTTCCAGTATTATAATCAGTCATATATATTTTATGAATATTATTTTTCTTATTTTGCATTGCATACGTAAAAGTATATTTTGCAGAACTTACTGCAACAATAACAGAATTCTTAAATTGTACATATCCTAACCATTTTTTATATTTAGAAATAGGAACTTTTTTAATTGGACAATTTTCTTGTTTTAAAATTAAATCTTCATACTTTTTCCCAACTAATGACTCTATATTTTGTCCAAATAAAGAGTTTATAAAAATAAACATAACTAAATAAAACTTCATACTAAATCCTTTCTTTTAAAAACTTTATATCCTAAGAAACTAAATAATGCACCTAATAAAATCGGATATAAAACACAATATATTAATAAAAACTTTGCTCCAAATTCATCAATAATAAAGTAACTTGCTGGTCCAATAACAGATAATTGTGGATCAAATAATGCAATTGCACCTATTCTAAATACTTGCAAAGGATTGATTAAAGCAATGCTATAAATTAATTCAGCACTTGCAGTAGTTTTTACTAAAATAGAAATCAATAAAATATCTATTAATGACAAAAGAAGTATCCAAACAAAAAAAGCAAGAGCAAGAGCTATTTCTTGAGTTTTAACTAAAGATGAAATAAAAAAGCTAAGTCCCAAAAAACTAATATTTATAGAAAACAATAGAAATATATAATATATAAATATTTTCCATGGAATTTCTACACCTTTAAAAGTACTCCAAATTAAAGCTAAGAATAATGCCGCGAAAATAGGAATTGTGATTGTAAATAATTTACCAAAAAATTTACCAAAAAAATATGTTTTTAAAGATATTGGAAAAGAAAGTAGATATTCTAAAATATTACTATCTCTATCAGCAGCAATTGTTCTTACAGTATTCACTAAAATAAATATAGGTACTATTACTATACAAATCTCAATAAATATCAAAAGAAGTCTACTTAAACCACTAAAGCCTTGAACTTTTGATTCAGTTACTCCACTTATAAAAAAAAGAGCTACTATTCCACCAAAAATAATTGTATATAATAAAAACCATTTAGATCTAAATGATTCTTTAATATCCATTTTAAAAACTAAATATAAATTATTCATCTCTTGTTTCCAATACTTTTTTAATTACGTAATTTAAATCATTATTCTCTTTATTTAAAATTTTAGTTTTATTGGCACTAAATCCAAAAGCCATGGGAGTAATGGCTCCATATGTCCAATAAGCATTTCTTGCATCTATCCATTTTCCAGTTTTTGCATCAGTTACATATATATATGCATCATTTTTCCAGTCAATATTTTGTTCTTCAAACCAAAGTATTGTGCATCCAATATCATCAAAATAAAATCTATCACCATTTTTTGGATTAATTATTTGAACAGCATATTTTCTATCGCTTATTATCATTTTACATCTTTCACATACCTCTCTGTCCCATTTAACTTCTTTTGGTGTTGTATCTATTTTAAATTCACATCCAATAACAAATAAAACTAATACTGTGAAAAATATATAATTAATTTTTTTCATCATAAACTACCTTTCCTAAGTCCATTTCAATTTTTCTGTTGACTATATGAGAAACTTCATCGATTCTATGACTTATAAATATCATTAATTTATTTTCATTATATTTTTTTATAAGTTCGTAAAAACGATTTCTTCCTTTAGGGTCTAAATTTGCAGTTGGCTCATCAAAAATAAAAATTTTAGGATTTTTAGCAATTGCTATTGCAATTAATAACTTCTGTTTCATTCCTCCTGAAAGCTTAAAAAAAACTTTATTTAAATGTGAATCTAAATCTAATTCTAATTCTTTACAAAGTTCTAAAACTAATTTTTTTTCAACATTGCTTGATTTATTTGCATAATAAATCAATTCTTCAACTGTTAATTTAATAGGAGGTGGTAGTTGAGGAACAAAACCTATCAAAGAAAGAGTATTTATTCTATCATTAAAAGGATCTTTTCCTTCTATTCTTATGTTTCCAGTTGTTGGTAAATATTGTCCTAAAATTGTTCTAATTAAAGTTGTCTTGCCAGCACCATTTTGTCCCATTATTATTATTTTTTCACCTAATTCTAATTCCAAAGATATATTATTTAAAGATTTCTGTTCTAAAAATTTCTTTGTTAGATTTTCTATTTTTATCATATCAACTTCTTTAATTTAGTATCATAATTTAAAGCATCCATATGGCAAACTTCTACACATCTACCACATAAAGTGCAATCACCACTTAGTATTGTCATCTCTTTTTTACTATCTTTATTTGCATTCTTTTTAGTTACTTCTAATACATGAGGAACTAAACAAACATTGCTACAAACTTGACAATGATCACAACTATCATCCCAAACAATTTTTGTTGCACTCGGCCAGCCAATAAACCCATATGTTGTTCCAACTGGACAAATATACCTACACCACATTCTTTGAGAGAAAAATACTTCTATTAAAAAAACTATTAGTAGAAAGGTCAAAGCTAAACTCCATCCATAAATAATAGCTCTACTTAGTATTCCTACTATATTAAAAACTTCAAAGACTAAATAACCACTAAAAAATGCAAAAGATAAAAATATAGCCCAAAATATATATTTAATCTTATGGTTAAAATTATAAGACTTTATTATTCTTTTTTTTAAAAGAAAAACATGTATTTTTTCACCTATCTCTCCTAAAATAGTATATGGACAAACCCATGAACAATAAGCTCTTCCGCCAATAAGTAAATATACAATTATAATTGTTATTGTTCCGATGATTAAATTTGTAGGAATTTTATGATGTGCTAAAAAAACTTCTAAAGTAATAAAAGGATCGATTAAATGAAATCCTAAAAATCTTGAGCCACTAAGAGTACCTTCTAAAAATTGCAAATCAATTTTATAAGATAAAAAGAAAAGTAAATGTATAAAAATTACACTTAACCATCTGTAAAATCTTATGCCTAATACTTTTTTACCTTTTTTATTTGTAGTAATAAAAGTATCAAAAAAAGATATTTTATCTATAGTGGCTCTTGTATTATATTTATCCATTATATAACCTTATTTAAAATTTGAAATTTCTTTTGCAAGAATTTCTAAGTCTTCTTTTTTTGCATTATTTAATAAGCCTTTCATTAATGAGTTTTTTACTCTATTATTTCTATAGTCATTTAGTTTATTCAATATATAATCAACTGACTTTCCTGAAATACTTGGTGCAACTTTTGTGCCTTTTCCAGATTTACCATGACAAGAAGAGCACTTTATAACATAAAGATTACTGACTTTTTGCAAAGTAGTCTCACCTGCTTGCTTTTTTAATTCATCTAATTTCTGTTCTTCTTCATTTTTATATGATACAACTTTGTTTTTTTCTTTTTTTTGTATTTCTTTAACTGATTCTTTTACTTCATTTTCTTCTTGTGAAATAAGAAAAATCATTAAAACGATAATTAATATACTTAAAACCAAACCTATTATATTTTTAATTTTCATTTTTCTGCCTTTGTACTTCTTTGTTCAAATTAGAAATTTCTTTTGCCAATGATTTAATTTCTTCATCATCCATTTGAGAAACCAAATATTTCATAAGCTCATTGACTTTTGTTTTATTTTTATAAGCTTTAATCATATTTGTAATCTCTTTTTCACTTTTTTGTATAAGTGATGGACCAATTACCCCATTTGCATAATCATCGTGGCAAGCAGAACATTTAACAATATAATTTTTACTTAATGTTTTTGCAAGTATTCTATTATTCAAGTTTTCGTAACTATTTCTAATAGTAGATAATGCACCTATTTCTTTTGTTAAATCTGTTTCAACTCCATCTGGTGAAACTTTAATTTTTTTATTACCATCTAAATCATAAGTTATAAAAGGATTTTCATTTTTGATTTTATCTTTTCCTTCTATTATCTTTATTTTTGGAGTATTATTATTTTTTATTTTCTTATCATCTATGTCTTTTTTATCTTCACATCCGGTAAAAATAATTAAAATAGTTGAAAATATTAGTAAAACTTTTTTCATCCATAAATCTCCTCATAAGTTGCTCTTGGTACAATTACTATTGCCGATTCTTCACTTGTAGGACAAAGTTCTTCGCATACACCACATCCTACACATTCATTCATTACTTTAGGAAACCATTTTCCTTCATTATTTTGTTTCATTTGTATTGCTTTTTCTTTTTCAGGATATGGACACATATCTGCACAAATTGTGCATACTTTACCAACATATGTTTTTAATTTTTCAAGCACTTTTGCTTCTCTCTCATTTTTATTTGAATGAGATAAAATTCTTGAAATATCTGTTTTTTGAATTTTTTTATTTAATAATGCAAAACATTTATTAGGATTTTTTAAAATAGCCATTCCCATTTCTACTTCTTCTGCCTTCGTAATATCATGATTTAAAGAACCGCTTGGACAAGCAAGTACACAAGGAAGTAAATCACATAGATAGCATCCTCTTTCCCTTGCATTTATATGTGGAGTTCCATTACTATTACCATTATTAATATCTAAAAGCGAAAGACTATGATATGGACATACTTGAACACATTGTCCACATTTTATACAAGTAGATAAAAAATCTTTTTCATTTATTGCTCCTGGAGGTCTTAGAAAAAGTTTTCCTGCTTCTAATTTTGGTAATATATATGTTCCTGTTATGAAAAATGAACTAAAAAAAACTGTTCCTACTCCATACTTTACAAAATCTCTTCTATTTTTCATTTTGTTTAAATCTCCATTGCATTAAAGGTTCTTTATCAGTTGCTAACAAATCAGGCTCAGAAAAAGGTGCAATTTTTGCTAAAAAATTCAATAAATCAATAATCACAGAACCATAAAAGAATTTTACACTAGGATTATATAACCATAATTTATCAGCATATACATAATGTTGAAAAGGTATATCTCCTACATTATCTTTATTTCTATCAAAGCCTTCATATTCATCCCAATAATTTCTTTTCCACATATTAAGATTTAGTTTATTTCTAGGAGAATCATTAACAATCATTTCCATATTCCCTTTAATGATATTTTTTTCAAAAATACTTTTTTCTCTTAAAGCCTGAAATTGTATTCCACTAGAGTTATATAAAATTTTATTCTTCTTATATATATTTGTAGTTCCAGGTTGAAAAGGAGATTGATCTATATAAATTCCTCTTGCATTATAAATAATATCATTATCTATTAATGTAAAATTCGAGCTATCTTTCATACCAACACCTACTCCAAAAGATCCTATAGAATTTCTTATAGTATTTCCAATAGCAGTTGTTCCAGAACTATACATAAAAAAAATCCCTACTGAACTATATTCAAATAAATTATTTTTAACTAAATTTCTACCTGCATACATAAAATGCAATGAATATCTATTATAACTTCCATGATTTTTTTCAATAATATTACCACTTGAATACCAAACAACAAAATCTCTTGTTTTATATAACTCATTTGACAAGATTTGATTATCATGAGAATACCAAAGCCTTATTCCATCACCTCTTAAACCTAAATCTTGTTTTTTAGAAGTAATATAGTTATCCATAATTAAAGATCTATTTACTTTTTGAAAATCTATTCCAAATAAACAATCTAAAATATTATTATTTTCTATTTTTATATTATTGACATTTTTTGCAACAATTGCACTATCTATTTTTTCATGACTATTTCCACTTGCCTTAATTGTCAAATTTTTTAAAGTTACATTTGAACTAAGAATAGAAACAACTGTTCCTTTACTTTCTCCTACTATTACTGCATTTTTATTAAGACCATCAATTGTCAAAGGTTTATCAATTACGATATTTCCATAATAATTTCCTTCTTCTAATTGAATTATTGATCCACTTGAAGCTTCATTTATAGCTTCTTGTAATGGTGAAGAATAAGAAGACGTTATAAAAAGTAATAAAATTAAAATTATTTGTTTCATAACATTATTTACTTTTCAATTCTTTTTTCTTTGAAAAAATTGCTAAAATACTTAAAATACTAACTATTATTAAAATATAAAATCCAATAGATGGATATGAATGGGTAGTAAACTGTGCAACTTTTCCATCACCAAAAACTGTTGGCATAAATGGTTTAATAGTAAATGCACCCCATTCTTGCATATTATGTCCATACCAATAAAGCCAACCTGCATAATCTATTAAAAAAGCAAATGGTAATACTGAAGGAATTGCCATTAAAAACCACGAATATTTATTTTTCGTATATAAATATGCAATCATCATTAATGTTAAAATTAAAAAGAAATAAGGAACAATTTTTCTTTCAAACTTTCCTCCATGTTCCATAGGATACATTCCAATATAGTGATTTATAGTGTTCATTTCTTGGACATCACCACTATATCCATCAAAGTGAAAAAATACAGGTATTCCATCAGGAAAAGCATCTTTTGGATAATTTGGCGCTTCTAAAGAGACTTTCCATATGGGAATACTTGCTACTCCTACTTCTGCTCTTGTTTCTAACATCTTTTCTAAAGATTCATTTGCACCTTTTGGCAAGTTAGGACTTTCATATTGAAATCCTTTATAAAGATTCCAAACATTATAAGAATATGAAGGAATAGCATTAATATTGTGAGTTTTAATTTTATTCATTACTCCATTAAAACCAATGACTGGAACTGTAAAACAAAAAGTTATTAAAGCTAAAGCTAAAATAGTGAAAATTTGATATTTTTTCATTTATATCTCCTAATATTATAATTTAAATAAACAGTAAGAAATTTCTTACTGTTTATTATTTTATTGATTTAAATGTGCATTTTCATCTATCCACTTTAAGTATTCAATAATATTTTTAACTTCTTTCGGTTTCATATTTTGATTAGGCATTCTTAAATTAAATGCTTTAATCATTGCATCCATATATGGATTATCATAATACTCTTCAGGGTTCAAAATAAATTTATATAAAAACTCCTCTGCATTTTCATGTCTTAATAATGCTCCAGTTAAATCTGGTCCAGAACTTACTTTTCCAATAACATGGCAACCATTACAACCACCTCTTAAATAAGCTTCTTCACCTTTTCTTGCATTTTTACTCATTTTTGTAGATAATTCTTTTACTAATAAGTTCTTAGCTCTTAACCCTGCATCTGCAGTTTTAACCATATATTGCCAAATTTGATTTTCCCAAAGAATTGCAGTATTTAAATCTCCATCTTTATAAGCTTTATTTGCTTTTGCTTTTTCTTCTTTGATTTTCCCATATTGATTTAGAGCATCTTTAACTAATGCTTTAATTTCTGGATATTTTTCATATCCTTTTTCTTTTAAAAACTTAACAACACTTTGTATAACAGCATCAGTAGCTTTATTTGTAGCTAAGATTTTTTTATACTCTTTTTTAAGTTCAGCAGGAGACATTTTTGCTACTTTTGCGGCTTTATAGTCTGGATACTCTTTTTTATCATCTTTTACAGTCAAATACCCCATCATTTCTAAGTGTAGTGCAGAACAAAACTCTGTACAATAATAAGGAAATACACCTTCTTGATCAGCTTTAAATGTAACAGAAGAAGTTTTGCCAGGTTCAACAGAAGCATGTACATTTAATCCTGAAACACCAAAAGCATGAGTTTCATCAGTTGCTCTTTCTAAATTTGTTACATAAATTGTTACTTCATCACCTTTTTTTACTGTAATATGCTCTGGATTTAAATGACTTCTAATAGCAGTCATATAAACTTTAACTTTATTACCATCTCTTTCAATTCTTTCTTGCCCAGCAAGCGTAGCTCCTTCATGAACTTCACCTGTTCTACTATTAGTACCCATTTTGTCATATGTTTTACTAGGATTTATTTTACTTGCATGAATAGATACAACATCATGTGGTTCTCCAAGTCCAATCGGCATATCATAAATTAAATCCATTTTATCACCTTGTAAATCAATTAATTGGTGATTTTGAGGATGAAGTGGTCCAACAGGCAAAAATCTATCAATTGAAAGTTTATTTAATGCAATACCATATTCACCTTTTGGTTTACTAGATTTTCCTTCCATCGTATCTAAATGTCCAATATTATAATGTACATTTACTCTATCTAAAACTTTTAAGTTTTTATAATCCCATTTAACAATTTGTGAATCTACATATAAAGAAGTATAAATTATTCCTTCTTCTTTATCATATGAGTTATGTAAAGGGCCAAGTCCTAACTCAAGTTGTCCATGTAAAGTTTTTTTCATATCTAAAATAGGAATTCCAAAAGGATCTTTTCCTACAAACTCTTTTTTATCAATCAATTTTTTAATTTTTTCAAAATCATAAACTGAAACATGAGTATCAAGTTTTCCTCCAACAACTATATATTTACCATCTGGTGAAACATCAACACCATGTGGTGATTTTGGTTCTGGAATTAAAAATAAGGCACCAGCTTTTACAGCTGCTTCAATTGTTACAACTCTATGATTATTAATTATTTTAGTATTCTTAGGATTTTTTGCTAATTTTTCTAATAGTTGCCAATTATACACATGCATATAATCTGTATCATGTCTACTCATTCCTGCTTCAAAAGGAGGTAAACCTTTTTCAATACCACCTGTGTACATTTCTGAATTGAAACTATTTGTGAAAGCCCAACCCATTGATACACCTTTACCTGCATCACTTAAATCTTGCATATAAGGAGGTAGCTCTAATGTAAAAGAATCTTTTTCATTAATCTTTCCCTTATCATAATCAAACTTCCATAAAGTAACTCCACCTCTGTATTTTTCTTCATATGCTTCAATTGGAACCCACTCATTTTCAAAAGGCGCAGCATATTGTGCAGCATCAACTATATATTCTGTATTTGGAGTTACAAAACTTCCTCCATGTGTACTTCTTAGCACTGGATTTACTACTATTTGTGTAGTTTCAAAGTCATGCAGATTTATAACTGCAACTCTAGGATTTGCTTTATCATTAATAAATAAATAATCCCCAACATACTCTCCATTTTTTTCACTAAAATTTGGATGATGAGTATCTCCCCATTTTATTTCCTGTCCTCTAATATAACCACTTTCAAGAATTTTTTTTGATTCATTATCAAAACCATATCCTTGCCAAGGTTCAGGAGTAAAAACTCCAATATATTTTAAAATTCTCATAGAAGGTACACCATATACAAGTACCTGACCAGATTGTCCTCCCGAACTAAATACATAATACTCATCTTTCATCCCTGTTGGAGTATACGTTTTAGCAGCAGCTAGTACATCCCTTTCTGTCAATCCCCTATCTTTCATTATTTGCTGCAAATCTTTTGTAGCGGCAAAACTTGATGAAATCAGAAAGACTGAAAGAAAGACTATGCTTTTACGAATTTTTGATAGCATTTCATCCCCTTAATAATAATTCTATTAAAGCTCTAATATTAATTATTTTCAAAATTAACATTTAATTAACTCTAATATGGTTGAATTATAATTTTAAAAGATTTTTTTTTCATTGACAGATATCATTAAATTAAACTTAATTTTATGATTTAAAGTATAAATAAAATTTATACTTATTGTAAAAAGGAGAATTCTTCGTACTTATAATATCGAAAATACTATTTATTATATTAATATTTTATAATTATTATTAGTCTAGAATATAATGTAAAAGTAACCAAGTGGGTTACTTCTACACAAAAACAAAAGAGTTTTTGTTTTTATTTGAATTATTATGATTATGTAAGTGTTTATGCTCATGTGAATGATGAGTTCCATTGTGATTTTCTATAATCTCTTGAAGTTTCTGTTCACTTAACTTTTCAAGTGTTGAAGTTTTAATTTTATTTAAAATCTCAATAGTTTCAACTCTATTATCACCTGCATAATAAAACTCAAAATTGTTTTTTTGTGCAAGTTTATATGGATTTCTTCCAATATCTTTTATAATTAATTTTTTTACATTATTTTCTAAAAGCCACTGCATTACACTTCTACCACAAGTATTTTCGTTTCTTTTGATATTTAAATTTTCTCCATCATAAAAAGCAAAATATTTTGCTTTACAAAATGATGGAGCAACTGCGCTGTTCTCTTTTGCTGTTTTTAAGGGGAATGCATACATTTTAAAACTCCTCGTCAAATTTTTGTGCGTTTTTAAAACAAAATCTATATGCTATATATATTACAAATGGCCATACACTAAGCCAAATCAATGAACTTGTATAATCCATATTTACCTCCTAGTAATTGTGTGCATCTTTTGATGTTATTTCTTTTTTTGTTATTTTTACTTTATCCATTTGATACCATGCATATGTAATATAAGCAAGTACAAAAGGTACCATAAGTGAAACATAACTCATCACAAGTAAGGTATATTCACTTCCTGAACTATTCTCAATAGTCAATGAACTTTGTAAATTATAAACTGATGGATAATAAGAAGTTCCATTAAAACCTACATTTAAAAACAGTGCCATTACTGTTAAAACTATTCCAACTCCTCCTGTTTTTATACAACAACTTTTTTGCTTTTCAACAGTATTAAAAACAGAAATAATTACAAGTATAATTCCCAATGTAAAAATAATTCCTACAAAAGGCATATCTAAAAAATTATTCAAATATTTATATTTTTCTATAAAAACATGCCCATTTTCATCATAAGCAAACCCACTTCTTGTAAAAAGCATATATAAAAAATTTAAGAAAAATACTAAAAATATTATCATGTCAATTTTTATAGAATTAACACTTCTTTTTCTAATCAAATTATTATCAATATTATTAATAAAATACATAGCACCACTAATTCGTACTAAAAATAAAAGTGAGATTCCTAAAAGTATATTAAAAGGATTGCCTAAAGCTTCCAGACCTCTTAAACTGTTTTGCCAAAATGAGAAGTTTCTTTCATCAATAAAAAACTCTGAACCGCTAAAAAATGTAGCAATAGCAACGCCTAATAAAAATACTCCTAAACTTCCATTTATATATAAAAATGTTTCATATGTTTTTTGCCCAAAAAAGTTATTTGGTTTTGTTCTAAACTCATAACTAACAGCTTGAATAATAAAACAAAAAAGTATTCCCATCCAAACCCAGTATGCTCCACCAAAACTAGTAGAATAAAATAAAGGAAAAGCAGCAAATAAAGCTCCACCAAATAAGACTAAAGTAGTAAACCCTAATTCCCATTTTCTACCTAGTGAATTAACTAACATTGTTTTTAAAATCTCATCATCTTTTGATATTTTTCCAAGTAGAGTTTGTCCTCCTTGAATAAACATCATAAAAGCAAAAAGTCCACCAAGTAGTGAAATTATTATCCACCAATACTGTTGAAGTTGTAAATATGTTAAGCTTTCAAACATTAGTGACCTCCATTTGGACCAATTTTTATCTGTTTTGCCATAATTTTTAATTCAGCAATTAATAAAGCTGTAAATAAAAAAGCAAACAAGAAAAAAGTAATCTGTACATTTGTTGTTGCAATATTAGTTGCCGCAATTCCTACAGGCATCAAATCTTGAATCGCCCAAGGTTGTCTTCCAACTTCTGCTACAATCCATCCAGCTTCTGCTGCTATGTATCCTAAAGGAATAGAAAAAACACTTGCATATAACCAAAATTTTTGTTTTGTAATATCTTTTTTTAAAAGTAAAAATAAAATTACTGCAAAAAGTAATATAAACCATCCACCAAGTGCTACCATTATATGAAATGAATAAAAGGTAAGTGCAATAGGAGGAATAATATCAGTTGGTTTATCTAAGTAACCATAACCAAAATAGTTCACATAACTTTCTAAAACAAGTTTTGCATCATTTGCTTTTTTAGTGTTACCCTCTTTTTCATACTTTTTATACTGTTTAAAAGCTTCAAGGGCTATTTTACCTTTTGCTATTTTCTCTTTAGCACTTTCAATATTATATTTTTCATTTCCATAAACCAAATCTTTTAATCCAGGAACAAATGCATTTGGATTATGGTAACCTAAAAGTGAAAGTGCATAAGGTATCTCCATCTCAAAATGAAAAGTATCTTCATTATTATCAACACTTTTTTTACTATTTAAAATACCAATTGCAACAATTCCAGCGTCCTCTTTTCCCTCATAAAGTCCTTCCATTGCTGCAAGTTTTACAGGCTGTTTCAAAGCAACTTGATGTGCTGATTCATCTCCACTTAAAGCTAAAAAAAGAGATACTATAAGTCCAAAAGTAGCTGCTATTAGCATAGAACTTTTAGCAAATGCAATTTCTCTTTTTTTAAGTAAAAACCAAGCACTAATACCTACTACAAAAAGGGCTCCAATTACATATCCACTTCCAACAGTATGCAAAAATTTGCTAACTGCAACAGGAGATAAAGCAACATCCCAAAAATTTGCCATTTCGTTTCTAACTGTATCTATGTTAAATTTCATTCCAACTGGATATTGCATCCATCCATTTGCAACCAAAATCCAAAAAGCACTTAAATTTGAACCAATAGCAACTAACCAAGTTGATAATAGATGAAAACCTTTTGATACTTTATTCCATCCAAAAAACATAACTGCAAAAAATGTTGATTCCATAAAAAATGCTAAAATTCCCTCAATAGCTAAAGGTGCACCAAAAATATCTCCAACAAACCAACTATAATTTGCCCAGTTTGTACCAAATTCAAACTCCATAATGATACCAGTGGCAACTCCAATTGCAAAATTTATAGCAAATAAAGTCATCCAAAACTTAGTCATTTTTTTATACTTTTCTTGTTTAGTTTTAACATAAATAGTCTCCATTATTGCAATAATAAAAGACAAACCTAAAGTTAAAGGAACAAACAAGAAGTGATAAATTGCAGTTAGTGCAAACTGGGCTCTGGACCAATCTACTAAACTATCTTCCATTTAATCTCCTTTTGTCATGTTTTTAAAAACAAAATTTTGTTTTTGTTTTTCTGTTTTATATTCACTTTTAAAACTTTTGTCATAAACAAAGATATTTAATATAACTAAAATAGTAATCAATTTTATAATTACTATTTTCCATAAACTCTTTCCTACAGTTAAGTTTCTAAAGCCATCATAATATAAGTTGTAAATCGATTTTAAATAGTTCATATAATCTCCAATATTGAACATATGTTCATAATTTTACTACTTTTTTGAACATATGTCAAGTATAAAAGTGCTAAATTATTATATTTATGATAAAATATCTTTTTTAATTATAAGGAATTAAATGGCTAGAGACAAAAATCAAAGAGAGTTAAACTTCAAACCACTTTTTAAAAATTTTGGGCAAAATGAAATTGAAAACAACAATGAAATAGCCTTGCTTCACGAGGAGATTGAGGCAATTTATCTTATAGATTTACTTGGACTTTATCAAGAAGAAGCAGCACAAAAAATGAATGTATCAAGACCTACTTTATCAAGAATCATAAGAAATGCTAGACATAAAGTTGCAAATAGTCTAATTGGTGGTGCAAAACTACATATTCATGATCAAAAAGATAACTATACAGTTGCAATTTGTAGTGATGTTGAAGAGAAACTAATCAACAACACATCACAAGGAAAATATATTTTAATTTTTGAAATAAAAGAAAAAAGTTATAAATTATTAAAAAGTTTAGAAAATCCTGTTTTTTTTCAAAAACAAAAACCAGGTATGGCCTTACCAAAACTTTTTGTTGAAAATAATGTAAACTTCTTTTTAGCAAATGAAATTGGTGCTGGATTAAAAAACTCTTTACTATCAAAAGGTATTTATACTATTTTAAAAAAGAAAATAAAATTTGATGATTTATCAAATATTCCAATCTAAGAGAAATTATGAATAATTTTGAAAATAAAATAAAAACACCACATATTGCTACTGATGGAATTATTAAAATTTTCGATGATAAAGAGAATTTTAAAGGTATTGTTTTAATAACAAGAAAAAATCCTCCTTTAGGACTTGCATTACCAGGAGGTTTTGTTGACATTGGTGAAAAAGTCGAAGATGCTTTAAAAAGAGAGATGAAAGAAGAAGTAAACTTAGATGTAAGTATTTTAAAACTTTTAGGAATATATTCAGATCCAAAAAGAGATGAAAGATTCCATTGTGTTTCATGCAGTTACATTTGTAAAGCATATGGTAAGCCAATTGCAGCAGATGATGCAAAAAGTGCAAAGATTTATAGCTTAAATGAAATTCCTTTTGATAAACTAGTGTTTGACCATAAACAAATAGTAAAAGATTTTATAAAATATGAGGAAATTTAAGTGATAGAAGAAACAGAAATTTCTTTGGATTGTTTAAGTAGTTTAATTTTTAATGCAAATGATATAATTTTTATTACAGATTTAGATTCAAAAAAAGTTGTATACGCAAATAATTTATTTTTAGAAAAATTTGAATACACAAAAGATGAGTTAGTACATTTAGATATTTCAGATATTAGAAAGCAAAAAGAAAACAAACCTTTTAATACTTTAAAAAAAGAGTTAGAAACGACAAAAAGTAGTATTACATATGCTAAATATTTTTCAAAATCAGGTAATAAATACTCCTTAGAATCAAGTAATAAACTTCAAAAAATAAACAATAAAAACTATTTAGTAAGCATAGCAAGAGAAATAACAGAAAAACTAGAGAAAGAGTTTTTAATAAAAAAAGAACTAAATATAAAAATAGCTGAAATTGAAAATCAAAAAATATTTTTAAATACTTTACTAAAAAACAATCCAACAGCAATCTTTTATAAAAATATTCATGGAAAATATTTAGGTTGCAACAAAGCTTGGGAAAAATTAACAGGAATCAAAGAAGATGAAGTATTGGGAAAATCGGTTTTTGATATAGCTCCTAAAGATATTGCAAAAATTTATTTTGAAGAAGATAAAAAAGTATTTTCCCTTGAAGAGAGTCCTCAAATATATCAAGCAGAAGTTTACAACAAATCAATTGATAAAAGATTTGATGTTGTTTTTTATAAATCAGCATATTTTGATGCAAAAGGTGAAGTATTAGGTCTAATTGGAGTTGTTATTGATGTGACACAAGTTATGAAATTAGAAAAAGAGAAAGAAAAAAAAGAAAAAATCATATACCAACAATCAAAAATGGCAGCAATGGGTGAAATGATAGAGAATATAGCTCACCAATGGAGACAACCCCTTTCAACTATGACAGTAAGTGCTAGTGGAATAAAAATGCAAAAAGAGTTTGGAATTTTAAAAGATGAAAGTTTAAGTGAATTTATTGAAGCCATATTAGAATCCTCAAAGCATCTTTCACAAACAATAGATGATTTTAGGAATTTTTTCAAAACTACAAAATATGAAGAAATTTTTAATATCAAAAATATTTTTAATAAAACACTAGTTTTACTCTCATCAAAATTTAAAAATAGAAATATCAAAATAGAACAAGATATACAAAGTGTTGAAATAAAATCATTACAAAATGAATTAATACATGTTATTTTAAATATATTGAATAATTCAAATGATGCTTTAGAAAAACTTGATATAGAAGAAAAAACTATTTTTATTAAAAGTGAAAAATATTTAACAAACAAATTAAAAATTGAAATAAGTGACAATGCTGGTGGGATTAATGAAAATATAATATTTAAGATATTTGATCCATACTTTACTACAAAACATCAAAGCCAAGGAACAGGAATAGGACTTTATATGACTAAAGAGATAGTAAATAAACACTTAAATGGCTCAATAGATGTAAAAAATATAGATTTTAGTTATAAAGAAAAAAATTACACAGGAGCAAAGTTTACAATAATACTTCCTATATAAATAAGGTTTATTTAAGTATTTAATACATAGAATCTATACAAAAAATAAGGAAATTCATGGAAAATTATGAACAAATAGTAGTTCTTATAATTGTATTTTCAGCTTCATTTATAACTTGGAAGTTAGTAAAAGACTTTTATAAAACAAAAATCCATATGATTTTTGCTCACTTAATTGCTATTGCAACAGCATCTTTTATGCTACTTTCTACAATGTTTTTATTTATGCCTAAAAACTATGTAAAAGGACAAACTGCCGAAGTAGAACTATCATTTATTTCTATCATAATTGTTATAGCAATGGTAGGAATCATATACTTCTTTTTTAAATATATCCCATCTAAAGATAAATAATATTTATCTTTAGAACAGGCATCACATCTATAAGTTAAACTTATATTATACTACATAATTTAATAATTATATTTTATTGATTTATATCAATGATAATTAAAATCATTTTCGTTATACTTTTGAAAATTTTATAACACAGGAATAAAAATGTATCTTAAAATATTTGTTTTACTCATTATATCATTTCAGATAAGTTTATCAAAAGAAAATAGATTGATTATTGCAGGTCCTATTGCAACGGTTTCACACCCATTTTTTCATATAATAAAAACCAATGCATTAAATGATGTAACAAATAATTTAGAATTTAAACTTTGGAAAAATCCCGATGAACTAAGAAGTTTAATATTAAATAACAATGTTGACATTATAGCAATACCTACAAATGTTGCTGCAAATTTATATAATAAAAAACAAGATATAAAACTACTTGGAGTTTCAATTTGGGGGATACTTGGTTTAATAAGTAGAGATAATAATTTAAAAACACTAAAAGATTTTAAAAACAAAGAAATAGTTGTTCCTTTTAGACAAGACATGCCAGATATTGTATTAAAACAGCTTATAAAAAAACAGGGAATGGATATTCACAAGGATTTTAAAATTAGATATGCAAGTTCTCCTATTGATGCAATGCAAATGCTTATTTTAAGACAAGTTGATCATGCACTACTTGCAGAACCTGCTATATCTATTGCTTTAAGAAAAACAAAATCTTTTCCTTTAAAACTTGTTGCTCCTGATTTATATAGAAGTGTAAATCTACAGGAGGAATGGGGGAAAACTTTTAATACAAAAGAACAAGTTCCTCAAGCAGGAATTGCTATACTTGGGAAACTATCAAATAATAAATATTTAATAAAAAGATTTGAACAAGAGTATATAAAATCTCTTAACTGGTATAAAAATAATCCTAAAAAAGCTTCAAAATTAACTGTTGCAAATTTAAAAATGCTTGAAGAAAAAGGTTTAACTGATTCTATTAAATATGTAGATATAGAATATAAAAAAGCAATTGATTCAAAAGATGATATTGAAGAATTTTTCAAAATTTTAATGCAAAGTAATCCCAAACTAATTGGAAGTAAACTTCCAGATTCTAATTTCTACTATAAAGATTAAATATGAAATTTATATTTAAAATATTAAAAGATTTTCCTAAATATCTATTTAGTGGATTAACCTCTATTGCATCTATTTTTTTGTTTATAGCACTTTGGGATATGACAAATCAACTTTATGGAACATTAGTATTACCTTCACCTAAAGAGACATTCATAACTTTATATGAGCTTTTAAATGATGAAATAATTTATGGTGAAATAAAATTGACTATTTATAGAGCATTTTATGGTTTTTTTTTATCCTTAATTATTGGAACAATACTTGGAGTATTAGCAGGTTTTTTTGCAACTGCATCTATTATGAGTAGACCAATTGTTACTATTTTAGTAGGAATGCCTCCAATTGCTTGGATAGTACTTGCAATGATTTGGTTTGGGATGAGTGATAAAACTGTTATTTTTACTGTTGTTATAGCATCTTTTCCTATTATATTTGTAGGATCTTTACAAGGTACAAGAACTTTAGATTCAGATTTAAAAGAGATGGCACAAAGTTTTAATCTACCTTTTAAAATGAAATTATTTGACATATACTTTCCACACATCTTCTCTTATGTATTTCCTGCTTGGGTTAGTGCTTTAGGAATGAGTTGGAAAATAGTTGTTATGGCTGAATTACTATCTTCAAATAGTGGTATTGGTGCACAATTAGCAATTGCAAGAAGTTTACTTGATACCCCAACAGCTCTAGCTTTAGTAATAATAATGATTGGTTCACTTTTATTTATTGAATATATCATATTAGAACCAATTAAAAGAGAGGTTGAATCATGGAGAGACTAGAGGTAAAAAATTTATCATTCTCTTTTGGAGTAACACAAGTATTAGATGAAATAAACTTTACTTTAAACAAAGGTCATGTTTTATCAATAGTTGGTCCAAGTGGTGGAGGCAAAAGTACTTTATTGAAATTATGTGCAAATATTTTAAATATTGAGCAAGGAGAGATTAATAACTCTTTTAAATATTGTTCTTTTGCTTTTCAAGATACAAGATTGCTTCCATGGAAAAATGTTATTGACAATATTAGCTTAAGCTTATTAGCAAAAAATATAAATAAAAAAGAAGCATTATTAAAAGCAGAAAATATTGCAATTAAAATGGGATTAAAACAAGAAGATTTTGATAAATTTCCAAAAGATTTAAGTGGAGGGATGAAACAAAGAGTTTCATTTGCAAGAGCTTTAGTTATAAATCCAAAACTTCTATTTTTAGATGAACCATTTTCTGCACTTGATATTGGTTTAAAAAAAGAGTTACAAGAGTATTTAATCAACTTAGTTGAGAATGAAAACCTCAGTATATTATTTATTACTCATGATTTAATGGAAGCTGTAAAATTAAGTGATGAGATTTTGGTTTTAGAACCAAATCCAGGAAGAGTAGTTAAAAGTTTTAAAATAGATGAACAAAAAAGTTTAAGAGATACTAACTTTGTATATAAAACAAGTGCAAAACTTTTAAACAACAAATATATAATTGATACATTTTTCAAAGGATAATTATGCAAAAAAGTGAACATTATGGAAGTTATCCAAAAAATATTAATCCTCCTATTTATTTAGCATATGCATTTAGAATTTTTTTCCTAATATTACCATATTACATAGTATTGAATATTATTTTATGGGGATTTGTTTATTCTGGCTATTTAAATCTAAACTTTATGGATGATATATTAACCTGGCATATTTATGAGTTTCTATATGGAGTTGGAAGTGCAGGAATATGTGCATTTGTATTAACTGCTGTTCCTGAATTTTTTAAAAAAGAATTACCAGTTGTTGATAAGAAGTTACTATATATCTTTATTATGTGGATTTTAGGAAGAGTTAGTTTTTGGTTTATTGATTATATACATATATATATTGTTGCTTTTTTAAACTGCTTTTTACTTCTTTATACTATTTATTTAGTCTATAAACCTTTTTTTAAAGATAATAATCAAAAACATACTTCAATTTTAATTTGTATAATAACTATATTTTTAATTCAAGTACTATTTTTTCTATCATATACAAGTTTAATAAATATAAATTCATTTGAAATATTAAAATTTTCATTATCTTTTTTTATGATTTTAATACTACTTGTTTTAAGAAGAGTGAACATGGAAACAGTAAATAATTTACTTGAAAAAAAAGATATTAATAAAGTATTTTTAGCAAAATCATTTAGATATAATATCGCAATATTTACTATTATAATCTTTGCAACAGTTAGTTTATTTTTTCCTAACAATTATGCTCTTACATGGATCGCTTTTGCTTGTAGTTTTGCTATATTATCTTTACTTAATGATTACTTTATTCAAGAACCATCTATTTTTAAAAGTTATTTAATACTTAGTCTAATATCTCTTATTTTAATAATGAGCTTAGGTTACTTTTCAATTGGATATGCTTTTTTAATGCAAGAATTTTTTGAAATATCTAATTATATTCATTTTTTAACAACTGGTGCTTTTGGTCTTGCTTTTTATTTAGTAATGGTAGTTGTATCATATGTTCATACAGGAAGAGAATTAGTAATTGAAAATAAAGCTTTTTTAGGGGCTTTATTAATCATATTTGCAACTATATTAAGAGTCTTTTTTGAAAGTCAAAATATATATCTTATTTCCACAATATTTTGGGCAAGTGCATTTTTAATCTATAGTTTTTCATATTCATCATATTTATTAAAAAAAAGAGTAGATAACCTTCCTGGGTAATCCTACTTTTTTTTTAGATAATTATTGATAATAATTATCACAATTCATATCATAAAGGTAACATAAAATGAAAAAAAAATTAGTTTTGTCTTCAATTGTATCTATTTTATTATTACAAAATAGTATAAATGCAAATACAAAAATAGATAGCGTTACAGTAACAACAGCAACTAAAACACAAAGAACAATTGATGGAGTAAGTGCTTCAATTCAAGTAATTACACAAAAAGATATTAAAAGGATAAATGCTGAATCATTAAAAGATATCATAAAAAAATTATCAGGATTAACAATTCAGTATGGAACATTCCCTAGTGCTAGTTCAAAATCAAAATCTTCCATATCAATTAGAGGTATGAGTGCAAATGGTACTTTATTTTTAATTGATGGAAGAAGAATGGCAGGAGAAGTAAAAAATCCTTATGACTTAGATAGAATTCCTGCAAGTTCAATACAAAGAATAGAGATAGTAAAAGGCCCAATGTCTACACTTTATGGAGCAGATGCTTTAGGTGGAGTAATTAATATTATTACAAAAAAACCTACAGAAGATGTTCAAGTTGATTTTTCAGTAAGATATGGACAAAATAAAGATGGTGATGCAAAAAATAAAAATGCATCATTTTCATTAAGAGGTAAAAAAGATAAATTACTTTATTCAATATATGCAAATAGCACAAACACTACACCATATACACAAAAAGAAAAAGCAAATGTACTAGTAAATCAAATAGGAGGACCTAATCATGGAAGTAAACAAAAACCATCAAACCTTACACCAGGAACTCCTTCTTATGCATTAAGTGGTCTAAATGATATATATAATCATGATGTTACATATAAAGAAGATAGTCAAACTTATACCGTTGGTGGAAGATTTGATTATTTAATTAGTGATAATTCAAAAGTTGGTTTAGATATTAATTACTTTGATGAAACAAGAGATGGTTCATACGTGGGATACTTTCACCCATCAAATATAAGTCCAGCACCTGGCAAAAAAATTCCAGTTTTTAATATTCCAGTTAATTCAAAAGATGAAAATGAAAGATTAGATTTAGGTTTTGATTTTGAAACTAATATTAATGAAGATTTAATTTTAAAATTAAGAGCATATAGAAGTTATTATGAAAAAAGAAATACAACAACAGCAAAATATTTTAAACAAATGGGATATGATAGTAAATCTCAATCAGCAAGTAATGGAATGAATGCAAATGTTGAAATTTTCACATATGAAGCTTTAATTAATTATATAGTAAATGATTCTCACTTACTAACAGCAGGAGTTGAAAAAAGAGATGAAGAAAGAGAAGCTAGTGTATTTACAAATAGTACTGATATGAGTATAAAAAAAGTAGATTATAAAGCTATTTATTTACAAGATGAATGGAAAATAAATGAAACTTTAAATGCGACACTTGGACTTAGATATGATAAAGTATCTAATGCAGAAAATAAAACAACATTTAAAGTAGGTCTTGTAAAAAATTTCTCTAAAGAATTAAATTTAAGAACTAACTTTGCACAAGGATATAGAACACCAGATATTAGAGAGATGTATATTAACAAACAAACACCAAATGGTTTACAACAAGGTGCTGATGTAGCTGGATATGATTTAAAACCAGAGTTTACAAACTCTTATGAAATAGGAATTTTTGGAGAGTATAAAGACTTAAGATATAGTAGTTCTATATTTTTAAATGATATTGATGATAGAATTTCACAAGTTTTAAAATCTAATGGTACTAGTAGCTATTATACTTTTGAAAATGTTAGTAGTGCTCAAACAAAAGGATTTGAACTAGATTTAACATATGATATTTTAAGTAATTTAAGTACTACTTTAAGTTACACCGAACTTCAAACTAAGAATAAAGATACAAATAAAGATTTGGAATTTAACCCAAAGAGAACTATCAATTTAAGTTTTGAATATCTTCCTACAGATAATTTTGTTCTTATTTTAAGTAGTAGACACATAGGAAAACAATACTATCAAGAAAATATAAATAATACTAAAAAAGATAAATATACAAATAATTACACTCTTTTTGATTTAAGTGCAAACTATAAAATTAACAAAAATAGTGAATTCTTTTTTGGAGTTGATAATATCTTCGATAAAGAAGTAAATGACGTAATTGGTTCAAATATTGGTACTTTTTTCTACACTGGTATGAAATTTATCTTCTAATTAATAATCTTGTAAGCTTAAACCTGATAATAATTTACACAAATTTTTTACAAGGGATTACATGGAAGACTTTTTTATAATACGATTAGGCGAGGACGAATATAGCAATCATTTAGAATATGATGAGATGGCTATTGAGTATTGTGTTGATATTTTAGATATTCCTGAAGATAAAATTGAGGGCGTAAATATTTTAAATGACCATAAAATTGAGTTAACACTTCAAGATTTAGAAAAAGAAGATGTTACAGAAGATTGGTATGTTAATCTTCATAAAATTAGTGATTAAATGCAACTAAGTTGCATTTAATCTTTTATTCTCTACTATTTCTATCAACTATTATTAAATAATAGTGATAACAACTATCAATATAAGCTTATATTAATAATAATTCTCGTAATATTTTATCGCGCGAATTAGTTCTTCTAATAACACACACATAAGGAAAAATAATGAAAAGACAATTAAGTTTAATTGCTAGTGCCGCAATTTTAAGTGCAAGTTCTGTTTATGCAGATTCAAATTCTATTGATGAAGCTTTTAAAAATGGGAAAATAAGTGGAGATGTATCAGTACACTATGAAACATGGGATAGAAATAATGGAGAAGAAGATAGTAGTTTTTCAACTCCATCTGTTGGATTAAAATTTGAAACTGACTCATTTAAAGGTTTCTCTGCTGCTGTAGGATTTAGAGGGAATACACAAACTTCTGAAAAAAACCATAACGATTATGAAGATACAATGGCAGAAGATGGTTCAGTAACAGAAGCATATCTTCACTATGAAAATGATATTTTTGCCCTAAGAGCTGGTAGACAAGAGATTGATTTAGAGTGGTTAGGAGATTATAATGATGGTGTTGTTGGTATCTTAAAAGCAATTCCATACACTACTTTAACTGCAGGATACACAAATAGACAAGCTGAAATTACTTTAGATACACATGATGATTTTTCAAGATTTGAAAATAAAAAAGGTAATAATACAGAAGCATATGTAATTGATGCAAAAGTTGAACCTTTAAAAGGTTTAGTATTTAATCCATACTTTTATACAGCAGATGATATTGCTGATTATTATGGTTTAAAAGCTGATTATGATACTGATTTATTTGGTTTAACTGCTCACTATGCAGCTTCAAATGAGGATAATCCAAGTGGCGTAGAAAAAATGGAAGATGGAAGTATTTATAATTTAGAAGGTAGATTAAATATTGACTCTTTTACTTTAAAAGCTGGATATATTAAAACAGATAGTGACGGAGCAATTGGTTCAATGGATTCATTAGGTGATAATATTGACCCAACAGAAGAGTTAGGTGATGCAGTTTATGGAACAGATGCAAAATCTTACTACTTTGGTGTAGGTTATACATATAATGCTTTAGAGCTTTCTGCACTTTACACACATGCAGATCATAATGTAGACTCAAGAAGCGTAGATGACAAAGAGATTACATTAGCAGCTGCTTATGCTTTTACAGAGCAACTTGGTGCTGAACTTATCTATTCTGATGCAAACATTGATAAAAACTCTGATTTAAATGAAGGTGAAGACTTCAATAAGTTTGTTGCAAACATCACTTATAGTTTCTAATATTCACTAAAAAATTAATATAACACTAAAAAAGGGATTGAGATTTTCTCAGTCCCTTTTTTTATTTTAAATATTTTGATAATAACTATCAATATTAAACTAGATTTAAGATTTTCTCATGTATTATTTTAATAATGATTATCATTAAAGGAATGGGAAATGAAAACTACTTATGTTTTAAAAAATAAAGATGAACTAATAAAACCTACTGGGTGTACTTGTTAAAAAAGGGAAGAACAAATGAGTGTATTAATTATAGGCGGAGATAAGATTTCACATATATCAAATATGTTAGAAGATTTAGGTGCTAAAACAATCAAACATTGGGATGCAAGAAAAAAATCATCTGCTCCTAAGAAAAAAGTTCCTCAAGACACAGATTGTATCATAATGTTAACATCATTTTTAAATCACAATACAATGCTTAAGTATAAAAGTGAAGCAAAGAAAAAAAATATTCCTTTTATATGTGCAAAAAGAAGTGTAAATTGCGTATATGATGAGTATGTTAAAATCATGGGAATAAAAAATTGTGCTGATTGTTATGCAAATTGTGGATTTAAATAATGAGCAATACAAATAGATTTAGTTTTAATGAAAGCTTTTTAGGATTTATTGATAACTGTGAATTACTTCCAAAAGATTTTGACGAATTTACATCAACATTAAGACATAGGCAATTATTTTTAGCACTTTGTAATAATATGTTAGATACATCATGTAAATTCTCAAAATATGAACAAAAAAGATTAAGACAATTTTCTTTAAAAGAAGCTTTTCATCAAAAAATAAAATCTTTACTTCCAAATAAAATACCTTTTAATAAAAAACAAATTAAAAGATTTAATTTTTGTAAAGATTCAACTAAAATAATAAACTCTTATAAAATAAAGAAATCAATCTTGATTGTCACATCAAATAAAAAAATATTAGATGTAGCAAAATTGATATCTTTGTGTTATGTAAATAATAAAATGCAGTTTATTTTAGATAAAAACTTACTTTTTCATGAATTTGTTTTACATAAAATAAAAAAATTACATAAAGACAAAACAGTAAAAGATCATGGAGACTCAATTTCAATTACAGGTAAAGATGTAAATGCATTAAAGATTTATACTTCATGGAAAAACATACAAAAAAACAAACCTGATATAAAAGATGAACTAGAATATGCAATAAAAAGTATTAAAAAAGAAAACTATTCTCAAGTTTATTTAGTATATCCAAAAGCAAATGACTTTAAACGTCATATACCAGTTTATGTAGATGAGTTAAAAAATAAAGCGTATGTAATTAAAGCAATTCCATACTCGTTGAGATCAACAATTAGATAATATAAGGAGAATAACAAAATATGGCAACAGCACTATTTTTTGCAAGTAGCACAGGAAACACAGAAGAAGTAGCACAAAAAATCGCAGATAATTTAGGCAATATTGAAATGTTTAATATTTGTGATGAAGATATTCAAAAAATAAATAAATTTGATAAAATTATTTTAGGTACATCTACGTGGGGTGAAGGAGAGTTACAAGATGACTGGGATGAGATATGGGAAGATTTTTGTGAACTTGATTTAAGTGGTAAAACAGTAGCTTTATTTGGTCTTGGTGACCAAGATGGTTATGGTGATGAATTTTGTGATGCTTTAGGTATTATGTACGAACAAGTAAAAAAAGCAAATGCAAATATTATTGGTTTTACATCAACTCAAGATTATGATTTTGAATACTCAAAAGCTCAAATTGATGATGAGTTTGCAGGCTTAGTAATTGATGAAGATAATCAAGATGACCTAACAGATGAAAGAATCAAAACTTGGGTTGAAAAAATAAAAGCTGATATTTTATAATGTAGTCTTGAAAAATCAAGACTACTTAAAAAAATCAAACTTTTGATATCTTTACAGGTATTGCTTGTCTAGCATTTGAACCAACAACAAAATCACTTAATGTAGCTAATTTTCTAGACTTATCTAAAAGTCCAAGTTTATTAATATTTACACCACTTTTTCTTGCAATTCTAGCTTCAAAAGTTTTATCATTTATTTTTACTTCAACTGCACCTTCTGCATCTCTACCTAATCCATGTTCAATTCCTATGCATTCTGGATATATTCCATTTCTATATCTTAGCATTCCTGTTACAACTCCATCTTCAGATGATATCTTGACCATATCTCCATGTCTTAAAGAGTTCTTTTTTGCTGTTTTAGGATTCATATCAATATAAGTTGAAAACCTGATCTCTTGCATTTTTGTACTTGAGGCAGTACTTTGTGAAAGTACATTTGATTTATAACTAAAAGCAAGTATTGGGTATTTTTGTTTTGGATATACCTTATTTAAAAACTCACCATTATTTAATCTGGCTAGATAAAATCTTGGTGTTCCATGAAATCTTTCTCCTGTCATTGAGTGAAAAGAAGTTCCAACTGTTTGATTATAGATATTTATCATATTTTCATATTTATGAACTAATTTATTTTTTATATATCCATCTTCTTTATTTTCAAATCTTCCACCTCTTGCCATAATATATGCAGTTTTTCTCCAATTTTCACCACAAATATCTTTTAAAGTTTTTACGTATGGTTCTAAATTTGCTAAAGATATCTCTTTATCACTTATATTTGGAACACCACTTTTATCTAATGCAATATTTTCAAAAGCTCTAATATAAAAATCTTTTGCCGCATTTAAAGGGTATTTTTTTCCATCTTTTCCTAATATTGCATTTTTACCAAAACTAGGAAGATTTAATTTTTTTCCAAGTTCTATCATAAAACTATCCATACAAATGGGTTCTCCATTTTTAAAAGTAGCTTGTTTTGGTTTTATTGTAGGGAATCTTAATGTATTAATTTTTGTTTGATGACCTGCCCATGCACTTGTAATTCCCCATGTCTCATAAATAACTGAATCAGGTACAATATAATCTGCATATTGAGATGTTTCGTTTATAAAAGGATCAATTGCAATAATTAAGGGAATAGAAGTTTTTGGATTTTCTAAAAGTTTTTTAATATTTTGCATTCCGCTTTGTCCATAAATGAAGTTTGCATTCCAACTAATAAGTGCTTTTAATTTATATGGATAATCATTTGCACTATTTGCTACTATCTCTGATTCTAATGCATTCGTAAATGGATACCAAGTATCTTTTGCAGGATATGGGTTTTTACCTTGAGACAATTTTTGTTTATACTCAGCTGTTTTTTCATATGCAACTCTTGTTTTATCAATTCTATAGCCTTTTGGTTTTATTTTACCATCATATGAAATTAAATTATATTTTGAACCTTTGAAGTCTTTATATCTTCCTCCTCCAGCACTCATGCCACCTTTATAATTTAAGTTACCAATCATAGCACCTAACATCATGATTGCATATGTTGTGTAAAAGCCTGTAGTGTGCATTGTACCACCATGACAATCAACTGCAGCCTTTCTTCCATGAGAAGTGAATTCTCTTGCTGTTTGAATTATCTTATCTTTACTAATTCCACACTCATTTGAAAAAAACTCTAGATCATATTCAAATGCATTCTCTTTTAATAAAGTCATAGCACTTTTAACCTTATATGTTTTATTTTTGTATAAAACTATATCATCAACAAAAAGTTTTGCTTGTTTTACAATAGAAGCCTCTTTTAAAACTCCATCTTTTTCATCTATAACTAACTCTTTATTATCGATTTTTAAAACTTTAGAATTGTCATCTTTATCTTGAATAATTAAATGTGTAGCATTTGTAAAAGAAGCTTCTTTTAAACTAGTTTGAGCCTCTTTTGAAGGTATACTTAAATATTTTTCATTATAAAGATTCTCTTTAATTATTACTTGCAAAAGTCCCATTGCAAAAGCTAAATCACCTCCTGGAAGAATTGGAATCCATTCACTTTTGTCTCCAACTGCTATATTATCAGAGTTTGTAAGCATTGGCGCTATAGTAACACATTTTAAGTTTTCATTTACTCTTCCTTTTGTAAGTAGTTTTGCTTGTCTTTTAAAAGGATTTCCTGCTTGTCCAGGTGCTGTTCCAAAAGTTAATAAATACTCACAATACTCAAAATCTGGTTTTAAATGTGGATATTTTTTAAAATCACCTAAGTATGCAGCTTCTCCTGAACGCATCGATAAACCACAAATCGAAGTATGTCCTTGGTAATTAACTGTTCCAAAAGCATTTCTAAATCTATGTACCATAAAGGCTTTTCTTCCTTCATCTCCTGTTCCTAAAATACATAATTGATTTGCTTTAGGTCCCATTTCTGGATTTGATTGTTTTAATGGCGTTTTTAAATCTCTAATTGAAGATAATCCTTCAACTTCTCCTTCACCAAAAAGATTTCCACCTTTTGTTACTTCCTCAAGTAATTGCTCAATCTCAATTTCAATCCATTTATTTTCACCTCTTTTTCCTACTCTTTTTAAAGGTTTTAAAACTCTTAATTTATCATTGATTTTATCAAAGACTACATTTCCCCTTGCACATGCAGTTGATCTATACAATGAACTTAATTTTGAATCTTTTGATAATACTTTAAAGCTTTCACTTAATGGTGTATTAAAATCAAGCCAAGGATCACTTGATAGTGGGCTATAAGGATTTCCTGTAACTTTAACTACTTCTTCTTTTTTATTATCAACTTTAACTCTTACTCCACAATGTGTTGTACAACCATTACAAACACTTGTTCTAATAGAAAAATTATCATTCTTTATAAATTTATTTGTAACTTTTCCTTCTGTTAATAATGAATTAGTATATATCGGATCATCAACAGCTTTTCCATTTCTGCTCATTGTAACTGCTGTTTTTAAGGTATCTTTATATCCTGCTACTGCTGCTGTTGTAGCAACAGCTGATGTACCTAATAAAAAGTTTCTTCTATTTTTATTCATTTTCTAATCCTTTATTTTTGTAGTGTTCACTCATCTCTTCATCCCAAGGAAAAAATGCAGTCACTAAACATACAAGTGCAATAAATAACATCCAATTAGCTAAAACAGCTGTTATACTTCCCTGTCCTAATAAATGTGGTGTATATTCTAAAAAACCAGGAGTACTTCTTGGAATCGTTTGTCCACCAATTACTGTATTCCATCTAAATAACCAAACTCCAATTGCAACAACAATACCTGTAATAAATACAAGAGGAAAATTATTTCTAAGTTTAGTAAAGCCAATAATCATAGGAATTAATAAGCATAATATATATTCAACATACAATGTCATCTCAAAGTGTATTGTAAAAAACTCTACTAAGTAATTTTTAGGGTCGTTTCCAAAGGCTATTGCAAAGCTTAACCATAATGCTCTAATTACTAAATCAATTACAATAAACCAAGCTAGGAGTTTTGCAAGTTCTGCAATAATTGAACCATCAACTCTTTTTTGTTCTGTAAAAAACTTTTGAAAAATAGGAATTAACACAAGTAATAAACCCGTACCTGAAACCATAGCAGAAGCTAAAAAAAGTATAGGCATAAGTGGTGTACTCCATAAAGAGTTTGCATGAACTGCACCTAAAATATATCCAGTATATCCATGAACACAAAGTGCAAGAGGTATCCCTACTGCTCCTAAAATAAATCCTAAATGATGATCTTTTTTACTTTCTTCTTCATTTATTTGTTTTCTTCCTAAAGTTAATATTAAGTAGAATCTTTTCTTTATTCCACTACTATTATGCATCCTTTTTACAAAAAATGGTCTATACAATACTAATGCTTCAAAAAATATCAATATGGGATAGGCTATTAGTAGCAATACACCCCATTTCATAGGTGAAGTTGGAAAGTTTTCCCAGCCATTTAAAAAGAAATTCATTACTCTTCCTGGTTGAGTTAAATCATCTATTAAATTCATTGGTGCTGCAATTAATAAAACTAATGCCATTAAAAGTGAAAACCCAGCAATTGGTTTATATTTTTCCATACCAAACACATGAGCAAAACTTGAAATAATAAAAGCAGCCGCAGAACTTCCTGTAAACCAAAAATAGTTTGGTACATCTATACCCCAAACTCTATCAGGAGTTACCGCTGATAATGTAGTAATTAGTGTATCCATTATTTATCTCCTCTTTGTGTTGCCCACTCTTTTGGTTTTAAACCAATAACTTCTCTCATCATATCGTCTAAACTTACTGTTGCATTCAATAAATTCTCAACTCTTCCATCTAAACCTATATAAAAAACTTGTGGTTTTGTTCCTTGTTCATTTTTAAGTACAGTTGTAGGAAAATTTGCTAATAATTTTGATATTTCTGAATTTTTATCTTTTAAATCACCAAAAATCCTTGCTCCACCAACACATGTTTCAACACATGCAGGTAAAAGACCTTCGTCAACTCTATGGGCACAAAAAGTACACTTATCAATAACTTTTGTCTCTTTATTCATAAATCTTTTATCATAGGGGCAGGCATTTTCACAATATCCACATCCCCAACACACTTCACTATCTACTACAACAATTCCGTCTTCCCTTTTAAAAGTAGCTCCTGTTGGACATACAGGAACACAAGCGGGATCATCACAATGGTTACATAACTGTGGTAAAAAACTTTTTCTTACATTTGGAAATTCTCCAATTTCCATTTCTGTAACAAACGTTCTATTTTGTCCATTTGGTACACTATTTTCTACCATACAAGCAGAAGTACAAGCTTGACAACCAATACATTGTCTTAAATCAATAATCATTGAATATTGTTTTAATTTATTTCCAATATATCTTGAATCTTTCGCATCTCGACCGGGATTTTGTAAAGTAAAGGCATTTGCAGATGTACCTGCTGCAACAAGTGTTGCAAACCCACCTTTTATAAATTCTCTTTTGGATTTGTCCATAATATAGCTCCTTAAAATACTAAGTAAGGAACTATAACTATAACTTGTGTGAGATTAGGGAGAATAATTTAATTTATAAATTTTTATAAGATTATTTCAAAACAAACGCCATTTTTATTATTTGAAACACTTAAAGAACCATTCATACTTTTTTCTATAATATTTTTACTCATATATAAACCTATTCCTGTTCCACTACTTGCATGTTTTGTAGTAACATAGGGTTCAAAAACCTTTTCAATAGGAGTTAAATTTATACCTCCTGCATTATCACAAAGAACTATCTTTGAGTTTTTATCTTCTTTAGAGATAGTAACTGTAATTATGGGATTGGCTATCTGTTTTTCAATAAAAGCATCTTTTGAATTACTTAATATATTTAATATAACTTGAGAAAACTCACTTTCATAACCATTGATTAAAACTTCATCTTCAAATTTTAGATTGACTTTTATATTATAGTTTTCAAAACTTGAACTGATTAAAGATAAAGCACTTTGAACACTTTTATAAGGACTAAAAAAATCTTTTTGTTTATTTGGTTTAAAGAAATTCCTAAAATCATCTATTGTTTTAGACATAAATTCTATTTGTTCTTGGGATTGGTGTATTGATTCTCTTAATTCTTTTAATGTTAACTTTCCTCTTTCATACTTTAGCTCAACTAAAACAAGGAGACTACTTAATTGAGTTAAAGGTTGTCTCCATTGATGTGCAATACTACCTATCATCTCTCCCATTGAAGCAAGTTTACTTTGATGAACTAATATTCTTTCTTTTTCCTTTGCTTCATTTTCTTTTTTAATTTTTAAAGCTACTTCTTGCTCTACTTTTTTTTCTAAATTTTTATTTAATAAGGATAACTCTTCTTGACTCTTTTCTAAATTACTATTACTAAGTTCTAATCTATCAATTAAAACTTTAAACCCATAATGTAAAACAATTAAAGAGATAGTTCCCAAAATACTAAGTAAGAAAAAAGCTTTTAAAACAGTAAATGAAAGCCTTTCTTGCCCTGAAGTTATATCTTGAAAAAATATAATTTCAATTTTTTTATTATGATTATCTTTTAATAATGATATTCTATGTGTTGAATAAAGCTTATTATCCAATTCAAAATTAGTCTTTAAACTCTTTTTATTTCTATTTAAATGATTTTTTAAACTTGAATTTTTAAATTTTTCTAGAAAAAGTAATTGATTATCAAAAAGAATATAAGATTCAATATTTGCTAAATGATATATTTCAGATAGAAAAAATAGTGGGTCAATAAAAAATACTAAATAGCCTTTTTTATTTATTGATTCTATACTTACTTTAAAATTTAAATCTTTTTTATTGTTTATGATAAAATTTAAATCCTTATTTATTTGTATATTTAAAGATGGTTTTTTTCCTAAATATGTGATTAGTTTTTTATTGTGATCATAAAAAGCCATTGTTTTTAAATAGTTATTTTCATTACTTAATATTTCCCATCGTTTTTTTGATAGTTCAAAAAGTCTTTTCTTATTATTTAATTCTAAAGATTTTTCTATTTCAAAAGAGTTTAAATTAGCTAATCCTCTATTCTTATAAAATTTTTTTATTCTATAAATAGACTCCTTGTAAATTGAATTTAACTTTTTTTCATACTCATGTTGACTCTCATTTATAAACTCTTTAGTTGTTGAGTATTGTAAATATATAAAGAATAAAGATAAAATAAAAAACATTCCAAGTACTAAAACAATAGTTTTTGTTTTAGTTGATGTATTATCATGAAGTGAATTAATATCAAATTTCAAGTTTATACCCTACCCCAAAAATATTTTTTATGCTATCTTTTCCAATTATTTTTCTTAACTCTTTTATTATTGCTTTTATTGCATCCTTTGTTGGAATACTTCCTTCACTCCATAAATAATCAAAAATCTCTTCATATGTAACAACTTCATTTACTTTACTTATTAAATACTCTAACATTTTAGTCTCATTTTTTGATAGTGTTTTTATTTTTCCAGATACTTCAAATGTTTTTAAAAAAGGATCATAAACTCCATTATCAATTTTAATTTTTGCTTTGTAATTATTTATTTCTAATGCTGCACTTAACAAACCCTCAATAATTGTTTTTTTTGAAAATGGTTTGATTAAAAATTTACAAATTTTTTGTTCAATAGCACGCCACAAGTACTCTTGCTCAGTATGTGCACTTAAAATAATCACAGGAACCTTTTTATTATCTTCTCTAATTTTTGTCACAACATCAATTCCATCCAATTTTGGCATACAAATATCTAAAATAACAACATCTGGTTTATTATAGTAATAGTAATCTAAAGCTTCTTGTCCATCATTTACACTAATTACTTCACTAAAAAATAGTTCTAATATTTGTATTACATTTTTTTGTATTCCCTCTTCATCTTCTGCATATAAAACTTTTTTGTTAGATAATAAATTTAAAAGATATTCTTCTTTTTGCATTTAAACCTCAATATTATTTATTTATTACAATAATACATAATCAAAATAAAACTTTTCATAAAGCTTTATTTATTTATGCTGTTTTTAAACTTTTTATTCTAAGATATAGTATTAAATTATTTAAAGCAAAGGAGTTACTATGACATGTGCAATATTCTATGCAAGTAAAAGTGGATACGCAAAAGAGGTGGCAAATAAAATATCTTTTGCTTTAGATGAAATAAGAGTTTTTGATATAGGTGTTACAGGAAGTGAGTATATTTCTGATTATAAGCACATAATTTTTGGAATACCAACTTGGGATCATGGTCAAATGCAAAAAGATTGGCAAAAAATATGGGATGATTTTAAACATATAGATTTTAAAGGAAAAACTGTTGCAATTTTTGGTTTAGGAGATCAAAAAAAATATCCTGATGAATTTGCTGATGCAATGAGATATGTTTATGATGATTTGACTAAAAGTGGTGCAACTATTGTTGGCTTTACATCAACGCAAGGATATCAATTTAATCAATCAAAAGCAGTAGTCGATGATAAATTTGTAGGTTTAGTTATTGATGAACAAAATCAACCAGAATTAACAAATATAAGAATAAAAAATTGGACAGATGAGATAAAAGCAGATATTTTGCATGCTACATCTTAATTTTTTATTAACAAATTCGACACTTATTTCAAATAAGACTATTTTTATCCTATTTTAATAAAATTGTGATTATAATTTCACAAAATATTAAAAGGATATATTATGGCAACTGCAATATTTTATGCAAGTAGCACAGGAAATACAGAAGAAATCGCAAGTAAGATTATTGATAAATTAGGCTTAGAGGATTCATATAACATAACAGATAATCAAGAAGATGTAAAAAAAATCGCTGATTATGATAAAGTAGTAATTGCTACTTCAACTTGGGGTGATGGTGATTTACAAGATGATTGGGATGAAGCATGGGATGAGTTTCAAAAAATTGACTTTTCAAATAAAACTGTAGCTTTAGTAGCATTAGGTGATCAAGAAGGTTATGATGATACTTTCGTAAATTCACTTGGGACAATGTATGAACAAGTTTCAAAACAAGGTGCAAATGTTATTGGGTTTACATCAACAAATGGATATGAATTTGAGGAATCAACTGCTGTACAAGATGATAAATTTGTAGGTTTAGTTATTGATGAAGATAATCAAGATGATTTAACTGATGAAAGAATTGATAATTGGAGCGAACAAATTAAAGCAGACATACTTTAAATATTAAGGAGTTTTTATTCTCCTTAATAGTTTAACTTATTTTTCTTCTTGACAATCTTTACAAGTTCCATATAGTTGCATTGAGTGGCTTGTAATTTTAAATTTATTTTTCTTTGCAATTCTATCTTGTCTTTTTTCTATTTCATCATCTAAAAACTCTACAATTTTGCCACATGAAGTACAAATCAAATGGTCATGGTGAGATTTTGCGTTACTTTCGTATTTTTTACCTTCTGTTCCAAAAGCAATAGATGTTATTAGATTCACTTCTTCTAAAAATCCCAAAGCTCTATATACTGTAGCGATACCAATATTTGAATCTGAATATTTAGTTTTGATTTGATTATAAACATCTTCAGCACTTAAATGGTCTTCTGCATTAATAAGAATATCTAAAACAATCTCTCTTTGTTCAGTATATTTCAAACCTTTTTGTTTTACTATTCTTTTAAGCTCTTCTATTACTTCTTCATTATTATTGTTTGTCATTAAAATACGCCCTTAAAATTTTATAAATAATTATAGTATATCTAAAGTTAACAAAAATTTCAACTTAACTTTTATAAGAAAATTTTATTTTTCTTTCAGTTTTTTCTTTTTTTTATCTGGTTGGTAAAGTAGATGGTGCCATAAAGCAAATCCACAAAAGGCTGCTCCTGCAACAATATGGGTCTTTTTTGCAACTTTATTTTTCATAAACATAGAAGTTACAACAGTTGCCCCAAGAGTCGCAGTCATTCCAATTTTAGCAACTTCTTTTTTTACTTCTTGATCAAATTCCATTTCCTTTTTTCCTTCTTTGTCGTCTTTGTCTTCTTTGGATTGTTTTTTTTGTTCCTTTTAAAGTCTCGTATGTTAACGCTACTGTTAAAGCAGTAGCCAAAGGTAAAATGAAAGGCATAATTTCTCCTTATGATAATAATTATCAATATTTTACCTATTTTCCCTTTAAATAAAACTGATATTAATTATCATAATAAATATTTACCTTTTTACTTTTACCCCACGTATTGAATTTAAAAGTAAACCTATTGTAGTACCATTATGTAATACTGCTGTAACTATAGGAGAAAATGCACCAATAGTTGCTCCTGCTAAAATTCCTGAGTTTATTCCAACTGTTGCTTTAAAATTGGTATTAATTAAACTCATAGTTTTATTTGCCAACTCTTTTGCTTCAACTACTGCATCAATATCATCTTTTAATAAGCTAACATCAGCAGTCGCTTTTGCAATATCTGCACCTTTACTCATAGAAATACCTACATTTGCAGAGATTAATGCAGGTGCATCATTTATACCATCACCTACAAAAGCAACATTTCTTCCTTGCTCTTTCATCTTCTTAACAATTGAAGCTTTATCAGTTGGTAAAAGTTCTGAATAAACCTCATCAATGCCTAATTCTTTTGCAACTTGTTGTGCTTTTTTATCAACATCACCTGTTAACATTACCATATGCTTTACGCCCAATTTTCTCAACTTTTCAATTGATTGTTTTGAGTTATCTCTTATTTTATCACTTAAAGCAATTGTTCCTAAAAGTTTATTATCAAAACCAACATAAAGTAAAGTTTTTCCTTCATCTAAACTTTTGTTTATTCTATCTTGATATTTAGAAAAATCTATTTTTTCATCATCTTCTAAAAAATGTCTACTACCAATAACAACATTTTTCTCATCAACTTCTGTTTTTACTCCATGGGCAACTATAAACTCAACTTCTTCATGGTGCATATGAACAAACCCTCTTTGTTTAGCTGCTTTTACAACTGCTTCTGCAACTGGATGAAAATAGTGTTCTTCCGTACTTGCAGTAAGATTAAGTAACTCTTCTTCTGTCCACTCTTCATCATAAGGATCAACTTCTATTACTTCTAAATCGCCTTGAGTTAAAGTTCCTGTTTTATCAAAAATAAAAGTATCAACATTTGATAAGGCTTCAATAGATTTAGCACCTTTAATCATAATTCCTTCATGCCCAGCTTTAGAAATAGTTGATTTAAAAGCAACCGGAGTAGCAAGTTTTAAAGCACAAGAGTAATCAGCTTGTAAAATTGAAGCTACTCTTTCAAAATCTTTAGTAACTACATATGATAAACCAGCTAATCCTAAAGTAACAGGAACTAATTTATCTGCTAATCTTGTAGCTTTTAGTTGAATTGATGACTTTTCATTTAATGAACTTTCAATATAGTGTTTTATTCTTTGTGTTGCTGTATTAGCTCCAACATGCTCAGCCCATATTTTAAGTCTACCCTCTTCTAAAACTGTTCCAGATATAACTCTATCACCTCTTGCTTTTTTCACAGGCTCAGCTTCACCTGTCATAGAAACTTGGTTTACACTTGCATCACCATTAACAATATGTCCATCAACAGGTACCGTACTTCCTGCTGAAACAATAACTATATCGCCAATTTGTATATCTTCTGTTTTAACTAATACTTCAACTTTTTTACCATCTTTAACTTTTTCAATCCAAGCTTCTTTTACATTTGGCTTTGCAAGCTCTTTTAATAAATCATCACTTTTATGAACTGTTGTTTCTTCTATATATTCACCAAGCTCTAACATTGCATTTGTTGAATTAGCAGCTAAATAATCTCTTCTAAATACAGAAATACCAACAGCAGCACTTTCTAATACTTTTGAAGTTAATCCAAGTTCAAAAAACTCTTTTGTTCCCTCAATAAGCATAGGTGTAGCAGCAGCAGTAGTAACAGTTGCTTTAGTAAAATTGCTTTTAATAAATCTTTCTGCAACTAAGGCAGAACTAGCTCTTAATACACCATTTAAGCTTGGTTTTTCATCACTAATACAATTTACACAAACTGCATTGTTTTCACAATTAGTTGATAGTAAATCATCCAGTGTAAGTTCTTGCAATGTTTTTTCTATAACATTAGCAACACTTTTACTTATACTAAAAATTACACTTGTAGCCTTTTTATTTACACGAACACTTTCAACTCCATCAATATTTTTTAAATATGAAGTTAAGATATTCTCATCAATATACTCTTCTTTTAATAAAGAGTATTTATATCTTAATCTAGTTGGTGTTTCATGTACTTTTACAAAACTATTATTACTCATATATTATCTTTATTCTTGATTTGTTTCCATAGCAGCTTTAGCATCTTCCATTCTCTCTTTCATCTCTTCCATTCCAGCTTGAAAAAGTTCACTTCCTTTTGATACTGCTTTCATTATATTTTCTTGTGCATCTTTATTTGTTAGAAGATAAGTTACAGCTGCACCAATTAATGCACCTTTTACAAAATCACCGCTATTAAATCCTGTATTAATTCCTTGGTTTTGTACTGGAATATTAGGATTTATGTATGGATTTTGATTTAGGTTTACTCCTTGTTGGTTTGTTCTACTATTTTCAATATTCATATCATACATATTTTGATTGTTCATTTGATTATTCATATTATTCATTGATTCCCTCTTCTAAAAAATTTTCATCACAACTACTATTTTCAAGCTGTTCATATTTGTTATTTAATTTATCATCAATAACTTCAACAGCATAAATTCCAGCCATACCAACACTAAAAGCTGTTAATGCTTTTAAAAATCCACCTTGTTGACCAATATGATTTGCAGTTGCTATTGCTGTTCCTGTTGCTATTGCACCTTGAGCTGTCTTTTTTACAGTATCTTGAATAGCTTCATTTGAAGATAATTTCTTCTCTTTTGCTTTTTTGTAGTTAATAGTTCCAGATACAACTGCACTTGCAACTGCACCACTTACAATATGACCCATAATATTTCTTGGTTCACCTGTATTAATTAAGCCATTTTGCATTATTCATTTTCCTTTTTTTCTATTTTTTCAACTTGAGCTTCTTCTAATTTCTTTGCTTCTTTTTTCTCTTTAATACACTCTTTAGTAGCCTCAATTGTACTTTTTACTTCATCTGCTGTTTCTTTACCTTGTTCAATTGTTGAATTTGTAAACTCTTTAGATTTTCCAAGTAACTCTTTTGTTTTAGTTTTTAACTTATCACTATTTTTATAAGCAAAAACTGCCCCTGCTCCAATTGCTAATCCAGCTATAAATGGTAATGCCATAATTTACTCCTTGTTTTCTTGATAATTATTTATAAATGCAACTAATGCTGCTCCTAAACCTGCTCCACTTACCATTGAAATATTTAATTTAGAAAATAATTCAGTTAGTTTGTTTTGATCCATATTACCAGAAGCTATATCTTCTAAAAGCATTTGATATTCACTTGCTTTTGACATCATATCTTCCACACTATTTAAACTACTACTTTGATTTATGCCATTGTAGTGATTTAAAACACATTTTCTAAAAGCAGGAAGATGATTGTTATATGATGCTGCTTGTAGTTTATAAAGTGTATCTTTTATATCACTTTGTGTTGTATGTAAAATTAAATGATCATACATTGCAACATTATTTATTTCACTTGCAACTCCTAACTCACAACACTCAATATAAGTTTTTGGAACTTGCACTTTTAATGCCCAGTCATTAACTGGTACTTCTACATTATATTTTTGTAAAAGAGGCATCAATGCACTATAGTGAACTGCTTCTGCTTCTTTTATATTTACAAAAGGGTGTATTGCACCAAATTTTTCAATAATTTTACTATACGTTTCATATGCTTTAAACTCATCATATACAGCAATTCTTAAAACTTGTGCTTCAATAGATTGTTCACTATTTACATCAACTTTTTGGGATATTAAAATATCCTCATCATAATTTACCACTACATCACCTCCTTTGCAAGATTGTTTATTATTTTTGTAATTTCATCTAAATTTCTTTTATTTATCAAGTCTTCCCAAACCTCAGGTTTAAAAATATTTGCATCATATGTGATTGTAACAGAAGCAATAACTTTATTTACTTTTATATTTTTAATTCCTTTAATCTTATTTGGAATTTGCTCAATATCTTCTATTGATATGTTACTATTTTCATTTTTGATTTTTGGGTTTACTCTTACTCTTAATCTTCCAGGAGAGTGAGCAACAATAGTAAAATAACTTGCTATTTTTATAATATCTTCAGTTTTTATCAAAATCATCCTTTAATATTGTAGTTTTGCCAAATTAAATTTAAGCTTACCTTAATGTAAATCAGCACTCATTATCAAAATTAAGCCCAAAATGAGAATGGCTATTTAAAACAAACTCTATTTCTTCCACTATTTTTTGCTTCATATAGTGCTTCATCTGCTCTTTTATAAACATCTTGATAACTCTCACCTTTTATGCAAAAAGTAGTTCCAAGACTAATAGTAAGATTAACCAAAGCATCATCATAAATAAATCTTTTATGTTCTACTTTTTCTTTTAATCTATTTGCAATATTTATTATATTATTACTACTATTATCATTTATTAAAACGATAAACTCTTTTCCTCCAAATCTACCTAAAATGTCCTTTTTAGGTAGAATGTTTTTTATAAGTTTAGTTAAATCTTTTAAAACACAATCTCCAATAAAATGTCCATATGTATCGTTTATATTTTTAAAATAATCTATATCAAATATAATTAAACAAAAACTTTTAATCTCCAACCAACAATTTAGCATTGTTGTAATTGTATTTTTGTTATAAACTTGAGTTAATTCATCCATTGAAGCTTTTTGTTCTAAATGACAAATCTTTTCATTATATTTTGAAACATCATCCATACATATAAGATATTTTTGCATATCAAGTTTTTGAACATCAAAAGTAAAATATTTAAGTTCATCTTCTATTTTTAATTTTGCTGGTTTTTCATATGAATCATATTTTTTCGCAATGTTTACTAAATTATCTTGTGTTTTATTATCCAATAGTGCTATATTTGTTAGAAATTCATCTTTTGATTTAAATATATCTACAAATTTTTTATTTGTAGTATGAATATCTTTTCCATCAGTAATTAATATAATATTCTTTTGTGTGTCTAAAACTGATTGTAAAAAATCTCTTTGTTTTTTTAAATTTTCATGTTGCTTTAGATTTATTGAATATAGCATTTGGTTTATCTTTTTTGATAAGTATGTTATTTCATCATTATAATCAAGATTTATTTTTAACTTTAAACTACTTGATTTAGAGATATTTTTTATAATATTTGTTATATTTTTTATTCTTTTTGCAAAAAGTTTATCAATAAAAAAATATACTGCAATAATAAGAAGTATAAAAGTTACTATAAAAATATAAAATATGGTTTTATTATTTTTATTAATTTGGACAAAATAGTCTCTATTCATCTTCATTCTTATATAAAATTTACTATCATTTAATTGATCAATTAATTCTAAATAAGTAAATAAGGTATGATTATTTGCTCTATTAATATCATAAGAGATTAGATTTGAATCAACCTTTAATTGTTTTTTCTTAGTTAAAGTATGAGAAGGAAGAAAAGATATATATTGATGTGTTATCTTACTTAATTCTGATAAAAACAAAGAATCCAAGCTTCTTCCAACAAAAACATATCCTAGAAATTTATTATTTTTAAATACTTTTTCAATGGTAAATAGTATTTTCTCATAATCTAAAGTGATAAAATTTACTCTGTTTTTATCTAAGTAAATATCAATTTTTTTTGTTTTAAAAAAAGTTTTTACTGCATTTGGAATAGATACAAACTCATCTGAATTTATATCATATACATTTCCATAAATAAAATCTTTGTTTTTATCAAATAGAAAAAAATGTGTATATTTATCTTTGATAAAGTTTATTTTATTTGTTTTATTCTTTTTTTCTTCAAGTATCTTTAAAATATTGTCGTTTATAGAGTGTTCATAAGCTATATTTTGTAAAAAAAAAGATTTTGATTTAAGTGCTTCAAAAAAAGTTTCAGTACTCTTTTTTATTTGTTTATCTTCAAACTCTATTGTACTATTTTCACTCTGCTTTAATATACTAAAAATGCATATTGCTAAAAATAGACATATAAGTGTAAAAAATATTGATATTTTTGAAGTAATATTCATATTTGACTCTTTTTATAAATTTTGGAAGTATATAATGTTTTAGTTTAAAACTTAATGATAATAATTCTCATTATATAAGTTATCATGCATCTAAAATTTGAAAATTATTATCATTATTAAGTAATATTAAATTTTAAGTTTATTATAATTTTGTCTCACATTAATATATAAGGATATTTTATGAAATTAAGTGAATTAAGCAAAGGTGATATAGCAACAATTAAAAATATAAATTGTGATAGTGCTTTAAAAAATAGATTTTACTCTTTTGGAATAATAAAAGGTTCAAAAATAACTATTGAAGAAGTAACTATGGCAAAAAGTACTATTGAAATAAAAATAAATAATACTAAAGTTGCAATAAGATTAATAGAAGCAGAAAAAATTGAGGTCGAGAATGAACACAAACAAAATAATTAAAGTTGCATTAGTTGGACAACCAAATGTTGGTAAGAGTATGCTTATCAACTCAATTTCAAATGCAAGATTAAAAGTTGGTAATTTTTCAGGAGTAACAGTTGCAAAAGAGCAAGTAATTTTAAAATATAAAGATTATACAATTGAAATAGTTGATTTACCAGGCTCATACTCTTTAAATGAATATACGCAAGAAGAAAAAGTTACAAAAAACTTCTTAAATAATAGTGAATATGACATTATATTAAATGTTACTGATTCAACAAATTTAGAAAGAAACTTATACTTAACATCAGAACTATTAGCATTAGATAAAAAAATGATAATCGCTTTAAATATGAATGATGAAGCAATAAAAGAAGATATATTTATTGATGAAGTACAATTAAGTAAAATCCTTGGAAAACCTTGTATAAAAACAAGTGCTACAACAAAACAAGGTATAGATAAACTAATCAAAGAAATAGTAAAAAAACATGAAAGTGAAAAACTATCTACAAAATTAATTTTCTCAAATGTTATAGAAGAAGAGATTGCAAATATTATTGGCTTTTTCAATGATAGTGGATTTAAATGTAAAAATAGTTTTAGACAAATAGCTATAAAACTTCTAAAAGAAGACAAAGAGACTTATAAATTTTTTCATGATGAACCAATATGGACAAAACTACAACCTATTTTAAATAGTGCATTTGAACATATCGCTCTTCATTATGATACAAAAAATGTAGAAGATATTTTCAATGAAGAAAAATTCTCTTTTGCAAAAGGTGCTGTTACTGAAACTGTTACAGTAAAAACTCATGTGGAAAAAACATTAACAGAGAAAATAGACTCAGTTTTAATCCATAAAGTATTTGGTTTACCTATTTTCTTATTTTTAATGTGGGGATTATTTCAATTGACTTTTGAAGTAGGAAATATTCCTATGGATATCATAGATGCATTTTTTGCAAATCTAATTGACAATACAAAAGAAGTATTAGGAGATAATCAATTATCCTCAATAATTGCAGATGGTGCAATTGCAGGTGTTGGTGCTGTTGTTTTATTTATTCCAAATATTGTAATATTATTTTTTGGTATTGCATTACTTGAAACAACAGGATACATGAGTAGAGTTGCTTTCTTACTTGATGGTTTCTTCCACAAATTTGGACTTCATGGAAAATCATTTATTCCTTTAGTAACTGGTTTTGGTTGTTCAGTTCCAGCTTATATGGCAGCAAGAACCCTTAAAAATGAAAGAGATAGATTACTTACACTATTTATTATAGGATTTATGTCTTGTGGAGCAAGACTTCCTATTTATGTACTTTTTACAGGTGCATTTTTTAGTGAAAGCAATGCTGGTAATGTTCTATTTTTAATATATATTGGTGGAGCAATATTAGGATTAATTGCAGCAAAAGTTTTAAAAATATTAGTATTTAAAAGTGAAGATGAACCTTTTGTAATGGAGATGCCAAAATACAGATTACCATCATTTAAACTAATCTGGCATACAGTTTCAAACCAAGCTATGATGTATCTTAAAAAAGCAGGTACATTTATTCTTGCAGCATCACTTCTAATTTGGGTTGCTAGTAATTATCCAAAACATTTAGATGTAGAAGAGACTTACAATCAAAAAATTGAATTAGCTTTAAGTGATGAAGAAAAACTAGCTTTAGAAAATGAACTTGCTTTATATAATCTTGAGAACTCTTATTTAGGTTATGTTGGGAAATTTTCAGAACCATTATTTGCTCCTTTAGGATTTGATTGGAAAATGTCAGTAGCACTTGAGACTGGACTTGCAGCAAAAGAGATTGTAGTTTCAACTTTAGGTATTTTATATGGTTTAGGTGAAGAAAATGATGAAAACTCAAAAGGTTTAGTTGAAAAAATAAGAGCAAATATTCCATTTGCATCAGGTATTGCATTTATTGTATTTGTAATGATTTATTTACCTTGCCTTGCAGCAACAATGGTTTTTGCAAGAGAAGCTGGTGGATGGAAATATTTAGTATATTTATTTGTATTTACAACAGGTACTGCTTGGGTGTTATCATTTATTACTTATAATGTAATATTACTATTAACTTAAGTAAAAGCATAAGAGAAATCTTATGCTTTTATTGACACTTCTCACATACTCCATAGATTGTCATAATATGATCATTTAAATAAAAGTTGTTATCTTTTGCAACTTTTATTTGTTGTTTTTCTATTACCTCATCATTAAATTCTAAAATTTTATTACATGAAGTACAAATCATATGATCATGATGTAAAGATAGATTTAACTCATACCTTTTAGCTCCATCACCAATATCCAATGAGTTAACTATGTTCAGTTCTTCAAAAAACTTAACAGTTCTATAAACTGTAGCTATCCCCATATCTACTTTATATTCACTTTTTGCAATATTTGCAATTTGTTCTGCACTTAAATGTTCATCATTAAAATACAAAATCTTTAAAATATAATCCTTTTGTATTGAGTTTTTAAAGCCCAATTTTGAAACTGTATTTTTAAAGTTTTCTAAAAAAGATTCGAAACTTTCTTCATATTTTTGCACTATACTATTCCTTTTATAACTATTATTCCTATACTAATTATCAAAGCAACTGTATATGGTATCCAAAGATTTCTATGTATTTTTAAGTTTCTCTTATATAAAAACCCTTCTTTTGGGTAATTCTTCTTCATAATATTCCTTAATAATTAGTATCAATATTATAATATTACATAATCTATACTTAATGAATTATTAATGATAATAATTATCGTTTTAATATATAATTAAGTTTACTTAATATAATATTTCTTTAATATAAGGAGCAAAGATGTTTAATATTAGTTTAGCCCTAGTAGGTCAAGTAGCTAGAACAGCAGCATTTGGGGCCATTGCAACTAAAGTAGTTGATACATTTATTCTTTCAAAAGTAAACAATAAAATCGATCAAAAAAGATGGATAAGACAAGCAAAGCTTGAAGCATTTGCAAAACTATCACAAGAGATACTATCTATTGATTTAAAAAACTTAAAAGATGAAAATATAAGAAATATAAAAGAGTATAGTGCAAAAACAATTCTTCTTTTAGAAGATAGAATTCTAATAAAAAGAATTGAAGATTATTTAAATAACTTAATAAATCTAGATAAAACTGCCCATGATAGTAGTAAAAACATGGTATGTATAGTAGATAAAAAAGGAATAGATTTAGTTATGTGTTTAAATAAAAATTTGAAAAAAGTATAATTACTTTATTTCAAATTTTGTTTCATAAACTTTATCTTGATCTTTTACTTTAAAAGTCCAAATACCTTTTTTTCTTCCATCTACATACCTAAAATCATAAATTGAACCATGCCCAGCAGGTATAGTCATCTCTCGACTTCTTGATATTTCCTCATCTGGATCAATCCAAATAAAAGTAACATTTTTATCAAATTCAACTCTTTCTTGAATATATTTACAAATTATAGAATTTTCATCTTTTAAAATAACGCAATCTACGTTTTCTATCTCTTCTTGTTCACTAGCAATTGCAAATGAAAAAAGAGATATAAATAATACAACAATAAACTTTTTCATAATCTATTCCTTTTCTTCTTGTACATCCATATACTTAAAAAGTAAGTATTTAATTGGTGCATAAAATGTTGTCATTGACACTATGGCTATAATTAATTGAACTATTTTAAATAAAGAGTTAGTCTCTTCAAGAAAAAATAAACTTATATAATGACTAGCTAAAAGTGATATTACTGCTGTAATAGTAATAGCTATTAATGCAACTACATTATAACTCATATTTTTCCCAAATTGCATCTTCTTTTAAAGAAGCCCTATTTTTTAATATTTCAAAAGGTTTATAATTAACTTTATATCCCATTGAAAAATGATCTTTTATCCAATACCCCAAATAAATATAAGGTATTTCTAACTCTTTTGCTATTTTTATTTGTGCTAAAATAGAAAATTTACCTAAAGACAAATCTGCATATTCATGATCATAAAAACAATAAATTGAAGAAATAGATTCAGGCAAAATATCAACTAATGCAACTGCAACTAACTCTTCACCTTTAAAATATAAAAACTCTTTTGTAAACTTATCTTTTCCCTCAACATAAGACCTTGAATAATCATCAGGACTTATTGGAAAATAAGGCCATTGTTTTTTATCATGCATAAACTTATGATATTTATCATAAAGCTTCAAATGATCTAAACTTATACTTGGTGTTTGTATATAAAGCTTTGTATCTTTATTTTTATTTATTACTCTTTTTTCAGATTTAGAAAATTTATAATTTTTAACATCAATTCTCATACTTATACACTTTGTACAAGTTTTACACTCTGGAACAAAGTGCATTTTTCCAAATCTTCTCCAACCATGCTCTAACATATTTTGATAATCTTCAACGGTACAGTGGTTTATGTACCTATATCTCATATCAGATATCTCATTATTAAAATAAGAACACTCTCTATTCTCTTCTACAAACTCTAAGTCTTCATTTATAATTTGCATTAACTACCCGTTGATTTTCTCTTTTATCTCTTTTGAAATTTTACATATTTTATCAATTTTTTCATTATATGACAACGAATCATCAATTATATGTTTTACAAAAGCACTTCCTACGATTACGCCATCAACTCCAACTGATTTCTCTTTACATGTGTTTTCATCAACACCAAATCCAACATATAAAGGAGTTTTTGTATTCTCTTTTACAGTTTTAATAACTTGTGTTAAATCTTCACTTTTACCACTTCCTGTAATACCTGCATAAGCTACCATATATATAAATTTTGTAGCATTTTTAACTACTTGTGCAATTCTTTCTTTACTATGAGTTGGAGAGACAAATGTAATAATAGATTGTTCATATTTTTTTGCTAACTCTTGATAAATAAAAGTCTCTTCAAAAGGTAAATCAGGAATAATTTCACCTGTAATACCAAACTCTTTTGCTTTTTTAAAAAACTCTTCAATTCCATAATGATAAAATGGATTTAAATATCCCATCCATAATGTATCCATTTGTGGGGCTATCTTTGATGAGACTTCAAATAAGTCTTTTAATTTAAATCCGTTTTTCAAAGCTAAAAGATTTGCTTTTTCTATAACAGGGCCATCTGCAACAGGATCTGAAAAAGGAATACCTAATTCTAATATATCAACACCTGATTCTTTCATATTTAATGCTAAGTCTATTGTAAAATTATTGTCAGGATAACTGGCTGTTATATAACCTACAAGTTTTTTCAAAATAAAATCCTATATTTAATTAATTTGGATATAATAGTAACATATTATAACAAGGTTATAGATTAATATTAAAAAAATAAAACTTGATTTTAAGGAAGATTTATATGAGTATAATTAAAAATGATTTTGAAAAAATGTCAATTACTAAAATATTAAAAACTAAAAATAATAAAAAACTAACAATGATTACAGCTTATGACGCACTTTTTGCAAATTTGTTTGATGAACTTGCAGATATGATACTTGTAGGTGATAGTTTAAATATGAGCTTTGCAGGAAAACCTGATACATTAAGTGCAACACTAGAACAGATGATTTACCATGCAAATGCCGTTTGTGCAGGTGCACCAAAAGCTTTTGTTATTTTAGATATGCCTTTTGGAACTTACACAAATAAAGACATAGCACTTAAAAATGCAGTTAAGATTTATCAAGAAACAAATATAGCAGCTGTAAAAGTTGAAGGTGGAGAAGACAGAGCTGATATTGTAAAACATCTAACATCAAACTCAATTGCTGTTATGGGACATATTGGACTTATGCCACAATATGTTAGAAGTGAGGGTGGATACAAAGTAAGAGGTAAAACTAAAGAAGACGAAGAACAACTTATTCGTGATGCTATTGCTATTGAAAAAGCAGGAGCATTTGCAATTGTTGTTGAGGGTGTTTTAAGCAGTGTTGCAAAAAAAATCACAGATGCAGTAAATGTTCCAGTTATTGGAATTGGTGCTGGAAATGTAACTGATGGTCAAGTTTTAGTTTGGTCAGATATGTTAGGTTTTTTCAACGAGTTTAAACCAAAATTTGTTAGAAGATATTTAGATGGCGCAACACTTGTAAAAGATGCAGTTTTACAATATAGAAATGATGTACAAACAACACAATTTCCATCAAAAGATGAAGAGTATTAAAAGTTTAGGAAAATAATAGTGGAAAGATTAGTAGAAGTTGAACAAATATCATTTGAAGAAGATAAAAGTGAAGTAAACTTAAGACCCTCTTCTTGGGATGATTACATCGGACAAGAAAAAATTAAAAAAAATTTAAAAGTTTTTATTGAAGCTAGTAAAAAAAGAGAAGAAGCACTTGATCATATACTTTTTTATGGGCCTCCAGGTCTTGGTAAAACTACGCTTTCTTATCTTATTTCTAATGAAATGAATTCAAATATAAAAATCACAGCAGGTCCTATGATTGAAAAAAGTGGTGACCTAGCTGCCATTTTAACAAACTTAGAAGAAGGTGATATTTTATTTATTGATGAAATACATAGACTAAGTCCAGCAGTTGAAGAGATTTTGTATCCAGCAATGGAAGATTATAGACTTGATATTATTATTGGAAGTGGTCCAGCTGCACAAACTGTAAAAATTGATTTACCAAGATTTACACTTATTGGAGCTACAACAAGAGCTGGAATGTTAAGTAATCCTTTAAGAGAAAGATTTGGGATGCATTTTAGAATGCAGTTTTATGACAACGAAGAATTAGCAAAAATCATTCAAAAAGCTTCTGTTAAACTAAATAAAATTTGTGCAGATGATGCTGCTTTAGAAATATCAAGAAGAAGTAGAGGAACACCAAGAGTTGCCTTAAGACTTTTAAGAAGAGTAAGAGACTTTGCAGAAGTAGAGAATGAAGAAACTATTATAAAACAAAGATGTAATTATGCTTTAGATGAACTAGGCGTAAATGATAGTGGATTTGATGAAATGGATATAAATTTACTTGAACTTCTTGTATCAAATAAAGGTAAGCCTATGGGATTATCTACAATAGCAGCTGCACTTAGTGAAGATGAGGGAACAATTGAAGATGCAATTGAACCATATTTACTTGCAAATGGCTTTATAGAAAGAACTGCAAGAGGAAGAGTAGCTAGTGTAAAAACATATGAAATGTTTAGATTATCATACCCAGAAACTGAAAAGGTACAAAAGGAGTCTTTGTTTTGAAGCCACAGCATTTTTTGATTGCTATTGCTATTGCTATTTTATTTTTTTTATTTCAACTTTTCAATCCATTTTTAAAAGCAATATTTGTAGCTTTACTTTTAACAGTAGCTACTAATACTTTAGATTTATTTATTACACATAGAGTAAAAAGCCAAACTATCTCAGCAATAATTATGACAATAATACTTGCACTAATATTTTTTGTTCCTGTTATGTACTGTATTTTTTCATTTGCTAATTACATAAATCAATTAGATCAACAAGCTTTGATGAAAAATTACTCACAAATAGAAACTTGGATATTAAATATTCCAAAAGAGTATGAGTTTTTTAAACAACAACTAATTTTGATTCTTGAAAAAATAGATATTGCAGAAAGTATAAAAAACATACTCTCAATTGGAGCATATTTAGGTAAGAATTCTGCTTCATTTATGATAGATATGTTTATGATACTTATATTTTATTTCTTTTTTACACTTTATGGAACAAGTCTTTCACACTATATAAAAGATATTCTTCCTTTGAAAAAAGAAGACTCAATTACACTATTTTATGAATCTTCAAATGTAATGAGTATTGTTTTATACTCAATACTTGTGACTGCAATATTTGAGGGTATGCTATTTGGCTTTTTTATATCAGTATATGGTTACAATGGATTTTTATTAGGTGTTTTATATGGTTTTGCTTCATTAGTTCCAGTAGTTGGTGGTATAATAATGTGGCTTCCAATAGCTTTATATGAAATATATTTAGGTGATTTTTATGATGCTATAATCATTAGTGCTTATTCAATAATCATCATATCAGTAGTAGCTGATACATTTATTAAGCCTATAATTATAAAATATATAAATCAAAAAGTAGTAAAAACTCCAAGTAAAATAAATGAATTATTGATTTTCTTCTCAATTGTTGCAGGATTATCAACATTTGGCTTTTGGGGAATGATTATAGGTCCTGCAATGGTTACTTTTTTTATCTCAATAGTTCAATTATTAAAAAAGTATAGTAATGATATGTTATAATCAAAAAAATTTAAAAAAGTGGTGTGTTTATGCAAATTGATTTAAAAGAATTAAAACAAGTAACAGTATTATATGTTGAAGATGATGAAGTTATTAGAGCACAAACACTTTCTGTATTTGAAAAAATCTTCAAAAAAGTGTATGTAGGAAAAGATGGACATCAAGGAATAAACTTATTTAATAATCACCAAGATGAATTAGATGTGATTGTTACAGATTTAAATATGCCAAAGATGACAGGGCTTGAACTAGCAGAAGAAGTACATAAAGTATCAAAATATATCCCAGTAATTTTCACAACTGCTTTTACAGATGAAGAATCACTTATAAAAGCAATCACATTAAATATAGATAGTTATGTAACAAAACCTTTAAAAATACAAGATTTAACTGCAACAATTTTAAAAAGTGTTAAAAACTCAAAAGAGAATAGAAATTTATATAAAACAACAAAAGCTTTAGCAAATGAGATGCTAAGTACAAAAAAAGATTATGGACAACTAAAAGACAATTGTGAATTATTAGAAAAAGAAGTATCTTTTTATAAATTCTTAGCAGAACATTTTATAGCATCAATAAAACTAGATAAATTTGGAATAATAGAAAATATATCAAACCAATTTAGCAATATTTATAAGTACTCTTTAATGGATTTAAAAAATAAACCTATAAACTCAATAACACCAAATGCAGCTAATATTCAGAAAAAAATGTTAGAAGCTTTAAAAGTAAAAGAAGCAGTAGGATTTAATGAAAAGTTCATTACAGCAGACAATGAAGAATTAGAGTTTCATAATATTTTATATCCACTTTATGAAAATAAAGACAATTATGCAAGTGGATATATGCTTTATCAATCATTGGAAAGATGAGTTAATTACTCATCTTCACCACTAATAGTACTTCCTTTATATGTCATAATCCCATAATCTAAATTTGATACACACTTAAAACCTAAATCATACATAACTTTTTGACAATATGCACTTCTACTACCACTTAAACAATAAACAATCACAGGTTTTTCTTTTTGATTTTGCAATTGTTCGATACTTTGATAAAATGAAGTAGTTGGAACTAAATAATCACACCCTTTAATTCTTTGTCCTACCCACTCCATCCACTCTCTTGTATCAACTAAATTAAAATCAATATATTTTAATGTTCTAGCTTCAAGAAGTGATTCTAACTCATCAGCATCAATTTGTTCTTTTTTCAAAAGCACTTCACACTCTTGTTTAGTAAGACCTCTTGAATGAGTGTGAGTAACCTCGCTAACCTCATTTTTGACAGCCTCATTTTGAGCAAATTCAGGAGTACAAAAAATCCCACAGTGGCACTTTCCATCCCTTGGTATCTCAACTTCAAGTGCAGGTTTACATGGGCAAAGTCTATTATCTGCTTCTTTTTGTTCTTGCTTTGTTTGACCTATTACCATAAAACAAGGACAGAATCTTTTTCCATATATCATCTTATTTCTACTAAGCCCTTGCTGAACAGATTCATTTACATCATTTTCAGGATTATAAACAAAACCAAACCTATCTAAAACTTTGTCTGTAAACTGCTTTGTCAATTCAAACTGAGTTTGGAATTCAGTAGAGTTCATATCAATCTTTTTAATCATTATTTACCTTAAATACATAATTTTTGCGTATTATAAGTAAAAGTTTTTTTAATCTATTTAAAAGAGCTTATTATAAGTTTTTCTTAACTTATATTTAATCAAAACCCAAATTTATTCAAGTCATTCCATACCACATGCTTCAATCAAAACTCAATTTTCGGAAACCCGAATTCATTCGGGTCATTTTCTATATATTATATATTGTGGTTGAAAAATCACTTATAATATTTTAAAACTTTGGAAAGTTTTCTATGGATTTTGCTAACTTATCTAAGAACTCATCTCTACTGATACATTTTGCACCAAGTGATTGTAAGTGTTCTGTTGGGGTTTGGCAGTCAAGTAGGCTAAAACCTTTTTGCTTTAATCTTTGTACTAAGTGATATAAAGCAACTTTTGATGCATCACTTTTTTTTGCGAACATTGATTCGCCACAAAACATATCACCAATTACTAAGCCATATCCACCGCCTACAAGTTCACCCTCATAATAACTTTCAAAAGAGTGTGCATATCCAATTTCATGCAGATGTGTATAAGCTTGTATTAATTCATCTTGAAGCCATGTACCATCTTGTGTAGGTCTAAATATATTTTTACACTCTATCATTACTTGTGTAAAGTTCTCATCAAATTTTACTTCAAATTTTTCTTTTTTTATTGCTTTTGCTAAACTTTTAGATACTTTAAATTCATCTAATTCCATTACTAATCTTGGATTTGGACTCCACCAAAGTATAGGTTCATCTTCATTGTACCAAGGAAAAATTCCATTTGCATATGCACTAATCAATCTTTTAGCAGATAAATCACCACCATATGCCAAAATACCTTCATTGCAAGCTAATCTTGGGTTTGGAAAAGTATAAATATCATCAGTTAAAGGAAATATTCTCACAAAAATCCTTATTGTTTTTTTGTGATTATAACAAGGCTATCTAAATAGATATCTTAATATATTCTCTTGCATTTTATTTGCTTGTGCCATAGCAAACATGCCAGCTTGTACTAAGATATTTAATCTACTAAATTCAGCTGCTTCTTTTGCATAATCAACATCTCGAATAACAGATTCACTTGCTTTTAGATTTGTTTTTAAAGTTATCATATATCTAACAGAAGACTCTAGTTGATTTTGAGTAGAACCAAATTCAGACCTAAAAGTATTTAATGTAGTTAGTGAGTTATCAATATCATCAAGCCAATCTCTAGCAACAGTTATATCTAAACTATTTGCTCCTAGATTTTTCAAGGTATCCAATCCTAAACCAATTGTATTTGATTGTACACCTTTAAGCTCTATTGTATTAGCAGCTTTTTCACCTATTTGAAAAACTTTATCACTGGAAATATCTGTATTTGAGTGATTGTTTTGTAAAAGATAGTTTCCATTGTAGTTTGTTTGAGAAGCAATATTATCTAATTGTCCTAAAAGTTTTGAAATATCTTTTCTTATAGCTTCTCTTCCTGCATCAGTTGTAGTATCTGTTGAAGCTTGCATAAGCTTTGTTTTTACAATATCAATAATATTTGATTGTTCAGCCATTGCTTTATCAGCTATTTGGGTCATTGCTATTGCAGAGTTTGCATTTTCAATACTTTGTTGGACTGAACTTGCTTGTGTTCTTAATTTATCAGCAATTGCAAGTCCAGAGGGATCATCACTTGCACTATTTATTCTAAGTCCTGTTGATAGTCTTCTTAAAGATTCAGATAAGAGTTTGCTATTATTACTATAGCTTTCATAAGCAATTAAGCCAGCTACATTTGTATATAATCGCATAGCAAACTCCTTTTTAAGTTAGTCGTATTATAAAGTAGATATATACTCTGCTAAAGCTTCAATCTCTGTTTCATTTAGTGATAGAACTTGGCTTTTCATAACACCTTTTAATGCTTTTCCATAAGTATCATTTTTATATCCATTTAATACATCAATAGTTTTTTGTTTATCCCAACCTTGAATAACTTCAGATTTTCCAAGTGCTTTTATTTCTCCATTTTGTCCATGACATCCAGCACACTTTAAAAATAGTTGTTGTCCTTGATTTGAGCTACTACTTTTCATTATATCATCAATACTTTTCTCAATTTTTTCTGTTTTATCTTCTACTTCTTTTTTTACTTGTTTTGTTATTTCATCACTTTTTTTCACAATATCACTTGTTACTTTTGATGCATCTTCTCCAACTTCTTTTGATGTTTTTTCTATTATTTCACCTATTTGTTTAGAAGCCTCACCAACTTTATTTGAAATATTAGCACTTGCATCTTTAATCTTATTTACTAATTCATCATTTGAATTACTTACTTCTTTTTGTGTCTTTTCTACATTTGAAGATGTTGTTTTCTCTTCTTCTGTTTTTTCTTGACAGCCTGTAAGTAACAAAATCGCCACAAACGAACTAATTAATGCACTTTTCATAAAATAACCTCTTTTTATAATAATGTTTATATTATCCTATAATTTTATTAAAATCAGTTTAAAAACCATTTCTAAAAATTAGTTTAATGCTATAAATATTTAAATGTAAAATCATCTTTTACAAAATCAATTTTAACTTCGCCACCTTTTTTAAGTTTTCCAAATAATATTTCATCTGTTAACTTATCTTTAATTTTCTCACTAATTACTCTATTTAAAGGTCTTGCACCCATAGTTTTATCATATCCTAATACTGCAAGTTCTTTTTTAGCTTTTGCACTAATAGTGATTTTAACTTTTTTCTCAACTAATTTTGCCTCTAAATCTTCTATGAATTTACCTGCAATTTTTGCAACAATATCTAAACTTAAAGCTTCAAATGTAATAGTAGCATCAAGTCTATTTCTAAACTCAGGTGCAAAAAATTTATTTATTGCTTTATCTTCATTTAGGTTATCATCTTTAGCAAATCCCATAACATTTGCTTCACTAGAACCTAAGTTTGATGTCATAATTAATATTACATTTTGAAAATCTGCTTTATTTCCATTGTTATCTGTCAACTCAGCATTGTCCATAACTTGTAAAAGTACTGACATTAAATCAGGATGAGCTTTTTCAATTTCATCAAGTAAAAGTACACAATGTGGATGTTTTCTAATTGCTTCTGTTAATAAACCACCATTTTCAAAGCCAACATACCCAGCAGGTGCACCAATAAGTCTAGAAATTGTATGAGCTTCCATATACTCACTCATATCGAATCTTTCAAAATGAATTCCTAATTGATTTGATAATTCACGGGCAACTTCTGTTTTACCAACACCTGTTGGACCTGTAAATAAGAAGTTTCCAATAGGTTTTTTATCAAGCCCTAAACCAGCTTTATTTCTTTTTATTGATTTTACAATTGAAGAAACTGCATTATTTTGACCAAATACTCTTTTTTGCATATTTTTTTCTAAAGATTTAAGTAACGATAAATCAGATTTAGTTGCTGATTTTGGAGGGATATGCGCCATTTTTGCAATAGTATTTTCAATATCTTCTTTTGTTATATTTGAAGCTTTTTTTGCTTTTTCTTTTTGTATTTTTTTAAGTGAACCTACCTCATCAATTACGTCAATAGCACTATCAGGTAAAAATCTATCATTTATAAACTTTTTACTTAACTCAACTGCTAATTCTATTGAAGGTTTACTATATTTCACCCCATGAAACTCTTCATATTTTGATTTTAATCCCTCTAAGATTATTACAGCATCTTCGATTGAAGGCTCATTTATATCAACTTTTGCAAATCTTCTACTTAGTGCTTTATCTTTTGAAAAATCATTTCTAAACTCAGCAAAAGTTGTAGCTCCAATACATCTTAGTTTTCCATTTGCAAGCATTGGTTTTAAGATATTTGATGCATCCATAGCACTTCCACCAACACTTCCAGCTCCAACAATAGTATGAATTTCATCTATAAATAAAACTGCATTATCTATTTGTGAAATCTCTTTTAATAGTGATTTTAATTTCTTTTCAAAATCACCTCTATATTTAGTTCCTGCAAGTAATGAACCCAAATCAAGTGAATATAACTTTGCTTTATCTAGGCTTGATGGTACATTTTCATTTGCAATTTCAAGGGCAAGTCCCTCTGCAATTGCAGTTTTACCAACACCTGGTTCTCCAACTAATATAGGATTGTTTTTCTTTCTTCTACTTAAAACTTGAACAACTCTTGAAATCTCATTTTCTCTTCCAATTACTGGGTCAATCTCACCTTTTTTTGCAAGAGCTACTAATTCAACACTATTTTTTTCAAGTACACTTGAAGAAGATTTTTCATCACTTGTTTCTTCTAAATCATCTATTGAACTATTGTGTGAAATCTCTTCTAATATATCAACTTTTTGAACACCATTTGATTTTAAAAGATATGATGAGTATGAATTTTCATCTTTTATTATTGAAACAAACATATCCTCAACTCCAGCATCTCTTTTGCCACTTGCTTGAGTGTGTGCAACCATATACTCTATTGTTTGACTCAAACTTATACTCTCTATTGGTTCATCTTCAATATTCTCTGGTAATACAGGTGTATTTTCATCTATGTATTTTTTTGTTTTTTCAAACAAATCATCTGTATTTAATCCTAAATTTGTCAATAAGTTCTCAATAACCTCATCATGTAAAGTCATTAAAAAAATATGTTCCAATGTCAAATATTCATGCCTACTAGTTTTTGCATAGCTTACAGCTTGTGCAAATATGCTTCTTAATTCATTGCTAATCATAATAAATTCCTATTCTTTTTCCATTAAAGCTTTTAAAGGAAAGCCCTTTTCTCTTGCCATTTTGGTAACTTGTGCAACTTTTGTAGCAGCAATTTCATGGGTATAAACTCCACATAAAGCTTTTCCTTTATTATGTATAGTTAACATAATTTGTGCTGCTTCTTCTTGACCTTTTCTAAAAACTTTTACTAAAACATCTATTACAAAATCCATTGTAGAGTAATCATCATTTAATAAAAATACTTTATACTTCTTTGGTTCTTCCAATTGTATATCATTATCTAACTCTACTTCAAATTCATTAGCCACTTCAAACCTTTTTTCGATAAAATATTAAATATAAAATATTATACCAAAAAAGAAATTACAATGATAAAAGATAAAAATTACTATTTAAATAAAAGTTTATTTATAAGTGCAACAAATACAGATGTAGGGAAAACTTATGCATGTAAAAAATTTGCAAAGTTTTTAAGCAGTTTAGGTCTAAAGGTAGGATACTTCAAACCTTTTGAAACAGGGGTAAAAGATAAACCTCTTGATGGTAGTGCTATGCTTGAGTTAGTAAAAAGCTTAAATAATGAGTTTAATTTTGATATTAATGATGTGGTTCCATATCAGTTCGAACTTCCAGCAGCCCCATATGTAGCAAAAAAAGATGTTGTTCTTGATTTTGATTTTTTAATAAAAAAGAAAAAAGAGCTAGAACAAAAGTGTGATGTACTTATAATTGAAGGAGCAGGTGGACTTATGGTTCCAATTGATAAAGATATTTTTATAATTGATTTAATAAAGAAGTTTCAAGCCCATGCAATACTTATAACTCCTAGTAAACTTGGATGTATCAATGATACTTTATTAAGTATAAATGCTTTAAAACAAAAAAATATAGATTTTGATTTTTACATAAATTTATATGAAGATAAAGATAGTTTCAATGAAGTCTCTTTACCATTTTTAAAAGAGTATTTTCCTAAGTTAAACTATCTAATGGAAGTTTAATTTCAAAACAAGCACCAAGATACTCTTTTTCTTTGTGCTTGAAGTTTTTATTTTTGACTTTAATTGTTCCATTTAGATGTTTTACAATTATTTCTCTTGTCATATAAAGACCTATTCCTGTCCCTTGACTTTGGTGTTTTGTAGTGAAATATGGTTCAAAAATTTTATCCATAATTTTTTCATCTATTCCACCACCATTATCTTGAATAGTTATAAATACAAAACTACCTTTTATAAAATTTTTCATAATAATCAATCTGTTTTTAGAACTATTTTGAGTTAAAGCATCTTTTGCATTTGTCAAAATATTTAATATACTTTGTGTTAATTCATTTTGTATTGTATTTAGCTCTACATCTTCAAATTCATAAACTACTTCTATAAAATTATTTTTAAAAGCTGAATTCATTATATTTATATCTTTTTTTATAAGTTTTACTAAAGAGAATTTCTCTTTTTCTTTAGTAGGTTTAAAAAAACTTCTAAAATCTTCAATAGTATGAGATAAATATTGTGTAGTATCAACTATAATTTCCAAATCTTTTTTTAACTCTTCTTTGCTTGCAAGTTCATAATCAATCTTTATTGACATTCCACTTGCTGCTGTACTTATTGTACTTAAAGGTTGTCTCCATTGATGAGCTATATTTCCTATCATTTCACCCATTGATGCCATTTTTGATTGATTAAATAACATCTGGTCTTTTTTTCTATTTTTTAAAACCTCTTCATCAACCTTATCTTTTAGTCTCATATTTAGTTTTTCTAATTCTTCTGTTTTCTCATTTACTTTGCTTTCTAGTGTTGCATTCATATTTTTTAAAGCACATTTTTGACTTTCAATATTTGTTTTATATTTTTTAAAAATCATTTCAATTTTTTTTGAAAGAAGCAATGTTAAAAGTGAACCAAATAAAATCACTAAAAAAGCTATTTTTATACTATTGTTTAAAAACTTATCTTCTTCATTTTTTTTAGTACCTAAAACATCAATTATGCTATTTTCTAAATTTCTTAAATCAATACTTGTTAAAATAACCCAATTCCAATCTTTTATTAATTTATACGCAATTAATTTTTCATAATTCTTTGTCCAATAAAAATTAATCTTTTCAAAATCTTTTAAATTAAACTTTCTTTCTATATGTAACTTTAAATCAGTAAGAACAAAATTTTCTAATTTTGTTCTTGTTATATTTTTCAAATCTTTATTATATATTACAATTGTTTGTTTTGAACTATTTTTTATAAACTCTACTCTATTAACAACTTCTTCTTTTATTTGCTTGTCAATGTCACTTTTATATTTACCATATCCTACAAACCAATTAAAAGGTTCAAATTTTTTTATATAAGAAATTTTTTCGTATTTTATTGAAGAGTTTGGCTTTTTAAAAAGATATTGAATAAAGCCCTCATTTAATTTACGAAAAGTTTTTCTATACTTTTGTAAAAAATTTTGATGTTCTTTACTTTCAATATCTATTATATTTTGATGTTCAAGTTTTTTGTTTATTGGATATAAATAAGGAATAATAGTTTTTTTTCTATCTTCTAAAACAAAATAATATGTATCATTTTCAAATCTAATTTGTGTTAAACTTTGTATTAAATCTTTTTTAATTTCTTTATTTGAGGCTATTCCTGTATATGTATTATATTTATTTAAAATAATATCATAAGCCATTTCTACTCTTTTTTTTATTTTTTCATTCATAATTTGTTTTTGAGTAGTTTTTTTATACTTAATATAATCATCCATAGTAGTTAATTTTTGAGATAGTTTGTTTTTTTCTTCAAGTATAAGTTTTTCTTTCAATCTTGAAATATCTTCATTGAATTTTTTTTCTGTACTTCGCACTTGTGTATAAGTAACTAAAGTTGTTAATAATATAATTAATATAATTGGAGTAAATATTATTAATTTAGATAAGTTTTTTTCTTGGAACATAATAAAAAAAGTGCTTAGTTATAGCCATTGTAAAACCTTTTTATAGTAAAAAGCAACTAAAATAAAAACTGATGAAATAATATAAGTAATTATATCAAGAGAAGTTAAACTTGCCATTAAACCTATAAAAATTGTCGTAACAACATTTGAAAGCATAAAAACCATATCATTATATGAAATAACTCTTCCTAGATATTTTTCTTCGCAATTTTCTTGCAAAAGTGCATATGTATATGACCAAATAACTGTTGTAAAAAATCCAGTAAAAAAAAGTCCTATAAGAGCATAATAAAAATTAAATTGAAAGGTAGCCCATAAAGCAATAGCAAGACCTTGAAATATTAAAATATAAAAAAATGTATTCTTATTTGCAAATCGTCCTAAAAAATATGGTCCAATCATCAAAGCAAATGCTCTTATTGCATTTGAAATTCCAATAGATAAGGGTACAGCAATTACATATTTGTACTCATTTTTTGCAAGTAAGGTTACAAGTGCATCAAAAGATGTTAATCCTACACTTGCATGCAAAAGTATCAAATGAACTAAAATTTTATTACTTTTTATATATATAAATCCATCTTTTATTATTGTAAAAAATTTATCTGTAATCATTGAGTCTTTAATAACAAAATTTATCTTTGCAAAAACAACAATAGCTAATAAAAAGAATAAAGAATCAATTATTATAGCAGGTTTTGCACCAATATAATTAACAACAACTCCACTTACAGCCATTCCAAATGCATAACAAAAAGACCAAATTATTGAGTGTATTTCATTTGCTTTTTGTAAAGCAGGACCTTTGACAAGTTTTGCAAGAAGTGACATTTCTGTTGAAAAAAACATAGAAGCACTACTCATTCTAATAAAAATAAAAATAAGCAAAAGCCAAATTTGTTCTTTACTATCAATTAATAAAAAACTCAATGTCATTAAAAACTCAATCATAAGCAAAAATAACATCAAAGGTTTTATTTTAAACCTATCAATTATGGCTCCTGAAAATGGTGCAATTAATACAGCTGGAAGAAAATGCATAGCAGTAACCACTGAGATTGCCAAAGCTGATGAACCAAAGTTCACAAGCATTGTATAAATTGCTACATTTGAAAACCATGCACCAAAATAAGATATAAATTGAACAAGAGATAAATCTCTTATTACTTTGTGTTCTTTAAAAAGTTTACGGTAATTCAATAGATACTAAGACCTCTTGATACATAGCACTATGAGATGTCTCATCGCTTTTATATGGAGTTAAATAGTTTGCCTTTTTATTTCCTGCATAACATAAAACACAATTAGGTTTTACATCTTGTGTTAATTTAACTTCAAAACTTGCTTCTCCATATTTTGAACGAAGTTTAACTTTGCTCCCATCTTTTAGGTTTGTTTTGGGATTCAAATATAAATAATTATCAATTTTAAAAGATGAATTAAGACTTCTTTTTTGTTTTGCTGTTATAAAATAGTATTCATTTTCTAATTTTTGTTCATACAAATGCTCAATTTCTATATCATCAATAAACTCAAAATTATCAAATACATACTCTTTTGCTTTTGAACTCTTATAATAATCTAAAACTTCTTTTTCATCTTTTAAACCATCAAAATTAAAAGTTTCATATAAATATTTTGTTAAGTCATATTCACTAATGGTATCTTTTGATGGTTCATTGATTTTATTTGAAACAGATTTATATTGGTGACCATATGAAAGTCTAATATCCTCTTTTTCTAAAAAAGAACAAGATGGTATTATCAAATCTGCATATTCACATGTGTCATTATAAGTTGTTCCCATAAAAACAACAAAACTATTTTTTAAACCATTGATAACTCTTTTTGTATTAGGAGCGCTTACAACGGGATTTGCACCTTGAATAAATACAAACTCGTATTCTGCAAAGTCAACTTCACTCACATCTTCTTTTATTAAACTATTTGTTGTATCAAATTGACTTTCATAGCCATATGTAGAGTTACTTAAATACCAAACTCCACTATGATGTGAGCTATTATGAAGTCCTAAAAAAGCTGCAAAAGAATCAATACATCTTGTAATATTTGCTCCTTCATAATACTTTTGAACTCCAAGTCCCAAGACTAATGCAACTTTTTTATTTTCTATAATTTCAAAAAATCTATTAATATCATCTAAACTAACGCCAGTTGCTTCTTCATAAGATATTATGGGTCTGCTTTTTGCTAAATCAAAAAAATCTTCACTTGTGTCAAATTTTTCACAAAACTCATCATCTTCCATATCTTGCATATAAGCAAATCTTGTAAGAAGCAATGCAAGTTCATAATCAGTCTTTGGATTTAAAGATAAGTGCAATTCTGATCTTTTTGCAATATGTGTTTTTATTGGATCTATTGTTATAAATGTTTTATCTTTTACTAACTCATACATATGGGAAGAAGTAACAGAAAAATTTCTCCCCCACACAATAATAACATCAGCTTCAAGTAGTTTTTCAATTGGAGGGTTTACAACTTCACCTCTTGTGGCTTTAATACCAAAACCTCCACCACCATCACATAAACTTCCTTGAGTTAAAGTAGAACCATATTTAGCAAAAAAACTTTTTAAGCTACTTTGCATAACACCTAAATTTCCACTTCCTTTATAAAATAAACTATTATTTGCATTAACATTTTTAAGTTTTTCTACTAAGATATTTAAAGATTCTTCTAATGTAATTTTTCTATTATTATAAAGAGGTGTTTGTAAATAATCAGCTTTTAGGCATGCAATAAAATTAGAACATAACTTTCCATCAGTTGGAAAATGTCCTTTGTTCCCTCTAATTTTACCATCAACTACAATAGCTTCACATGTATCATAGCAATCAAGTGGGCATGCGATTGTTTTATTATTTGAATTCAACTTTTACTAGCCTTGAAAATTTTTTTACATTACTTAAATGAAGTTCAATTTTATATGATGATATATGTTCACTATCTGCAACATCATATATTTTAGCAATTTTTATATCACTTTTTTTATCATCAATATATATATCTTTTGATTTAATTCTTTCAATATCATCTATGGGAACAAAAATCTCAAGTTTTCCTTTACTTAAATCTTTTGCTTCATAAAGTAGTGTTCCAGGAGTCACATAATCATCTTTTTTTACATTTATATTGTAAATATAATTATTTTTCTCTATTAGCTTTTTATTTTTAATACTATCTTTTAAATTAGCAATTTTTATTTTTATATCTGCTTTTGTTGTTTGTAAATTTATTACTTTTAATTTTTGATTATCTTTTTCAAAATCTGACTTTGAAGATACCCTTTTCATTCTTCCATAATTTTTATTTTCTATTTCAATCATGCTATTTACAGATTCTAATTTATTTTGTGTTTGTTTTAAATCAATTCTATCAACATAAGAATCAAGTTCAATTATCAAAGAATTATTTGCTTTTTTCCCTTCAATATCTTCATTTGAAAATATTACTTTACCACTCACATTTGATTTTATTTTATAACTATTGATTGGTTCAAGTTTTGCATAAAAAACTGAAGCAAAAACAAAGTTTGCACTAATAAAAAATACTAATAAGTATCTCATTTTTTTCCTTTTTCTATTTGCTTTACAAGTGAATATATATCTTTTTTCAAAATTTTAAATTCTTCATTATCTTCAATCTTTTGAAGCTTAAAAATTAGTTCATCTAAACTTTCATCTTTTTTAATCATAAAAGCTAAGACTTTTATTAATTCATCTGATGTTTTTGAAGTTTTTATTTTTACTAAAAGAGTACTCTCTTTTTGCTTTTTTAATCTTTTAGTTATAGCATACTTATATAAATAAACTATTAATAATGCAAGAATAAAACCTAAAATAAAAAATACTATTCTATCTTTTATTGAAGTTTTGACAACTTCTTTTACAATCACATTTTCTTTTTTAGGAGTAATTAATTCTGATTTTTTTTCTTTAGTTTTTTTTACATTTATTTCATAACTATCTGTTTTTTTTCTAACTATTTGTTTTGTCTTAGCATCAAAATATTTTAACTCTAAGCTTTTAAGTTTTATACTATTTTTAGGAATAATAGAAAAACTTTTTTCATACGTTCCATAGAGTTTATCATCTTTAATTTCAGTACTAATATCAGCTTTATTTTCAAAGATTTGAGCATCTTTTATATCTAATGTATAATCATTTATATCATCAATATTTCCATATCCACTAACTTTAATTTTATAAGATACTGCATCACCTTGATTTATTTGTGTTTTATCAAGAAAAGTTTCTATATCAAAATCTCCCATTAGATTAATGCCTTGAGGTAATGGCTTTACATCAATTTCTAAGTCATTTGAGTATATCTGTTTTGTTATATAGTTATTATTCATAAAAAAATTACTTGAATTAATATCAAGTAATTGCATAGTGATTTTAAAAGGTTCAATTCTTAATTTTCCACTTTTTTGAGCAAATAGTAAAAACTCTAACTCATTTACAACAAAACCACCTTCTTTATAGTGTTTTGAGTTATCTGTTTGCTTATACCAAAAGTCTTTAAAATTTGCATTTGATATATTTAAATCTTGCACATTTAAATCTTCTTTATATTTAAATTTTACTTTTAATTTAAACTCTTGTGCTACATAAACTGAACTTTTAGAACTACTAATTTCAAAATCAGCAAATTTAAAATCACTTTTTTCAATCTTTCTTGATTTTACTTCTAAACTTTTTGTTTTATACTTTTTTCCATCAATCTCAAATTCAAAACTTGGTAGTATAAACTCTTTATTAGGAAAAAACCTAAATCTTTTAATGATTTTCTTTTCTACTTTTGAATTAATTATACTTATTGAGTTTTGAGTAGAAATAGTATCTACCGATTCTTTATTGATATTTTCAATTTTTGGGAAAGTTATATCTTTACCTGTTGCAATAATTGAAAATGTATAAGCTTCACCTTTTATAAAAAAAGATTTTGCATCAAGTTTTACATTAGCATAAGCAAAATTAAAAAAAAGTACTAAAGCTATTATAAATTTAAATATTTTCATCTTTAAAACTCTACTGTTCCCTCAATGGCAAAATTTGCTTGTGAATCAAGTTCAGCATGTGATAAGACTGCAACTTGAAGTCCAAATTTTTCATATATTTCAGATACCCTTTTTCTTAAAAGTGGATCAACAACCATTGCAACTTTACCAAATCCTCTTGATTCAACTTGCTCTATTGTCTCTTTTGTTTTTGTAACTAAATTATTTATTTCTGAAATAGAAAGCATAAGTTGAGAAACTCCATGTTGCTCTTGAAGCTTTCCTATAAATTGTTGTTCAAGCTCTGGCTTTATAGTTATAATATGAAGTGTTCCATCATTGTCTTTAAATCTTTGTGTTATAAGTCTATAAAGCTTACTTCTTACATGTTCAAGTAACACGTCAGGTGCTTTTGTAAACTCTGCAATATCTGCAATTGCTTCAACTATTGTTAACATATCAACAATAGGAATTTTTTCATGTAGTAAGTCTTTACACACTTTTAACAACGAACCATAAGATGTTACTTTCATCGCTTCTTCTACAACAATTGGGAAATCTTTTTTTAAGCCTTCAATAATATCCACAATATCTTGTCTTGTAATAATATCTTCTGAATGATTTTTAATTGTTTCTGAAATATGAGTTGAAATAATTGTTGGAGCATCTACAACAGTAAAACCTTTCATCAATGCTTCTTCTTTTAGTTCAGGTGAAATCCATGTTGCATCTAAATTAAATACAGGTTCTTTTACATGTAAACCTTTTAATTTTTCATTGCCAATTCCACCCATAGCAAGAAGCTTCTCTGTTTCAACTCGCCCTTTTACTATTGGAATTCTTTTTAAATATAATTGATACTCATTTTGCGATAAATTTGCATCATCAGAGATTCTAATTTGAGGAATAATAAAACCTAAATCAGCAGCAATTGTTTTTCTAATTCCTTTAATTTTATCAAGTAACTCTGAATCACCTTGAACCAATTGTAAAAGTCTAAAACCAAGTTTTAGTTCTAGTACTTCCATTTTCATAATAGTTTCAATTGCTTGAGCTTCATCAGGTCCTTTTTGTTTTTTCATCTCTTTTAATTCTTCAACACTTTTTGATGTTTTAGCATCACCTTTTTTAGGTGCATCTGGTTTAAAAAACCTTGTAATTGAGTTATCTTGTTGTTCTTCTACCATAAAAATAGTATAACTAGTACCCATCATTAAAAGTCCCATAATAGACAATATTCCAGTTGGAAATCCTGGTATAAATCCAAAAAGAATCATTCCTATACCAACAAGCATTAAGGCTTTACTATCTTTTACTAATTGTAAAATTGATTGATTTGCAAATCTATCCTCATCCATATTTGAACGAGTAATAATAATAGCTGTTGCAGTTGATAAAATAAGAGCAGGAAGTTGCGCTACTAAACCATCTCCAATAGTTAAAATAGTGTAAATCTCTCCACTTTGAGAAACAGTCATATCATGTTGAAATAGTCCTATTAAAAGTCCACCAATTAAGTTTACTAAAGTAATAATAATACCAGCAACAGCATCACCTTTAACAAACTTTGATGAACCATCCATAGCTCCATAAAAGTTAGCATCAGAGATCAACTCTTTTCTTCTTATTTGTGCTTCTTTATCATCAATAAACCCAGCATTTAAATCAGCATCAATTGCCATTTGTTTACCAGGCATTGAATCAAGTGTAAATCTCGCAGTAACCTCAGCAACTCTGGTAGCACCTTTTGTTACAACCATAAAGTTAATTAATACAAGAATAATAAAAATGATAATACCAATTACCATATTACCACCAACAACAAAATCACCAAAGGCGGAGATTATTGAACTTACGGCTTCTGGACCGTTATGTCCTTCACTTAAAATTGATCTTGTAGTTGCAATATTTAAAGACAATCGAAAAAGTGCAAGTATTAAAATAATTGTGGGAAATGTAGTAAGATCAGATGGTCTTTGAATATATAATGAAATCAATAATATAAGTAAAGACAAAGATAAAGATACTACCAAGAAGAAATCTAAAACTCCTTTTGATAAAGGAACAATAATAATCATAAGTATAGCAACAAAAAGTGCTACTACAAATAAATCTTTTGACAGTATCTTTCTTATATTCATTTAAACCTAAAATTATCTAACAAAATTAACTAATGACATTTCATTAGCTTTATTTATCGTCGTATAAAGTGATGTATATGTTAATTCTAATGCTTTTGCTTCCATTGCAACTTTTGCAAGATTTGCTCCAGCAGTTTCTTCGTACAACACATTATAATGTGTTAATTTCGATGAAACTTTTTCTAATGAAACTTCAAAAATTCTATTTCTAACACCTAAATTAGTATGAGCTGCATTTATAGTGTCATATGCTGCATTTACATTTTCTAAAGTTTCTCTTAATTTATCCATAGCTTCAGCTTCAGTTACAGGAGTACCAGTTGAATCAACTTGTCTTAAAGCATTAATACCTGTATCTAAAATATCGAAAATATTCTCTTTAGCTTCTAAAACTTGCCCAGGAATTGCTACAGGATTAGTTGTTTCATATGTTTTTGGTGTAGTTGAAGGCAAGATTTCAGTAACTGGCATAGTTTCAGTAGTAGCACCCATTTCAGTATGCTTAACTATTTCAGGAACAGCTGGATTTAAAACCCACTCATTACCAGATTCATCTATTATTCTTTGATTTTCACTAAAATTTAATTTTTCTCCAACTGCTGCTTCATCTACAGTGTTCATCATCAAATCAAAGCCAGATACACCTCTTTCTCTATAAGAGCCTTCTTCCACAGCAACTTTTTTTAAATATCCATTACCCTCATAAGTAATCTTTCCAGTTACAGGATCTTCAACAAAAGGAGCTTGACCACCATTTGTTCCACTAAATAAATACTCACCATTTGCTTGTTCATTTGAAAATAAAAGAATACTTTTTTTCATACCCTCAAGATTAATAGCAATACTTTTCTTTGATTCAGCATCCATAGTACCATCAAGTGCTCTTAAAATTTCAGATTTAATTGTTGACATCAAATCTTTAATATCAGCAACTGAAGAGTCAGCTGAATTATTTTGAGCATCAATTATTTCAATTTGTTTTTTTATTCCCTCATAAACTGAAACTTTATCCTCAATATAAATCTCTTTTGTAAAAACTAAAGAATCATCACTTCCATCGTCTATTTTCTTTTTAGTACTTTGTTGATAATTTATTCTTTCATACTTTTCATTTAATATATCTAATCTGTACATAGATTCACTTAAACTATTAATCATTGTAGCACCTCCTTAAGCATATTAACAATATCTTCAAAGGTATATTGTTCTTTAGTGCCTTGAGTAAGAAATTCTCTTATCTTCTCTTTTTTAGCTAATGCATTATCAAGTTCTGGATCCATTCCAGCTTTATATGCACCTACTCTAACAAGTACCTCATTCTCTTTTATAAGAGATAATACCCTTTTTAACTTTAAAAAGTAATTATAGTGATTATCATCAACAACCTTATCCATTACCCTTGAAGCTGATTTTAAAAGATTTATTGGAGGATAAAAACCTTGCTCTGTCAAATCTCTTGTTAATACAATATGACCATCTAAAATTGACCTACTTTGATCTGCTATTGGATCATTCATATCATCACCATCAACTAAAACAGTAAAAAATGCTGTTATTGAACCTTTTGCATTGCTACCAGCTCTTTCCATAAGTTGAGGCAAAAGTGCAAAAACAGAAGGTGGATAACCTCTACTTACAGGTGGTTCACCTGTACTTAAACCTATTTCTCTTTGTGCCATTGCAAATCTTGTAACTGAATCCATCATCAAAAGGACATCATGACCTTTATCTCTGAAAAATTCTGCAATAGCCATTGCTGTAAAAGCACCATATTTACGCATCAATGCTGACTCATCAGAGGTTGCAGCTACAATAATTGTATTTTCCAAATTGTCATCTAAATTATAATGAATGAACTCAGGAATTTCACGCCCTCTTTCACCAATTAATGCAACAACTTTTATCTGAGCTTCACAACCTTTTACAATCATTCCCATAAGCGTTGATTTACCAACACCAGAACCAGCAAAAATACCTACTTTTTGACCTTTCCCTGATGTAAGCATAGAATCAACTGCCTTAACACCTGTTGAAAATCTTTGATTAATTATACCTCGTTCTAATGCAGGCATAGAAAGCTTATTGATTGCTGAACTCTCAGGAGTATCTCTAATCTTTCCTTTGCCATCAATAGGATCACCAAGTGCATTTACAACTCTATTTAAAAGACCATATCCAGTTTTAACATTCAAGCCCTCTTTTTGCAAGTAGACTTTATCATGTATTCTAAAACCTTCAATAAAAGAAAAAGGAACGATTGTAAAATCTTGTCCATCAATTGAAGCTATCATTCCAAGTACAGTATAAAGGTGTTGAACTGATTCAATTTTAACAATATCTCCAACTGCAACTTCAATTCCTGTTGCTACAATTGTTGTTGTACTTATGTGTTTTATTCTTCCAAAAGGAATTGATAAATTTGCACTATCTATGCTATTTAGTAAACTATCAATATCCATCATTACATCTCATCACACATTTTTTTATATAAACTATCTTGTGTACCCTCAACCTCTTTGCACTTTTTAACATATTCTTCTTTTTTTTGATTATTTTCTAAAGTTTCATAAGCTTTTATAACCTCATAATATGATTTTACTAAATCATTTGGCTTAATCTTTCTATTTGTATCTAAGCCCTCAAGTAAATAGTTTAAAGCTTTTTGTGTATTGTTTTTATTTTTTTCATATTTTGCAAGTTCTTGTTCAACAAAAGGAGAATAAACTCTTGCTTTTATATCTTTTTGTTTATTATATAAATTAGTCAATATTTCATAAGCTTCTTCTTTTTTATCTTGCTCTAATAAATAAAGATAATATTGATAGTAAAAGTCAATAATCATAGGATTATTTTCATTTGCTTTTATATAGTCTTTATTATTCTGAGCATATGAATAAAATCTTTTCATTGATATTGGTTCATTTTTTGAATTTAAAATCAAAAATCTATATAAAAACTCTTTTGCTAAAACATCTTTATCATCTACCATTTCTACTTTGGCAGAAAAGCCCATTGCTTCATCTAATAAGCCTAATTTATATGCCATTTGTTCCAAATAAAGATATATTTGTGCATCTCTGCTTCTATTAAATGCATCTTTCATAAGTAAGTATGCTCTTTCATATGGTTCTTGAACCATACACTGGAAAAAATCTTCTTTTGTTTCTTCATCATCTATTAATTTTTGTAAAGTTTCTCTTCTTGATGTTTTTAGTGTAGTATTTAATAAAGCACATTTTCCTTCTGATAAATACTGTTTTATCATCTCAATATTAACTACATCAAAAATTGCATTCATACTATCATAACCAAATCTTTTAGCAATTGAATTTGAAATTTTACTATAAACTCTTTTTTTCCTTAATATTGTTTCATACTTTTTATCTCTTTTCTCATTTAGCAACTCTTGTAATAATACTTTTTGTTGCATTGACGCAGATTCATTGTATTTGTTTGAAACAACATTTGGATCAATTTTTCCTTCTCTCATATAAATTTCATCAATATACATTTTTGCTTTATCAACATACATACCATTTGGATAATTCTTTAAAATATCTTCATATAATTCTCTTGCTTTTATTAAATATTTTGGTGTTCCCTCATACATAAGCATATATGTATTTGCAAGTTTAATTTTAAACTCTTCAATCATTTGTTTATCATCTGTTCGTTTAATCAGTTCAGTTAAAATTTTAATTGCAAACTCTGGCATTTTTGCATTTATTAATCTATCTACTTTATCTAAAGCTAAATAAGAATCCTTTGCATAATACTCTATATTTTTATCTAATACTTTAGAGATTAATTCATAAGCTTCATCATATTTATTATCTGCAATATAAACATCAAAAAGTTCATCTGCTACAATTGTTGCTACTAAAATATCTGTTGTTTTAGTTAAAACTTCATATAAGATTCTAGCAGCTTTATCATATTTGTATTGAAATTTATATACTTTTGCTAAATGTATTTTTCCATAAGCTTTAGTAACATTGTCATTAAAACTATTAATAATAATATTTGCAAAATATTCAGCCTCACTAGTTTTGTTTGAATAAAGTTTTAAATCGACTAAAAGCATATAAGCTTTTGCAAGTTGGTCTTCTCTTATTTTTGAACTATTTATAGCAGTTTCTAGCTCTTTTACTGCATCTAGGATAAATCTTTTTGTTTTCTTTTTGAGTGATAATTCAGCATACAATACATAAATATCTGTTTCTAAAAGTTTTATTTTATTTTTATTTTTAAAATCATTTATTTGATCATAGGCTTCATCAACCTTACCTTTTTTTGCGAGCATTCTTACATTTTCAATAATATCAAAACCATCTGCAATTGCTTGCTTTCTTTCTTGAGAAATTTGTTCATTTGCAGAGTTTATAAAGCTATAGTAAAAATCTTTTTTAGCAAAAGAAAATGATACTAATAAAAATAAAATTATTATATTTTTCAAACAACTACCTCTTTTTCTTTTTTAATTCAAATACATATGCAAATATCTCTGCAATTGCCTTGTAAAACTCACCTGGTATTTCTTGAGATATTTCAATTTGATCATGTATAGATCTAGCTAGTGCAGGGTTTTCAATAATTGGAATATCATTCTCTTTAGCTACATCTTTTATTCTTAATGCAATAAAATCAATACCTTTTGCAATCATTTTAGGAGCAGTGTCTACTTGATTATCATATTTTAAAGCAACAGCATAATGAGTAGGATTTGTAATAACAACATCCGCATCTGGAACATCTGACATCATTCTTTTCATAGACATTTCCATCTGTATTTTTCTAATACGCCCCTTTACTTGAGGATCACCATCCATATTTTTAAATTCATCTTTTATATCTTGTTTACTCATTCTTAATGATTTTAAATAATAAAATCTTGTAAAGAAAAAATCCATTATAGCAAAAATTATTATAATAAGTAATATACTTGCTAAAAAGATAACAGTTAAATCAATCATTTTGCTTAATGTTGCATGCAAAGACATATTCATCATCGCAAGATAATCTTCTCCTGTTAGCAAAATAATAACAACCATTACACCCATAATAATTATTAACTTCATTGTTAGTTTTAATGATTCAATGGCTTTTTTTAAACCAAAAATATTTCCAAAACCTTTTATTGGATCTAGCTTTTGCAAATCAAACTTCAAAGGAGTAACAACAAATCCAAATTGAGTCCAATTTGTAATTAAAGTTAGAAGAAAAACTAAAGCAAATAATGGAGCTAGTGCTGATAACATAGTCATAGTAATAGTATAAGTTAATGTATAATATATATTAGCATCTAACTCTTGTCCTATAAAACCATAAGAGTAAAGCATTAATTTTTTTATTTGAGTCCAAAAATGACCTGAAAAAAATACTAAATAAATCGATCCAAAAAATAAAATTGCAGCACCTGTAACTTCCATAGATTTATTGACATTACCCTCTTTCTTGGCGTCTTCAATCTTTTTGGGTGTGGGTTCTTCGGTTTTTTCATCTTCATCAGCCATAAATTAACCTTATTGAAACTTGTTTATAAAAAAATTTGTAAACGAGTGTGTAAAAATTTCCATTCCAAATATTAAAAATAGAAAAATAACTGCAAATTTCAACTGAAACGTAATAACAAATGGAGAAAATGCAGGCATTGATCTTGTACCATAACCATAATATAAATCAAGTATAAATGCAATAAAAAAAAGAGGCAATGCAAAAGAGAAAGAAAAAGCAAAAAGCCTATTTATTTCATCAATAATAATCTGTATTCCATCATATGAGAATATATCAAAATAACCCAAATGAATTATAGAAAAACTTTTTACTAGAATAACAAATGTCATCTCATACATGCCTGTTTCAAAAAAAAGCACTAAAGCAACCATATACAAAAATCTATTAACAACACCTTCTTGTGTCCCTGTTGCAGGATCAAACATATTTGCCATAGATAAAGCTGTTGAGTACTCAATTAACTCCCCTATTATTCTAACAGCAGAAAATATAATATGTACAAAAAAAGCAGCAACTGCTCCTAATGTTATTTCACTTATTAGTGAAAGTACAAACATATCTTGAGTAACTAAATTTTTTACTTCAATAATTGGAAATAAAAAAATAGTAACAAAAAAGGCAAAAGTTACTCTAATTTTTGGACTAACTGCACTATGACCATAAACTGGCATAAAAGCTACAAAAGATAATATTCTTGCAAGAAGTAGTAAAAATTTAATTACTACAGCTTCATTTAGTAAGGATAAAAAGGCTTCCATTACATATAATTTGAGCTTTCTTCAGATTTTTTATTTGAGTTATTCATTGAATTTAAAATATCAGCAGAAGATGGTGTTTCTCTTCTATTTTGTTGTCCTTGGTGATTTGAAGAGTTGCTATCTTGTCCTTGATTATCAGAACTTGTACTATCATCAGATGCAAAATTAAGATTAAATTTAGTATCAGAATCAAAATTCTTTAAAAGTGCATTTCTTAAACCTGTTTCATTATTAACAAAGGCATCAAGTGTTGCTGCATTTGATATATTTAAACTAATATTAAGACCTGAGTCTTTATCACTTTTCATTAAAATAGCAATTGACCCTAATTGCGCTGGTAAAAGATTTATTCTAAAAGCAGTTACAGGTGGTTTGTAGTTTTCATACATATTTCTTGCAACATCAGACATCATTGAAGACATTTGTTGTTGTGCACCTATGATTCTACTTTGAATACTCATGGCTAAGTTATTTGGAACATTAATATTAACATCAGCTCCTTGATTAGCCGATGAAGAAGATGAAGAGTTTGATTGTGAATTTGCAATATTACTATTTGATATTTCTTGCATAATATTTTTATTTGTTGTTAGTTTTTCTATAAAATTATTTCTTTGTATCTCTTTTTGTTGATTATCTTTTAGTTCGATTTTTGTTTCTTGTAAACCCAAGTCAAGCTGTTTTGCACTTGTTTTTATATCATCAACACTTTTACCTTCTTTAGCAGTTTTTACACCCTCATGCTTCGCAATAATTGATTGACTAGCAATACTATTTTTTTGAGAACTTAAATAAATATTTGTTAAAACATCATTTCTATTACCCAATGGTACTTTTTGAGGTTCATTTACTTCTAATTTTTTTGAATCAATTATCTCTTTATTTGAAAGTTTTGAGTCATCAACTAATTTTTCCAATAAGCTTTTTGATGAGTTTTTATTTTCTAAAGAAACTTCAGCTTTTTTATTCTCTGTAGAAGTTTTTGGATCAAGTTTTGATAGTTCTTGTGCTACTTTTTCATTTTTAGTATTATTTTCTGTTGTAGAAGATGTATTACTTGATGAGTTTTTATTAACTTCTGTTGAATTTTCACTTACTTTGTTTTCTTGTGTTTTTAAAATTTGATTTTTATTATCACTTATATTTTCTTGTATTTTTGAACTATCTTTTTTTATTTCTAATTTTTGATTATCTATTGATTCTTTTGAGTTATCTACTTTAACTTCTTTACTATTTTGTAGATTATTCTGTTTTTGTTCAATATTTTCATTATCTACTTTAGTATCTTTTATATTATTTTCTATATTCAAATTTTCATTTTTACTAATTTTTACTTTATTATCTGTTTGTTTTGATGTTTCAATTGTATTTGTATTAGTATCTTTTTTTGCATTATTTGCATTTATAATTATCTCTTCTGTTTTTAAAACAGTTCCATCTTGTTTAGTTTTTGAATTTGTATTTTCTGTTTTATTATCACTATTAGAACTATCAAGTTTTTTATCATTTTCTATATTTTCTAAAGAGTTATTATTTACTTTAATTTCACTTTTAGTATCTTTTAATTGTAAATCAGGTGTCTTTTCACTATCTTTTTTTGATAATTTTTCACTATTTTGTGTTTGTGTTTTTTCTTCTTTTTCTATCTTATTATCACTATTTTTATCTAAAGAGTCTTTAGTAACTTTTTTCTCATCGCTATTTATATTCTGTTTTGACTTTTCAATATCTTTTGTATCTAGTTGATTTTGCAATAACTCTTTTATATTTTTATTATTGCTATCTTTTTTTACTTCTTTAGTATTATCATTGCTATTTAAATCATCTGTTTTTTCAGACTTATTAGCTTTTTTCTCAGTTGTTTCTTCTTTTATATTAGGATTTACTTCTTCTTTTTGATTATTAGTTTTTGATGTCAAAGATGTATCATCTAAACTTTTATCTTTTTTAGTTTGTGTTTCTATCTCTTTTAAAATATCACCACTTTTAATATCTGTTTTTTTATTATCTTTTGATTCTACGTTCTTTGAATCCTTTGATGATTCATCATTTTGAGTAGTTTTGTCTTTTGTATTAGATGTATCAGGATCTTTTTCTTTTGCATCTTCTTTATTAGAGTTTTTTGCTTTTTTTGCTTCTAAAATCATTCTATCAAGCATAGACATTGAATTATTATCTTTTTTTGTTTCTTTAGTAGTATTGCTTTCAACATTATCAACTTCTGCATCGTTTTTTGTTTTTTCTTTATTTATTACACTACTATTTGAAGAGTCAGTTTGCTTTGTATTTTCAGATTTTTGAGTTTCACTTTTTGTATTTAATACTTTTTCTTTTTCAATTGATTTATTATCTTTAGTAGAAACTTCTTCTTTACCCTTTGAGCTTTGTGCTAAAATTGAATCAAATAAAGATAGCCCTTCTTTTTTTTCTTTAGTTTCTTTAGTACCAAAACTATTTTCAGAAGATGACTTAGTCTTTGAAGATGATAATAAATCCATTTCTTTCATAATACTATGCCTTTAAAATATCAAGTGTTTTAGTATCAATATTTTTGTGTGTATTAAAAGCAGCAATATTTGCTTCATATGATCTTTGAGCTTCTATTAAATTAACCATTTCAATAACTGGATTAATATTTGGATAAGCTACATATCCATCTTTATTTGCATCTGGATGTGCTGGCTCAAATCTCATAATAGGCTCTGCATCATTTTGAACAATTGATTTAACACCAACTCCTCTTAATTCATCTGCGCTTTTTTTACTATTTGATTGTTCAATATCATTACTATTTGATTTTTCTGCTTTATTTAATAAAATTTCCTCAAATACAACATCTTGTTTTTTATACGGTCCACCACCAATTGTATTTGTAGTTTGAGCATTTGCTATATTCGCACTTACTACATTTATTCTAGTTCTTTGTGCACTCATTCCAGAAGTTGCTACATTGTATCCATCAAAAAAACCCATAAAATCTCCTTATTATGCTTGCATTCTTGAAATTTCTTTATATGCAGCGATTGCTTTATTTTGAACTTCTAAACCTAATTTCAATGAAAGTTCAGCTTCTTCAATTTTTTGAACTGCCTCTTGAAGATTTTCAACCTTACCTGTTGCAATACCTTCCATAGCATTATATCCATCAATTTGATGCTGATTCACTTCACCTACTGCACCTTTTAACATACTAGCAAAAGATTCATTTTCTTTTGGAGAATTTACTTCATTTTTTACTTGCGATAGTCCTAAAGAACCAATTGAGTCTTTAATTGAAGAAATATTCATTTTTTACCTCACTCTTTTTTATCAACACTTGCATTAGCATCATTAATACTCATTTCTGCAAGCATTGCATCAATTTTTTCAGAATTATATTTAAAATCTAATTCCTCTTTTTTGTTATCTAAACTAAAAAGCAAAATGATCAAAGATAACATCATATTAGATACTCCTTTTAAAACAATTGTAACACCAACTATTCCAAAAAGCATTTCCAAAGGAGTAAATAAGTCTGCATTAACTACAAAAAATATAAGTGTAGCAAAGAATCCAGTTGCAATATACAACCTAAAGATTCCCGTATTTATTACGTTTTGGGAAAACTTTTCTACTACCATAGTATCATAGTTCCTTTAAAACAATAATATTTAATACACTTTTTCTGTAATATACAGACACCTTACGCAACCTTATTTTATATTTTTAAGTAAAGTATCAATTATAGCTTGTAGTTCCTTAGTTGAGTCATCATTTTTAAACTCAAAACTAAATAATTTTCTTAACCGGCCAGTTGTTGAAATATTTGCAGAAGTTGATACATTACCTATATATTTTACCATAAAATTATCATTTAATCTATTTTTTTTAGCCAAATTTATTAAAGAATTTGAAATTGTATTTCCAATTTGATGATTTTTTGTATGATTAAAACATAACATAAGCTGTTCTTTATCTTTGGATAGCATTTTTATTAAAGCATACAAATCAGTTAATGCACTAGGATCAGTTGTAGTAACTGCTAAAATATTATCAGATATTGCCAAAAATTCTTTAACATACTCATTTAAACCAGCTCCTGTATCAACTAAAACAACATCAAATTCATTTAAACTTATAATATCCTCAACTATTCTTGCAAAAACAAAAGAGTTAGAGTGATTTGAGTATTGATAACCACTCTTACCAGCAACTAGTGAAATATTTTTATAAGCTGTTTGAAGTAAAACCTCATCAATAGTAACTTTTCCTTCAATATAATCAAATAGTGTATATCTTGGTTTCATATCAAATAGTACTTGCATATTTGCTAAGCCAATATCAGCATCAACTATTGCCACTTTAAAACCTCTTGAAGATAATAAATACGCAATGTTTCCAGTAAAAGTTGATTTACCTACTCCACCCTTACCTGATGTAATTGTTAGTAATTTAGTTTTTGACTCTCTTTGTCTATTTTTTGTAAGATTGATTAATCTACTTGCTTGATTTGAAATACTATTAAACACTCTTATCTCCTTGGACAAGAACTATTCATAAAACAGTCAATCAAAAAAGATGCATCTGATACGATTAAGTCATCTGGAACATTTTGTCCTATAGAAAAATATGTAATTGACTTTTTTGTTTTATGTGCAAAAGAAATCAAATTTCCAAAACTTCTAGTTTCATCAAGCTTAGTAAAAGTCAAATAATCAATATTTAATCTTGAGTAGTTTGCATAAATATCAATTAAATCACTTTGTTTTACATTTGCAGGAAGTACCAATATTTTTTCAATAGGTAATTCTTCTATTCTATTTTGATACTCATTTATTAACTCTATTTTATCCACATCATATTGACTAGAACCAGCAGTATCTATAAATATATAATTGCAATCTTTTAATCTAAGTAATGCTTCTATTAAATCCTCTGGATTTTTAACAATTTCTAAAGGTAAACGCATAATATTTGTATAAGCTTGCAATTGTTCAATAGCTCCAACTCTAAATGAATCTAAAGTTACAATTCCAACTTTATAATTTTGTCCTAATTTATATGCATATCTAGCAGCTAATTTTGCAATTGTTGTAGTTTTACCAACTCCTGTTGGGCCAACCATCATCGTAATTTTTCTTTGATGTTTTCTTAATGGTACTTCATGTTTAATAGGAAGTATTCTTCTTAAAATTAATTTAAAAAAATCATTGACTTTTTTAGGATTTGCTTTTAATGAAACTGGCAATTGTTTTATTGTTTTTTTCATTATTGTGTAGGTCATCTCTTGATCAAATTCATTTTGTTCAAAAAGATTATACATATCTGCAAATTCAGGAGGGATAGTCAAATCATACAGTTGACTTTTAGGATCCCATATTGATTTTTGAACCTGTCCAATTGCATCTTGCATTTTAAGTATTTCTGCTCTAAAATCATACACAGAAGCTTGAAATTTTTCATCTTTTTTTGGATCTTTTGAAACAATTTTTTTTGTATAAGTTGACTTCTTTATAGGTTCATTCATAGTATTACTATCTTCTAATGCAACAACCACCTCATACATATCTTTATTACCATCTTTAGCACTAGATATTTTTTTAGTAGATATTACAATTGCTTCTTCACCACACTCTTCTTGAGCCTTTTTTAAAGCAATTGTTGGTGTTTCTCCTAAAAATGAAAGCATATTCATTCTACTCTTCCATCTTTATAGATTTTTTCAATTTTTCCATCACTTCTTTTTATCCTAATATACTCATCATTTTGAAAAATTATCTCACCTCTTTTTTCTATTTCTAATGCACCAAATTTAAATACAATTGCTTCTTTTTTGTAAGGCTTAACATCTTTTGTACAAATTACACTATTTTTTCTAATATAGTGTAGTGCTTCATATTTTTTATTATTTAAATCAGCTAATTTAAGTGGTTTGCAATACTTTTCAACACTGTCAACTTTTCTAAGCATTAAATCTCTTGTATCAATTATTGATTTATAATGAATTGGTTTTTTAGCAACTAGTACATCAATTGCATTTGCACTAACAAAAAGAAATATAAGTAAAAAACTAAGCCTTAACATCAAGTAAAGCTCCCCCATTATTTTTTGTAATATCATCAACAATTTCTTTATACATTTGTTGAACAGGTAATACTATTGATGCTAATTCTTTATTAAGTTTATAAAGATTTCGTAATTCCTCTTCTAAATTATCAACCTTTTGTCTATAAATATCAACATCCTCACCAGCTTTTACTTTATTAATAATTAAATCATTTAATTTTATTTTCAATGATGATATTTCATTAATCATCTCTTCTTTTTCACTATTTCTATCCAAAAGTTTTTCATGTTTTGCTTGCTTTATATCTTCAATATCTAATTTTATTGATTCTTTCATTTTATCTATAAGTTCTAACATTGTTTCAACTGTTTGTTCAATCATCGTAAATCCAATCTATTATTTATTGTTTTGGCTTAAAAATTGATATAACATATCACTAATACCCATAGTACCTTTTGTATTTTTCGATACAGTTTCTGTGTACATTCCTTTTATAATATCAGAACCAGTACCCTCACCTGCAACATTAGTACTCTTTAATGAAATATCCATCAACTGTTGAGCAAAAAAAGATTCAAAATCATCACATACTTTTTTTAAATTATCATCATCTAAGGTTTTTGCGTCTATATTTTCAAATTTGTTATTACTAAATTCATTTTTAGTAACAATTGGTGTGCTAAGTTCAATCATTATTCCAACCTATCAAAGAAATTTTCTTCACTTAAAATATCAGATTGATCATTTTCAGAAAAAAATCTGATTTCAACTCTTCTATTATCAGAAGCAACTTCACTTTTTGGATGATATGAACCATATGCAGAAACTTTTAACTGTCCTGGTTCAATCCTGTTTTTAATTAATTCTTTTACTACTTCAACTGATCTTAATGCAGACAAATCCCAATCATCTCTTGGTATATCTTTGTTTTTATAAGCCGCATTATCAGTATGCCCTATTACTTCAATTGCAAAAGTTTGAGGCATAGTTCTTATTACTCTTGCTATTTTAGCAATAAACCTCTTAGAAGCAGCATCATTTATTCTATACTCACCTGGTTTAAACATTATAGTTGAAGGAATATCTAAAACAAACTCATTTTTGCCTTTTGTTATTTGCATAATTTGAGATTGATCTGCTGCAGTGTCATTTGCAATCTCAACTATTTCTTTAATTTCATTTGAAGCTTGCTCAATTCCTTCTTCTGCTGCTGTCATACTATCAGGACTATCACTATTACTTTGATTATTTGAATGTTGATCTGTTTGTTCTCTAACATCAGAAGTTTTATCTAAAAACCCCATTGCCTTTTTCATAATATCAAAGTACTCTTCAACTTTTTTCTTATCCATAACAGCCATGGATAAAAGTAAAATAAAAAAAGTAAGCAATAAAGACATAAGATCACCAAACTGAACTAACCAACCTGGTAAGCATTTAGGACAATCTGGACATTTTTTCTTTGCCATATCTATTTCTATTCTGGAAGTTCAACTAAAATTGAATTTAGTTTCATCTTAATATTACCTATTGACTCCTCTGCTGCAATCATAGAAGCACCTGAAATAATAACTTCACAAGCTGTTATCTCAATATCATTTTTTCTTGCTAGTTTATTTTCAATTACACCTGCAAATAAAGTACCAATTAAAGCTCCATACATAGTTGTAATCAAAGCAACTGCCATTGCTGGACCAACTGCTGCTGGATCTGATAAGTTTGCAAGCATAGCAACCAATCCAACTAAAGTACCAATCATACCCATTGAACCAGCTGTTCCTCCCATATTTCCAAACAAACCAATCATAATGCCATGTCTTTTTTCCATATGTTCCATTTTTAGTTCAAGTAAAGGCTCTAATACTTCTGGTTTTGTTCCATCAACAATCAATTGAAAGGCCTCTTTTAAAAAAGGATTATTCTCTTGCATTACTTTTTGTTCAATATGCATAACACCATGTTTTTTCACTTCTGTTGCATAAAATATTATTTTTTCAACTAATTCAGGTAAAGATTCAGTTTTTACTTCATTAAATGCAACTTTAATTGCAGGCGTCATTCTTTTTAATTCATTAACTTCAAATTGACCAGCTGTAACAGCTAATGTACCACCTACAACAATTATCAATGACGGGATGTCAATATATGCACCAAAACCTGCACCACCAAGTGCAATTGCTAAGATTACAAATGACCATCCCGCTATAATTCCGCCTAATGTACCTTTATCCATTTACTTCAATCCTAACTGGTTTAATCTTAGTGCTTCGTTTCCTATACTTTTTACTTTAAGTCCAAATTTTCCTTCAACAATAACTGCTTCTCCCTCACCAATTTTAACACCATTTACAAGTATTTCTAAAGGTTCATTTACCATTTGGTCAAGCTCTATTATTTCACCTATATCCCAACGCAAAATATCTTTTAATAAAAAGTTTTTTGTTCCTAATCTTACACTAAGTTTTAACTTTATATTAAACAATAATTGTAAATTATGTGCAGAATTTTCAGATAACAAAGAACTAATACCAAGATTATCACTTGATGAAGTTTTATTTGATTGATTTGAAGGACTACTTTGTTCACTATTGCTTGAATTTTCTGATGCTAAAGGTAAATCCTGAACATCATCTTTACCTGTTATTGAACTAATAAAAGGAAGTATTAGTTTATCAAAACTGATAATAACAGGTAATTTTTCAGAATCCATAGATAAAGAAAATTCATAAATATTTTCAGCTTCTTTCATAGATGAAGATTCAACAATTGATGAGTTTAATACTTCAAACTTAATACTTCCTATATCATCAAAATTTTGTGCATTAACAGATGTTGAAAAACTTCCACAAATATTAGAAGTGATTTCATTAACTGCATCAGCAATTTCATCATCTATATGTTCTTTTAAATCACCCATTCCACCTAGCATAAAATATTCAAATTTTGTAGCTGAAATAGTTGGAATAAAAAATGACCAATTACTCGTACCAGCATTAAAATCAAACTTAACATCAACTTGTATACATTGAGTTGGCTCATAATTCTCTTTATCTAACTCTTGTATATTATCAATTGTTGAACTTTTTGACAATAATTGCTCTAATGTGTTTGTTAACTCATCTTTTAATATATTTGATAAATCTGATGCCAATTAATATTACCTTTTACTTAGACTCGTCTAGTTTTTGTTTAAGCTCATTAAGTAATTGAGCTTTTACTCTCATCATATCTTCTGTTGGGTATTTATACTCAGCATCGCCTCTTTTAACTTTTACAAAAAAATCTTGTGAGCTTTTGTTATATCCAAATCTAACATTATCCAAAATTACTTCATTTTTATCATAATCTTGTTGAGAACCTTGTGCATTTTTATACTTTTCATCAGATTCAACTTTATTATTGTTATCTACTTCAGAAACTTTTTTTGCTTTTTCTACATGATTAACTTTTGCATTATCAATGTCTGCAACTCTTCCTAATTCCATAGCAATCTCCTATAAAATTGTGTATTACCTAGATTATATCAAAAAACAAATAAATTTTTAACTCTTTTATAAAGATTCTAAAAACTCATCTAAGCCATTAAGCCTAATATCAATCATACTATCTAAATATTTTGACTTAAAATACTGTTTAGCACTAGATAATTTCAAATCTTGAATTAACTGAACTCCCGTTAGAAAATCAGCATCATGATCATTTAAAACTGCTTTAATAAGCGATATTTGAATAGAAGCTTCGTTATTTCTACCTTGATCAAGTAAAGCCGCAACTTGTAAATACATCGTATATTTATCTTCTAATCCATACTCTTGCTGTAAACTATTAAGAATTTCTAATGTTTTTTTAGAATTGCCTATATATAACTCTTTTAATGCTTCAGTTCTCAAAAAAGATGGAGTACTTTTAGCTTTTAATTCTAAGTTTGCTTTATAAAAAAGTCCTAATGATTTTAAAATATCAATATAATATCTAGTAACCACAAGTGGACCTTCTAAAAAATTATCATTTATATATAAAGGAACATTATCTTGTAGTCTTGAGAAATAATCAAAATTACTTTCATTTTTTCTTTTTTGTATTAGTTTCATTAAATAAACAAATGGATCTTTATTATATTCTTCAAATAAAACACTACTTGAAATATCTTTTTTATCTTTTTTATTTTTTAAAAACTGTATTGCAGTATAAAAAATTGTATCTTCATAATATAAAGGTTTTTCTTTTACTTTAGTTTCAGGTTCTAAAAAAAGTGAAAAAAGCGCTTGTCCAAAATATTTATATAAACCTTGGTCTGATTTAATATTACTTTTTATATATTTTATATCTGGTACTTTCTTATCTATTCTTTTTGCAGCAATTAAAGTCATAACAGAAAATAGTTTATTTCCAGGATTTAATTTATATGCTTTTTCAAAATAGTTATATGCATTATGAAAATCATAAATATGTGCATATGAAAGTGCAAGATTATAATAAACATAAGATTTTGATTTAGTATTAATCAAACTTTTAAGCTTATTCACTCGAATTATTGGATCTTCTTTTATTATTTCTATAAATTTTGCATTATACTCAACCATCTTCTCAAGGCTTTGTATATTTTGTTTACTTTTAAAAATAAAACCTTTTGAAATATCATAAATAATCTCTTGGTTATCAGAAAATACAAAAGGAGCAAAATAGAAAATATAATCAATTTCTCTTTTTTTTGTAAAACTTGTAACAAATTCTAAATACTCTTTTGATGAATACTTATCTTTATTAAAAAATAGTTTTAAAGGCAGTTCTAAATTTGCTTTAAAACTATTTTTTCTTTTATTAATAACATCAATATTATCCATAAGCTTTTCTAGTTCATTTGCTTTTAAATCTCTATAAACCATAATCCATAAGATTTTATCAAATCTATTTTTATTATAACTATTTGCTTTTGCAAGTTTTAGATACTTCTCAGCTTGTACATAATTTTTTAACTTCAAATGTAATAGTGCTTTTTTTAAATCTAAAGGAAATTTCATTTTATTTAAAATTTGTAATGCTTTTTCATACTCTTTTAAAAGTATCAAAGTATCAGCTAACATTCTTTTTGAATGCTCTGTTAAATTTTTATGTTTTTTAGCAATATCTATTATAATATCTAAGTATCTAGTGTCTTTTGTAATTTGATATAAATAATAACAAGATGACATATATGAAAATGTATTTTTATATATGGCTTTTTTATAATTATAAATATTGTTAAAATATAACTTTGCATTTTCAATCTCACCTAATTTATAATAAGCGATTGCTATATTTAAAAATGAGGGTATTTTAATTGCAGTTGCAGTTTGTTTGAATATTTCTATTGCTTTTTTATACTCTTCTTTTTCCATCATCAATACAGCTTTATTAAAATCAAACTGCAAAGAAAAACTATCTTGTTTTTGCTTTATTTTATCATAATTAAAAATTATTTCTGGTTGAGATTCTATTAAATTCTTATTCGCAAAAACATCAGTAATAAAAAGTATAAAGAAAAAATAAAAAAAAGTTTTTTTCAAAATTTACCTTTTAAACCATTGTATTAACTTGAGCATATAACTCTTCAGTTCTATCTTCTAATACTTCTACTTTATGCCTTAATTCTGCATTTTCTAATTTTGCTTTTTGTAAATCATTTCTTGCTACTTGTAAAGTATCTTGATTATTTTTAAGTGTTGAAGTGCTTATTTTTAACTGTTTTTCATATTTTTCAATAATCTCTTCTAGTTTTTTATACTCTTCTTCCATAATGTTTTTTTCTTCATTTACTTTTCTATATAAAGATTTATAAACATTCATACTTGAGAAAAAATACAATAATAAAACACCAAATAATATCAATAATAAAAAATTTTCCAATTTTTACCTTTTTATAATAAAATAGGGAATACCCTATTTTATCTTTTTAGATTTATCAATGTGTTTAATAATTGATCTGAAGTTGTAATTGATTTAGCATTTGCTTCAAAGGCTCTTTGAAATACCATTAGATTAACTAAACTTTCACTCAAATCAGCTGTACTTAATTCTAATGTTTTACCTTCAATTTTTGCAGTTTTTGAATTGTTAGTATTATAAATTGGATCACCAGACTCATTTGTTTTTGCAAGTAAGTTATCTCCTGATGGTAAAAGTCCTCTTTGGTTATTAAACAATGCAATAGAAACTTGTCCAATAGCAAAATCTACTCCACCTTGTTTCATAGTAATTAAACCTGATTGATCAATATTAAACTCACCAAAAGGAGAGTTTGAAATATTTAAAGCATCTAGTTTTAATTGAAGTGAATTTTGTGTTGATGTTTGCTCAATTGTATTTGTTATTTCTAAAAATTCTGCTCCTGCACCTTTTCTACCACTATAATCAGCATTTTTATCTTTAACTATACTATTTACAGTATCTGTTAAAGTTGTACTAAATTCTAAGTCATATTTTGAATCTTTAGTTGATATTACTAAGTTTCCATTTACATTTTCAACTTTGAAATAGTTATTAAATTGAACTTGTTTTGGAGTATCAGTAGGATTTCCACCATTTTGAATAGCAGCTACCATTTCATCTACATTTGTAATATCACCCCCACCACTTGTTCCATCTAATGTCAATGAAAACTCAATATTCTTTTTCAATGTTGGATCATATATAGAAAAGTCTAAAGTATGGTCAATACCTGTACCAAGAGTTGCTAAATCAGCTGGAGCGTATACATTTCTTTGATTACCAGTTATTGCTCTTGCAAGGGCATCTTGAATACTTTCCAATGCACCAACACCTGTTCCTGATTGTGCTTTTGTTCTACTTAAAGTATCATTTACTTCACCACTTACAGTTGTGCTTGAACTCATTTCTTGAACACTATTAATAATAAAATCTTGACCAGGTATAAGAGATTTTATCTCTATCATACCTTTGTATACATCTAAAGGATTTGTTGTTGCATTAAAAGTATCTTTTTCTTCAAACTTTCCTTGATCAACTGCTGTTGCAGTAACTGGATCAATTACATTATAAGCTACCATTCCAGGAATTCTAAAAGAGATTTCATCTGCTAAAGCTTTATAAGTTGCTATTTTACTAGCTACTAAATCATAATCTTCTGTTACACTACTAGCATATGTTGCTTCTGTAGCAGTTGCATTTGAACCAAATGTAACTGCAATTGTACCTGTACCATTATTTTTTGTAATACCTGTTGGAGGATTAGTACTTGAAGTTAAAGTCTCATTTGTATTAATAGCATTTTCTAAACCATCTAATATCTCTTGCATTGTTGCATCTGTATCAGAATCATAGTGAACTTCAGTTCCATCAATAGTCATAGAGTATCTTGTATTATTAGCAGCAGTAATAGTATTTGTAATAGTTGTAGTTCCTGAACCTGCAACTACTGAATTACCAGTATCACCACCTGCAAAATCCACTAAAGAAGTAATAAAGTCATCTGTTGCATTTGTACTTATAAACTTTTGAGCAATTTTTGTCCCATCAATAGTAATTGAAATTTGATGCCCCTCACCTCTAAGAATATCACCTTCAAACCTTATTTGTGATTTTTGTGAAATTGAAGTTGCAGAAGGGCCATCAGGAGTATTTTTCAAATCTTGTAGTCTTCTTGTATACTCTTTTTTTAGTACTTCAATATCATTTAATTTTGCTGCTTTATTTTTAAGACCTGTTCCAGAAAAGGCATCACTTGCATCAGCTCTAGTTGTTGTAACATAATCAGTTGCTTTTGCTGTAATTGTTTCTACATAAGTGTCATGCCTAATAATTCTTGAACCTAATAATTCAGAATAATCATCAGTAAATAAAGTTGCATTTGGATTAGTTGAAATTACATCAGTTTCAGTATCAAGTGGCCGCATAGCCCATCCTTGAACTTCATTTCCTGCTGCATCTTGTAAAGTTCCATTATCACCCATTCTGAAGTTACCAGCTCTTGTATAAAAAGATTCTGATGTTCCACCTTGGGTTTTATTTTTTACTGTAAAAAATCCATCTCCACTAAGTGCCATATCATAATTTACACCAGTTAGCTTCAAGTTCCCTTGCACATAAAGTTTTTCTGCATCTAAAATTTTTGACCCTTTACCAATTCTATCTTGGTACATTTGATCTGCAAAAGAGATTCTTGAACTTTTATATCCTATTGTATTTACATTGGCTATATTATTAGACTCATTGTCTAATGCTGTTTGTTGTGATGATAACCCTGAAATACCTGTCCAAAGTGCTCCAATCATGATTTATCCTTTTTATATAAATCTTAAACATCTAAACTTTAAATGTTCAAATATTAATACTTTAAAAAGTACTAATATCTAAACACTAAAGCAATACAGTTAATTATTTTTTTAACTGTATTGCTGTTTTTAAAAAATCATCAGAAGTAGTAACTGATTTTGAGTTTGCTTCAAATGCTCTTTGATATACCATAAGATTAGTTAAGTTATCACCTAAATTTGAATTACTTAATTCTAAAGTTTTCCCCTCAAGTGTATTTGCATTACTAGCATCAATTGCATCACCTGAAAGATTTGATTTAGAAAACAAATTATCACCTTCTGGGTTTAAACTAAGTTCATCATTAAAGTATGCAGTTGAAATAGAACCAATAATAAATTTATTATCTCCATCTTTTACAAATATCTTTCCATTATCAATTTCAAGTTCACCAAGACCATTTTCTGAAATATTTAAATTGTCAAGCTTTAGTTGAAGATCAGTAGTTGCAAGATTTCCTTGGTTTGCAGTATTCAAATTTGTAGTTAAATCTATAAACTCAGCACCTGCTGCTTCAATAGCATCTTTTAAAGCATCTCTTGCAGAAGTTACTAAACCAATTCCTGAACCTGCTACTGGTTTTGTCACTTCATTAACTGAAGGTGCGTTACCATCATTTACAGATGGATATGTAACTTTTAAATCTTTTCCTGGAATCATTGATGTAATTGTTACTAAACCATTTGTGTCAACTTCTCCTTTAATTCCTTGAATTTCAGAGATTTCATCTGCAAATTTATTCATTGTTGTTTGAATATCAGTGTCAAATTTTTGTTTTACTGTGATATTGCCAATAGTTACTTTTATAATATCATCTTCATTTTGTAAATCATTTATCAAATTACCATATGGAACTTGTGTAACAGCAGCAACTGATTCAACAGGATTTGCTGTTGGATTAGAGCTATATAATTCTAATTTTTCTTTATAATTTGTACTTAATGCTTGAATATCATTTATTTTTGAAGAAGCTGATTTATATCCTTGTCCAGATGCACCACTAGCTTCTGCTGTTTGCCTAAAATTAGTAGATCTTGCATTGATAGTTTGAATATTATCTCCATAAACAATTGTATCACTTGCTAGAAATTGGTTATATTTATCACTAAATTGTGTATCATTAGGATTAGTTCCAACTGCAATTGTGCCTTGAGATTGAATACCTTGAACAGTCATTCCATTACTACTTTGTAAAGTACCATTAGAACCCATTTTAAAATTACCAGCTCTTGTATAAAAAACTTCATCTGTTCGTTGCTCTTTTACAAGGAAAAAACCTCGTCCATCTATTGCAACATCATACTCATTTCCTGTAATTTTAAGGTTTCCTTGAGAAAAGTTTTTTTCAACTGTTTGAATATTTGTACCTTTCCCATAACCTCCAGCATCATACATTAAATCTTCAAATGATACAGTATCAGATTTATGTCCTATTGTATTAACATTGGCAACATTATTTGATTCTGCACTTAATGCTTTTTCAAATGAGTTCAATCCAGATATTCCATTCCATAATCCACCAATCATTTTCTATCCTTTAAAATACTTTTGTAATATTTTCAAAAGGAATTGTTGAAATTTCACTTGAATACACAGGTGTGTAATTACCCTCATATACAAAATCATGTTCAGCAACTTCTTCATCATTCTCATCTAAAATAACAGGTTTTCCATCTTCATTAACTACTATTTCACCAGGATTTTTAAGAACAATTTTTTGCCCTGTTTTTTCACCCTCTTCATTATAAATAAAGCCATTTGCGTCATATGCTAATCTATTTCCATCAGCATCTTTTACAACATCTTCATAATATAAAATTTGTCTAGCTTTTACAACCATCTCACCATTTAGTGTCTCAACAGATAATACACTATATGCTTTTGAAACTCCATTTTCATCTGTGTTTACATCTTCAATATTTTTCCCAATTAAATTCGTAGCATTTGATAAAGAAGTTTGATTAAAAGTAGCAACAAGCTTTTCCATAGATGCAGCCATAGCTCTATTTGTTTCCATTGTTGACATTTGAAGTTGAGAGTCCATCATTCTTTGAGAATCCATAGGTTTAGTTGGGTCTTGTAGTTTTAATTCTTGAATCATAAGATTTAAAAAATCTTTATTAGTTAACTTATCATTACTAACAGAGGTTGTATAACTATTTCCACTAGCATCAGTTGCACTCTTTGTTTTTACAGTTCTTGTAGTATAGCCATCATTATCTCTATTTTTTATTTGATTATATTTACTTTCGTCATATGTTCCTGTGTAATTTCCTGTGTACATGATTTATCTCCTACAGTAAGTTTTCTTCAAAGAAATATCTAACAACATTATCAGAATCCATAGCATCTTGAACTCTAACTGCTAGTTTCTCATCAATTACAATAATATCACCTGTTCCTATGATTCTTGAGTTTACGTAAATATCTCCACCTGTTCCAGCTTGTTTATCCAAAGATAAAATATCACCTTCACTTAAATCAAGAAATTCTTTAATAGTAATGCTTGTAGTTCCTAATATAACATCAACTACTATTTCCGTATCTACTAGTAAGTCATAGTCTCTTTCACTAATTTCCATGAGTTATCTTTTTTCTTGTTTTGCATATATTATATCACAAAGTTTTAGATTTTGAGTTAAAGGAAGTGTATATATAAAAAATTTTTAATATTATTAAATTACAGTATCAAGTGTTTCAAGCATTGAAGCAACTTTTGCTTCTATATTTCCATCAAAATTACCAAGGTCACTTGCAATTACAACTCCACCAGGAGCAACATTTATATCATCAGTTAACTCAATAAAAGATTCCAATTTCAATTCATGTCTTAGTATTTCATAATCCCTTGGATTAAGATGAATTTTAACTCGTGAAGCAGTTTTGATTTTTGATAATAGATGAGATATAGTCTCTTTTGCAATTTTTGTAGAGTTTTCTCCAACTTCAATTGAGATTATTTTTTGTGCTAGTGCAACAGATGTTTTTAATAGTTTTGATTCCATTTGAAAAGTTGCTTGTTCAAAAAAAGTTGCATAATGTTTTAAGTCTTTTATAGCTTCTACCACTTGTCTATCAACATCCCTTGAAGAAACACCACCTTGCTCAATAGTATCAACTTTTAGGTTCAAATTTGCAATTTGTGCTGAAATATTTTTAATTTCTTCAACTAGTGGATCTACACTTAAAGGAATTTCTCTTTCACTTAAAGTTGCAATATTTTGCATTTGCTCTTTTTGAGCACTATTATCTAATGTATTATTATGTAAAAAAGTCCCTAATTTATAATCTTGAACATTATCTTCACTACTAATAACTTTTGCTGTTGAATAAACATTATTATTTGCCATTTTTACTCATCCATATCTCTATCGATTACACCCTCTTCAATCATCTTTTGTGCTACATCAAGCATTTTTCTTTGGGCTGCTTCAATATCTTTTATTTTGACTTTATTAAGCATCTCAAACTCTTCTTTAAATCTATCACTTGCTCTTTGAGACATAGCTGATGTAATTTTTTCTAAATCCTCTTCTGTTGCATTTTTCATAGCAACAGCAACATCAGCAGTATCAACATTTTGCAAGATTTTCATAACATACTCTGTTTCTAAATTTAATAAATCTTCAAATACAAACATATTCTCTTTTATCTTAGTAGCTAATGAAGTATCAACCCCATTTATATTTCTTAAAATTTCTTGAGATTTTGGACCAACTCTATTTAACATATCAGCAACAACTTTTACACCACCAACATCAACAATAGATGACAATAAAGACTCTAGTTTTTTCTCTAAAATAACAGAAATTGTTCTTACTACATCAGGAGAAACATCTTTGATTGTAGCCATTTGCATGGTTACTTTAACTCTTATATCTTCTTCTAATTGCATCAAAACTTCTGCTGCTCTTGGAGCTTCCATATGTGATAATATAACTGCGATAGTTTGAGGAGATTCATCTTTAATAAAGTCAGATAATTGCTTTGGATTTATTGCATCTAAATAAGCAAATGATTGAGAAGCAAGTTTCATTCTAGATAGTTTTGCTAATACATCATCAGCTTCACCTTTTCCTAAAGATTTATATAATATATCTTTTGCATAATCAAATCCACCAGAACTAATAAATCCTTTTGTTCTAGTATAAAGATGAAATTCATCTAATATTGCCAAAGAAACATCTTTGTCAACAGAATTTATTTGAGTAATAGCAGTAGATATCTCTTCAACAACATCTTTTGGTAAATGTTGGAAAATTTTAACAGTAGCATCTTCTCCTATAAGTACAAAAAAGTGGGCAATCTTTTCAGACATTGACATGCCTTTTAATACTTCTCTATCTATATCTTCTGACATTATTTACCTTTTTTCTTACCTGATGTAAATTTTGAATTACCCTCTGATAGTAGTAACTCTATCATTTTTGCCATATCAGATGGATTAGTATTTATCTCTTTATCAAGTTCTTCAATTAAGATTTCATACTTAGCTGCGCCTTCTTCATCTAATCCAGTCAAATTATTCATTATTTGACTTTTGATTTTTGCTTTTAATCTTCCTTTAGCACTTTGAGCATTAAATTCATCCTCATATCCATGAAGCATATCTCCAACTAAATCAATATCATTGCCATCTTGATCTTTTTTCTTTGCAGTTCCATCACCTAATACCACAACTTCATGATTTACAATAAATTTTCTATAAAAAATAAATAATAAAATTGCTGCAATTATATATTGAATATATTCACTAAACTCTTTAAGTAAAGTTTTAATCATAGTAATTGTATCAGCTGATTGCTCTTGGATTATATTACCATTTTCATCCACTCTTTGTCCAGCTGCATTCCCAAGTGCTTTAAGTCCAACAAACTTAAAGCTTTTTACACTAATCTTATCACCTCTTTTTTGCTCATAACCAATTGTCTCTTCAACAATTGATTCAACAGAAGCTAAAAACTCTTCTTTATTTTCAGAATCTTCAAGTATTGTAGAATCAAAAGTTACTGCTGCACTTATTTTTTTAATACGTGAATAGTTATTGTCTTGTTCTTCAATAATCTTTTTTGATATTTCATAATTTGTTAAGGTTTTTGTTGATTCATTTGAAGATTGGCTATTGTTATTGCCATTGCCATTTTGAGGTTCTTCAATATTACTATCAACACCTGCAACTGCACCATTATTTCCAGGTCCACCTTGTGAAGAAGAGATATTTTCTTGTGTTTCTTGACTTCTAATTGTACCCTCAGGATCAAAAATCTCTTCTTGAATATGTTTTTTTGTAAAATTTAAATCTACACTTACCCTTGCTACAACCCTATTTGGGCCTACAATTGGTTCTAGCAAAGATACTATTTTCTTTTCATAATCAGACTCAAGCTTTTTTTTATATTTATTTTGTGTTAATGATTGTAAGTTATCAATCTCATCTTTAGAGTGTTCTAATAAAGCTCCATCTTGGTCAATTAATTTTATATTTCCATCTTTTAAATCTGATACAGCAGAAGCAATAAAGTTTTTTATTCCATCAATTTGTTTTTGAGTTAAAAATACTCCTGGTTTTAATGTCAAAACAGCTGATGCTGTTGGTTCAGTCTTTCTTTCTGTAAAAATTGTATCTTTAGGAATTGCTATTTTAACACTTGCTCTTAAAATACCTGAAAGTGACTCTAATGATCTTGAGAGTTCACCTTCTAAAGCTCTTAAATACTTAACTTTATTTTCAAAATTTGTTGTTCCTAAAGAGGATTTTTCAAAAATCTCCCATCCAACATGTTTACTAGTTGCTGCTTCACTTGTAACAAGTTTTATTTTTGCAATATTAATAAACTCTTTTGAAGTTTTTAAAGTCAAATCATTGCCATTTCCAATTACAGAGAATGGTACTCCTGAATTTTCCAACTCATTACTTGCAAGCATTACTTGATTTTTTGTTAAGTTTGAAGCAATTATATAATTAAATTTTTTATCTTCTGCTTTTATATTTGAGTAAATTAATAACCCTACTAATAATACAAAAAGTAAAGAAAAACCTCCAATTATCACGGCTCTTTGTGCAGCATTTAAATTATTTACAAACTTAAAAAGTTGATCCATATAATATATATCCTATTAATTTTTTGCAGAAGATTCTATAACTGATCTAAATAGTCTTGAATCTTTTTTAATGGCTGTTTGTAACGCATCAAAAATAACTTTGTTTTTTGACATTTCACTCATTTGTGCATCTAAGTTAACATTATTACCATCATTTTGTTCTTCTAATCCTTTTACTTCAACAAGATGTTTTTGATTAGGGTTTGAAATATTATCAGAAGATGAAAGATGCATTGGATTAGTTTTATACATTTGCAAGCTTGGACTACTTGCTTTTTTTAATTCACTTTCAAAAACTAACTCTTTTGTTTTATATCCAGGTGTATTAATATTTGCTATATTACTTGAAATAACTTTTTGTCTGTCACCTCTAAAGTTTAGCTGATTAAATAATGTATCTGTTACGCTACTTGGTTTCATCTAGTATTATTTCCTATTTTATCAATAACTTTTGCATTTAACTCATCAATAGTAGTTATACCTTTTTGAGTTTGTTGAAATCTTCTATTTGCATCAATTAAAGCAACCATTGTTGAAACTGTATTAATATTTGATTTTTCTAATGAACCTTGGAGTATTTCTCCATCATTTAGCTCAAGTTGCTCAATTTGTGCACCTTCTTTTGTCTTATAGTTGTTGTACCCTACTTTTTCTAAATCTTTAAAATCAATTTTAACTACAGAAATTAAATTTATATACTCATCTTCTGTAGCAATTGGTTCATTGTTATTATCAAGGATATTTCTACCTTTTGAATCAACTAACATATTATCTAAAATTTTAAAAGAACCATCTCTTGTGTATTCAACTTCACCATTATCATTTAAAACTTTAAAAAAAGAGTTTGAATCTTTTAATGCAAAATCTAATGCATTTCCTGTTGCAACAATAGGTCCAACTTCTTCATTTATATATTTGCCATTTAATTTAGGAACTGTATTTGTAATAGTATTTACTTTATTTGGAGTAAACCCCTCACTCTCAGCTCTTTGTAAATAGTGATTAAATGAACCCTCAGTCATTCCCTCTTGTTTAAAACCTCTTGTATTTGCATTGGCAAGATTATTTGAAATCATATCAACTCTATTTAGTTGATTTACCATTGCTGCTGCTAGGGGGTATGTTCCTTGATTCATTCTATCTCCTTAGTTCCCAAACTCTGAAATTAATGATTCTAAATCTTCGTCATCTAAGACATCAGCTGTACTATCTCCATGAATATGTCTTGCAACTGCAATCTCTTGATGAGAACCTTCATCTTCAAATAAGTTATTAAGATAAATTGAAAGTTTTCTAATTACAGTCATAACTCTTTCAATTTTTTGCCTATTAATATCATGAAATTGCATTAACTCCATTGCTTCAAATATTTGCATATTTTCAGCATCAAGTTTTCCACTTACAGAAGCTATCTCTTGTTTTATTTTTGCAGTTTCATTTAAATGTTGCTCAAAAATTGATATATTTGGAAACTTTTTATTTAAAGATTCTAAAAGTGCAGTTTGTTTATTTAAAAATTCGTCTGTTGTTTTTAAAGACTTTTGAACATCATTATTATCATCAAGTACATAACTTAATACATCAAAAATTTTAGAGGCTTTTTCTTCTGAATCATTTGCAACTTGGCTTAATTGATTAACAACTTTAGTATCTTTTTCTGCTGGAAAAGGGAAAATCCCTTCATCTATTTTACTCACAATATGCTCTTCATGATCATTATTTCTTTCTTGAACTTTTTCAGTTTTATCTTCGACTTTAGGAGTTTTTTCTTTTTTTGATTCTGTATTTGTTTCTACTGGCTCGTTATCTGTAATTCCATCAATTCCCGCTAAAATATCATCATAATTTTCTTCACTAATTTCATCATTTTCACTAGATAGATCTGAATTATCAATTTCACTTTCATTAGATGAGTAAGAATCATTAGAATCATCATCTACTCCATCAATCCCTTTTAAAAGCTCATCAATATCTTCATCACTTGCAGTTTCATTATCTTCTACATCATCAATATTAGCTAATATATCATCCAATCCATCATCAGTTGAAGAATATTCTTCTTCTAAATCTGTATCTGTTGTATCTGTATCATTAGCTTCATCGGTCTTATTAACAGTTTCATCTACTTTAGGCTCATCAATATTTTCTTCAACATCATTAGTTTCATTTTCGTCATTCTCTTCTATTTTAACTTCTTCAGAATTTTCATTTTCATCTAAATCTAGCCCATTCATAAGTGATTCTATTTCTTCTTGACTCATACTCATAATTTAAACCTTTTTATTTAAAGTTGCTAAAACCATAACTTAGTTTTTCAACACTCCATCAAGTTTTTCTTTTAAAATATCTGCACTAAATGGTTTAACAATATAGTTATTAACTCCCGCTTTCAAAGCTGTAATAACTTCTGATTTACCACCTTCTGTAGTAATCATAATAATTGGAGTTTTTTGATGATTACCTTCTGATCTTACTTTTTTTACTAATTCAAGTCCATTCATATTTGGCATATTCCAATCAGTTAAGATTATATCAAAATGTGATTCTGAAAGAAGTTTCCACGCTTTAACTCCATCTTCTGCTTCATCAAAATCTTCTTTTGAAAAGCCTAACTGCATTACAACATTACCAATGATTCTCCTCATTGTAGAACTATCATCAACTATTAAAATTTTCATTATTCAAGCCTTTAAAACATTTTATTTTCAAAAATTTGTTAACTATTATATTTAATTTGTTTTAAATTTACACTTAATATTTTAATAAAATTTTATCTAACTTTAAAAATTCTTTAAATATAATTTAATAATATCTCTAAAAAAAGGATTTTTTATGATTAGGGGCTTATACACTGCTGCAACTGGAATGAATTCCCAGCAGAGTCAAATTGATGTTACTTCAAATAACATCGCAAATGTAAATACATTAGGTTTTAAAAAAGATAGAGCTGAGTTTCAAGACTTAATGTATGAAACATTAAACTATACAGCGGGGCAAACTTCTGAAACTACAAGAAATCCAACTGGAATTGATGTGGGAATGGGAGTTAGAGTTTCAGGTGTACAAAAAAGCTTCTTACAAGGTGATTTAAAATCAACAGGTAACCCCCTTGATATTGCAATTGAGGGAAATGGTTTTTTTAGAATAACTATGCCTGATGGCGAAGCTGCATACACTAGAAGTGGAGCATTTAAAGTAAATGATGAGGGTGCAATAGTAAATGCTAATGGTTACCAATTGGATCCTGAAATTGTAATTCCTGATAATGTAATAAAACTTACAATTGCAAAAGATGGTTTAATAACAGCTACTGATAAAGCAACTGAAACAGTTGTTACTTTAGGGCAAATTACAATGTCAGATTTTATTAATCCAGCAGGACTTGCACCAATTGGAGAATCTCTTTTTAAAGAAACAGAAGCATCAGGAGCAGCACTTGATGGAAATCCAACAGAAAATCAATTGGGTAATCTAAGACAAGGTATGATTGAGCTTTCAAATGTAAAATTAGTAAATGAAATGGTTGATTTAATTACAGCACAACGTGCTTATGAAGCCAACTCTAAAGCTATAACAACAACAGATGAAATGCTTGATATTGTTAATAGACTAAAAAGATAATTGGTAGGTTAGCCTAGATAATTATGGATTTAAGAGAATTAAAAAAACTTAGAGAAGAAAACTTTTTAGCTCACAAAAAGAAAAAAAGAGAGTATTACTTAAAAAGTAAACTTGAAAAAAAGCTTGAAAGAAAATCTACTAAAAGAGAAGTATTTGATTATGAAAGTCATTTAGGTGGTATTGACTTTAATCAAAGAATAAAAGATATAATCAGGCAACAAAAGCAACATGTAGATGATAGAAAAGATAGAATAGTAGCAAAGATAAAAGAGTATAAAAGTAAAAAAAGAGAATACTATATCGAGAATAAAGATAAAAGATTGCAGTATGATAAAGAGTATCGAGAAGAAAAAAAAGAAGAATTAAGGGAATATAGAAGAAGATATTATCAAAAGAATAAAGATAAAATCTTAGAAAAACAAAGAAAAAGAAGAAAACAACAAAAAGATAAAGAGTAAATAATGGCAGAAAAAGATATAAAAATTGAAGATGATTCGAATGAGATTGTTGATGAGATAAAGCTTGATGTAGAAGATTCTAATCTTGATAATAGTGAACTATCATTAGATAAAGATGAAGTAGAGATTGAACCAGTTAGTGAAAGTTTAGAAGCAACACCAGAAGATAATGAAGATTTATCTTCAAATGAAGAAAAAGATATAAGTGAGTATGCCCTTGATGATGAAGAATTAGATGATTATTCAATTCAAAAAAAACAAACTAAACTTCAAAAAATATTAACAGCAATTGCAGCTATACTTCTTATTACCTTATCAGTTGGTCTAATATTATATTTTTTAGGTTTTTTTGATGAAAAAAAAGAAGAGCCTAAAATTGAGAAAAAAGTAGAAAAGAAGATAGAAGAAAAGAAATTCGACTTTAAATCAAGAGATATTGATCCAGATAAGTTAAATGAAAAATTTGATAGATTAACTAAATATGATCCAAGTTTAGAAACTAAACGAGCACAAGAAGAAGCAAAAAGAAAAGCACAAGAAGAAGCAAAGTTAAAAGCAGAAGAAGAAAAAAAACGTATTGAAGAGATTGAAAAGTTAAAAGAAGAATTAAATAATCAAAAACAAGCCTTAGAAGATAGAAGAACTGAATTACTATCTCAAAAAGAAGAGTTAGTAAAATTAAAAGAACAATTATTAGAAGAAGTAGAGCAGAAAAAAGAGGAATTAAAGCAACTTGTTGAAAATAGTAGCAATGAAAAGGTTGATACTGAAATAAAAATAGTACAAGAGCCAATTCAAGAAGCTGTAGAGCAAACAAACTTAAATACTACACAAATGCATTCAAATACTTTTTTACCTTTAATAAACGTTGCTATTATAAAAAATGAGTTAACAAAAGATTACTTAGAAAAAGTAGAAAAAATAGATAAAAACATTTTGTTATGTAGAGATAATAAAAATAACATTGAGATATATGTAGGTCCATATGAGATGCCAAGTGCTAGAAAAAATCTACTAAATAAATTTTTATCTAGTGGTTTCAATAAAGCTATGCTTGTTGATTTAACAAAAGAAGAATTTAATAAAAGATGTAACTATTAGAAAACTTTTAAGAGTTTTCTAATATGTCAAATGCCTTTTGAACCTCAATACTTTTATCTTTTATATTAACATTTAAAATATAAGTTTCTAAAATATAAGGAAGTAAAAACACTTGAGGCAAGCCTTCTTTTACTAAACTTTCATCAGTTTTAATTTCTAAATAGTCATTAAGTGGATATCTATGAATATCAATAACCTTACCCAATTTTTTACTATCTTCATAAATTATACAATCCATAATATCAAACCAAAAATGTTCATGTTTTTCTAATTGACAATTTTCTTTGGTTTTATTTTTTGTAGTGAATAATTCTTGATTTGTTAATTTTTTTGCAAGTTCTATATCTTCAAAATCTTCAAATTTTATGATTTGTCTTGATTTATTATAAGATATAACTTTTAGTGTAAGGTTCTTGTTAGTTGTGAATGTAGCACCAGTTTTAAATTGATTAGGAAAGTCAGAATCAAGGAAGATTTTTAAATCTCCTTTTAATCCTACTGTTTTTCCCAATCTTGCTACGTAAATTTTATCTATAGACATCTTTTTAATCGTTTGCTAATACTTGTATCTTATAAGATACACCATCTTTAGCTTTACAACCATTTGCCATAACTTTTAATGCATTAATCATATTACCATTTTTACCAATTAGTTTTCCAATATCTGCACTATTTGCATAAACAGTTATTTCAGTAAAAGTATCATCAATTTTTTCTTGAGAAATTTTTACTTCATTTGGTTCGCTAACAATAAGTTTGGCATAGTTTTCTATAAAATTTACTATCATAATAAAAAGCTATAATTATTTTGAAGCTAATTTTTTAACTTTTTCACTTGGTTTTGCACCAACACTTAACCAATAGTTATATCTTTCTTCATCAAGTTTTAAAACTTTTGGTTCAGATACTGGGTTAAAGTAACCAATTGATTCAATCCATCCTGAATCTCTTCTTTTTCTTGAATCTGTTACAACGATTCTGTAAAATGGCTTTTTGTTTCTACCCATTCTTGTTAATCTAATTGTTGTCATATATTTTTCCTTTGTTTTATTATAGTATTGAATTCTAAACTCAAGTTTTAAGTTTACAACTCAATACTATTTATTATTTTATTTATCTAGGTATTTTTGGCATTCCACCACCAGGTCCTTGCATTTGACCTAACATACTGCTTAAACCTTTCATACCACCTTTTGATGAAAGTTTTTTTGCCATTTTTGAAGCACTTTTAAACTGCTTCAAAATTTTATTAACTTGAACATCATTTAATCCTGAACCTTTTGCAATTCTTCTTTTTCTACTTGGATTAATTAAACTTGGTTGTTCTCTTTCTTTAGGAGTCATAGAGCCAATCATAGCTTTTATTCTTTTAATTTCATCAGAATTCTCAAAATCCATATCTTTAATAGGTCCAGCCATTTGTGAAAGTCCTGGAATCATTCCAATAATTGATTTCATAGAACCTAATTTACTCATCATTGCTAATTGTTCTAAAAAGTCATTAAAGTTAAATTCACCTTTTTTAATCTTTTTACTTACTTCTTTTGCTTTTTTCTCATCAATTACAGCTGAAGTTTTTTCTGCAAGACCTTCCATATCTCCAAGCCCTAGAAGTCTTGATACAATTCTATCAGGAATAAATACTTCTAAATCTGGCATCTTTTCACCAACACCAATAAATCTTAAAGGAACTCCAACTTGATGTGCGATAGATAGAGCAACTCCACCTTTTGTATCACCATCATATTTTGATAATACAACTCCATCTATTCCAATTTTTTCTTTAAAAGTAATTGCTGTTTTAGTTGCATCATGACCTGTTAAAGAGTCTGCAACATAAAATATTTCATCAGGATTTATTGCATTTTTTACCTCAAAAAGTTGATTCATCAACTCTTCATCAATTGCAAGTCTACCAGCTGTATCAACTAATAAAACATCATATAATTCTTTTTTAGCTTTTTCTTGTGCAGCTTTTGCAATTACAACAGGATCTTTTTCATTATCATCAAAATAGATATCTACTTCAACTTGATTGGCAATTTGTTTTAATTGTTCAACTGCTGCTAATCTTTGTAAGTCACAAGCTGCTACTAAAACTTTTTTCTTTCTAGTTTTTAAATAGTTTGCAAGTTTACCTGTTGTTGTTGTTTTACCAGAACCTTGAAGTCCTGTCATTAATATTGTAGTTGGAGGTGTGCTTGAAAAAACAAACCCTTGATTACCTTCAGTTGATAATATTTTATTTAACTCTTTTTTTAGTGCATTTATAAAAGAGTCTTGTCCAATTCCATTTTTCTTTGTTTCTAATTCAACTTCAGTTATTAATTCTTTTGATGTTTTATGATGTACATCAGATTTTAATAATGATTTCTTAAGTTCTGTAGTAGCTTTTTTTAAAGCTGCTGCATCATCTTTATGTCTTATCTTATTTATCGAATTTCTAAGTGAGCCTGTTATTGAATCAAACAAAATTATCTCCAACTATTTAAAATTTTGGCAATTATATTGTTTATATACTTTAAAATAGTTTAAAGAAGATATATTTTAAGGTAAATTTAATATTAGTGAGTTAAGAAAAACCCATATCAAGGCTTTTCTTCTTAAAAGTTAAACTTAAAAATTAATTAAAATCAAACACTTTAAATTCTCTTGGCTCTTGTGATTCAAATTCATAATCAAAAATTCTTGTAACTTTTGAATGAAGTAAAACTCTATTTACATTTGGATTAGTTTTTCCATATACACTATCACCTATAATAGGAAAACCAAGATGATTTAAATGTACTCTAATTTGATGTGTTCTTCCAGTATCAATTACAACTTTAATTTTTGATTTATTACCCTCAATAAGCATAGGATATATAGTTGTTGTTGCAGGTTTACCTTTTGTCATATCTATTTTAGATTTAGCCACACCTCTATTTTTGATAGTTAAAATAGGTAAATCAATTGTTGTTTCTTCTATAACTTTTCCCTCAACAACAGCAACATACTCTTTATAAACCCTATTCTTTTTAAATTCAGTAATAGCTTTTGTTTGAAACTCTTCAGTTTTAGCAAATAGCATAACCCCACTTGTCTCTTTATCAAGTCTATTTAATAAAAAATAATCTTGGTATTTATTTGAAACTTCATCTGTTGTCATATACGCAGGTTTATCTATTGCTAAGATATCATCATCTTCAAATATAACTTTTATATTAGCAAGTTTTTTTACAACAAATTTTGTATCAGTTTTAATTTCTCCTCTTGCAATAACAACTTTTTTACCAGATGCTCTTACTAGTCCTCTATCAATTAACTCTTTTGCTTTTGAATTAGAGATTTTTTCTTGCTTTGCAAGAAGCTTATACGCCTTTTCATACATTTTTTAATTCCTTTAGTATTGGCTTTATTGAACCAGCTTTAGCTAAAACTGGTTTTTTTAATTTTTTAATATCATTTAAATATTTTTCAAGTTCGTCATTTTGTATTATATAATAATTATTGATACAATCAAATAATGACTTTTGATTAAATATATGTTTCCCACTTATTAATTTACATCCAAAATATGCAGGTTCTACAGGATTGTGACCTCCAATTTTTTCAAAAGCACCACATAAAATCACAACATCAGATATTGCGTATATATTATTTAACTCACCCATTTTATCAATCAAAATTATATCAGAATCAAAATTTTCTTTTTGTGAAAATCTATGGCAAGATAAATTATTTTTTTTACTATATGTGTCAATTAATTCATATACTTTATCAAATCTTTCAGGATGTCTAGGAACAATTACTAATTTTCCATGCTCTTTTTTATAAGCTTTTAAAATTAGTTCTTCTTCTTTTTCATGACTACTTCCTGCTGTGATTAAAGTAGAATTTGGTTTTTTATACTCTTTTGTAATTTTTGGTAATTGTGCTAATTTAATATTTCCTATAACTTCAATATTCTTTCCACCAAGTTCTTCTAATCTTTTTTTATCTATTTCACTTTGAGCATAAATTTTATCAATATTTTTAAATATATACTTATAAAACCAACTCATTTTTTTATATGAGTTATAAGACTTATCTGAAATTCTTGCATTAATCAAATATGTTTTTGCACCTTTTCTTTTAGCAAATAAAAATAAGATGTACCATAATTCTGCTTCCATAACCACGAGTGCTTTTTGTCTATTTATCCAAAATGGCAAAAATATTTCATATGGCAAATATCTTGTACTTCTACTAGTACTAATTGCTTCATCATAACCTGTATTAGTTATTACTGATAAATTACAATCTTTAAACTCATCTATTAAAGGTCTAATCGCTTTTGTTTCACCCATTGAACATGTATGAAACCATATTTTATTTTCATTTTCAAACTTTGGATTTTTTCTTAAAAAAAATTTCGCGGGAATTGCAATTTGATATTTTTTATTTCTTAGTTTTAGTAGTAGTATAGGAATAGCAATTATATATAAAATAACTGCTAATACATAATAAATAAAATAAAAGAGGCTCAAAAATTAAGCCTCTACAGTTTCATCTTCTTTATAAAGGATTCTTCCACAGTGAGGACAATTTATAATCTCATCTGATTTAACAACCTCTGCATAAGTTTTGTCATTTATTTTCATATGGCATCCATAACAAGCTTGTTTTTTAACAGGTACAACAGCTGTATCTTTTGCCCATCTTCTAATTTTTTCATAAAATGTTAAAATTTTACTATCAACTTTTTCTAATAATTCACTTCTTTGTTGATAAACAACATTTCTTTGTTTATTTATATCTTCAATTTGATTATCAACTGCAATTTGAATATCTTTTATTGATTCTTCTTCTTGGGCTAATTTCTCTTGAAACTCTTTTAATTGTGATTCTCTTTCTTCTGTAATCTCATCAAGTCTAGCTATCTCTTCATTTGCAAATGAAATTTGTTCTTTTGCAATCTCTTCTTCTAGTTGTAAAGCTTTTAGCTCTTTTTCATTTTGCACTTCTTTATGCTTTTTTGCAATATCATCTAATTTAGTTTTTAATTCTGCTAAATGAATATTATTTTTAGTTCTTTTTGATTTTACTTCATCTATTAGAACATATGTATTATTAATTGATACTTTTATTGCCTCTGCTGTTTCAACAAAAGTAGCTAACTTTGCTTTTTCATTCTCGATTTGAGGTTCAAACATACTAATTTGTGTATCAAATTTTGATAATTTAACTAGATCCTCTAAATATTTATTCAACTGTTTCTCCTTGTATACAAAACTTAAATGGATTTTTCGAAGCTGATATTATAGCTTTTAATTCATTTTTTTTCAAATTTTTTTCTAAAACACCGACTAAAAGCTCATTGAAGTACTTTTCGCTTTCATAATGTCTTATATCTATTAGTGATATATTTCTACTTTTTGCATCCATTGCATCATGATACTTTATATCACCTGTTAAAAAGCAATCAGCTTTCACCTCACTTAATAAAGACATTCCTGCACCAGTAACAATCCCTACTTTCTCAACTCTTTCATTACACTTTACCACATTTGTAAATTCAATACCTAATTTTGAAGTAATCTCTTTTGCAAACTCATCAAAATCTTTATTTACATTTGCATAAATTATAAAATCATTTATATCCTCTTTTTCAATAATATCAAGTTTTAAAATATCTTTTGCAACATACATATTTAAGTGTGTTTTATCTATGTTTGTGTGCATTGAAATTAATGCAATATTTTTTTGAATTAAGATTTTTAATAATTTTGTACAATAATTATCATAATTTATCTTTTTAAGAGGTGCAAAAATCAATGGATGATGAGTAATAATTAAAGAGTTCTCTTCTACTTCATTTAAAAAATCTTCATCCAAATCAATACTTACATATATTTTTTTTATTTTATCCTCAAAATTTCCAACTAATAAACCTGAGTTATCCCATTTTTCTTGTAAAGAAAAAGGAGAAATTTCATCTAAAATATTATAAATATCTAAAATTTTCAAGATTAGCTTCCAACTCTTTTTGTTCGTTCTTCTTCTTGTTCTTTATATAAAACAGCACAACCTTGAGCTAGCTCTCTTACTTTTAAAATATAATTTTGTCTTTCTGTAACTGAAATTGCTTTTCTTGCATCAAGTGTATTAAATGCGTGAGAAGCCATCATACATTGGTCATATGCAGGTAAAGGAAGCTTTGCTTCAAGACAAGATTTACACTCATTAAAAGCATCATCAAAATGTCTAAATAACATAGAAGTATCTGCTACTTCAAAATTATATTTAGAAAACTCATATTCACTCTCTTTATGAACATCTGCATAAGTAGTTGTTCCATATTTATTCTCATTCCAAACAATATCAAATACAGAATCAACACCTTGTAAATACATAGCTAATCTTTCTGTCCCATAAGTAATCTCAACAGCAACAGGGTCACAAGCTAAACCACCAACTTGTTGGAAATATGTAAATTGTGTAACTTCCATACCATCAAGCCAAACTTCCCAACCAAGTCCCCATGCTCCAAGCGTTGGAGATTCCCAGTTATCTTCTACAAATCTTATATCATGTTTTGAAGTATCAAGTCCTAAATACTCTAATGATTGTAAATATAAATCTTGAATATTATCTGGACTTGGTTTAATCAATACTTGAAACTGATAATATGCACCCAATCTGTTTGGATTCTCTCCATATCTTCCATCAGTAGGTCTTCTACTTGGTGCAACATATGCTGTACTCCAAGGAGTTGAATCTAAACTTCTAAGTATTGTTGCAGGATGGAAAGTACCTGCACCTGCTGGAATATCGTAAGGTTGAACAATATTGCAACCTTGATTTGCCCAAAACTCTTGTAATTTTAATAATATCTGTGAAAAAGTAGTCATATTTATCTAAGTCCTAATCCTTGTAAGTTATTGTGTTAATTCTTTAAATTATATAATTTTTATAAAAGTACTTCTATATTTTTTGCAGCTGTTTGTACTTTATTTAACATTACGATTCTATCTTCTTTAAGTTTAACTGCTAACTCATTATCATTTAATGCTAAAATTTGTACAGCTAGATAAGCTGAGTTTATAGCACCTTCTTCATCCAATGCAACAGTTGCAACTGGCATAGCTAAAGGTTTATTTATTGTAGAAAGAATAGCTGTTGAACCATCAAAATTTTTATCTTTTATTGGTACTGCAATTATCGGTTTTGTTGTACCAGAAGCTACACTACTTGCCAAACATCCATTGATGCTTGAAGCAACAATAAATGAAACAGCACCTTTTTCTTCAGCACATTTAATATAATCTTTTATTTTTTCTATTGAATCATAAAGTGACAATACAGTTAGTTCATAATTTACATTAAACTTTTCAAAAGTCTCGGTACATTTTTTCATAACATCAAAATCTGAGTTACTTCCAATTATAATAGAAACAAATTTCATTTTTTACCTTAATTAACTTTGTAATTTATCATTTTATCTAAATTAATCTAATAGTTTTATAATCTGTTTTATTTTAAGCTCTTTCCAAGCTTCAAATCTATTTACTATTAAGCTTGTTTCTTTAAAATTAAAAAGTGATAGATTTTTTGATTTATCTTTTACTAAAACAGCTTTTGCATTATTATAATAATCAACTCTTTTTATAAGTTTTTCATCAGTAAAAATAACAACAGTAGGAATAAAAAAGATATCACTTATATGGTAAGTAGCAGTATCCACTGTAATAATTTTATTTGCCCATGAAATAATATAAGAATAATCTAAAAAACTCTTAGAATAATCTTTTAAACAAACATAAGATTCATCTTTAACACCATCAATTTGTAAAACAGAAATTATTGTATAATCTGGCATTTTTTTTATCATTTTTTTAAGTAATTCTGATGCAATATCTCTTGGTATTGATCTATTTACATTTGCAGAATAAGGATGAAAAAGAAGAATTTTTCCTTTAAGTTTAATCTCATTAAGCTTTGATTTTAAAGCATTTGATGGCTTATAATTATTTAAAGATAAAGTATTATATTTTCTATTGTTTTCTATTTTTTTATAATCAATACCAAATTTATAAAGCCAAGAATCTACATAATTTAGTTCACTATAATAAGGTTTTTTTGTTACTAAACTTGTATCTATATAATAATCATACTCGTAAAGTTTTTTTACACTAATTGATAATGCTGTTACTTTATTAATAAATTCTTGATTTAAAAAAATTTGTTTATCTCTTGTAAATTGTTTATTCTCAGAAGAGTTTAAATATATATCAATAGTAACTGTTTTAAATGTTTTTTTTAGCTCTTCATAAAAAATCCTTAAAGCACTTATACTATTAACCATCTCTCCTACTTTAAAACCCATATTACCTAGTATTGCAACTTTTACATCTTGTTTTAAAGTATTTGAAATTTGTGTTTTTAAACTATTATTTGAAGCATTTAAAAATATTGATAAATAATCTAAGTTTTCACTAAAATTTACATTTTTTGTAACTAAGGCTTTTTTATTTTGAATAATAGTATTAAATTCATTTTTATTTAAAATTCCCAACTCTTTTGGAAAATACTTATCACTAGTTAATCTAGTTTCTTCTATAACTTTTAGTTGATATTTCTTATCAACACTTTTAAAAACTCTTTTTAAATCAAGAAAGTCTTCATATGTAGTTATATATAAAGTATCATTTATAAGGTTTGATGGATTCTTTAGTTTAAAATAAGAAACTAAAGTTCCATCAGTAGTTTTAATATTGATATTTTGTGTAACTCTAAATATTACCATTAATAATTACAACTTGCCTCATCTTCATTTTTAATTCTAAGCATAGTTAAATATGGTAATTTAGAAGGAAGTTTGATTTTATTCGTATTTCCACTATGAACTGAGTCTAACTCTTTATTTGTATCAGTTAAAATCTTTTTAAAATTTATATAATACTTTCCATCTTCTTTTTTATAGATTTTACCTATTTCATTCTCACATTCAGTGATTTGTGCATCAATTGGAGCAAAAATTTCAATCTCATCACCTGGATAAGTTTTATATTTACACATAAAATACTCTTCATCTTCAGTAACTAAACCACTTACCTCATAACTTCCTTTACTTAGTGCATATTCATGATTTTGTGTATCACTTTTATCAAATGGTCTATGAATCAAATATGCATCTGTAAAACCTCTGTTTTTAGTAGTGTAAAGTTCCTCTTGATATTTTTTTGCATCAAATTTATCTTCAAAATAATCATCAATTGCTTCTCTATAAGCATAAGAAGTAACAGCAGCATAATAAGGTGATTTTGTTCTTCCTTCAATCTTAACTGAATCAACTGCATTTGAATCAAGAATCTCTTGCATATGAGAAGCTAAATTCATATCTTTTGAATTAAATATATATGTTCCCACACCTGGTTCTTCTTCAAGTCTAAATAACGAGCTATGATCCTCATTTGCAGCATAAAGTGTATACTCAAATCTACAATCATTTGCACAACTTCCTCTATTTGGTACTCTTCCCATTTGAACTGCACTTACTAGGCATCTGCCACTATATGCAAAACACATTGAACCATGTACAAAAATCTCTATTTCCATATCAGGAAGATGTTTTTTTATTTCTTTTACATCTTTCAATGAAATCTCTCTTGCTGCAATAATTCTTTTTACACCCATATCCCAAAAAACTTGTGCATCAAGATAGTTTAATACATTTGCTTGTGTTGACAAATGAATTGGTATTTGAGGAGCTATATCCCTACAAAGTTTTACCACACCAGGTGCAGCTACAATAAAAGCATCAGGTTCTAATTCAGCCATTTTAATAATATGCTTTTTTAATAACTCAATTTGAGAGTTAAAAGGAAAACCATTAATAGTTGCATAAACTTTTTTACCCCTTGCATGAGCATAATCTATACCTTCTTTAAAACTTTCAAAAGTAAACTCTTTTCCTGCTCTAATTCTTAAACTAAAATGACTAACCCCACCATAAACAGCATCAGCACCATATGCAATAGCTATTTTTAATTTTTCTAAATTTCCAGCTGGTGATAATAATTCTACGTTATTTTTCTTCATCAATAATCCTTGTGCTTTTGCACATTTTAAATTTTTTGGCAATTATATCAAATAATATTTATAAATAAGATTTTACATTAAATGTAGAATTTTTATATAAAAAAAAGTTAATACTAGTAAGTAAGAAAGCTTTTAAAAGCTTTCCCACTCATCATCACTAGCATTTGAAGTAAACTCTTTAGGCTTTTGTGTTTCTTTTTTTACTTCTGCTTTTTTCTCAGGTTTTTCAAAACTTTTAGTTTTTAAGCTTTGATTTTTATCTATTTGTTTTGAACTATTATTAGTATTACTTAATGTAGGAGTACTTTTTTCAACCTTTTTTTCAACATAAGTAGTACAATACTCAATTTTAATAATATCTAAACACTCAAATAATTTAAATGTACAATCATCTACTTCTTTTGAAATTCTTGATAAAACTTCATTTTCAGCTTTATTTGCATTTTCATTTACATAATCTTGTACTCTTTGATGTACACACTCATGATACTCTTTTAGTTTTGCCCAATTTGAACTTTTTGTAAATTCAGTACCTTTTGACTCTTCTTGTGCCATCCACTTACCAAAGTTACAATCTGTATGTTTAGTAACACTCCAAGTTTTTACATCTTTTTGTCCAACTTTTGCAAAATTCGTATCTTTAAATAAAATATGATCATTTTTTATTTTAGAAATTTTAAATACTAAATCAATATCACAAATTTGTTTCTCTTTTGTTTTATCAAAATTTGCTCTTTGCGAAATAGCATTTAAGTCTGCTGAAAGTTTTGTAACTCCATCAGATAGTCCACTTATCTCACTTGCTGAACTTGCATTAACTTGTGTTGCTCTATCTAATGAGTTAATTGCATCATTAATTTGTACAATTCCTGATTCTTGTTCTTTACTAGCACTTGAAACATCTTCAATTAAAGTAATTGTTTCATTGATTTTTGAAGTCAAATCAGTATAACCACCAATCATCTTATCTGAAATAGTTTTACCTTCATTTGCTTTTTGTGTTGCATGTTCAACAATATCTTTAATCTCTTTTGCAGCTTGTGCACTTCTACTTGCTAGATTTCTTACTTCTTGGGCAACAACGGCAAAGCCTTTTCCAGCTTCCCCAGCAGTTGCAGCTTCTACTGCTGCATTTAATGAAAGTATATTTGTTTGAAATGCTATTTGATCAATTACACTTATGGCTTCATTTATTGATTTTACTTGTTTATCAATATCATCCATTGCTTTTGTTGTCATATTTGCATAATTTTCACCCTCTTTAGCTGAGCCATTTAAATCATTTGCAAGAACTGACATTTTGTTCACTTTTGTTGCACTTGATTTAATAATAGAAGTAATTTCCTCAACAGCAGCAGCTGTCTCTTCTAAACTTGCAGCTTGTTCATTTGCTGATTTTGCAAGTTTTGATACTTCAGTTGATAAAACTTCTGTATCAGAATTAAGTTTTCTACCACTTGTTGTAATCATAGCTAAAAATTCAGAAACAGTATTTCCAATAAATGATGTACTAGTAGAAATAGAACCTACAATTCCATTTGCATTATGGTGCTCATTTTTACTTGTTTTATAATCAAAATTTGAATTACCATATTCAACTAAAATATTATTAATCTCTTCAAGTTTTTCATTTGTTTTATCAATCATTGAATTAATAGATAATTTTAACTTTTGAATTTGTGGATTTGGAGAGTCACTATGAACCTTATAAACATAGAATCCATTATTTACTTTAGTAATTACGTCTTCAACTTCTTCAATTACTTTTGCATCTTGTTTAAATCCATCTTTTAGTTTATTGATGTAAGCATTGAAACTATCAATAACTTTCCCAATTTCATCATTTGAATTTTTCTCTATAAAATTATTTGTATTAGAATCTGAACCTAAATTAGCAATAGCAAAATCCAATTGACTCAATGGATTAATGATGGCTCTTTTGATTAAGAATGTATATAATATATATATAAGTATTACTGCAATTAATGTAGAAATTACAAGAAACTTAACAATAGTAGCTATCTCTTCATTTGTGGTTTCTTCCATACTTGCAATTTCTGCTTTTATATCATCAATATACGCACCTGTTCCAATAATCCAATTCCATGGTCCAAATTTTTGAACATATGAAAATTTCTCTTGAGGTTCTTCAAAATTTGGTTTTGGCCACATATACTTAACTAATGCACCATTTTCATTATTATTAGTAACTGTAACAAACTCTTTAAATAAGTACTTTCCTTTTTTATCTTGAACATTTGCTACATTCTTATTATTTAGTGATGGTTTAATAGGATGCATTATCATTTTAGGTTTTGTATCATTAATCCAAAAATATCCGTTAGTACCATATCTCATATTAGAAATAGTTTCTAAAGCTTCTTCTTGAATATTTTTAGTTACATCAGCAACATAAGAGCCTGTTCCAATAACCCAATTAAATGGTTTAAAAAGTTTTACAAAAGATACCTTTAATTGAGGCTTATCAAAACCTGGTTTTGGCCATGAATAATCTACAAATCCAGAACCTTTTGTTTTTCCAACTTCAGCAAATACTGAAAATATTTTTTTCCCACCTTCATCTTTAAACTCAGACAAATCTTTTCCATCAAGGTGTGGTTTTGTAGGGTGCATTACAATAACTGCATCTGTATCATTAACCCAAAAATAACCTGTTTTACCATATCTTGTTTCAGAAATTATCTCTCTTAATCTTTTCTTTAACTCACTATTTGGTACTTTTCCTTTTAGTTTATTATACTCAGCATCCAAAATTGAAAAAATAAATCCAGATTGCTCTTTTAAATACTCTTGTACTTCTAGCTTTATTTTATCTATTGATGTTCTTTTATGATAAGCATTAACTGTTTTCATAGCTAATGATACATAGTTTTTGAGTTCTTCCTCTTTCTTTTCATAAGCTTCTTTTTTATATTTTTCAACATTCTTTTTTGAAAACTCTTTAATTGAATATATTGACTCAATAGATACAATCAAAGCAATCCCAACAATTGTTAAAAAAGCTAACATAAGTAGCTTAGATTTTATAGTAAGGTTACCTAGCATTAAACACTCCTTTTATAATCTTATATTCTATCTATCCAAACTTAAAAAAGTCAATAAAATGACATTAGAAGAATAAAATAATAATTTTTTGTTTACTTTTGTTTCACCATCAAAATTTTATTTTATTTTATGAAAACTTTAGGTATGTTATGAATTAGATTTAAAACTCAAAAGGTACAGGTTACAATTAATGTTTAATAAACTTTTTAAAAAATATACACGAGAAGATTTACTCGAAGAACTAAGAAACTCAACCTTTAAAGACTCAAAAGCCGATTCAATATTAAAAGATGTAGATATTCATTATAAAGACGAATTTAATAAATCATACCTGCATATAGTTGCAGAAGAAAATCTTGTAGAATCTGTAAAATGGCTTGTATCAAAAAAAGTTGCTATAAATAATACTGATTCAGAAGGTGACACTGCTTTAATTTGTGCAGCAAGAAAAGGTGCAACACAAACAGTGAGAACACTACTTCAATTAAAAGCAGATCCAAATATTGTAAATTCAAAAGGAAGAACTGCTATACAAGAAGCAGTGAAGTTTAATAAAAAAGATTCATATGTATTATTAAAAGAAAGAACTAAAAAATTAGACAATGCTGATGAAGAAGGATACACTTTAATTTTTGATGCAATTCATAGTCAAAATTTAGACTTAGTAAAAGATGTAATAAAACTTCAAGGTAATTCTATAGATAAGAAAATTTTATTCTATCCAGACACTTATTTAAATACAAATGTATTAAAATTTCTTGGTGATTATATAGATTTAAACATCACAGATGAAAAAGGAAGAACTCCTCTTTTTTATCTAGTTCAAAATGGTGCTTTAAATGTTGATTCTTTTAATTTTGCAATTGAAAAAGGTGCAAATATAAATCATATTGATGATGAGGGAAATAACGTTTTACTGGCATTAATTCAAGAAATACTAAAAATCAACCCAAGAGAAAAAGAGACTATAAAAAATCTACTTGATATGATTCCTTGGCTAATAGATGAGCATGTTGATTATAATCACTGCAATAATAACGGTGATAATGCCTTAATGCTTGCTACAAAAAACAGAAATATAAAATTAGTAGAAACACTATTAGAGTATGAAGTTGACCCAAACTTTATAAATGATAGAAATGAAACAGCATTAGCATTAGCTGCAATTAAAGGTAAATCAAATATTGATTTAGTTGCACTATTACTAGATTATGGTGCAAGACCTAATATTAGTGATGAAAATGGAAAAACTATCATTGAAAAACTTTTAGAAGTTGAGTTATTTTTAAGAAATAGAAAAAAACTTAAAATGAAAGCAAGGCAAAATATAAATGAAAATGAAAACTATAAATCAGTATTAGAAGAGATTTTATTAAATGGTGAAGTAAATCTTACAATGCTGAACTCACAAGGAAATCCATATTTCTTTGATGCAGTTGAATATGGAAATATTGATTTAGTTAAAATGCTAGTAAAATATGGTGCTGATATTAATCTAAAGAATAAAGATGGTTATAATATTATTTATTATTATATGTCAAAAAATATCTCATTTAGAAGAGTTGCTGAGCAACAAAACTATCTTGTAATGCTTAGAAATATAATCACTTTAGGGGCTGATGTAAACTCAAGGGATGATTATGGTGGAATAACTTTACATAAAGCTATACTTGATAATGATATTCAAACTATAAAAGTCTTAATAAATGCAGGTGCTGATATAAATGCAGTAGATAATAAAGGTAGAAATATGGTTCACAATGCAATGTGGCAAAATAAAGTAAAAGTATTTAGACTTTTATACTCATATAACAAAAACCTGATAAATAAACCTGACAAGTTTGGTGTTTTACCTATTAATTATGCAGCATTTTTAGGATATAACGAATTAGTAATTGAGCTTATTGATTCAGGATCTTATGTAAATAATCCTTATAAAAAGACACATTATATTTTCAACTTCTTGAAGAAATTTCATAAAAATTTAAGACCACTTTTAGAAAATACAAGAAACCCAGCAGATCACTTAAAAATGAAAACATTAGTAGAAAATATGGTCAAAGAGTTTAGTGTAAAGCTATAAATTTAGCTTTACTCTAAAAGATTTTTAGCAAATTCCAAAGCTTCTTTTGTGATATCTTCACCACTAATCATTCTTGAAATTTCATTTATTCTTTCTTCTTTATTTAAAACTTTAACTTTTGATTTTTGATTAATTTTATCTACTAAAAAGTGTTGATTTGCACTTGAAGTTAACTGAGGTTGATGAGAAATAGCAAATATTTGATAAGATTTTGCAAGTTGTGTCAACACTGTAGCAATTGCTGAGCTCTCTTTTCCACTTAAATTTGCATCAATTTCATCTAAAAATAGCACTCCATTTTTAACTATTTGAAACTCACTCATTGAAGTTAACAAAGCAAGTCTTAATCTGTTGAATTCTCCACTACTAATAGTGTCTAAATCAACACCATTTAGTTCAAATATAACTTCATCTATACCATTTGAATCTAACTGTTTTTCATTTATAATTATTTTTGCATTTGAAAGATATAAAAACTTTAAATAGTGATTTATTCGTTTTTCTAAATCTTTTACAGATTTTTTTCTATGTTGACTAATTTGTAAAGCTAATTCATTTACATTAAGCTCTATTTTTTCAATATCATTTTCAAGTTTTGTTTTTTCAAAAGTTAAATTCTCATATTTTTGTAAATCTTGCTTTTTTTGTTCTTTATACTCAATTGCTTCTTTAATAGAACCAAATCTTTTTTGTAAAGAAGATAGTTTTTCAATTCTATCTAACACATTTTCTATATCTAACTCTTCAAGTTCAAATAGTGAATCATTAAATCTTTCAAAATGATTATTAAGCTCATTTATTGCATCATCAAAAAAAGAACTATTTATTTCTAAAAGTTCTAATGCATTAGAAACTTGATGAGAATTTTCAAATATAGCAGAAGCATTTTTAATGGCATCTTCAATTTTATCTTTTTTTGAAAGTTTCTTTTTTATATCCATAAGTTCATCATATTCATCAATTTTAGGATCAATTGATTCTATTTTATCAATCTCAAATTTTGCAAACTCTTTTAACTCTTCTACTTTTAATTCATCATCAGTTAACTTTTTTAACTCTTTTTTTAATAAAGTTAATTCTTTATATGTTTTTGTAAAATCATCTTTTAATTTTGTAAAATTTTTATTCTTATTTTTTGATAATAAATCTAAAAAGTCCAATAATTTATTACTTTCAAAATCAGTTTTATCTTTTAAACTAAGATGCTTGATTAGATTTGAAGAAAATAGTTGAAGTCTTTTTTTTGATATTGTTTGATTGTTTAATAAATATCTAGTTTTGTCTTTTTTTATCTCTTTTATTACAATTTCATCATCAATATTAACATCAAAATCTTCATCTTTAATTGAACTTTTAAGAACAACTTCCCCAAGTCTAGCTTTTGCTTCTTGTATTGCAAATAATGATAAAATCGATTCCATTAAAACTGATTTTCCAGCACCACTAGGTCCAGTAAAAACTACTAAACCCTTATCAAACTCTAAATCAACTTCATTAAAAGATAAAAAATCTTTTAGGTATATTCTACTAATCATTTATATTAATTTCCCCATTGTAATTTTTCGTTTAATACTTCAAAATAGTTTCTCTCTTTTCGATGAAGAAGCTTTGCTTTTTTTGATGCAATTTGAATCTTTATTGATTGATTTTGCTCTACTTCATATATATCTTGTCCATCAACTATTACCATTGCTCCTTGATTGTCTGTAATTGTAAACTCTATTTCAAAATCTGCTGGTAATACTAATGGTCTTTGAGTTAATGAGTGTGGAGCAACAGGTGTTACAATAAAAGCATCAGTTAAAGGATAAACCAAAGGACCACCAACAGACAAATTATAAGCAGTTGAGCCAGTAGGAGAAGAAATAATTATTCCATCACCATAATAAGAATTAAAAGGTTTACCATCTATTTTAGCATCTACTTTAATCATTGAAGATAATGAATTTCTTGATATAACAATATCATTAAAAGCAAAAAAATTTTTTAAATTTGCATTTCCTTTTATCATCATTCTACTATCAATTCTATAGTTTTCATCATCAGATAAATTTTGTAAAAATGACTCAAGTTCGTTTAAACTAACATCAGTTAAAAACCCCAAGGTTCCAAGATTGATTCCAAGTACGGGTTTTCCAGATCTAAAGGTTCTTCTAACAACTGAAATTAAAGTTCCATCACCACCAATAGAAACTAAAAAATCTACAGTATCACATAAAATATCTAAATCAATACCCTCTTCATCAATCATATTAGCACTATTTTTTTCTAAAAATATTTCAATATTTTGTTTCTCAAAATATCCTTTTATTTTTATATAGTCATCTTTTATTTCAGGAGTAGAAGGTCTTAGAACTATTCCCGCTTTTGATTTTGATTTTAGTTTTTCTTTAGTAATTGTTGATTTCAAACCCATATCCGCTTCTTTTAAATTTATGTTAATTCTACCTAAAATGTTAATAAAACTGCTTTAAATTAACAAATTGTAATATTTTATGGATTATATAAGAATAAAAAAAGCCTACTCTTTCAAGTAGGCTTTTTTATAGAAGAAATAAAAGTCAAAATTGACTTTTATTTAAGGTTATTAACCATTTCTTTTTTTAATAATTTCTTCAGAAACATTTTTTGGAACTTCTTGATAAGCATCAAATAACATAGAGTAAGTTGCTCTACCTTGAGACATTGATCTTAAGTCAGTTGAGTATCCAAACATTTCAGATAATGGAATCATTGCAGTAACTAGTTTAACACCAGCTCTATCATCCATTGATTGAACTTGTCCTCTTCTTTTGTTAACGTCACCGATAACATCTCCCATATACTCTTCAGGAGTTTCAATTTCAACTTTCATCATTGGTTCTAAGATTATAGCTTGAGCATCAGCTTTTCTACAAGCTTCTTTGAAACCCATAGATGCAGCTAATTTAAACGCCATTTCAGATGAGTCAACATCATGGTAAGAACCATCATATAATGTTACTTCAATATTAACCATTGGGTAACCAGCTAGGATACCACCTTGCATAGCTTCCTCACAACCTTTTTGAACAGCTGGAATATACTCTTTTGGTACAACCCCACCTTTAATTGCGTTGTTGAATTTAAAGTTATCTTCTGAATCAACTAATGGTTTAATATCTAAATATACGTGACCATATTGACCTTTACCACCAGATTGTTTTGCATATTTAAATTCATTTTTAATTTGGTTTTTAATTGTTTCTCTATAAGCAACTTGTGGAGCACCAACTTCAGCTTCAACTTTAAATTCTCTTTTCATTCTATCTACAAGAATTTCTAAGTGTAACTCACCCATTCCTGAAATAATAGTTTGTCCAGATTCTTCATCAGTTGCAACTCTAAATGATGGATCTTCTTCTGCTAATTTACCTAATGCAATACCCATTTTTTCTTGGTCAGCTTTAGTTTTTGGCTCAACTGCAACAGAAATAACTGGTTCAGGGAATTCCATTCTTTCTAAGATCACTGGATCTTTATCAGAAGCTAGTGTATCACCTGTAACAGTTGATTTAAGACCAACTACTGCACCGATTTCACCAGCATATAATTGAGAAACTTCTTCTCTATTATTTGAATGCATTTTAAGTAATCTTCCGATTCTTTCTTTTTTCATTTTTGTTGAGTTCATTACATATGTTCCAGATTCTAAAACACCTCTATAAACTCTTGCGAAAGTTAACTGTCCAACAAATGGGTCAGTCATAATTTTAAATGCTAAGGCTGCAACTTCACCCTCATCAGTTGATGGAACAATTACTGCTTCACCATCTTGAGTTTCACCTCTAATATCTGCAACTTCTGTTGGAGCTGGTAAATATGTAGAAACTGCATCAAGTAAAGTTTGAATACCTTTATTTTTAAAAGCAGTACCACAAGTCATAGGAGTAATATTCATAGCTAAACAACCAGCTTTAAGACCAGAAATAATCTCTTCTTCGCTTAAATCACCTTCTTCAAAATATTTTTCCATTAATTCTTCTGAAGATTCAGCAGCTGCTTCAATCATTTTTTCTCTGTACTCTTGTGCTTGTTCTAATAACTCAGCTGGAATTTCTTCTACTGAATAAGCAGAACCCATTGCAGCATCTTCGTCCCATACTAAAGCTTTCATTTTTACTAAATCAACTACACCATGGAAGTTTTCTTCTGCACCGATTGGTATTTGAATTGGAACAGGATTAGCTTTTAGTCTTTCATTTACTTGTTTTTCAACATTAAAAAAATCTGCACCAGTTCTATCCATTTTATTAACGAATATCATTCTTGGTACTTTATATTTATTAGCTTGTCTCCAAACAGTTTCAGATTGTGGTTGAACCCCACCTACTGAACAAAATACTGCAACTGCACCATCAAGAACTCTCATAGATCTTTCAACTTCAATTGTAAAGTCAACGTGACCTGGAGTGTCAATAATGTTTATTTGTAGTTGCTCATTTGTTTTAGGGTGTGGCCAAAAACAAGTTGTAGCAGCAGAAGTAATTGTAATACCTCTTTCTTGCTCTTGTTCCATCCAGTCCATAGTTGCAGCACCATCATGAACCTCACCAATTTTGTGAGAAACTCCTGTATAGAATAAAATTCTTTCAGTAGTTGTTGTTTTACCTGCATCAATGTGCGCTGCAATACCGATATTTCTAACTCTTCTAAGTGGTGTTTTTCTAGCCATTAATAATTCCTACCATCTATAGTGTGCAAATGCTTTGTTAGCTTCTGCCATTCTATGCATGTCTTCTTTCTTCTTGAATGATGCACCTCTTTCGTTCGCTGCTTCGAATAACTCATTAGCTAATCTCTCAACCATAGTTCTTTCGTTTCTTTTTCTTGAAGCTTCTACTATCCATCTTAGTGCTAAAGTTTGTCTTCTTACAGATCTAACTTCAACAGGAACTTGATAAGTTGCTCCACCAACTCTTCTAGATTTAACTTCTAAAAGTGGTTTAACATTTTCAATTGCTTTTTCAAACAGTTCAATACCAGCTTCTTCACCTCTAGTATCTAAGTTTGCAATTGCACCATACATAATTTTTTCTGCTACTGATTTTTTACCATCTAACATAACAGTATTAATGAATTTCGTGATCACTTTACTATTGTAGATAGGATCAGCCATAATTTCTCTAACTGGAGCTTTTCTTCTTCTCATTTTCTTATCCTTCTACTTATTTCTTAGGTCTTTTAGTACCATATTTAGATCTTGCAACAGTTCTGTTTGCAACACCAGCTGTATCTAAAGCACCTCTTACAACGTGATACTTAACACCAGGTAAATCCTTAACTCTTCCCCCTCTAACTAATACGATAGAGTGTTCTTGTAAGTTGTGACCTTCACCACCGATATATGAAATTACTTCATAACCTGTTGTTAATCTAACTTTTGCAACTTTTCTTAAAGCCGAGTTAGGTTTCTTTGGAGTTGTAGTATATACTCTTGTACATACCCCTCTTCTTTGTGGACATTTTTCTAATGCTGGTGATTTAGATGTTTTAATCACCTTTTTTCGCTCTTTTCTAATCAATTGATTGATAGTAGGCATTTTTTCCCTTTATTTAAATTGGTTTGAGCAATTAAAGCAATGCTCATGCTTCTCGTGCAAATCAACATATTGTTGAAACGATACTACCATTCTAGGAAACGTGAAGTTTTCTAAAAAAGTTCGTGATTATACTTAATTTAATCTTAAACAGTACTTAGTTAATAATTAAATCACTTTAATACAATACTATTACTTTAATTTAAACTATTATTACTATAATTCGCAAAAATTAATACAAAGAATATTTTATGATGACAAAACAACTATTTCCATTAGCCTTAGGTGGACTTGGAATTGGCACAACAGAGTTCGTAATAATGGGGCTTTTACCAGATGTTGCAAATGATATAAATATAACAATACCAGTTGCTGGACATCTAATATCTGCATATGCATTTGGTGTTGTAGTTGGTGCACCAATTTTAGTTGCATTAAGTGCAAAATTTACTCCTAAAAATGTACTTATAAGTTTTATGGTTTTATTTACATTTTTTAATTTTCTATCAACTATTGCACCTGATTATAATACTTTAATGATATCAAGATTTTTTAGTGGTTTACCCCATGGTGCTTTTTTTGGTGTAGGAACTGTAGTTGCAGCTAAACTTGCAAAAGAAGGAAAAGCAGCTCAAGCAATTGCATCCATGTTCACAGGACTTACAGTTGCAAATCTTGCCATGGTACCTCTTGTTACATATATAGGGCACCATTATCATTGGAGATATGCCTTTGGTATCGTTTCTTTAATAGGAATAATTACAATAATATCTTTATATAAATATCTTCCAAAACAAAAACATTTAAGAACTGTAACATTAAAAGAGGAATTAGAGTTTTTCAAAACAATAAAAGCTTGGCATATTTTACTTATCGTTGCAATTGGTTTTGGAGGGCTATTTGCATGGTTTAGTTATATCGCACCTTTATTAATTCATGTTTCAAATTTTGATGAAGGAAATGTTTCTTATCTTATGATTGTAGCAGGTGCGGGTATGGTTGTTGGAAATATCTTAGGAGGAAATTTAGCAGATAAGAAAAATCCAATTAAAGTAGCAATATTTTTATTATCAAGTATGGTAATAGCTTTAAATTTAGTTTTCTTCTTCTCATCAATTCAAATTGTCTCTATAATATTAACATTTATTTGCGGGGCTTTAGCCATGTCTATTGGAGCGCCTATTAATATGATTATGTTAAATAGTGCAAAACATTCAGCTATGTTAGGTGCTGCTTTTTTACAAGCTGCTTTTAATGTTGCAAATTCACTTGGTGCCTTCTTTGGTGGTATTCCATTATTTTTAGGATTTGATTATAACTACCCAGCTTTAATTGGTGCATTTATGGCTTTAATTGGTGCAATTTTATGTACGATATTTTTGAAAAAATATAATTTCAAAGGATAAAAAATCTATCTAAATTATAAAAAAGTAGGCTCAGGAAATAAAGCAATTTTCTTCCTACACGAACTTATGGGAGATTGTAGAAACTATGAAGCAATACTTCCATATTTAAATACAAAAGATTTCACATACTATTTTATTGATTTAAGAGGTTATGGTTTATCAAAAGAGTTAAAGGGTGACTATACTTGTGCTGAAGCTTCAAATGATATTAAGAATCTAATCACAAAATTAAACTTAAAAGAAGTAAATTTATTAGCTCATTCAATGTCTACAATGATAGCTCAAAAAGTAGCCCTAATTGATAATAGAATCAAACAACTAATTTTAATCACACCAATTTCAGCTGCTGGCATAAAAATGAAACCACAAGCCCAAGCTAAGCTAATAGAAAAAATGAAAGATAATAAAGAGCTAATTGAGCAAGTAGTACAAAGTGCAAGTAAAAGATACAACCAACAATGGAAAGATTATAGAATCAAAATGGGATATACTTCTTCAACTTTAGAAGCTAGAACTGGATATATGAATATGTATTTAACAACTGATTTTATAAATGAAGTAAAAAATATAAATATACCAATCAAAATAATGCTAGGACACCATGACTTACCAGCTTTTAATAAAAGTACCATCAAAAAACAGTTTGAAAAGTATTATAATGATTTTAAGATCATAGAGTGTATGGAAGCAGGACACTACCCAATGATAGAGTGTCCTGTTTATTTTGCTAGTGAAGTAGAGAAGTTTTGTAAAAGTTAATTTTTAATTGGTATAAAATACATAACCGTTTCAAAAATACCTTCCATATAATGTCTTAGATAAATTTTATAATTTGGATTGATATCTAGTACAATTTGAGGAATTTTATACCAATCTTGTGCTTTATGATATATACAAATAGCAAGGATTGCTTGGTTTTCTTTTATTGTATTTTTTGCTCCAATTAAAGCATCTTGTTCTGCACCTTCTATATCTAGCTTTATAAAATCAACTTTTTCATTTATCAAATTATCTATTGTATTTATATTTGATGCTTGATAATCATGTGCACAGTTATTTTGTAGTTGTTGATTTGTCATATTTTCTATTTTTTTATTTCCTAATCCACAATTTATAAACTCAATATTTTCATATTTAGAAAAATTCTTTTTTGCTATATTTATATGCAAATTATTTGGTTCAATACAATATATCTTTTTAAAATCAGGGAAATTACTTATAATTTGAGGAATAGTATCACCCACATATGAACCACCATCAAGAAAAACTATATCTTTGATATTTGGTACTAACTCTTTATCAAAGTATTGTTCTTTGTGATTATTTGTAAATCCTTGCATAAAATCAAAATCAAAACTTATCTTAAAATTTATTACTTTTGTAAAAATCTCTTTTGACTTTTCATCACAAAGTAGATTGTAAACTTTTTCATACTCTATTTTATTATTTTTGAAATCATCCTCAAAGTCAGTTATAAAAGGTGGTTTTGCTAAGAGTTCTTTTTCTATTTTACTATATTTATAAAAGCTAAGATAATTTATATTTTCAAAACCTTTTTTATCAAGTACACTTTTTACTTCTAAAGGACTTCCTGTTGATACAGATAGAATAAGTGCATCTTTTGGTACCTCATCAATTTTATAAATTGATTTTTTTCTTGAACTTTGCACCCTTGTAAAATCATCAATTATTCCATCAATTTGTACATGTTTTTGAATAGATTTTGTATATTTATTAATTCCAAGAATAAATTTCTTTTTAGTAAAAGAGTAAAGAAACTCTTCTACAAGCTCTTTATCTTTTTTATTTATGTAAGTTTCATCAATAAGATTTAGCATGAATAAATTAAAGTATTAGTGCTTTTAAACTCTTAACTGTATATAGTTTTAAAGCATTCCCTTTTTCAGCTTTTAGTTCATTTGAAAATCCACTTTTTGAAAATAGTACTGTACAATCAGGTACAATTTCTAATTTTTCACAAATTGCATGCAATCTATTTAGTTCATTTTTCTTAACTTTTGTATTTGTATATTTACAGCTTCCAATTAAGATTTTTCCACTTTTTGTTTTGGCAATTAAATCTAAATCATTTTTATCTTCATCCCAATATCTTCCGATTTTTTCAATCTCATCATCAGCAAAAGCACTTTTAATAAACTCATGACTTAATTGTTCAAATATTAAGTGCATAAACTCTAATTGATAGTTATTAAATCTTTCAAAACTCTCATCATACTCTTCTCTAGCTATTCCTCTATACAAAGGAGATACAAAAGCAAACCAAAATCTTAAAAATGGTGTTGTGAATAGTAGTTTATTTAATTTTTCATTTCTTATTTTTTCACTTTGTACAAAATCAACAGGTGTCTCTTTTGTTAATATTCCCAAATGAGCTAAGTTTGAAATTGTTTCTATTCCCTCATCATAGTCAACATCAGCTCTTTTAAATGCTGTTGTTGTTCTTCTATCTCCAAGTGCAAGCCCTGTTAATATTTTATGATAAGGAGCATTATTTTGAGTTAGTTTTTCTATACTCTCTTGAATCTCATAATACTCATCTAAAATATGCCTTATGATAAGTGTTCTAAGAGGTTTTGATGTATCAATTTTAACATCTAATCCACCAAAAACAGCAAAGTAATTTACCGCTGTTTGCATATCTTTTGGTTTATTCTTTTCACAAAATATCTTAAATTGTTCTATTAATGTTTTATCATTTAGTATAATAGTAAAGCCTTTTATATTTTATTTTTGTAATTATAACATAAAAGGTAACTATCTTTTAATGTGATATTATTTTTCTATGATTTTATAACTTGCCATGTTAAACTTTTCTCTTGGTAAGCTAACATATCTTTAAATAAACCATCACTTTTTGATAAAAGCTCAAAACTACCTTTTTGTGCAATTTTCTTATCATTTATTACATAAATATTTTTAATTCCTTTTAACATCTTTAGTTTATGAGCTATCATGATAACTGTTTTATTTTTTGTAAGTTTATAAATTGATTCTTGTACAAAATACTCATTTATACTATCAAGAGAAGATGTTGGTTCATCTAAAAGTAAAATTGGTGCATCTTTTAAAAAAGCTCTTGCAATACTAATTCTTTGTTTCTCTCCACCACTTAATTTTGTACCTCCCTCTCCTACTTTTGTATCAAAACCATTCTCTAGCTTTTCGATAAACTCTAAACAATTTGCCTTTTTACAAGCTTCTATAATCTGATTTTTTGAAGCATTTATTTTTGCTATTTGTATATTATTATAAATAGTATCATCAAACAAATATACATCTTGAAAAACTTGACTTATATTTAAGTAAAGCTCTTCTATTGGAATATCTTTTATATTTACTCCTGCTAATTTAATCTCTCCACTTTTTACTTCCCAAAATCTTGCTATTAGACTTAAAATTGTAGTTTTTCCTTCTCCGCTTAAACCAACTAAAACACTAATATCATTTGATGGAAAAGTTAAGTTAATCTCTTTTAAAAGCTCCTTGTTATCATATGAAAAACTTACATTTTCAAATTTTATCTCACTGTTTTTTAATTTTTTAAAAGAAGGAATTCTTTTTATAGTTTTAAGTTCTAAAATTTCTTTAATCCTAATAATTGCATTATTCATATATTTTAACTCTAAAAAATCTACTAAAAAGACTTTTATTGGTTCAAATAATCTATATCCTATTATTAAAAAAGCCACAAGAAAAGTTAAGTTTAAACTATTATCATTAAAATAGTTTAATGCATAAAATACCATAAACAAAAATCCCAATTCACAAAAAACAAATGATAATAAAATCAATGGCCCTGGAAACATCTCTAATTTAAATGATTTTAATTTAAAATCATACAAGACTTTTTCTAATAACTTATATTTTTTGTCAATATAATTAAAACTTTTTAAATATTTCATTCCTTCACAATACTCTAAAAACTGCTTTGACATCTCTTCTTTTGCTTCAATATGTTTTTTTCCAAAATAAACAACAATTAAGTTTGCAAAATATATAAAAGGTACAATACACAAGATTCCTAAAGTTAAAACAAAAGCTAATCTATAATCTAAAAAAGCTAAAAACAAAAGTATAAAAAAAACAGAAAAAATTCCTGTTATGGTACTTGGTATGCTATGGGAAAAAAAATTCTCAAAAATTCTAATATCTTGCAATAAGCAAGAAGAATAATAAGAACTATGTTTTTTATTTAATATACCTAATGGCAACTCATATATATGAGTTCCTAATCTCATTCTTAACTCTTTAGAGATTGAATAAGTAAGTTTAGAACCTCTTTTATATGTAATTTTTGAGATAAAAAGTTGTAATAATAAAAAAAAAGTTAATAAGCCTACTAAAGAGTAAACAAAAACTCTATTAGGTTCTTTTTTAAGAAGCTCCCATAAAATAGCTACTAAAACTCCACTTGAAGAAGATATTAAAAAAGAGTGAATCATATGAAAAGCGACCACTTTATAAAACTCTTGTTTAAAATTACCTATTATAAAAAGTATATTTTTAATAAAACTCATTTATCACTTCCTTTTAACTCAAACTCTTTACTATTTATATAATTATTCCACATAAATTTATAAGTATCACAAACTTCTAATAACTCTTCATGTTTTCCAATACTTTGTATTTTACCTTCATTAAAAACTACTATTTTATGTACATTTTGAATAGTTGAAAGTCTATGTGCAATCATAATTACTGTTTTATTTTTAATAACTTCACTTAATGCTTTTTGAATTTCATACTCATTTTTTGCATCGGAAAAAGAAGTTGCTTCATCTAAAATGACAATAGGTGAATCTTTTAGAACAACTCTTGCTAACTGTATTCGTTGTATTTGTCCTCCACTTAAACAGACTTCTTTAGAGTAGACAGTTTCATAAGTATTTTCTAATTTAGAGATAAAATCATGGGCTTGTGCAATTCTAGAAGCACTTATAACTTCTTCTAAAGATACATCTTTACCCATTGCAATATTTTCAAATATAGTACTATTGAACATAAAGTTATCTTGAAAAACAAAAGAAACTTTATCAATTAAAGAAGAGTAACTAACGCTTTTTATATCAACTCCTCCAATTGAAATATAACCTTTTTGAGGATCATAAAACCTTGCTAATAGTTCTGCACAAGTAGTTTTTCCAGCTCCACTTAATCCAACAAATGCAGTTATTTCACCTTGATTAAGTTTTAAATTTATGTTTTTAAGAACCTCTTTTTTACCATATGCAAAACTTACATTATTATATTCAATCTCATAGTTTTTAAAATTTGCTTTTTTATTATTAAGTATTAATTTCTCTTTCTCTTCTAAAATATTATCAATTTCATTCACAGCTTCATAAGTTATAAATATGCTATTTGCTAAAGTTGAAATTGCTAATACAGGTTTTAAATAAGCAACCCCTAAAATTAAAAAAAGTAACAAAGTAGCAAAATTTATCTCTTTTTGAAAATAAAAATATACACCAAAAGCTAAAATAGGAAGAAGTGAATTACTAATAAATGAAACTATAATTGCGTAAAATCCACTATTCTTTTCAATATACTCTTTTACACAAGAAGTATGTTCTTCAACTGTGTTTTTATAGTTTTTAAATCTATTTGCATCTTGATTAAAAATTTTCATTAAAGCAATTGAACGAATATATTCAACAATAACACTATCCATTTTTTTTGTACTTTTAGAGTATTGTTTAGTTATTTCTTGCAAAGCTTTTGTTTTAAATAACACAAGAAGCCAAAGAAAAAAAACTATAAGAGGAATTAAACTTGCAATAGCTAATATATAATCTATAATAAACATATATATTAAAATAATAATTGGCATTATAGAAGCTTTTATTATATCTATTAAATTATGTGCAATAAACTTCTCTATTTTTTCAATATCATCAACTAATATTTTTTTCAACTCTCCTGTTGCCCTATTTTGTAAATAACCTATTGACAAGCTTGCAAGTTTTTTTGCTATTAAAACTCTAAAATTATATAGAATTTCAAATGCTGCCATATGTGAAAATATAAGTGCAATATATAAACATAAATATGATATTACAACTGTAATTATTGTATAAAATACATAGGTTTTTAATAATTTAATATCCAAGTCATTACTTGTAGTTTGATTTAAAATTTCATAACTTAAAATATAAGGGGCCAAAGTCAATATTGCATGTAAAACTGCAAAAAGACAAGCTATAAAAAGTAAATATTTTTTAGCTTTTGCTATTTGAAGAAGTCTTAATAATTGAACTTTTTTAGTTTTCATTTTTAAATCTCCAAATTGCATAAAAATATGAAAACAAATAAATACAAGCTAAACAAATAAAAGCTATTTTAAAGCCATACATAGAACTTATAGATAAAAATATTTTTGTAAAAACAAGTGATACAAAAAGCATCAATCCATGTTGAATATTTACTTGTGTTCCTGCAAACTCTCTTGAGCTATTTTCCATGATAAAAGTATAGTATAAAGTCATAAATAGACCTAAACAAAAGTAATTATATGAAAGGAATAGTGTTGTTAAAATATGGTTATTTACAAATAATTCTAAATTTATCATAACAATAATATCAAATAAAATCAAAGTCGATATCAAAAAATAACTTTTATATTTTCCTAAAAATCCCATGATATATCCAGATAAAAAAGCTGCAAAAATACCAAAAAATGAACCAATAATATTTTGAGAAATAGCTATTTGTATTAAAGTCCATTCATTTTTAATCAATAGTTGTTGAATTAAAGAAAAACTTCCCTCAACTACAAAATATGCAGGAGTCATAATAATAAGAAGTTTTAAAACTTTCTTATTTCCTAAAAAACCAAGTATTTTAAAATAACTTACTCTTTCAGGTTTAATATCATTAATCTTTTCTTTATAAAAAAGCAACAAAAGTGTTGGAGATATAACAAAAACACTCAAAATTGAAAGTGTAACTTTCCACGTATAAACTTCATAAGAATATAAAGGTAAACAAAGTCCAATAAATGAACCTAAAAAAGTTCCAGCTGTTTGCATTGAGTTTGCATATTGTAACTGCTCTTTTTTTATACTATTTACAACTAATCCATCTACACATATATCTTGAGTAGAAGAGAAAAAGTTAATAAAAAGTATCAAAATAAGTGATACTGTAAAAGAAGATGTTATTGGATAAAAACTACAAATGAACATACTTAATGATAAAAGTATTTGAACTACTATTAACCAAGAACGATAATGTCCTTTTAAAAAGCTAATTTTATTTTTATCTATAAAAGGTGCCCATAAAAACTTTATTACCCAGATAAGTCCTAACATATAAATAGTTCCAATAGTTTCCATTGATACACCATTTGTTGCAAGTATTGCAGGAATTGCACCAAAGAAAAATCCTAAAGGAATAAATTGCGTGGTATATAACACCAATAAAAAACTAGATTTCTTAGAAAAAATATACATAAGCTTCTCTACTAAAATTTATATGCAAGTTCAAAACCAAAAGTTCTACCCTCACCAGCTCTTGCATACCACTCATTATTCATCTCAAAAGCTCTTGTTGTATAAGTTTTATCAAAAATATTTTTACTCCATAATCTTATATCACAATTATTAAAAGAGGTACCAAAACTTAAATCTACAAGTTCATAAGATTTTTGTTTTACACTATTATCTAAATTATAATATATGTCTCCTACACCATTTAATTTTGCAAGAATATAAGTATCTGCTAAAAAATTATATTTTGCGGTGATATTGTATGTATATTTTGGAGTATTAGGAGCTCTTTTACCACTATAATCTTTTTGTCCAATTATATTTCCTGAACCATCTAAAATATTATCTTTATATTCATCAAATTTTGAATCGTTATAACCTATACCTGCTGATAATACTAATTTATCTGTTGCTTGATAAGTTATATCTAAATCTAAACCTTTAATCTCTGATTTTCCAGCATTTGAAGTAATTGAATCTGGATAATACTGTTGTTCTACTTGTTGATCATCAATATAAATTTGATATATTGCCAAATTTGTAAATAATCTATCATTTAAAAATCTAGATTTTAAACCTATTTCAAAGTTATTAGAAAGTTCATCTTCAAACTCTTGATTATTAATTGGTGCTAAAGAGTTATACCCACCAGCTTTATACCCTTTTGTATAACTTGCATATAATAGATGTTTTTCAAAGTTAAAGTTAAATGAAACTTTTGGTAATACTTGAGAAGAGGATTTACTTTTTTTAATTGAATCTTTTATCATACCAAACATTGATAAATCTTTATCATAACCTACTTTATATTTATAATCTTTATGCTCTTTATCATATCTAAGTCCAAGTGTCACATCAAAAAAAGAGTTAAAAGCATAGTTTGCTTGAGAAAATAAAGCATAATTATTTGTACTATCATCACTACTTGTAAGTTTAGTAAATTTTGGCATTCCGTATAAAGGATTTGCTTGTCGCATCTCAAAGTCAACTGATTCCTTATTGTCTTCTTTACTAAAATACCCGCCTATTAAATATTTTAAGTTTTTATAAGAAGAATTAACTCTAAACTCTTGAGATAAGAAATCTATATCTCTATTAGTTTTAAGTCTCATCAAATCATTAGTAGTAAAATCTAAATCATTATAATCTATATTTTTTGTATTACTAGCTGCTGTAATTGAAGTAAAAGTCAAATTCTCATTTTCATAAATAGATTTTAATGCAAATTTATCATTTTTAAATTCACCTTTTCCATCAAAATCAACATTAACTTTTCCTGGATTTTTCAATACTTCATTAAGTGTATTAAAACCTGAATATCCATTTTCATAATCATTTCTATCATATGAAAGTATAAAATCTAAATTATCTGTTGGAAGATATCTTAAAGCAACTCTACCATCAATACCATCTGTATGATCTGATTTTTTATTATTATTGTATTTATTTTCAAAATAGCCATCACTTTTATACTTTCTAAGAGCAGCTCTTAAAAACACCTCATTATCAATAAGTTTAGTATTTACCAAAGCTTTATACTCTTGAGTATTATTATTTGCTAAACCAAATTCAATATTTCCACTATTTTCATTTACTGGTTTATTTGTAATTATATTAATAACACCTGATTCTGTATTTTTTCCATAAAGTGTACCTTGAGGTCCTTTTAACACCTCTACTCTTTTTATATCTAAAATCTCACTGTCAAACATAGGATAATATATATCATCAACAAAAAATCCAATTGATTGTTCACCTTCCATAGTAGGAGTAATACCTCTTAAAGATAAAAAACCTGCTGTTCCATGATGATTTGTTTTTATCATAAAAAGGCCTGGAGTACTATTTACAATATCTTCTGTATCTAAAATCTTTTGTTCTTTAATATCTTTACTATTTAAAATATCTAAACTCAAAGCTATTTCTTGTTTAGACTCTTTTTTCTTTTGTGCGGTTACAGTTATATCTTCAAGTTTTACTACATCATTTGCAAAAAGTGTAGAGCTTAAACTTGCAAGTAATAAAGTATTCATATATACTCGTTTCAAAATTTCTCCTTAAGGGGTTTTAAATTATTTTTGTATTATATTTAATTTGATAATGCATATCAATATCGTATTTATTATAAAAATAATTTTTTTTATGCTTAAAATATTAAAAGAGAATAAATGACAAAAACAATTACTTTTGAAAACATTGAAGAGATTAATCAACAAAACTCAATTAATTCAAATATTTTTGAAATACCAAAGAATCTTGCAAATGGTGAAATATCAATTATCCCCATAACAAAGGGCTTATACTTTCATAAATTTCATATTGATGTAAAAGAAGATTTTATTATTGAAAACAAGTTTGAAAGTACACTTTTTTCTTTTTCAGCTTTTCTAAATGGAGAGATAAATTATGAAAATAAAGATTTTAAAATAAAAAAAACTTTTAAACCAAATCATTTAGCAGTTTCAGCTTTAAATCAAGAAAATGGTAAAAGTTTTTATAAAAAAGGTTCCTCATTAAAAATTATAAATATTGTTGCCACAAATCAATTTATAAAAAATCAAATTTTGCAAGAAGACAATAGTAATTTAAATACAATAATTGAGAATCTAAATAAAAAACCTTTTTTTGAGTTTATAAAAGACTCTCCTTGTACTTTTGATACGTTAAACACATTAAATACTATTTTTAATACAACATACAATAATAAGCTTGATAATTTGTTACTTCAAAGCCAAACTTTAGAGCTTTTATATAACTGGTTTAACAGTATAAATAAAGATGATAAAAAAGGGATTCCCAATATAGAAAAAGAGTATTTAAATAAAGTTCTTTTATACATAGATACTCACTTATTTGAAGATATGAGTTTAAAAGAGTTAGCAAAAGTAGCAAGTACAAACGAAACAAAACTTCAAGAAAATTTTAAATTACAGTATAACAGTACAGTTTTTGCATATATTATTAATAAAAAACTTGAAGAAGCAAAAAAGCTTTTAGAAACAAATAACTACTCAATTAATGAAATATCCAAGCTTATAGGATATAAACACCAAAGTAATTTTACTACTGCTTTTTTTAAAAGATTTAATATTTCTCCTAAAAAATTCATCAAAAATAAAGAGTTTTATTTTTGATATTTTTGAAAAAAATTGTTTAATTGATTTGCAAAGCTTTGTGCATCTTTTTGAGTAAAAGGTGCAGGTCCTTTTGTAATCTCTCCGCTATCGCGTATTTCTTGCATTAGATTTCTAATAGCAAGGCACTCTTTTATATTATCTTTTGTATACTCCAAGCCTCTATGATCTATTGCATGGGCTTGTTTTTCTATAACTCTATTTGCAAGAGGAATATCAGCAGTAATAACTAAATCACCCTTTTGTAAAAGCTCAACTATTTTATCATCTGCTTCATCTGCTCCTTGCTCTACTATCATATAACTTATATTTGAAGATTTACCAATATTTATTTTTTTGTTTGCTATTACAATAGTTTGCAAAGCCAATCTTTCGATTGCTCTTAAAAGAATAGGTTTTAAAAGATTAGGGAAAGCATCACCATCTACATATAAAATCATTATAAAATCTCTTGTACTCTACCTACTTGCCCATCTTGTAATCTAACTTTGATTCCATGGGGATGAAAAGGAGAGTTTGTTAAGATATCTTTTACAACTCCTTTTGTAAGCTTTCCACTTCTTTGGTCTTGTTTTAAGACTATATTTACATTCATACCTTGTTTTATATCAAATCTTTTTTTATTATCCATTTTACAAACTTTTTTTATAATTTAATATCTCTTTTACAAAACTTATATTGTAAAAAAATACTACTTTAAATAAAAGTGATATTTTTATTGCATCACTATTTGTTGCATCAATTATAGTAAGTTCAAATCCCTCACCATCAGCTTGATTTTTAGGTCTTACTTCTATATTTATAGGTTTTAATGCTTTCATCATATTTATTGTATTTTTTTTAGCTTTAGGTTTTAGGTTTTCAAAAAAATCTTTATCTTTTTCTTCAAGTTTCATTGTCTCATATAATAAAACTAAAGTATCTTTATATATAGTTTTATTCCAAGAAACTTTTCCTTTGCTATAGTGAAAAGTTGAACTCTTATTTAAAAGTGGATTAATTTTCTCATTTTTCATATCTTCTATTAATTGTAAAAAGAAATTAACTCCACCTAAACTATTTGAAAGAGTTGTTACTTCTTTATTTAAATACTCTTTTGTTTCTTCTTCTAAATCTTTAAATCTCATCTTACTCCGATTGTTTTTATGAAAGTATAGCTAAAAATTTGCAATTTTACTTTCTTATTGATGTTGCAGTTAAAAATATATAGTTTTTTCCAGTAAGCGTAACTCTAAACTTTTTTTGTTGTAGGTATTTTTTACAAAACATGGCATCTTTATATAAAACTGACATTTCTGAAAAAGAGTAATTTTTTGCTTTAGCACCATAAATCATCTGTCCATCATGCCATCTACAATTTGGAAATCCTATTATCATAGCTGCATTTTTTTCCATATAGTTTTGAACTATATTCATAAAAGTTTCATTGAAATTCATATTAGAACTTTGTAAAGTTCCAATACTAATAATCAAATCAAACTTACCTAAATCTAACTGCTCTAGTTTATTTATATCATGTGCAAAAAACTTTACATTACTATTTTCTTTAAATTTTTCCTTTGCAAGAGTTATTGCACTACTGCTATAATCAACTCCCACAAATTCAATATCATTAAAATTTTCACAAAGTTGCTTTATAACTTCAAACTCACCTGCACTATTTACTCCAAGATTTAATACTTTTTTTCTTGATGAGATTTTCGTATTTTCTAAACACTTAATATAATTAATCAAAAAATCTGGTTCTTCATTTTTATTTATTTGATTAAAAGTAGATAAAGCTCCATATTTCTCTTCATTTGAGTCTTCATTATGAAAACTTTTGCCTTTATTGATTTTTTCTAGTGTTATTGATACTTTTTTTTCATCTATATATTTTGGTGTTAATATCTTACAATCTAAAAGTAAAGCTAGATCAACATAAGAGTTAAAACTTCTATATATAAACTCTTTGTTTTCAATTTCTACGATTTCTCCTGCATAACTTGAGGCTAAAAAGTCTGGATTTAAAACAGTAAAACTGACTCTATTTTGTGTTTTTAGAAGTTCTTGTAAAGTTTGATATATTTCAAACATGCTTTGCTTTGTAAAATCTTGCATTAACTCTCTTTATTTTTTACAAATTATATAAAAGAAAGAATTAATACTATCTATATGAAGCATTTGATTTTTTAATTTTCATATCATGAAAACCATTAATTGACATAAACATTCTTATCTCTTTGTCAATTGCTCTATTTTTAGGTCCTTTAATTATCTCAACAATTGGTGAAATATCGTCTTTATTTTTATCAAATTTTAGTTCAAAATAGGGAATTATATTATCATGACAAGTTCTAAATTTCATATTTGAAATACTATTTTCAAAGTTATAACGAGAATTTTTTCTGTCATTTGTAATTATTGGATTATGAATTACTCTTACTTCTTGTTCTTCTTTAAAAAGTTCACTTTTTGATTTTGCAGCAAGATTATTGATTTTTGTAATTGTTTCTTGACATATTTTTTTAAAGCAATCAAAATCTGTTTTAATTATAGAGTTATCAAAATTCTCAATAGAGTCTAATATCTCTTCAATTTGTCTATTTTGTTCTTCTTCACTATATAAAACCTTTGAAATTTTTATATTGTTTGTATAATCAAAATATTCTGAATTAAAGCCAATAGCAATGCCTTTGCCATCATTTGCATAAGCTCGCCATTGGCTTAATAAATCTTGACCTTGAGAAAAAGATGCTACATAAACTAAAGGATGTTGTATTAAATACATCTCTTCAAAAAGCTCATACTTTTTAAAGTTGTGCTTTGTTGTAAGCTCTTTTATTCTATTTGATACTTTATCTTTTATCCAATGTATCTCTTTATAATCGTTTAAATTATATATGGAACTAAGCCATAAAGTTTTATTTTGAATAATCGCTTTAAATGAATCAATATTACAATAGTGATAAATAACGTTATTCATAAATAGCCTTTATAGTTGAATATTAAAATAGTCCCTTAAAACCTCAGCTCTGTTTTCTAAACTTATTCCCCAAACTCTTTTATCACTATTTTCTTTATATGTTATCATATCATTTGTTAATGTTATTCTTCCATCTTTTAATGCTTTTGTTACTAAAAGTGGTGCATAACTTGAAAACTGTTCATAATTTTTTTTATTTTCAAATACAGAAGAAAAATCTGTAATACTCTTTTTCTTAGTTGAGAATTGATATCTTATTTGCCAACCTTTAGATTTATAATTATACATCAAAGCATACTCACCATTTGCACAAGGTTGAATTTGATATTGTATATCTTCACTTTCAACTATTGTATCTTCATCAAGTGCTAAAGGAACTCTTACATTTCTTCCATTTGCAACATCAACTAAATAGTCTTTGTTATCAATTGTCACAAGTAAAGCCAAATGTGGATAATTTGCTCCTATATAGCTTGTATCTTCAACTTTTGCAAATATCATCTTTGCATCATAACCTAAATATTTCAATAAATATACAAATAAAGTATTTGATTCATAACAAATGCCACCTCTGTTATTGCACACTATTTTTTCATAGATTTTTAATATATTTACTGAAAACTCTTTTTTAAAAATAAAATCAAGGTTTTCATATGGCACATTTAATATGTAAGACTCTTGTAGTTTTTTTAAATTTTCAAGATTAGGATTTAAAGATGAAGGCTCATCATCAATACCAATTCTTTTTAGTATTTTTCCTATTTCCATGAGTTCTCCTTAATATCTATAATTATAACTTTGAAACTATATTTTACACTTAAAAAGTAATTTATTAATATTTTTTAATTTAATTCTAATCCAGTAGAGTTTAAAGTATAAACTGTAGGAGCTAATTTATCTATAAAAGTTTTATGATGAGACACTATAATCATAGATTTTTTTATACCATTTAAAATATCTACAATCCTTTTTTCTGCATTTACATCTAAAGCATTTGTAGGTTCATCTAAAAGAAGTATTTTAGGCTCTGTACTAAGAATAGAAGCTATTGCAACAATCTTTTGCTCTCCACCACTTAGTTCAAAAATAGTTCTATCTTTTAAATGTGATATTTCTAAACTCTCAAGTATTTTCAAAGCTTCACAATAAGCTTTTTCTTTATCTACACCTCTAGCTCTTAAATTAAACATAACATCTTCAATCACAACAGGACACAAAAAATAATCATTTACATCTTGAGGCAAATAACCCACATCGCTTCTAAATTTTTTATACTCTTTTTTTGAATCTATTTTATTATGAAAAAGTTCTAAAACTCCTTCGTATGAATGTTCAAGTCCAGCAATTATTCTTATTAATGTACTTTTACCAACTCCATTTGCACCAACAATTGCAACTTTTTCTTCATGTCCAACATTTAAATTTACATTTTCAAAAAGTCTATTTGAACTATTTTTATATGATATTTGTTTTAATGTTATAGAACAACTCATAAGCTTACCTTTAAAATTATTACAATTAATATAAGAAGTATTAAAACAATATCTTTCTTTGTTGTTTTAAACTTATCATTTAAATAAATTTGTTTATTAAAACCTCTTGCTTCAAAAGAGTCTTTTAACTTTTGCGATTTTTTTATTGATTTTACAAAAAGCATACCTAAAATATTGCCAAAAGTATTATAAGTAAACATATTTGTCTTTGCTTCAAAACCTCTTGATTTTAAAGTATTCTTAATATTTTTGAAATCATTTGTTAAATTATCAATCATTTTTAATGTAAAATAACTAGTTGATACAAAACTGCTTGGAAATTTCAAAATATAAAAACCTCTTACTATATCGTATCCCCTTGATTTATAAAATATTGACAAATTAAATAAAATTATCATATTTGTTCTAATATAAATATTTATGGCTTCATCATACTCTTTTTGCAAAACTAATAAAAGTGCCAATACAATTATAAAAACATTTAAATATGCCAAGGTTTTGAAAATCTTAACTATAGATTCTTTATAAAAATATAGAATATAAAAAGTTGGCAATAAATAATAAAGTTCATAAGAAGAAAAACTTACAACAATAGAATAAAAAAGTGCTGCTAAAATAGAAACAGCAGGGGAGAATATCATCTTTTAACTCTTTTTAATATATAAAATAACCCTATTATAACCAAAAGTGCAAAAATAGTTTTTAAAATATTCATATTTTCAAGTTTTGATTCTAAAGCTTTAACTTTAGCTTTTAATCTTTCATTCTCTTTTTCTAAATCACTTTTATTAATAGATTTAAAACTATTATCTTTTATAGCTTGCTTTTCTTCTTTACTTAAAGATATCTTTTTTGTAGCTATATGCCCACCTTTTGCATCAACAGATACATAAAAATTATCTTCTTTTATATCTATTGAAACTTCACCTTTTTTATTTGTAAAAGTTTTTTGCAAAAGTTTTTTATCTTTATCTTTAATTTTAACTTCGCAATTTTGGCAACCATTACCATTTGCAAAATATGCACTTATATATAAAGTTTGATTTTCATAATCTGTAAATAGATTTAGTTTATGGGCAAATAGTGAAACACAAAGTAAACTAAGTGCTAAAAAAATCTTCATACTTTAATCTCATTTAATAAATTAGGCATTGCTTTTTTAATATATAGCAATAAAAATAGCGTAATTATACCCTCTAAAATCATAGCTGGTATATTTGCTAAAACAACAGCATATGAAGCTATTAAATACTCATCTTTTGCAAAAAGAAGTACTAAAGCAAGAATAACTGTGGCAAAAAACACTCCCAAGAATCCAACTAAGAAAAATCTTATTTTTTCATTTAATTTATGTGCGATTTTTGTATGATAAAGTAAATATACTAAATATGCAGGTAAAGCCATTATGACTATGTTTGCACCCAATGATGTAACTCCACCATAACCTAACATAGTAGCTTGTAATACTAAAGCAATTGAAATTGGAAGAAAACTAACTCTTCCTAAAAATAATCCTATAACACCTACTAAAATTAAATGAATTTGTGTAGGCCCTAAAGGTATATGTATAAATGATGCTATAAAAAAAAGAGCACTCATAGCTGCACTTAAAGCAATATTTTCATTTTTTATCTCTTTTAGTGAGTATAAACACATAGCCCCACCAACTACTGCTAAGGTAGTTGCTACCTCAGCACTTAAAATTCCATCTGATATATGCATTTTTTCTTCTTTCTAATAAGCTTTTATCCAAAGTAAAGCACCGTTTTCTATTGGATACTTTTTACCATCATTAACTTTTTCACCCTCTTCTATAAGTGCAGCAAATCCCCACCAACCTTTATGGTTCATCACAAAAGAAAAATTACCATTTTCATCTGTTTTAACAACTTGTGTAATATGAGCATCTGTTGGTGCGTTTAAACCAAACTCATTATATAATTCTACTTCAACCTCTACATTTGAAGCTGGTTTTGAATTGTGTAAAACTTTTCCTGTAAAAATATTACCTGCATATAAACCAAAAGGCTTTGTCAAAGGAACAATCTCATATTTTAAACCTATTGGCTCATCCCATCCATCTTCAAGACCATAAGCACTAACTATTATTTTTGGTACATGAGAAATAAACTTACCCTCACTTGGTTCAAAATATGGTTTTGGAACAGTAAAAAACTTGTAAACCCCTGGTCTTCTAATTTTATATGATGTTTCCCAAGCTAAATTATCAAATCTTTTGATTTGTTTTAAACTTAATGCATTTTTTTTATCATTTAAAAAAATACCCTCTGGCTTTACCATTTTCATCCCTGTTTGTTCAAAAGGATGAATAAACATAGACTCTATTTTTATATTAGCTTCACTTTTACTCTTAACATTATCCGTTGTTGGTATCATCGTCAAAAAATGTGCATTAGCAGCAACTGCAAATGCTAAAAAAACTAAAAAATTTCTCATTATATCTCCTAGACTTAATTTGAATTATTATAATAGTATTATTTTTACAAGATAATAAGTTTTTTAAACTCTTATGTATTTTTGGAATTAATATATAAAAATAATAAAAAGTGAGCTAAACTATTTTTTAAGAACATAATTAGAGTATAGATATAATATAAAATCTAAATTGTAAAATTATTTATATTTATATTATACTTTTTATATATAAATAATCTACAAATTATCTTAAGGTAAATAATGAAACATAATAGAGTTTATATTCTTATTTCAATAGTGTTTTTTTTGTTATATATTTTCATAATTTTTGCAACATATAATACAAATAAAACATATTTATTAAATAATACAATAAATACACAACTAAAATTAGTCCATTCATATAAAGAGAAGTTTGATGAGAAACTATCTGCATTAAAAAGAATTGTTGAAACAATGGGAAAAAAACTAATAAAAAAAGATAGATTTAAAGATTTTAATTCCATAAAAGAGATGCTTACAACTGCAATGATTTCGGGGGATGGATTTAAAAGTGTATATATATCTTATCCAGATAACTTCACTATATCAGGAAGAACCGATTGGTATTATACAGATGATTATATTGCAGTAACAAGACCTTGGTATGTTCAAGCAGTAAATAAAGGAAAAACAACAATCTCTAAACCATATGTTGGTTCTGCTGGATTTGAAGATAAACTTTATATAAGTATAGCTTCTCCTATTTATGATAAAAATAAAAACCTTTTAGCTGTAATGTCAAGTGATTTGGAACTAAAATCTGTACAAAAAGAGATTTCAAAATTTTTTCCTTTTAAAAAAGGATTTGCTTTTTTAATGACAAATGATTCTCAAGTAATTGTCCAGTCAAATAAACTTGGAATTGATTTTGAAGATAAAAAATTATTAAAATTTTTAGAAACATTTCAAAATAATAAAAAAGGCGACAAAACTTTTAAAATAGACAATCAAGAGTATATATTTACATTTGAAAGACTTAAAAACAGTGATTGGTTGTTTGTTTCTGTATTACAAAAAGATGAGATATTTAAAACTTTAAATCAGCAACTTTTTATGAACTTGATATCTTCTTTAATACTTTTTCTTTTAGGTTTAGGAACAATAATATTTATATCTATAACACAAAAAAAACTTTATGAAAAACATTTGCTTTTAGGACATTTTGCTAAAAGTCCTACGTGGGGAATACTACTAACAGATAAGAATGGAAATATTTTATTTATAAATAAAGTATTTGAAAAAATATTTAATATAAAAAGCAAAAGCTTATATGAAAAACCACTAAGTACTATAAAAGAGTTAATAAAAAATGAAAAAATAGATAAAAATGACTGTTTTGATGATATCAAAAAAAATCTTTTTTCTGTAAAGTCTTATAATCTAAAAAGAAATAATAAAACGTATAGAGTCCAAATGACTCCTTTATTAAACAATTTTCACAAAGAATTAGAAGGTACTATTATTACAGTAAATGACATAAGCCATGAAAAATACTTAGAAAAAAAAGAGAGTGAACATGAACAAATTCTTATTCAAAATAGTAAAATGGCAGCTTTAGGGGAGATGGTAAGTGCTATTTCACATCAATGGAGACAGCCTTTAAGTACTCTTTTAATGCTAATAAGTAATGCAGAAGAGATTGTAGAAAAAAACTCATTAACTAAAGCTCATAACTACTTATTAAGATCAAGAGATACTATTGAACTTATGAATGAAACTGTAAATGCATTTAGAAACTTCTATAAAGAAGAGTACGGAAAAAAAGAGTTTAATCTAATAAAAATCATAAAAGAAGTTATACTAATAAGTTTTCCACAAATGCAAATGAACGGAATTGAATTAGAGTTTGATTATGATAAAGATAAAGACTATGAGTGTACTAACTATCCATCATACATCAAACAAGTTTTAATTAATCTTTTTGGAAATGCAAAAGATGAACTATCATTTATTTTAAGACAAAAACCACTTTATGAAGCAAAAATAAAAATCAATCTTTATAGAAAAAAAGAGCATTTTTATATAAGTGTAGAAGATAATGGAAGAGGTATTTTAAAAGAGAATAAAGATAAAATATTTAAACCATTTTTTACAACAAAAAACCAAGGAACAGGAACAGGTTTATATTTATGTGATTTATTAGTAAAAAATAGAATGAATGGAAATTTATATTTAAATAGTTTACAAAACCCAACAAAATTTATAATAAAAATTGGAGTTAAAGATGTATGATAAAATTCAAGAATTACTTGAAAATAAAAATATTTTAATAGTTGAAGATGAAGAGAGTTTATTAAATATTATGGTTGAATCCATACAAGATTATGCTACAAATGTATACACAGCAAAAAATGGTCTGGAGGGATTAAATTGTTTTGAAACCAACTCTATTGATTTAATAATTTCAGATATTCACATGGCAAAAATGAATGGATTGAAAATGTGTAGTGAAATAAGAAAGATAGATTCATATGTACCAATTATTTTTTTAACTGCTTATGATACAGATGAAAATATGCTTGAAGCAATACAATTAAAAAGTAAAAGTGTTTTAAAAAAACCATTTGATAAAAAACAGTTACTTGTATCTATGATATTAGCAATTTCTTCATTTAAAGAAGAGTTTAAATTTTTTGATTTGAAAAATGGTTTTAAATATAATTTTGAAGCAAAAGAACTTTTATATGATGATGAAACAATCAATCTTACTAAAAAAGAGCAAAGACTTTTAGAACTACTTATCAAACACCATGAACATACTGTTCCTTTTTCTCTTATTGAAAACTTTGTATGGAAAGATAGTGGTGCTACTGCTGATGCTATAAGAATGTTTATTAATAAGCTACGAAAAAAGACCTATACAGAACTAATTCAAAATATTCAAGGTATTGGATATAAACTCACTTTAAAATAAAATTAATTAAATTTATTAAAAAAAATTAAAGATTATACTTTTTTTATACTATTCCAATAATATTTCTTTACACAAAATATAGGAGATTAGGAATGGGAATACTTAAAAAAAGCTTGTTACTTTTAAGCATATTAGGAGTTACAAGTTTTGCCTTAGCGCAAGACTCTGTTATTAAAGAGCGAACAAAACTATTTAAAAATGGAAAAGATATTGGTTTTATAACTATATTAACTCCAGTTGACGTAGTAAAAAAACAAGCAGGTAAAGTAACTATCAAAGTAAAAGGCTATAGATTAGAAAACTATCCACAAATGATTCTTAGAGATATCAAAAGAAAAGAATTATATGCTGAGTTTAAAGATGAAAAAAGTTCAAATGAATCTTTTAAAACAGTTAAAAAACATGAAGATGATTATGGTGAAATCTGGCATGAAGTTGAAGGAGTTTTTACAATTGATTTAAAAAATATTGCAAAAAACCCAGATAAATTAAAACTTAAAGCTAAAAAAACATATGAGCAAAGTTGTTCAATGTGTCATCATTTACCAGCATCAAATGCGTACACTGTAAATCAATGGCCACAACAAATTGAAAGTATGATGGAGCAAGTAACATTAGATCCACATACAAAAAATCTAATTATTAAATATCTGCAACAACATGCAGCTGATTCAAAATAAAGGAGACAAAATGAAACGTAGGGATTTTTTAAAATGTAGTTCAATTCTTGGTGCAGCAACGACTGTAAAAGCAAATAGTTTTGGTTGGGCAGACCTAACTAACTTTGATGATAGAAAAACAGTACTAAGTTCAAATAGATTTGGTATGTTTGAAGCAGTAATACAAAGTGGAGAAGTTATAGAAACTAAAGCTTTTAAAGGTGATTATTTTCCAAGTCCAATGATAAAATCAGTTGCAGATAGATTGCAAAATCAAACACGTGTTGAATACCCAATGGTTAGAAAGTCATTTTTAAAAGCAAAAGGACCATCAAATAATAACCTAAGAGGGAAAGAAGAGTTTGTAAGAGTATCTTGGGATGTTGCTCTTGATTTAGCAGCAAAACATATGAGAGAAACATTTGATAAACACGGACCTGAAAGTATTTATGGAGAGTGCTACTGGTGGGGTGGTTCTGGTAGAGTAAGTTGGGGACGAACTGTATCTAGAAGAATGATGAGAATCTTAGGTGGATTTGTAACTGAATCAGGTGATTATTCAACTGGTGCTGGTCTTGTTATTATGCCTCATGTTTTAGGAGGTTCTTCTGTTTATGATACACCAACTAAATGGAAATCAATAATAGAAAATGCAAAAAATGTTGTAGTTTGGGGTTGCGATCCATTAATTACAAATCAAATAACATGGTCAACTCCACTTCATAGATGCTTTAAAGATTATGAAAAATTACAAGCTGCAGTTTTTAGTGGAAAAATTAAAGCATTTAGTGTAGATCCAAGAAAAAATGATACACAAAAATTCTTAGATGCAGAACACATAGCAGTAAAACCAAATACAGATGTTGCACTAATGATTGGTATGGCACACTATTTATATACAAAAAAACTATATGATGAAAAATTTATCAAAAAATATACTGTTGGTTTTAATAAATTTAAAAAATACCTATTAGGTAAAGAAGATGGTCAAGCAAAAGATATCAACTGGGCTTCTGAAATTTGTGGAGTTGATGCAAAAACTATTGCAAAATTTGCAAAAACATTAGCAAAAGAAAGAACAGTATTATTATGTGGTAGAGCACTTCAAAGACAAGACCATGGGGAACAAGCTCACTGGATGTGCACAGTACTAGCAGCTATGTTAGGACATATGGGATTACCAGGTGGTGGAATTGAGTTCTCACTTGCATATAATTCAAGTGGAGCAACAGATAAACTAGCACCAACAATTACAGGTATTAGCCAATCTATTCCTGAAAAATACAATAACAAATATCCAAATGCACCTTGGTTAAAACATCATGATGTTGTTATTCCATCATCAAGATCAATAGAAGCAATTCAAAGACCAGGAGAAAATTTAGACCAAAATGGTAAAAAAATAAAATTACCACATATTAGACTAATGTATAACGCATCAGGTTCACCACTTACAAGACACCACGATGTAAACAATATGCTAGAACAATGGAAAAAAGTTGACACAGTAATTACAGCTGAGCCTTACTGGACTTCTACTGCTAAAATGTCAGATATAGTATTTCCTGTAGCAACAGAACTTGAAAGAATAGATATAGACCAAACAGGTGGAACAAAAGAGTATATAATTGCAAGAAAAGCTCATATTAAACCAGCAGGTGAGAGTCAAAGTGATTTCTGGATTTGTAGAGAACTTTGTAAAAGATGGGGTTATGAAGAGGTATTTACAGAAGAAAAAACTGAATTAGAATGGGTTAAATATATCTATGAAGATGCTGTTCAAAAAGCAAAAGCTATGAATATGAAAATGCCATCATTTGATAAATTCTGGGAAAAAGGTTATGTAAGATTCCAAGAAGATGATGAATCAACTCAAAACTATACTAGATATACTGAATTTAGAGATAACCCATATAAACATAGACTTGGAACACCATCAGGTAAAATAGAGATATACTCTCCTGTAATTGCAAAATTCAATTATGATGATTGCAAAGGACACCCAACTTGGATGGAACCAATCGAGTGGTTAGGAGATAAAAAACAAACTAAAAAATATCCAATGCATATTATTAGTCCACACTCAAAATATAGATTACACTCTCAATTAAATAATACATTTATTAGAGGTTTATATGAAATTAGTGGAAGAGAGCCTGTTTTAATAAATCCTAAAGAAGCTAAAAAAAGAGGCTTAAAAACAGGTGACATTGCAAGAGTTTTCAATGATAGAGGTGAAATTTTAGCTGGTGTTTATGTAACTGATGCTGTAATAGATGAAGTTGCTACATTATGTGAAGGTGCTTGGTATTCTCCTGAAAATTTAGGAGATAAAACACTTTGTCAACATGGTAATGTAAATGTTCTTACTATTGATAAAGGAACATCAAAATTAGCTCAAAGTAATATTGCACACACTGCATTAGTTGAGATAGAAAAATACAAAGGTAGTTTAAAGCCAATCAACGCTTTTACAAAACCTAAAATTCTTCAAAACTTATAAAAAAAGGCACAAATTTGTGCCTTTTTTATCTTACATAATAATAACTAACATTATAAACAATCACTTTTAATTAAATAGTTTAAAATTTATCCTTTTTTATGCATAGTAGGTATAAAATACTAAATTTATAAAGTAGGAAAAATGGACATAATATTATTTATTGAATATATAGGAATTGCATCAGCTGCACTTAGTGGCTTTTTATTTGGTGTAAAAAAAGGTTGTGATTGGCTTGGATTATTTATAGCAGCTTTTTTAACAGCACTAGGTGGCGGAATAATAAGAGATCTACTTGTTGGTAGAGATATCTACTCTTTTACTCACTATATGCCCGTACTTATTGTAATTATCGTTTTATTTATCTCTAGATTTTTAAAAGTTTATAAAAGATATGGAGAATTAGAAAAAAAGTTCATTTTTATATTTGCAGATGCTATTGATTTTATTTGCTTTTCTATTGTTGGAGCCATGATAGCTATCGAATTTGGTTTTAATATCTTTGGAGTTGCATTTGTTGCATTTTTCAATGGAGTAGGAGGCGGTATTTTAAGAGATATCCTTCTAAATGAAGTACCATGGTTTATGAGAACAGGACTATATGGAACCATCAGTTTTGGTGTTGGTATAACATATTATATCTTACATCTTGTAGGATTAAATACAATTTTTTATATCATAACATTATTAGCCCTTGGAATTTTAATAAGAATGATAGCATACTATAAAGGATGGCAACTACCACCATTGAAGGATTAGGAGAAATCAAATATAATATTTAATATCTAAGTAAAAATATTAATTAAACAAGCAAATATATTTGTTAATACATTATTTTAATATACTTAAGTATCTAGCCTCTAAAAAAGAGGCTTAGTTTGTTTATTAATCTTTAGGAAGTAGCTTCACAGGAACGATTTGGAATTCGTCCATGTTCCATACATTATTTGTAACATATGGTTCACTCTCTAACCATTCATTTAATTCATCATCATTTTCAAAATCAACAAAAAGTGTTGAGCCTACCATTTGATCTTCTTCTATTAATGCTCCAGCTTCAATAATCTTACCTTCAGCCATTAATTTTTTTGCACCCTCTACATGTGCCTCTCTTGCTTCTAGTCTTTTATCTAGTGAATTATCATTATCATAAGCAATTATTAGGTATTGCATTTTTATTCCTTTTATTTTTTTAAATTATATCATATTTAGATGATATTGAAATTACACTATTTAATAATCATTAATTCTTCGAAAAAATATCCTTGCATATAATCACATCCTAGCTCTTTAACTAAATCATAATCACGCTGTGTTTCAATGCCTTCAATAATACTTTTTTGTCCATTTAGTCTAATTGTTGTTAAGATACCTTTTAAATAGTGCATATAGTTATAATTTAGTTCGATTTGACGTAAAAAAGATTTGTCAATTTTGATATATTTACTTCCATTCATCATATAAAAAGAGAACATTGAACCATCTTGTCCAAAATCATCAAGTGCTGTTTCTATATTTTTGTTATTTAACCATGAAGAAAAATTTCGCATTATATTTGCACTTGTTTCATCATCACTACCATTTTCTGTAATTTCTACTACTATATCATCTTTTTTGTTATTTAAAAAAAGTTCCCAATAAGATTGTTGTTCACAAGATACAAATATATCTGCATCAAAATTTAAAAATAATTTTTTATTTTCTGTAAAACTTTCAAATTGTAACTGCTTATTTCTTTTTTCAAGTTCAAAAAATAATTTATTGTTATGATGTAAGTGCCTAAAAATATCCTCAGTAGAGATAAGATTATTATCAATCTCAAACTTTGATAAAGCCTCATAAGCATAGATATCATCTGTCTTTGTGTCAATTATTGGTTCGTACTTAGTAAAGTATTTTGCGGTTAATATTAAGTGTTTAAATTCTATATTATTCATAATAATAATATAACAAAAAACAACTTAATATTTTTTGATAATTAGTATCAATATTGAAAATAATCTGTAGCGAATAAAAAAGTGGTAGGATAAGCTATTGCATTAAAGTATCTAAGTAATAAAGAAACTTTAATATTAGGCATTATCTCTTCTATTAAAACTCCATTATTTATCTTTTGCATTATAGAGAGTTTAAAAGCGATATCAAAAAACTTTATACCAACTATACTTAACATTAAAAAACTATAATTATTAAGATAAACACTTAAAAAAATAGAGTAAATAAAGCTAGAGTTTAAAAGGAAGTAAAGAATTATATTCTTATTGAAAATAGCTAGATTATTAGATAATAATCCATAAATAGTATCTGACTTTTGCCAATTTGATTCAAAAAGTTCAATTGCAATAAAAAGAAAAAATAAAGATATTATATCCATATTTAAAAAAAAGCAAGGATTACTCCTTACTTTTTATTTATCTCCATAAGAAAATTTGATTTTTTTATCTTTGTATAAACCTGTTCCAACTGGAATAGTTCTACCAATAACAACATTTTCTTTTAAGTCTTCTAACATATCCATCTTAGCAGAAATTGCAGCTTCTGTTAAAACTTTAGTAGTTTCCTGGAACGATGCAGCTGATATAATAGAATCAGATGTTACAGCAGCTCTTGTAATACCAAGTAATAATGGTTCAGCAATTGCTGGCTCACCGCCAAGTTTGATAATTCTTTCATTTTCTATTTTAAATCTTTTCTTAGATATCATATCACCAACGATGAATTTAGTATCTCCACCATCTAAAATAGAAACTTGTCTTAACATTTGAGATAAAATAACCTCAATATGTTTATCCGCAATATTTACCCCTTGAGATCTATATACTTGCTGAACTTCTGATACAATAAATCCATGAAGTGCTTTTTCACCTAGAATTTTTAATATATCATGTGATGCTAATTGTCCCTCTGTTAATGCTTCACCAGCATGAACAAACTCACCTTCATGTACTAAAATCTGTTTAGATTTTTCTACTAAGAACTCTGCTTTTGCACCATTTGCATCAGTAATAACAATTCTTTGTTTATTTCTAAGTGGTTTACCAAATGAAACAATACCATCAAATGAAGCAAGTACTGCAATATTTTTAGGTCTTCTAGCCTCAAACAATTCAGATACTCTTGGAAGACCTCCAGTAATATCTTTTGATTTTTGAGTAGCTTTTGGTGTTTTACCTAAAACATCTGCAACTTCAACTTTTTGACCTTCACTAACATTTAATGAAGTTTTTGGTTCTAATGAATATCTTAATACTTCTTTATTACTTGTTGCCAATGAAATAGTAGGTTTATAACCTGCTGGAATGTATTCATTTACAACTAGTTTTGAAGTACCAGTTAATTCATCATATTGCTCAGATACTGTTACACCTGGAATAATATCTTCAAATGCGATTGTACCAGCTTCTTCTGCAATTGTTGGGTTTGCATATGGATCCCACTCAGCAATAACATTTTGTTCTTGTGTTTTTGGAATTGCAATGATAGAGTCTTTTTCAACTGGACTATCATCACTAAATTCTACTAAAGAACCTCTTGCAATATAGTGTCTTAAAGCTTCTCTATCGTCTGCATCAACAATAACAGAGAAAAGACCTTTTTCAACAACTTCATCACCAGCTTTAATGTCATGTCTTCTTTCTAAATAATCACCTTTTAGCTTATAGTATTTTACAATACCTTTCGCGTTTGATAATACATTTGATGTAATTGGATCTCCATCTTCAACTCTTAAGATTGAAGCAAATGGGATTCTGTTTGGTACATTCCATCCATCTTTTATCATCTCAACAATTGATTCATTTTCACCAACTTCATCTCCATTTGAATAAGGAAGATATAATTTACCATCAATTTTTCCAGATACACCCGCAAGCTCATTTGGCTTAGCAACATCATTCTTTCTTAGGTAATATTTTTTGTTCTCTTTTCCATTAGAAATTGTTAAAATTGTTTCTTCATGTATAGTTTCAACTGTTACTTTACCTTTAAAAGGAGCATTGATTTTAGGCTCAACAAGTAAAACACCAGCATTTCTTCTGTTTGCAACAATGATTCTATTTGCTTTATCAATATATGTTTTTATATTGTAATATCTAATAAAACCTTCTTTATCAACTTTTAATTCTCTTTCTGTTTGAGTAGCACTTGCAGTACCACCAACGTGGAAAGTTCTAAGTGTAAGCTGTGTTCCTGGCTCACCAATTGATTGAGCTGCTAATACACCAACAGCTTCACCTGGATTTGCTTTTCTTTGCTCACCAAGATTCAGACCATAACATTTTGAACATAATCCATTTTCTACTTTACAAGTTAAAGGTGTTCTAATTACAACAGATTTTACTTCAGCATCAGCAACAACTTTTGCATTTTCTTCTGTAATTAATGTCCCTTCTGTAAACAAAATTTCATTAGAAATAGGATCAATTATATCTTCTGCAATCACTCTACCAGTAATTCTTTCTTCTAAACTTTCAATTAATTCATTACCAGAAGATAAATCAGTAATTTCAATACCCTCATGAGTTCCACAATCATCTGTAGTAATTCTCACATTTTGAGATACATCAATTAATTTTCTTGTTAAATAACCAGCATTTGCTGTTTTAAGTGCTGTATCTGCTAAACCTTTTCTAGCACCGTGAGTAGAAATAAAGTACTCAAGTACATTTAGACCTTCTCTAAAGTTAGAAATAATTGGTGTTTCAATAATTGAACCATCAGGTTTAGCCATAAGACCCCTCATACCTGCAAGCTGTCTAATCTGTGCAGCAGAACCTCTAGCCCCAGAGTCAGCCATCATATAAATAGAGTTAAAACCATTTTTATCAGTTTCAATAATCTCCATCATTTCTGATCCAAGAGTATTATTAATTTCAGTCCAAATATCAATAATTTTATTATATCTTTCTTGCTCAGTTAATAAACCTTGAGAAAATTGTTTTTGAACTTCAATAACTTCTTTTTTAGATTTAACTACATGATCTGCTTTTGATTCAGGTACTTTAATATCTGCAATTGAAACAGAAATACCAGCATCCGTTGCATATCTAAAACCTAAGTTTTTAAGATTATCTAAAAATCTTGGAGTTACTTTATATCCACCATGTTTATAAATATAATCAACTAATGTTCCAATATCTTTTTTCTTTAAAATCTTATTCCATAAATTTTCAGGTACAAATTCAGGTAAAATCTCTTTTACAATCAGTCTTCCAACTGTTGTATGAATGATTTTATCATCTAATTTTGTTCTAATTTTTGCATGTAAATCTACTTGCTTCATTTCTAAAGCAATTTTAACTTCATTTACATCTGTAAATAATTTATGTTGACCTTTTACTCCATCTTTTGATAATGAAAGATAATAAATACCTAAAATCATATCTTGCGATGGAACCGCAATAGCTCTACCTGATGCAGGTAAAATAATATTCATAGATGACATCATTAAAATCTTAGCTTCAGCAATTGCTTCTTGTGACAATGGCACGTGAACTGCCATTTGGTCACCATCAAAGTCAGCATTAAATGCAGCACAAACTAATGGATGTAACTGAATTGCTTTACCATCAATTAATACAGGGTGGAAACCTTGAATTGACAATTTATGAAGAGTTGGTGCTCTATTTAATAGTATTGGATATTCGTTTACTATTTCAGATAAACATTCCCAAACTTCATTTGTTTCACTCTCAATTAATCTTTTTGAAGATTTTAAAGTTGTTGCATAACCTTTTTCTTCTAGTTTTGCCATTAAGTGTGGTTTAAATAACTCAAGAGCCATTTTTTTAGGAATACCACATTGATCCATATTTAAAGATGGTCCTACAACAATAACAGATCTACCTGAGAAGTCAACCCTTTTACCAAGTAAGTTCTGTCTAAATCTACCTTGTTTACCTTTAATAATTTCAGATAATGATTTTAAAGGTCTTTTATTTGCACCCTTAACTGCATTTGCAGTTTTTCCATTATCAAATAAAGCATCAACTGCTTCTTGAAGCATTCTTTTTTCATTTCTAATAATAATTTCAGGTGCATCAAGTTCAGTAAGTCTTTTAAGTCTGTTATTTCTGTTAATAACTCTTCTATATAAGTCATTTACATCAGAAACTGCGAACTTACCACCATCTAATGATACTAATGGTCTTAAATCAGGTGGAAGAACTGGAAGCTGAGTTAACATCATCCATTCTGGTCTATTTCCTGAATTAATAAAGTTTTCAACTACTTTCAATCTTTTGATAATAGTTTTTCTTTTTGCTTCAGATTTAGTAGATGACATTTCAGATTTTAATTTTTCTAAAAGTTCAAACAAGTCAAGATATTCTAAAAGATTTCTTACAATATCTCCACCCATATTAGCTTCAAATCCTGTATGTTCAAATAAATCAGAAATAGTTCTATATTGTTCTTCATTTAATATATCGTATTTAAGAACTTTTTTTGTTTTCTCATTATCATAATAAGCTTCACCTGGCTCACTTACAATATATGCTTCATAATAAAGTACTCTTTCAAGATCTTTTAATTTAACACCTAAAAGTGTACCAATTCTTGTAGGAAGAGATGACACCATCCAAATGTGTGCTACAGGAGAAACAAGATCAATATGACCCATTCTGTGTCTTCTTACCTTTGAAGAAGTTACTTCAACTCCACATTTTTCACATACAACTCCGTTGTATCTCATTTTTTTATATTTACCACAAAGACACTCATAATCTTTTATTGGACCAAATATTTTAGCACAAAAAAGACCATCTCTTTCTGGTTTTAAAGTTCTGTAGTTTATTGTTTCTGGTTTTTTAACTTCACCACAAGACCAAGAAAGAATTTTTTCTGGACTTGCAAGTCTAAGTTGAAAAGCAGAAAAATCTTGTGGTCTTTCTAACTCTTTTATTTCGATAGGTTTTAATACTTTTTCAGTTTTACTCATTCTCTTCTACCTCGTCAAAAATATCAACGTCTAAACCAAGAGCTTTAAGCTCTTTTGTTAATACGAAGAATGTTTCAGGAACACCTGATCTTGGAACATTTTCCCCATTTGCTATAGCTCTATAAGCTCTTGTTCTACCTTCAACATCATCTGATTTTGTTGTAAGCATCTCTTTAAGAACACTAGTAGCACCATATGCTTCTAATGCCCAAACTTCCATCTCACCAAATCTTTGTCCACCAAATAGTGCTTTACCACCAACTGGTTGTTGTGTAACAAGTGAATATGGTCCAGTAGATCTTGCATGAACTTTTTCATCAACTAAGTGATGAAGTTTTAGCATATACATATAACCTACATTTACTCTTTCTTTCATCTTATCACCAGTTTTTCCATCATAAAGTGCTGATTTACCATCTGTATCAATTTTTGCTAATTCAAAAAGTTTTTCAAACTCATATACTTCAACACCATCAAATACTTGAGTAGCAAATCTAACACCTTTTGCCCAATCTTGTGCATAATCAACTAGTTCTTCATCAGTTAAAGAATTCATAAATTCCTTACCTTTCATAAGCTTAGCAGTACTTGCAATTTCAGACATTTTTTCTCTAAGTTCAATTATAAACTCTGCTCGTTTAGCTTCAAATATTTCTTGGATTTGATTACCAAGTCTTTTACCAACTAAACCTAAGTGAACTTCCATAATTTGACCGATATTCATCCTTGATGGAACCCCAAGTGGGTTAAGAATTACATCAACAGTTGTTCCATCTTCTAAATATGGCATGTCAACTTGAGGAACAATATTAGAAACGATACCTTTGTTACCGTGTCTACCAGCCATTTTATCACCAACTTTAATCTTTCTTTTAGTTGCAATATATACTTTTACCTGTTTAATTACACCACTTGGTAAAATATCATCATGCTCAAGAACTTGAAGCTTTTCTTCATGTTCTTGTCTTAATGTAGATTTTTGCTTGATAAAATGCTCTTTAATATTGTTATAAACATTTTGAACATCTCTGTTATATGAAGCAACTACTTTTTTCATAGCAAATCTATTTACATTTGAAAGTACATCAAATGGTATATTATCACCTTTTTTGTAAGTTGTTCCATCTACTTCAACATCTTTATCTAATGCTGATTTTGATAATAAATCATTAATTTTTAAAATCTCTTCTCTATCAAGCATCAATAATTTATCATGATGTTTAACATCAAGTTCAGATTTTTCTGATTCAATTTCTGCTACTGCTCTTTCGTCTTTTTCATAACCTTTTTTAGTAAATACTTTAACATCTACTACAGTACCTTCCATTGATGTTGGACAATATAATGATTTATTAATAACATGCCCAGCTTTTTCACCAAAAATTGCTCTTAAAAGTCTTTCTTCTGGAGTTGGCTTAATCTCACCTTTTGGTGTAACTTTTCCAACTAAAATCATTCCTGGTTTAACAAAAGTACCAACTTTAATAATACCAGACGCATCTAAATGAGAAATTGATTCTTCTTTTACACCTGGTAAATCTCTAGTGATTTCTTCATTACCATGTTTAAGTTCTCTACATTCAACATCTTTTTCATAAATATGTACAGATGTAAATGCATCTTCTTTTATCAATCTTTGAGAAAGAACAATAGCATCTTCATAGTTATAACCATTCCAAGGCATAAATGCAACCATTGCATTAACACCAACAGCTAATTCACCTTTATCCATTGAAGGACCATCAGCAATAACTTGACCTTTTTCAACTTCTTGACCTTGTTTTACTGCAACTCTTTGTCCAAATGATGTATTATTATTTGTTCTTGAGTTCTTGCTAATTTGATAATGGTCAATAAATGCACCACTTTCATCTTCACCTCTGATGTAGATGTTTTTAGCATCTGCTTTTTCAACAACACCTGCTCTAGAGGCTTTTATAGCTTCCCAAGCATCTCTTGCTACTGTTTTTTCTAAACCTGTACCAACAATAGGAGCATTAGGTTTTAATAATGGAACAGCTTGTCTCATCATATTTGAACCCATAAGTGCTCTGTTGGCATCATCATGTTCTAAGAATGGAATAAGTGAGGCAGCAACACCCATAACCATTTGTGAAGAGATATCAATATAGCTTACTTTACTTCTTTCCATAAGTAAAATTTCACCATTTTGTCTAGCTTCAATTAAAGGCTCTACAATCTTACCATTATCATCAACTTTTGTTGAACCAGGTGCAATTACAAGTCCTTCTTCTAAAGTTGCAGTCATGTAAGTAATTTCATTTGTTACTACACCATCTTTAACTTTTTTATATGGAGCTTCAATAAATCCTAAATCATTTACTTTTGCATAAGTTGATAAAGTATTAATAAGCCCAATATTTTGTCCCTCAGGAGTTTCAACTGGACAGATTCTTCCATAATGAGTTGGGTGAACATCTCTTACTTCAAATCCAGCTCTTTCTTTAACTAATCCACCCTCACCAAGTGCAGAAAGTCTTCTTTTATGAGTAACTTCTGATAATGGGTTAGTTTGATCCATAAATTGTGACAATTGCCCTGATGTAAAGAATTCAGTAATTGTTGATGTAATCATTTTAGAGTTTACTAAATCATGTGGCATTAAATCTTCTAATGTACCACTTAATGTAGTCATTTTATCTCTAATAGCTTTTTGCATTTTAATAAGTCCAGAATGTAACTCATTTGCAAGAAGTTCACCAATTGCTCTAATTCTTCTATTACCTAAGTGATCTCTATCATCAATATGTCCGTGACCTGATTTAACTTTTACTAAATACTGAACAGTTTTAATTACATCTTCGTAAGTTAGTACTGTTACATACTCAGGAACATTAACACCAAGTTTATGGTTCATTTTCATTCTACCAACTTTTGTTAAATCATATCTTTCTGGATCAAAAAATAGTTTTCTAACAAACTCTTTAGCAGCTTCTTTTGTTACAGGCTCACCTGGTCTCATAACTTTATAAATTCTAATTGCTGATAAATCATTTTCATCATCAATTTGTTCTGTTTGTTTTAATAGCTTTAAAGACTCACTATCTGCTTTAAATGCATTGATAATTGAATCATCAACACCAGTTGCTAAATCATTAGCAATATCAAATGAATCAAATCCTAAATCTAATAATTTTTTTAATTTTAATTCATCTAAATTTGTTAAAGCATCAAATAATACTTCTCCAGACTCTGGATCAAAAATAGTACTTGCTGTTGATCTATCCATTAATAATTCAACTGGATACTCAACTAATTCAAGTCCACCTTCAACTAAAGCTTTTGCTTTTCTAGCTGTAAGTCTTTTACCAGCAGCTAAAATTAAATTACCTTTTTCATCTTTTAAATCAAAATCTAATCTACCAGAATAATCATCTGGATTAAATTTTGTTAAAAATTTATTATTTTTAACTTTTACATTAATTATTGGATAAAAAAGTTTTATAATATCTTCTTTAGAGTAACCTAATGCTCTAAAAAGAATTGTAACAGGTACTTTTCTTCTTTTGTTAATTCTTACATACAATACATCTTTTGCATCATATTCAAAATATAACCAAGAACCTCTATCTGGAATAATTTGACCAGTATAGATTAACTTGTGACCTGAAGTATTTGCTTCTTCTTCTTTGAAGATAACACCTGGAGATCTGTGTAGTTGGTTTACAACAACTCTTTCAACACCATTAACGATGAAAGAAGTTCTGTCTGTCATAAGTGGAATTTCTCTGATGAATAAAGATTGTTCTTTCATATCTTTAACACCGATTTTCTCACCAGTTTTTTCGTCAAGTTCCCATAAAGTTAATCTAATATTAATCTTCAATGGAATTGAATAAGTAAGACCCCTAACCATTGACTCTCTAACATCATATTTGGGTTTACCAACTTCTGAACCTAAGTACTCTAAAGTAACTCGATTTTGTGCGTCATGAATAGGGAATACTGATTTAAATACTTTTTCAATACCAGCATCAAATCTTTCATCTTTTCCTATCATCAAAAAGTTATCATAAGAGTTCTGTTGTAATTGTAGTAGATTTGGAATTTCTATTTGTTGTGGATTTTTTGCAAAATCAACTCTAAGTCTATTACCAGATTTTAAAGAGTTTAACATTGTCGACCTTAATAATTTGGTTTAGTTTTTTAGCTTTTTTTATAAAGCGCAAAAAGCATCCTAAAGGATAAGTTTAAAATTCTTTAAAAAAATTCTAAACTTAGCCCTCAGTGATGCTAGTCTTTTATGCAAAGTAGAAGGCTCTACTTTGCATACAATAATCTTTAATTTAAGTAATTATTTGATTTCTACAGATGCTCCAGCAGCTTCTAATTCAGCTTTTGCAGCTTCTGCATCTTCTTTAGAAACACCTTCTTTAACAGTTGATGGAGTTTCTTCAGCAGCAGATTTTGCTTCTTTTAGTCCAAGACCAGTTAATGATCTAATAACTTTAATTACATTAATTTTCTTAGCACCAGCATCAGTGATAACTACATCAAATTCAGTTTGCTCTTCAACTGCTTCAGCAGCTCCAGCAGCAGCTCCACCAGCAACAACAGTTGGTTGTGCAGATACACCAAATTTTTCTTCAAATTCTTTTACTAGTTCAGATAATTCTAATACAGATAAACCTGAAATGTACTCTAATACATCTTCTTTAGAAATTGCCATTTTATTTCCTCTAATTTTTATTTTTATAATATTTATTAATTTTAACCGCTATAAATTAAGCAGCCTCTTCTTCTTTTTTTTCTCTAAGATTGTCAAGCCCTGTAACAAAGTTTCTTGCAGGTGCTGTCCAAACAGAAAGTAACATACCAATAAGCTCATCTCTAGATGGTAATTTAGCAAATGCATTAACTCTATCAAGATCAGCTGGTTCACCTTCAATGATACCTGATTTAATAACAAATTTTTCGCTATTTTCAGATGCGAACTTGTCAGCTACTTTACAAGCAGAGATTTGATCTTCTGACCATAAGAAAATGTTAGTTCCATTTAACTCAACATCTCCTAACTCAGCATTTTTAACTGCAACTGTAACAAGTGTATTTTTAGCAACTTGAACTTTTGCTCCACTTTCTTTAGCGCTTTTTCTTAAAGATTCTAACTCTTTATGAGTAAGACCTTTATAATCACACACTACGATAGCTTGAGACTCTTTAAATTCAGCTGTTAAAAAATCAATAACTTCAGCTTTTTGTTGTTTAGTCATAATAGTTTTCCTCCTTTCAAAACATGAAACTTAAGCAGGTCTTACAAAAGACGGAGGTGTCTTTTACCGGCTGTCTCCAGTTTTATATCAGTGCTTTGATAACACTCAAAGATATAGATTTTTATCTACATATTTGAATATTATTTAATTCAAATAAGGAATAACCCTTATTTGATATCCATTAATTCTGTAGTATCTAATTTAATAGATGGAGACATTGTTAATGAAATTGCTGCATTTGAAATATATCTTCCTTTTGCAGTTGATGGTTTTGCTTTGTTGATAGCTCCTAAGAACGTTTCAACATTTTCTTTAATAGCTTCTGTTGAAAAAGATACTTTTCCAACTGCTGCTTGCATGTTACCTTTTTTGTCAACTCTATATGTAACTTTACCACCTTTAGCATCGCTAACAGCTTTAGTTACATCCATAGTAACAGTTCCAGTTTTAGGATTTGGCATTAAACCTTTTGGTCCTAAGATTCTACCTACTTTACCAACGATTCCCATACAATCAGGAGTTGCAATTAATACATCAAAATTAATATTCCCTGCTTGAATGTCTGCTGCTAATTCATCATTACCAACAATATCAGCACCAGCTGCTTTTGCTTCATCCATTTTAGCACCTTTTGCAAATACTGCAACTCTTACAGTTTTACCAGTACCATTAGGAAGAACAACTGCTCCTCTAATCATTTGATCAGCATGTCTTGGATCTACATTTAAGTTTAATGCAATTTCAATACTTTCATCAAATTTAGCAGACTTTAACTCTTTTAAATGAGTACAAGCTTCTGCTAATTCATAATTTTTATCTTCAATTTTTTCTGATAACGCTTTATATCTTTTTGAAACTTTTGCCATATTTTACTCCGCAATTTTTTTTATTTTGCTACCGCCAAGTTATAAAGTCTGGTGGTAAGACTTATTAGAAATTATGCTTCTACTTCAATACCCATTGATCTTGCTGAACCAGCAACAATTTTTGCAGCTTGTTCTTTATCATCAGTGTTTAAATCTGCGATTTTCATATCAACAATTTCTAAAACTTGTTCTTTAGTTAACTTTCCAATTTTGTTTTTAAGTGGATTGTCACTACCTTTTTTAATTCCAGACGTTTTTTTAATTAAGTCTGTCATAGGTGGTTGTTTTAGTGTAAATGTAAAACTTTTGTCCGAGTAAACAGTGATTTCAACTGGAATATTAAATCCACTTTTATCTTTTGTTTTTTCATTAAATGCTTTACAAAATTCCATAATGTTAATACCTCTTTGACCTAATGCAGGTCCAACAGGTGGTGATGGATTTGCAGCACCAGCTGGTATTTGAAGTTTAAGTGTACCTTCTACTTTTTTAGCCATCTAAATTCCTTTTCTAAATTTGTTATAACCATAGGCATTAGGCAATAAAACTATAAAAGAAGCAAGTTTGTATTGCCTAATGCCTATAAATTATTTTTTTAAACTACTCTTTCTACTTGCGTATAAGAGATTTCTACTGGAGTATTTCTTCCGAAAATTGAAACATTAAGTTTTAAAATTCCAGCAGTCATATCAAAATCTTCAACAATACCATTAAAGTTTGCAAATGGTCCTTCATTAATTCTAACCATTTCACCTTCATCAAATGATACTCTAGGTTTTGCAGCAGATCTATTATTAACTTTTTCTAAGATAAGATCAATATCTTTATCTGATAATGCAGTTGGTTTTTTTGATTCTCCAATGAATCTTCCAACTTTTGGCATTGATTGAATTCTATGCCATAATGCAGTATCTAAATCAATCTTTGCAAAAGCATATGCTGGATATAATGGTCTTTCAACTATTACTTTTTTACTTTTTTTAATTTCAATTAAATCTTCAGTTGGAACTAATACTTCAGCTATTTTATCATTTGCCATTTCATCAGCAAGTTTTTCTAAAGCTCTTTTTACTGTTAATTCACTACCTGAGTGAGTTTGAATTGCATACCATTTATGTGCCATTTTAATCCTTAATTCATTACTGAAGATAGGCTTAATGACATTACTGTATCAATTAGTGCTAAAAATAGTGTTATTACAGTAACAACAACAAATACAGATAAATATGCAGATCTAATTTGTTCTTTAATTGGAAAAATTACTTTAAACAGTTCATCTTTAGCATTTTTATAATAAGTTTTGAATTTATTCACAAGTGACTCCAGTATGTATTAAGCTATAAATTTTTTTAAAAAAAGTTTTTAACTACTTTCAAAAAAATTAATTATTATGGCAGGCCAGGAGGGACTCGAACCCCCAACCGTCGGATTTGGAATCCGGCGCTCTACCATTGGAGCTACTGACCTAAAAGAATAAAGATATAAGTTAAAGTCCTAAGACTTTAACTTAATTTCTTTATGTATTGTATGTTTTCTTAATCTTGGACTATATTTTTTAACCTCAAATTTCTCGCTATGAGTTTTTGGGTTTTTCCAAGTAGTGTAGTTAATATCTCCACTCTCTTCGCATTTTAATCCAATTTTTATTCTAATCGCTGCCATTAATCAATCCTTATTCGATGATTTCTGCAACAACTCCAGCACCTACAGTTCTACCACCTTCTCTAATAGCAAACTTTGTACCTTTTTCTAGAGCAATTGGAGCAACTAATTCAACTGTCATTTCTACGTTATCACCAGGCATAACCATTTCTACACCCTCTGGTAAATAAACTGAACCAGTCACGTCTGTTGTTCTTACATAAAATTGTGGTCTATATCCACTGAAAAATGGAGTATGTCTACCACCCTCTTCTTTTGAAAGGATATACACTTCACCTCTGAATTTAGTATGTGGAGTAATTGTTCCTGGCTTAACAAGAACTTGTCCTCTTTCTACTTCTTCTTTTTTGATACCTCTTAATAAAATACCGCAGTTATCACCAGCTTCACCTTGTTCCATCTCTTTTCTGAACATTTCTACACCAGTTACTGTAGTTTTTTGAGTATCTTTCATCCCAACGATTTCAATCTCACCACCAACTTTGATAGTACCTTTTTCAATTCTACCAGTTACAACTGTACCTCTTCCTGGGATAGAGAATACGTCTTCTACAGGCATTAAGAAATCTTGGTCAATATCTCTTTCTGGAGTTGGGATATATTCATCAACTGCATCCATTAATGCAACGATTTTTTCACCCCATGGACCAACATTACCAGCTTTTGCTTCTTCTAAAGCTTGGAATGCAGAACCAGCGATAATTGGAGTGTCATCACCTGGGAAATCATACTCAGATAATAATTCTCTAATCTCCATTTCAACTAGCTCTAACATCTCTTCTCTATCTTCTTCATCTAGTTGATCTTCTTTGTTCATAAATACAACGATATATGGAACACCAACTTGTTTAGATAATAGAATGTGCTCTCTTGTTTGAGCCATTGGTCCATCTGTTGAAGCAATTACTAAAATTGCACCATCCATTTGAGCAGCACCAGTAATCATGTTCTTAACATAATCGGCGTGACCTGGACAATCTACGTGTGCATAGTGTCTTTTGTCAGTTTCATACTCAATATGAGAAGTAGCAATTGTAATACCTCTATCTCTTTCTTCTGGAGCATTATCGATTTGATCATAATCCATAAGCTCTCCACTACCCTTAACTGATAAAACTGCAGAAATTGCAGCTGTTAATGTAGTTTTACCGTGGTCAACGTGACCAATAGTACCAATGTTAACATGCGGCTTGCTTCGTTCGAACTTTTCTTTTGCCATTGAAATTCCCCTTAAAGATTTAAAAATTCCCTCTGAGTAGATAAGCCTAAGGCTTCTCTATTCAGAGGGTTTATATTTATTTTTTATTATAGCATACAGCTTAGAAATTGTGCTTAAGAAGGCAGAACTTCTAAGCTGTATGAATTAAATTTGCATTATATCAAAAAAAAGATTACAGGGAGATTACATATTCAGAGTTATATACATGTGCTTATAACTCAGCTCCCAGTATCAATAAATAAATGGAGCGGGAGACGAGACTCGAACTCGCGACAATCTGCTTGGAAGGCAGAAGCTCTAGCCAACTGAGCTACTCCCGCAATCATTTGCGTGGTGGTGAGAGAAGGATTTGAACCTTCGAAGCCATAGGCGGGAGATTTACAGTCTCCTGGATTTGACCACTCTCCAACCTCACCGTTGAAAATTATTAATCTGGTCAAGCGCTGATCTTTTAAAGACTACGCACGACAATAAATGGAGCTGGTGAAGGGACTCGAACCCCCGACCTGCTGATTACAAATCAGCTGCTCTAGCCAAGCTGAGCTACACCAGCGTCCTAAATTACATGGTGGCGCGGGGCGGAATCGAACCGTCGACACAAGGATTTTCAGTCCTTTGCTCTACCAACTGAGCTACCGAGCCATTTCGTAAAATGGAGTGAAATTATACACAGTAGTTTATTAATATTTGCTTAAACTATATACAAGTTCTTTAAAAAGTTTTCCTCTATGTGCATATGACTTAAATTGGTCTAAAGATGAAGCTGCTGGTGATAGTATTGCAACATCGTTTTCTTGGTATTTTTCATCTATTTTTTTTACTGTATTTTCAAGGTTATTTGTTTTGTTACACTTAAGTAAATACTTCTGTGATAGAGTAAATATTCTTTTATAATTACTTCCTATTGCATAAATTTCTATATTTTTGTTTTTTAAAGAAGCAAACAATGGTTCTATGTTCGCACCTTTATCATCTCCACCTAAGATTAAATGTATTTTTTTATTTTCATACGACTTTAAAGCATTCATAGTTGCATCAATATTTGTTGCTTTACTATCATTTACCCAAAGCCTATTTTTTTTATCATAAAACTCTTCTACTTTATGTTCATCAACTTTAAAAAGATTTATTTTTTTATAATCACATTCATCAAAAATAATCTTCTTACATGCCAAAGCTAATATAGCATCTAATAAAAATGGTTCTTTAAAATTTACTTTTGATTTATCAATATTTAGTTTTTCTGCTAGTTCATCACTGTTATCATATGTAATTAAAGTTGCGTTAGTTTTATATTTTTCAAACTCTTTAGGAACAATTGCTATTTCCCCTTCATTCATAAAATCAAGAGGTTTAAGTTTACTGTTTTTATACTCTTTAAAACTACCATGCCATGTTATATGATCTTCACTAATAGGCAAAAGTATATAAAGATTTGGTTTTGCCTTATTTGTATAATGTAAGGTAAAAGATGAAGTTTCTAAAATCCATATTTTAGAGTTCTTATCCAATTTAGCAATTGGTGTTCCAATATTTCCACCAGCCACACTTCCATACTCTTCTAATAAATGCTGACACATCTGTGTTGTAGTAGTTTTTCCATTTGTACCACTAATCCATATTGAAAAGGGAATATCTTCATATAAAAAATCATAATCACTTATTATATTAGTTGAATTCTTTACCATTTCATTAAAAGGAGGTATTCCAGGACTAACAATTGTTATTTCATTACTATTAATATCATAGTCATTAAAGTTATTATCATCATAAAGTGTTACATTATCAAACTTTTCACTAATAGCTTGTGCTGTAATTCCTTTTCCAAGAACTCTTATTTTTTCACTTGATTTCATTTACGATTACCTTAACTATATTTGTTATCTAATTTTAAGACTCATTAATGCTATTAAATTAGTCATAAATGATATTATCCAAAATCTTACGATGATTTTATTCTCTTTCCAACCTTTTTGTTCAAAATGATGATGAATAGGAGCCATAAGAAAAACTCTTTTCTTTCTTAGTTTATATGAACCAACTTGTAATATAACAGATACTGTTTCTAAAACAAAAATAAATCCAATTAACAGTAGAAGAATTTCAGATTTTCCAACTATTGCCATATAGCCCATAAAAGCACCAATTGGTAAACTACCACTATCTCCCATAAAAATTTGTGCAGGGTGCGAGTTATACCACAAAAATGCTATAAGTGAACCAATCATACAAGCACCTAATATTGCAAGTTCACCTGTTAATTTAATATTTGGCAATAGCAAATATGAAGATAATATTGCATGCCCTGTAATATAAATAATTGTAGATAATGTAAAAAAAGCCAATATTGAAGGAACCGTAGCTAAACCATCTAATCCATCAGTTAAATTTACAGCATTTGAAGCAGCAATAATAACTAAAATCCAAAAAAATGTAATATAAAAGCCAATATCAAATAAAGGCAATTTATAAAATGGTGTATAAGTTTCAGTAGTGTGTCCATATAAATATAAAATTGCTACTATAATAATAGCTGAAACAATTTGCAATAATAGTTTCATTCTTGCAGATAAACCTGCATCATTTTTCATATTTGATATTTTTGCATAGTCATCTTTTATTCCAATTAATGAAAAAAGACCTAAAGTAAGTAATCCACCTACCACATAAAAATTATTTAACTTAATAGTTAAAACTGTAGCAATAATTGTAGAAAATACAAAAACTAAACCACCCATAGTTGGTGTTCCTATTTTTGTTTGATGAGAATCAGGGGCATATTCATAGATTGGTTGAGATGCTTTCTTTCCTTTTGCCCACCTAATAAATTTTGGTAAAAAATACATAGTTAAAAAAAATGATATAAAAAAACCTATTCCTGCTCGAACAGAGATATACTGAAAAATATTAATGTCTAGGTGTCTATAAAACCAGTAAAACAAAATTAAACCTTAGTTTGGATATAATCGAGCGATTATATTATATATTACCAAATATTTAGATAAATTTTTACTTGGAAAATAAAAAAGGTTTGAAATGACACAAAAGACTATTCTTGTAATTACAGATGGAATTGGACACAATAATTCTGATAAATATAATGCATTTGCAAATGCAAATACTCCCACATATGATTATTTATTTGAAAATGTTCCTTACTCTTTAATTCACACACATGGAAGTTTTGTTGGACTTCCCAATGGACAAATGGGAAATAGTGAAGTAGGTCATATGACAATTGGTAGTGGTAGAGTTTTATATCAAGATTTAGTAAAAATAAATTTAGCTATTAAAGATGATACATTAAAAGATAATGAAATTTTAAAAAATACTATTGAAACTTCAAATGATATTCATCTTCTTGGTTTAGTAAGTGATGGGGGAGTTCATTCACATATAAATCATATTATTGAAGTGGCTAAGATTGCATACTCTTTTAATAAAAAAGTTTTTATTCATATAATTACAGATGGAAGAGATGTATCTTTTAATAGTGCAGAAAAATACATTAAACAAATCAACGCTATATGCAATGAAAATATTATAATTGCTACAATCTCTGGAAGATATTATACAATGGATAGAGACAATAGATGGGAAAGAGTAAAAAAAGCTTATGATGCAATGGCATTTGCAAAACCAAAAACTTCAAAAACTATTTTAGATTACTTAGCAAACTCTTATGAAAATGAGATTTTTGATGAGTTTATAGAGCCAACTGCATTTGAGTCATTTGAAGGAATCAATAATAATGATGGAATTATTTTTTGTAACTTTAGAAGTGATAGAATGAGAGAGATTTCATCTGTTTTTGTAAAAGATGAATTTAATGAATTTGAAAGAAAAAATCTAAATTTAAATTTAGCAACAATGACTCAATATGATAAAAACACTCCCATTCCAGTTTTATATCCTAAACAAACACCTAAAAATACCCTTGCAGATGTAATTTCAAGTGCAGGATTAAGTCAACTTCATACAGCAGAAACAGAAAAGTACGCTCATGTTACATTCTTTTTTAATGGAGGTGTTGAAGAACCCGTTGAAAATGAAACTAGAGTATTAATCCCTTCACCAAATGTAGCTACATATGACTTAAAGCCAGAAATGAGTGCACCAGAAGTTTCAATAACTGTAAGAAAAGCAATGGATGAAAATAATGATTTTATTGTTGTAAATTTTGCAAATGGTGATATGGTTGGTCATACTGGAATATACGATGCAGCAGTAAAGGCTGTGGAAGCTGTTGATAAAGAGCTTGGTTTAATAATTGAAAAAGCAAAAGAAAAAGGTTATAATTTAATTTTGACAAGTGATCATGGAAATTGTGAAGAGATGAAAGATAAAGATGGAAAAACATTAACAAATCACACTGTTGGAGATGTGTATTGTTTTGTTTTAGCAAATGATGTTTCTAAAGTAAATACAGGAGGATTAAATAATATTGCTCCAACTGTTTTAAAACTTATGAAACTAGAAATTCCAAATGAAATGGATACTCCATTAATTTAAAGGTATAAAATGGCATTAGATGAAATTAAAGCAGATTTAAAAAAGTTGAATATACTAATAGTTGAAGATGGTAAAGATATTATAAATATAATGCATAGAACTTTTAAAATGGTTGTAAACAATATTGACCTAGCTTCCAATGGTAGTGAAGCTTTATTACATTATGATAAAAATAAACCTGATTTAATTTTAACTGATATTAGAATGCCTTATATGGATGGAAATGAATTTATCAAAAAATTAAGACAAAAAGATTCTAAAACACCAATAGTAGTTATAACAGCATATGAAGAAGAGTTAAAAGAAGAAGATAAAAAATTAGTAAATGCTATATTTTCAAAACCAATTAATTTTATTTCATTAATAAACAAAATAAATGAATTAGTATAAAGATGTCTAAAATAATAAATATAAATAAACTAAAAATAAAATTAAAAAAAGATACATTATTAGATTTGAATTTTAACATAACAAATAACACTGCGTTAATAGGTGAAAGTGGAAGTGGAAAATCATTGACACTAAAAACTATATTAAATCTTCTTCCTCAAAACTTATCTGCAGATTTTGATTATACTTCAGATTTTGAATTAAATTATGATAATATTGGTTTTATTCCACAAAATCCTTTTACATCACTTTCACCAATGACAAAAATAAAAAATCAATTTTTTTGTAAAAAAGAATCAATGCTTTTAGCTTTAAAAAAAGTTGGTCTTGATTCATGGATTTTAGAAAGATTTCCAAACCAATTAAGTGGAGGACAATTGCAAAGAGTAGTTATAGCAATAGCAATAAGTAAAAAAATAAAACTATTACTTCTTGATGAACCAACAACTGCACTTGATGAAAAAAACAAAAAATTGATAATTGACTTAATAAAACAATTAGCAAAAGAGTTTAATTTAACATTACTATTTATCACGCATGATATAGCTTCAATTAAAGATTTATGTGAAAATATGATTATTATAAGAAAAGGTAAGATTGTACAAGATGGAAAAACACAAGAAATCTTACAAAATCCAAATAATGAATATACAAAAACTTTAATTGAATCTAATTTTAAAACTAGAGAATTTAGGAAATAATATGAAATATATTTTGAGCTTTTTTACAATAATAGGACTTGCAATTTGTGCATGGCTATTGTATTTGTATTCACATATAAGATTTGAGCTTGACAAAGTGATTAATTACAATCCAAGATTAACAACACAAATTTTTGATAAAGATGGAAAATTAATTTCAAACTTATTTTCAAAAGAGAATAGATTATATGTAAACTATGATGAAATACCTGCAAGAGTAATTGAAGGATTAGTTGCTATTGAAGATACACATTTTTTTGAACATAATGGAATAAATCTTGATGCAATAAGTCGTGCAATAATAAAAGATATTAAAGCTGGAGCATTAGTTGAGGGAGCTAGTACGCTTACACAACAACTTATAAAAACATTAATATTAACAAGAGAAAAGAAAATAATCAGGAAAATCAAAGAGGTTTTACTTGCCTTAAAACTTGAAACAGTTCTTTCAAAAGAAGAGATTTTAGAAAGATATTTAAACCAAGTCTATTTTGGTCATGGTTATTATGGTATAAAAACAGCAGCAAGAGGTTATTTTAATAAAGAGTTATATGAACTAAACTTAAAAGAGATTGCCATATTAGTGGGACTTCCACGAGCTCCAAGCTTTTATGATCCCACTAGAAATTTAAAATTTTCATTAGCAAGAGCAAATCAAGTTATACAAAGAATGAATACATTAGGATGGATAAACGCTAAAGAGTATGAAGAAGCTATGAAAAGTACTCCTAAAATATATGATAAAACACTTACTCAAAATAAAGCACCATATATAGTTGATTATGTATTAAAAACATTAAAAGATGAAGTTAAAGATATAAAAACAGGTGGTTATGAAATAAATCTAACACTTGATTTAGACGCACAAAGAATTGCAAAAGAAGGACTTAATAAAGCACATGAAAAGATTTTAAAAAGAGATGAATATTTTAGAAACTTAAATAAAAAAAGAGGCATTGAAAAAGAGTATGATGAAAAAGGCAATGAATTAAGTGAAGATAGATTTGTAAAAAATTTAAATGGTTCATTTATATCAATGGAAAATAATACAGGAAAAATATTAGCAATGGTAGGAGGTCTTAATTATAAAGATTCCAATTTTAATAGAGTAGTTCAAAGTAAAAGACAAGCAGGTTCTGCAATCAAACCATTTATCTATCAAGCTGCTTTAAATATGGGATATTCACCTGCAACAAAAATTGCTGATATTAGTAGAACATATGAATATAAAGTTGAAGATTCAGATGAAACAAAAAAATGGAAACCAAAAAATTATGGAGGAAGATATAAAGGTTTAATTAGCTTAAGAGAAGCATTACTTTATTCAAGAAACCTTGCAACAATTAATCTAGTAACAGATATTGGAATTGATATAGTTTATAATACTTTAAAGGATTATGGATTCAAGAATATGCCTTATGATTTAACAATAACATTAGGCTCATTTGTTATTTCTCCATTTGAATTATCACAAGCTTACTCAATTATTTCAAATAATGGTACAGAAGTTAAACCTTATATAATTAATTCAATAAAAAATAGAAATGGAACAATTATTAATTTTGAACCAGAAAAAAGATATGTTATCAGCCCAGAACAAGCATTTTTGACAAAAGATATAATGCATGATACAGTAATAAGGGGGACAGGGAAAAGATCAAAAGTTAAAGGACTTGACCTTGCTGGAAAAACTGGAACAACAAATAATAATATCGACGCTTGGTTTTGTGGCTTTTCACCATCTATTCAAACAATTGTATGGTTTGGAAATGACAATAATGTACCAATGAGAAGAAGTGAAACAGGTGGTATTGCGGCAATTCCAGCATTTAAATATTTCTATAAAAACTACTTAAAACTCCATCCAGAAATAAAAAGAGAGTTTGAAAAACCTGATGGAGTAAGAACTTCTATTATTAATGGTAAAAAAGAGTATTATACTAACACATCAAAATTGCCTACTAACTCAATTGATATTCCAAAAGAAAATCAGATACAATTTTAATAAAAAAAAAGGCTTGAAAGTTAAACTTTCAAGCCTTTTATCTTTTATATTTTTTATTTTTTATTAACAAGAGTATGTTGATTTAAATTCAAATGCTGTTGGTCTAGCTTCGTCTGGCCAAACTTGAGTTTCAAATTTATAATGTTGATAAATATCAATCATATCTTGAGTAAATACTGGTTGTAAGAACTCATTATCTCTAATTAACGCTTCTAGTGATCCTCTTAAAGTATGTGGCATTTGAGGAATTTTTCTTTGTCTAATTTCATCTAAAGACAGTTCATATAAATCATCATCCATTGGACCAATAGGTTCATATTTATTTTTGATACCATCTAAACCTGCACATAACATTGCAGCAAAAGCTAAATATGGACAAGCAGTTGAGTCTGGGAATCTCATTTCAATTCTTGTTGCTTTTTCACCAGCTCCATAAGGTATTCTACAAGAAGCTGATCTGTTTTGTGAAGAATAAGTTAAAATTGATGGTGCTTCAAATCCTGGAACTAATCTTTTGTAAGAGTTTGTTGATGGGTTTGTAAATGCTGCAACTGCTCTTGCATGTTTAAAAATTCCCCCAACATAATGTCTAGCCATTTCTGAAAGGTTACCATACTCACCCTCTTTGTAAAATAAGTTTTTCCCATCTTTCCAAATTGATTGATGAACATGCATTCCATTTCCATTATCACCAAATAATGGTTTTGGCATAAATGTTGCAGATTTACCATTTAAATGTGCTACCATTTTTACAACATATTTATACTTTTGTACATTATCTGCTGCTTCAATTAAATCTCCAAATACAATTCCAATTTCACCTTGACCTTGTGCAACTTCATGGTGTCCAAGTACTACTTCAAGTCCAACTTGCTTTAATACTTGCATCATTTCAGCTCTTAAATCAACCATAGAATCAGTTGGTTGAACTGGGAAATATCCACCTTTTGTTCTTGGTCTATGACCTGTGTTTCCTACTTCGTAATCTGTATCATCAGACCAACATCCCTCTTCTGTATCAACTCTATAATAAGATTCATTAATGTCATCTCTAATTTTTACATCATCAAATACAAAGAATTCATTTTCTGGTCCAAAGTAAGCTACATCACCAGCACCTGACTCACTTAGATGAGTTAATGCTTTTTTAGCAATAGATCTTGGACATTTTTCATACATTTGGCTTTTATAAATATCATAAACATCACAAATTACAATAATTGTTGGATCTGCTGTAAATGGATCTAAAAATGCAGTATCTACATCTGGCTTTAAAATCATATCTGATTTATTAATTGGTTGCCATGCATCAACTGATGAACCATCAAAAGGCATTCCACTTTCTAATTGTTCTGCTGTTACTGCATCCATCATATATGTAAGGTGATGCCACATACCTTTCATGTCTGAAAATCTAAAATCAACAAATTCTACTTCATTTTCTTTACAAAAATCAAAAAATTCTTCTGTATTGTTTACAAACTTACCCATGTTTATAGCTCCTTAATTATTATTATATTCATTGTATCAAAATAAAGAAAAAAGAAAATAAATTAATTGTATATTTTTTATACAGTTTGATATTTTTTAAACCCTTAAAAATCTACAAATAATTTTTCTCTTTGCCTAAAAACTGTACATTTAGTGTATCCAATACTTTTTGCAAGCAAGACTACCTCATCATAAGCATATCCAATTTGATCAACTGCATGTGCATCTGAACTAAAAGTAATATCAATATCTAATTCATAAGCTAATTGAAGTAACTCCACACATGGATATTGTTCTTTAATTGGTTTTCTAAAACCTGCTGCATTTATCTCTATTGTCATATTTGATTTCTTGATTTGTTTTAATGCTTCTAATGCTATTAATTTTATATCTTTTGTTGGTAAAAACTTAAATACCTTAATCAAATCTAAATGTCCAACAATATCAAAATGACCTGTTTTAGCCAATAATCTTATTGCTTCAAAATAATCAATCCATATTAAATCAATATCTTTATTTTTATATTTTCCTATAAACTCTGGATTATCAAATCCCCAAGGTGTATTTTCATTTTTTGATTCTAAGAAATGTACAGAACCTATAAGATAATCAACTTTTGAACTTAATATTTCATCAAGAATAGGAATACTTTGCATGAAGTCAACTTCATATCCAAGAAGTATATTAATATCATTAATATATTTTTCTTTATAATATTTAATTGTTGTTTCATAAAACTCTTTTTCAGTAAGTTTCATTCTATACTTTTCATCAAAATTCATAGGAGCATGTTCTGTAAAACCATAGTAATCAATTTTTAATTCTATTGCTCTTTTTATAAAATCTTCTACACTTCCTTGTGCATGATTACATAAAATAGTATGATTATGTAAATCTACTCTCATTTTCTATACCTTATTTGATTTCTTCCTGCATCTTTTGCTTTATATAATTCTTTATCAGCATTTTGCAACATTTCATCTAAAGAATTACATAAAGTAAAACTACAACCAATTGATACAGTAAATGTTAATTTATGTATTCCTAAATCTATAGTATGATTTTCAAACTCATCTTTTATCAATTCAAGCTTTGATAATATCTCTTCTTCATCAGTTTTATGAAATAAGATACAAAACTCTTCTCCACCTAATCTAACTAACATTTCATTATTGTATAAAAATTGATTTAAAATTTTTGAAACTTCTTTTATTGCTATGTCACCTATATCATGTCCATATGTATCATTTATATATTTAAATTTATCAATATCTAATAATGCAATAGCAAGTTTCTCTTTTTTCTCTTTAGCTTTTTCATAAAGAGTTAATCCTTTACTAAAAAGATATCTTCTATTATACATATTTGTTAAAAAATCTTTATTTGCCCTATTTCTTAATTCATCAAAAAGTTCAATAAGTTCTAAGTTAGCTCCAAGTCTTACAAAAAGTTCTTCTTGAGTAAAGCCTTTATATAAAAAATCATTTGCTCCATACTTTAAAAATTTTGAAGCAGTATTTTTATCCTTTACTGCGGATGTAACAATAATTGACAACTCATCTTTATTATATTTTTTTCTAATGTGTCTTACTAAATCTAAACCATTCATATATGGCATTAAATAATCAGTAAGTAAAAGTTTAATATCTCTATTCTCTTCAAGTATTTCTAGTGCTTCTAAACCATTAGTAGCAGTAAAAACATTTAATCTATATTTTTCAATTAATGATTTTGTTGTTTCTAAAAAAGTATTAGAATCATCCACTAGTAATACTTTAGCTTTTTCATTTTTAATAACTCTATTTATAACTGACAGTGCATATTTAAAAGAGTACATTCCATCTTTTACCACATAATCAACAATATTCTTACTTCTATTTTTTATTTCATCTTCTACAAGTGTAGAACCTGTAAGAATAATTATAGGGATATTAAACTTTGCTACAAAATCTACAATTTCACCATTTTCACTATCTGGTAAACCTAAATCTAATAAAGCAACATCAAATTTCCCTTTATACTCAAGTAAAATTTTTGCACACTCTTTTACAGATGAACCAAGAACAGTTTTATATCCAAACTGTTCTTTTATCATAAGACTTAAACTACTTGCAACTGATTTGCTATCTTCAATAATTAAGATTCTTTTCATAATTAATTCAACAAACCAGCACCATCTATTGGAGTACTTCTATCTTCTGCATAAACTCTTTTTCCATCTTTTATGTCATATTTCCAAATAGGAGCATTTGCTTTAAAATCCTCAACAAATTCATCAATCATTTCAAGAGCTACTCTTCTTTTTGGAGAACATACAGCAGCAATATATGAACTAGTATGATTTAAAACATCACCCTTGCTATGTGCCATAAGAACTATTGCATTTTTTTCACTTGCTTTTTTCTGCCATGAATCAAACCATGATTTTAAGATTGGTTCATAAATATCAAAAGACAAACCTTCAATATTATCTTCATCTCTTACTACACCTACAAAAGTAATAATCGCTCCATAATTAGAGTTTCTAAATTCATCGTACCAAGAATTTGTTATACTTTCAACAGGTAAACTACCCTCAAATAATTGCAAATTCTGCATTTCTCACCCACCACATACAGGAGGTAATAAAGAGATTTTATCTCCATCATTCAAAGTCATATCTTTTGAAGAAACAAGTGTATCATTTACAGCAACTGCACATTTTTCTAGCCATAAGCTAATTTTTTCATCATCTTTTAATATTTCACTTAATTGTGATAAATTTGAAATATCTAAATTTATTTTTTCTTTATTTATAGGTCCTAAGAATTCTACTTCAACCATTTTAACCCCTTATTTACCAATTTTTTAATATTATATCTAAAATAATTTAATTTTTAGGAAAAGAAAATGAAGTTCGCAAAGATAGATTTTATTAATTTATTACCTGTAACTGTATATATGAAAAAAAATATAAAATCAAATCAATTAAAAGCAATTATAGAATACAAAAAATCTTATCCCTCTGCAATAAATAAAAAATTTAAAAAAAGATCAGTTGAATCTGCATTTATCTCTTCAATTGCTTCAAGAGGTGAAAAATCTTTAGATTATGGAATTATTGCAAGAAATGAAGTTACATCAGTATTATTAGTACCAGGTGTTTATTCAAAAGATTTTCAAAGTGATACATCAAATGCACTTGCAAAAGTATTAAATTTGAATGGACAAGTAATTATTGGAGATAAAGCATTGAAATTTTTCCATGAAAATGACAAATCAGGTTTTATTGACTTAGCAAAAGCATGGCAAGATAAGTATAATCTTCCTTTTGTTTTTGCAAGATTATCGTATAACAAAAATGCTAAATTATTAAAAAAAACCATGAAAAATTTCAATAAAAGACATACTAAAATCCCTCAATATATTTTAGAAAAATATGAAAAACGTTCTGGAATTTCAAGAAAGAATATCTTAGAATATTTAACAAAAATAGATTATAATATTGGAATAAAAGAGAAACGTGCATTAAAACTATTTTTTAAATTAACAAAAGAACAAGGTATTAAATAATGACAATTTTTGATTCGATTATCTTAGGTATTATAGAAGGAATTACAGAGTTCTTACCAATTTCTTCAACAGGTCACTTAATAGTTGCAAGTGAATTTTTAAACTTAGAACAAAATAGTATAAATAAAGCATATGAAGTAATAATACAATTTGCTGCTATATTAGCAGTTATATTAAACTATCCAGATAAATTCAATACAAAACATATAAATCTATGGACTAAAATATTTATTGCATTCCTTCCAATTGCTGCAATTGGGTTTTTATTCTCTTCTTATGTAAAAGCAATGTTTACAATTGAAATTGTTGCTTATATGTTTATTGTAGGTGGAATTATATTTTTAATTGTTGAAAGATTTTATGATGAAAGTAAGCATACAGTTTCTGATGTTGAAGACGTATCTTTTAAGCAAGCTTTTTATATAGGAATTGCTCAAATTTTTGCATTAATCCCTGGTACAAGTAGAGCAGGAGCAAGTATAATAGGTGCTATGCTTGTAGGACTAAATAGAAAAGCAAGTGCAGAATTTTCTTTTTTACTTGCTTTTCCTGTCATGTGTGCAACAACTGCATATGACTTATTAAAACATCATGAACAACTACTACAAAGTTCAAACTTATTAAACCTAATAGTAGGCTTTGTAGTTGCTTTTTTTGTTGCTTTTTTAACAATAAAACTATTTATAAAATTCTTAGAAAACTTTACCTTTGTAAGTTTTGGTATTTATAGAATTGCTTTTGGAATACTACTTTTGGTTATTCTCAATAATAACATCAACTATTGATTCAATGGCGTTATAGCCTATTGAATCAATTAATCCTTTACTCATTGATTTAATATCTGCTTTTAAAATTTTATCAATTACTTCAGGCTTTAAATTCCTTTCTCTACAAACAAAACATAACTTTTTATCTTTTAAAAACTTTGCATTATAATATTGGTGATCTTTTGCAGCATATGGATAAGGAACAAATAAAGTGGGTAATGAATTTGCTGCAAGTTCCCAAAGAGTAGATGCTCCACTTCTACTTATTGCAAAATCTGCTAAACTCATTTTTTTTGAGATATCATCAGTAAAATCAAAAACATCAACATCAAGATTTAGTTCATCATATTTGCTTTTTACTCTTTGGAAATCTGCTTTACCTGTTTGATGAATGATTTTAATACCTAATTCATCTAATTTTAAAGCAACACTTAAAGCAAAATCATTTATTGCTCTTGCACCTTGTGAACCACCTAAAAATATAATTGTTTCAATTTCATGTCTAACTCTTGCATTATCAAAAAATTCACTTGATACTGGATAATCTTTAATCTTTGAATCATCAAGATATGAAGAGAAAATTTCTGTTGCAAATCTACTTGTTATTTCATTTAATTTACCCATTTTAGAATTCTGTTCATGTATGTAAAGTTTACAAGCAAAAGATAATATAGAAGCAAACGTCGCAGGTGCTGCTGAAAAACCTCCAACAGAAATTACAGTTTTTACTTCTGTTTTATCAAAAATATTTAAACAATGATTTACTTCTTTTACTATTTGAAAGATTGCTTTTGATTTTCCTATAAGATTTTTATCTACGACACCTTTTGTATCTAGAAAAAATGCTTTTTTTACTTTTCTTTCATTTTTAAACCATTGTTCATCTTGACCTGTTGTAGATCCAATAAATATTGGAGATATGCCTCTTTTATGAAACTCATCAACAAATGCTTTAGCAACTTTTAGATGTCCCCCTGTTCCTCCACCTGTTATTACTACTGTTCCTTTCATTTACTTTTTCTCTCCTTTTTTACTGTTCTACTAATTGATAAAACTAAACCTATTGATATTGCCATGGAAAGCATTGAGGAACCTCCATAACTCAAAAATGGTACTGCTATACCTTTAATTGGAATTATTCCTGAAATACCATATGAATTAATCAAAAAAGCAATTACTATCATAAGTGCAATAGCCAATGAAAACAGATGATAAATTGGGTTATCTACTCTTCTACTAATTATAAATATTCTCCATACAATAGAAAAAAGAATTATTATAATAAATAACAATCCTATTAAACCTATTTCTTCCATAATGCCAGCTAAAACAAAGTCTGTGTGAACTTCTGATAAAAACCCTAATTTAATATCTCCTAATGATATACCTTGACCAAAAAAACCTCCATTATGTATAGCATTTAAAGAGTGTGAAACTTGGTAAGGTTCTGGTAATTCATCTATTCTTAAATAATTATCAACCCAATGGGGCATAATTGCTAATATTCCATCTTGATTCATAGCCCACCATGAATAAATTCTATTAATTCTATGGGGAGCTGATACTATTAATAAAATAAAAGCTACTAAAGCACTAGCACCTAAAGATAAAAAAACTTTAAAACTTCTATTTGCAAATACTAAAAGTACAATTAATATTAAACCTAAAAGTACAACTTGTCCTAAATCTTTTTGTAAAAAGGCAACAATAAAAACCACAAGTAAAAAAGCTCCAAAATATGGAGCCAATAAAAAAAGTTCATCTTTTAAAGTCATTTTTTTTGGCATTACCATAACACGCCTATGAAAAGACCATGATAAAAAATAAATAAATCCAACTTTAAAAAACTCCACAGGAGATAAAGAGACACCAGGAAGTCTAATCCATCTATTAGCTCCTCCACTTTCTGTTACTAAACTTGAGGGAAGAAAGGGCATAACAGCCATTAGTAAAAAAAATATAATAAATAAAGACATCCCAACAATTCCAACAATTTTATCTGGATGTATCAAAGAGAGTGTCCACATTACAAAAATTGAAAGTGTTCCAACAAGTAACTGCCTTAGAAAAAAGTGAAATTGGTTATATCCAAAATATTCAACTGTATAAATAGTTAAAGAGTATGAAAATATGATACTTAATATAATCAAAATAGATACTAGTAAGAAAAGTATATAATCTGGTTGAATATTTGTACTTTGTTTTTTGGGTTTAATCTTATTTGTGCTAAAATTCATCCCCTATTATAATATATAATGGATAAATATGACTTCAAAAAAAATCGAAAATATTAATAAAACAAAAAAAATTGTAATTTTATTTTTATTAATCTTATTATTTCTAATAATTTTAGTATTCTCTGTAGCTAACACAATAACAGATAAAAGAAGATTGCCTTCTTTACAAAGTTCAAAAAAAGAGTTAGCAGTAAGAGGAGATATAGTAAGTGCTGATAATTTTAAAATTGCTTCATCTAAAAAATTGTATAAAGCATCAATTGATACAAGATTTATAGATCTTGATAAAAAAGAGTTATTTTTAAAACTATTCTCTATTTATAGCGATATTTCTTATTCTAAATTAAAAAGAAAAGTTGATAGATCTATAAAGTACAAACCAGGAAATTTAGTTTTATCATATAATATTGATGCAAGAACAGCAAAAAACCTAAAAGAGTTAGGTTTTAAACTTAGAAGATTAAAAGTTTTTAAAGCAATAAAAATTGATGGAGGAAGAATTTTAAGAGGCTTGAGTATTATAGAAAGTGGTGAAAAAAGAATTTATTCATATAAAAATACTCTAACACCAGTTGTAGGATATATAACAAAATTTGAAACAGATGATGCAAAAACAAAAGTTAAAGGAATTAAAGGTTTAGAAAAAAAATACAATACCATTTTAAACAAAACAGAAGATGGTATTTTAAAAGGTAATCGTGATGTTCTTTCATATATATCATTTAACAAAGACTCAATTATAAAAAAAAGAGAAGATGGAGCAAAACTAGTTTTAAACATTCCTTTAAAACTTCAAAAAAATATTGAAATGATACTTGATAGACACAAAAAGAAATTAACTGCACAAGAAATAGTAGTTTCAATAATGAATAATAAAACAGGCGAAGTACTTTCACTTGCATCATCAAATAGATTTAATCCTGAAAGTATAAAACAAGAAGATATTCCATCATTAAATGTAAATGCAATAGAATATCAATTTGAACCAGGTTCTGTTATTAAACCTATGGCAATTGCTTTAGTATTAGATAAAAATAGAGTTAAAAAAGATGAACTGTTTTTTGCATATAATGAAGGAAAAGCAAACTCAAAAGGTGAGTACAGAAAAGGAAGATACAAAATTGATAGATTTTATATCAAAGATGATCATAGATTTAAAAAACATTATTTAACATTAGATGATATTTTTATATTTTCATCAAATATTGGTACTTTACAATTAGCACAAAGATTAAAAGGTGCAGAAATATATGAAGGATATAAAAGATTTGGATTTACAAGAAAAACAGGTATTGATCTTCCATATGAAAAAGTTGGTAAAATGCCTCCTGTGTATAAACTAGCAGCAGGCGAAGATAAAGATAAAGACAATGCTTATAAAGCAACAGTATCTTATGGACAAGGTATGACTTCTACTTTTATGCAAATCATGAAAGCATTTACTGTTTTTAACAATGATGGATACAGTATAACTCCAAGAATTGTTTCATACTTAGAAATGGATTCAGGTAAATACAAACCTGATGATATATTAAAAGAAAAAGTGGTTTCAAAAGAAGCAGCAAGAGAAGTAAAAAGAATGCTTGTTAAAACCGTGACACATGGTACAGGAAGAAGCGCACAAATAGAAGGTCTTGAAATTGGAGGGAAAACAGGAACTGCAAAAGTAGCAAGACAAGGAAATTATCAAAGGGAGTATATCTCATCTTTTTTTGGTTTTGTAAATGATAAAAAAAACTCTTATACAATTGGAGTTACAGTTTTTAGGCCAAATTCAAGAGGTAGATATTGGTACTATTATTATGCAGCTCAATCAGCTGTTCCTGTTTTTAAAGAAATTATTAATAATATGGTAAGCCTCAACTATTTAAAAAAAGATAACGAATAATTTAGTTATTGAACTTTAAAAATAAATAGATATAATTCCTTGTTTAATTACTAAAATAATAACTTAAAGGAAATATATGTTTGGTTTTTCAAAAGAACTAAAAGAGTATAACTATTCACAAGAAGAAATGGATAGTTTCAAATATGCTAAAATCTCTACAGAAAAAGGAACTATTTGGCTTAAACTATTTAATCAAGAGACACCAAATACAGTTGCAAACTTTGCAACACTTGCAAAAGATGATTTTTATAACAACCTAACTTTTCATAGAGTAATAAAAGGATTTATGGCACAAGGTGGTTGTCCAAATGGAACAGGAACTGGTGGACCAGATTGGGCTATTGCTTGTGAAACAAATGCAGATAAACAAGTTCATAAAAAAGGAAGTTTATCTATGGCTCACGCAGGAGCAAATACTGGAGGAAGTCAATTCTTTATTTGTTTTGATAGTTGTCCTCATTTAAATGGTGTTCATACAGTGTTTGGAGAAATTGAAGATAATGATGAATCAAGTTTTGAAACACTTGATAATATTTCTCAAGATGATAAAATTATTTCTATTGAAATTAAAGAAGATAAAAACTAATTATAATATATACTAATATTGAAGGCTTGCAATGAAAATTAAAGATATTGATTCTTTACATCAAGAAGATTTAGAAAACTCATTGCATCCTTCAATTTTCTATACTGATAAAAACTATGATTTATTTATTTTAAGACTGCCCTCTTTTTTAAATAATAAACTTGAATTTCTAAACTATTCATTTATAATTACAAATGAAGAATATGCTTATTTTGATAATCAAAACAAACAAATCATTTCATTAAATAGTATTAAAGAATTTTATTTATACTTAGACAAGTCAATAAAATCAACAATGAAATTAACTAATGATTACTACTCAAAAGTTTTAGACTTGGAAGAAAGTGTTTATGAGAATAAAAAGCAAGATACTTTTAATAAAACTTGGTATGAATACAAAAATGAACTAATAAGAGTAAATAGAATACTTTACAAAGCAAATGAAGCTTTAGAAAACCTAATAGATACTTATAAAAATGAAAAAGATTATTTAGAACGTAATTTTGCTAATATACAAGAACATCTACAAAGAAGCTATAGAACTACTGGATTATGTCTTGAAAAACTTGATGTATTATATAATTTTCATCAAAGTAAAACAAGTGAACAAATGAACAAAATAGTTTATGTACTAACACTTCTATCAGGTATTTTTTTACCATTAAATCTTATTGTAGGATTCTTTGGCATGAATACTACGTCTTTACCTTTTACAAAATTTGAAAATGGAACTTACTTTGTAATATCTATTTTAATAATGACAGGAATATTAGCAAGTATATTAATAATATATTTAAAAAGAAAATAGACAATAAAATAAGAAGGTAAAAAATATAGGATAAAAAAGGCAAAAACGAAGGCAAAAAAAAAAGCCCATAACTAAGATAACTGTAAAAAAGTTAAAATAGATAAGGGCTTAAAAAAACTCAAGAGCTGGCAGAGGCCTACGTTTCCACACCTGAAAGGTGCAGTATTATCAGCGCAGAAGTGCTTGACTTCCAGGTTCGGTATGGATCTGGGTATTTCCACTTCGCTATATCCACCAGCAATATGAGTATACAATGAATTTTATTATTCACTCTATACTCATATTTTGAGTATATTAATGTTAAAGTCTCTTTGAACACAACTTTAGTAAACTTAATAAGATAGTAAACCAAGTATAATAATAAGCCGAACGATCTATTAGTACTAGTCAGCTAAACATATTTCTATGCTTACACATCTAGCCTATCAACCAGTTAGTCTTACTGGGATCTTCAGGGAAAGTTCATCTTGAAGTTGGCTTCGAGCTTAGATGCTTTCAGCTCTTATCTCATCCGTACGTAGCTACCCAACGATGCTCTTGGCAGAACAATTGGTACACCAGTGGTACGTTCATCCCGGTCCTCTCGTACTAGGGACAAATCTTCTCAACTTTCCTACGCCCACGGAAGATAGGGACCGAACTGTCTCACGACGTTCTGAACCCAGCTCGCGTACCGCTTTAAATGGCGAACAGCCATACCCTTGGGACCTGCTCCAGCCCCAGGATGCGATGAGCCGACATCGAGGTGCCAAACCTCCCCGTCGATGTGAGCTCTTGGGGGAGATCAGCCTGTTATCCCCGGCGTACCTTTTATCCTTTGAGCGATGGCCCTTCCACTCAGAACCACCGGATCACTATGACCGACTTTCGTCTCTGCTCGAGTTGTCTCTCTCACAGTCAAGCTAGTTTATGCCATTATACTCATCAGGCGATTTCCATCCGCCTTGAACTAACCTTTGTAAGCCTCCGTTACTTTTTAGGAGGCGACCGCCCCAGTCAAACTACCCACCAGACATTGTCCTGATACAAGTTTATTGTACGCAGTTAGTAACTCAAATATTCAAGGGTGGTATCTCAAGGGTGGCTCATACTCTACTTGCGTCTAGTAATCAAAGCCTCCCACCTATCCTGCACATGAATATCCAAGCTACAGTGTCAAGCTGTAGTAAAGGTGCACGGGGTCTTTCCGTCTTTCCGCGGGTAGGAGGAATTTTCACCTCCACTACAATTTCACTGGATCCCTGGTTGAGACAGCTCCCATCTCGTTACGCCATTCATGCAGGTCGGTATTTAACCGACAAGGAATTTCGCTACCTTAGGACCGTTATAGTTACGGCCGCCGTTTACTCGGGCTTCGATCAAATGCTTCGCTTACGCTTACATCATCAATTAACCTTCGAGCACCGGGCAGGCGTCACACCTTATACATCCACTTACGTGTTAGCAAAGTGCTGTGTTTTTGGTAAACAGTCGGGAGGGACTCTTTGTTGCAACCTCTTTAGCTTTTGAGAGTAAATCTCTATACCAAAGTAGGCACACCTTATACCGAAGATACGGTGCTAGTTTGCAGAGTTCCTTAACCAGGGTTCTTCCACGCGCCTTAGAATACTCATCCCACCTACCTGTGTCGGTTTGCGGTACGGGCAACAATTAATATACTTAGTGGCTTTTCTTGGCACGACAGTATCATCGATTCTAAACGCTCTCCGAAGAGATTGTTCAGCCTGTTAGATCTCGGTCTCGTGATACCCGGATTTACCTAAGTATCAACCTACGTCCTTCGACCCACTATTCCATCAGTGAGCTCGATTAACTCTATGCGTCCCCACATCGCGCTTAATTGTTGGTATTGGAATATTAACCAATTTTCCATCGTCTACCCCTTTCGGACTCGACTTAGGACCCGACTAACCCTACGATGACGAGCATCGCGTAGGAAACCTTGGGTTTTCGGCGTTAAGGATTCTCACCTTAATTATCGCTACTCATGCCTGCATGCTCACTTCTATCCGCTCCACTGCTCCTTACCGGTACAGCTTCGACGCTGAATAGAACGCTCTCCTACCACTCATAATAAATTATGAATCTAAAGCTTCGGTGTACATCTTAGCCCCGTTATATTTTCCGCGCAGAATCACTAGACCAGTGAGCTGTTACGCTTTCTTTAAAGGATGGCTGCTTCTAAGCCAACCTCCTGGTTGTCACAGTAACTCCACATCGTTTTCCACTTAGATGTAACTTTGGGACCTTAGCTGTTAGTCTGGGTTGTTCCCCTCTCGACATAGGATTTTATCACCCTACGCCTGACTCCCTAGCTTGCACATGTAGTATTCGAAGTTTGATAGGGTTTGGTACCGCGGTAAGCAGCCCTAGCCCATTCAGTGCTCTACCCCTACATGCTACTACTAGAGGCTATACCTAAATATATTTCGGAGAGAACCAGCTATCACGAAGTTTGATTGGCCTTTCACCCCTATCCACAGGTCATCCGGGGGCTTTTCAACGCCCATCGGTTCGGTCCTCCACTGGCTCTTACACCAGCTTCAACCTGCCCATGGATAGATCACTTCGTTTCGGGTCTGCAGCATCTGACTATTTCGCCTTTTAAGACTCGCTTTCGCTACGGCTTCGTACTTGACTTAACCTTGCCAGATACCACAACTCGCAGGCTCATTATGCAAAAGGCAGTCCATCACCCTGTGAATAAATTCACATAGGGCTCTGAATGATTGTAAGCTAATGGTTTCAGGTTCTATTTCACTCTCCTCGCTGGAGTACTTTTCACCTTTCCCTCACGGTACTTGTTCACTATCGATCTGTAAGTAGTATTTAGGGTTGGAGGGTGGTCCCCCCGGATTCAGACAAAATATCACGTGTTCCGTCCTACTCAGGATACCATTAGAGCTATTGATAATTTTGTATACAGGAGTTTCACCTTCTTTGCTATACCTTTCCAGATATCTCTACTATTATCTTTAGTCTCATATTATGGTCCTTCAACCCCCTATGCAAGCATAGGGTTTGCCCTGCTCCCATTTCGCTCGCCGCTACTTTGGGAATCTCTTTTGATTTCTCTTCCTATGGTTACTGAGATGTTTCACTTCACCACGTTAGCCCCCATTGCTGGGTAATATATATCTCTATATACTGGGTTGTCCCATTCGGATATTCACGAATCAATGCTTCTTGACAGCTCCTCGTGACTTTTCGCAGTCTAGTACGTCCTTCTTCGCCTCTTACAGTCTAGGCATCCACCATTAGCCCTTAATAGCTTATTTTTTTAATTAGATCTTACTCTAACCTTTTTTGATAATTATTCCTTGGCTACTATCTTATTAAATTTAATAAAATAGTTGTGTTCTTCTTCTTTTCTTGAAATTGCTTTCTTTTCTTAGAAAAATTTTTGACTTTAACATTATATTTTTAAATAACTCTTTAATCTTCTCATCTCTGAAAAAATTAAATATAAATTCAATCTTCATTGAACTTATATTTAACTTCTTCTTATTTGTTGGTGGAGAATAGCGGGATCGAACCGCTGACCTCCTGCGTGCAAGGCAGGCGCTCTCCCAGCTGAGCTAATTCCCCAACTTTTTAATCTCTTCTTTTAAGATTATTTAATCATGGTGGGCCTACCAGGACTTGAACCTGGGACCTCACGATTATCAGTCGAGCGCTCTAGCCAGCTGAGCTATAGGCCCTCTCACCTATCTTTTAAATAACCTTTATAAACTGAATATATATTGACTTTTTGATTAAGAGTTTTGACTCTCTTAATCTTTTCTCTGAAAGGAGGTGATCCAACCGCAGGTTCTCCTACGGTTACCTTGTTACGACTTCACCCCAGTCGCTAATTCCACTGTGGAGGGTAGCTATCTTAGCATCCCCGCTTCGAGTGAAATCAACTCCCATGGTGTGACGGGCGGTGAGTACAAGACCCGGGAACGTATTCACCGTAGCATTGCTGATCTACGATTACTAGCGATTCCAACTTCATGTAGTCGAGTTGCAGACTACAATCCGAACTGGGAGGTATTTTTTAGATTTGCTCCACATCACTGTATCGCTGCTCTTTGTATACCCCATTGTAGCACGTGTGTAGCCCTGGTCGTAAGGGCCATGATGACTTGACGTCGTCCTCACCTTCCTCCTACTTGCGTAGGCAGTCTCATTAGAGTTCTCACCCGAAGTGTTAGCAACTAATGACGAGGGTTGCGCTCGTTGCGGGACTTAACCCAACATCTCACGACACGAGCTGACGACAGCCGTGCAGCACCTGTATATAAGTTTCTGCAAGCAGACACCCATCTATCTCTAAATGGTTCTTACTATGTCAAGACCAGGTAAGGTTCTTCGCGTATCGTCGAATTAAACCACATGCTCCACCGCTTGTGCGGGTCCCCGTCTATTCCTTTGAGTTTTAATCTTGCGACCGTACTCCCCAGGCGGTACACTTAATGTGTTAACTGCATTACTGCTATGTCGAGCATAGCAACAACTAGTGTACATCGTTTAGGGCGTGGACTACCAGGGTATCTAATCCTGTTTGCTCCCCACGCTTTCGCGTCTCAGCGTCAGTTATGTTCCAGTAGATCGCCTTCGCAATCGGTATTCCTTCTGATCTCTACGGATTTTACCCCTACACCAGAAATTCCATCTACCTCTCCCATACTCTAGATAGACAGTTTCAAAAGCAGTTCAATAGTTAAGCTATTGGATTTCACTTCTGACTTATCTATCCGCCTACACGCTCTTTACGCCCAGTGATTCCGAGTAACGCTTGCACCCTCCGTATTACCGCGGCTGCTGGCACGGAGTTAGCCGGTGCTTATTCATATAATACCGTCATTATCTTCTTATATAAAAGGAGTTTACGCACCGAAATGTGTCATCCTCCACGCGGCGTTGCTGCATCAGGGTTTCCCCCATTGTGCAATATTCCCCACTGCTGCCTCCCGTAGGAGTCTGGACCGTGTCTCAGTTCCAGTGTGACTGATCATCCTCTCAAACCAGTTAAGCGTCATTGACTTGGTGAGCCATTACCTCACCAACTATCTGATACTGTACAGGCCGATCTTCAAGCTATAAATATTTCCCTTTCATACTTTTGTATTAAAGGCATATGGGGTCTTAGCAGACGTTTCCATCTGTTATCCCCCTCTTGAAGGCACGTTACCTATATATTACTCACCCGTGCGCCACTTAGCTGACAGATTAGCAAGCTAATCCCGTTCTCGTTCGACTTGCATGTGTTAAGCACGCCGCCAGCGTTCACTCTGAGCCAGGATCAAACTCTCCATAAAGTGTTTGTTCTCTGACTAATTATGTATTTCTATACAAAATTAATTACTCATTGTTTTATCATACTTTTTTGTATGATATTATAGACGAAGAATTTGTATTCTTCTTTTTTTTCTTGTCATATATATATTCAGTTTATAAAAGTTACTTCTCTTACAAACTTACTTTGTGTTAAAGAACTCAATCCCTTCTTCAGCTCTCAATCTCTTGTTTGCCTCAGCGAATTTGGACGGGAATTATAGACAAATTCTTTCCCTTTGTCAAGGGTTTAGTCTTAATTTTGGCTTAAATTTTTGAGGTTTTACCTATATTTTTTGCTTTCTCTATATTTTATGGGGTTTTTGATAGATATATCCAGTAGTATGCTCAATTACAATTTCTCTTGTATTATTATTTTTATCATATAGCTTTATAATACATGGTTTATTAATCTTATATTTGTAGTGTTCATTTTTGTTATTACTAAGCTTTTTATATACAAACCCATCTTCACCAAAAGATATTTTACCTAATGAAGAATCCATTTTACAACTTACATCAATTTTTTCAATGCCAAATTCTTTTGTCAATAAAACATATTTTGAAGTATCATTATCTACTGAGCATTGATTTGAACTATATATATATTTATTAGATAAAGGATCTTTTAAACTTTCTTGTTTATTTGGATGTCCCATCATATTTTTATCACTATATATAACATAATATAGACCTCCAATTTTTTCTCTACACTCAAAAAATTTTAGTGTCCATCTCTTTTTATGCCATTTCGTTTGGTTCTGTTCTGCTTTGTTATCTATTAAGGCTTGGTATCTGGTTTGTTTTAGATATAAGATTAGTCTATTTGTTGCAAGGTCAATATTACTTTGAAACTTGTCAAAATTGATATTGGAATAAAATGATGCAGTTATAATGCTTATTAAAGTTAAAACAAAAAGTAATTCTATTAAAGAATATGATTTTTTATTCATCAACTTTAACTATATATGCAGTTGCTATTTCAACTCCATAATATTTAATAGGTATTTTAAAATTATAGTTTTTGATTTTATCTAATGATATAATATAACTATTACCTTCATATATTTTATAAAATCTAAGTCTTAATATTAACTCTTCATCTTTTGATTTTATATGATTTATATTTAAGTCATTAAGTTTACTACTTAATTCTTTTACCACATGATATTTATATACAAAGTGTTTTTTAGGATTTTCTAAAAATATATATAATGGTTTATTAAAGATTGTAATAAAAATATTCAATAATAGTGTTAAAAATACTAAAAGTGCAAAATAATAATGTTTTTTTCTAAACTTTTTTAATCTAACTCTATATGAATGAAAGAATAGTTTTACCATTAAAGGAATAGCAATTACAACATATGGGGCATAATCTTCAATATATATTTTTTGTCTAAATGAAAAAATAATTGAAAAAACTAATGCAGTTGCGCTTATATACCAAATAAGTGTTCTTTGATTTTTTACTCCTAATCTATACATTGAATAAAAAAAGTATAAAAAAAGCAAAGGTGAAAAGATTGATGCATATATTGCAAAGGTATCTACAAAAAATCCTTTAGGCTTTCCTCCACTTTCAAAACCATATATTCCCATAGACAATCCAAATAAAATTAGACTAATAAATATAATTGCATTATCACGCTTATTTAAAGAATAAAAGAATATTGCTAAAAAGAATATTGCAAAAGAGTTATCAACAAATAAAAAGGCAATTAAAAAAGCATAATTATGTTTTTGCATTTTTTGATAATAATATATATATAAAAGAGTACAAAAAGTAACTACTATTGCACTATTGACTAAAAGAGAAGCACTTAATACACCAGGAAGAAACATAAAAATAATAGTAGATATTGCTCTATCGCTTTGGTATTTAAAGTATGTTCGAGTATTAATATATATCAAAATTACACTAAGAAAGTAAAAAGTTAAAAAAGGTAATCTTAATGCAATATCATTTTGACCAAATATTGTAGTTGATATATTCGTTAATAAAGATAATAAAGAATTATTTTCAAAAAAGTTCAATGCCTCTTTATAAGAAATACTAAGAGTATTTGAAACAAAAATCAATACAATTGTCGTAATTGCAAGAGTAATATAAATAGTTTTATTGTATTGATTTGTTGTATTTATCATAGTTTCAAAAAGTTTTCAATCATCTCATATCCATATTCACTCATTATAGATTCTGGATGAAATTGTACTCCGTAAATTTTTTTATTTTTTATTTCTAATGACATAATTTCATTATCATCTAAACTATATGATGTTGGTATTATATCATCAGTTAAACTATTTTTATCCACTGTTAAAGAGTGATATCTAGTTTGCGTAAATTCATTTGGCAAATTATTAAATATTGGTGTATCAAAACATCTTTTTATTACTGATGTTTTTCCATGCATCATATTGGGCGCTTTAATTACTTTTGCACCATAAACTTGAGCTATACTTTGATGCCCTAAACATATTCCAAATATTGGTATTTTTCCCGCAAACTCTTTAATGGCATCTAAACATATTCCCGCATCATCAGGAGTAGCTGGCCCTGGAGAGATTATAATCTTTTTTGGATTTAATTCTTTTATTTGTTCAATATTTAATTCATCATTTCTTATTATCTTTAAATCTGCTTTTAACTCTTTGCAATACTGAACAATATTATATGTAAAAGAATCATAATTATCAATCATTAGAATCATTAAATAATTCCTTTTGTATTTTTGCCATTTGCTCTTTTACTTCAACTATATGTTTTTGAGGAACATTTTCATCCACTATCCATTTTACTTCATCTACATGTCCACCATAGTCTAAGCCCATTTTTTCTATAGTTTCAGAAAACTCTTTTAAATCTTCACAATTTTCAACTCTTTGAGAAGTTGTATCTTTTAATTCTAAAAACCATCCACCAATTCCATTCTCTTTTATAGTAGCTTCAAATATAATCATAATTAACCTTTAAATAAAAGCATATTATATCAAAGAAAAAATAAAACTGAATAAAGTAGTATTAAAATGATAATAGTACTTATTATTCAGTGACTTAAAAGTTTCAAAAAATTATAATTCCAATAACTATTATCAAAAAAAGGAAAAAGATGTTAAAAAAATTGGCTTTAAGTACTGCAATACTTGTTTCATCAGTATTTGCAAGTTCAGAAGTAAACGTTTATTCGCATAGACATTACGATACAGATAAAAAACTTTTCAAAATGTTTGAAGAAAAAACTGGTATTAAAGTAAATGTAATTAAAGCAAAAGCTAGTGCATTAATTAAAAGAATTGAAAGTGAAGGTAAAAAATCACCTGCTGATGTTTTAATAACAGTTGATGCAGGAAGATTATATCAAGCTAAATCAAAAAATCTTTTACAATCAATTAAATCTGATTATTTAATGGAAAATATTCCAAAACAACTAAGAGATGTAGATAATCAATGGTTTGCTCTTACTAAAAGAGCAAGAGTTACAGCTTATAAAATTGGTTCAGGAATGGACAAAAAACTTACAACATATGAAGATTTAGCTGACCCTAAATTCAAAGGTCAGATAATGGTTAGATCTTCAAATAATATATATAACCAATCACTTATGGCAGCAATGATAGCTCATCATGGAGAAGAGTATGCAATTAAATGGGCAAAAGGTGTTGTTGCAAATATGGCAAAAGCTCCAAAAGGAAATGATAGATACCAAGTAAAAGCTATAGCAAGTGGAATTGGTTCAATAGCAATTGTTAATACATACTATATTGGTAAAATGGTTGATAATAAAGATTTATCACAAAGTGAATCAGTTAAAAAAGTGAAAGTATTTTTTCCAAAGTTTGAAAACGGTGGAACACATATAAATGTAAGTGGTGCAGGTGTTGCTAAATATGCTCCAAATAAAGAAAATGCAATAAAATTTATTGAGTTCTTAGCTTCAAAAGATGCACAAGAGTTATTTTCAAAAGCAAATTTTGAGTATCCAGTACTTAAAAGTGTTGAAGCATCTGATTTAGTAAAATCATGGGGAACATTTGAAGATGACCATATTTCTATAAATACATTAGGTCAAAATAATAAAGCAGCAGTTAAAGCTTTTGATTTAGCTGGTTGGAAGTAGTATTAATTGAAAAATTCGATTTCAAAAATCAAGATAAGTAGCTTTATATTAACGCTACTTATCTCAGCTCCTGCAATAATTATTTTTCTTTATCTTTTTATAGGTCACAGTGATAATTGGCAACATCTAAAAGAGACTTTACTTTTTACATATATTTTCAACTCTTTATATATAATGGTTGGAGTTGCTATTTTAACAACACTTTTTGGTTTTACAACAGCATATTTAACATCACTTTATAACTTTGCTTTTTCAAAATTTTTTCATTATGGTCTAATTTTACCATTTGCTATTCCTACTTATATTGTTGCATTTATTTATGGAGGAATGTTTAATATAACAGGAACAGTGACAACATTTATTCTTGATATTTTAGATAAAGACCTTAGTGAAGTAGTATTCTTTGATATTATGTCAATAGAAGGTGCTATTTTAGTAATGTCATTAGTACTTTATCCATATGTCTATCTTATTTGTAAAACATATTTAAGTTTTGAATCTGCTTCGATTATTGAAGCAGCAAAAACTTTCAATCTTTCTTCATGGCAAATATTTAAAAAAGTGATTTTACCAATTTCAAGACCTGCAATTGTAGCGGGAGTAACACTTGCAGTTATGGAAGCAGTTGCTGATTTTGGTGTTATGGATTATTTTGGAGTAAATACATTTGTAACAGGTATTTTTAAAACTTGGTTTGGAATGGGAAGTGTTGAAGATGCAGCAAAACTTGCAAGTATTTTAATGAGCTTTGTATTTTTGTTAATTATTTTAGAAAGAATTCAAAGAAAAAACAAAGTATTTAAAAGTTCAGGAAAAGATTTTAAACCAATTGAGAAAGAAAAACTTACTGGGATTAAATCATTTTTAGCATTTATAGCATGTTTTATACCATTTTTCTTTGGATTTTTATTGCCATTTATTCAACTTTGCTTTTGGTTTAGCATTTCATATGAAGATATAATAGATGAAGATTTTATGACAACACTTTATCAAACACTATCTCTTGCAATTAGTAGTGCTACACTAATAACTGCATTAGCATTGTTATTTGTATATAATGTAAGAAAACATCAAGATAAAACGTCATCAACTTTAACTCAAATTGTTAAATTAGGATACTCAATTCCAGGTGCAGTTGTTGCTGTTGGAATTTTATCTTTCTTTTCAATTTTAGATAAATATGTTATAGATTTATTCTCTTCTACTTTTATTATAAGTGGCACAATAATAGCTATTATTTTTGGTTATTGTGTTAGATTCTTAGCAATTAGTATAAATAACTTTGAAGCAGGATTTAGTAGAATTCCACAAACATATGATGATGCTGCAAAAATTTTAGATGTTGGAGAAAAAACAACATTTGTAAAAATTTTTATTCCACTATTAAAAAACTCTGCATTTGCATCATTTATAATAGTATTTATTGAAGTAATTAAAGAACTTCCTTTGACAATGATTTTAAGACCTTTTAATTATGATACATTGCCAATTTTAGCTCTTGAATTAACACAACAATCTCAAATAGTCGAATCTTCTGTTCCATCAATGTTTATTATATTGATTGGAATGGTTTCAGTAATTTTACTAGCAAAAAATATGAATAAGGCACAATAATGGTAAGTATAGAAAAGTTTGGTATATCATTTAATGATACAAAAATTTTAGAAAATATCTCATTTGATGTTAAACCAGGAGAAATTGTAACACTTCTTGGTTCAAGTGGATGTGGTAAAACAACAATACTAAGATCAATAGCTGGGTTACAAAAAGAGCATGAGGGTACTATTTGTATAGGTAATGAGTGTGTTTCTTCTAAAAAAGTTTATAAAAAAGATAGAGAGGTGGGATATATATTCCAAGATTATGCATTATTTCCACATTTAAACGTACATGAAAATATATCATTTGCTTTATATAAACTATCAAAAAAGAAAAAAGAAAAAAGAGTAGATGAACTTTTAGAACAATTTAATATTGTTGATCATAAATATAAACAAATACACCAACTATCAGGTGGACAACAACAAAGAGTAGCTATTGCAAGAGCCATGGCAAATAATCCAAAAATTTTACTTTTAGATGAGCCTTTTTCAAACTTAGATGCGATGCTAAGATATAAAACAAAGATTTGGTTAAAAGATTTAATAAAACAGATGAATTTAAGTGCAATTCTTGTTACCCATGATAAAAAAGAAGCATTGTCAATATCAGATAAAATAGGAATTATAAACGATAAGAAACTTATTCAATTTGATAATGCAAAGAAGATGTTTGAAAACCCAAATAGTTTATATGTTGCAAACTTTTTATGTGAGGTTAATGAACTTCCAAATAGATATATAAAAGATATTGGATTAAACATAAAAGAAGATAAAGTTGCAATTATAAAAATTGATGAATGTAAAATATCAAAAGATAAATCAAACTGTAAAGTAAAAATTTTAGATATCTCATTTTGTGGAGAGTATTATGAACTTGTATTAAATTTACTTGATTATGATAATACAGATATGATAGTAAAATCTCATAGTATTGAAAATTTAAATATTAATGATGAAGCATTTATGCATATAGATAAAAAAGATATTAAAATAATAGATAAATAAGAGTCAAAAAACTCTTATTTATTATAATTGATATTTTCTTTGAAACTCTTCATCAATATCAATAATTCCTCTTTGTTTTAATGACTCTAAAACATCTTTTGAACAATCAACATCATCAGGCCATCTTCTTTTAAAATTATCTAACTCATTTTTATTTGTACCATCTAAACAAATCGTACTATCTTGAATATATAAATCTCTATTAGAATCAATATTATTAACTACTCTCCAAAGTAACATATATGTATTATTAACATCATTTTGATTTTTTGCATCAACTATTATTAATATTTTAATATTTTCAAATAGTGGTTTTAAATCATCAAATAGATACTTTTGATTTCTTTTTTTATCTACAGTTATAACTGTTACTGGATTTTTAGTATCTGTGTAATACTGTTTTAAATCTTTTACCTCATCTGTTATTTCTTGCATTTTTAAAAGTAATTCATTGTCACTTAAAAGTGTAATTCCAAGTTCATTAATCTCTTCATTTGTACAATCAAGCCCTAACTTTCCACCAATTGCAAATTTTGGACTTGAATGGTCAAGTGCATCAACTACACCTTTTGAAATTAACATTTCATCAATATCAATTCTATTTAGAATATATCTAGTTATAGCATCATGATCTTCAAGTTCAGGAGCATCAGCATTAACAAAAATTGCATGTTTAACAAAACTCATTTGCCCTACTCCCCAAAATGCATGCATCATTTGACTTGCATGACCTGGATATAAAGTTTTGATTTTAGCAATAATGAAATTATGGAAAACACCATTTTCAGGCATATAATAATCTATTAAATCAGGTGCTGTTGTTTTAAGTAATGGCAAGAAAATTCTCTCTGTTGCAAAACCCATATATTTATCTTCTAAAGGTGGTTTACCAACAACTGTTGCTAAATATGTTGGCTCTTTTTTATGTGTTATTGCAGTTACTTCCATAAATGGATACTCTTCTTCTAAAGTATAATATCCAGTATGATCACCAAATGGACCTTCAATTCTTAGTTTACTTGTATCAACAAAGCCCTCAATTATAAAATCATTATCTCTTGGTACATAAATATCATTTGTTATTGATTTTACAAGTTGTGCATTTTTATTCTTAACAAAACCATATAACATCAATTCAAAAATACCAATAGGAAGTGGTGCTTGTCCACACCAAATATACATAGGATCTCCACCTATTCCAATAGATACTGGCATTTTTTTACCTGCTTTTTTATATTCATGAAAAAAATGATTAGAATCTTTATGTATTTGCCAATGTAAGCCCAAAGTATTATCTTCATAAACTTGAAGTCTATACATTCCTAAGTTTTTCATTTCACCATTTAGAGAAGTTGTATAAACTTGTCCCATTGTAATAAAAGGACCACCATCTTGTTCCCAAGTTGTTAAAATTGGTAATTCACTTAAGTTTGCATCACTTCCAAGTTTAATAACTTCTTGACACTCCCCTTTACCTTTACTTTTCTTAGGAATTGTATTTTTAAGTGCAAATAGTTTTCCAAATGTAGAAAGCTTTTCACTAAAAGTTGTTGGAGGCTTCATTTTTAATAAAGACTCTATCTCTTTCCCAATTTTATTTCCATCACCTATAAAAAGTTCAACAGCTTTTTTCGAACCAAATACATTCATTAAAACAGGAATATCAAATTTTTTTCCATTTTTTTTATCAACTGGATTTGTAAAAAGTATAGCTTTTGAATCTTTTTTCTTAACTTCTACATAAGCAACATGCGGAATTTCCAAGTTTATATCCAACTCATCATCAATAATTTTCAACAAATTATGCTTTTTTAACAATTCAATTGCTTTTTTCATATAAAACCTTATTAGTAATTAATCTTATTTTTATATCATTATATCTATAAAAAATAGTTTATGGTAGAGGTAAAATGAAAAATTATAATTTTGATGAGTATATTAATAGAAAAAATAGTGATTGTGTTAAATATGATGGTTTAAAAAAATATTTTGATGTAGAAAATGCAAGACCAATGTGGGTTGCAGATATGGACTTTCAAACACCAAAGTTTATATTAGATGATTTAAAAAAAGTTTTTGACAAAAAGATACTTGGTTATCCAATAGTTAGTAATAAAGTACATGATAGTATAATTTCATGGTATAAAAAAAGACATGATTTATCTAATTTTACTGAAAATGATATCCTTTTGACAAGTGGCGTTGTTACAGCACTAAGTGCTTGTATTGAAGCTTTTAGTAATGAAAATGATGAAGTAATAATTCAAACACCAGTATATTTTCCTTTTTTCTCTGTTGTTAAAGACAATAATAGAAAACTAATATTAAATCCATTAAAAAATTCTGATGATTATTACACTATGGATTTTAAAGATTTAGAAAATAAAATAACTTCAAAAACAAAACTTTTAATTTTATGCTCACCACATAATCCAGTAGGCAGAGTATGGAGCAAAGAAGAACTTTTAAAATTGGCTAAAATATGTTATGAAAATAATATAACAATAATAAGTGATGAAATACACTCTGATTTAGTCTTTAAAAAATTTACCTCTTTTTTACATCTTGAAGATAAATATTTAAATAATCTAGTTATATTAAATTCTCCTAGTAAAACTTTTAATCTAGCAGGATTAAATAGTTCATATATTATTTGTAAAAATTCCACTTTAAAAAAGAGATTAAACAGTGTCATTAACAAACATCATATTGGTTCTGTTAATATATTTGGTCTAGAATCAATTATATCAGCATACAATAAAGGTGAAGAGTGGCTAGAGTTTTTACTTCAATACTTAAAAGACAATATAAATTATGTTGATGATTTTTTAAAAGAAAATAATAACAGTATAACTTTCAATAAACCAGAAGCTACATATTTACTTTGGTTGAATTTTTCAAAAATAAAAGATTCTCACAAAAATATTTTTGACAGACTTTTACATAATGCTAATCTTGTATTAAATGATGGTTCAACATTTGGAAAAGAAGGAAAATACTATTTTAGGTTAAATATAGCATTAAGTAAAAATGAATTAATTAAATCACTTTCATATTTAAATAATGAATTTAATTGACATATTTAAGTTAGAAAAAATGTTATTTTTAAAGTATTACATTTTTTCTCACTATTTTGACGAATGTGTAAAATAATCTTATAATACCTTTATACTTACTACAAAATATTGTACAATCCAAACATAATTAAACTATATGGGAAGAAGTATAATGTCAACAGAACTACTTTTAGCGTCAAGTGTCTTTATCATTATGGGATTAGTATTAACGAGTGTATTTGTACTCACTAGATACTTAGGCCCTAATAATAAGGATGACAAACAAAAAAACACAGTATACGAAAGTGGGGTTTCAAACCCAATAGGTACTACAAATCTTAGATTCTCAATAAAATTCTATTTAGTAGCAATTCTTTTTGTGATTTTCGATGTAGAAATTATTTTCATGTTTCCTTGGGCAGTAAATATTAGAGAACTTGGATTTTTAGGTCTAGCAGAAATGTTTATGTTCATGGCATTACTATTTGCAGGATTAATTTATATTTATAAGAAAAAGGCGTTATCATGGGATTAGGAGCAGAGTCATCATTTGGAGATTCAATAATCACAACAAAGTTAGATCACGCAGTAAATTGGGGTAGATCATACTCTTTGTGGCCGATGGTATTTGGTACTGCATGTTGTGGTATTGAGTTTATGTCTGTAGTTGGTGCAAAATATGACCTTTCTAGATTTGGTGCAGAAGTTGTGAGATTTTCTCCAAGACAAGCAGATTTAATGATAGTAGCTGGAACTATTACATATAAACAAGCACCTATCTTGAAAAAAATCTATGATCAAATGTGTGAACCTAAATGGGTTATATCTATGGGAGCATGTGCATGTTCTGGTGGTTTTTATGACAATTATACAACAGTTCAAGGAATTGATGAAATTATTCCTGTAGATGAATATGTATCAGGTTGTCCTCCAAGACCAGAAGCTGTATTAGATGCAGTAATGAGAGTTCAAGAAAAAGCTCAAAGAGAAACAGTGCTTGAAGATAGAGCGAAAAGAGAGTACAAAGGAATTTTAGATGCATAAAAATGAACTTTTAATTAATGCAAACGAAATAAGAAATACAATTTCTAAATTAAAAAAAGATGGCTATCCTCTTTTATTAGATATAACTGCTATTGATTATTTAGAATATCCAGATGTAACTCCTAGTAGATTTGCTATTGTATATATTTTAAGAGATCATACATTTAAAAAATTTATAACAGTAAAAGCTTTTGTTGATGATATAACTTTAACAGTTGATTCTATTTCAGATATGTATTATAGTGCAGATTGGGGAGAAAGAGAAGTATATGATCAATATGGAATAATTTTCAAAGGTCATAAAAACTTAAAAAGAGTTCTTAACCACCATCAATTTAAAGGTCACCCTTTAAGAAAAGATTATCCAGTAACTAAAAGACAATTGTGTACACAAACAGAAGACTTAATGGATGAAATGATTCCATTACTTGAATCTTATGGATATAGCAAAGAAGATCATGAAGATTTGATGTTTTTAAATGTTGGACCATCTCACCCAGCAAGTCACGGTACAATTAGAAACTTTTTAGCAATGGAAGGAGAGTCAATTCAGGCTTGTGTAACAGAAGTTGGATACTTACATAGAGGATTTGAGAAATCATGTGAGACACATAATTATTCACAAGTTATTCCTTATACTGATAGACTTAACTATTGTAGTGCTATTTTAAATAATATTGGATATTCAAAAGCAATTGAAGATATGTTAGGAATTGATATAACTGCCCGTGCAAAAATGATTAGAATTATCATTGGTGAATTAAGTAGAATAATTGATCATTTAGTATGTAATGCAGCAAATATGGTTGACCTTGGAGGACTTACAAACTTTTGGTACTTATTCGCACCAAGAGATAAAAGTTATAACTTATTATCAAAATTAACAGGTGCAAGATTAACAAACTCATACACAAGAATTGGTGGTTTAGAATTTGATTTGTATGATGGTTTTGAAGAAGATTTAAATGAAGTATTAAAAGATGTAGAAAATGGGATAAATGATGCTTTATCATTAGTAGAGCATAATAGAATTTTTCATGACCGAACACAAGATGTGGGTGTAATAAATGATGAGTTCGCAATTAGTGCAGGAGTTACAGGGCCTAATTTAAGAGCATCAGGTGTTGCTTTTGATTTAAGAAAAGATGCTCCTTATTATGGTTATGAAAATTTTGATTTTGATGTAGCAATTGGAAGCCATGGTGATGTATATGATAGAGTAATGGTTAAATTTGAAGAGATTAGACAATCAATGAGAATAATTAAACAAGCTATGAAAGAGCTTCCAGATGGACCATTAAATGTGGATCATCAAGGAGTATTACTTCCTGATAAAAAAGATGTATATGGAAATATTGAAGGATTAATGAATCAGTTTAAACTTACTTTTGAGGGTATTAAAGTTCCAAAAGGTGAGTACTATGGATATACTGAGGGTGCAAATGGAGAGTTAGGCTTTCATGTAACAAGTGATGGAACAGGTACACCTTATAAAGTAAAATGTCGTCCACCTAGCTTTTATTCTCTTGGAGCATATGCAAGAATTGTTGAGGGTGGAATGTTAGCAGATGCTGTTATTACAATGGCAAGTATGAATTTTATTGCAGGGGAGTTTGATAGATAATGAGTAAATTTAAATATACACCTGAAAATGAAACAAAGTTTCAAGAACAAATTAAAAAATACCCAAATAGTAACTCTATGATGCTTCCAGCTTTATGGTTAGCTCAAGAACAAGAAGGTTGGGTAAGCCCAGATGCAATGATTTTTGTTGCTGATAAATTAAACAAATCTCCTATTGAGGTTTATGAATTTGCAACATTTTATACAATGTTTAATTTAAAACCTATTGGAACATATCATATTGAATTATGCAAAACATTGTCATGTATGGTAATGGGTGCTCCTGAACTTAAAAAATTCATAAAAGAGACAATTGGTATAAATCCAGGAGAAACAAGTGAAGATGGATTATTTCATTTTAGTGAGGTTGAGTGCTTAGGTGCATGTGGAGGAGCTCCAATGTTTGCATTAAATGGACAATACCACGAAAATCAAAGTGTAGATTCACTAAAAAATGTAATTGAGGAGTGCAAAAATGCTAGTAAAAGTAGTAAGTAAAAATTTTGATATTCCTAACTCACATAAATTAGAAGTAGCAAAAGATAATGGAAGATACTCTTCAATCGAAAAACTATTTACAATGGCACCAGAAGATGTAATAGAAGAAGTTACAAAATCAGGTTTAAGAGGTAAAGGTGGTGGTGGAGCACCATGTGGACCAAAATGGAAACTTATGCCAAAAGATGATCCACGACCAGCATATTTAATTGTTAATGGAGATGAGTCTGAACCAGGAACATTTAAAGATAGACAAATTTTTCAATATGATCCGCATCTTTTAATTGAGGGAATAATATGCTCATCTTATGCAATGAATATTCATGATGCATATATTTATGTAAGAGGTGAATATAAATGGTTTATTGATAGATTAAATGAAGCTATCAAAGAAGCATATGAAGCTGGAATCATTGGTGAAAAAGTTATGGGTCATGATTATAGAATGGACATAACAGTTCATAGAGGTGGTGGAGCATATATTTGTGGTGAGAAATCAGCATTAATAGAATCACTTGAAGGAAAACGTGGACATCCAAGATTAAAACCACACCAAAAAGAGTGTGAATGGTTTTTTGATAATCCTGCAACAGTAAATAATGTAGAAACTATTGCAACTGTTCCTTTTATTGTAGAAAAAGGATATGAATCTTATACAGCATATGGAACTGAAAGATCACCTGGAACTATGCTATTTGCTATGAGTGGACCTGTTAAGAATCCAGGTGTTTATGAACTAGCATTTGGTAATAAGATGATTGATGTGATTAATAAAATTGGTGGAGGGATGAAAGAAGGCAAAAAGCTAAAAGCCGTAATTCCTGGAGGTTCATCTTGCCCTATTTTAACTGCTCAAGAGGTAGAAAAAGCAGTATTAGATTATGAATCAATGTGGGATATTGGTTCAACACTTGGTACAGGAGGGATGATTGTAATTGATGAAGATATGAGTATGGTTGATGTAGCTAAAAACTTAATTGAGTTTTATCATCATGAATCATGTGGGCAATGTACTCCTTGTAGAGAGGGCTGTGGATGGATTGACAAAATACTTGCAAAAGTGTTAGCTGGTGAAGGTACACAAAAAGATTTAGATACTATTTTAGAAGTATGTGAAACAATGAATGGTAAAACTATATGTGTTTTTGCACCTGCAGTTAAAGATATTATTAAAAGTATAATTATCAAATTTAAAGATGAATTTGTAAAAGAATTTAAATAAACCTAGGAGAAAATTATGGCAAAGAATACAATGACATTAACTGACAATAGAAGTGGAAAGTCTTTTGAGTACAATATTATTGATGGTACTAGAGGACCAAGTGTTGTAGACATTAGAAGTTTCTATAAGGATTCTGGAATGTTTACTTACGATCCAGGTTATACATCAACTGCTTCTTGTGAATCTAAAATCACATTCATTGATGGTGAGAACTCTGAATTAAGATATAGAGGCTATGATATTGCTGATCTTGCTGGAAAAAGATCATATCTTGATGTATCGTATTTACTTATGATGGGAAGACTTCCTACAAAAGCTGAATCAGAAGATTTTGATTTAGAGATTAGACATAGATCATTTTTAAATGAAGGTATTATTAGATTATTTGATGCTTTACCAGATGGTGCTCATCCAATGGCTACAATGGGAGCTGCAACTACTGCTTTATCTGCATTTTATAAAGATCATTTACATTTAGAAGATGAAGAAGAATTTAAAACAATGAGAAGAAGAATCTTAGCTAAAATGCCTACAATTGCTGCTATGGCATATAGAAACTCTATTGGTACTCCATTAATTTACCCAGATGTAAATAAATATTTCACAGAAAACTTTTTATATATGTTAAGAGCTTATCCAGGTGGAAATATGAAGTACCTTGGTGGTGGAAAAAATGATGAGATTAAACAAGTTGAAGTTGATGCACTTGATGCAATTTTAACACTTCATGCTGACCATGAACAAAATGCATCTACAACAACTGTTAGAAATGTAGGTTCAACAGAAGCTCATCCTTATGTTGCTATTTCATCAGGAATTGCTGCTTTATGGGGAAGTGCACATGGTGGAGCAAATGAAAAAGTTATGGATCAATTAAGATTAATTGGTGATGTTAAAAATGTTCCATCTTACATTGCAAAAGCAAAAGATAAAAATGATCCATTCAGACTTATGGGATTTGGACATAGAGTTTATAAAAACAGAGATCCAAGAGCTGAAACACTAAAAAAATTACAAGATAAATTAAAAGAAGAATTAAATCTTGATTCTAAATTACTAGATATTGCACATGCAGTTGAAGAAGCAGCATTAAGTGATGATTATTTTAAAGATAGAGGTTTATATCCAAATATTGACTTTTATTCAGGTGTAATACTAACTGCACTTAAAATTCCTGTTGCAATGTTTACTCCAATCTTTGTTATTGGAAGAATTCCAGGATGGATTTCACAATGGTCTGAGTTAAAACAAGATCCAACTCACAAAATAGCTAGACCAAGACAATTATATACAGGTAACTAAAAAATAGTTACCTAAAGGAGATAACAAAACATGAGTGAAATGGTTAAAATATCAGTAAACGGAGAAGAATTAGAAGCTACTAAAGGTAGTCTTTTAATTGATACTTTATTAGATGAGAATATTCATATTCCTCATTTTTGCTATCACCAAGCACTAGGGAAAGATGGAAATTGTAGAATGTGCATGGTAGAAATTGAGGGACAAAAAAGACCTCAAATTGCATGTGATACACCTATTAAAGATGGTATGAGTGTAAGAACAAAGGGTGAAAATATAGAAAAAGTTAGAAGAGACATCTTAGAACTCCAACTAATAAATCACCCAATAGACTGTCCTACTTGTGATCAAGCAGGCGAATGTAAATTACAAGACTACTATATGGAATCAGGTTTCTATGACTCAAGAGTGAATGTTGATAGTAAAAATCATGCAAGAAAAAGAGTTGATCTTGGTGCAAATGTTATGCTTGACCAAGAAAGATGTGTTCTTTGTACAAGATGTGTAAGATTTTGTTCTGATATAACTGGAACAAATGAATTAGGTGTAATAAACAGAGCTGATCACTCAGTAATTGGAACATTTCCTGGAAAACCACTTTCTAATCCGTATGCTATGAATGTGGTAGATTTATGTCCAGTTGGAGCACTAACATCAAAAGATTTTAGATTCCAACAAAGAGTATGGTTTCTTGAAAGTTTTAATGCAATTTGTAATGGCTGTTCAAAAGGATGTAATATTCATGTTGATCATAGAAAAGAGAAATATAAAGATGACCAAATTTTCAGATTTAGACCAAGAGTAAATAAAGAAGTAAATGGTCATTTTATTTGTGATGAAGGAAGATTATCTTATCACAATGAGAATAAAAATAGATTTACAAATGCAATAGTAGATGCAAAAGAATCAACAGTTGAAAATAGTATTGCCTCAATGTTTAAGCTTATTGCTACAAATAAAGATGCATTCTTTGTACTAGGACCAAATCTTTCTTGTGAAGAAATACAAAATATAAAAGCTTTAGCTACTATGGTAAAAGCAAATATAACTGGATATTCTCCAAACTATATTGATGAATCATTTGGTGATGATTATTTGAAAAAAAATGATAAAAGTGCAAATAGAGCTGCATTTAAAGAGTATCAAATAAGTGAAGACGAAAAAGAGTTTAAAGAAAATTTAGATAAATCTTCACTAGTTGTAATATTTGATAGTAGCTTTTTCAATGATAATTTAAGCTTATTAGAAAATAAAAAAGTAGTTAGTTGTTTCTCACATAATTGCATGACAATTAAAAAATCAAATGTAGCAATTGCCATTTCATCATTTTATGAAAAAAGTGGTACTTATATTAATTGTGATGGTGTAAAACAAAAAGTTATCTCTAAAATGAATAAAGAAAATCCAGCTTTATCTATCACTTCTTTAATAGAAGAGATGAAAAGTATGGTTGAAAAAGGAAATATATGACAACAGTTTCTTTAGTAGTTATTATTATAAATATTCATATTGCATTGATTTTAGCAACAGGAATGACTCCTATTTTAGTATGGTGGGAAAGAAGAGTTGCAGGTTTTATTCAAGATAGAGCTGGTCCAAATAGATGTAATATTGGCCCAATTAGACTTGGTGGACTTATACAAAGTATAGCAGATATGTTAAAATTAGTATTTAAAGAAGATTTTATGCCTAGTCATATTAGATATAAATTTTTCTTTACATTAGCTCCAGTGCTACTATTTTTTTGTATATTTTTAACATTTGGTGTTATACCTTTTGCAGATGATTTAATAATCGACAATCAATCACATATGATGCAAGCATTGCCTATGGGACTTGGTATTATGTGGTTTTTAGCATTTGCTGGTTTATCAACTTATGGAATTATTTTAGGTGGATATTCATCTGGAAGTAAATATGGTATTTTAAGTTCTATTCGAGCAACAGCACAAGTTATATCATATGAAGCGGCTATGGCATTATCAGTTATTTCTATGATATTAACATATGGTTCAATTCATTTAGGAGATATGGTTGTAGCACAAGGAGAACTATTATTTGGTTTTATTCCTGCATGGGGTGTTTTTTTACAACCTTTAGCAGCACTTATTTTTATCGTTACTGCATTTGCAGAAGCTAATAGAGCTCCTTTTGATTTAGCAGAAGGTGAATCTGAAATTGTTGCAGGTTATCATACTGAATATTCAGCTATGAGATTTGGACTTTTTCAAGTTGGTGAATTAGCAGCACTATGTGCAGCAAGTGCTATTATTGTAACACTATTTTTTGGTGGATACCAAATTCCATGGCTAGATACTCAAACTCTTAAAAGTAATATTGATTATGTAATGATTGCTATCATGATATTAGTTCCTATAAAAATATTTATTTTAACTTCTTGGATGAAAAAAAATAATAACTGGGAAGATGCAAGTGATATAAGAGCAAAAGAGACTGGAATTTTAAATAAAGTATTTTGGACAATTGGTATTCTTACTATTGCTTTATTTGCTTGGTTTTTATCAACTGGATTAAGTCAAAATGGTGTAGCAATTACAGTTGCAGTACTTCAAGTTTTAACTTTTATTATTAAGTTTTTTCTTGTTGCTTTAGTTTTTATCTGGATTAGATGGACACTGTTAAGATTTAGATACGACCAACTTCAAATGTTAGGTTGGAAAGTGTTATTACCTTTATCATTATTAAATATTGTAATAACAGCAACATATATTGTAGTTACAGGAAGTTAATATGGGAATTAAAATAGTACCAAGACATGGAAAGTCACTAAAAGACAAACTTTATCTACCAGCTATTGCAGGTGGAATGAAGACAACTTTTAAGCACTTTGTTAAGAATTTAAAAGATACATCAAATCTTAGAACAATGTCATACCCAGAAGTACAGCCTGATGACTTAAGTGAGAGATACAGAGGTGTACATAGACTTACAAAATGGGATGATGGAAGTGAAAAATGTGTTGCATGTTATATGTGTGCAACAGCTTGTCCTGCTGATTGTATATTTATAGATGCCCAAGAAAGATTTGATGGAGTTGCTGAAAAGAGACCAAAACAGTTCAAAATTGACCTTTTAGAGTGTGTTTATTGCGGGTATTGTGTTGAAGCTTGTCCTTGTGATGCAATTAGAATGGACACAGGAATCTTTTCATTTACAGGTTCAACAAGAGAAGAATTTGTAGTTGATAAAGACTACTTAATGTCAAATGAACGTTCAAAGGATTTAAATGATGACTGATATAGTTTTCGTAGCCCTAAGTATATTTGCAATAGCGGGTGCAATTGTAATGATACTAAGTAAAAGTCCAATCTATAGTGCATTAGGACTATTGATAACTATGCTATCAATTGGTGGATTATTTGCCCTATTAAGCGCAAGCTTCTTATTTATGGTTCAAATAATTGTTTATGCTGGGGCAATAATGACTCTAATTCTTTTTATTTTAATGTTTCTTAATATTAAAGAAGAAGATTTACCAAAAGAACCAAAGAAATATTCATTGGTAGCTTTAGGAATATTATTAGTTTTACCTTTAAATATTTTAGTTTTAAAAGCAGTATCAAATCTGCCTGAAAAAGATTTAAATATAGTAGATGGTAACTTTGGAGATATAAAACCTGTTGGTATGGCACTTTATAATAATTGGTTAGTATCATTTGAGCTTATATCAATACTATTATTAGTTGCGCTAGTAGGTTCAATTGTTCTTGCGAAAAAAAGAAAACCTAAAGAAAATAAAGGAGAACAATAATGATAAGTTTATCATCATATGCATTTGTTTCAATGATGCTATTTTCAATAGGTGTTATTGGGGTTATTGCAAGAAAAAATATCTTTGTAATTTATATGTCAATAGAGCTAATGCTAAATGGTATTACACTATTTTTAGTTACATTTGCTAGATATCATTTTAATTTAGATGCACAAGTAATGACAGTACTAATAATTGCGATAGCTGCTGCTGAAGCTGCAATTTTCTTATCAGTAATTATTTTATTATTTAGATCAAAAAAATCATTAGATACAGATGTATTTACTACACTAACACAAGGAGAAAAATCATGAATACTCCTTTATTAGTTTGGATAATTTTAGCTCCTTTATTAGGTGCTATATTAAATGCAGGATTTTATTTTTATCATATAAAAAAGCAAAAAATTTCTGATAAAATATTTTCTATTATTGGTACAGGAACACCTTTAATTGCATTTTTAATTACACTTTATCTATTTTTACAGATGAAAGAAGAAGGTGTAATTTTCACTCAAAATTTATTCACTTGGATTTCAATTGGTGATTTAACAATCCAAATGAGCTTTCTTGGAGATAACCTTGCAATTTTTATGTCAATGTTTGTTACATTTGTTGGTTGGCTAATTCATATTTATGCAATTGGATATATGAAAGGTGATGATGCATTTGGAAAGTTTTTTGCTTATTTTAACTTATTTTTAGCATCAATGTTAATCTTAGTATTAGCAGATAATCCTGTTATTTTATTTATTGGTTGGGAAGGTGTTGGAGTTTGTTCTTACTTACTTATTGCTTTTTACTATGGTGATAAAGAGAATGTTATTGCAGGTAATAAAGCTTTTATAGCAAATAGAGTCGGAGATTTTGGATTTTTATTAGGAGTTGTTACACTATTTTTTGCAGTAGGTGCAGATTCACTTAGCTTTTCTACAATAGAAGCAAATATATCAAATGCTTCAAGTGAATTATTAATACTATCTGGTTTCTTACTATTTGTTGGAGCAATGGGAAAATCAGCACAAATTCCATTATATGTATGGCTTCCTGATGCAATGGCAGGACCAACACCAATTTCAGCACTTATTCATGCAGCAACAATGGTAACAGCTGGTGTTTATATGGTTGCAAGATTTCACTTTTTATATAGTGGAATTGAAAACATTGGTCTGTTTATTGCTTATATTGGTGCATTTTCTGCTTTATTTGCAGCTATAATTGCAACAAAACAACAAGATATTAAAAAAATACTTGCATACTCTACTATGTCTCAATTAGGATATATGTTTATTGCGGTTGGTCTTGGTTTTTATAGTTCAGGGCTATTTCATGTATTTACACATGCATTTTTTAAAGCTATGCTATTTATGGGTGCTGGTGGTATTATTATTGCACTTCATCATGAACAAAATATCTTTAAAATTGCACAACACAGAGCTCAATTACCAATTATTCATTTTACATTCTTAGTTGGTGTAATTGCAATTTCTGGTATTCCTCCATTTTCAGGTTTCTTTTCAAAAGATGCAATATTAGCAGCAGCTTTTCAAGAAGGTGAGTATTTACTTTGGGGAATTGGAATGTTTACCGCATTTTTAACTGCATTTTATATGTTTAGATTATATTTTATCATTTTTGTGGCTCCTACAAAAAATGTTTCACAACATATTTATACATCTAAAACAATTACATTCCCACTTTTAGTATTATCTATTGGTGCAATTGCAGCAGGTTTTTTAAACTATCCCGCAATTTTTGGTGGAGAAACAATGGTTGATGCATGGCTTGTTCAATTAAATTCAAATGTAATTCATATGTCTCACTCAACTGAGTACATATTAATGGCAGCTTCGATTATTGTAGCAGTTGCTGGTATCTTTGTTGCATATAAAAAATATGCAAAATTTGATATTTATAAGCCAGAGAGTGAAAAAGGAATTATTGCAAATAAATTCTTTGTTGATGAGTTCTATGACAAAATATTTGTACAAGCAAGTAAAAAATTAAGTACATTTATTGATAAAGTTGTTGATGAGAAAATCATTGATGGATTTATTATGACTGTTTGCAATGAGTTTGTTTCATTTGGAAAAAAAGTTGCAACTATTCAAAACGCAAATGTTAGATTCTATGCAGGATTTATGTTAGTTGGGATGAGTTGTATCTTTGTATATTTATATATTTTGTTAGGATTGTAGTATGAGTGCAGATGTTTTATCTTTTATAATATTTTTACCAGCAGTTGTAGCCTTTGGATTAATGGTTACAACTAAAAATGTTGAAGCTGTTAGAAATATAGCTTTTTTAGCAACTACAGTTGTTTTAGCTTTAGTGTTAAAGCTATATTTAGAGTTTGAACCAAGTGCAGGTATGCAGTTTGTAACAAATGCCTCATGGATTAGTAGTTATGGAATCAATTATTACATTGGTGTTGATGGTTTTTCATTAACAATTTTAATGATGATTGCCATTTTAATTCCAACTTCATATTTACTTTTATGGGAAGGAAGAACAAAAGGTTATTGGATTAATCTACTTCTAGTACAAACAGGTGTTACAGGTTCACTTTTAGCACTTGATGTTGTACTATTTTACTTCTTTTGGGAAGTAATGCTTTTACCTGTATTTTTATTAATTGGTATATATGGTTTTGGCAATAAAGTATTTACAACAATAAAAGTTACTGTTTATACAATGGCAGGTTCATTATTAATGTTTGTAGCTATTTTATATCTTGGTGTTGCATTTAATTCAGAATATGGTTATTGGTCATTTCAATACAATGATCTTATGAAAATAACAACATTAAGTTACGAAGAGAATATTTGGCTATTTCTAGCATTTCTTGCAGCATTTGCTATTAAAATTCCAATTTTTCCTTTACATACTTGGATTATGGAAACATATAAAAATGCTCCAACTGGTGCAGTATTTTTATTATCATCAATTATGGCAAAATTAGGTGTTTATGCAATTGTAAGATTTATGATTCCTATTTTTCCTGATATTTATGTAGAGTTTTCTATGTGGTTTGTAATATTTGGTTTATTTGGGCTTGTTTACTTTGGTATAGCTGCCCTTATGCAAGATGATATAAAAAGAATGTTTGCATACTCTTCTGCCTCACATTTAAGTTTTATTTCTGCTGGTATTTTTTCATTGAATGAGTATGGAATTAATGGTGCATTATATTTAATTATTGCCCATGCAATTGCAACAGGTGCACTATTTTTACTTGTTGGTATTATTCATGAGGAAACAGGAACAAAATCTATTAAACAATTAGGTGGTATTGCAAAAACAGCACCAATATTCACAGTTATATTTGCAATTATGTTATTTGCAAATATAGGATTACCAGGAACAAATGGATTTGTATCTGAATTACTAATTATCTTTGGTATTTATGAATTTAATCATACTTTAGGTTATATTTCAGCTCTTACAGTAATTATTGGAGCTTCTTATATGTTGTGGATGTTTCAAAGAGCTATTTTACAAAATAGAGATGGTGAATGCTTAAAAATGAGAGATTTAAAAATAAAAGAAATTATTGGCTTAACTCCATGGGTTATTTTAGTATTCTTAATGGGTATTTATCCTGATATATTTATAGATAAATTTGAGCCAACAGTGACTCATTATATCAATGACATTTTAAAAATTGGAGCAATGAAATGAATCAATTAATCTTAATAATGCCAATTTTAATAGTTTTATCAGCAAGTGTTATATTAATGCTTTTAAGTGTATATGACAAATATTCTACAAAGAATTTTATTGTTATATCATCGATGTTTTTAATTATAGCTTTAGGTTTTTCTATTTTCTCATTTGAAGATATGTATTCAATAAAAGTTTATGGTGATATATTCAATAATGTACTTATATTTGATTCGTTTTCAAACTTTTTTACAATACTACTTATCTTAGGTACTTTGCTTACAATATTAATTGGTGAACATTACTTTTTACATAGAAAGTATTTCAAAGGTGAATTTTTCACTATTTTAATGTTTGCTTTATTTGGAATGATTTTACTGGCTAACTCAAATGAGCTTTTAACAGCATTTATAGCCCTTGAAATTGCTTCTTTTTCAGTATATGTGATGGTAGGATATAACAGTGATGACAATAAAAGAGTTGAAGCAATTTTTAAATATTTAGTTTTAGGTTCTTTTATAGGAGCCTTTTACTTATTAGGTACTGTATTAATTTATGGTGCAACACAAACAACAAACTTAAGTGAAATTTCAACATATATCGCAACACATAGTGGTGCAGAATTAAACTTAGTATATATAGGTATCACTTTAATTTTATTTACATTTTTATTTAAAATTGCAGCATTTCCATTCCAATCATGGGTATTAGATGTATATAGAGGTGCACCTATGATTATTACTGCTTATATGGCATCAGTATTTAAAATAGCGATTTTCTCATTTTTCTTAAGAATCTTCTTACAAGATATTGCTTCTATTATTGATTTTTGGGATACTATAATGTATGTATTAGTTATTTTAACTTTAGTATTTGGTACATGGTTAGCAGTAACTCAAAAAATTGTAAAAAGAATGTTAGCCGCATCATCAATCGTACATACAGGATATTTATTATTGGCATTCCTTGCATTGGGACAAAATGGTGAAGCAGCATATGCAACAATGTTTTATCTTATTGCTTATTTAGTTACAGCAATTGGTGCATTTGGACTAATTTCACATATTATTTCTGAAACAAGTGTAAGAGTTACATATGATGACTTTAAAGGTTTATCAAAAGAAAGACCATTTTTAGCAGCAATGATGACAATTTTTCTTTTAAGCTTGGCAGGTATTCCATCAACTATAGGTTTTATTGGAAAATTTTATGTATTTACAGAAGCAATTAATGCAGGATTTGCAGCACTTGCAATTTTAGCAATATTTGCAACAATCGTATCTGTTTATTATTATTTTAGACTTATTGCAACAATGTATTTTTATCCAGCAAATGCATCTTGTGAAAGTGTAGGATTTAATGATAAAAGAGTTTCTACATATGTAATTGCATTCTTAGCTACTATTACTATTTTAGGTGGTATTGGTAGTGCTATTGTATTTTTTATTCCAATTCCAAGTATTGATACAATAATTGAGATTTCGCAAATGACTGTTAGATCATTATTTATAAAATAGTATGTGTTATTATGTAACAATTAACGTATAATATTTTAATTTTTCTTATTTAAACCACTACTTATAAAAGCCCTAGAAATAGGGCTTTTTTTATTTAACTTACTTTTTTATGTACAATATTTGTACAAGCTTACTATTTCTTTTTATAATGATTTTTGAAGATGATTTTTGCTATTATCTTTTTACGTTAAAAACATTAGTAATATCACTAGAAAGGATGTAAAATGAGTGACCTAATTGAAGGTTATATTGGTACTACAACTGAAAGAAAAAAGAGTAGGCTTCCGGCAAGGCTTGATTATATTCAAAGTGCAACGGGTTTATTTTTAGCTCTTTTTATGTGGGCTCACATGCTATTAGTATCTTCGATATTAGTTAGTAAAGACTTTATGTATACTGTAACAAAAGCATTAGAGGGAAGTTTCATAATTGAGGGAGGACATCCACTATTTGTATCTGCAGCTGTTGCTGTGATTTTTGTTATATTTATTGTTCATGCTGCTTTAGGTATGAGAAAGTTACCTGGTAACTATAAACAATATCAAGTAGTAAAAGCACATGCAAAAAGTATGGGTCATGATGACACAAAATTATGGTTTATACAAGCATTTACAGGTTTTGCAATGTTCTTTTTGGGTTCTGTACACTTATATATTATGTTAAGTAATCCAGGAGAAATTGGACCATATGCATCATCGGATAGAGTTGTTAGTGATTGGATGTGGCCTTTATATATCCTTTTATTATTAGCAGTTGAATTTCATGGGACAATTGGTCTTTACAGACTATGTGTTAAATGGGGTTGGTTTGATGGGAACAATCCAAAAGAGACAAGAAAAACTCTTAAAAAAGTTAAATGGGCATTAACTATATTTTTTCTTGTACTAGGTTTTGCTACATTAGCAGCATATATGAAAATTGGTCTTGAACACAAAGCTAATTATGGTGAGAGATATGTGCCAACAGCAAAAATAATGAAAATTGACAATACTGGGAGGCTAGCATAATATGAAAATTAATTACTGTGATGCATTAGTTATAGGTGGAGGATTAGCAGGACTTAGAGCGTCTGTTGCCGCACAAAAAAAAGGACTAAGTACAATTGTTTTATCATTAGTTCCTGTAAAAAGATCACATAGTGCTGCTGCACAAGGTGGAATGCAAGCTTCATTAGGTAACTCAAAAATGTCTGATGGAGATAATGAAGATTTACACTTTGCAGATACTGTAAAGGGTAGTGACTGGGGATGTGATCAAGAAGTTGCAAGAATGTTTGTTCATACTGCACCAAAAGCTATTAGAGAATTAGCTGGTTGGGGTGTACCTTGGACTAGAGTTAGAGAAGGTTCAAGAGAAGCAGTTATCAATGCTAAAAAAACTACTATTACAGAAGATGCAGATAGACATGGTCTTATTACATCAAGAGACTTTGGTGGAACAAAAAAATGGAGAACATGTTATACAGCTGATGCAACTGGACATACTATGCTATTTGGTGTTGCAAATGAGGCTTTAAAACATGAAGTTGATATTAGAGATAGAAAAGAAGCTATTTCAATTATTCATGAAGATGGAAAATGTTATGGAGCAGTTGTAAGAGATTTAATTACGGGTGAATTAGAAGCTTATGTTGCAAAAGGAACATGTATCGCAACTGGTGGATATGGAAGAGTATTTAAACAAACTACAAATGCTGTAATTTGTGAGGGTATTGGTGCAGCACTTGCACTTGAAACTGGTATTGCACCACTTTCTAATATGGAAGCTGTACAATTCCACCCTACTCCAATTGTTCCATCTGGAATTTTATTAACAGAAGGTTGTAGAGGTGATGGAGGTATCTTAAGAGATGTTGACGGTCACAGATTTATGCCTGATTATGAGCCAGAGAAAAAAGAACTTGCTTCAAGAGATGTTGTATCAAGAAGAATGATTGAGCATATTAGAAATGGTAAAGGTGTACCATCACCTTATGGTTTCCATGTATGGTTAGATATCTCTATTTTAGGTAGAGAGCATATTGAAAAGAACTTAAGAGATGTACAAGAGATTTGTCAAATCTTTAATGGTATAGATCCTGCTGATGAGGGTAAAAAAGGATGGGCTCCAGTTTTACCAATGCAACACTACTCAATGGGTGGTATTAGAACTAAACCAACTGGTGAATCAACAAGACTAAAAGGTTTATTTGCTTGTGGTGAAGCTGCTTGTTGGGATATGCATGGATTTAATAGACTTGGAGGAAACTCTGTATCTGAAACTGTTGTTGCAGGTATGATTATTGGAAACTATTTTGCAGATTTTTGTAAAGAAAATGACCTTACTATTCCAACTGCTACAATTCAAAAGTTTGTTGATAAAGAAGATGCATACTTAGATGAATTATTATCTCTTGATGGTAGCGAAGATATTTTTAAAATTAAAAATAGAATGAAAGATATCATGGATGAAAAAGTTGGTATTTTTAGAGATGGTCCACATTTAGAAGAGGCTGTTGAAGAGTTAAAAGAACTATTAGAAAAAACAAAAAATATAACTGTAAAATCTAAAGAAAGAGCAGGAAATCCAGAACTTGAAGAAGCATATAGAGTTCCTAAAATGTTAAAAATTGCACTTTGTGTAGCTAAAGGTGCAAGAGATAGAACAGAATCAAGAGGTGCACACTATAGAGAGGATTATCTAAAAAGAGATGATGAAAAATGGTTAAACAGAACTTTATCTACTTGGCCAAATCCAAATGATATTGAACCAACACTTGAATATGCACCACTTGATGTTATGAAAATGGAAATGCCACCAGCATTTAGAGGTTATGGTGCTAAGGGTATGATTATTGAAAATGAACTATCTGAAAAAAGGCAAGAAGAAGTTGACTCTATTAGAGAAAAACTTGAAGCTGAGGGGAAAGATAGACATGAAATTCAAGATGCATTAATGCCATTTGAATTACCAATGAATTATAAAGAGAAAAATGAAAGAGTAGGAGACAAATAATGAGTGTAGAAAAAGGTAGAGAAATAACTATATCAGTTCTTAAATTCAATCCTAGAAGTAAGGTTTCAAAACCTCACTTTGTAGATTATAAACTTGAAGAGACTCCAGGAATGACTCTTTTTATAGCATTAAATTACATTAGAGAGAATTTTGATGCTGATTTATCTTTTGACTTTGTTTGTAGAGCAGGTATTTGTGGTTCTTGTGGAATGGTTGTAAATGGGAAACCTGCACTAGCTTGTAGAACACTTACATCAAGCTATCCAGAAGGAACATTAAAATTAATGCCAATGCCTGCATTTGAACTTATTAAAGATTTATCTGTTAATACAGGTAAATGGATGGATAAAATGTCAAAAAGAGTTGAATCATGGATTCATACAAATGAAAAACCAGATATTTCAAAACTTGAAGAAAGAGTTGATCCAGATGTTGCTGATGAAACTTTCGAACTTGACAGATGTATTGAGTGTGGTATTTGTGTTGCTTCTTGTGGTACTATATTAATGAGACCAGAGTTTGTTGGTCCAGTTGGGTTAAATAGAGTAGCAAGATTTGAAGTTGATCCACATGATAATAGAACAACTGAGGATTTTTATGAATTAGTTGGTGATGATGATGGTATTTTTGGATGTATGTCATTAATGGCATGCGAAGATCATTGCCCTAAACATTTACCATTACAAAACAAAATTGCTTATTTAAGAAGAAAATTAGTTTCAATTAAATAAAACTTCTTTAATACGAAAAGAATTAACCTCCCTTTTCGTATTAAAACAATATAAAAAGATAATTACCAAAATTGGTAATTATCTTTTTATATTTAATGCTATATGGAGGCATAATGAACCTAGCGAATGACTACTTTTTACTTTACCATGGAATTTTAATAAAAAAAGAGATTTCATATGAGATTAAAAAGTCAAATAAAAATGAATTCTTTGAAATAGTTGCTTTAATTTTAAGTGCAAATAGAAAAAATTATGAAAAATACTTACCTTTAAACTCTTTTAACTCTTTGTGTACTAAAATAATTAACAAAACACCAAATAATATAAATGAACTTTATCAACTTCAATACAATCTAATAGAAGAAATTATCAATTATGAAAATAATAATATATCAATATTGCACAATGCATTTGAATATCTAAAAAATGAAAAAATAATTACTAATTCTGACAATGAAAAACTGATTTCTTTATTTGATCCTAGTGAAATTAATAAAAAAGAGATAAACTCTGATATTTTTATAGATGATAATTTAAACTTTAATGAACATAAAGCTGAAATATCAAAAATCATAGAAGAGTTAAAAGAGATATTTAATAAACAAGATTTAAAACAAGAGCTTGAAGATACAATAAATTACATAAATTCTCAAAAATTCTCAATTGGAATCACTGGGGTTATGAATGCTGGTAAATCTACAATGTTAAATGCACTTATGGGTAAAGAGATATTAGGAAGTGCAGTTGTACCAGAAACTGCAAACTTAACAATTGTAAAATATGATAAAGATCCATCTGCAAATGTATTTTATTGGAATAAAGAAGAGTGGAATAAAATAGAAAATAGTGCCAATGAAATAGAATCAATTAAAGATTTTGTAAATGAAACTAAATCATTGTTTAAAGATGAGTTAGATAATTATATAAAAGATGACACAAGAAGTGATAAAGTTGATATTGAAAATCTAGCTTCTTTCACATCAGCAGAAGCTAGTGGGAAAAGATGTAATTTAGTTAAATATGTAGAATTAAAATCAGATTTAAATTTTTTAAAAGATGGTATAGAAATAGTTGATACTCCAGGACTTGATGATCCAGTTATTCAAAGAGAAGAGATAACTAAAGAGTACTTATCAAATTGTGATATGATGTTACACTTAATGAATGTAAGCCAAAGTGCAACTTTAAAAGATGTAGAGTTTATTGTGGATGCATTATTATATCAAAATATTTCAAAACTATTAATAGTAATCACAAGAGCAGATACAGTATCAAAAGAAGAGTTAGAAGAAGTAATAAATTACACAAAAACTTCAATTAAAAGACAACTTCATAATTTAAATAAAGATAGTCAACTAGACTATATTTTAAAAACTATCAAATTTATTCCAATTTCTGGGAAAATGGCTTTACTTCATAGAACAGGAAAAGAAAAAGAGGCACTAGAAGCTGGATTTAAACTTGAAGATACAGGTATTGTGGAAATTGAAAACTATCTTTTTGAATCATTATTTGGGAAAAATAGTTCAAAAACAGAACTTATTATTAAAGGTGCTAAATCACAACTAATAAAAGCAATTGATAAACAATATTCAGCATTAAATTATGAGTTAAGATTATTAGCAAAATCAAAAGATGAATTAGAAGCAGAATTAAAAGAGTTTAATAAAAAGAAATCTGCAAATGAAAAAATCTTTCAAGCAATGCAAGAAGATATAACTTATTATAAAAGTGATGCAAAGAATTATATAGAATCATTGGAAGCATTTTTAAGTACAGAATTAATAGACTTACAAAATATTATCAGACAAAGAGTCGTTAGTGATGTAAAATATACATTTGAAAAAGAGAAGAAAAAACCTCTACAAAGTAGAATAATAAATATTATACAAACAGCATTAAAAGATGGGATAATTGATGTCGTAAGAGATTATAGATATAAATTTATAAAAAAATCTCAAAATATTGGTGAAATTTGTGAGCAAAAATATCATGATTTTGGTTTTTCATTAAAACATGATAATGATAATTTTGATGCAAGAGGTTTTTTTCAACAAGACTTTAAAAGTGGATTCTTGACTTCTTCAAATGATATATTAATTCTAAAAATCACTAATTTAGTTTCTAAATCAAAAGCATCAAAAATACAAAGTTTAGATTTACAAATTCAAAAAGTTTTAGAAGAAGAGTTTACAAGTATTGAAAAAAGTATTAAAACAAAAGCAAAAGAAGTTTCAGAACAATTAATTGATACATTTTTTGATACATTAAATGCACCACTTAAAAGTTTTGAAACTAAATTATTAACTAATGAGCAAATATTAAAAGAACAGATTAATTCATTTAAAGAAAATGATAAAAATAAAGATAAAATTTCAATCGAAATTCATAAAAATTTAAAAAGATTAGAAACAATAAAAAAAGGTTGTAAAAAATGAAGTTATTACAACAATTTGTAATAGAGTATAAAGATGCTTACATAAAAAAAGATGTAGTTTATGAAAATAGTATAGAAGGAGAAATAAGAAAAGTAAAGGATTTACTTTTAGATGATGATTTTTTACCATCAGTTCAATTAAAATCAATTTTAGATAAATTTATTAGAAGAGCAAGATATCCAATGGAAGTTGCAATAACAGGACAATTTTCAGCTGGAAAGTCAACTTTTTTAAATGCTTTATTATCAAGAAATATTCTTCCAACTGGAATAACTCCTGTTACATCAAAAGTAAATTTTATAAATTATGGGGAAGAGTATAAATTAAGAATCACTTACAAATCAGGTGCAGAAGAATATTATAGTATTGATGCAATTGCTGATTTTACAGACCAAAGAAAAGAAGAGCTTGAAGAAGTAAAGTATTTAACACTATATGCTCCAATGGATATTTTAAAAGATATATCTTTTGTTGATACTCCTGGACTTAACTCACAAAGCCAAGGTGATACAGAAACAACTAGAAGAGTATTAAGAGATGTGGGAGGAATAATTTGGCTTACTCTTATTGATAATGCAGGAAAAATGAGTGAAGCAGAAGTTTTAGAAGAGTATATGCAACATTTTAAAAATAAATCTTTATGTGTATTAAATCAAAAAGATAAATTTACAAATGAACAAATCCAAACAACAACAAAATATATCAAAAATAGATTTAATAAATATTTTGCTGAAGTTATTCCAATATCTGCAAAACAAGCACTTGATTCAAGAAGACATCAAAAAAATATTTTACTTGAAAGTGCATATGAAGAAGTAACTAAAGAGTTTAAAAATAAATTAAATGAAAATTTAGAAGTTAATTCCCTTGATTTTTTCTCTAAAGATTTTGATGAGTTTAAAAATAAAGTAAATAATATTCAATCAAAAGATACTTCACTTGATATGAAACAACTTGAAGAATCAAACATAAATTCAGTTTTAGAATTTATTGATAATACAATTAGACCACAAGCAAAAGAATCAAAAGAGTTTGCTATAAAAAAAGATTTAAGAAATGTTTGTGATATTTTAATCAAAGAGTATGAAACAATTATTGGAACTTATGATTCTTTAATAGATATTTTAAAATCAACACAAGAACAAATAATTGAAGCATTTGATAATATATATAAAAAATACTCTAAGGATTTATTTAATATCTATACTTCATTAGAATCTATTATGGATAAAATTGCAAATGAAACATTTAAAAATGTGAAAAGAATTACAGATTATAGATATCAAGAAAATAAAGGTAGTTTTTTATCATCAAAAAAAATAGAAAAAGTAGAGTTTACTAGCTATTGGATAGATAGTGACAATGTATATAAAAACTTATTTTATGATGATCAAACAGTAGACAAAATGTTTAAACGTTCAATTAAAATGCTAAAAAACAATGAATTACAAACAGACGAAGCATTTAGAGCTGTTTATAGAATATTAAAATCAGAAATTCATAAATGGCAAGAAGCATATGAGAAAATCAAAAAACATAGAGAGATTGCATCAGATTTAGAGTTTTCAAATACTAGACACTTTGCTGCAAAAGTATATGAAAATGTATTATCTGATTATCATAGAACTATATTAGAAAATATTTCTGCACTTAGAAAAAAGTTTGCTTACTTTAATGGAGCTTTGTCATACTCTTATATACAAACAACCCAAGCAACTATAGCACACTTTGAACAACAAATACAAGAATCAGAAGAATTACACAAAAAAGAACCTACAAAATTCAATGTAGTTCATCCAAGAGAAGATGAAATACTTACAAAATTAAAAGTTAATTTTGGATTTGAAAAAATTGAAGATTTTCTAACATCAAAAAGAAACTATTTATTTAAAATTATAAAATACTCTAAACAACAATATTTAGAGATAAATGAAGATAGAATAAAATTTGTTGAATCAAAGAAAGATATATATAATAATAAAATTAAAAAGCTATATGAGATAAAAGAGAGTATTTAACTCTCTTTTATCTTAAAATTTATAAATTAATCTACTTAAAAAGATGTCATATGAATTATCACTATCTTTTTCATCATTAATATCAAAATACATAGCTTCAATATTTAAATTCTCATTAAAACTATAACTAATCATATAATCATTCTCTTTTACCTCATCAACATCTGTTTCATAAGTGGTTGTATAAAAAGAGAAGTTCAATTTATTAGTTATATCATAAGAAGTGTATAAACCTAAAGCATCTTCATCATAACCACTACTTAAATTCCCCATAGACCATTCATTCATAGCTGTATAAAAAAACTCCCCTCCAAAGCCTGTAAATAAAGATTTCTCTTTGTCTAAAGAACTTTTTGTGTATGCAGCTGCTACATATAAATCTTTATAAGTAAGGGATAACATTGTTCCATATAAAAATCCATCAACACCAGAATTTCTATCCTCACTTTGATTTGAATATTGAAAAGAAATATCTGTTGATAAATCATTATTTATTTGATTATTAAAGTTTGTATCTAAATAGAAAACTTTTGAGTATTTATCTATATCATAATAATATGCTCTACTAAAAATATTTGAGAAACTAAGCTCTTTTTTAAACTCTGTACCAAATAGTGCAGTACCACTTGAATCTTTTGTTCCCATTTTTTGGAATTCATTAAAATTTTTATTCTCCACGCTTAATAATCCAGCATCATATCCTTGCCATTTATCAAAATATCCAACATAAAAAGAGAAATCATTTACCTTATAATTTAACATAGCTCCTTGAAAAGTTTGAGGAGTTAATCTCATATCATCATCACCCATTAAAGGTGTATTAATTATTTGCCTACCTAAAACAAAAGAAATATCTTCATAACTTAAATTTAAACTAGCCTCACCTAAAAACATAAAATCACTATCTATAGAAGCAAAAGTTTTATAATCACTTAATAGGTTATCATTACTTAGTTCACTAAAAGATTTTGAAAAATATGGGCTTAAAGTCATACTTATATTATCTTTGTATATAGGAAAATTAAACCTAACTACTCCACCTATTGCTGTTTCATAAGAGTTCTTTTCACCTAATGCCTTTTCATTATTATAATCATAAGACAAATACCCTAATCTTAAATCACCACTAATTTCGATACTTTTTAAATATTCATCTAAACTATTAACTTTTTTATTATTTGCATTTAAAGAACTAACTAAAATTGTAGTCGCAAACAGACTTATTATATATTTATTCATTTTTTGGCCTTATATTTTTGCTATTTTTACTGGTACACCATGTCTTGCTGTACAGCCAAATATTTTATCTCTATATAAGCTAGCACCTTTTCTACTAGGATCTATAATATTAAACTCATTTACACTAATTCCACCAGCTCTTTGTTTTATTCCTTTTATTACTTTGCCATCAATATATGTATCATCTACACCAAAAGCACTATGTCCATATCCAGTTGGAATAACAATTGTATATCTTGCTACTGTATTATCTGCTTGGATAATCCCCTCAATGAATCTTCCTTGTACAGATATAACTCTTGCAGTATCACCATTAATTAATCCAAGAAGTCTTGCATCTTCTATATTCATTTGTATAAAATTTGTTGGTGTTAAAGCTACAATTCTTGGTAAAACTACAGAATATGGACTTCTTAATTGACTTTTAAAAGTAGAAAAACTAAACGGATACTCTTTTTTATCATATAACTCATCTAATCTAGTTCCATCCCAAAATCTATCAACATCAAATATAGGCTGTCCATCAAAATATTCTCCATGGTAAGAGTCTTTTTTACTAGCTAAGCCTTCATTATATATTTGAAACTGTGTATCCATTCTAATTGCACTTGTTAAAAACTCACCCTCATACCTTTGACCAAAATCTTCATATCTTCCACCTCTTGTTAACATAAAAGCAGTTGGACCAACTTCATTATCTTTTAATTTACTATTTAATAAAGGAAGAACTCTATGAACACTTGAATAAATAAGGTCTTCTTTTGTTGGATTAGGCAAGACTTCATTTGTATGAGCAACATTAGCAAACAATCTTATATAATAATCCTCTGGAGTATGAATATCTATAAAATTACCATATTTGTCTTTTGCAGCATTTTTCCCTAATCCTGAAAGTTTTAAGTTTTTACTAACATCAATTAAAAATTGTTCCATACATACATGTTGATTTTTTTCATTTTTCATAGTTTTAGGTTCTACAACAGGCACACATGCAACATCTGCTATATATTCACTTCCCCACATTCTTGCATTTGCCCACTCTTCATACTGCACTGTATCAGGAATAATATAATCTGCATAAATATTTGTTTCATTAATATAAGGATCAATTGCAATAAATAAAGGTAACTTTTTCACATCTTTAATTGATTCAATAACTTGTGGTTTTAAGCCAGAACAATTATATAAAGGATTTGTTGACCAAGAAATCCAAGCCTTAAAATTAAATGGACTTCCATTAGCATGTGCAATTAAAGCTTCACCACTATTTTCTTGAGTGTATGTTGTAGTCCAAGCTTCATTTGCAGGATAAGGATCAATTCCCTTTGCAACTTTTTGTTTATATTCATAACTTTGTTCATAATCTCCTGATCGTTCAGCAGGGAAACCACTTGTGTGTGCATGTTCAAAAGCCATCAAATTATAAAGTGGTTCTTTACTTGTATCATACATAGATGCAAATCCAACTCCACCCATATGGTGCAAACCACCCTTAGCATTATGTGCTCCAACCAAACTATTTAATATAGTTGTAGCATAAGCAAAATGGCTTCCATCACTTGCATTACAACCTGTATTTGTTTCAATTCCTACTTTTTGTCCATGACTAGTAAACTCTTTTGCAACCTGAATAATTTTTGATACTGGAATATTGCAATACTTAGAATAGCTTTCTAATGTTTGTTCATTTACTCTTTTTTTAAGTAAAGAAAAAGCAGAAACAACCTTAACCTTTGTTCCATCATTAAGCATAACAAAATCATCTACATAAAGCTTTGCAAGAGATTTAGATGAACTAGAAACATAATTATTTGTCTTTTCATCTACAACAACTTTTTCTTCACTTGAGCCAACTCCTAACTTATCAGCTGTTAAAAACTTATTATATAAAGGGTGAGATTTTTCTTTAACCACTAGATATGTTGCATTTGTAAAGTTTTTTTGTCCAATTTTATTAGCAGCTTCTTGAGATGGAGTTTTTAAATAGTTTTTAAAATATAGTCTATTATTAATAATATAATTTAAAAGTGCAAAAATAAAAGCTGTATCAGTTCCTGACTTTACAGGAATCCACTCACCATTAGTTTTTGTTGGTTCATTTGTAAGAGATCTTAATATTGGGTCAACAACTACATATTTAAAATCATCTCTTTGTTTTGCTTTTGCTAATCTTCTACCAACTGCATTTAAACTAACTCCTGACAAACCAGGGTTTGTTCCAATAAAAATTGCAAATTTACACTCTTCATAATCAATACTTGGTAGTGCCATTTCTGATGTTCCATCAAATGATCCCATTCCACAACCTGCAACTTGTTGATGACCACAATATGCATCTTTGCATCCAATATTAACAGTTCCCCAAATACTATGGGCAAATCTTGTCATAAAACTCCATCTAGCAGCTTGTTCAGAGTTTGCAGAAACAAATAATTGATTTGCTTTACTTCCAAAATCTGGATAATTTTTATTGGCTATAGTTTCTAAATCTCTAATATCTTTTAAGCCCTCAACATAACCTTCATTAAATAAATCTCCACCTTCACAAACCTCTTTTACTAGTTGCTCATAAGAGATAGTTTTCCATTTTTTTTCACCTCTTTTTCCAACTCTTTTTAAACATTTTGTAACTCTATGTGGATCATTTATTGCATCTAAAACTGCATTCCCTCTACCACAAACAGTTGCTCTTGTTGTTAAGCCCTCATCATTTTTAGCACTTAATTTTAAAAAAGCTTCCTTTACAGGAGTATTTAAATCCATTGGCTTATCTTGTGTTGCAGGAGAATAAGGATTTCCACAAACTTTTAAGACACTATTAGTTTTATTATCAATTCTAACCCTTACTCCACAAGTATCAAAACATCCAAAACATCTTGAAAAAGCCAATCTTTGATTCTTATTTATTTCTAAATTTCCATTTTCTGTTACACTAAATTCAGCCTCTAAAGATGTGGGAGAAATAGCTTTTAACTCTTCATCACTTAAGCTCTCTTTTGCATTTAAAGTTGTTGTAGCAAAAGCTGCAGTTGAAACTGCACTTGCTTTTAAAAAATTTCTTCTATTCATCTTTTATCCTTATCTTTGCCATTGAATATTGTTATGTAAACTGTATCGTTGATTACTTTTATCTTGAGGAAGTCCTATATAAAACACATTTGGCTTTGTCCCTATATGAGCTTGTAAGACCATAGGGTATGAGTTATCTAATAGTTTTGAAACTTTGCTATTTTTATCATTTAAATCTCCAAACTCTCTTGCTTCTCCAATGCATGTTTCTACACAAGCAGGAAGCATACCTTTTGATGTTCTATGTACACAGAAGTTACACTTATCAACTGTATCTGTTTGTGTATTTTCAAATCTTACTCCCTCATAAGGACAAGCTTTAATACAATAATTACAACCAATACATGTTTTACTATCTACTACGATAATTCCATCTTCTTGTCTTTTATATGTTGCATTTGTAGGACAAACACTTACACATGAAGGTTCCTCACACTGATTACATAACATTGGAAAGTTAAAAACATACTGCTTATTTGATACATTTATAGAACTTTGATGTACTTCTGTTCTATGCTCATAAGCACTATTGCCATTCTCTACTCCACATGAAATAGTACATGCTTTGCATCCATTACATTTTGATAAATCAATAACCATTATTAGATGTTTTTTATTTTCTTTTCTAACTTTACTAATAGCACTAATAGCTGGTACTAATGCCAAAGTAGAAGCTGTTGCTGCTAATTTAAATATTTCTCTTCTTTGCATAATTAACTCCTAATACATTTGACCAGCAAGTAATACTGAATATCTAAGACAAAAAGCTCCACCTAATAATGAAGTAATTAAAATATATTCACTTACATGGTTAAGTTTTCTATTTCCTGCTAATACATATATATTTATAAGTAATGGAAGTAATAAACCTATACCAACTGCACCAATCCACCAAATCTGACCAACTACACTATTAAGTGTAAAAATATAAGTAATATCAAATGACTTTGAAATAATCATAACTGTATATGCAAAAATAACTACACAAATAAGTTCAAAAGTTAAAATTGAAGCATCAACTTTTGAGAAAGTTTTTGCATCATTAAAATCATCTTTTTTAAAGAAAAATACTTTTAAAAATACTACCAATGCAACTCCAGAAGATAAAGCAGAAACCATAAAAAGTACTACTAAAGCACTGTTATTCCATATAATATTGTGCATTACATCGCCAAGTAAAAAAGCAGTATATGTACAAATACCTATTGCCAAAACCATATTTACTCTTGCTAATAGTTTTCTATATTTTCCTAAATTATACATAGAGGTAAAAGAAAAAATAAATAAAACTGCAAAAGGAACACTTAAAGCTAAAAGCCATGTTCCCCAACTCATAATTGAACTAGGTACAAAAACCATAAATAATTTATGAAATCTTAATAGCTTATCCATATTAAAACTACTTAGTCCATCTCTAAAAGTAGTTAAATCAAAAACAATCATAGCAATACCAAAAATCAAAACAGCTGTTCCTATAATACTGCTATATTTTGCCAATCTAAAGTAATTAGGTTTTTCTATTTTTTTATCTAATACATAATATGCACTAACAAAAATTGCTCCTGCTCCTGCTCCTGCAAAAAACAGATATAAGGCAACTAAAATACCCCAGTGAATTTCATGTCCCATTGTAAATCCTTATTTTTATTATGAATGGCCATTCATTTTTAAAATTCTAGGGTTTTCTGAAAAAATTAGCTTTACAATAAATGCTATTATTTAACATTTGATAAATTTTTAAAACTAATTTATAAAAGAAGAGAATATAATTCATTATGAAAAGGAGGAAATATGAGTAACATTATTTATCCTAATTATAACTACAATATAGAAAAAGCTCTAAGCAAAATAGAAAAATCATTAGATGAAAATTTATATATAGAACAGCTTGCAAATATAAGTGGATACTCGCCATTTCACTTTCAAAGATTATTTAAAGAGTACACAGGAGAGAACATTGGAAGTTATATTAAAAGACTTCGAATAGAAAAAGGTGCTTTTATGCTCAAATACCAATATGAAAGAATATCAACAGTTGCTATTAGAACTGGTTTTAATAGCAATACTTCTTTTACTAGAGCATTTAAAAGATATTATAACATTTCTCCTTTGGAGTTTAAAGGCTTTTATAAAGATAAGTTTCTTTGTAATGATACTCCAACTTATAAAATTATTGAAGTTGAACCATTTGATGTATTTTTTATTAGAGTATTTGGAAATTACAAAACTTCAGAACCTTTAGCATGGAAAATACTAAGTAATAACTATACAAGTTTAATTAACAATAATCCTCAGTATGTTAGTATTTGTTATGATGAACCAACTATATCTAAAAAATACTCCAAACTTAGATACGAAGCTTGTCTTTTATATGAAGAAGAAAAACATCAAAAATTTAAAAATAGGCTTTTAAGAAAAACAGTTGAAGGTGGTAGATATGCAAAATTTGAATTTGAAGGTAATTTAAATGAATTAGACTCATTTTTTTATTGTATATATGAGACTTTTTATCATTTAAATGACTTTCAAATAAGTTTAAAACCAACGTTTCAAGTTCACCATAACAATTTTAATAACTTACTTTATGGAAGAACAAAAACTGATTTGTTTATACCTTTAGATTAGTTTGTCCTAATTGTAATAAACTTGCAATTGAATATGCAATTCTACTTAGATTTTTATCAGCTTGAGACAAAAGATCTTCAATATTAAGTGGAGCAGGTGTAATATCAAAAATTGCTGTTGCTCCCAAAGTATAGAGTTTCTCATACCCTTCATCTAAACTTCCTGCTATAATAATTGCAGGCTTATTATAATGCTTTGAAAGTTTTAAAACTCCAGTAATAGTTTTTCCATAAATAGTCTGCTCATCAACTCTACCCTCACCTGTAATTATTAAATCTGCATTCTTAACTTTCTCTTCAAAATTTATTAACTTAATTACAGTATCAATTCCACTTTTAAACCTTGCATTTAAAAATGTATTTAGTGCAAAGCCTACTCCACCAGCAGCTCCAGCGCCTTGCTCATCTTTTGTTTTTTTTGCTAACTTTTTCTCACAGATTTTTGAAAATTTAAATATACTCTCTTCTAGAAATTCTATGTGCTTTGAAGTTGCTCCTTTTTGTTTTCCAAATATATGAGTAGCTCCATTTTTTCCACACAAAGGATTTGTAACATCACTAGCAATTATTATTTCAATATCTTTAAAAGCACTCAAGGCACTAATATCAAAATTTTCAATTTTAAATATATCTTTTGCAGTCAAGATTTTCATAGCAGATATCTCTTCATTATGCTCATCATAAAATTTTACACCTAATGCTTGAAGCATTCCAATTCCAACATCATTTGTAGCACTTCCACCAATTGCTAAAATAAGTTTTTTTGCTCCATTTTTTATTGAATCTGCAATCAATTGACCAAAACCAAAACTTGTAGAATTTATAATATCTCTTTTTTCTTTTTTAACAATTTCTAAGCCACTTGCTTGTGCCATTTCTATAACAGCAGTTTTTTCATCTATGAAAGCATATTTAGCTGTGATTTTTTCATCAATTGGATTTAATACTTCAACTTGTATCTCTTCACAATTTGCTGTTTGTGTGCAAATTGATTCTAAAGTACCCTCTCCTCCATCTGCTAAAAAAAACTTATTGTATTTTGCATCATTGAAAACTTTTGAAAAGCCCTTTTGTATTGAATTGGCAACTTGCATTGAAGTTAAAGAATCCTTAAATGAATCACTCGCAATCAATATATTCATAATATCTCCTAATAAATTGCAAGATTTTCTTGCATCATTTCATGAAGTTTACTATACTCTTTATTATTGATTGCTTTTTCATAAGATAATAAAGTTAAGATAATTGATTTATCCTCTTTTTTTAAAGGTATTTGAAAGTGTTTATAACTATTTTCTATAAAATTAAGTCTTTTATAAAATTCTAATCTCTTTTTTGTTTGTTCATCACATACAGGTTCAATTTCTAAAACTACATTATTTTTATCTTTTAAAAAATCATTTAATATTTTTGTTCCGTAAGATTGTCCTCTATACTCTGGATTGACAGCAAAATGTTCTACAAAATAAAAGTTATCAAACTTCCAATAAAATAATAATGCAATTAATTCATTTTTACTGTTTATATAACATAATGCAGTATAATTTTGATTTTTAAAGATTTTTTCTTGTGTAGTAAGTTGCCGTTTCTCATTTGAAGGAAAAGAGCCTTCATAAAGGCTCCATGTAGCTTTAAAAAGCTTAGTTTCAATTGATTCTAGTTTTATTTCTTGCATAAATATTCCTAAGTAAATTATATATGTAAATTTACTCTAAATAATCTTAGAATATGCATATGCTAATGATTTTAGTTATTGTTTAAAAATCTCCACTTTGTAGGTTTTTCAAGTTTTATTACTTCTCTTACTTTTTGATAGTAAGTTACATTTTTAAAACCTAACTCTTTTAAAGCTCTTTTATATCTATATTTTACGTTTTCCCAATTTATAGACTCTTCTTCTTTACATATCTGATTTTCAATCCACTTAACTTCTGTATCTAAATCTAAAATTTTACTATTTACAGATTTTGGATAGTCATTATCAAAAGATACTTCAAAGAATATTTTATTATTATTTTTGTTTACCCAAACAATATCATCTTTTGTTAATAGATTTTCTACCTTATAAAATAAATCCTCATCTTTTTGTAATATATCTATAACATCATCCATATTATCTGTAATATTTGTTATTCTACTTGAAACTATAACTTCAGAAATTTCTTTTGCTAAATTCTCCACTCTTACCCTTTATTTTAGTAATTACATATATTATAGCAAAATTTAAGGATTTTTGTGATTGATTTTTATTTTTTTTTGTTTTTTCAAAACAAAGTCCCAAAATATAGGCTCAAAATATTAAAATTTTTCTTTTTTCTAATCTTAAATTCATATTAAATTAGTTAGAATTAAAAGAAAACCAATTATTAAGTACTTTCATGAAAAAACATATTATAGAACAATCAGTTATATTTTTTAGTGTTACAAAATGGGTTTTATTATCATCTTTTATAGGTGTAACAATTGGCTTTATTATTGCATTTTTTTTAAATACTATTCACCAAGCAGAAGTAAGTAGAGATTTTCTTCCTTTTGATTATTATTATTTATTGCCTTTTGCCTTGATGCTTAGTGTTTACCTTGTTAGAAAATTTGCTCCAAATGCAAAAGGACATGGAACAGAAAAAGTAATAGAAGCTGTACATAAAAGAGATGGTAAAATTGAAGTTGCAGTTATTCCTATCAAACTACTTGCAACAATAATAACTCTTTTTGCTGGTGGTTCAGCTGGAAAAGAAGGTCCTGGTGCACAAATTGGTGCAGGCAGTGCTTCTTTTTTATCTGACCTTTTTAAATTTTCAAAAAAAGATAGGAAAAAACTTGTTATTTGTGGTATTAGTGCAGGTTTTGCTTCTGTATTTGGAACTCCTATTTCTGGAGCAATTTTTGGAGTTGAAGTATTAATTGTAGGTATCATTATGTATGATGTACTTCTTCCTTCATTTATCTCTGGTTTTGCTGCATATACAACCGCAAAAATGCTTGGTGTAAACTATACATATTTTAATTTACATTTTTCTCAAGCAATTCCTATAGATTTAACTTTAGTTTTTCAAGTTATAATTGCAGGATTATTTTTTGGTATTGTTTCTGACTTTTTAATTACAGCTTTTAAAAAATCTGAATACTATATAAAAAGAATTGATATCAATATATATACAAAAGCTTTTTTAGGTGGATCAATTTTAGTAGTTTTATCTTTTTTTGTAGGAGATAGATATTTTGGATTAGGTCTTAATACAATATCAGATGTTCTTTATTCAGATCCAAGTATAGCAGAAGACGTCCCATGGTATGCATTTATTATGAAAACCATATTCACCTCCATAACACTTTCTGCTGGTGGTAGTGGAGGAGTAATTACTCCTATATTCTATATTGGAGCCACAAGTGGACACTTTTTAGGTGGACTTTTTGGTGATAACCTTGCATTATTTGCAGCTTTAGGATTTACAAGTGTATTAGCAGGTGCAGCTAATGCTCCAATTGCAGCTACTATTATGGCAGTTGAACTCTTTGGGGTAGAAATAGCCCATTATGCAGCAATAAGTGCTGTTATTAGTTTTTTAATTACTGGACATAGAAGTATATTTTTCTCACAAATATTAAAAATGAAAAAGTCCGATATGTTAAGTATTGAATTTGGAAAAGATTTTGATAATAACGATATAGACTTATCTTCAAAAAGTAAAGAAAAAATTGTAAAGATGAGAAGAAGACTTAAAAATATAATAAGACATACAAAAGAGGATTAACTCTTTTGTATTCTAGTTATTTAAATCAATTTTTGTTAAATACTCTTTAAAACTTTTACTATTTAAGTTATCTTTTTTATAATCATTGATTAATTTTTCAATAAAACTTGGTACTTCATCTGCTGGTATTTTCAATTTTGAAGATTGAGCAAATTTACTCTTAATTGTTCCTTGTAAATGTCCTCCTAATTGAATATCATAAGCCTCAACTCTTTGACCATCAACTCTTGTTTTACAACCAATTAATCCAATATCAGAAATTTGAGAATGAGAACATGCATTTCCACAACCTGATACAGATATTTTAATATACTCATCAAAATCAGCACATTTATCTTCAAGATATTTTATCAATGAATTTGTATAGTTTTTTGTTTCAGTAATTCCAAACTTACAAAACTCTCTTCCCGTACAACTTTGTATTATACCTCTAAATGTATTTGGTTCATAAGGATATCCTAAAGCATCAAACTCATCAGCTAACTGCTTTGCAACTTCATCTTTCACTCCATATACAATAAAGTTTTGTCTAGTTGTAAGTCTTATTCCTTTTGCATCATACTTTTCTAAAATAGTAGCAAATTTTTCAAAATCATCACCTGGAACTCTTCCTGCTATTGTTGCAAATCCAATAAAACTTTCACCCTCAACTTTAGATTTATTTATTCCAAAATGATTTCTTTTTTCAATTGGTGTAATTTCTGGTTCTTCTAAACCTACTTGAAGTTTATATCCAATTTTATTTTCAATTTCATCTACAAATTTTTCAACTCCCCAATCATTAATTAGGTGTCTAATTCTTGCTTTATTTCTATTATGTCTATTTCCATTATCTCTAAAAATTTCTGCAACGGCAATTGATACATCTTTTATCTGTTCTTCTTTTACATATCTATTTGCTCTATATGCAATTTGTTTTGATTTTGATAATCCTCCACCAATTGTCAAATCAAATAATATTTCATCTTTTTCTTCAAAAGCTGTAAATGCAATATCTTGTATTTCATGCCCACAACAATGACATGCACATCCACTAACAGATAATTTATATTTTCTAGGGAAATTACAAAATTGATCTTCATTTGTATCAAAATAAGTATCAATCTCTTTTACTATTTTTGTTACATCAATAATCTCATTATTATCTAATCCACTAACTGGACATGTAACAATTGGTCTTGGTCCATCACCTGAAGCCATTCTTGATGTTAAACCAACAGACTCTAACATATTAAATATTTCAGGTAAATCTTTTATTTGTATATAATGAAACTGTACATTTTCTCTTGTTGTAAAATCAACTAAACCTTGTGCATATTTTTTTCCTATTTTAGCCATTACTTTTAATTGTTCAAGATTCATAGAAGCATCAACTAACTTTACTCTTTTCATAAAATACTTCTTGTCTTCTAAATCGTCATGATTTATATGAGGATACATTCCATACCACTTAAGCAAACCAATATAATCTTCACTTAAAGGTACACCCTCATTGGCTTCTTTATAAATATCATCTATAACTCTCAAGGGATTTCTAGATGCTTTTAATTGTTCAAGTTTTGATAATTCTTTTTCCATTTTAAATCCTATTTAATTACTACTTTTTAATATTTTACATTAATACTTATATATTTTATATAAAATAAATTTATTTTTATTATAAGTAATTGATATTATAAAAAAATTTTACTTATAGTAAAGAAACAAATCTATTTAGTAAAACTATAAATTATATAAATTTATTTGATTTTAAATATATATAAACAATTATATTCTCATATTTTGTATAGAAAAGTAACAATCACTTTTTTTTTCTAATTTTTAAACACAAAAGAGCCATTTTATGGGCTGTTGGTAGTTTTAATTACATATATTATGCTATAATAACAAATTATTGTATATTTTTTATATAGTAATTACTACATTTATGGCTAAAAAATAGTCATTTGCATTCAAATAGTATTACGAATATAAAGTATATTATAAGTTTAATTTCAATTTAAAACATTTTGTGTGAAACTAACACAAATTAAATTTTAAATCAATAATTTGGAGATAAGATGAAAGCATCTGATTTATTTATCAAAGCTTTAGAAAACGAAGGTGTAGAATATATTTTTGGTATTCCTGGTGAAGAGAACCTAGACTTACTTGAGTCACTAAGGCAATCACCAATTAAATTAATACTAACAAGACATGAACAAGGTGCAGGTTTTATGGCGGCAACTTATGGAAGGTTAACAGGAAAAGTTGGTGTATGTTTATCAACTTTAGGCCCTGGTGCTACTAACTTTGCAACTAGTGCTGCTTATGCACAGCTTGGTGGTATGCCAATGATGATGATCACTGGACAAAAACCAATCAAAAAATCAAAGCAAGGTAGATTTCAAATCATAGATATTGTTGATATGATGAGACCTATGACTAAATATGCAAAACAAGTTGTTAATGGGAATAATATCTCTTCAATGGTACGAGATGCATTTAAAATTGCAACTGCTGAAAGACCAGGAGCTGTACATATCGAACTTCCTGAAGATATTGCAGAAGAAGAAACTGATGATACTGTATATCCAGTAAGAGAAGTAAGATACCCAAGAGCTGATAAAACTGCTATTTTAGATGCTGTTAGAATGATTGAACAAGCAAAAAGTCCTTTAATCTTAATTGGAGCAGGTGCAAATAGAAATAGAATTGGCAATGCTTTAACTGAATTAGTTAATGATACTGGAATTCCATTTTTTACTACACAAATGGGTAAAGGTGTAATTGATGATAATCATAAATTATGTTTAGGAACAGCTGCATTATCTGATGATGACTTTATACATGGAGCAATAGTTAAAGCTGATTTAATTATCAATGTAGGTCATGATGTTATTGAAAAACCACCTTTTTTCATGCATGAAGGTGCAGAAGCAACTAAAGTAATTCACTTTAACTTCTTCCCATCAGAAGTTGATCCAACATATTTCCCTCATTTAGATGTAATTGGTGATATTGCAGGAAGTATTGAATACTTAAACAGAGCTTTATCTCCACAAGCTCACTGGGATTTTGACTTTTATAAATTAATAATTAAAACAATAAATAAAAGATTAACAAAATATTTTGGTGATATGAGATTCCCAATTTTACCTCAAAGAGCTGTTAAAACAATTAGAGATATTTTAGCTCCTGAGGATATAGTAACATTAGATAACGGTGTTTATAAAATCTGGTTTGCAAGAAACTATAAATGTGCAATGCCAAACACACTAATATTAGATAATGCTCTTGCAACTATGGGAGCTGGTCTTCCATCAGCAATGGCTGCAAAAATGGTAAATCCAGATAAAAAAGTTGTTGCAGTTTGTGGTGATGGTGGATTTATGATGAATTCACAAGAAGTAGAAACAGCAGTAAGATTAGGATTAGATTTAACTGTTGTAATATTAAATGATGATGCATATGGAATGATTAAATGGAAGCAAACAGGTATGGGATTTGATACTTATGGTTTAGATTATAACAATCCAGACTTTGTAAAATATGCAGATGCTTATGGTGCAATTGGTCATAGACCTCAATCTTGTGAAGAGTTTACAGAAACTTTAGATAAATGTGTTAATTCTAAAGGTGTTCATATAATTGACTTAGCTGTTGATTATTCTTTAAACCACGCAATTTTAAATGACCTTGTGAAAAATGCTGAAACATTATTAGAAGAAGGAGTAGATAATGAGTAAAAAAATAGAAGTTACATCACCATTTGATGGTAAAGTAGTTGGAGAAGTTCCATTTAGTACAACAGAAGAAGTAGAGGCAGCTATTGATCTAGCACAAAATACTTTTTTAGACCACAAAAATGCTTTACCAAAATTTAAAAGAATTGAAATTTTAGAAAATGTAATGAAAATTATGTCTTCACAAGTAGAAGAGCTAACAAAGCTTTGTGCTAGTGAAGGTGGTAAACCTTACATGGATTCTAAAGTTGAAGTAAATAGAGCAATCAATGGTGTACAACTTGCTATTGAGCACTTAGGTGCTTTTGAAGGTAAAGAAATAGCTATGGGTCATACTCCATCAAGTGCAAATAGAATGGCTTATACATTTAAAGAACCAATTGGGGTAGTTGCAGCAATTTCAGCTTTTAATCACCCTTTCAATTTAGCAGTACACCAAGTAATTCCTGCAATTGCGGTTGGTTGTCCAGTTATTATTAAACCTGCAACTCAAACTCCAATGAGTGCTATTAAATTAGTAGAAATTTTAGAAGAAGCTGGACTACCTAAAGGTTGGGCACAAGCTGTAGTTTGTGGAAGAGATGCTGGTGAATTACTTGCAACATCTCCTAAAGTTGACTTCTTAACATTTATTGGTTCAGGTGCTGTTGGTTGGTACTTAAACTCAAAAGTATCAAATGGAACAAGAGTTGCACTAGAACATGGTGGTGTTGCACCTGTAATTGTTGAGCCAGATGCAGATATTGATGCAATGATTCCTGATTTAGGAAAAGGTGGTTTTTATCATGCTGGACAAGTTTGTGTATCAGTTCAAAGAGTTTATGTTCATGAATCAATTTGTGATGAAGTAGCTACTAAACTAACAAACTATGCTTCAAACTTAGTTGTTGGAGATCAAATGGATCCAAAAACAGAAGTTGGTCCACTAATTAATAATAATGAAGTAGATAGAGTTGAAGAGTGGGTTAACGAAGCAGTACAAAAAGGTGGAAAAATTTTAACTGGTGGAAAAAGAATTTCAGCTTCTTGCTATGAACCAACAGTTATTTTAAATCCAGCTGATGATGCACTTGTTTCTACAAAAGAAGTATTTGGACCTGTTGTAATCATTTACTCTTATTCAGATATTGATGAAGCAATCAATAGAGCTAATGGGCTTGAAGTATCTTTCCAAGCTGCTGTATTTACTAAAAATATTGACACAGCTTTAAATGCTGTTAAAAGATTAAATGGTACTGCTGTAATGGTAAATGATCATACTGCATTTAGAGTTGATTGGATGCCATTTGGTGGAGCAAAAGCCTCAGGACTTGGTCTTGGAGGAATTCACCACTCTATGGAAGAGATGTCAAACGAAAAAATGATGGTTATTAAATCACCAGTATTATAATTTAAAAGACACAAAGTACTCCTTTGTGTCTTTTTATCTACTAAACAAATTATCTATCTTACTTTAGATACTTCATCTAGATAGTTATTAATCTTTTTTTTGTTATTATTAGCAAATGAAAGAGAAAAATCTAAAGTTATATCACGAATATACACACTATAAAAACCTTATGACCTACATACCAATAAATTATTGTAAAATTCAAAAAGATGATATTTGGATTGATGCTGTAATTTATGAAGCTGATGACAAAAGTTTATATGTAAGAAGTACTCAAGAGTTTATAGAAAAATTTTATTTAAAGAAGTAACTTTACTTAAATATATGATTTATATACTTTAAAATTATGGAGTAAAATAATAATGAATTTACACGAATATCAAGCAAAAAATCTATTTAAAAAATATGGTATCCCTACAACAAAGGGAAAGCTACTTACTCACTCTTCACAATTAGATGATATATTAGATACATTAGGTGAAGAAAACTTAGTAATAAAAGCGCAAGTTCATACAGGCGGAAGAGGAAAAGCTGGTGGAGTTGTTTTAACAAAAAATAAAAAAGAAGCAAAAGAAGTAACAAATAGGTTACTTGGAAGTAGATTAGTAACTTATCAAACATCAAAAGAGGGTCAACCTATAAACTCACTATATATTGAAAAACCTTGCGAATTTGACAAACAACTATATTTAGCTTTTCTTGTAGATAGAAGTAGCCAAAGAATAACTATTATGACTTCAAGTGAAGGTGGAGTAGAAATAGAAGAAGTAGCAAAAAATGACCCTAAAAAAATTAAAAAAAATAAAATAAACCCAGTTGTTGGAATCATGCCTTATCAATGTAGAGAAATTGCATTTGATTTAGGATTAGATGACCATCAAGTAAAACAAATGATTCCTTTATTACAAAACATGTATAAAATGTTTTTGGAAAATGACTTATCATTAATTGAAGTAAATCCTTTAGTTATTACAAAACAAGGAGATTTAGTATGTTTAGATGGGAAAATCCAAGTTGATAATTCTGCACTATTTAGACATAAAAAACTAAATGAAATTAGAGATGAAACACAAGAAGATGCAAGGGAATTACAAGCTGAGAAAATGCAGTTAAATTATGTTTCATTAGATGGGAATATTGGTTGCATGGTAAATGGAGCAGGACTTGCTATGGCAACAATGGATTTGATTAAAACATATGGAGGTGAGCCTGCAAACTTCTTAGATGTTGGTGGAAGTACAAATGAACAAAGAGTTATTGAAGCTTTTAGAATTATTTTATCAGATAAAAAAGTAAATGGAATACTTATAAATATTTTTGGTGGAATTGTAAGATGTGATGTAATAGCAAATGGGATAATTGCAGCAGTTGAAAAAATGAATATGAATATTCCATTAGTAGTTAGACTTGAGGGAACAAATGCAAAAGAAGGCTTAGAACTAATTAGAAATTCTGGATTAAATATAAAAGAAGAGCAAGATTTAGATAAAGCAACTAAAAAAATAATAGAATTAACAAAAGGGAATTAATAATGTCTATCTTACTTGATAAAAATACAAAAATAATGTGTCAAGGTATGACTGGAACACAAGGTACATTTCATACTCAAAAGGCACTTGAATATGGTACAAATATGGTTTGTGGTGTTGTTCCTAAAAAAAGAGGTTTAACACATCTTGGATTGCCTATGTATAATAGTGTTAGATGTGGGATTGATTTAACAGGAGCTAATGCAAGTATTATTTATGTTCCTGCTCCATTTTGTAAAGATTCAATTATTGAAGCTGCTGAAAATGGAATCGAACTTATTGTTTGTATTACTGAGGGTGTTCCTGTAAAAGATATGCTTGAAGCAAAAGCAGCAGTTGATGCAAATGGTGCAAGATTAATTGGTCCAAATTGTCCAGGTGTTATAACTCCTGGAATTGGGAAAATGGGAATTATGCCAGCTCAAATTCATGAAGTTGGAAGTGTAGGAATTGTATCAAGATCAGGTACACTAACTTATGAAGCAGTAAATCAATCAACACTTGCAGGACTTGGGCAAAGTACTTGTGTAGGTATTGGAGGCGATCCAATTCCTGGAAGTGATTTTATTGATATGCTTAAACTTTTCCAAGAAGATGAACAAACAAAATCAATTGTAATGATTGGTGAAATTGGTGGAACAAAAGAAGAACAAGCGGCTGAATATATAAAAAAACATATTACTAAACCTATTGTTTCTTATATAGCTGGTGTTACTGCACCAAAAGGAAAAAGAATGGGTCATGCAGGAGCAATCATTGATGGGGGAAGTGGAAAAGCTGAAGATAAATACAAAGCTTTAGAAGCAGCAGGTGTTACAACAGTAAAAACAATTACACATATAAAAGATGCACTATTAGAAGTAAATAAAAAATGAAACTAACAAATGAACAAATAGAAGAGTTTAATGAAAATGGTTTTTTACTAATTAGAAATTTTGCAAGTGAAGAACTTTGTAATAAAATCTTAGAAAAAGCAAATTACCATTTGGATAATAAAATCCAACCAATTGAAAGTGAACAAGAGTATTTAAAAATTAATGAAGGAAATATTACGGTTAGAAGATTAAGACAAGTTTATGATAGAGAAGATGTTTTTAAAGAGTGGATGACAGATACTAAAATAAGACCTATTTTAAAGCAACTTTTAAATGATACGCCTGTTTTAACCCTTGCACATCATAATTCAATTATGACAAAAATGCCAAAAGATAGTTCAAGAACAACTTGGCATCAAGATAGAAGGTATTGGAACTTTGAAAATGATGACTTAATTAGTATTTGGTTAAGTTTAGATGATGAGTATTTAGATAATGGTTTATTAGAGTTTATTCCAAAATCTCATAAATTAAATTTAAAAAAAGAACAATTTGATGAAAGAATAAATTTCAAAGATAATATAAAAGAGAATAAAGAGCTAATTAATAATGCAGTTCATTATAATCTAAATAAAGGTGATATTGTTTTATTTCATTGTAAAACATTACATCATGCACATAAAAATAATACAAAAAAACCTAAAATATCATTTGTTTATACAGTAAAAGCAAAAGCTAATAATTTTATTAAAAATACTAGAAGTGATTTTAAAGAAGTAGTTTTAGAAGATTAAAGAGATTTTCTCTTTAATCAGGTTCTGGAAGGCCATGTGGAGTTGGTTGTTTATTATAATCAAGTGCAACCATAATAACTTCATCTACATTTACAATAACCTTATCTGTAGTTTTATTTCTAAGCTCACACCTAACTGTAATAGAAGTTCTACCTGTTTTTACAAGTTCTGTTCCAATAACTAAAATATCCCCAATATTTGCAGGGTTTTTAAATCTAACCTCACTCATTTTTACTAAAGCAAGTCTTGTAGTTCCAAGTTTATTAGCTGCAAAGATGATAACCTCTTCATCAATCCATGCTAAAGCTTGTCCTCCAAATAAAATTCCCGCTGCATTTAAATGAGGATACATAACTAATCTTTGTGTTCCATATTCCATATTTATTTAACCTCTTTTTTTATTGCGTATTTATAACAATTATATAGTAAATAGTAGATAAAAGTGAACTATTTTTTTGGAAAAAATAATTCATAATCTTTTGGTATATTTTTAAAACTCTCTAAGTTTTTACTGATGAAACCATTTTTATTTAAAACTGCATTTATAATAACTTTATTATATTCAAAAACATTTTCATCACATAAGTATTCATATACATTTACCCACTTTGCATCTTCTATTTCATCAGTATCATTAATATTTATATTATATGAAAGTGCTTTTGCAGAACATAAAATATATAAATTAGATTGTTCAAATTGATGGGGATAAAAATGTCCTAAACTAATGATTGATTCAAATTCAACTTTTATACCTGTTTCTTCATATGTTTCCCTTGCCACAGCAGTTGAAATTAGTTCACCATTATCTATGTGACCACCAGGAAGTTTATAGCCTATTTTTGATATTTTTTCTTTTATTACAAGAAGTTCTTCATTTTCATTTATGACAACAACCCCTACACCTAAAGTATGATTTACAGCAGTTGGTATTATGGCATTTTTCACTAATTGTTTTACCATAAATACATAATTATGCTCACATGTATGAAACTCAAATCCATGTTTTACTGCAATTGGTATAAAACTACTTTTTGTTATATCAATAGTTATCCATATGAGTCTTCTTTGTTTTTTTAAACAGTAATTTATTAATTGTAGTAGATTTTTTTCAAACTCTATACTGTTATTTGGCATTGTATTTTTTTCTACTGTAATTCCATTATATGGATCTAAAACAATATCAAAGCAGCCAATAGTTTCAATATAATCACTCATAAATAGACCTTTTTAAGTGAGATTAAATCAATTTAAGTAGCTTTTAGCCAAAGTAACAACACCACTAATTATAAACTGTATTGCTAAAGCTCCTACAATTAAACCCATAAGTTTTGTAATAACATTTTGTCCAGTTTGACCAAGATATCTTTTAATATGAATAGAATTTTTAAAAATAAAATAGAATATAATAGCATTTAAACAATAAGCAATACTAATAGAAGCTAAATCTATAAAACCATCTGCTTCATGTTTAAAAATAATAATTGTAGAAAATAGTCCCGTTCCAAATACAATAGGTATTGCAATTGGAATAATTGCTAATTCTTCATTTAATTTATCTTCATCATTTGATTTTACTTTTATATTTCCACTTATCATAGAAAGTGCCATAAGTAATAATACTAATCCACCCATTACTTTCAATGAATTTATATCTAATCCAAATACTTTTAATACAAACTCACCAGCAATAATAACAACAAAAAAAGAGATAACTATTGTATAAGTTGTTTTATAAGCTACTTTGTTAATCTCGGTTTTTGTTATATTTGGACTTAATATTGATAAAGCAACAGCACTAATTCCAATAGGATCCATAATAGCAAAAAAAGTAATTGCTTCTTGCAGAAAATTAGCTAAGTAATCTTCCACTTATGACATCCCACCTTTTGCATTATATTTCTTTTCTAGTAAATGCCCTAGATAACTTAATGAAAATGTTATACTTAAATAAACTAAAGCAATGACAATCCATGTTTCAAAAGGAGAAAATGTATTTGCAACTATTTCTCTTCCAACCTTTGTTAAATCTGTAATTGCAATAACAGAAACTAATGAAGAATCTTTTACAAGTGCTATCATTTCTCCTACAAGTGTAGGTAAAGCTCTTTTCAAAGCTTGAGGAAAAATAATATGTCTTAAGGCTTGAAAATGAGAAATTCCTAATGAATTTGCAGCTTCAAGTTGGCCTTTATCTATTGATTGAATTGCACCTCTTAATATTTCAGCCATATATGCACCAAAAAATATACCAAGAGATAATACCCCTGCAACAAATCTATCTAATCCAAAAATATTCGCAATTATAAAATAAAATAAAAAAATCTGAACTAATAAAGGAGTTCCTCTAACAAGAGTAATATAAACTGTTGCAATATCCCGTAAAAATACAAAAGTAGATAATTTCATCAATGCAGTTATAATACCTAATAAATATGTCAATATTGCTGCAAAAAAGGATATTTTGATAGTTATCCAAAAGCCTTTTAAAACAGGACCAATTTTAGTTGTTGTTCTAGAAGCAATATTATCAAATTCATAAATATCCGCACCAATTTCATATTCAAATGTATAACTACTATCAATATTTAAAAGGGTTTTCCCATCATCATTTTCTAAGTAGTACTTCCCTTTATCTTCTATCAAAACACCACCAACTGGTGCAGTTACACTTTGAGTTTGTTCATAAACGAAATACTTTGGAATAGAAGTCCACTTCCACTCATAATTCATATTTGATGCAGCAGTAAATAAAAAATATCCAACTGCCATATAAAACGCTAAAGCAATAATATGCCCTAGTGTTTTATTTTGTGCTAAAGACTGTTTTTTACTCATTATTTACTGAACTCTTTTTAACCAATTTGTATTAACAAACCATTTTTTATATAATTTATCATAAGTATCTACTAATTTATCTTCTTTAATTTGTTTCAAGAAGTTATTTAACCAATTAAGAAAATCAGGGTCGCCTTTTTTAATAGCGAATGCTAAAGGTTCATATGTTAAAGGTTTATCCAAATGAACTAATCTTCCTTTTCCTTTACTAGCCATAAATATTGAGTTATAAGGTTTATCATTTACAAATGCAGTTGCATTTCCATTTAACACTTCAGAAACAGCTTCTACTTCTGTATCAAAAGTATTTATTTTTGCATTTTTAAAAAATTTTCTAGCAACAATTTCACCTGTTTGTCCAAGTTTTGCTGTAATTATATATTTTTTATCATCTAATTGTTTTGCATCTTTAATTTCATTTGCAAATTTATTATTTATTAATACAGTTTGACCAATTACTAGATATGAATCTGAAAAATTAACTTTTAAGTTTCTTTTTTGAGTTATAGTCATACCAGCAATTATAATATCAAACTTATCAGTTAAAAGTCCTGCAATAATTCCTCCAAATCCAGTAGGAACTATTTTTAGTTTTACACCCATTTCTCTTGCCATTATTCTTGCAATATCAATATCATAACCAATAAGTCTACCTTTTTTATCTTTCATTTCAAAAGGCATATATCCAGGGTCTAGCCCTACTCTTAGCTCACCTCTTTGTACAATTTTATTTAGTGTTGAATTTTTCCATAAATTCAAATCACCTGCACATAATGTTGAAGTTAAAAAAACTAACATTATTAAAAGTATTTTTTTCATTATTTTTCCTTGTGTATTAATGTACTAATATTTCTTTTAAGAATTTTTTTGCTCTTTGACTTTTTGGGTTATTAAAAAATTCTAAGGGAGTATTTTCTTCTACAATTGCACCATTATCCATAAATACAATTCTATCTCCTACTTCTTTAGCAAATCCCATTTCATGAGTAACGCAAACTAATGTATAATTCTCTTTTGCTAAATCTTTCATAACTGAAAGCACATCTCCTATTGTTTCTGGATCAAGTGCAGATGTAGGTTCATCAAAAAGTATTACTTTTGGCTTCATTGCTAAACTTCGTGCAATTGCAACTCTTTGTTTTTGTCCACCACTTAAATCAGCTGGATATGCATTTGCTTTATCTTCTAGTTTTACTTTTTTTAAAAGTTCCATTGCTATTTCATGTGCATCTTTTTTTGAAATATTCTTAACTAGAGTTGGAGCTATTGTGATATTTTCTAAAATTGTTAAATGTGGGAAAAGATTAAAATGTTGGAATACCATTCCAACTTCACTTCTTATAGCTTTTAAATTTTTTTTACTATTATGAATATGTAAATCATCAACTGTAATTTCACCATCATCAACTTCTTCAAGACCATTAATACATCTAATTAATGTAGATTTACCAGAACCACTAGGTCCACAAATAACTACAATTTCACCTTGTTTTACTGAGAAATCTATATCTTTAAGTACATGAAAATCATCAAAATATTTATTGATTTTATTCATCTTTATTATTTCATTATTATCCATTAGCTCTCTTTTTTGAAAAATAGAAGCTATTATTTTACTGTATAGTCATTTAAAGGCAAATTAATAGATAATTTTTATATGACTAAAAGGATTATTTATCATTTTTAAAAATGCTTCTTTAATGCAACTATTTAGTTATATAATAATTACTTAATTTAAAAAAAGGAAGTCTTATGAAAAAGTTTCTATATATAACAGATCAAGACGAATATACTGATCATAGTTTTATTGGTGCCTTTTTTGAAAAATATCTAGGTAAATATTTTGATACAAATATTCTTTATTTTTCTGAATTTAAATCAGATTTTGAAAGAAAAGATGAACAAAGATTTATACTACCATTAAAATTAAAAAAAGATTTACTAGATGAGTTATCAAAAAATGGTATAGATATAGATTCATATGATTATATTGTAGTAAGAAATGATTTTGACACTTTAAAGCATATATTAAAAAGAAAAATCAAACATAATTATAAAGTTGGATTTAGATTATCTTTTTCAAAAAGAATTGTAAAACTACAAGAAGATGAAGTAAGTAATAAAAAAAGTATTTTTGATGTTATAGGAAATAGTATAAAAACAATAAGTGAAACAAATCTTATAAATGAAAGTGATATATTTATCCCTACTTCTGAACATATAAAAAAAGAGTTTTTCCCAAACATAAAAATAAAAACTTTTACAATTCCTCCTGCAATTGATCCAGAAGTTTTACATGAGAATATCCAGCATGTAGAAGATTTCAAAAGATTTTTTTATGCGGGAACACTAGATAAACTTAGAGATTTTGAAACAATATTAAAAGCATTTAGCCAAATAAATAGCAATCAATTTAAACTTTCAATCTCTACTAAAGATCCAAAATATGCAGAAGAAATGCTTTCAAGGTTTCCTAATTTAAAAAACTGCGTAGAAATTTATAATGCAAGAACAAAGAGTGAACTTTTACAACTAATAGCAAAAGCTGACGTAGGATTATCTATCTTACCTGATATTGCACTATTTAATAGTTCAACACCTGTTAAAATTCTTGATTACTATTCTAGTGGTATTCCTTGTATTATGACAAATAGTACAAATAATCAAGAGCTATTTAAAAGTGATAATGAAGCTTGGTTTTGTAAATTTGATGAAACATCAATAAAAGAAAAACTTGAAGAGATTATTAGTTTATCTAAAGAAGAAGTAGCACAAATAGGAATAAATGGACAAAAAAGATTACTTGAAGTAAGAAACTATGAAAAAATATCTAAAAATTTTGCTTTAGAATTAGATTTATTATAAGAAGGATTTAATCCTTCTTATTCCACGAAATAAGTGCCCACTGTACATAGTCTTGTTCTTGTTTTTTTGTTAAATCTAATGAATCATAGTGTTGTTCTAAACGTTTTATCTCTTCGTCGTTTAAAGAATCTAAACTCCAAGAAATAGAATCAACAAACTTCTGTTTTGATTTATAAATAGTATTTCTTCCCTCACTATCAATAAAGTTAACTTCTGCTTTAATTCCTAGTGAATACAAAATATTTACCACATAAATATAATCAGGTTTTTTTATAATATCTTTGTTTAATACATCTAAGATTTCATCACTTACAAAAGAACCACCTTTTTTATATGAAATAACAACTTTTTTATTTGCTTTGTCATTTAATTTTATCAAAGCTTCTTTCATATCTTTTACTTCCATTGATCTTGAAGCAATAACTAAATCTGCATTTGGAACATCACTCCAATCATCATACCAAGACTTATTGATTGTTTTAATATTTGTTATATCATTATTTTTTGCATTTTCATTTAATAGTTCTAACATCTTTGTTGAATAGTCTAAACTATAAACTTTTTTTAATTTTGGTGCTAATTTTAATGATAGATTTCCAACTCCACATCCCACATCTAAAACTGTCTCAATTTCTTGTAAGTCTAATCTTTGAATAAATTGTTCATTATATACTGATTTGTGAACTCTTTGATTCATAGAACTAGCTTTTTCATCCCAAGCCTCTTTTGCTTTTGGTTTAAAAGTTGTAAGCTCTTTTTGTTTTTTATATAACTCATTGAAATCTATATCTTCATACTTCACGAAAAATCCTTATTGTGCTTTTTTTGACCAATATCCTGCAATAATTGAACCTGAGATATTATGCCAAATACTAAATATAGCTCCTGGTAAAGCACTTAATGGTGTAAAGTACTTTGTAGCAAGAGCAACAGCTAAACCTGAGTTTTGCATACCAACTTCAATTGCAACTGTTTTGCATACTTTATGCTCATATCCTAAAAGTTTTGAAATATAGTATCCTCCAGAAAGTCCAATTAAATTATGTAAAATTATTCCAACAAACATTGAAATTGCAATACTACTTATTCTTTCTTGATTTAAACCAATTACAATTGCAATTATAAAAATAATAGAACCTATTGATAAAAGTGCAAATAATTCTTCTCTTTTTGCAATATGTTTATGAAAAAAATGATTTAACACAAGACCTAAAAGTACAGGTAAAAGAACTATCTTCATAGTACTTAAAAGCATGCTAAATACTGGTACAGGTACAGTTTGTCCCACATAAAGTAGTGTCAAATATGGAGTTATTACAATTGATAAAAGTGTTGAAACTACTGTCATTGTTATAGATAAAGCTACATCAGCTTTTGCTAAAAAAGCAATTACATTTGAAGCTGTTCCACCTGAAACGGCACCAACTAAAATCATTCCTACTAATAACTCTGTAGAAAAATTCAATAACCTTGAAATAACAAAAGCAGCCAAAGGCATAAGCAAAAACTGTAAAAGTATAGTAATTGCAATTATTTTTGGTTTTGTTAAAACTCTTTTAAAATCCTCAACCTTTAAAGTAATACCCATACAAAACATAATAAAAACTAAAAGTGGAATAATCCAACTTTTAAAACCAACTACAGCCTCAGGCTGAAAATATGCAAAAATTGATACTAAAATTGCCCATAAAGGAAATAATATTGAAATTTTTTTAATCATCATCTATCCAAATTTTTTCCATATTTTACAAAAAAAGGTTTAAACTTTCTTGTATAATCTTGCTTTTATTCTTCTTTTATATACTCTTTTACGCTAATTACTTGTGAAAAAATAGTTTTTAATGCTGACATATAAGAGTTATGAACTGTTTTTGCAGGAATTTTCTCACCTAAAAACTCTAAATCTTTTGTAGCACAAGCATCACTTAAAACTGTGCATTTATAAGATAAATCAAAAGCTGCTCTTGTTGTAGAATCAATACACATATGACTCATCATACCACAAATAACCAACTCTTTTATATCTTTTTTTTCAAGTTCTTCTTGTAGTTTTGTTTTTAAAAAACTATTTGGAAAATTTTTCTTTATTACAATCTCACTTGATAAAGGAGCAACATTTTCATGTATATTTACTCCTTTTGTATCACAAACAAAAAAAGTTGCATCTTTTTTTGTATTTATATGTTGAATGTGAAAAACTGGTAATTTATTTTTTCTAAAGTGCGTTAAAATCTCTTTTGCTTTTAAACTAGCTTCATTAGAGTTCACTAATGGATTTTTTCCTTTTTCAAAATAATCATTTTGAATATCTATAATTAATAATGCTTTATTCATAAATTTTCCTTTTATTGATTAAAATTATTCCTATTATTATTGTAATAATTCCTATAATTTGATTAGCTTCTATTTTTTCTTCTAATAAGAAAAAAGAAACAACAACTGCACTTACTGGCACTAAATAAAAAATCGATGAAACTTTTGAAATTTCACCATTCTTTATCATTACATATAAAAGTGACAAGGCACCAATACTAACCCCCACTGTCATATATAATAAAGCAATAGTAAAATCTAAATTCCAATTAATATGACTATCTTCGTAAAGTAAAAATGGTATTACTAAAATAGTTGAACTTAAAGTTTGTATTGTACCACCTGAGTAAAGGTTCATATGAGAACAATACTTTTTTTGATATAAACTTCCAATACTCAAACCCATTAAAGAAACAAATGACCAAAACAATCCAAGCAAAGTTGTTGAAGAAAAATCAATTTTTGTATATACAACAAATCCAACCCCAACAAAACCTATAATCAAACCCAAGCAAACTTTTTTATTTACATCTTCATCTAAAAGTTTTAACGCCAAAAAAGTTACTATTATTGGTTGTAAAGCTATTATTAAGGCATTTGTAGCACCAGAGATTCCATAACTAATAGATAAGAATCCTCCTATTGAAAATATTCCAACTGTCAAACTACCTGCAAATGCAATTTGAAAAAACTCTTTTTTTGTTTTTGGAAAAGGTATTTTAAAAACAATAGTAATCAAAAATAATATACAAAAAGCAATAAAAAATCGCAATTCTAAAAAAGCCATTGCAGATGAATTTTTTAAGCCATATTCACAAAAGATAAAACCACTTCCATATAAAAACATAAAGAAAAATGGCAAAATTGATCTTTTTATATAAAAATACATAATTAAGCTTTCTTTATTACAAGTTTTTTAGAATAATTTTTGTTTATTAATCCCATTGAAATAAGAACAATAATAATTCCTATAAATACATTTGACTCTATTTTATTATCTAAAACAAAATAAGCTACAAGAACTGAAACTACTGGTAATAAATAAAATAATGAAGATACTTTTGATACTTCACCATGTCTAATCATATAATATAACAAAGACATAACTCCAATACTAGCAATCACAGACATATAAAATAAAGCAATTATAAATTCTCCATTAAATGAAACCCTTATATCTTCAAAATATAATAAAGGCAATACAACAATTGCAGAAACAAAAGTCTGAATAACTCCACCTGTAATCAAATTCATATTTGAGCAATATTTTTTTTGATAAAGACTTCCAAAACTCATACCTAGTAATCCTAATACAGCAAATAAAAAACCAATTAATTCGTTTTTGTTAATTTCACTATCAAATCCCAATACAAGAATTACTCCAACTAATCCAAATAATAATCCAAACCATGCTTTAATACTTACAGATTCACCTAAAAATCTCATTGCAAGAAATGAAACAACAATAGGCTGTAAAGAGATAATCAATAAACAAAAAGCAGGTGATAAGCCATAATCAATTGAATTAAAACATGCAATAGAAAAAACTCCTACAGATAAGATTCCAGCAATACCAATATGAAATATTTCGATTAAGCTATTTGGAAATTTTAATTTAAATACAAATACAACAAATAGCAATACAATAAATGCAAATAAATATCTCAACTCTAAAAAAGCCATACTACTTGCATAAGTTAAACCCATTTGAATAAATACAAAACCAGCACCAGAAAGAGTAATAAAAGCTAGTGGTACTATAAAAGATTTTAATTTTAAAAACATTTTTCTCCTTGACTATTTAGTCAAATAAAAGTATAGCAAAGTCTTGACTGATTAGTCAAGATTTTTAAAATTTATTTTTTAAGTGTGTTTAAAAAAAGTTCTAGTTGAGAAATACAAGTTGTAAAACAACTTGCATCTTGAGACTTCTTTGCAGTGCCTATACACCCTTCAATTGAAGCTACTATATACATAGAGAGTGCTTTTGTGTCATTGTGAGAGATTTCATTTTTTGCTATTGCTTTATCTAATACTTTTTCAAAAATATTTTCAAATTTTTTATAAACAATCTCTAAAGCTACTTTAAAATCCTTGTCAATAGGAGATAATTCTTGCATAAGATTATTTAGTTTACATCCAGATGTAAAATCAAAGTTATCTCTTTTTTTTATCATCTGCATCATCTCATCACAGATATTTTCTTCATAATCTAATAATACACAATACTTATCATCAATATAAGCATTTACTTTTTCATTTATAACAGCAAGAGCTAACTCTTTTTTAGACTTAAAAAAGTGATACATACTTCCTTTGTTCATATTTGCTTTTTTTAAAATCTTATCAACAGAAGTTGCAGAGTAGCCATTATGATATATCTCATCAAAGGCTACTGTTAGAAGTTTTTCTCTTGTGGTATTCATACTAAATTCTTAATCTTTTTTTGTATAGACTTTAAAACTCCAAGCTGGGCTTTTAATTCTATCTTCTTCTAAAATAGCTTCATAATCTTTTTGCTCAATTAAATCCCAAGAAGAAAAATCAATCTCTTTAAGATAAGCATCTGCTTTACCTTCAAAGTCAACCTCGCTTAAATACATTTTATCAACGTAAGGAAATAGTGTTTCATAGATATTTGCTCCACCTATTATAAAAAGTTCTTCTTCACCATTTGCTCTTGCAAAATCAAAAGCATCTTGAACTTCACTAAAAGCATGTACACCCTCATGGCTAAAGCCAGTTTTACTTAATACTAATGAAGTTCTATTTGGAAGAGGTTTTCCAATACTTTCAAAAGTTTTTCTTCCCATTAAAAGATGATGTCCTGAAGTAATCTTTTTAAAGTTTTTAAAATCCTCTGAGATATGCCAAAGCATTTTATTGTCTAAACCAATCTCCCAATTTTTACCATATGCAACTATCATTGAAATTTTCATTATACTGCCATCTCCCCTTTAATTGCTTCATGACACTTGTAATTTACAAGTTCAAAATCACTCATTTTAAAATCATTTATATTTTCTATATCTTTATTTATTTTCATTGTTGGTTTTTCATATGGCGTTCTTGTAAGTTGTAGTTTTACTTGTTCCATATGATTTGAATAAATATGTACATCACCAAAAGTATGTACAAAATCCCCTACTTCTAACTTACAAACTTGAGCTATCATCATAGTTAAAAGTGCATATGAAGCGATATTAAAAGGAACACCTAAAAATACATCTGCACTTCTTTGATATAACTGACAAGATAGTTTATTATTAGCTACATAAAACTGAAAAAAAGTATGGCAAGGTGGTAATGCCATATTCTCAATTTCTGCTGCATTCCATGCATTTAAAATGATTCTTCTACTATCTGGGTTTGTTTTAATTTGATTAATTACATCTGCAAGTTGATCAACTTTTTTACCATTTGCACCTTCCCAACTTCTCCATTGACTTCCGTAAACTGGGCCTAACTCTTTTATGGTATCAGTATTTATATAACCTAAATCTTTACCTTGTTTATTGGCATTTGCAGTCCATACTGTTTTTTTATCTATTAGATTTTCTCTTTTGTCATCAAAATGAATTTCTGCAAGTCTTCTTTCATCTGTACTTCCTTCAATAAACCATAAAAGCTCACTAATAATTGCTTTTAAATGTGTCTTTTTTGTAGTAACTAAAGGAAAGCCTTCACTTAAATCAAATCTCATTTGATATCCAAAAACAGAACTTGTACCAGTTCCAGTTCTATCTTCTTTTTTTATTCCATTATCTAAAATATGTTGTAATAAATCTAAATACTGTTTCAATTGTTTTCCTTATTTAAATACTCATATAAATACAAGTATTTTCTTAATTCTTTTAAACTTTCATGCTCTAATCCAGTTTGAATCCATCTTTGAATTTCACTTGGAATAGTTAAAGGTTCTAAAAGTTGTGCTTTTTTCTCTTTTGATATTTTACCATGTTCAAATAAAAGTGAGATATGAGAAAGAATAGAAGTTATTGCTAAATCTCTAATTTGTGATATTTCTTCTACTGTTTTTTCATCTTGTATTAATTCAAAAGTTTCTAAGTATGTTTTTGTAAGTTTTTTTAAAGGAATTTTATCTTCTAACTTTTCACCAAACTCTTCTTTTATACTTTTACATAAGCTTAAAAAATTCTTGCCATATTTTTCATATTTTACAAGACCAACGCCATTTATATCAAGCATATCTTCTTTTGTAAGAGGTAGTTTTGAAGCTAACTCTTTTAAAGTTTTATCTCCAAATATAACATAAGCTGGTACTTCATGCTCTTGTGCTAACTCTCTTCTTAAGCTTTTAAACTTTTCATATAACTTTTCATCAAAACTTAACTGTGTATTCTCTTCTTCAAATTTTTGGGCAATACCTAACTTATCACTATCTATTAGAAGTTTTTCTTTGCCTTTAAGGATTTGCATTCCTAAACCACTTATTTTTAAGACTCTAAATTCACCTAAGTTAACTGCTTTTATATCTATTAGTTTATCAGCAATTGCTATCCATTCATTTTTACTTTTATCACTTCCCAAGCCATAAACATTTAGTCTGTCATGTCCAAACTCAAGAAGTTTTTGATTTTTTGAGCCTCTTAAAATATCAATAATATGATTTGTTCCAAAACGCTGTTCGCTTCTATAAACTGCACTTAAAAACTTTTGTGCATCAACACTTACATCAACTTGTTCAATCTCACCTTTTGTACAGTTATCACACAAAGTTTTACAATCATCAATCTCATCTTCAAAATAAGAAGCAATAATCTTATGGCGACAATTATTTGATACACAATATCTATACATAGCTTCAAGTTTATCAAGTCCAGTTTGTTTATAGCCTGTATCAATTGCATCTTCTATTTGTATTTTTCTTTTTACCTCATCAGCTTTTGAATAAAGTAAATAAACATAAGACATATCACCATCACGACCTGCACGACCTATTTCTTGATAATAGTTCTCTAAGGTTTTAGGTAAACTTGTATGTATTACAAATCTAATATTTGACTTATCAATACCCATACCAAAAGCAATAGTAGCTACTACAATATCAATCTTTTCATATACAAAATCATCATAAACCTCATCTTTAATACTTGGGTTTAATCCAGCATGATATGCCTTTGAAGAGTAGCCATTTTCACACAAAAACTGCGCTGTTGATTCTGCTTCTTTTCTTGTAAAAGTATAAATAATTCCACATAAGCCTTTGTGAGTTTTAAGAAAATTTAGTATTTGCTTTCTACCATTTGTAATTCGTGGTTCTACTTTTATATCAAGATTGTTTCTATGTGTTTTAGCACGAAAATGTTTAGCATCATTGAGTTTTAAACTTGAAGCAATATCAGCTTCTACTTTTTTAGTTGCAGTTGCAGTAAATGCAGCAATACAAGTATCTGGGAAAAATCTTTTTAGCTTATCAAGATTTCTATACTCTGCTCTAAACTCATGTCCCCAAGCACTTACACAATGGGCTTCATCTATAACAAAATAGTTAATATTGATTCGCTGTAATACTCCTACAAACTCATTTGAAGTAAATCTTTCAGGTGCTACATAGATAAATTTTAGTTTACCTTCTAAAAGCTTTTGCATTGTAAAACTATTTTCATCATTTGTTTGAGAAGAGCTTATCATCTCTGCTTTTATATTTAAATCATTTAGTGCTTTTATTTGGTCTTGCATAAGTGCAATAAGTGGAGAGATTACTACTGTTACTCCATCCATAAGCAAAGTTGGTAATTGATAGCAAAGTGACTTACCGCCACCAGTTGGCAAGATAGTTAAAACATCTTTTTTTTGGATAATACTATCTACAACTTCTTCTTGGAAACTTCTAAAGTATTCATGACCAAATATATCTTTTAGTATTTTGTGTTTATTATTCATTTGAAGATTTTATCATAGCTTGGGTTATGGGTGTATGAAAGATTGTGAGAATAAAGAAGATGATAAGAGATTTCAACTTTTAAATAATATTCTTGTAATATATTTAAAAAATTATATTTAAAGAGTTATGATGGAATTGGTTTATTTATGGGTAGAAGAGTATAAAAATATAAAAAAACAAGGTTTTAACTTTTCTCCTAGATTTAAGTGTGAGTATGATGAAAAAACAAATGAATTAACTATTGATGAAAACAAAGAGTATGTAAGTATTTTTCCTGAGAATATAAACCTCACTGCAATAGTTGGTGAGAATGGAACTGGAAAGACTTCTTTAATAGACTTTATAAATACATCTATAGATATTAAAAATAAAAATTCTTTTTTATTTTTATATATAGAAAACAATATAAGGTATTATAAATCTAACTTGAAAATGTCTCCTACAAACTTTAACACTCTTAATAAATTTTATTTTACAAATAATAATTATAATTTTAAAAATACAATAATAAATGCTAAAAGTTATGATATAAATAATATATTTAAATTTTTTGTTTCAATATTTGAAAAAGTAGAAAATATTTATTTTAATCCAAAATCAATTTTAATCACAGAAAATAAAGAAAAAAAATCACAAATTATTGAAGAACTTTTAAAAAATATAAAAAACAAAAATATTCAAAAAAAAGAATTATTAAAAATAAATATTTTTGTGTTAAACTTGATAAATGAAAACTTTAATAATGAAACTTACATAAATTTTTTGTGTGATGAATATGAATATATAGAAAGCCCAGAAATTTATGATGAAATTCAACAAAAAACATTAAGAACAAAATTAAAACAGAATGAATTTTATAAAGATTTTTTAGATTATTTAATAAATTTACTGATATCTTTAAAAAATAATTCAAAGAAACCTATTAATCCTTTTACAAATTTTATAAAAGACCAAAGAATATATTATCTTTTTAGAAATGTCAGAAGAATAAATTCTATAGAGGATTTTTTAGATGAATTAGTTGAAAGTAAATTTATCAAACAAAGATATCAAACTTTTTATAATGACTGTAAAGATTATTTTGATTTAGAACAAAACTATCTTTATAAAAACATACAATTATCTAATGTAAAAATTGAAATAATTAATAAATTTAAAGAGCTCTTAAATTTTGATTTTTTCGATAATAGAGAAGTATCTTTTAACAGCTTTAGCGAAGGGGAAAAAAACTTATTCCTATCAAACTTAGAAATATATTCTAAATTTCAAGAAGGTAATAAAATTATATTATTAGATGAAATAGAATTATTTTTACATCCACAATGGCAAAAACAATATATAAATAGTTTATTACAATTGTTTGAATTTAATCACATTCATTTTATTTTTGTTACACATTCACCTTTTTTACTTTCAGACTTACCAAAAAAAAATATAATATTTTTAGATAAAGTAGATGAAAATACAAAAGACAAATATCCTTCAATTAATATTGAAAAACTAGAAAAAGGAAATTGTCTAAATGTAAGTAAGTTTATTAATATAAATCCATTTGGAGCAAATATTCATACATTACTTTCACATGGCTTTTTTATGAAAGATGGACTTATGGGTGAATTTGCAAAAAATAAAATTTCAAAAATATTAAAATTTTTAAGTGAGGAAAATAAATTTATCGATTTAGAAGTTAAAATTTTACCTCCATTAAAAATACAAAATAACTTTTTTGAAAAAAATTTAAAACCTATTATTGAGTTTATTGGAGAAGAGTTTTTAAAAGAAAAGCTTTTAAAAATGTATGAAATTAAATTTCCAAAATGTAATGAAGCAAAAATAAAAGAATTAGAAAATGAAATAAAAAGATTAAAAAATGCTTCAAATTAAATTTAATAAAACACTTTTTGATACGCATATCAAAGAAATATCTAAATCAATAAAAAAGTCTATTGAAAAACAATTGATGAAAAATCTAGAGCAAAAAGAAAAAGAGTGTTTAAGTTATATAAAAGATAATTTAAAAGATATTTTAGAAGCTAATAACTCTAAAATGAAAGAATTTATAAAATATTTTAAAAACAATTTTCCTAATAGTATTGGAAAAATAAATACAAAAGAAAAAAACTGGAAAAGAATATATAAAATACTAAGAAAAGATATTTTTGAAAAAGAGTATGTCAATTGGACAAAAAGAACAGAATATGGGGCATATAAATTTGTTCAAGATTTGGATTTAAAATCTTGTCCTTATTGTAATAGAAATTATACTTTTGTAGTAGATGAAAAAAATGGAAAGTTAAGACCAGAGATAGACCACTTTTATCCAAAGTCAATTTATCCTTTTTTAGCAATGAGTTTTTATAATCTTATACCAAGTTGTTCTATTTGTAACCATACAAAAAAAGATAAAGTAAATTTAGACTTACTTAATCCATATGAAATAAAAGAAAATGATTTTAAACTAACTTACATACCAAATGATATTGATTTCTTTAATATAGAAAAAGAAAAATACAATTATGATAGTTTTGAAATAGATTTTGTATCAACAAATAAAAATATAGAAACATTTAAACTAAAAGAGTTATACAAACAACATAAAGATATTGTTCTAGAGCTTTTGATAAAAAAAGCTTATTATCCAAAAAGCTATATAGAAGAATTAAAAGGTTTTGACTTTAGTGAAGATGAGATTTATAGATATTTACTTGGTAATTATAAAAAAGATGAAGATTTGCACAAACGACCTCTTTCAAAACTTATAAAAGATATTAGTGAGGAATTGGACTTGATATGATAGCTTAAATTCTCTTCTCCCCAGACTTTGATGAAGCTGGAAGTTAAATATTTGTTTTGGTAAAGCCCGAAACTGTTTGAGCGTAAAAAAGAGTGCCAAATGCACTCTTTAGCGAGTTTTGTGCAGGGCAAAAATAAATATATAACTGTAAGGTAGCTTTGCCTTCATCAACTTGTCTGGTTGCTTTTTGTCTTACTTTTTACAATTAAAAAGTAAGAAAGCTAAAAGGTATGATATTAATATTGCATATTGCCATATTTTTTTACTTACTAAATAAATTTTAATATAATAATACAAATTTATATTATGGAGTTAAAATGAATGAAAAACCAAAATTTGGCTTTGTTGTTGAGTATGTAAAAGATATAAATATAGCAAAAAAATTTTATGTTGAAACTATGAATCTTGATATCCAAAGAGAACATCCAAATTATATACAGTTTGATACTTTTGCTATTGCTACAGATGAACCAATGGGTGCAGAAACAAAACAAGAAATATATTGGCTTGTAAATGATATAGATAATGTGTTTGATTTTCTTTCACAAAAAGCTGAAATTTGTCTAGCAATACAAGAGGTTCCTTTTGGAAAAGTATTTGGAGTAAGAGATCCAGATGGTTTTCCATGCTATATTCTTGAATTAGCAACTAAGCGACCTAGTAAAAAAATATTATAAATTGTTTATAGAACATTTGTTCTTTAAACAATATCTAAACCTTAACTCTTCACTTTTGTAAATTTACATATGATAGCTCAAACTCTCTTCTTCCCAGACTTTGATGAAGCTGGAAGTTATATATTTATTTTGGTAAAGCCCGAAACTGTTTGAGCGTAAAAAAGAGTGCTAAATGCACTCTTTAGCGAGTTTTGCAGGGCAAAAATAAATATATAACTGTAAGGTAGCTTTGCCTTCATCAACTTGTCTGGTTGCTTTTTGTCTTACTTTTTACAATTAAAAAGTAAGAAAACGAAGAATAAGTTCTTCAAGAGAAAAATATAGATTACTTATCACATTTCACTCATCGCTACTTTTATACCTAAAGCAATTAATATCACTCCTATTACTTTATCAAATATCTTTCCAAAAGAGTTAAAAAAACCTCTTACTTTTTTCCCTGTTAAAACAAATGATAAAAAACCAAACCATAAAAAAGTAGATATTACAAAAAAGATTGCATAAAAACCTTGGATATATAAAGGAGTATTTATATCCACAATAACAGTAAATAAAGATAAAAAAAATAGTGTTGCTTTTGGATTTAGTGCATTTGTAAAAAATCCTATACTAAATGCTTTAAATTTTGTTATCTCTTTTTGTGTTTTACCTTTTTCAAACTTGTCTAGTTTAAAAGAGTTTGATTTTAAAGCTTTAATTCCTAAGTATATTAAATATAAAGCTGCTAAGTATTTTATAATAGTATAAATAATTATAGACTTTGAAATAATCAAACCTATTCCTAATACTGTATAACTTACATGTACCAAAATTCCTATACTAATTCCAAAGCTAGTCCATAAAGATTTTTCTCTTCCATGGGTAATACTTTGTTTTAATATAATTGCAAAATCAGGTCCAGGAGACATAAGTGCTATTATATGTGCAACTGCTATTAATAAAAATTGGTCTAAATATTGCATTAATTTCTTCTTTGTCCTTGTTTTGGAGCACTAACTTGTCTTTGTAAATCTATAGATAGATTATTAAAAAACAGTTCTCCATAATCAGTAGTTCTATTTATATTTTCATAAGCTTGAGCTAAAGAGTTATTATATTTTAAAGCATCTTGTAAAATCTTAATAATTTTAACTGATTCTAAAAAGTTTACATGACTTGGCGCTTCAATTGGTGAAGAGTAATATCTATGCATTCTTTCTACTAAGTTTTTATTTCTAATTTCAATAAAAACTGATTCAATTGGTGATTTAAAAAATAAGATTTTTTGTTTTACATTTATAGAGATATATGTAGTTTCCATTCCATAAATTTTTCTTGAAAATGAGTCAAAAAGAAACAATTTTTTATTATAGTTATTGTTAAAAAGTTCATAAATCAATTCTAATATTTTTATTTTTTCTTCTTTTGTAAAGAAATTACCAATTTCAGCATAACAAAAACTAAGTATTGATTTGATTGAATACCACTCAGTTGTATCATAATCATATCTAAGCATTTGATCAATTCTATTTTGTTTAAGCTCTTCTATGTTTTTATCTGTTCTTGTTCTATATACTCTTTGAACTGCTGTATCTCTATACATAGGTCCAGGAAATTGTCCTTGGATTACAAATCTTCTATTTTTTTCGATGTCCATTATATATTTTAATCTACCTTGATAATCTTCATCTATTATTCGAACCTCTTTTTGTGGTATTTGAGTAATTGATTTTAAAAATTCTTCATCCATACAGCCATCTTCCCATATATAATCAGGGTACCTAAAAAGAGAACAGATTTTTTTCTTAACTTCATCATTTGGTTCAACGTCTGTTAATCCATCAACCCAAGATGTTACAGTTCTTCTATCTTTTTGAATTAATGATGAAAATTTTGATATACTTAAATGAGATCTTTTATATATTTCAATAATTTTTTCTATTCCTGTTTTATATGACATACTAAAATCCTTAAACAATTTTTATCACATATTGTACTACTTTTAAACATAAAAACAAATTTTGTACATAATATACTATTACGCAAGAAAGTTGAGTTTTGCTATACAATAATTATACAATCTTTTGTTTCTTGAATGGTGTATAATAGTTTTATAAATTTAATATGAAGGAACTTTTATTATGAGCGCAGGGAAAAAATTTAGAGAAGCACTTAAGGAAGAAACTCCTTTACAAATTGTAGGAACAATTAATGCTTACCAAGCTTTACAAGCTACAAAAGTAGGATTTAAAGCTATTTATTTATCAGGTGGTGGAATTGCAAATGCATCATATGGTTTACCAGATTTAGGTATGACAATGATTGAGGATGTATGTATTGATATTAGAAGAGTAACATCAATTTGTGATACTCCATTAATTGTTGATGCAGATACTGGTTGGGGACATGCTTTTAATGTTGCAAGAACTGTTAAAGAGTTCATTAGAGCTGGAGCTGCTGGACTTCATATAGAAGATCAAGTTGCTGCTAAAAGATGTGGACATAGACCAAATAAAGAGTTAGTTTCAATAGAAGAGATGTGCGATAGAATAAGAGCTGCTGTGGATGCTAAAAAAGATTTAGATCCTGATTTTTATATTATTGCAAGAACTGATGCTCATGCAAGTGAAGGTCAAGAAGCTGCAATAACTAGAGCAAAAGCTTATGTTGAAGCTGGAGCTGATGCAATATTTGCAGAAGCAATTCACACTTTAAAAGAGTATAAAGAGTTTACTAGCGCTATTGATATTCCTGTATTAGCAAATATTACAGAATTTGGTGCAACTCCAATGTTTACAACTGATGAGTTAGGTTCAGTTGGTATTGATATGGTACTTTATCCATTATCAGCATTTAGAGCTATGAATAAAGCTGCGCTAAATGTATATCAAGAACTAAGAGAAAAAGGGACACAAGAAAGTGTTCTTGATACAATGCAAACAAGAATGGAACTTTATGATATGTTAGGTTACCACGAGTATGAACAAAAAATGGATGAACTTTTTGCAAAAAGCAAATCAAACTAAAATAAATTAAAAAAATCAAATAGAAAAGGGAAAATTATGAGTACTACAACTACAGGATTTAAACCAAAAAAATCTGTTGCACTTTCAGGTACTGCTGCTGGAAATACAGCTATTTGTACAGTTGGTGTTACTGGTAATGATTTGCATTATAGAGGTTATGATATTTTAGAGTTTGCTGATAAAGCTGAATTTGAAGAAATTGCACATTTAATTGTACATGAAAAACTACCAAATAAAGAAGAGTTAAAAGCTTATAAAGAAAAATTAAGAGGTATGAGAGATTTACCAGATGGTGTTAAAGTTGCATTAGAACAATTACCAAAAACTTCTCATCCAATGGATGTAATGAGAACAGGTTGTTCAGTTCTTGGTGCAATTATGTCAGAAGATGAAGCTCATCCAAAAGATGAAGCACAAAATATCGTTGACAAACTAATGGCTTCATTTGGTTCTATGCTTACATATTGGTATCACTATGCATTCAATGGAAAAAGAATTGATGTTGTAACAGATGATGATACTATTGGTGGACACTTTTTACACTTATTACATGGTGAGAAACCAAGTGAATCTTGGGTTAAAGCTATGCATGTATCTTTGATTTTATATGCTGAACATGAATTTAATGCTTCTACATTTACATCAAGAGTAATTTCTGGAACAAATTCAGATATGTTCTCATGTATAACTGGATCAATTGGTGCATTAAGAGGTCCAAAACATGGTGGAGCAAACGAAGTTGCCTTTAGAATTCAAGAAAGATATAGTTCTGCTGATGAAGCAGAAAAAGACATCAAAGAAAGAATGGCAAGAAAAGAAATCATCATAGGATTTGGACATCCTGTATATACTACAAGTGACCCAAGAAATGTTGTTATCAAAAAAGTTGCAAAAGATTTATCTGAAGAAAATAATGACATGCTTATGTATGATGTAGCTGAAAGAATTGAAACAATTATGTGGGAACAAAAGAAAATGTTCCCAAATCTTGACTGGTTCTCAGCAGTTTCATATAATCAAATGGGAATTCCAACAGATATGTTTACACCAATTTTTGTAATCTCAAGAGTTACAGGATGGGGAGCACACGTAATTGAACAAAGAGAAGATGGAAAGATTATTAGACCATCAGCTAACTATACTGGTCCTGAAAATTTAAAATTCGTTCCTTTAGAAGAGAGATAAAACTTTAGTACCTTATATGGTGCACTACTTAAAAATACTAAAAGGGTAAGTAAAACTTATCCTTTTAAATACAAACTAAATGGATATAAAATGACAAATGAAAAATATCTTAAACAATTAGATAAATTAGATGTTAAATATTATGATGTAAAAACTGCTGTTGAAGAGATTACTCCTGGTTCATTTGAAAAACTAAACTACACATCAAGAGTATTAGCAGAAAACTTAATTAGAAAATGCCCAAGTGAAAAATTAGAAGATTCACTTATTCAATTAATCGAAAAAAGAACTGATAAAGATTTTCCTTGGTATCCAAGTAGAGTTATCTGCCATGATATTTTAGGTTTAACTGCTTTTGTTGACTTAGCAGGTCTTAGAGAAGCAGTAGCAAGAGATGGAGGAGATCCAGATAAAGTTAATCCAGTTGTACCTACTCAACTAATCGTTGACCACTCATTAGCAGTTGAATGTGGTGGATTTGATCCAGATGCATTCCAAAAAAATAGAGATATTGAAGATAGAAGAAATGCAGATAGATTTCACTTTATAAACTGGACAAAAGAAGCTTTTAATAATGTAGATGTTATTCCTCCTGGAAATGGTATCATGCACCAAATTAACTTAGAAAAAATGTCTCCAGTTGTTCATTTAAATGAGGGGATTGCAAGTCCTGATACTTTAGTTGGAACTGATTCACATACTCCTCATGTTGATGCACTTGGTGTAATTGCTGTTGGTGTTGGTGGTTTAGAAGCTGAAAATGTAATGCTTGGAAATCCATCTTATATGAGAGTTCCTGATATTGTTGGAGTTAAAATAACAGGAAAAAGAGCACCTGGTATAACTGCAACTGATATTGCCCTTGCTATGACTTCATTTTTAAGAGAAAATGATGTAATTTCTGCATACTTAGAGTTCTTTGGTGATGGAATCAAATATCTTAATTTAGGAGATAGAGCAACAATAGCTAATATGACTCCTGAATATGGTGCAAGTGCAGGTATGTTTGCTATTGATGAACAAACTATTGATTATTTAAAAGTAACAGGACGTGAGCAAAAACAAGTTGAACTTGTAGAAGCGTATGCAAAAGCAAATGGTTTATGGGCAAGTCAATTAGAAAATGCTACATATGCAAGAACTATTGAATTTGATTTATCAAAAGTTACTAGAAGTTTAGCAGGGCCATCTAAACCTCATAAACTAGTGCCTACAACAACTTTAAAAGAAGAAGGTATTGTAAAAGATTTTGTACAAGAAGGTGATAAGATGCCAGATGGTGCAATTTTAATTGCTGCTATTACTTCATGTACAAATACTTCAAATCCAAGAAATGTTATCGCTGCAGGATTATTAGCTAAAAAAGCAAATGAGCTTGGACTTACAAGAAAACCATGGGTTAAATCTTCATTAGCACCTGGTTCAAAAGTAATTGAAGTTTACTTAAAAGAAGCAGGATTATTAAGTGAGATGGAAAAACTTGGATTTGGTGTAGTTGGTTTTGCATGTACTACTTGTAATGGTATGAGTGGAGCACTTGATCCAAAAATCCAACAAGAAGTTATAGATAGAGATATTTATTCAACTGCTGTATTATCTGGAAATAGAAACTTTGATGGAAGAATTCACCCTTATGTAAAAGAGGCATTTTTAGCAAGTCCAGCACTTGTAATTGCTTATGCATTAGCAGGTTCAATTAGATTTGATATTGAAAATGATTCATTAGGAAAAGATAAAGACGGAAATGATATTACATTAAAAGATTTATGGCCATCAGATGAAGAGATTGATTCAGTTGAAAAATCATGTGTAAAACCTCAAATGTTCAATGATATTTATGAGCCAATGTTCAATAGAGATGGTTTGAGTGCTATTAAAGTTGAGCCATTTTATAGCTGGAATCCAAACTCTACATATATTCAAAAACCACCATATTGGGAAGATGAGTTTATGGGAATGCCTGCACTTAAAGATTTAAGACCTTTAGGAGTATTCCCTGACAATATTACAACAGATCACCTTTCTCCTTCAAATGCAATCTTACCAGATTCTGCTTCAGGGGAATATTGTTTAAAAATGGGATTACCAGTAGAAGATTTAAACTCATATGCAACACATAGAGGGGATCACCATACAGCTTCAAGAGCAACATTGGCAAATCCAAAACTATTTAATGAAATGGTAAAAGATAAAGATGGAAATGTAAAACAAGGTTCTTTGACAAAAGTTATGCCTGAGGGTACTGAATCAAGAATGTGGGAAGCAATTGAGACATATAGACAAAGAGGTCAAGGTCTTATTATTATTGCTGGAACTAACTATGGTCAAGGGAGTTCAAGAGATTGGGCAGCAAAAGGTGTAAGACTTGCAGGTGTTGAAGTACTTATAGCTGAATCAATTGAAAGAATTCACAGAACTAACTTAGTTGGTATGGGTGTATTACCACTTCAATTTAAAGATGGGGACACAAGACACACATATAATATCGATGGAAGTGAAACTTATGAAGTAATTGGTAAGATAACTCCAAGATGTGACTTAACAGTAGTTATGACAAGAGAAAATGGGGAAAAGATAGATATTCCAGTAACTTGCAGATTAGATACAACTGCAGAAGTTGAAGTTTATAAAGCTGGTGGAATTTTACAAAAATTTGCAAAAGAAGTTGTTGCAAACAAATAAGAAAAATTAAAGGGTTTATTCCCTTTAATTTATCTTTTTTAGTGTGAATATTGTTCATATTCAAAAAGATATTACAAGACTAATAATAAGGAAATATATTATGGCTTATAAACCACAGTTTAAAGTAAAAGCTACTTATATGAGAGGTGGAACTTCAAAAGGCACTTTCTTTAATATTGAAGACCTTCCAAAAGAAGCATTAGAAGATTCAAAAAAAAGAGATAAGTTACTTCAAAGAATCGTAGGAAGTCCAGATATTTATAAAAAACAAATGGATGGTATGGGTGGAGCTTCTTCATCTACATCTAAAGCTATTTTAGTTGGAAAATCTGATGTTCCAAATCATGATGTAGATTATTACTTTTGTCAAGTTGCAATTGATAAAGATTTTGTAGATATGAGTGGAAACTGTGGAAACTTATCAAGTGCAGTTGGACCTTTTGCCATAAAAGAAGGTTTAGTGGATAATGTACCTCAAAATGGTGTTTGTTGTGTAAGAATTTGGCAAGCAAATATTAAAAAAACTATTCTATGTTATGTAACAATGGAAAATGGAATGGTAAAAGAAATGGGTGATTATGAAATTGATGGTGTTGCCTTTCCTGCAGAAGAGATTAAGTTAGAGTTTGTTGAGCCAGTTGATCCAAGCGAAGAGTTATTTCCAACTGGTAATTTAGTAGATGACTTAGAAGTTGAAGGTGTTGGTACTTTTAAAGCTACTATGATTACAGCTGGTATTCCAACTGTATTTGTAAATGCTGATGAGATTGGATACAAAGGAACTGAACTTCAAGGTGATATTAACTCTGATACTAAAGCTTTAGAGAAATTTGAGAAAATTAGAATTGCAGGGGCACTTAAAATGGGACTAATTTCTGATGCTAAAGAAGCCTTAACTAAACAACATACACCAAAAATTGCATTTGTATCTCCTGCGCAAGATTTTACTACATCTTCAGGAAAAGAACTAAAAGCAGATGAAATGGATTTGCATGTTAGAGCTTTATCTATGCAACAACTACACCATGCAATGATGGGTACAGCTTCAGTTGCAATTGGTGTTGCTGCTTGTATTCCAGGAACATTAGTTAATTTAGCTAGTGGTGGTGGAGAAAAAAATACAGTTACTTTTGGTCATCCAAGTGGTACTATTAAAGTTGGTGCAACATTATCACAAAAAGATGGAAAGTATATTGTAGAAAAAGCAAGTATGAGTAGAAGTGCAAGAATTATTATGGATGGTAATGTATATGTTCCTGCTGGAACAATGGATTAATATTTTTTAATAAAAAGGTCTTGATTATTCAAGACCTTTTATTTTATCAATGAAGAAATCTCTTTAAATACTGGATTTTTAGCATTTACTGTTAATTCAAAAAGTAATGACTCATAAGTTGTAGGAACTACTCCAGCTTGAATTAATCTATCTAAAGCTACTTTTGTATCATGCTCTTTTCTTGAACTTATACAATCAGTTACTATTACAGGTTGTAATCCAGCTTCAAGTAAATCTATACAAGTTTGTAAGACACAAACATGAGATTCTATACCAGCAACAATTACAAACTTTTTATTTTGTGCTTTTATTGCTTCTAATGTTGTTTCATTTTTACAACAAGAAAATGTTGTTTTCTCAAAATGAGGATCTTCATCAACAAACTCTCTTAAACTAGGAATAGTTTCACCAATTCCTTTTTTATACTGTTCATTAACTATAAAAGGAACTTCTAATATTTTAAGACCTTTTATTAATGTAACAAGATGCTTTTCTAACTGCTCATTGTCTCTCATATGAGGGAAAAGTCGCTCTTGCACATCAACTAAACAAAATAGACTCTGTTCAACATTTATTCTCATTGTCACTCCTAATTTATCTAAGATTGACATTAATTATACACAAATTATTGAAAAGCAACCTTTTCTGCTTTAAGTAATAACTCTTTTGCACCTTTTTGTATGAATTTTTGTGCCATTTCTTTACCAACTGTTTCATATTTACTTACATCTACTGTCATACTATCTTGAATATATTCACTTGCATCTGGCATTCCAACGATTGCATCAACTTTTATACTTTTTTTATCTTCACTTAAAGTAGCTTTTATTCCAATAGGAACTTGACATCCACCTTCTAAAACTCTAACAAAATCTCTTTCAATTGTAGATTCAATATGAGCATCATCATCATGTAAAACAGATAATAATTCAATTAATTCTTTATTGTCTAAAGTTTCAATTCCAAGTGTTGCTTGTCCCATTGATGGAGTCATATCTTCTGTTGAAACTGGAACAAAATAATTAACTTCATCTTCAATTTGAAGTTTTTGTACCCCAGTTGCTGCTAAAATAATAGCATCATACTCACCTGCTTTTAGTTTTGCAATTCTAGTATTAATATTTCCTCTTAAATCTTTTAGCACAACATCTGGTCTTAGCATTTTTATTTCCATTCTTCTTCTAAGACTAGTTGTTCCAACTACTGCATTTTGTGGTAAGTTTTCAATACTATCATAGTTTTGACTTAAAAATGCATCCCTTGGGTCAAATCTTTTTGTAACTGCTGCAAGTTTAAAACCATCTTCAAACTCTACTGGAACATCTTTTAAACTATGAACTGCAATATCTGCTTGTTTATTTGAAAGTGCAATCTCTAACTCTTTAGTAAATAAACCCTTTCCCCCAATTTTAGCTAAAGGTACATCTAAAATCTTATCAGCTTTTGTTGAAAATGTTTCTAACTCAATTTGCATATCTGGATAATGCTTAAGTAGTTGTTCTTTTATATATTCACTTTGCCATAAAGCTAATTTACTTTTTCTTGTTGCTATTACTAATTTTTTCATATTACCTTCCTAATTGTTTGTATTTATTTTTTGTTTTATCTTGTTCACCATTTACAAAAATTGTTGGTGTACCCTCAACCATAACATATTCACCCATAAGTATATCAGTTTCAATCTCTTTTTGAATCTCTTTACTTTGAATTTCATCAAGTTTAATATTAGTTTTTAAAACTTTATTAAAAGCATTTAAAATCTTTTTTTCATCTGTCTCATTAGAGTTAAAATATGGATCAAAATCTGCTTCATAAACTTTTAAAGTAACATCTTTTACGCCTTTATTAGAAGCAACTAACATAGCTTTTGATAAAGCATTTGCAGCTTTATGTATTTGAAGTAAAGGAAAGTGATAATAGTATAAAGCAATATTTTGGCTATTTTTATTTACAAATTTAATAATATCTGGCACATAATCTAAACAAAATGGACATAAAGGATCAGAAAATATCACTATTTTATCTTTTGCATTATGATTACCAGCAATTAATCTTTTTTTATCATAATACTTGCTTGTTAAAGGTAATGTCATCATCTCTTTTAAAGAATTACCAGTTTTAATATCAAATAAATCTGGTGAAACAACTGTTCCATTAGAGAATACAATATCTTTAGCTTTTACATTTTTATCAGCTATTTTAGCATCAATATCAATAATATAACCATACCAATTTTTTACAGATAGGGATTTTTTAAAGTTAATTGATAAGTTTTTAATCTCAACTCGTTTATTATTTGAAAACCTATTTTTTTCAAACTCTAATATTTTATCATCAATACTATTTGCAGAAATACTAGTAATTAAAAATAAACTTATGAATAATATTTTTGAAATAAAAGACATAAAATCTCCTTATTTAAATTTCGAATTATTATATTCAAAGATGACTTAAATGCAATTAGTAAAGAGCATTTTTTAAGTTTTAGTCTTTACTGTTATTTTTTTTATGTCAAAAAGTTCTTTTGCTTTATTTAACATCTTTGAATTTAATATATCATTGATTTGTAATTCTTGTTGTGAGGGTTCTGGTTTAGCACTATTATGCATAGTTGCAACACAACCTGAACCACCAGCTAAATCTTCTTCAATTGCTTGTGGTTCAACTATTTGTTCTTTTTCAATCTCTTGATTTGTTTGTTTCTCTTGGTTTTCTATTTTAGATTTTTTTTTTTGACTTTCTACTTCAGATTCATCTTTTATAAAATCCAATTCAGTTTCATCTCCAAAAACATCATAAATAAATGTTTTTAAAATTCCAAAATGTTTAAATAAAAATTTTCTTTCTTCACCTTTTGCATATGAAATAATCTCTAGTTTATTAGCTTCAAAACTTTTAAATACAAAGTTATCTTCAAAGCATTCTCCAAGTCTTACATCTCTATCATAAACTCTATTTATTACTTGATCATAAAGCTTCTCATTTGGATCACTTTCTTGATTTAATCTTGAACTAATTGCTTCATCTAAAGCATCTAAATTATCTTCTTTTACATTTTCATTTAAAGTTGGCTCTTGCATTTCTTCTAAAGAACTATTTTCATTATTTGAAATACTTTCCGTAGTAGTATTAGGAACTATTTGCTCTTCTTTTGGTTTACCAATTGAAGTATTATTATTTATAATTTCATCAATATCATCATCAAATGGTGTTTCAAAAGGAATTGCATCAATGCTATCTAAAGGAATAGTGTTTTCACTAAACATTGCAGTATCTGCAAGATTTGGCTCTTGTATTTTTGTTTCTTCAAAAACATTGTGATTTTCTTCTTGTACTATTTTTGTTTCTTGTTTAGTATCTATATTTGACTGAAGTGTTTGCTCTACATTTGATATTGCTTCATTTTTAGTTTGCTGTTCAATCTCATTTACGCTAGTGTCTTTCTCTTTTGCTTCTTCATAAACATGTTCAGTATCATTTTGTGCATGCTCTAAAACTTTTTGTTTAGATATTGCATCTTTTACTGCTGGTTGAACTTCAATTTGTTCAACTTGATTTATAATATCTTGAATACTTTTTAAATTTGTAGCTTCTTGCATTTTTAGAAGTGTTAAAATCAAAACAAAACTAGCATCAGAATTTAAAGCTAAAAGATGTTTTGCATCACCTAAAACTCTAAAGAATCTATCAAATAATAAAAGATCAAATTTAGCATCTTTTTCAAGCATTTTTTGTCTTAAATAAATAGTTATTTCATCACAAACTTGTGAAATTTCATAGTTTTCTAACTCTTTAACTAAATTTGTAATATCTTTTTTATTTAAAACAATATCAAAAATTTCATCCATTACTTTTGGTTCAATCAAACCTAACATCTCTACAACAGATATTGTATTTACTTTTCCTTTTGAAAAAATAATTGCTTGATCAAGTAGCGTTAAAGTATCTCTTAAACTTCCTTGCCCACTTCTTGAAAGTATCTCTAAAGCTTCTGTTTCATAATCAATATTTTCTTCATTTAAAATATGTGATAAATGATGTATTACATCTGCATTTGATATTTTATTAAATCTAAAGTGTTGAGTTCTACTTAAAATTGTAGCTGGAAGTTTTAAAGGGTCAGTAGTTGCAAGAATAAACTTAACAAAACCTGGAGGTTCTTCTAGTGTTTTAAGTAAAGCATTAAAAGCTTGAGTTGTTAACATATGAACTTCATCGATTATAAACACTTTAAATCTTGCACTACTTGGTTTATATTTTGTATGCTCAATTAAATCTTTAATATCATCAATACCTCTATTACTAGCTGCATCCATTTCAATAATATCTAAGTGTCTATTTGAGTTTGCACTTTGACAATTTTCACAAACTTCACAAGGTTTTGATGTTGGACCATTTGTACATAAAAGCGCTTTTGCCATGATTCTAGCTGTACTTGTTTTTCCACTACCTCTTAGACCACTAAAAAGATATGCATGGGATAATCTATTTGAATCTAAAGCAAGTGATAGAGTTTGTGAAATAGTACTTTGTCCTACTAAGTCTTCAAATCTTTTTGGTCTATATTTTAATGCTAATACTTTTTTTTCAATATCTAATTCACTCATATCTCACACTTCCTTACTTTAATCTCATCTATATTTTTATTATTTTCAAAAATTTTCTTTATCATATTTTTATTTATATTTCCTGTGTGTAAAATTGATATTTTAATAGGATCAAAATTACAGTGTCCTTTTATTTTACACAAATATTCTAACCTGTTTGCTATTGCTTGTCCAGTTTCAATTAAATTGATGTTTTCACCCATTATATTTTTTATATTATCACTAACTATTGGATAGTGTGTACATCCTAAAACAATTGTATCAACACTATTTTCAATCATTGGCTTAAGCCATTTTTTTAACATTTCATTGGTTTTGAAAGAGTTGATTTCACCTTTTTCAATCTGCTCAACTAAACCAATACAAGCTTGTTCATAAAGTTTAATAGGCTTTTGCTTTGAAAGCTGATTTACTAATAGTTGATACTTTTCACCTTTTAGTGTGGCAGCTGTTGCTAAAACACCAATGTTTAAAGTTTTTGTTAATTCAATTGCTGGCTTAATTCCTGGTTCTGTACCAATTACTATTAAATTTGGATATAAGTTTCTTAACTCTTTTATTGCAGCTGATGTTGCAGTATTACAAGCAACAATCAAAGCTTCAATATTGTGATTCTTAATTAAAAACTCACTTATTAAGATGCATCTATTTTTTATAGCTTCATGGGTTTTATTTCCATATGGAGCAAAAATAGTATCTGCAATATATAAAATATCTGCACCTTTAAAATATTTATTTATAGCTTTTACTACTGTTAATCCGCCAAGTCCAGAATCAAAAACCCCAATTTTCAACTTTTGCCTTATATCAATTTTGGCTGATTATAACAAAAAATTGATAACTACTTTGTTAAAATAATTACATTAAAAGTAAAATCTATAAATACTAGTTTAAAGGCACATCATGTTTAATCATTTTCATCCATATAAACCTTTTATATTTGAAGATACTAATACTTTAATAATTGGAACTTTGCCTCCTCCAAGATTTTGCAAAAAAGATTTCAAATCTAAAGATGTTGATTTTTGTTATGGTTCGCAAGATAATCTTCTTTGGCAAGTTCTTAATAAAATATTTAAACTTAATTTGCTATTTGACAATTCCCAAGAAGCAGTAAAAATGAGAAAAGATTTTTTAATCTTGAATAATATAGGTATATGCGATATTGTTGATTCTTGTAAAAGAGAAAAAATCAATGCAAGTGATTTAGGTATGAAAGATGTAATATTAAGAGATTTAATTTTTTATTTAAAAAAATATAAAAATATAAATAAAATAGTATTTACTGGCAAAAGTAGTAAAAATGGTCCAGAATATTTTTTCAAGCAACTAATAAAAAAGCATTGTTTAAATATTCAAACAAGCAATAATAAACAAATTAAAGAGCAAATATTATATTTTGATAATAGAAGCATTAAACTTTTTAGCCTAACATCTCCATCAAATGCTGCAAATCGATCAATTGGTGCAAACACTTTTTACAAAGAAAGAAAAAAAATAAATCCTAATTATTCTACATTTGATTTTAGAGTAGATGAATATAAGTTAGCTTTTACATAATCAGTTAATTCATCTCTAATGAAAAAAGGCATAAAATTAGTTATTAATAAGTGAATGAGCGTTCATTTAATTAAAGGCAGGAAGATGTTAATATTAGAGATATTTCTATTTATTGTATTTGCTCTTATATCATTTGCAATATTTAGTTGGATTGTAGGGGTTTTTGTTAAGGAAAAATAGTAAAAGGATTAGAAGCTATCTTTTAATCTCAAAAATGATTTGAAAGTTAGCTCCTTTTTCATAGAAATATTCAAGTTTACTAGATAATTGTCCTTTTGTAATATTTGAAATTATTTGAAAACCTAAAGTTTTAGTATTATTAACATCTATATTTTCATTAAGACCTTTTCCATTATCTTTTACTTCCAAAATATACTTTTTAGCACTTTTTTTTAAACTTACAAATATTTCTCCTTTATCTTTAAAAGCATATTTAAAACTATTTGTTATTAGCTCAGTTATTATAAGACCTAAAGGTAATGCATAATCAATATTCATATGTACTTGCTCAATATCCGTATTAATAGATATTTTTTCTTCAACAAAATAGCTAGCAGTTAAATCTTGGCAAATGTCTTCAATAAAATTTTTCAAAGGAATAAGATTTAAATCTTTAGATTCATATAATTTTCTATGAAGTAGTTCCATTACAAAAATTTTCTCTTGTATATTTGTTAAAGTATCTTTTGTCTTTTTATCTTTGATTTTTGATTTTTCTAATTTAATTAAATCTATTGTAATTGCTAAATTATTTTTTACTCTATGATGTATCTCTTTTAGTAAAGTCTCTTTTTCTTTCAAAGAATCACTTAAAAGTTTTGTTTTAATTTCAACTTTTTTATCTAAAAGTGAAATATTCTCTTCTATAGAGTCCAGCATATTATCAAAAGCTTTTGCAAGTACTGCAATATCATCTTTACCTTTTATATTACTTCTTATATTTTTTTCTCCTTTATTAACTTTAAATGCAACATCTTTTAAAATATTTATACTTTTAAAAAGTCTATTAAATATAATAAGGGCAACAACTATTGCGATAAAAAAGGAGATAATTGCAGCAGGAATTATACTCAGATAAGCTAAACCTACATGTTTTAAAAAATCTTTTTCATAAATTGTTACAAGATATAAAAAATATTCATTTTCATTTAAATTAATACTTTTTACCCATGTTAAACTCTTTTTTCCATTTAGTAAATGATTTATTGGTTCTTTATCAATAGCTTGAATAATCTCTTTAGGTGTCAAATCTCCTGTTTTGGGAAATGTAAAATTTGATATTTTGCTCAAACAATATTTTTCATTTAAATATTTATCTTCTTTACTATATAAAGGTTTATCATCTTTTATATTTGGATTAAGCCACATTAAGTACGCTTTACCTTTATGAAAACTATCAAGCAATGAAAAGCTCTTTTGTATCTCTTTTTTTAATTTTAATTCAAACTCTTCACCTTTTGTAGAAAAATTATCTATATCACAAGAGATAACTAAAAATTTATTATGTTTTTTAATCTTTTTTGTATAGTATAATTTTCTTATTCCAGTTGAACATATATATTTATTTTTTATATCTCTTCTTAAAAAAGTTGAATCTTTTAATTCATCTTTAAACTCTTTGAAACTCTCATCTTTTAATTGAAAAAGAGTATGTTTATTACTATTTAAAATAGAAGTATTACAACTAATCTTTTTTGAACTAAACTGATATGATTTATCTTTTATTTTATATATTGAATTATCTAAATTTAATCTATTTGTGATTCTAATTGCTTCATGTTCAATTATAGATTTCAACTCTTCTTTTCTTATTTCTCCATTATTCTTTTTTGAACGCATAACAAGTTTTATTTGTTGATTAGTTAGATATATCATATTCTCTATTTGCTTTATTGTATGCTTTTTTTCCTCTTTATTCATTTGAGGAATAACTTGCAAGAAAAATAAAGACAATAAAAAAATACCTAAAATAAAAAAGCTTAAGAAAATTTTTGAGTTTAAAGAGTTTATTTTAATCATCTAATAGTTTTAATTTGTAACCTAAATCAAATACATTCTCTATGAAATTAATTTCAAATTTTTGTTTAAGTCTATATATTAATGCTCTTAATCTACCTATATCATTAATTTCATCCCTATAAATATAGTTCTGTATTTTTTCAAAAGGTACTGGTTGAGTAGGAGTATCACTTAAAATCTCTAAAAGTCTTGTCTCATTTCCTGTTAATTTTAAATAGTTACTTTGTTTAGTTACAACTGAATTTGTTTTATCATAAATAATTTCATTTTCAAATTTAAAAATATGTTTTTTTTCTTTATCTAAATTACTTTTATGTTTAAAAAAATAGTTATGTTTATTTAGTGCAGTTTGAATTGTTACTTCTAACTCTTTATCTTTATATGGTTTAACTAAATAGCCATATGGTTCACTTTGCATTGCTTCTTTGATTGTTTTATCATCTGTATAAGAAGTTAAAAAGATAATTGGAATTTTATAGTATTGCCAAATATACTTAGCTGCTTTTATTCCTGAAGAGTTATCTTTTAGATGAATATCCATAAAAATTAAATCTGGTTTTTGTTTTTTTACATGCTGTATTGCATCATCTGCACTTGTTTCTATACCACAAACACTATAACCAAACTCATTTAAAGTAAGTTTTATACCCATTGCTAATATTGTTTCATCTTCTACAATTAAAATTTCTATATCTTTTTTTAAAATATTTGGAATTTTTGTCATTTTTCTATTCTCGTAATTTTATTATCATTCTTTTCAGTTATGATACTCAATATCATTTTAAAGGAGAGTTAAATGAATCAAAATAAAAAAATTATTTTGTCTTTTTGTGCTATTACTTTATTAACAAGCAATATATATGCAAAAGAAAAAATAGAGCCAAAAGAAGAAATCTCTTATGGAGAAATAACAGTAACTGGTGAAAAGATAGATAAAACACTTCTTGAAACTACAACTGCTATATCAGTTTTTGATGAAAAAACAATAAATATAGGTAATTATAAAAAAATTGAGAATATCGTTGAACAATTACCAAATGTAGTTTTAAGTGATTTAGGTGTTCCAAATATTAGAGGTATAGACTCTACTGGAGTTTCAAAGGGAACAAAAAGTTTAATGGCAGGTGCAAGACCAAGAGTAAATACAATAATAGATGGAGTTAATAATACATGGATTGGAGTTAATTATATTAGTGGGGAATTATGGGATTTAGAACAAATTGAAGTTTTAAAAGGTACTCAATCTACTACTCAAGGAAGAAATTCAATTGGTGGTTCTATAATAATGAAAACAAAAGATCCAACTTTTGATTTTGAAGGTAAAATTAAAACTGCTTTTGAAAACCAAGAGAATAAAAATCAATTAGCTGCAGTAATTTCTGGACCATTAATTGAAGATCAATTAGCTTTTAGATTAGCAGTTGATAGAAATAGTGGTGATGGATATATTAAATATAAAAATTTTAAAAATAATGATAGATTAAATGAATCAACAAATACAAACCTTAGAGCAAAACTACTTTATCTTCCAAAATCAATGGAAAATTTATCTTTAAAATTTACCTTAAATCATAGAGAAGCAGAAGGTGGATATTTAAACTTTGTAACAAATCCAAAAGATTATGTATTTGAAGCAAGTAAAGCAAATAGAACAAACTCAAGATATCACGATTCAAAAGATAAAACATATATTACAAATATTGATTATATTATAAATGATGACATAAGCTTACAAACGCAACTTTCATTTAAAGATTATAATAGTGAAATAACACAAGTACCAAGTCCTTTAAAAGTTTTTGTTGATGAGAAAAGTAAAACATTTGAAAGTAAATTAATATACAAAAAACCATTTATAAAAGGTGTTGCAGGAGTTTACTATTATGATAGAGACCAAGATATAGATGCACACTTACCAAAACCATCATACTTTCCTTTACATTTAGGTAATGATGAAATTAAATCTATCTCATTTTATACAGATAATACTATTGCTTTAAATAATAGTTTTGATTTATTATTAGGTGCAAGATTAGAAAAAGAGAATCAAAAAAGAGATTCAGTATCTTGGGGTGCAAATTTAAAAAAAGATATTGATGAAACAATATTTTTGCCAAAAATCGGCTTAGCATATAAACCTTCAACTGAATCTATGATTAGTTTAGTTGCACAAAAAGGATATAACCAAGGTGGTGGTTCATTAGATTGGGATGATTTAAAATATTATGAATATGATAAAGAAGAAGTTAATTCATATGAATTAACTTATAGAACTTATCTAAATGATAAAAAAATCAATTTAAGTTCAAATATATTTTATAATGATTTTGATGGCTTCCAAGCAGATGCTGCAAATAGATTTAGAAATCTTTCAAAAGTTGAAAGTTATGGTTTAGAAACTCAAATAGATGCACAAATAACAGACAAATTTAATATCTTTGCTGCTATTGGGCTTTTAAAAACAAAAATAAGTAATAGTGTAAAAGAAGCGAAAGAGTTAGAAGGAAATGAACTATCAACAACACCTACTTATAGTGCAAACTTAGGCTTTACTCATAAAATACATAATAATCTTGAATGGGGTGGTAATGTAAGTTTTACAGATGATTATTACTCAGATAATGAAAATACTCAAAAGTTAGATGGATATACATTAGTTAATTTACATGCAAGCTATACATATAAAGATTTTACATTTAGAACATATGTAAATAATCTTACTGATGAAGAAGTAATCTATAAAGCTGAAACAAATAGAACAACAGTTGGTTCTCCAAGAGTAATAGGAGCTGCACTTGAGTATAAATTTTAAAACTCTTTTTAAGCTTTTTTCTATTTTTTTATATAGTTTTTCTTTTGCAAACTCTTTTGAAGTAGATGAAATATTAAATCATAATAGTGAAAAATTGTATCAATTAAATCTACAAAAAAGAAGTTTTATAACAGGAAGTTTTAAAGCCACATCAAGTTTTGAGACTCTTGAACTTTTAGATAAAAATAGAGTTTTTATAAAATCATTACTAATAAATAAGAAGCCACAAGGTAATTTTTACTTTGTGGCTAACTACACAGGAAAATATTATTTAAAAGTAAAAAATAGAAATAAACAAAGTAGACTTAAACTAAAAATAGACAAGATTTTTCATCACCAAAAAGAGATAAAACCTCAAAATAAAATTATAAGTGCTTTTTTAAAACAAGAACTGAAAAATATAGAAAAAACAAAAAGCAGTAAAGCCTTTTGGGAAAAAGTTAAAAAAAGAGGAACTCCATTAATAGAGCATTTAAAAGCAGATGAATATATTTTGACTTTTTTACACAAAGGATTAAACTACAATGTTAAATTACTAGGTGGACCTACAGCTGATTATACAGATTTTATTAGATATAAAAATAGTGAAATATGGTATAAAAGTTTTATAGTAAAAAAGGGAATTAGAATGTCATATCAAATTGCCACAGATATTCCTAAACTTAATGCCCCAAGATTTACTCAAAAAATGGCTTTAATATCAAATGCAACAGCTGATCCTTTTAATAAAACTCCTTATATTTATACTAAAGAAAAAAATATAGATAAATACCATGCTTTGTCAACTTTTTTTATAAAAGATGATAAAATTAAAGATTGGGGCGTAGAAGAAGGAAACAAAAAAGGTGAAACTAGTACATATAATCTTAAAAGCAAAATATTAAATAATAGTAGAGATATTACTATTTATAAGCCACACAATTACAATTATAAAAAAGAGCATGATATACTCTTTGTTTTTGATGGAAAAAATTATCAAAATAAAATCAATACTACATTAATTTTAGATAACTTAATTGCAAACAATAAAATAAAACCTACAATTGCTATTTTTATTAATAATGCTTCAAAAAAGTCAAGAAGTAAAGAGTTACCTCCAAATAAAGAGTTCGCAAAATTTATGGTAAAAGAGTTATTTCCTTTTATAAAAACAAAAGTTAAATTTACTCATAAATCTTCAAATACAATTATAACAGGTTCTAGCTATGGAGGATTAGCTTCATCATATATAGCATTTTTATATCCTGATTTTTTTGGAAAAGTATTAAGTCAATCAGGTTCATACTGGTGGGCACCTAAAAATAAAGATGAAGCACAATGGCTAACAAAAGAGTTTTCAAAAGTTAAGAAAAAAGATATTAAGTTTTATTTAAATGCTGGAACTTATGAAACAGGCTTTTTACCTTTAGATATTTTAGAAACAAATAGACATTTTAGAACTGTATTAGTGGCAAAAAATTATGATTTAACATATGAAGAGTTTATTGGAGGTCATGACTATTTTGCATGGAAAATATATTTGGCAAATGGATTAATTGCCTTAAGTAACAAATAGACCTTTAAAGGTCTATTTGTTTAAAATTAAAAGTTTACTACTCATTCATAGAGTTAAAAAACTCTTCGTTATCTTTTGTTCTTTGCATTTTTGAATATAAGAATTTTAAAGCTTCAACTTCATCCATTTGTGAAATTGCATTTCTTAATATCCATGTTCTTTGAAGAACTTCAGGAGTTAATAGTAACTCTTCTTTTCTAGTTCCAGATTTAATAATATCTAAAGCTGGATAAACTCTTCTATTTGAAGCATTTCTACTTAATACAACTTCACTATTACCAGTTCCTTTAAACTCTTCAAAAATTACTTCATCCATTTTCGAACCAGTTTCAATAAGTGCAGTTGATATAATAGTTAAAGAGCCACCCTCTTCTATATTTCTAGCAGCTCCAAAAAATCTTTTTGGTTTATGTAATGCATTTGCATCCACACCACCTGAAAGTACTTTTCCAGAACTTGGTGTTACAGTATTATAAGCACGAGCTAGTCTTGTAATAGAATCAAGTAAAATTACTACATCTTTTTTCATTTCAACAAGTCTTTTTGCTTTTTCAATTACAATTTCAGCAACTCTTACATGATTATGAGCAGGTAAATCAAAAGTAGAAGAATAAACTTCCCCTTTTACACTTCTTTGCATATCAGTTACTTCTTCTGGTCTTTCATCAATTAATAAAACCATTAAATTTGTTTCAGGATGATTTTTTGTAATACCATGAGCTAACTCTTTTAATAACTCTGTTTTACCAGTTTTTGGAGGAGCAACTATTAAACTTCTTTGTCCTTTACCCATTGGAGCAAAAAGATCAAGTATTCTACCTGTCATTTTATTTGAATTATATTCAAATTTGAATTTATCAGTTGAGTATAAAGGAGTTAAGTTATCAAATAAAGGTCTATTTTTTGATTCATTTACAGGTAAGTAGTTTATAGCTTCAATTTTTAATAAAGCATAATATTTTTCACTCTCTTTGTTTGGAGGTCTTACTTGTCCAGTTACGATATCACCAGTTCTTAATGCAAATTTTCTAATTTGAGTTGCTGATACATAAGAATCACTTGAAGTATCAGAGAAGTTTCCATCAATTGCCCTTAAAAAACCAAATCCACCCTCTTTTATTTCTAAAATACCTGTGAATAAGACAAATCCCCCTGCATCGATTTGATTTTTCAAAATCGAGAACATCAAGTCTTGTCTTTTTAGCTCTTGTGGGTTTTCAACTCTTAGCTCTTTTGCTATTTTAAGAAGGTCCTGTAAAGGATATTCTCTTAATTTTTCAATTGTGTGCCCTTCAACAGGAATATGAGTTCTAGTTTTTCTACTAGAATTCCCATTTGTTTTGGGACTTTTTGTTTTAGATTGAGTTTTTGACTCTTCCATAAGTTTATTTAACCTTTTAATTTCGATATACATAAAGTTATGTAGTTTTTGAAGTTTAGTTTAAAATTTTAAGTTGTGTAATTGTAGTCTTTATTTTTTAAAAAGTCAATTAAACGGAAGAAGTACCTTTAAAAGGTACTTCTAAGAATTTTTTTATTAAAAATTATAAATTATTTTCATTTTTTGCAAGATAATCAGCAACACCATTTGTATCAGGTTTCATTCCCTCATCACCTTTATTCCATCCTGCTGGACAAACTTCACCATGTTCATTAGTAAATAACATTGTATCAACCATTCTAATCATTTCGTCAATGTTTCTTCCTAATGGTAAATCATTAATAACTGCATGTCTTATTGTTCCATCTTTATCAATTAAAAAAGATCCTCTTAATGCTACAGATTCATCAAATAAAACATCATAATCTTTTGAAATTTGCTTGCTTAAATCAGCTACTAGTGGATATTTAACTCTTCCTATTCCACCGTTTTCAACAGCTGTTTCTCTCCAAGCAAAATGAGAAAATTGAGAATCGACAGAAACACCAATAACATTGATACCTCTTTCTTTAAACTCATCAACTCTTTTAGAAAATGCAATGATTTCTGATGGACAAACAAATGTAAAATCTAATGGATAAAAGAACAATACTGAACCATTTTCTCCAATGTTTTCATAAAGATTAAAATCTTCAACAATTTGTCCGTCTGCAAGTACAGCATTAGCTGTAAAATCTGGAGCTTTTTTAGTTACTAACATGTGATTTCCTTTTTAATTTAAATTAACACTTATTATATTGAATTTTTCTAAAAAAAACATTAGTTTATAATTAGCTTTTATAATTAAGAAAATTCTTACTTCATAATAAAACTTTTCCAATATCATAAGCTAATCTTATAATAATACTCATTAAATATATTTATCAATATGCTAAGACTTATAAGCAATATTTAAACATAGATTTATTAAGAGTGTGATAAAGTTTCTAAAATTTTCCAAGGAGATTAATATGGCAGTTAAAATTACTGACATCTGTATTAGTTGTGATGCTTGTTTAGATGAGTGTCCAGTAGAAGCAATTGTAGACAATGATGAGAACCCAACAGGTGAGGATATATATTATGTATATTCTGACAAATGTGTTGAATGTGTAGATCATCATGATTCTCCTGCATGTGCAGATGCATGTCCTACAGAAGGATGTATTGTTTGGGATGCACCAGGTGCAGGTTCTGTTGAAAGCCCAGATAGAGGTGAAGCTGGAACACCAGTTGTAGAAGACTAATTTTCAGATAAAAATTACACATATTTATATAGAAAAAGGCAAGTGGATTAAACTCTACTTGCCTTTTTTTTATTTTTTAGGTATAATCCGCGACTTAATAAAATTAGTAGAGGAATATACTTTATGGAACAAACATTATCAATCATCAAACCTGATGCAGTGGCAAAGAACGTTGTTGGAAAAATCTTAGATAGATTTGAATCTGCTGGACTAAAAATAGCAGCAACAAGAAAAATACAATTAAGCAAAGCTGACGCTGAAGCTTTTTATGCTGTTCACGCTGAAAGACCTTTCTTTGGAGAGTTAGTAGAATTCATGATTTCTGGACCAGTTGTTGTTACTGTTTTAGAAGGTGAAAATGCTATGGCTAAAAATAGAGAATTAATGGGAGCAACAAACCCAAAAGAAGCTGCAGAGGGAACAATCAGAGCTGATTTTGCTGAATCAATTGATGCAAATGCAGTACATGGTTCTGATTCATTAGAAAATGCAGCTAATGAAATTAAATTTTTCTTCTCTGATAGAGAAATCTGTTAAGAAATTAAAATTAATCTATGAAAATAGAGTTTAGAAAAGTACCAACAACACCAAAAGAGTTTACTAATAATTTTGCTTCAGTAAAATTAGAGGGGACTTTTTGTAAAATGTCGCCAACTCTAATCAAAGTTGATGCAACACTAACAGGACAAAGCTCTGTTTTGTGTATAAGATGTGGTGAAGAAGAAAATATTAATTTAGATGAAAATTTATTTTTTCTACTAAGTGATGGTATTTATAATAATGAATCAAAAGATTTAATTATAGAAGTAGAAGATGGTATAATTGACTTTGACCAAATTTGTGAAAGTGAACTTTCATCACTTGAAAGTGATTACCATATTTGTAAAAGTTGTTTAGAGGACAACGAAAAAATAGAAAAAGAATTTTAAGGAGATAAATTATGGCAGTACCAAAGAGAAGAGTATCTCATTCAAGAGCAGCGAAAAGAAGAACTCATTATAAGGTGGCTTTAAAAAGACCAGTTAAAGATAGTGATGGAACTTGGAAAATGCCTCATACTGTTAACCCAAATACGGGTGAATATAAAAGCTAATGATTAAAATAGCTATTGACGCGATGGGCGGGGACTTTGGTCCTGAACCCATTGTTGATGGACTAGTTGCAGCACTTAGAAGCAACACTAATTTTACAGCTATAGCTGTAGGAAAAAAAGAAGAACTACTTAACCTTATACCTAGTAACTTTTTAAGCAGAATAGAAATAGTTGATACTGATGATGTTATATCTATGACAGATAGTGCTACTGATGCTTTAAAAAGAAAAGATTCTACAATATATAAAGCAATTGAATTAGTTAGAAATGAAGAAGCTGATGCTGTTGTTTCAGCAGGTCATTCAGGTGCTTCAATGTCACTTGCAACTCTTAGAATAGGAAGAATCAAAGGTATATCAAGACCTGCAATTGCAACTTTAATGCCAACAAGTGAAAATCAAAACACTTTAGTTTTAGATGTTGGTGCAAATGTAGATTGTGATGCTAAAAACCTTTATGAATTTGCTGTCATGGGTCAAGTTTATGCACAAGATGTATTAAAACTTGATGAACCTATTGTTGGATTACTAAGCAATGGAGAAGAAGAAAGCAAAGGAAATGAAGTTAGTAAAGAAGCTTACCAATTAATAAGAAAAATTCCTAACTTTGCAGGAAATGTAGAGGGAAGCGATATCTTTAAAGGTTCAGTAGATGTTGTTGTTTGTGATGGATTTATAGGTAATATATTACTTAAAACTGCAGAAGGTGTTGCAGATACCATTGGAACAATTATAAAGAAAAATCTTAAACGATCACTTATTTCTATTGCCGGTGCTGTATTAATGCGAAAAGTATTTAGAAACTTAAAAGTAAGAGTTGATTATGCTGAATATGGTGGTGCTCCACTATTAGGTGTAAAAGCTCCTGTTATTATTGCACATGGTAAATCTAATGCAAAAGCAGTTAAAAATGCAATTTTCCAAGCTATTACTGCAGCAAGTTCTAATTTGAGTTATAATATAGAAGATAGAATAAATAAGTATAAATAACAATTAAGGATTTTGTAAATGGCTTACGCAGCTTTTAGATCTATTGGTGCATATATTCCGCCAAAGATTATGACAAACCAAGACTTTGAAAAAATCATTGATACAAGTGATGAATGGATCACTAAAAGAACAGGAATAAAAGAAAGAAGATTATCTGAAGAGAATGAAGCTTCTTCTGATTTAGGTGCAAGAGCAGCTCAAGTTGCTATTGATAGAGCGGGAATTGCAAAAGAAGATATTGATTTAGTAATCTGTGCAACTGTAACACCTGATTATTTATGTATGCCCTCAACTGCATGTTTAATTGCATCAAAATTAGATTTACCTCCTGTAATGGCTTATGATATTAGTGCAGCTTGTACTGGTTTTGTATATGCACTTTCTATTGCAAAAGCATTTATTGAATCTGGAATGAAAAAAAATGTTCTAATTATTGGGGCAGAAACATACTCTTCAATTTTAGATTATACAGATAGAGGAACTTGTTTTATATTTGGAGATGGTGCTGGAGCAGCTATTATATCTGCTACAGAAGATAAAAATGAAGCTATAACTGAAGTTAGTTGTTCAAGTGATGGAAACTATGATGATTTAATAAAAACTCCAGGTGGAGGAAGTAAACATCCTTGTTCACAAGAAGTATTAGACAATAAAATGGCTTGTATTAAAATGAAAGGAAATGAAACTTTCAAACTTGCTGTAAAAACACTTACATCAGATGTTAAAACTTTACTTGAAAAACATAACTTAACAAATAATGATATCACTCACTTTATTCCTCATCAAGCAAACTATAGAATTATAAAAGCTGTTGGTGATGCTTTAGGCTTAGAAGAAGAAAAAATTGTAGTTACAGTTGATAAGTATGCTAATACATCAGCTGCTTCAATTCCAATGGCAATGAATTATGCTTTTGAAGAAGGTAAAATTAAAAAAGGCGATACAATACTTTTTGATGCCTTTGGTGCTGGACTTACATGGGGAAGTGCACTATTTAAATTCTCACCAAAAAGTTAGTAAAAGGGCTTTGCCCTTACTAATCTTACACTTTGTAATAAAATAATCAATCTATTAAAATTTTTTGTACAATTCTTTTTTAAGGAGTTAATATGATATTAGGCACATGTCCATATTGTAAAGGAAATGTAATTTCAAAAAAAATAACTGCACAAGGCAAAAAAATCAAGCTTTATACTTGTGAAAATTCAAAAAAAGAGTATGATGAAAGTGATTCATATGTATTTACAGCTGATTCAACATGTAGATTTAGAGTATATTCAAATGTCTTTTTAAAATGGAATAAAAGAAGTTTTTCTGAAAATGAAATGAAAAGACTATTAAAAGATGAACAAGTAGTTATAAGATTACATGGAAGAAAAGGAACAAAAGAGTATTTTAAATATGCAATACCCCATGAAGAGTATGGAGTATCAATACTTTGGGATGAAGAAGTCGAAGAAGATTAATTAATATATTGAATTAAAGCCATATAAAAAATTGTTCCACCAAAAATTGAGATTAAATAATTTTTAATACTTAAATGCAAAAATGCCGTAAATATTACTGATGATACTTCTTTTAATCCATAAGGATAAACTGCAAACTCAATATCTTTTAAAGTATAAACAATTAAAATCACCATAATAATTGCAGGAAAAAATCTCTCAATAAATATAATTGAAGAGGGAGGATCTTTTCTTATAAAAAAGATAAAAGGAAAAACCCTTGTAAAATAGTTCACTAAGGCCATAACCCCAATTGCTAAATATATCTCTATACCCGTCACTTTTCAATCCTTTTTCTAAAGAAAAACATCATTATTAAAGCTATAATAATAGATACAATTAACATCTTATCACTTGGTATAAAAATCAATGCAAAGATTGAAGAAATAGCTCCTATTAAAAAAGGATAAATATTTTTCAAACTTTTATATTGCTCTATACATAAAACAACAAATAATGCTGTTAAAGAAAACTCTAAACCTGCTGTATTAAAATCTACATATGAGCCAATAACTGCCCCACTTGTACATCCTATAATCCAATAAAATTGATTTAATAATCCTAAAAATAAATAATAATACTTTTTATTTAAAGTTTCATCATCTTTTATTGTGGTTAATAAAGCATATGTTTCATCAGTTAAACTAAAGATTAAAAAGGGTTTTAATTTTCCACTATTTTTAAATCTTTTAAGCAAAGACAAGCCATAAAAAGATTGTCTAATATTTATAAACCAAGAAGCAATTGCAATATCAATAAGTCCAGCTTTTGCATTAAAAAAATTAATTGCAACAAACTGTAAAGCTCCCGCATAAATAAAAATTGACATAATTGGTGCTAAATACCAAGGATAATCAAAACTTGTTAATAATAAACCAAAAGCAAATCCTAAAACTATATATCCCATTAATACAGGAATAGAAATAGAAAAAGCTTTTTTAAGCTCTTTTTCGTATTTCATTAATTAATAAGATTTTTATTTTTTGGATTGTTTTTAAAAACATTAAGTGATTTTTCTTTAGGATTTGAGTTAAACTTATCCACAGTTGCTAAAGGGTTTAGATATAAAATTGCATCATCAATAATTATTTGAAAAATTGAATGAAGTGGTAATTGTACTTTAGAACCAAAATTTTCACTTCCAAATCCTGCTTCAAAACTCATAATATTTTTATCATTAATCTCTATTGTTGTATATGTATAATTTGCTAATATATACAATGAAAATTTTGACAATTGAGATTTTATATTTTTAGGCAATTCTGGTGTAAACTCCATTGCTTCTATATTTGCAGTTATTGCAAACTCTTCATTGTTTTCAAGTAAGTAATCAATAATATCTTTTATTTGTGAATTTATTAACTCTTTATAACTATCTTGTTCTATAATATTGCTAATCATTAAGATTTATCCTTTTTTATAAATTAACTTGTTATTATAACTTATGAAACAGATAATCTTACTTATTTTAATACCTTTTTTTATACTTGAAGCAAAAAACATTACTCTTTCACAAGAAGAGTATAACAATATCTTAAAAATGCAAAATGCTTCACAAATATCAGCAAGATTAGTAAAATATAAAAGACTACTTTCTAAAGCAAAAGACTTTTCAACAATAAAAAAATTATCATATACAAATAGTTTTTACAATAAAATTCTACCAATAAATGATGAAACCAAATATCAAGTTGATGATTACTGGGCTACACCAAAAGAGTTTTTGATTGAAGGAAGAGGTGATTGCGAAGATTATGCAATAGCAAAATACTTCACACTACTAAGCTTAGGAATAAAAGAAAATAAACTATTTCTTGCAGTTGTTAAAGTTAAAAATGCTACAAATTATCACATGATTTTATTATATATTGAAAATAAAAACTCTATGCCTTTAGTTTTAGATAACTTAAGTTTTAAAGTAGTGCCTTTAAATAAAAGACCTAAATTAAAAGTAAAATTTATTTTTAATGAAAAAGAATCTTTTATTTTAAAAAATAAAAAGATTCATAAAAAAGTAAAAGTTGACTGGGGGAAAGAGAATAAATGGGAAAATATTTTAAAAAGAGTTTATGAAAACAATGAATAATCTTCTAAAATATCAAAATCTATCATAGCATTTAAAAGTGCAATTTTTTTTGCATTTTTCAACATCGCTAATGTAATATCTGCTTCTTTTATAAAACCACTATTTATATATCTTTGCCTTGTTGTTCCATTTAATAAAGGTTTTTTTGGAGTAATCCAACTATTATCATAAAAAATTGCAATATTTGCAATTGAAGTATCAGTTAATAAAGAGTTTTTAAATATCATTATTTCATCACATGATTCTTTTTGTTCAAAAAGCTTATTTAAGGAATCTCTATTTAAATATTTTTTTGAATACTCTATCTTGTCATTTTTTATTATTTTAAAATTTTTTATCTCTTTCTTTTTATACTCAAAATATTTAATATCTATAATTTCATCACTGTTATAAATTACTTTACATCTTAATAACTTTTCATTTAAAGGAGATATATATTCACTTAAATCAAAATTTCTTGCAATTGTTTTTGCGATTCTTTTATTGTGATATGATAAATTAAAAACTTCATAATCCTCACATTTTATTGTTTCAAAATAATTTATTGTTCCATTCATATAGTTTTTATTTAATCCTTACTTTTTTTAGTTTTGTTATAATAACAAAAAAAATTTTAGGATAACTAAAAGTGGTAGAGATAAAAAAAACAATTAAAAAATATGACAATTTTGAAGACACTTATAAACAAGGTTATATTGGTTTACCAAAGGGATTTGAGGGAATAAAAGAACCAATATTTTTAACTATTAAAGAGTTTAAAAAAAAATTTAAATCACTTAAAAATAAGAAAAAATATCCAGTTTTATTTTATATGCACGGCTCAGTAGGACTTGCATATGGAAAAAAATACAAAGATGCTGTTTTAAAAGAGAATTTTATTTTCTTTGCCCCAAACTCATATAAATTAAAAGATAGACCAACATATAAAACACCTACTAAAATTCAAAACTATGAACAAGTTCATAAAGTAAGAGTGGCAGAGGTTTTTTACAATATTAAAAGATTAAAAGAGTTTGATTTTTTGGATTTAAAAAATATTTTTTTAATGGGAAGTAGCGAGGGAGCATTAGCAGCTGCACAATACAAAGGAAAAGACTTTAAAGGAAGAATTGTTGCAGCATATGCATGTGAAAATGGATATTACAGTCGTGACTTTAAAATAGGTGCACGAAAAAAAGACCCTTTTTTAAATATAATAGGTACGCACGACCAATATTTTGGAAAATATTCTCCATATGAAGAGAATAACAATAATGGTCATTGTGCAATGGCACTACTTGAATTTAAAAATGCAAAAGTAGTTTTACTTCCTAAAACAAAACATAATGTAATTGAAAATAAATATACAATTCCAGAAGTTGTCAATTTCTTAAAATTTCACACTAGCAAGTAATTTAACTTACTGCTTGTGAAATTAAAATATTATCTAAATCTTCTATGATTATATCTTTTTTAAAAATTTTAGCTACTTCTTTTGCATACTCTAAATGGGTTGTTATACCAACACAAGAACAATTTGTTTCACTTAAAACATAAATATCATTTTGATTTTCATCATAATCTAAAATATAATCCATTGTCCATAAAAGTGGAAAATCATGTCCTTGGCAATATGGCTTAATATCCTTTAAACCTTTTAATGTTAAATCAATTACATCTTTCCATTTTGCTTCTCTTGGCGATTCATAATTATATTGTGCTCCTGAAAAAAGAGTTGCAGAAAACTCACCATCTTGTGGTTTTTTATGCACAACAGAAATAGGTTCATTATTTACTAATAAAACTCTAATTTCTCCTTCTTTTATTCTTTTTAAATATTTACAAGAAACAAAACCTTTTTTTTCTTTAAAATATACTGCACTTTCATTCTCTTCTTCAAATTTCCAAGAAAAATCAGTTATAAAATCATCTAATGTTTTAAAGTGTATTTTTTCATTATTAACAGCTTCTGTAGAAGTTACACTATTATCTTCATTTAAACAAACTAAATAAACACCCTCACCTGTTGAGCCATAGTTAGTTTTTAGAACTCTTATCTTTTCTTTTTTTAATTCATAAGGGAAGCTTCTTTGAAAATCATCAAATTTTTGATAAAACATAGTGCTTTTTTCACCTAAGTAAGTATCCTTAAGTTTATAAAGAATATCTTTAAAGTCAAGGTTAATCATAACATCAGGGTGAGTATGAACATGAATATTTTCTTGACTAAGTTTATTTAAAAATTGAAAATATTCATCGATTTCTTTTAAATTACCTGGATTTATTCTGCTAATAACTGCAACTGCATGTTTTTTTAAATAATCAAAAAGCTTATGCTTTTTATTGGGAATATAAAAAACCACTTCTGTGTCATATGAAGTATTATTTTGAATTTCTTTCAATATAGGCTTAGTATCAGGTCTAAATCCATCAAAACCTTTGTCACTTCCAACTGCGTATTCAATGATAAAAACTTTAGTTCTCATATATGTCTCCTGTAACATATTTAATGCTTAATTATAAATTACAGTGAGTTTATAATATAACAGTTACAGAATAATTACAGATTTAAGAAGGAATATAGATTTTGTCTTGTAATTCTTCATACTCTAAATTTATATTTGAATCACAAGTAATTCCACCTCCACTTTTGTAATAATAGATATCTTCTATTTTTTCTATAAACCTAATAAGAACAAAACTATAAAGTGAAGTTCCATCATAAATACCTGCTATACCAGTATAATAATCTCTTTTATAGTTTTCAATTTCATCAAGAATTTGTACAGTTTTTTTCTTAGGAGTTCCAGTTATTGAGCCAGCAGGTAAAAGTGAAGTTAAAATATCTCCAATATTTTTATGCCAATCTTTTTTTAATTCACCAGATATTTTAGAACTTATTTGTAAAAGCTCTTTTTCTCCTGCATTTATTTTATCACAATATCTAAACTTATCAACTCTTACTTTTGAAGAGACAATTGATAAGTCATTTCTTAACAAATCAACAACCATTGTATGCTCAGCCATCTCTTTAGTATCCCTAAGAATTTTTGCTTGGGCATTAGGAACTTTTGCATCAATAGTACCTTTCATAGGATATGTATAAATTTTATCTTTTTTTATTTCAATAAATTTTTCAGGAGAAAAACATACGAATTCATCTTTATATTTTAATTTAAATAAAGCCTGAGCTTTTTTATAAATCTCATCTAAACTCAAAGAAGTATCAATCTTAGTTTTAAAAGTAAGATTTAATAAATAAGAATTTCCTTCTTTTATATGATTTTGTATGGAAGTAAAAGCTTTTTTATAAGCACTATAATCTATTGGAAATTTTGATAAAGCAATTTTTTCAAGGCTTTTAAAATTACTATTTTTTGATAATTCAAATTTAATATCATTTGGTAATTCATTTAGTTTATAAATTTCATATCTTGATAAATCATATGATATCATAAAAAAAAATGGCTCATTTAATGAGCCATTTTTATTTAGTTCTTGTCTAATAATTTCTTTTCTCAAATAAAACTTACTTTATTAATTTCTTTAAAATTGCCATTCTAATAGCAACTCCATTTCTAACTTGCTCTAAAACTTTACTTCTTGAATCTTGCAACATTTCATCACTAATATCAATATTTCTATTTACTAATCTTTGATATAATGACTTTAAAATCTCTTCATTAGAAAAGTCTGAAATAGATGTCAAGTGTTGCATTTTCTTCCTTTAATTTTAGTTTTGATTATATCTAAAAGCAATTGAAAAGTAGAATACATAAAAACATAAAATCAAAAAAAATGATTTTTCTTGATTAACAATTTGTTCAATAAAATTAGATATAATCTATTTTAAAGTTAAAATTAACATTAACAGGAAAAAAAATGTCAGAAGAGTTAAAAAACATTGATAAAAAATATGTTTTAAACACATATTCAAAAAATTATACAAATTTTAAAAGTGGTATTAATGCTACATTATTTGATGATAGTGGCAAGGACTATGTAGATTTCACTTCAGGTATTGGAGTAGTATCAGTAGGACATGGGAATAAACAAGTAGCAGATACAATATATAAACAAGTAAGCAATATTACTCATACTTCAAATCTTTATATGATTGAACCTCAAATAAAATTAGCCCAACAAATAACAAAACTTGCAGGATATGAAGTTGGGACTTTTTTTGCCAATAGTGGTGCTGAAGCCAATGAAGGTGCAATTAAAATCGCAAGAAAATATGGCGAAAAAAACTTTGAGAAAAAAAGATACAAAGTAATTACACTAAAGCACTCATTTCATGGAAGAACTATTACTACAGTTAAAGCAACAGGACAAGACAAGTTTCATGCTCCGCATTTTGCTCCATACCCAGATGGTTTTTCTTATGATAATACAATTGACGATATTTACAATTCAATTGATGATGAAACAGTTGCAGTTATGATTGAGTTAGTTCAAGGAGAAGGTGGAGTTCAGCCTTTTGATAAAAAAGATATTCAAGAATTAGCAAAATTTTTAAATGATAATAAAATATTATTAATAGTAGATGAAGTACAAACAGGAGTTTATAGAACAGGAGAGTTTCTAGCTTCAAACCTTTATGAAATACAGCCAGATATTATAACTTTAGCTAAAGGTTTAGGTGGAGGAGTTCCTATTGGAGCAGTTATTACTAAACATAAAGATATTTTAGAACCAGGAGATCATGGTTCAACTTTTGGAGGAAATTACTTAAGTACAGCAACTGGATTAGAAGTTTTAAATATTTTAGAAGATTATAAAGTAAGTGGAAAATTAGATGAAGCAATAATATACTTTGAAGAGAAATTAGATACTTTATATAAAAAATATTCAAATCTATTTTTAGAAAGTGTTGGATTAGGTTTAATGAGAGGACTTAGAGTAAGAGATGAACAAACTTTAGCTTCTATTGTATCAAAAGCTTTTGAGAATGGTGTTTTAGTATTAAAAGCTGGAAAAAATACTTTAAGACTTCTACCTGTGCTTACAATTTCTAAAGAAGAAATTGATGAAGGTTTTAAAAGGTTAGGTGATGCCCTTGAAGAAATCTCTTAGAAAAGGACTACTTCTTAGTAGTCTTTTACCTATGTTTTTAAATGCAAATACAGATGAAAATATATTATCACAAGATAGGCTAAAGCAGTTTGAATTAAGTGAAAAAAAGGTAATTGAAGATAGTAGCAAGTTAAAAAAAGACTGGATTAATCCTATTACATTATCATACACAAAAATCGATGGAGAATATACAGACTCAGAAAAAAGTGTAATTAGAGTTGATCAACCAATCTTTAAAAGTGGTGGAATTTATAAAGCTATTAAATATGCCAATGCAAGTGAAAAATATTCAAATTTGGATATAGATGTACAAAGAAAAAATCTAATAAAAGATGCCTATGAAACTCTTTTTAATATAAATAAAATTGAGTTTGAAATAAAAAAAGCAAATTATGTTGTTAAAAATGCACAAATTGATGTAATAAGAAAAAAAGAACAAGTATTAAATGGATTTTTAGATACTTCTTTTTTAGATAATGCAATTTTAGATGCAAATACTGCTAAAAAGAATCTAATAGATTTAAAATATCAAAAAAGTGAGCTAATCAATAGTTTTAATAATCTTGCAAGTAAAGACTATAAACTTTTTTCTCTTCCTACTTTTGAGCTTGTAAGTAAAAAAAAGTTTTTAAATAAAAACCTTGAATTATCAAAGGCAAAAGCAGATATACAAACTAAATATGAATATAAAGGTATGACTTTATCTAAATATTTGCCAACAGTAAGCGCAACTTTTGATTATACAAAAAACCATAAGTTTAGTCCTACAAATACAAATATAGATGATGATTCTGTACATAATGTAGGAATATCAATATCAATGCCACTTGATGTTAGAACATTCAATGATATAGAATCAACACAAATTGATTATTTAAAAGCTAAACTATCTTTAAAAAATAAGATTTTAGAAGAACAAAATTTTTTCAAAACAAAACTTGAAAAGATAAAAACAATAGAGAGAAAAATAGAAATAACAAAAGATGACTATAAACTTTACAACTCATTACTTGATACAATAGTTGAAGAAAAAAATGCTGGATTAAAAACAAAAAGTGATGTTGATACATTATTAAACTCATCTATGGTAAAAAAAATTGAACTTAAAGTTTATGAATTAGAAAAACAAATAGAATTATTAAAACTTTATGCTAAAATAGAATAACTATTAACGTAGGAGGATTTATGTTCAATAGTAGATTATTATTAACTTATTGGATTATAATTCTTCCAATTACCTTAGTCAAAATTTTATATACAAATGAGATTGTTCTCATTTGTCTCTTTTTGGAAGTCCTGATATTTTTAATTATAACTCATGCTTTTTATATTTTTATTGCATCATCTGCTTCTTGGCTATATATTTAAATAAAATAGATATTATTATCAATCTGATAAATACTTGAATCATAAAGTATCTTCTTTAGTAGCAAAATAGATCTTTAAAATTATTCCTATAAAACTAGTATAAATAAGAAATAATAAAAATATAGAAAATATATTTCCTAATGAATATTTTAAATCAATAGAGTTAACAAGTACATAATTTTTATTTTCTTGATGCTTAATATTCTCTACTAATAAAGACATGTCTTTTAAATCTTTAGATTTTTCAATAGGTATATTTTTTTTAAATAAATCAAGTCTAATATTCTTATATGGGACTAAAATATAATTTATTTTATATTTTTCTATAAGATTATTTTGAACATCTTTAAAAATATACTGCAATTCTTCTTTTAATCTTTCATTAAAGTAATCTTTCTTTGATTCTGATATTTCATCATATCTATAAACAAGCATCTTAATATTATTTTTACTTTTTGCCCATCTTTTTATTGAATCTGAAGCATCAAATCTATTCCCAAAATATAAATTATAAAAAATGTAATTTATTCTATCAAATTCTATACCATCAAACTCTTCAAGTGATTTTTCTAAATCATTAGTTAGCTTATTAGTAACATTAGTTATTTTAAGATTCCATATTGTATTTTTATTATAGAAACTACCGGGAACATTTTTACCTTCATCTAATAAATACCATGAAGACTCTATAAACTTATAATATTCTTCAAAAAGATTCTTATATTTGTATATCTGTTTTTTTAATAAGTCATATTTCTTTTTATCTTTTAATAAACTTATTTCTTCACATTTAGCAAATCTTTCTAGTATACTAAACTTTGTACATAAGGCATTAAAAGACAATTTATTAACTTCAAAACTTGATGTTTTCTTTAAATCTTTGAATTTAGTAATCACTTTTGGCTGTGTATAGAAAAGCAATGTAAGTCTTTCATCAACGGAATCAATAAAACTCTTTTCTTTTATTAAATTAAAATTTATCATTGTAAAAACACAAAGGCATATCGCAATAAAAATAAATCTACCACCAACATATGGACTATTTGTATTAGCAAAGAATAAATTAAAATATGAATCTCTTGATGGTACATTTGTACTTATATTAAAGCTTAATTTATCTTCTTGTGATAGTTTACTTATTTTATTTAAAGATGTATTTTCTTTATTTTTTGTTTCATTCAAATCAACATCTATTTGTTTATCTTTTTCTTTTAATAATAAATTAGAAATATTGTTTTTTTCAATTTTTAAAGTTTCATTATAAGAACTCTTTTTTATAGATGATAACGTAAATTCAAAACAATCAATTAACTTAAAAATAAAAAATATTCTTTCTTCTATATCTTTTAAGTTTTCATTAATATTTTGAGAATTAATTTCTGTTTCAAATAAATCCTTTTTTATAGAAAAAATATTATAGTTTTTAAAATGTATAATTAATTTATTAGAAAATATATTAATTTCAAATTCTTTATTCATATTTTTATTTATTAATTTAACTAAATTATCCATAACTATTGGGCTTAGGATAAAGTTTATAGTAGTTGCATCACTTCCATTTACATAAAAATTATTCATAAAATCTTTATTACTAAAATTAATTGAATTCTCAAAATATTTTGCTTTTCTTATAATAATAAGATCATCTATAGAAAAAGGCAATCTCATAATAAAAAGAGTTCCATCAAATAATGTACTTTTATATTTATCTTTACCTATTGTTAAATGTGAATAAGCTAATAAAGAACTAAAACCTTTATATTTAAGATCAAAAATATTATTTGAATAATATGAAAATTCTTTTTCTTTATCAAAATCAAAATCAACTAATTGAGAAAATAGTTCTTTATATTCTTCATCTTTATTATCTCTAAAAAAGCCATTAAATTTTTTTACTAAAAAGGGTTTTACTAATAGCTTACGATATTCACTATAAAGCTTATATGTTTTACTATTAAATAATATTATAAAAGATATACCTAAAAGTAATACGCCTAGAAGTCCAATTCCTACATTATTTGCTAAGTAACTAATAATTATCATGAAAAATGATATTGAAAATAAAAATCCTACAAACTTATCAATTATTTGATTTATTTTTAGCTTTTTTCTTAACTTTTCTAATATCACCACTTCATCATCAAATTTTATCATAAATAGTCTTCTGCTTTTATCTCTTTCTTTTCTTCATCTTTTATCTCAAACATTGGTTTTGATTTTACTTTTAAAAAAGCATCATTTATGAATTTTCCAGGATATATTTCAATACTATTTTTTAAATATGCAATAGATTGATTATAGTTTCTTCTTGCAGCAGATATATTTCTTTCTACTTCACTATAAGATTGTTGAGCTTCTATTAACAATTTATGAGAATATAAGTCAGGATAATTCTCCAAAGAAATATTTAATTCTTTCATCTTTAAATCTAACTCATCTTCTAATTTAAATCTCTCTTGTATATTTTTATTATTATCATTTTCTTTGTAGTTTCTTTCAAGTTTTGTACGTATATTTGTAATATCAACTAATACGTTCTTTTCATGGTCCATGTATTTTTTTGCAATTGTTAAAATATTTGGAATTAGGTCATACCTCTTTTTTAATTGAACATCAATATTTGCATATGCTGCATCACCAAAATTTTTATTTGATATTATGTTAGAATAACTTCTATATAATATCAACCCTATTACAAATATAATAGTATAAAAAAACAAACTCATAATTTACATACTCCTTTTAAATTTATATAATATATATTATTATTTATATACTTAAAATATATAGTCATATATTCTATTTTAAATCTATTTTTTTAAATTTTCTCTTTTTCTCTTAATTTTTAAGTTGTTTATATAATGAAAAACTAAATATAAAGATAGTTATAAAAAATGAATGATTTATAATTTCGTTTAAATGTTTAAATATGTCAAATAAATTATTTAAGATATAAAGATTTGTATTACTCAAACTAATATAAAGACTTATAGCAAATAAAAATGGGAAACTTGATAAAATTAAAATTAAAAAATAAATTTTTTTATTTACAAAATTAAAGTGAGTTTTAATAAAAAATCCAAGAATTAAAATAATAAAAGGTAGTTGATAAAATATATACCTTATATAAACAAATCCAAGCTGATATTCTAAATCGCTCAATTGAGTAGATAGTTCTGTCTCACTTGAATAAGTAGCAATAAGAAGGCTTATATCCATTAAAAATACTAATCCAGTAAAAATCAAAGCTATTAAAGATAAGTTACGAAATAATTTTATATTATATTGCGGTACTTTAGAAAAATAAAATATTAATAAGGCCTGAGCAATAATCATAAAAAAAACTAAAGTCTGCAATATATAATATTTAAAATATTCTGCCAATAAAAAATGATGGAAATTATCAAGAAATATTAATCCTATAATTAAAATTGTTGAAATAATCATTACTACCATAAGTATATTTTTTACATTCATTTTATAATCCTGCATTATTTATTTTAGATTTATTGTTATCTAATATTTTGATAAACGATTCATTCTTCCTTAATTTAGCAACTTCTAAAGCTGTATAGCCATTATCATTTTTAATAGTAAAATCAATTTTTTTATTTATTAATCTTTTAGCAATATCTAAAAAGATACTTTTTGATGTCTGGGAATAACGATTAACACATAAATGTAATAATGAATTATTAAACTCATCAGTAACATTAATATCTGCTCCTGCATCAATTAATCTTTTTACCATACTATATTGACCAAAGCCAAGTGCAACAAAAATAGGTTCTTTCATAATATTACTTGTTACTAAATTTAATTCAGGTTTGTACTTTAGTAGTAAATTAAATATTTTTAAATCTTTACTAAATATAGCTCTAATTAATGGTGTTCTTCCATCTGGAGAATAATGATTAATATTTGCTCCATTTTCCAAAAGGACTTTTACTCTAATATATTTTTTATCATCAATTGCATTCATAAGCTCAGAATAACCAATTTCATCAACTTTTTCTTTTGGATTATTTTTATATTTTCTTTTAAAGTAAATATATTTTTTTACAAATTTATTATTATAAAATCTGGATTTTGGATCTTGTGTTGAATCATAAAGATCTGAAGACTTATCTAAATAAGGATTATTCCCTCTTATTTTATTATAATAATCAGTTACGTCTTTATCTGTAATCCCATAATAATCTACATTAGAATTATTATTTGAAATAGGTTTTTCAACTTTTTTTATAGTATTTACATTATTGATATTTGTAGTTTTTTTTAGTGTCTTATCTTTATTTAAAATACCTAGTATTTTTTTTGATGCTAGGTCTCCGTTCTCAACTCCTTTTCTAAACCATTTTTTAGCTTCTTTTATATTTTCTCTTGTTGAAGATTTAATATTATTATCAATTTTATCTAGATACATCATAGTACTTCCTCCACTTAGAGGTAAAGTTCTTAAATAACTAGTCTGATTTATAAAATAAAGTTCACCAATATTATAAGCAAGTTCTTTACAACCTGAGAAATAAAATCTTCTATAAGAAGCTAGTTTTTCACCAAATTCTTTTTCTGCATAAGCAAGTGAAATAGGATTAAAATTATTATTAACATCACGTATATATGCTTTTTTATATTCTTTAATTTTGATTTTTACAGCTTCGCAATTACCATTCTCATAAGCAATATTTAACCATTTTTTAGAATTTCTTCTATCTAATTTATATAAACTAAATGGATCAAAACCTAGCTTATAAGCTTCATTAAACCAATACTCTTTTTTATTTTCTTCAGTATATGCTAATCTTATTGCAGCCATTGGATTTTCTTGATCTACTGATTTTTTGAACCAATATATAGCTTTTTCTTTTTTGCCATGGTTAAGATAAAATAATGCTAATTCAAAAGTTGAATTAGCATCATCTCTATTTTCATATAACAATTTTGCATGTGGGTAATTTTCTAACTCTTCATCATATCCATAAGGATATATATATAAGATAAAACCTAGTACTACTATTACTAGAAGTAGTAAGAAAGGTATTGTTTTTTTTCCATCTAATTTATATTTATTAGGTTTATTTTTAATAGTTTTTTTATCTTTTTTTTCTAAACTACTATCTTCACTTATATTTATTTTTAAATTAAGTTTTCCTTTATATCTTCTTGGAAGTCTTGGCATTGTTAGTTGTAGTTCGTAGCCTTTTTTTATTGTTTCATCATCAATGTTAAGATCTTCTCTTAAGATTTTTAAAACTTCATCTTTTGAATATTTTATATCAATTAATGCTATATAATAAGCACTTGCTCTTACATTATCATTTAAAATCGTATGATAAAAAAGTGCTAAATTTTGCATAGAATCAAGATTTCCTATTTTTACTGATTCTATGAAAAACTCTTTTGCTTTATCATTATCATTTAATTTATTTTTATAAATAAGTCCTATAATATTTAGTGAATTTTCATTACCTTGCATATAAGCTTTTTCATACCATAAAATTGCTTTTTCATAATCTTTTAATATTTCTTCATAAAATATTGCTAATTTAAAAGCATTATTATTTTCATAATATTCTAATGCTTCAGGATAATCCTTTAATCTATCATCAATAATCTCTTCTTGAGGTAAAAAAGATTTTTTTAGAAGTTCTAATTCTTCTTGCGTATTAAAAGCATAAACTTTTCTAGTAAATAACATATTAAAAATTATAAATAACATTATTATAAGTACTGTTATTTTTAATGGAGGAGCTAAAAGATAACTTACGAAAAACAAAACAGAGACAACAATAAATATAATAGGATTTTCTTCATTGAATTTTAAATTTGGATAGTAAGATTGTTTATTACATATTCTGCAAGTTAATATTTTTTCTTTACTACTAAAAGTATTGACATCAAAAAAAGACAGACCTTCTTCTTTACAATGTGGACATTCCATTATTAAATCCTACCTTTATGTCTTACTGGAAACCCTGGTATCTTTAATTGTAATTCATAAATAAGCCCTGTAATATTTAGTGAGTCTTGACTGCCTTGAGTATAGGCTTTTTCATACCATAAAATTACTTTTGTATCATTTTTATAATACTCTAATGATTTAAGGTTCTCTTCTAATCTTATATCAAAAAAAAATTTCTTAATGAAAAGATTTTTTTTACACTCATTATATTCATCACTCATGATTTTCCTAATAATTTTTTCATATCATAGTTAAAAATAATTTAAAATCTTATTATTGCAATAAGAATTATAGATATTTAATATAAATAAAATTGAGCTTAAAATAAAAAAACAATTTATATTGCAAAAAATACACAAATTGATATAATTAGAAAGAACAAGTATCAAATTAATTTTTAGCTGGATTAAAAACAAAAAGTGATGTTGATACATTATTAAACTCATCTATGGTAAAAAAAATTGAACTTAAAGTTTATGAATTAGAAAAACAAATAGAATTATTAAAACTTTATGCTAAAATAGAATAACTATTAACGTAGGAGGATTTATGTTCAATAGTAGATTATTATTAACTTATTGGATTATAATTCTTCCAATTATTACTATCTTTATCACCTCTTTTTTATTTACTTACAAATTTATAAAATATGAAAAAGTAAAATTCGAACAAGAAAATAAACAACTTGAAAAAAACTATACAAAAGAGATTAAAGAAAGAACAAAAAAACGTATCCAAAGAGTAATAAAAATAATTGAAACAAATATTGAAATAACTAGAAATGAAGAAAAAGAGAACTTAAAAAATATAGTAAATATAGCACATGAAACAATAATAAAAACCTTTGAAAGATACAAAAATAGTTTATCAAAAGAACAAATACTAAATGAAATAAAAAAGCAATTAGAACACCATAGATTTTATAATAATCAAAGTGGATATTTTTTTATTATTGATTTAAATAATACTGTAATAATGCAACCACAAGTTAAAGAACATGAAGAGTTAAAATTAGATGATATTCAAGATATTAAAGGAAAGTTTTTTATAAAAGAGTTGACAAATATTGCAAAATCAAAGAAAGAAGGATTTAGCACTTGGTATTGGACTAAACCAAAAGAGAATAAGCATAAAAAGAAAATCGGTTTCATAAAAGTTTTTGAACCTTTAAATATTTATATAGGTACGGCAAGATATGAAGAAGATATTAATAACAAAATAGAAAAAGATGCTTTAAAGATTATAAATTCAATTAGATATGGCAAAGATGAATATCTTTTTGCTTTGAAACAAAATGGAGTTACAATATCACATATAAATAAAGATTTTATAAATATACCATTTTCTAATTTATCTAAAATTGAACAAAAAATTATAAAGAACATTATATTAGAAGCTAAAAAAAATAATAGTGGTTTCATATATTATACACCTACTAGCTATAACTTGAAAGAAAATATTTCAAAAAAAATATCTTATGTATCAATAATACCTTCATTAAAGTGGATAATTGGGACAGGACAATATACAACAAAAATAGACAAGCAAATAAAACAAAAAAAACTTTTATTAATAGAAAAACTCAATAATACAATCAACTCAATAATATTAGTAGCTACAATAATAACTATTATTTTAATTTTAATCATGACCTTAATTGCAAGAAAGATACAATCAAAAATTTTAGAATATGAAAAAGAGTTACATCAAAAAAATCAAAAACTAAAAGAACTAAATGAAAATTTAGAAAAAAAAGTTTATGAGCAAACTCAAAAAAACCTAGAAAAAGACCAAATACTTCATCATCAATCAAAACTTGCTTCTATGGGTGAAATGATAGGAAATATTGCTCATCAATGGAGACAACCACTAAGTGCAATTAGTACAGCTGCATCTGGAATAAAATTACATGATGAAATGAATATTCTAAAAAAAGATATTATGAATGACTCTTTAGATGCTATTATCTCAAATACAAAACTTCTTTCAAATACAATTGATGATTTTAGTAATTTTTTTAAAAAAGATAAAGTAAAAATAGTATTTGATATAAATAAGTCAATAGATAAAGTATTAAAACTTATAAGCGCAAATTTAAAAAATAAAAACATTGAAATAATAAATGTAACAAAACAATGTAAAATTTATAATCTAGAAAATGAATTAATCCAAGCACTTTTAAATATTATCAATAACGCAAAAGATGCATTATTAGAAAATGATAATTTAAAAGAGAAATATATTTTTATTTCACAAGAAGAAAACAATACTCAAGTAATTATAAAAATAAAAGATAATGCAGGTGGAATTAATGAGAGAATAATAGATAAAATTTTTGAACCATACTTTACAACAAAATTCAAATCACAAGGTACAGGAATTGGATTATATATGTCACAAATAATAATTGCAAATCATATGAATGGAGAATTAAATGCAGCAAATAAAATTTTTGAGTATAAAAATAAATCTTATAAAGGTGCAGAATTTACAATAATTTTAAAAAAGAACAGTTAAAACATTGTTTACAAATTTTGAGAAGTTTCAAAGAATTTATTTAGAAATAGTGTTAAAACTAAAATATGATAAAATTACAAAATTAATATTTAGGATTTATAAATGCCATCAATAGAAATACTTCTTACTTTTACTTTAGCTACATTGATTATGCATATTTCACCAGGACCATCAAATTTATATGTAATGGCCAGATCAATTTCACAAGGAGTATCGGGAGGAATTGCTGCTGCAATTGGCTTAGCTGTAGGAGGTCTTTTTCATGTTCTTGCAACAGTACTAGGCTTAGCCACAATTTTCAAACACTCACCTACTTTATATACTGCTGTAAAACTTTTGGGTGCTGTTTATTTGATTTATTTAGGTATAAAATATTTTAAAACAAACTCTAGTGATGAAGATATAAAAGTAAAAAAATCAAAGTATAAACCTCTTTCAAGAATTTTTTATGAAAGTGTTTTAATAGAAATTACAAATCCTAAAACTGCACTATTTTTTATCGCATTTTTACCTCAGTTTGTTAATCCTGAAATTGGTTCTATATCATTTCAATTATTTATTTTTGGAATTATAGTTGTTGTTTCTGCAATTCCTATTGATACTTCAGTTGCTATTTTCTCTAGTAAAGTTGCTTCTTTAATCAATAAAAGTAAAAAAGCACAAGTTATTCAAGAAAGAGTTTCAGGCTCAATTTTATTTGGTTTGGGTTCATTTATAGGCTTAAAAGAAATAAAAACTATTTTATTAAGATAAATTAAATTATTCTAAGTAATTAGGATAAAATAAGTTCAACAAAGTGTAAAATAAGTAGCAAAAGATACACTGTGATATTATTTTAATAAATACTTATCACCCTCTAGTAAACTCTTTGCCCTCAGTAGAATAAATAACTCTCTTTCCATATAGCTCATATTCATCTTTTTTCTCATTTGAAGGTTTATTTACAAAGTTTCCAACTTGTGAAGAGTGGTGTAAATAGTTGTTTTTTAACTCTTTATATATTTTTGTATTCTCTTTTTTTAAAACTTTGTGCTCTTTAAGTGCTTTATATGTTTCTTTTAAAGTTTCATCATCTTTAAAACTATGATCAAATTTACCAAAAGGAACCATCTCAAACTCATCTTTTCTATTTTTTTGTGTTTTTGAATCTACATATATAGCTTTATCATACATTAATCTCATAGCTACATGTTCATATTTATTTGATACTTTTGGTTTATACATATATAAATGTAAATGATATTCCCAATTTGAAGAGTTTCCCCAAATATCTTCTCTTGTATTTAAATTATATACATTTTTTATATAGTAATAAAAACCTTCTTTATTTTCCAATTTTTCAATATCATCTTTTAGTTTCTCTTTCTCATTTTTTGATTTATTTTCTTTTTCTAGTTCTTTTTTTAATTTCTCTATTTCACTTTCTCTTTCTTTTTGTTTTTCTTTCATTTCTTTTATTTCTTTTTTTGAATCTTTTTGTATTAATGCATTATTTTTTAACCAATTATATTTATTATTCCACTTTTGTATATTTTTTCTTAAGTAATCAGGTAGTTTTTTTTCTTCTATTATAAAATCACCAAGATAAACCAATTCATTTTCTTCATTATATCCCCCTCCTACATCTGCATGTGCTCCAGGAACATAAAACTCTTCAAATCTTGCACCACCATCTTCTCTTTTTTCTGTACTTTCTTTATAATAGTGCTTATTTATATTTGTAAAGATAGAGTATGCTTCAAAGTTATATCTAAACTCATCATCTGCCATTAGATGAACTACATGCCCTACTTTTTTATTATTATCATTTTCAAAAAAGTTTATATTTAAATCATCAGAATCATTTGATTGCATAATTCCATAATGTGTTACTGTATCAAACAATCCTGCAAATCTAAAAGAGATTGATTCAATTGTTATCTCTTTTTCTTTATAAAAAGGATTATAAACTCTATGATTATTGTTATTTGGATTAATATACTCTATATCTGTTCTAAGTGGATTAAAAATAGTCTTACTTCCAATTCTTACATAACCATTACTTCCAAAAAATTCATAAAAAATATCTTTACTATCTTTTGTTTTTATTGTATATTCTCTTTTTTCATTTTTTACCAATTGTGTATTTTTCAAAAGTGTACAAATAAAATGTCTTGCACTAGTAGAACCTCTACTAAATCCAAATACATCTAAAACTAGTTCATCTATATGTGTTATTGAATCTTTTCTTAATTATTCAACCATTTTTATACAAGAGTATAAACAATGTGCTATTACTCCACTCTCTCCCATTCCAAGACCCAGTCCAACTACAGAGTCATCTTCATAATCTTTTTGTATAAAAGGATTAAAAGTTCCAGAACCACTTTCATAAAGTTTAAATCTAGTATTTGGAAGAGCATCTTTGTTTTTCTTTACATCATCTCCATCATATAATTCATATAATCTACTTATGTTTGTTTCACCATTTGTAAAGCTACTATCTTCATTATCATCTGGAAGTATTTCTTTTATTATATAATCAGAAATAGTTTTTTCTTGGGCATCTTTTTTACTATTTTTTACATCAAGTAAATAATCAAATACTTTTTTTGAATCTTTTTCTGCTTTTTTAGTAGTTATAATTTCATCATGATCTAATTTAAGAACTAATTTACTATCAAAATATCTTATTGAAGCATTATTCATTTGATTTATAATCATTTTTTTTGTTTTTTTTGTAAACTCTGGGTTATCTATTGAAAGGATGTATTCTTCAATTGTTCCTTGTTTTCTATCTTTTAGTTTTTCTCTGTCTTCTAATTCATCATTTCCATTTAAGCCATCTTCTATATCTTTTGCTGGCTCTTTTAAAAACTTTTTAAAGTTTTTATAAAAATCTATATTATATATATTATTATTTGTTCCATCAAAAAACACTCCATATTCGACTATTAACTCAGGCATAAATGATGCTATTATTTTATCTTCATAAGACATTAGTTCTAACTCTTTTGTTTTAGAATCATCTTTTATATTATAAACATATGGCATAGATAGTACTATATATGCCTGTTCATCTTTATTTGGTTTTTTTGAAGTTTTATTTACTTCTTTTTTTATAATTTCATTACAACTATCTTTAGTAAAAGTCAAAGCAGAAGTACTTTTTTTTTCAAGATTTTCTTTTAGATTTTTTTGCAGTACTTTTTTATATGCATGATGATACTTTTTTGCTTTTAATACACTTCCATAAGATTTTGAGTTATACAATTGAGAGGTACAAAGTTTTACCAATTTTTTATCAACTATTTGTTCAGTTATACCACGTAAATCATCAAAAATTAAGGGTTTATTATTTTTAGTACTCTCTTTTTCTACAGCTTTTATCAAATAAGGTTTATATTCTTCTATTACTTTATCTAAGATTATTTGTTTATCATCAGTTGAATTCAATAACTCTTTTATATCTTCATTTGATATAACCATATAAGCGATTCTAGTTTTTATATCTTCTTCTATTGCTTCATTCTCTTTGGTACAAAATTCATTTAAGTGTACTACTTCACCCTCTTTATGAAATGCATTTCCTTTAGTTATATCATTACTCATATGATACTCCTAAATCATTTAGTTTATTAATAGCTTTTTTATGTCCTAATTTAGCAGCTTTTTTATACCATATAATTGCATTTTTTTCATCTTTATATGTATAATTGTAAATATATCCTAAATTATTTGCAGCTTTTCCACTTCCTAATTTGTATCCTATTTTATACCACTTTTCAGCTTTTTTATAATCTTTTAAATCTATTTGATATGTATATCCTATATCAGCTGCACATCCTGAATATTTAAATTCTTCATAACATTTCTTATACCAATAAATTGACTTATTAAAATCTTTTAATATTGTTGCATATAAAAGACCTAATTTTTGAAGAGAACCTCTATATTGAAGTTTAACACCTTTTTTATACCACTCAATTGCTTTTTTGTAATCTTTTTCGTCTTCTTCATAATACTCTCCTATTGCTGAGGCACATTTTCCATATCCCATCTCATAACATTTTTTATAATAATTTATTCCTTTTTCTTTATCTTGCATATCTTTATTTAATTGGTAAAAAGTCCCCAGTTCATAATAACCTCTTGGCTCACCTAATTCTCCAACTTTTTTAAAAGTACTTATTGCTTCATCATATTTTTTTTGGTCTATATACATCAGTCCAATAGAAATTAGTGAGTTAATATCACCCATTTCATATGATTTCATAAACCATTTATATGCTTCATCATATTTAAAGTTTTTATAATAATACACACCTAAATTATGTGCTGATTTTCCATGTCCTGCATTTGCTGCTACTTTAAAGTTTTTAACTGCTTTTTTATTATCATGTAAAAAACTTAAATATAGACTTCCTAATTGTGCATATGATTCTATACTTCCTTTTTCTTTTCCTTTATTAAAGTAATCTATTGCTTCATCAAAGTTACCTTGTCTTGCATAGTATATACCTGCACAACTATATCCTTGTAGTTCACCCTCTTGTATTAGTTTTTTATATTTTTTTATATCTTCTTTTGTATATTCTATTTTTATGCATTGGTTTATATCATATTCACTTTTTTTTAATTCTTGTGCATTTAATACTACTGTTGTTATACATATTATTAGTAGGGTTTTTATTATATTTTGCATACTATTTTTCCTGTTTATTTGTTTTTGTATTAATATAGTATAACATAGTAGCTAAAATAATATAATAAATTATTTATATAAAGATTTTGATTTATAACCTACCTTTATTAAAATATAATTCAAGGTAGGTTAAAAAGTAGAGTTTAAATTATAATTTTTTACTTGGTAAACTTAAATAATATTTAATTTCACTTTGTGTTAAAATTTTAATCGTATTTGTGCTTCCTGGTGTTCCTACTGGATATCCTACAGTTGCAACATAAGGTCCTGTTTTGTCAAGTAAACCTTTTTCATCAAGTGTCTTAAGCATTTTTTGAAACATTTTAGAAGCTTGAGACTCTTTAATTGTACCAATTGGATAAATACCCCATACAGCAGTTAATGAACTTAATATTCTTTTTTTATGTGCAAAAGTATAAATTTTAGTTTTTGGTCTATATCTTGACATTCTAATAGCAGATTGTCCTGAGCTTGTTAATGCTAAAATACCTTTTGCATTTATATCATCAGCTAACTTTGTAACAGTTGCTTGTATAACATCAAACTCATCAATATAATGCATTTTTGATTGTTTATCAAAAGCATAAATCTCTTCTGTTTTAGAAATAATATTTTTCATTGTTTTTACAACATTTATTGGGTCTTCTCCAACTGCACTCTCTTCACTTAACATAACAACATCAGTTCCATCTAAAACTGCATTTGCCACATCAGAAATTTCTGCTCTTGTTGCTCTTTCATTTTGTGTCATTGATAAAAGCATTTGTGTTGCAGTAATTACTGGTTTACAAGCAAGATTTGCTTTATGAATAAGATTTTTTTGAATTGTAGGTACTTCATAATAAGGAACTTCAATACCTAAATCTCCCCTTGCAACCATAAGTCCATCACTTGCTTCTAAGATTTCATCAATATTTTCAACAGCATCAAATTTTTCAATTTTTGCAATTAATTTTCCTTTATAATTTCCAAGAAGTTTTCTAGCATTTTCCATATCATTTTTATTTTGTACAAATGAAATAGCAAAATAATCAACTTTATTTTCTACTCCCCATTTTATATCTTCTTCATCTTTTTTCGTAATTACATCAATATCAATTACAGTATTAGGGAAGTTCACACCTTTTCTTGAACTTAAAACTCCATGATTTTCTACTTTAGCTTTTATCTCAATTCCTGTTTCAATAACTTTAGCTCTAATAGTTCCATCATATAAGTAAATATATTCACCCTCTTTTACTTTATCAAGTAATTCTGGATAATTTATAGATACAACATAACTTTTATTACTCTCTTTATATCCTAAGATATCTTCTTTTAGAAAAGTTATTATATCTCCACGATGAAGTTCAAAAGGTTCTTTTATATCTCCAATTCTTACTTTTGGTCCAGAAATATCTTGTAATATACCTACTGTTTTATCTAAATTCTTCATAGCTGTTTTTATATTTTTCAATGTTTGTAAGTGATACTTGTGATCACCATGTGAAAAGTTTAATCTAAACATATTAGCACCAGCTTTCATAAGCCCTTCAATTACCTCAACGCTATCACTTGCTGGCCCTAAAGTTGCTAAAATTTTAGTTCTTTTTATCATGGGCTTCTCCTTTAATAATTTGTTTTCTTTGTAGCATTATACCTAAAATCTATTACATTGAAGTAACACTGTAATTAATGATAATAAAAACAATCTAACATAGTTTTAGATAAAATCTTAAAATGAAAAAATTCAATGATTATATGAACTCATGGCTTTATGAAAAAAATGGTTATTATGCAAAATACAAACAAATAGGAAAGCAAGGAGATTTCTTTACTTCTGTATCTACAAGTAGCTTTTTTGGTGGAGCAATAGCAAATAAAATAGTATCTTTAATAAAAGAAAAAAAATTAGACAAAAGTACATCAATTGTAGAGATTGGAGCGCATCATGGATATTTACTTGCTGATATAATACAGTTTATATATACTCTTGATTCAAAGCTTTTAAAAACTCTAAATTTTATAATTGTTGAAAGATTTGAGTCTTTACAAAAGATACAAAAAGAGTATTTGCAAGACTGTTTTGGTGATGAAATAAACTTAAGCTTTTATCAAAGTATTGAGGAAGTAAGATTAAAAGAAGCATTTATTGTTGCAAATGAGATTTTTGATGCTTTTGCTTGTGACTTAGTATATACAAAAAATAATACTTTGCAACAAGCTTTTATAAAAAAAGATAAGATTATATTTGAAACGTGTACAGATGAAAAGATATTAAGCCATTGTAAAAGATATAATATACAAAAAGGCGAAGTCTGTTTAGAATATAAAACTTTTGTAGATTCAATTATGAAAAATATAGATGATTTTTATTTTCTAACTTTTGATTATGGAGATAAACTTGTAAGAAATGACTTTTCTTGTAGAGTATATAAAAACCACAAAGTTTTTCCTATCTTTGAGCAAGATTTACATTTAAAATCCTTATATAAAAATAGCGATATAACATATGATGTTCATTTTAACTATTTAAGTGATTTATTTAGTAGTTGTGAAAATGTTGATTTTAATACACAAGCAAATAGATTAATAGATTTTGATATTACAAAACTTTTAGAGATTTTAAAGCAGCATGTTTCAAATGAGACTTATTTAAAAGAAGTTCAAAAGGTTAAGTTACTAATTCAACCAACAGGTATGGGAGATAGATTTAAGTCTTTATTTATAAAAAAATAAAGACTATTTAGCATCTTCTAAATTTCTATATTCTTCATCTGTAAAAATTCTTGATATGGTTAAAAACTGATAACCTAAATCTATTTCTAAAGAAAAAGAGTTACCAAAAGCTGTCTCTTTTTTCACATCAATAGTTATATGTGAATGTTTAAAGTATTCAAACTGATCTTTATCTATAAAAAATTCACACCCACAAATTTCACCAAGTTTTACATTTCTACTTGGAACATAAAAATCATCTTTTGCATAACACATAGGTGCTGTTCCATCACAACATCCACCACTTTGATTAAATAAAAGTTCTCCATGCTCTTTTTTAAGTTTTTCAATAATCTCACAAGCTTCAGGAGTTACATCAACTCTTTTTACTTCCATGATCTCTCCTTTATTTCATAGGGATAAAGCCCCTATGAATAATATCTATTAAAAGAATCCCATTGCGTTTTTGCTATAAGAAGTTAAGATATTTTTTGTATGTCTATATGAATTTAACATCATCATATGTGTTTCTCTACCAATACCTGATTTTTTATATCCACCAAATGAAGCATGTGATGGATACATATGATAACAATTTACCCAAACTCTACCAGCTTGAATTCCTCTACTTGCTTTATGTAATTGGTGCGCATCTCTTGACCAAACACCTGACCCCAATCCATAAACTGTATCATTTGCAATCTCTAAAGCTTCCTCTTCATCTTTAAATGTAGTTACAGCTAATACAGGTCCAAAAATCTCTTCTTGGAAGATTCTCATTTTATTGTGACCTTTAAAGATTGTTGGTTTAATATAGTTTCCATTAGGGAATGTTTTACTACTATACTCTTCACCACCAATTAATAACTCTGCACCCTCTTCTTTACCAATTTTAATATACTCTAAAATTTTCTCTTTTTGAGAAACAGAAGCTTGTGCACCCATCATATTATTTGGATCTAATGGATTATCTTGAGTGATTTTTTCTACTCTTTCAAGAACTCTTTTCATAAATGGTTCATAAATTGATTCTTGAATTAATGCTCTTGATGGACAAGTACAAACTTCACCACTATTAAATGCAAATAAAACTAAACCTTCAATTGCTTTATCAAAAAATTCATCATCTGCATCCATGATTGATTCAAAGAAAATATTTGGTGATTTTCCACCTAATTCCAATGTTGAAGGAATAATATTTTCAGTTGCGTATTGCATAATTAATTGACCAGTTGTAGTTTCACCAGTAAAGCCAACTTTTTTAACATCTGGATGAGTAGAAAGAGCTTTTCCAATTTTTCCACCTGCACCATTTATAATATTAATTGCACCTTTTGGTAATACATCTTGAATTACTTCCATAAGTAATAAAATTGACATTGGTGTAGCACTTGCTGGCTTCATTACAATACAATTTCCAGCAGCTAATGCAGGTGCTAATTTCCACGCTGCCATTAATAATGGGAAATTCCATGGAATAATTTGTGCAACAACTCCATATGGTTCAGTAATCTCTTGAGATACAGTATCTTGGTCTAAATCAGATACACTTCCAGATTCACCTCTAATAACAGAAGCAAAATATCTAAAGTGATCAACTACTAAAGGAAGATCTGCATTTAATGTTTCTCTAACTGTTTTACCATTATCTAAAGTTTCTGCAACAGCAAGTCTTTCTAAATTTGCTTCAATTGCATCTGCAACTTTATTTAACATTGTACTTTTTTCTATAACTGAAGTATTTTTATAAGTTTCAAAAGCTTTTTTTGCAGCACTTACAGCAAGCTCAACATCCTCTTCATTTGATCTAGGAATTCTTGTAAGTACTTCTCCATCTACAGGTGAAGTATTATCAAAATATTCCCCACTTTTTGGAGCAACCCACTCTCCACCAATAAAATTTTCATATTGTTCTTTAAATGTTGGTTTTGAATATGCCATATTTGTCCTTTAAATTTTTTTGTAAAGGAAATTCTACAAGAAAAGTATAGCATGAGTTTAGCTTTAAAATAGCAAGAAAATAGCGTTCTATAAATGCCTATTTAAAGGCTCTTTGGCAATGTCTTTTAAAAAGATTTATTAAAAACTTTTATTTTTATGCTAAAATCTATCTATGAAAACATATAATTTTAGTATTGATAATCAAAATATAAACAATATAATCAACTTTTCAAAATTTAAAATATATGAAAATATTTTAGTACAAATATTTTGTGGAGACTCCAAACTTCAATATTACACAAATGAAATTTTAAAAAACCTACCAAATGCAAAATGTATTGGTGCAACAACAGATGGTGAAATCATTGAAAACAAAGTTACAACAAACAACACTATCATAAGCATTTCAATATTTGAAGATACATCTATTAAAACCAATTACAGCACAATAAAAGACTCTTTTAAAAATGGTCAAGATTTAGCAAGAAAACTAATATCAGAAGATACAAAACTTCTTATTACTTTCACAGATGGAACAATTACAAATGCAGAAGAGTTTTTAAAAGGAATTGAATCTATAAATAACAAAGTTATTATTTGTGGTGGAATGGCAGGAGATAATAGTGAATTTATTCAAACATATATCTCTTGTAATGAAAAAATATTTAAAAGAGGATCTGTTGCAGTTGCTTTAAATTCAAAAATATTAAAAGTATATAATGATTATAGGTTTAACTGGTCAACAATTGGAGTTGGACATACTATTGATAAAGTAAAAGATAATAGAGTTTATAGTATCTCAGGTATGAAACCAACAGATTTTTATGCAAAGTATTTAGGGCATGAAGTTGCAAAAGAGCTTCCAAGTACAGGTATTGAGTTTCCATTAATTATTGAGAATGGCTCACTAAAAACTGCAAGAGCAGTTTTGAAAAAACACGAAGATAAAAGTCTTAGTTTTTCTGGAAATTTCAAAGAAGGTGATATTGTAAAACTAGGTTTTGGAAATGCAGAGATGATTATGCAAAACCCAATAAATGAGTTAAAAAATCTACTTGAAGAGTTTAAACCAGAAAGCTTTTTTTTATACTCATGCATGGCAAGAAGAAGATTTATGCCAAACTTTATAAATGTAGAGATTGAACCTTTTTCAAATATAACTTCAACAAGTGGATTTTTTACATATGCAGAATTTTTTCACAATAAAGGGCATAATGAACTTTTAAATCAAACCCTTACTATCATTGCATTAAGTGAAAATATCAATAATGAAAAAATAAAAATTAAAGAGACTGATAATAAAAGTGATACTAAATATGCAAGAACAATAAAAGCACTTGCACATTTAATAGAACAATCTTCACAAGATTATGATGTACAAACAAAGAAATTACATAAACAAAAAGCATATTCAAATAGACTCTTAGCATCACAAAGACAATTTTTAAGGCATGCAATACATGAAACAAATACTCCTTTATCAGTAATTATGGGGAATATTGAGCTTTATGAGATGATTAATGGTAAAAATGAATATATTTCAAATATCGAAGTTGCCATGAAAAACATCTCTTCTATTTATGATGACCTTAGTTTTTTAATAAAAAAAGACCAATTAGTGTATAATAAAATTCAAATTGATTTAGTTGATTATATTAGAAGCAGAATTGATTTCTTTTCACAAGTTGCACTGCAAGTGAAGTCCAATTTTATTTTAAATACAAATCAAGAAACAATGCCAATATTTTTTAGTGAATCAAAACTACAAAGAATTATTGATAACAACCTAACAAATGCAATTAAATATACTTATGAAAATGAAAATATCTATATTGATTTAAAAAATGAAGACAATAATTATATATTAAGTATATCAAGCCACTCTTGTGTGATTCAAGATCCTAAAAAAATTTTTGAAGAGTATTATAGAGAAGAAAAAACTAAAAAAGGTTTGGGTTTAGGTTTAAACTTAGTAAAAAAAGTTTGTCAAGAAGAAAATATTCAAATTGATGTTATTTCAGACAAGAATAATACTTGTTTTACATATACTTTTAAAGGAGAAGCTAGTGAAAATCTTATTATTAGAAGATGACATTATGCTTAATAATGCAATAAAACAGTATTTAGAATCAGTAGGTCATGCAATAGTTTCTACAAGAGATGGAAGAGAGTGTCTTGAAATAGTAGAGAAAAAGAAGTTTGATTTACTTATTTTAGATATAAATGTTCCCAATATTGATGGACTTACTATTCTTGAAGTATTACATGAAAAGAAAAAAGCAGTTCCAACTATTTATATATCTGCATTAATAGATATTGAAGATATATCAAAAGCTTTTAATATAGGATGCAATGACTATTTAAAAAAACCTTTTCATTTAAAAGAGTTACATCTAAGAATTAATAGACTTTTACAAAATAAAGTTATTCCTTTACAACATAAAAGATTATCAAATTATTATAGTTTTGATTTAGAAACGATGACTTTATACTTTAACAATGAACCTCATATTTTACCTAAAAGACAACTTCTAATAATCGCTTTACTTGCAAAAAATAGAAGTTTAGTTGTAAATTATGATATGTTTAGAACATATGCATATGAAGATGATGATGTAGATATAGGTACAATTAGAGCAGAAGTAAATAGAGTAAAAAAAGTTCTAAAAGAAGATTTTATAATAAATGTTAGAGGTGTTGGATATATGGTAGAAAGACCAAATTAGAAAATTATTTAGCAAATTTTTTTGATTGACAATAAAGATTAATTAGCTAAAATTTTATGTAAATTATCAAAAGGTTTAAAATGACAATTATAATTAATGGAGAAACAAAAGAGTTTAATGAAGATATCACTCTAATTGAAATAATAAAATCTTTACAAGTTGAAGATAAAGTTATGGCTGCTGCTGTTAATATGGAGATTGTAAAAAAAGATCAGTGGAATAGTTATACTTTAAATAACGAAGACAAATTAGAGTTACTTCAGTTTGTTGGTGGTGGATGATAGGCAAAACTTTGAGTAAAAACAAAGGAAATATAGCTGAAAATAAAGCTTGTGAATTTTTAATATCACAAGACTTTAAAATAATTGAAAAAAACTTTTATGCCAAAAAACTTGGTGAAATTGATATAATTGCAAAAAAAAACAATATATATCATTTTTGTGAAGTAAAATCAGCAAATGATTATGAAACTGCTATTAATAATATAAGTAAAAGCAAAATTTCTAAACTTACAAGAAGCATAGACTACTACTTACAAATTAAAAATCTAAACACAGCTTACACTTTAGATGCAATTATTGTTATTGATGAACAAATTACTCATTTAGAAAATATTACTTTTTAAGTATAAAGCAAAGCTTTATACTTTTAATTTTTACCTTTAAACTCTTTTTCATTTGTTTCTTCTACAATTTTCGTAGCAACTCCATCTGTTTCCATAGCAATTTCTTGTGTTTGTGTTGCTATTGAAGCATTTTTTTGTGTTTGTTGATCTAGCATTGTCACAGCATCATTTATCTGTTCAATTCCACTTTTTTGCTCTTTTGAAGCGGCATTAACTTCATCAATTAACTCTATTGTTTCATTTATATTTTCATTTAATGATTTATACCCTTCAATCATTTTTGTCGAAATTTCTTTACCTTCATTTGCTTTAAGTGTTGCACTTTCAACTATACTTTTAATCTCAGTTGCAGCTTCTGCACTTCTACTTGCTAGATTTCTCACTTCTGCTGCTACAACTGCAAAACCTTTTCCAGCTTCACCTGCTGTTGCTGCTTCTACTGCTGCATTTAAACTTAAAATATTTGTTTGAAATGCTATTTGGTCAATTACTGTAATTGCTTGAGCAATTAGTTGTGTTTGCTCATTTATTTCATCCATTGATTTAGTTGTTTCAGAAGCCATTTTTTCACCTGCATTTACAGAAGTAGTTAGCATCTTTGCATTGTCATTCATTTTTTGTACATTATTTGAATTATTAATTACTGTACTTGTTATCTCTTCTAATGCGGCTGCTGTTTCTTCCAAACTTGCAGCTGCTTCATTTGCACTAGTACTTAAAGTATCTACATTAGATAATAGTAAATTAGAACTATTTTTTAAACTTTCTCCACTACTTTTATTTTCTACAAGCATAGAAGTTATCGAATCTCCTAAATTGTTTATTCCACCAATTAATTGTGCCAATTCACCTTTTAACTCTTTTTTATCAACACTATTTAAGTAGTTATAGTTTGAGTACTCATTTAACACACTCAAAATATTTTCAAAATTTCCTTCTAAATTATCAAGCATACTATTTATAAGATTTTTTAACTCATTTAAACCTTGATTATTTGAATCAAGACTTATTCTATTTGTTAATACACCTGAGTTTACAATATTAATTACACTACTTGCATCACTAATTAGTGCTTTTTCTTCTTCTAATCCTATTTTTACTTTTTGGATATTATTATTTACTTCTTTTGCCATCATTCCAATTTCATCATTTGATGAGATTTTCAATTCTTCAATATCATCTGCTTGTTTATTTAAATATTTAAAAAAGCCTAAAAGTGATACTTGAAAACTTTTAAGAGGTTTTACTATTATTTTATTAATAAAAAATAGTATAACAGCTGATACTAAAATTATTATTACAATAGATATAATTGCTATTAAATTTCTTAAATCATATGCTGGTGATAAAGCTTCTGATTTATCAATTTCTGCAATAATTGTCCAAGAAGTAGTTGAAAAAATATCTATTTTACTAGATATACTTAAAACATCAATACCTCGGTAATCTTTAATTATTTCTTTAAAAGTTCTATTGTTATCTAAACTATTTAAAGCATTTTTAGTTGAAGTTGTTTTTATTTCCCAAACACCAATTGTAGAATTTAATTCTTGTACTATTTTATCATCAATTGATTTTATAAATCTTGAGTTATTTCTCATCTTATAATCACTACCAACTAAATAAACTTCTCCACTTTCACCTAAACCTGCATCTTTATATTTCCCCTCTAAAGCCATTATTGCATTAATTCTATCTACTGGCATTTGAAAAATAAGTACACCTTTTTTTTCATTATTTATATATATAGGTGTTGCAATAAAAGAAGCTGCCAAATTATAACTTGGTTCATAAGGAGCAAAATCTTCAAAAGCTAATTCATCTTTATTTAAATTTAATGCCTTTTTATATACTTTTGAAATTCCAGTATTATTATATACTCCTGTTTTTAAGTTTGTTGCAAAATCTTTTTCTTTAAAATCTGTATAGATTAGATTTCCATTTAAATCCACCATGAAAATATCATATAATCCAAATTCTGTTAAAAACTTATCAAAACTTTTATGATATTTTTTATGCGCACTCATATAAGAAGAATCATATTTACTATTATAAACCAAAGAGTTCTTTTCACCCAAACTCTCTTTATTATCTGTAATAAATATATATTGTGCAATTAAAGCACTATTTAAAGTAGGTAAATAGTTTCCAATTGATTTTTTTGATTGTGAATTTGGAACATCATAATTTACAGAATTTAAATAATTTTTTGAAAAATCTTTTTTTAATTGATTTTTCACTTCAAAAATATCTAAATTTATCTCTTCTTCTAATTTATAAAAACCATCTTCAAACTCTAAAAAAGATTTTTTTGTAGTTTCAGAATTAGCAAGAGAAACTAAAAGAGATTTTAAAGATATAAAATAATCGGACACTTCTTTTTTCTTTACAGTATTTAGTGTCATTAACTTATTAAATTCAGCATCTAATAAAGCCTCAGTTGATTTATTTACAGATATTACTGTAATCAAAGTACCTAAAAAAATCAATGCAATCACAGTTGCAATTGTAAGTTTTGTTTTTATATTTATATTTTTAAACATTTTGAATCCTTTTTTTATTCATTATGAAACTATATCATTTCATGGTAATAGAAAAGTATTATTTTAAATCAACTATAATTTTATGAGTATTTTTTTATAATAAATACACTTTTCATTCATTTAATAAGAAAATTCATAAACTTCTTAACTTTATAAAATATTTAGTAATATGCTTTTTATTCTAAAATACTCTTAAAGTTTTAATTTGACACTAATTGTAATGTTTGATTTACTAAATGTAGAAAGATAAAGTAGCTAGAATATCTAGCTACTTTAATATGAGGAGGAGTACTAAAATTAGTACAAAATTATTATAACTTTGCACTATAGCAAAACAGTAGCACATGAAAATTTTAAGTAAAATTTAGATATTTTTAAATATAATACTAAAACTTTTAGGAGATGCCTTGTATTCTAAAGAACTTAAATCTATCAAAAAATCTAATCGTTTTAGAACAAGAGAGATTTTTGATGAAAGTCTAATTGATTTAGCTTCAAATGATTATTTAGGTCTTACTACGAATAAACTACTTTTTCAAAAAGCTTATGAAAGAGTTTTAGAAGAAAACTACACAGCACCAAAAGCTTCTCAATTAGTAAATGGCTATAATAAAATTCATAAAGAGTTTGAAACCCTACTTTGCAAAGCAAATAAATTTGAAAGTGCAATTACAGTTGGTTCTGGTTTTTTAGCTAATATTTCACTTATTGAGGCACTAGTTAGAAAAAAAGATAGACTTTTTATAGATGAACAATATCATGCAAGTGGAATACTTGCAACTAAACTTCTAAATAAAAATCAAGTAATAACTTTTAAACACAATGATATTGATGATTTAAAACAAAAATTCAAAGAATTTTCAGACTCTAGAAATATTATAGCAATTGAAGGTGTTTACTCTATGCAAGGAGATTTAGCCCCTAAAGAGATTTTTGATTTTGCTGATGAAGTAAAAGCTTTACTTATTGTAGATGAGGCTCATTCAAGTGGAGTAATAGGAGAAAACTTACTAGGTATTTTTGATTACTATAAAATTCAGCCAAAAGAAAATCATATAAAAATGGGAACTCTTGGAAAAGCTTATGGAAGTTATGGTGCTTATATTTTAGGAAGCTTTCATATAATTGAGTACTTGCAAAATAGAGCAAAAGCCATTATTTACACAACTGCTCCCTCACTATTTGATATTAGCTTAGCTTTGCAATCTTTAAAATATATTTTAAATAATAAAGTAAATTTAAAATCTTCTATAAAAGCAAGACTTAATATTGTAAAAGATGTATTAAATATAAACTCAAAGAGTTTAATTATTCCAATTGATATTGGTGATAATAAAAAAGTTTTAGAAATTCAAGAAGAACTTAAAAAACATGGTTTCTTAGTTGGTGCGATACGTCAACCTACAGTAAAAAGTGCAATTATTAGACTTATTGCAAAAATTGATATTAATGAGAAAAATTTAAAGTTTGTATGTAACTTTTTAAAGGAGAATAGATGAAAAAAATAGTTTTACTTTGTTTTATCACACTTTTCACTTATGCTAAAGACAATATAATACAACCTAAAAAATGTGAGATTGTAAAACTTTCAAATTTTACAACTTTAGTTTCTTGTCATAAACTTGATTATATAGTTCAAACTAAAGAAGCAAGAAGAGATGATGAAGATAATATAAAAAAGATAACTGTTTTAACAAAACAAGACAGCAAAATTATAATAAAAAAAAGAGACTAAAATGCAAGAGTTAATAAAAGGGAATAAAAGATTTAGAGAAGATAAGTTCCCAGAATTAAAAGAAAATGTTGAAAAACTAGTAAAAGATGGTCAAAAACCTGAAGTTTTATTTATTGGATGTTCAGATAGTAGAGTTACTCCTGATATAATGCTTGATGTTAATCCAGGTGATATGTTTATTTTAAGAAATGTCGGTAATTTTGTACCTCCTTTTAAGTGTGATGAAGATTATCATGGTAGTGCTGCTGCTATTGAATATGCTGTTTCAGTTTTAGAAGTTAAACACATAATAGTTTGTGGTCATTCTCATTGTGGTGCGTGTCAAAGTTTATACACTGAAATTCCTTTAGAAAAAGAGAAAGTTGTTCATGTTAAAAAATGGCTAGAGCTAGGTTCAAAAGCAAAAGAGAGAACATTAAGCTTGATTAAAGACCCAAATGACAAAGAAAAGCTTTATAGACTAACTGAAAAAATATCTGTAACTTATCAATTAAAGAACTTATTAACATATCCTGATGTAAAAAGAAGGGTTGATAATGGAAGTTTACAAATACATGGATGGTATTATAAATTAGAAGATGGTTCAATTGATTGTTATGATCAAGAAACTCAAAAATTTAAAAATTTAGAAGAGTGTATAAATGGAAAATGAAGTCAGAAGAATACCCAAAAAAAGTAAAATCATAATCTTAATTTTAGCTCTAATTGCTATTATATGCTTTTTATTGTTAACTTACTTAAAAGAATTAAAAGTAACAGGGATTTTAAACTCTCTTGGCTATAAACAAATTAGTAATGTAACAGTAATAAATAAATTAAGTGTTGAGAACAAAGAGACAAGAAGAAAGGGTTCAGTTTATAAAATCCTTTTTTATAATGATAAAACAAATCAAGAGTGTATTGGTTTTTTACATAAAGATAATTCAAATCAATATTACGAAGACTTTGATTGTAAATAGTAGGTATAAATGAAAATATTAGAAAAATTAGAAAATAATGAAAGATTAGATTACGAAGATGCATTGAAACTTTACGATTTAGATTTTTTTGATCTTTCTTTTTATGCAAATAAAAGAAGAGAAGAAAAACATGGTAAAAAAACATATTTTAATATAAATAGACATATAAATCCAACAAATATCTGTAAAGATGTTTGTCAATTCTGTGCATATAGTGCAAGTAGGAAAAATCCTAGTCCATATACTATGAGTCATGAAGAAATTTTGAATGTAGTTGATAATTCATCAAAAAATGGAATAAAAGAAGTTCATATAGTATCAGCTCATAATCCAGATACAGGGTTACAATGGTACTTAGATGTATTTAAAAAGATAAAAAATAATTTTCCAAATATTCATATAAAAGCATTAACAGCAGCTGAAATTCACTTTTTAGCAACAGAATATAACCTAAGTTATGAAGATATTATAAATAAAATGCTTGAACATGGTGTTGATTCAATGCCAGGTGGTGGAGCTGAAATATTTGATGAAAAGGTAAGAAAAAGAATTTGTGGTGGAAAAGTTACTTCACAACAATGGCTTGAAATTCATAGACTTTGGCATAAAAGTGGAAAGAAAAGTAATGCAACTATGTTATTTGGACATATTGAATCAAGAGAACATAGAGTAGATCATATATTAAGATTAAGAGAATTACAAGATGAAACAGGTGGATTCAATGCTTTTATTCCTCTTGTTTTTCAAACTAAAAATAACTATTTAAAAGTTAAAGAGCCAATTACAGGACAAGAGATATTAAAAACATATGCTATTGCTAGAATTTTGCTTGATAATATTCCAAATATCAAAGCTTATTGGGCAACTTCAACAGTAAAACTTGCTTTAATAGCTCAAGAGTTTGGTGCAAATGATTTAGATGGAACAATAGAAAAAGAATCAATACAAAGTGCAGCAGGTGCTCAAAGTGCTCATGGAGTACAAGTTCAACAATTTGTTGATTTGATTAAAAATTCTGGCTTTACTCCAGTTGAAAGAGACTCAATTTATAACGAACTAAAAGTTTGGTAACTAGTTTGCTAGAATTTATTTCAAATTCTAGCAAACTAATTTAAATTTACTTTGGTTGATGAAATTGTAAAATAAAGTCCATCTCAATTCCAGCTTCTGTTTTTACAAAATTAATTGGATATGAGATATGAATAGAGTACAACTCATTATTTAGCATATCAACAATATCATAAAATGCCATTGGGCTAGTAACTGTCATATTTATTAAATAATTAAAAGTAACAACATCAGATTTAAAACTTGATTTAAAATTGATTCTAGCGTTTTTTGGAAATAGTGTTTTTAATTGTTCTGTTACTCTAATAATAGGTATAAACTCATCAGTTATATATGTTTCTTTATAAATTTTCATCGAAGTAGATATGGGTTTAGTCCCAATATTTTCTACAATTCCTTCATAAACTACATTCTTATTTTCAACAAATTCAACCGAAGACTTATTGTAAAGTTTTAAAAATTGTGGTTGCATAGCTTTTATATATGTATCATCACTTAAAAAATTTGCATGAAATGAAGAACCATTTTTTCTTATTTCTAAATCTTTTAAAACTACATCAAAAGGTATAATATCAAATATATCTTGAACTCTTTTTTTTGCTATTAAATTTTTTTCAATATGATTTGGTAGTTTAAATTTCTTTTTAACTTCAACTGTTTGTTCTTGGATTTTTTTTCTATTTTCATTTAATAAGTCATTTATTGGAATAGTTAAATAAGCAATTAGACCTATAGCAATAATTGATAATATTGTAAGCCAAATTTTTGAACTATTTTTACTAGGTTTTTTTCGTGGCACAATAAAACTTTTATGTTGGTGTTTATCTTTTACTAGTTCAAATAACTCTTCATTTATTGAAATTGGATGATAAAAAACATCAAGCATCAATTGATCTTTTATCTGTTTTATTTGCTCATCATCAAACTGTTTTACAGTGTATAATAATCTAATTTCTTCTATAAAAATATCATTTGTATTTGTATAAAATTCATTTATTATTGCATGTATATTATCTAAAACTTCAAAAAAATGAATTTCATCAAATAGTTTTTGACCAATAACATCGCTTTCATAAAACTTGCTATTTTTCACATCTTCAAAAGATGTAAATTCAACAACTTTTGCGAAAACAATTTCACCTTTTGAGTTAAGTATTACAATATATGCTTTATTATTAAAAAATAGTGATATTAAAGAGTTTGTATAAGGGTTTTTTTCAATAAAAAGATTTAGCACATGAAAAATTGAATAAACATAATCAATACCAGTAGATTCAAAATAGTGTCTTGTTTCAAAAAGTTTATTTTTTAAAACAGCAACATCATATTCGTTATTTAAATTTGTGGTTGCATACTCTTTTAGTCTTTTAGAAATATTTCTTTTAACTAGCTTTGTATCATCACTAAGTAAAAGTGCTGAAATATATGTTTTGTCTATTTCATTTTGTAGCGCATTTATTTTATGGCTAGCATCTCTTGGTAAAATTTCATCTTTAGATAAAAATACTGATTGACTTGAATCTATTATTTCCGCTTTTTCTAACTTTTTAAAGTTAAGTTTTAAAGAGTTATTATTTTTAATAGCATTTATATATAAAGAGTGTTTATTAAACATTTCTATTCCTACACTACTGCATTAATAAGCATTTTTTCTTTTATTAATGCTTTTGCTTGTTCAGTATCTAAATCTGTCACATCTAAAGGCTCTTGAATAAAAAACTCAATAGTTCCAAAAGGTTTTGGAACTACAAATTTATCCCATGATTTCATTTGCCAATATTTACTTGGTTTACAATTAAAAATAACGATTTTGCAAGCACTTTTCTTTGCAATTGCAACTATTCCATCTGCAATGCTAAACCTTGGACCTCTTGGACCATCAGGAGTGATAGCAATGTCATTTTTAGCTTTTAACTCTTTAATTGTACTAATTAATGCTTTAGCTCCACCTTTTGAAGAAGACCCTCTAATTGAACCAATACCTAAATATTGCACAGTTCTTGTTATTGCTTCACCATCTTTGTGTTGGCTAATCATTGCTTTTACAAGTGATGAGGGTCTTAACTTTTGATAGTTAAAGGGTTGCATTAATAGCTCACCATGCCAAAAAGCGACAATTATAGGTTCATCTGCTTTGATATCAGCATGGTGAAAAACTTTTTTATTTGTAAGATAAATAAACCTTACAAGTAATTGCATAATAAAAGGTATAACTTTTATTGAGATAAAAGTTTTGATTCTTTTTTTCATATTTATTTTATTATCTCACCTTTTAATGCTGTTCTTGTAGCATTAAGTACTTTTACTTTAACAAATTTTCCTAAATACTCATCACTACCTTTTGCAAATACTTGCAAATAGTTATCTGTATATCCAGAAATCTCACCATTTGGTTTTAATGCTTCAACTAGTATAGTTACAGTACTTCCAACAAATTTTGGCATTTGCTCTTCTAAATATCTTTTATGAAGATCAATTAAAGTTGTTAATCTTTGACTACCTATCTTATCATCTATTTCTAAATGTTCAAAATTTAAAGCTTCTGTTTCTGGTCTAGGAGAGTATTTAAAGTTAAAGATTTGATCAAATTTAACTTGATTTACAACATCTAATGTATCTTCAAAATCCTCTTGTGTTTCACCAGGAAATGCTACAATGATATCTGTTGTAATTCTCAAACTAGGAACCAAGTCTCTTAATTTCTTAGCTCTATTTAAAAACCAATCTTTTGTATATCCTCTTTTCATAGCTTTTAAAATAGCAGTTGAACCACTTTGTAATGGCATATGAATACATTTTGAAATTTTTGGATTTTTTGCAAACTCTTGAATAAATTCATCATCCATATGCAATGGATGTGGAGAAGTAAATCTAATTCTTTCTAATCCATCAACTTTTGAAACATCTTGTAGAAGTTTTGTAAAACTATATTTTTCTCTTTTATCAGAAAATCTTCTTCCATAAGAGTTTACATTTTGTCCTAAAAGCATAACTTCAATAGCTCCATCATCAACTGCTTTTTTCACTTGTTCTACAATCATTTCAGGAGGAATAGATATCTCTTCACCTCTTGTATTAGGAACAATACAATAAGTACATTTTTTATCACAACCAATAGAGATATTCACACTAGCTCTATATTTATTTGTTTTTGCAGGAGCAAATTCATATGTTGATTCATCATTGTCAATTGAAATTTCAATTGCACCTTTTACATCAACAACATCTTTTATTTTTGAAATATTTCTAGCTCCAACGACAAAATCAACATAAGGAGCTCTTTTAATAATATCTTTTCCTAAATGACTTGCAGTACATCCACATACTCCAATTTTTGCACCATCTTTTTTCTTAGTATTAAATTGTCCAATTTCAGAAAAAAGTTTTTGTACTGGTTTTTCTCTTACTGAACATGTATTGATAATAATTAAATCTGCATCTTCTATATTCTCAGTTTTATCATAATCTTTGTATTTTTTTAATTCTGCAGCTATATGTTGGCTGTCAGTATCATTCATCTGACAACCTAATGTTTGTATAAATAACTTTTTTGATTCTTCTTTACTCATTTATTTGCCTACTTAATTAAAAGTGCATGTACCTCATACATATACTCATCATCGGCTAACCCATATTTTACTTCTCTAAAATAAACATTAAATCCTTCATCTTCTAAAGCATCAACCAAAGCCATCATATCTTTATGAGAGTTATCTCTATCAAAATAAAATATTTTTTCACCAGATTTTTGTAACTCATCTTTAATTTTGTCTAATTGCACTTTTTTTGGTTTTTCATTTAACTCATTTCTTGCAAATAATAATTCCATATAACTAAACCTTTTTTATCTTTTAAATTAGCTATATATTTTAGCTTAAAATGGCTTTAATTTCTATAAAAGAACTTTTAGATATAATATGACTCTAACAACAACATTGAAAATCAAAACATTCATTTCAATGTCAACAAACAAAGGGTTTTAATGGATAAGATTATTGATATTTTGGACTCAATTGCCTATGAAAAAGGTCTAAAAGTTGAAGATGTAGAGCAGGCATTAAAAGAGGCACTAATAAAAACTGCTCAAAAGATGGTTGACCCATCATTAAATTTTGATTCGCAAATAGATAAAGTAAATAAAAAACTTGAGCTTTTTCAAAAGTTAGAAGTTGTTGAAAATGAAGATGAAAGATTACTTGGTAATTCATTGGATCAATATGACAACTTAATTAACCCTGAAAATTTCATCAGTATTGATGAAGCAAAAAAAATCGATTCAGATTTAGAAGTTGGTGACTCTGTTGATTACGACTTAGAATTTGAAAATATGGGAAGAAATGCAGCAACAATTCTTCATAATAATTTTGAATATAAAATACAAAGATTTATAGAAGAAAATCTTGTAACAAAGTTTAAAAATAAAATTGGAAAAATTGTAAATGGTTCAGTAACAAGAGTTGATAGAGCTGAAAATACATTTATTGAAATTGGTGAAGTTAAAGCAATTTTACCAAGAAAGAATAGAATAAAAGGTGAAATATTTAAAGTTGGTGATCACTTAAAAGCTGTTGTAAAAGCTGTAAAAATAGATAAATCATTAGGATTAATTATTGAAATTTCAAGAACTTCACCAAAGTTTTTAGAAGCATTAATAGCATTAGAAGTTCCAGAAGTTAAAGATAACAGAATTACAATTGAAGCAAGTGCTAGAATACCAGGAAGCAGAGCAAAAATCGCACTTTCAACAATAGAGCCAAATATAGATCCTATTGGTTCAGTTGTTGGGGTAAAAGGTGTTAGAATCTCTTCTATAAGTAAAGAATTAAATGGAGAAAGTATAGATTGTGTTGAATACTCTACTGTTCCAGAGATGTTTTTATCAAGAGCACTATCACCTGCTATTATATCAAGCGTAGTTATTGAAAAAAGCGCAATTCCAGGAAAAAATTCAAAAGCTGTTGTAACAATACCAAGTGATCAAAAATCAAAAGCTATTGGAAGAGTTGGACTAAATATTAGATTAGCTTCAATGCTTACAAAAACAGATATTGAATTAAAAGAAATTGAATCTACAAATACACTTTCTGGTTTTGCCAATGATGGTGAACACAATAAAAAATCATCTAGTCCAGTTGATTTGGAGGCACTATTTAAATAATGAAAAAATTACATCTATTTGACTCTGTAAAAAAAGAAAAAATCCTTTTTGAACCAATTTTAAATAATGATGTAAAAGTTTACGTGTGTGGGCCTACTGTGTATGATGATGCACATTTAGGTCATGCACGTAGTGCTATTGCATTTGATTTGCTACATAGAGTCTTAAAAGCAAATAACTACAACGTAACAATGACAAAAAACTTTACAGATATTGATGACAAAATCATCAAAAAAATGAAAGAAACAAAACAAACCCTTGAAGAAATTACGCAATATTATATAAATTCATACAAAAGTGATATGAATAAACTAAATATCTTAGAAAATACATTAGAACCAAAAGCCACACAAAATCTTGATATCATGATTGAAATGATTGAGGATCTGCAAAAAAAAGATATTGCATATATCATTAGCGATGGTGTTTATTTTGATACATCAAAAGATAATGATTATGGCAACATCAGCCATAGAGCAAGTGATGAAAATTCACAAGCAAGAGTAGAAACAAATAGTGAAAAAAGAAATTCTAAAGATTTTGCTTTATGGAAATTTCAAAAAGATGCAAATGAGATCTCATACCCTGCTTCTTTTGGAAGAGGAAGACCTGGTTGGCATATTGAATGTTCAGCTATGATTGATAAACATTTAGCATATAAAAATGAAAAGTTTGCTATTGATATTCATGGTGGAGGAGCTGATTTAATTTTCCCTCATCATGAAAATGAAGCTGCGCAAACTAGATGTTCTTCTAATCAACATCTTGCTAAATACTGGATGCATAATGGCTTTGTAAATATTGATGGTGAAAAAATGAGTAAATCACTTGGAAACTCATTTTTCTTAAAAGATATACTTAAATCATATTTTGGTGAAGCGGTAAGGTATTATCTTTTAAGTGCCCATTATAGAGCTGATTTTAACTTTAATGAAGAAGATTTAATTGTAAGCAAAAAAAGACTTGATAAACTTTATAGAGTTAAAAAAAGAGTTTATGGCATAGGAAAATCTTCTGTAAATAAACAATTTAAAGAGAATTTACTTGATGCTTTGAATGATGATTTAAATACATCAAAAGCTATTTCAATTGTTGATGAAATGGTTTCAAATGCAAATGACACACTAGATAAAGAGCCTAAAAACAAAGCCTTTAAAAAAGAGCTTGTTGCAAACTTTGAATTTATAGAAGAAGTTTTAGGTGTTGCTTCAAATGATGCTTTTAAATATTTTCAATTTGGTATTTCAAAAGAACAAATTAATAAAATTGAAGAATTAATATTAAAAAGAGTAGAAGCTAAAAAAAATAAAGACTTTGAACAAGCCGATAAAATTAGAGATGAATTAAGTAGCTTTAATATATCAATAATGGATACATCAAATGGTGTTGTTTGGGAAAAGGTATAGTTTTTAAATCATAAAAAAAGAAAGAAGTTTTACTTCTTTCTTTTAAAATTACTTATTTGTAGCTAATGTGTGCTGGTTCAGTAACTTTTTTAGTATCAACAATATATGGAACTAATGCCATATGTCTAGCTCTTTTAATAGCTTTTTCTACCATTTCTTGAGCATTTTTAGAGTTACCTGTAAGTCTTCTAGGCATAATTTTACCTCTTTCACTCATTGATAACTTTAATAAGTTAGTGTTTTTATAATCAATGAAATCAATTTTCATTTCAGTATATTTACAATATTTTTTTCCGTATTTTCTTTTTTCTGCCATTATTTATCCTTGTTTTCTAGAAAGGTATTTCATCTTCATCAATATCGATTTCAGGTATTTTATGCTCAGGAGCACTATTTTGTGCCGAGTTCATACCACCATAATTATTCTTTTGTCCATAATCATTTTGAGTACTTGAAGGGTTGTATTGGTTTTGTTGAGGCTGTGGATTTGATGCATTTGCATTATAGTTATTATAACCATTATCCATACCACCTTGTTGTTGTTGACTATCACTTTTTGAATCTAACATTTTCATAGTATCAACTCTTAATGAGTGTTTACTTCTGTTTGTTCCATCTTGAGCAGTCCACTGTTCTAATACAAGTCTTCCTTCTAATAGTACTTTTGAACCTTTTCTTAAATATTGATTAGCAACTTCTGCAGATCTTCCAAAGATATTAAAGTCTAAAAAACAAACTTCATCTTTTTGCTCACCACTTGATGTTTTATACTTATAACTAGTCGCAATTGCTGATTTTGCTATTGCTGCACCACTTGGTAAATATCTAAGCTCAATATCTCTTGTAAGATTTCCTACCATTACTATTTTATTATACATTTGAAGGTCCTTATGTGTTATTAGTTAGCTTTTTTAGCTGCCTCGTCACTCATTTTTGTCCAAGCTGTAATCTCTTTTTTGTTTTCATATTTAATAAATAAAAATCTTAAGATTTGCTCATTGATTCTGTAAGTTCTTTCTAACTCCAAAATAGCATTTGCAGGTGATTTAAAGTAAATTACGAAGTAATAACCTCTTTTGTTTTTTTCAATTTCATAAGCTAATTGTTTAGAACCCATATCATCACAAGATACGATTTCACCACCATTTTTTTCGATGTTAGCTTTAACTTTTTCGATTTCTGCCACAGTCTCTTCATCAGTAAGAGTTGGCTTAATAATAAACATTGTTTCATAATGCTTTAATTTTGACATTTAATTGCTCCTTATAGTTTGTGCCGGTATCTTTACATAAATATCAGCAAGGATTTTTTGTAAAGTTCGTGATTTTATCTAAACATAACTGTAAATTTTCTTAGACTTGCCTGTAAAAATAGATTTTCTTTATTAATTTTTGTAGATTTTAGTTTTAACTCTAAATCAAGTAGAAATTCAAACATTTCTTGAAATACTTCTGGTTTTATTGAAATTGCTAATTTACTCTTTTTTTCCCAAATATTTTTAGGAGGAACATATCCTAAAATCTCTTTTGCATTTGGAGTACCAAATGCTCTTGTGTAAGCGCTTATCATAAATAATTGTTGAACAAATGATGTAATTTGATTTAATAAATAAATTTCATTCATTCCCTCTTCTAATAAAAGTTGTAACTCTTCTGAGATGTCGTTTCCTAATATTAAATCATTTAAAAAATCTTCAAAAGATACATTTCCAATACCAAAACAATGAGAATTTATAAGGTTAGTATTGATTTTTTTATCTAGTATAACTAATTTTTTCAAGTCATTTATACACAAACTCAAATCATGCCTATGCATAAAATATAAGTGATTTAAAGCAGACATTTCATAATCTAAACCTATTGCTCTAGCTTCTTTTTCTAAAAGCTTTAAAGCCTCATTTATATAAGGTGCAAACATTCTAACACTAACTGAATTTGTTTTTGCACTAAATGAACTACTCATTGTCTTAAACTCAATATCTCCTAGGCAAGAAAAAATAAGTGTAGAGTCAGGATTAATATTGCATGCATTTATTAATTCTGTAAGTTCTTTTTTTTGTATCTTTTTTTCTGTTTTGATAATTATTAAATTAGTAGATGAAAAAAGTGATGACTGTAAAAGTTGCTCTTTTATAAATTTAAAGTCATACTCATCAAAGTATATTCTTTGAATATCACTTTCATGTGCAATACTTTGTGCAACTAAATTACTATAATAATCAATTAAGAAAGTAGATTGCCCATAAAACATATACGCATCAAACTTTTTATTTTGCTTTAATAAGTTATCAAATTCATTTTTATACATAAAGATATAATATCTAAGATTAAGTTATTTTTTAATAAAATCCTTAAGCTTAAAATCAAAAAGGCATAAAGTTGTATGAAGTAAAAGTTCCTATTTTAGGTTTTGATAAAATTAAATACATGAATATAGAAAAACTAGACAAAGATTTTTCTATTTTACAAATTGATGAAAAAGACAATACTAATATGCATATGATTTCATCAAACTCAATAAAAAGTTTTGATATTGAGTTTGATGAGAGTTTCTTAAAAAAAATGCAAATTGATGAAGATACAAAAATTTCTTTTTATTTTTCTATTGTTATAAATAATCCAGTTGCAAATTCAGTTGTTAACTTAACTGCACCAGTAGTTATAAATGAAGATAAAAAACTTCTAGGACAATATATTATAAAAAAATCAACTTCTTTTTTTACTACAATGTCAGAACTTAGTATTTAATAGAAGCCACAATTTGTTTTGTAATTATATTTACAGATTTTATAATAACTTTTAACTTTGAGTATATTACTTGTCCTTTATAATTATCTAATATAAGTCTCATTCCAGGCATTTTATCATATGTTTTTGCTAAACCTCTTTCACTATCAGTAATATAGACTCTAAACTCATCTTTAATATGTTTTTTTGCAAATCTAGCATATTTTCTATCTTCAAAATCCCAAACAAGTTGATCAATTTTTCTTTCTTGAATAGAGATATAATCACATATATCTTCTATATTATCAGGTGTTTGATTGCTTTTTAACATTCTGTGTAAAACTAAATCTGAATATCTTCTAATTGGACTTGTAAAATGAGAATATGAGCTAAATCCTAAACCAAAATGTCCTAAATTCCTTGAAGAGTATTTTGCTTGTGTTTGAGCATGAATTATAAGTTCATCAATCTCTTTTGATAAAGTAGTATGCTTTGCTTTATTTTGTATATGATTAATTGTTTCATGAATTGTAGATTGTAACTTTACATTTACACCTAAACTATTTACTTCATCAACAAGTTTTGTAATAGCTTTAAAAGGTGGTTCTTCATGAATCCTATATATACCTACACTATTAACTTTCTTACTAGCTTCAATATTTGCAAAAAGCATACACTCTTCAACTAATTGATGTGATGCAGTTGAGTTTTCTTCTTCAATAGATTCAAGTTCACTATTATGATTTAATTTCAATCTTAATTCGCTTGATCTAAATTCATAACCTTTTTCTAGCCTTTTTGCTCTATATGCTTTAGTCACATCATATAATTTAACAACAGAGTCAAATATTTGCTTTTCTAATGTTGTATATTTATCAAGTTTGCCATCTAAAACCCTATCAATTCTTCCATATGAGAACTTTCTTTTTGATTCAATTATTGCTTCGTATAGTTTTGAGCTTTTTATTTCTAAATTTTTTGTATCTAAATGTATTTCAAAGACATATGCATATCTTTTCTCATTTTCTCTTAAAGAACACATATCTTCACTTAGCTTTCTTGGAAGCATTGGTAAAACTTTTGAGGGAAGATAAATAGAGCTTGATTTCATATATGCTAGTTTATCAAGTTGTGAATTCTCTTTTACAAAATATGAAACATCAGCAATTGCTACATATATTATTTGTTTTTTTTCATCATAATAGATTGCATCATCATGATCTTTTGCACTTGCTGGATCTATTGTACAAAAATTCAAATGTGTTAAATCCACTCTTTTATTAGTATCATTCATTTTTGCATCAATCTCAAGTTCAGACTCTAATCTTATTAATTCATGATATAAATACAAAGAGATAAACTCATCAACTTTAGGATCATCTATATGTCCTATATTTTTTATAGTTTCAAAATCTTTACTATTTACTAGGAGTATTTGCCCATCTTGATATTTTTTGTTTACTTTAAAATCTAACTCTATGCTCTCTTTTACTGTAAATAAACTATTTTCTTGTACATAAACTAAAAGCTCTTTTACTTTTGAAGAGAAAACATGTACTATTTTTGCTTTAATTTTACTTCTTGGATTAAAAATTCTTTTTGCTACTACAAAATCACCTTCGTATGCTCCATTTAAAAGATCAAACTCTAGCTTTATATTTTTGTGTTCGTTACTTATATCTTCTAATAATGCATAATTTTTTTCAAATTTAACTTTTGCAATTTTAAATTTTGAATTTATTTCAAATTTATCTTCTTGTTTTGTTAAAATTGAATCTTTTAATAGCTTATCAACTACTTTTTGTTCTTCTTTATTGAAAGTATTATTAGAATTTATTATCTTTTCAAATAGTTGTTTATACAATTTTTTTCCTTAAGTATGTTATGATAGTATCTTATCTAAAATCCTTTTAAGGCTTATTGTAATGTTTAAACAATTTTTTATTTTAATATTTACTACTTTTATAATTAACTCAACACTAATGGCAAAGCAAAAACCAACTTTAATTTTTTATTGTGGAATAACAATGGTTAAACCAATTAAACAAATGGCTAAAATTATTGAAGAAAAATACAATTGTAATATCAAAATCTCACAAGGTGGGTCAAAAGATTTATATGATGCATTGAAATATTCAAAAAAAGGTGATTTATATCTTCCTGGAAGTGATTCATATAGAATCAAAAATAAAAAAGATTCACTTATAATTGATAGTGCTTTTATAGGATATAACCAAGCAGCTATTTTTGTAGAAAAAAACAATCCTTTAAAAATAAAAGATTTAGATGCATTTGTAAATTCTATGAACTCTTCTATTTTATGTAATCCCAATTCAGGTAGTATTGGAAAAATGACAAAAAAAATATTTCTTGCATACAAAGGTGAAGATTTTTTCAATGAAGCCTACGACAATGCAATTGAGATTGGAACTGATTCAAGGAATTTAAACAGATCTCTTATTGAAAAAAGAACAAATATAACTATTAATTGGAAAGCAACTGCAATGTGGAATGAAAACTCAAAACATATAGATGTAATTGAAATTGATGAAAAATATGCTCCTAAAAAAAGACTTGAAATAAATCTTTTAAGTTTTTCAAAAAATAAAAAGATTGCAAAAGCTTTTATGGAGTTTGCAAAAAGTAAACAAGGTCAACAAATAATGAAAGAATATGGATTTTAAATTAGGATAAATTTTGATAAAACTATCACTTGCAAATAAACAAAATACCCTTTCAAAACTAATTTTATTAGTTAGTATATTTTTAATAGGAATTATAAGTTTAATAGTACTTCACTTTTTCTTTTTAAATTTATTAGAAAACTTAGATGATAAAACAAAAAATCAAGAAGCAAAAATACAAATTGGTGAATATATAGTAAATGATTTATATAAAATCCGTTCAGATTTTTATGAAATTGCAACAACCACAACAAATAAAAGAAGTAGAGAGTTAATTTTAAATAGATTAAAACAAAGAGTAAAAACAATAAAAAACGCCCTTGACATTTTAGAAAATGGTGGAGAATTAAAAAGAGTACTTAGACTTAATATTGTTGGTCACAATAATACAATAAAAAAAATAAATTATATAAAAGAGAATAAAAGTATTGTCTCTTTAGAATCAATTGATTTAAGACCAAAATTAGAACAACTTATTAATATGACAAATCAATTAAAACTACTTTTAAATAAAGCAGAACTTTACAGATCTTCAAAAAATCATAAAGAGTTTGAGAAATTAACAAAAAAAATTACAAGATTTTATAAATTAACTCCTGCATTTTTTATTAGAATTACAGAAAATACAAGAAGATTGCAATATGAAGGTGAGATTACACTTCAAAAATTACAAAATCAAATTAAAAAAGAGAAAATGCAATATCAAAAATTAGAGCTAATTCTTATTGCTTCAATTATATTTATTGTTTTAATACTTACTTATTTTATAGTAAAACAAATAAATAAAAATGCAAAAACTCTTTTTGATTTAAATACACAATTAGAAAAAAAAATGCAAGAATTAAAAATGCAAGAAGCTGCAACAAGAGGTATATTAGATGGACAACCTAATATAGTAGTTGTAAGTAATGGCGAAGAGATGCTTGATGCGAATAGTGCTTTAGTAGATTTTTTCAATGGCTATAATACATTTGATGATTTTAAAGATGAGCATGCATGCATTTGTGATTTTTTTCAAGATATAAATAGAAAAGACTTTATATTAGATATTGATTATGATGGCTTAATGTGGTATGAATATATTTTACAAAATCCAAATAAACTTCATAAAGTAGCTATGAAAAATCTAAATGGCTTACACTATTTTTCAATAGTAGCAAAAAAGAAACTCTTAAATGATAAGAATTTTATAATCATAATATCACTAAATGATATTTCAAAAGAGATAAAGGTGCAAGAGCAATTAGCAAAACTAAATGATAATTTAGAAAATATTGTTGATTCAAAAACAAAACAACTTCAAGACTTAAATGAAACCTTAGAAAAGAAAGTTCAAGAAGAGTTAGAAAAAAATAGAGCAAAAGATAAAAAAATGATTCAACAATCAAGATTTGCAGCCCTTGGAGAAATGATAGGAAATATTGCTCATCAATGGAGACAACCTTTATCAGCTATATCTTCAACAGCTTCATCAATGCAACTTCAAATGGAACTTGGCATTAATCAAAAAGAAGATATTGAAAAATCCTATGAATCTATAATTACATATGTCGAGTTTTTGACTCAAACAATAGAAGACTTTAGAAACTTTTTTAAAGAAGATAAAGAAAAAAGTGAGTTTGATATACAAAAAATACTTAAAAATAGTCTTAGCATAACAGCAGCATCATATAAAGATAGAAATATTGATGTACTAACAAACTTCAAAGAAGATATAAATATCACTTTTGGATTCCCAAATGAGCTTTCACAAGTTTTTTTGAATATTTTAAGTAATGCAAAAGATGCTTTTACAAACAACAAAATAAAAACCCCACAAGTTACCATAAATATTTTTGAAAAAGATGCATATAATATCATTGAAATAATTGATAATGCAGGAGGAATTGATATAAAAAATATTGAAAAAATCTTTGACCCTTACTTTACAACAAAACATCAAACACAAGGTACTGGAATTGGTTTATATATGAGTAAAGAAATTATACAAAAACATATGAATGGTTTATTAAATGTTGAAAATAGGATAATAACAGTTAATAACACTACTTACAAAGGTGCTTGTTTTACTATCTTATTACCAAAACTTTAGATTCTTTTGAGTATAATGCACGCAAACTAAAAATACAGAGGGAAAACTATGGCATTAAATGTTTACTATGATAAAGATTGTAATATTGATTTAATAAAGTCAAAAAAAGTAGCAATGATTGGATTTGGTTCACAAGGTCATGCACACGCTGAAAACTTAAGAGATTCAGGTGTTGAAGTAATTGTTGGATTAAGAAAAGGTGGTTCATCTTGGGCAAAAGCAGAGGCTAAAGGTTTTACTGTAAAAACTATAGCTGAAGCAACTGCACAAAGTGATATTGTAATGATTTTATTACCAGATGAAAATCAAGCTGATATTTATAAAAGTGAAATTGAAGCAAACTTAAAAGATGGTGCAACTATTGCATTTGGACATGGGTTTAACATTCACTATGGAAGAATTGCTCCTGCTAAAAATATCAATGTAATGATGGTTGCTCCAAAAGCACCAGGACATACTGTAAGATCTGAATTTCAAAAAGGTGGAGGAATTCCAGATTTAATTGCAATTCATCAAGATCCATCACAAAACACTAAAGATATAGCATTATCTTATGCAAGTGCAATTGGTGGAGGAAGAACAGGTATTATTGAAACAACTTTCAAAGATGAAACTGAAACTGATTTATTTGGTGAGCAAGCTGTACTTTGTGGTGGTGTTTCAGCATTAGTTCAAGCTGGATTTGAAACATTAACAGATGCTGGATATCCTGCTGAGATGGCATATTTTGAGTGTTTACACGAATTAAAATTAATTGTTGATTTAATGTTTGAGGGTGGAGTTCATGATATGAGATACTCTATTTCAAATACTGCTGAATATGGTGATATGGTTTCTGGACCAAGAGTTATTAATGAAGAGTCTAAAAAAGCAATGAAAGATATTTTAACTGAAATTCAAAATGGTAAATTTGCAAAAGATTTCATTTTAGAAGGACAATCAGGTTATCCAAGAATGACAGCTGAAAGAAATAACTTATTTAATCATCCACTAGAAGTAACTGGTAGAAGATTAAGAGATATGATGCCTTGGATTAAAGCAAATAAAATTGTAGACCAAGAGAAAAACTAATAAAAGTAAGGTTCCCCTTACTTTTATGTTAACTGATATATATGACAAAAAGAAAACCAAGAAAAAATAACCCAAGAAAAAACACTTCACCTAAAAATAGAAAAAAGAAGACTCAAAAAAACAATAATAAACTAAAAACAATAAACCTAATTTTATTAATACTTATATTAGCACTAGTTACATCAGTATTAAGTTATTTCTTTTTATTAAAAAAAGATAACAAAGAACTCAAAAATACAATAAAAGTCGAAATTAAAAAAGATTTAGATTTAAATAATTATACAGATAAAAAAATTGAAAAATATTTTATGGATGAATCAAATAAAGTAAAATATGAAGAGTATACAAAAGAGTTTGACAAAGAGTATATACACAAAAAAGCAAAAAATTTAGAAAAAAAAGAAATTAAAAATGAAGTTTCAAAAACAATAAAAAAAGAACCAAAAAAAGATAAAAAATCTAAACTTGTTATTATAATTGATGATGTTACACTTCAAAGACAAGTTGATAGTATTTTAGATATTGGATATAAAGTTACAATGTCTTTTTTACCTCCAACAAAACAACATCCACACTCATCAAAAGTTGCAAAAGGCTTACCTTTTTATATGATACATTTTCCTATGCAAGCTCAATCTTTTAAGTTTGAAGAAGAAAATACCTTACATGTTGGTGACTCATATAAAAAAATTGAAGCAAGAGTTAAAGAACTAAAGCAAGCATATCCAGACGCTGTTTATACAAACAATCATACAGGAAGTAAATTTACTTCAGATGAAAAAAGTATGGATTACTTATTTAAAGCATTAAAAAAACATAACTTAGTTTTTGTAGATAGTAGAACAACAGCTAAAACAGTAGCAAAAAAATATGCAAAGAAATATGATATGCCATATATTGCAAGAAATATATTTATTGATAATAAAAAAGATTTTAATTACATTCAAAATCAATTAAAAAAAGCTATTAGAATCTCTAAAAAAAGTGGTTATTCAATTGCCATTGGACATCCTTATAGTATTACATTAAAAGTACTAAAAGAGTCTAAACCACTTTTAAAAGATTTAGAACTAATATATTTAAGTGAACTTCCATTTTTACCAAAACCTTGATATAATAATATAAATTATTATTATCGAGGTTTTATGACTGAAATTTTAGATTTTCATATAAAGAAATTAGACTCATTAAAGAAATATCCAAATGAACTCTTTTTTAGAGGAGATATAAATTTATTAGATAAACCTAGTATCTCAATAGTTGGCACAAGAAGACCTATAAACTATACTAAACAGTTATGTTATGAATTATCATCAAAACTATCTCAAAGAGGAGTTTGCATTATAAGTGGTGGAGCAATGGGAGTTGATGCCATAGCTCACCAAGGAGCAGGCTTTGATAATACCATATGTGTATTGGCAAATGGACTTAATATAAAATATCCCAAAGTAAATAAAAATATTTTAAACTCCATTGAAAAACAAGGTTTACTTTTAAGTACTTATAAAGATGATTTTAAAGCTACTAGATACACCTTTGTACATAGAAATGAAGTAGTAGTAGCTTTAGGTGATATATTAATTATAATGCAAGCAGATGAGAACTCAGGAAGTATTAGAAGCTTAGAGTATGCTCTAAAAATGAATAAAAAAGTATATACAATCGCCCATAGGATTGAAGATAATAAAGGGCTTATCAAATATATTAAAAAAGGTTTCGTTGAAGTAATTTATGATATTGATGAGTTTGTAAATAGCTTTAAACATCAAAATTCTAAACAAGAAGATGAAGTAATAAATTATCTAAAAACGAAACCTACATATGAAGAAGCACTAATAAAATACAATGATAAAATCTTTGAATATGAATTAAACTGCATTTTCAAAGTAGAAAATGGAGTTTGTGTACTTCTTTAATCATATATATATTTTTAATACATATGTACCAATTTGTTCCTTGCTAATATTGTATATTGGAGTATATAATAAATAATAATTTGATTTTTTTATATATCCTGTATGTTCAAATCTTTTATTATCCAAGAAAGAAAAATTTTCTATTTTATTGTTTAATATGACATAATTATTTAAAATTTGTTCTTTTTTAAATTTAACTTTTGTAGGTATAGATAAATAATCTTTATTCATAAGTACATAAAGTTTGATATCTTTTTCTTTAAAATGTTCAATAATTGAACTAAAATCTATAATTGCTTCAATTGATCCTAAATATTCTCCATTATCAACTACAGGACTAACTCCTCTAATTAACATGGAAAAACGACCAATTTCAATACAGGATTTTGCTTTTTTTTCATTTTTTACTATTTTCAAACAGTATCTAAAATCTTTTAATGAATCATTTTTACTATTTTTTAAATCCCATAATCTAAAAAAACTTTTTAAATCTTTTCTATGCAAATGAATTTTTATATCTTTAAACAATGAAGTACTAACTAAACTTCGTTTTGATTTTTGTAAATATTTAATACAGTCTTGTTTATTATTAGTTTTTAAACACCTTTTTATATCATCATTTTTTGAAATTAAAACAGCAGAAGTTAATACTAACTCTTTATTTTTTTTTATCTCTTTTGCTAAATCATTAAGATATACATCCATTGTATCTTCATTACTGCTTTTTTGTTCATAAATCATATAATTATTAAATGCCCAAAATAGAAAAAACGAACTAATTGCAACGAATAGTATTAGAAAAACAAAATTCTTATTAATTGTCATCTTCAACTCCATCTAAAAACTTCTTTTTATAATTTCTAAATTCATATATAAAGGTACTACCCTCATCTACTTTTGTCTCAACATCTATTTTTATTCCATTTTTATTTGTAATATTTTTTATAATATTTAACCCAAGTCCAAATCCTCCTTGAACCTCATCTTGTCTATCAAATCTATTAAAAGCTGACTTAATATTTTTGATACCATGTCCATAATCTCTAATACTAAGTTTTGATATATCATTTTTATTTTCTAATTTTATTTCGATTTTATTTTTTGGATTTGAGTACTTTATTGCATTACTTAATGTATTATCAATTATTCGTTGAAACTCTAAAGAGTTCATAAATACATAACATTCATTGTCAATATTTACATCAAAATAGATAGCTTTTGAATTTGCAAGATCCTCAAAAAAGTCTATTCTTGAATGCAATAAATTTGATATATTAAGTTTTTCTTTTATATATTTTACTTTTTTATTTTTTATATGATATTCTATATCTTCATAGGTGATTTGTATTTGCTTTAATGCAGTTTTCATTCTTCTTGTATATTTATTTGCTTCACTTTTTTGAACAAGTAAATCTAAATTTATATTAATTACACCCAAGGGAGTTTTTAATTCATGCATAGTATCATTAAAAAAAGAGTTAGTATACTTTTGCATTAACTCATAAGGTCTTGCTGTACTTTTTATTATAACTTTATTTAGAATATATATATTTGCAAGTATTACCAAAAAAAGCAAACTTGCAATAAAAATCATTTTTGCATAATTTATTTGTACTTCACTAATTATATATCTTGCATTATATTTATTTTTATATTCTATTTCTTGCTTGTAATACATGTAAGGATAGTCAATATATGTCTTAAAATCATAATAGACTATTTCTTTAGATAAATTTGAAGAGATTAATTGCATATTTTCATCAAAAAGTGCAAACTTTATTTTTACACTTCTTGACAAATCCATATTTTCAGAATATATCTTTCTTTCTAAATCATTTGTAAATTTTTCAAGGGCTAACTCTTTTAAAATAAGCTCTTTTTCAAAAGAGAAAACAACTGCAAAATATGTAGGTATTGAAAAAAGTACCATCACTAAAAAAGTATAAAAATAGGCTACTTTTTTTTCATTAACTTGGTATTTCAATTTTATATCCCAATCCTCGTGAAGATACTATGAACTCTTTACTAGTTTTAACTCTAATTTTACTAATATACATTCTAATATCTGCATAATGTATCTCTTTTCCTTCCCAAACATTCTCTCTTAAATTTTCAATTTCACAGTAACAGTTTGCATTTTTAATTAAAAACCTTACTAACTCTATCTCTTTTGATGTTAATTCTATTTCAATATCATCTTTTCTTAATATTCCTGAAATAAACTCAAAAGTATAACCATCTTTTAGTTTATATGTTGAGTTTTTATCTGTATTATATTTACTTCTAATTAATTGATTTACTCTTAACTCTAACTCTTTTAATTCAAATGGTTTTTTTAAATAATCATCACAACCTAACTCATATCCAATAGTCATATTATCAATATCAACCAAAGAAGTCATTATAAGTATTGGTGTTTTATTTCCCATTTCATTTATATATTTGATTAATTCGTGACCATTCAATTTTGGAACTTTAATATCCAAAATCAACAAGTAGTAACTATTTTCTACAATAGCATCTAATGCTTCTTCCCCATCATAAAAGCTATCAACTTGAAACCCTAAATCCTCTAAGTATTCAGTAATACTTTCATTATAATTATAATCATCTTCTAAAAGTAATATTTTCATATGTTATTATATAACTAGAAAGGTTAAAAACCTCTCTAGTAGTTATGCTCCTGTAAACAATTGTCCAGCATATACCACATAAAATCTAAGTAGTATAACACCTGCTAATACAATCATTGAGTTTATTAATATAAATCCAATTTTATAAGCATGGTTTCTTAATGCAGTAAATGCTATTAATAAAGGTGAAATCAATCCAAAACCAATAACTCCAAACCAGAAAATAGAAGCCCATTTTCCAACAGTTAATGCTTGAATTGCTGCAACTTCAGCATTTCCACCTGCATAAAGCATACCAACAAATAGTATAATTAATAGAGGTATTTCTAATAAAATAACTCTTAAATCTAAAATCAACAAATATTTAATACTCTCTTTATTGATACTACTTTTAAAGAAAAGCATACCAACCAAAATATTTCCTGCAATACCTGCACTTATACCAGAAGCTAAGAATAAAATAGGTAGTACAGGTGAATTCCACAATGGATATGTCATATTAGCTGATAATAAGAACCCTGTATAAGCTCCTACTATTAAGGCCAATCCAAACAATACATACTCAATTCTTTTTGCATAAACTTCAAAACTTTTAATATATGAAATTATTGGTGAAAAAATAGATAAAAGTTTATTTTCTTTAATCGTATCTTCAAAAATCAATCCCATAAAAACAAATGCTAAAGGTGTATAGATAAATAAAGCTATTACACCAAGTGTCATAACTGATGTAAAGTTATAACTTATTAATAACCAATAAAAAGATAAAGGTTTCCCTAAATCAACAATTAAAAGCAATAATCCAACACAAATAGTAAGAGGAGAGATTATCGCACCAGCTTTAACCATAGCATCCCAAATAGATGAACTATCTTTTTCATGTCTATTCCATTTTACAAGAAGTGCAATGATTATAGAACCTGCACTAAGTCCTGCTAAAAATAGATATACTGCAATTGGCCAAGGCCAACTTATAACCTCATATTGAGCTGTGCTTCCCCACATATTATTCATAACTTACTCCTCTTTTATTAGGAACAAAGGCTACTTTAGGTTTAGTTCCTAAATGTGCTTTTGGATACAATAAATTATTCTCATTTGCTTTTTTATAAACTTCAGAACTTGTATCACTTATATCTCCAAATACTAATGCATCTGTTGGACAAACTGTTACACATGCTGGATCTAAACCTTTTTTTACTCTATTTGAATAACAAAAAGTACATTTATCCACTGCTTTAGTAACAGGATTCATAAATCTTGCATTATAAGGACAAGCAACAATACAGTATTTACAAGATACACATGTGCTTTCATCAATATGCACAACTCCATCATTTGTCTGAAATGATGCTTTTGTTGGACAAACCTCAACACATGGTGCATCTTCACACATAACACATGATTGTCTTCTCATATCCATTTTTAAATTTGGAAAAGTTCCTTTTGTTTCAACTCTTACTTGTAGTCTAAAAATATCATCTGGAACATCGTTTTCACTTCTACATGCAACACTACAAGCTTGGCAACCTATACATAAATTTTCATCATGAATCATTCTATATTTTTTACTCATAACTTACCCCTTAAGCTTTAGTGATTTTTACGCCCACATTTGTAACCATTGTTGAACAAACAGGACCTTTAATTAATGGTAATAGTTTAGATTGATTTGTTCCAACACCATTAGCTCTTTTTAAATCACTTGACTCTCTACCAAATCCCATATAAACAAAAAATGTATCTGGTCTAATTCCTTCAGTTATAAAAACTGTACCTTTCTCTTTTCCTATATCATTTTCTAAATAGATTTTATCTCCATTTTTCAAATTCTCTTTTTTAGCTGTTTGAGGATTTATCCAAACAGGGTTATCACTCATTAACATATGTAAGTAAGGTACATTATGTGTATGACCATTTGTATGAATTGCACTTTTTCCTGATGTTAAAATATAAGGGTAACCTCTAGTTACATCCATATTATTATCATCTCTTGGTACACCATAACCTTTAAACTCTTCTTCTACTTGTTGTGAGAAAATCTCAATTTTTCCACTTGGAGTTTTTAAGTTATCTAACATACTTCCCATTAATCCATCTTCATCTAAATATTTTTTAGCATTTGGATATTTATTTACAAAATCTTTTATATATTTCTCTTCTCTATAATATAAAGTTGGAATAGAGTATGATACATATCCTTTTGACATAAGCTCTTTTAGTAATTTATCATTACCTTTTGCTTGTTGTACTCTATATTGTAAAATATTATCCCATTTATAGTCTTTATCAATTCCCATTTTTTTAGCTAATGTTCTAAAAATCTCATGACCTGCTAAAGTATTGTTAATAGGATCAACAATTTTATTTCTTATCATATATGTTGGTTTAGATGAACTTTTATCCATAATTCCTTCATCTCTTTCAAGATAAGTTGCTTCTGGTAAAACTACATCTGCCATTAATGCAGTTTCTGACATATAAATATCAGTTACAACAATAAAATCCAATTTATTCATAGCTTCTTTCATTGTTTTAGGATCAGCAACTGTGATTAATGGATTTGTTCTTATCATAAACCACCCTTTTACTTCGTAAGGGTCTTTATTTAAAATTGCTTTTGGTATATCCATTAATACACCTTGATTTCGAGCTATAAAAGCATTGTCACTACCTTTTTGTGAAGCTCTATCAACTCTTAATGTTTTAGGAGTTTGGAAATGTTTATCAGGGTTTGTTATAGTTGGCGCAATATCAATACCTGCAAGTTTATTACATGTTTTTGCTTTTTTCTTAAAAAATAATCCACCCTCTTTTTCTATATTACCCATCAATGCATTTGCTATTAAAATAGCTCTTGTTCTTTGATACTCACTTTGACCAGTTGTTGTTTTATGTCCCCAATCAATAATACAATTTGGAGCTGCTTTATATAATTCATTTGCAACTCTTTCTGCAACATCAGCTTTAATACCTGTAATTTTCTCTTGCCATTGAGGAGTTGTAGTTTTAGTACTTTCAATTAAATGTTCAATACCTACTGTATATCTTTGTACAAACTCTTTATCATATTTTCCATCTCTTAACCAAACATGCATTAAAGATAATACAAAAGCTAAATCAGTTCCAGGTTTTACACTATGCCACTCATCTGCTTTTGCTGCAACTATTGAAAATCTAGGTTCTAAAACTACAAGTTTTGTTTTCTCACTTGCAGCAGCTTTTGCTAATTTTTTTGTAGAGCTTACATTAATACCCTCAAATAAATTATGCCCAAAATTTAGAATATATTTTGATTTAGAAAAGTCTCTTTTTAAACCTGTTCCATATGTATGTTTAAAAGCAACTTTATATGCTATTGGACAGTGACTATGATGTGAAAATAAGTTTGGACTTTCAAATGCTTTTGAAAATGTACTCAAATGAGAAAAATGTTCACCTGTTTTTGCAGAAAATAAAACTGCTTGAGGACCATACTCTTCTTTGATATTCATCATTTTTTTAGCAATTAAATTTAATGCTTCTTCATAAGTTGCTTCTTTCCATTTTCCCTCACCTCTTTTTCCTACTCGAATTAGTGGTTTAACTAATCTTTGTGGATCATAAAGTTGTGAGTGTCCTGCTGCACCCCTTGCACATACTGATGTACCCATTCCTTTTGAATATTGGTTTCCTTGGATGAATACACTTTTACCATCAACTACTTTACCTTCAATTTGACATCTACTAGTACACATCTCGCAGTAACTTTTGACAAATTTAGTGCTTCCACTTATAGTTTGAGCACCTAAACTCCCAAGAGTTCCTGTCATACAAGATATCCCAGCAATAGCAGTCGAGCATGAAGTAACTTTAAGAAAATCTCTTCTTGTATAATTACTACTCATTTGTTATCCTTTACATAATTTCTTATATACTGAAATAGTAATATTAAAGTATAAATTTTATGTAAATTTAATTTTTTAAGAGAAAAAGCCCTAAAAAGGGCTTAAAAGAAGGAGTTTAAAATTATTATTTAACTCTTAATTGGTAAGTTATGTCTCCAGCGCCAACGCCTAAAACAATTCCATCTGTATATGTGTAAACTATTTTATCATCTTTAATAAGTTCTATTTTATTATCGCTTGTTTTAATTTTATCTGCAAATATTGGATTATAAGAAGAAAATTCTTTTTCAAAGTCAATCTCTTCAATCTCTTCACCAGCACTATAAACAGGTAAAATTACAAGTGCATCACAGCCATTGAAGCATTTTTTAAACTCTTCAAGATTATTAACTGTTCTACTATATTTATGAGGTTGCCAAACTACAACAATCTTTTCCATATTTTTTAAATTTGAATATAAGCTAACAGATTTCATTGTTGCAGCTATTTCTGTTGGATGATGTGCATAATCATCAATTACTACAAATTGTTCACTTTTTTGAACAATATCAAATCTTTTTTTAATTCCTTTGTAATTTTTAATATTATCTTTTATTTCAACTAAAGGAATTTCATTTAAAGCTGCCAAAATTGCTAAAGAAGCATCAATTGCTATATGATACCCAAAGCCCCAAACTTCAAATTCACCTAAATCTTTTAAGTGAAACTTTGTATAGGGTTCTCCATTTTTAAGTGTATATGAAACTTCTGTTATATCAATACTTGGATGAAGTTTTATAGCTTCTATATCTAAACTTCCTAAGAATTCATCTTCTGCATTTATAACTCTTACTTTTGCAATTTTCAAAAATGATTCATAAGCTTGATAAAACCTTTTTAAATCATAGTTATAATACTCCATATGTTCTGGTTCTGCATTTGTTACTATTGCACAATAAGGATTTGAAAGTAAAAAACTCCCATCACTCTCATCTGCTTCAAAAGCAACTAAGTTATCAACATATCTAAAGTTTGAATCAAACTCTTTTGAAATTGCGCCAATTAAGGTTGAGCTTTTTAATATTGAAGCTAAAATAGCAGTTGTTGTACTTTTCCCATGAGCTCCTGCAACACAATAGTTTTTCTTATCACCTAAAACTATTGGCAAAGCCTCTTTTCGTGGAATAGTCTTTATTCCATTTTCAACTGCTTGTAAAATTTCAACATTGTTTGGTTTTACAGCTGCTGAATGTATTACTATATCTTGGTTATTTATAATTGAAGCATTATGAGGAGTAATTACTTTAATTCCTTCACATTCAAGCTGTTTTGTAATAGGAGAACTTTTAATATCCGAACCACTTACATAATGACCATCATGTTTTAAAAACCTACCAAGGGCTGATAGCCCTATTCCACCAATTCCAATAAAATGTATATTCATATATTAATCCAATAAATATTTTAAGTTTTCATACTCTTTTTCTAAAACAGTACTATTTTCTTTTAAAAAATTTTTTATATCAAATTTAAAGTTAACTATAAAATATCCATGTGAATCATCTTCTAATACACTATTTTCATCAACTTTTTTCTCATAAAATGTATCTAAATCCATAGCTTCTGAAAGTGCAATTACATGAATTTTCAAAGCATCTTCTAATAGTTCATCATCAATAATATTATAAAGTACAAAAAACAGTTGTTTTGCTCCATCGATATTTTGAAAACTCCACTTTTCAATAGCATGCTCATAAAAAGATCTTATATAATAAAGTTCATTCTCTTTAAGTTTTAACTTTTTACCATCATTTACTATTTTTTCAACTTCAAAAAAAGATATCTTTAAAATCTCTTCATAAACTTCATTTATCTTTTTTTCATCTAAATCTAAGATAAGCATTGAGTCAAGAACTTCATAAAGTGCCGAAATATTTTGAGTATTTAAAGCATCAATTCTTGTTTCTTCTAAATACTTTATAAAATCCGGGTTTGTCCTAGCTTCATTTAACTCTTGCTTATTCATTAATAAAATCCTTCAATCTATTTAATACCTCTCTTGTTTTATTTACATTTTCAACCAAGGCTATTCTTACATAACCTTTTCCAATGCCTTCTCTTCCTAAAAAACTTCCAGGAAGAACTTTTATATGTTTTTTTTCATATAGTTTTTTTGTAAATTCTAATTCATCTTCAACTTCTAGCCAAATATAAAAAGTAGCTTTAGGTGGATTTATATCTAAAATCTCTTTTGCAAGTTGGAAATTTTTTTTATAAATTTCTCTAAAATTTTGGACATGTTTTTCATCATTCCATGCAATAGCTGCTGCATTTTGTAAAGGAACAGGACTAGCACAACCTATATAAGTTCTATATTTCATATACTCTTTTAAAATTGTTGAATCACCTGCAATAAAACCACTTCTAAGTCCTGGTGCACTACTTCTTTTTGAAATAGAATTCATAACTAATACATTTTTAAAATTTTCATTTCCAGCTTTAATACTAGCTTCTAGAAGTGATACTGGCTTATCACTTTCATCAAAATATATTTCACTATAACATTCATCATTTATTAATATAAAATCAAACTCTATAGCTTTTTTTACCCAAGTTTCAAGTTCCTCAATACTTATATTAGAAGAGGTTGGATTATTTGGATAATTCAAAATTACTAAATCACATTTTTTTAAATTTTCATCACTCAAATTTGCTTTAAAATCATTATGTTTTGTTAAGTCTATATGAATAACTTCAGCTTTACTAGCTACTGCTGCACCTTCATATATTTGGTAAAAGGGATTAGTAAATGCCATAACTGGATTTTGTTTATCAAATAATGCAAATTGTGGGAAGTTAAACAAAACTTCTCTTGTTCCAAAGGTTGGAATAATCTGCTCATTTTCTAAAGAAATATTAAATCTTTTTGATACAAAATTTATCATTGCCTCTTTTAATTTTGGAAGTCCAGCACTTGCTGGATATTTCTTTAAAAGTTCAGAACTATTTTTCAATTCATCTTGAATAAATTGTGGAGTTTCAAACTGTGGTTCTCCTATTGTAAGTGATGACAATTCATATTTTGATGTTGGAATAACATCACATAATAGTTTATTTAATTTTTCAAAGGGATAAGCCTCAAATTTCATTTATTTCCTTTAATCTTCTATAATAGGTATAAGTAATTGATTATATTTTGCCATATCAAAAGATATCAAATCTGAGTTTGTATAAATAAAACTCCAAGAAAATCTTTTTTGAAACATACTTTTTTTAAGTGGCAAAATTTGTAAAATATTTTGTTCTTTTCGAAGTTGTCTAATTGGATTTTTATCACATGAAATAATCTCTATTTTTTGACTAAATATTTTTGAAAGATTTTCAAAGTGATCAAGTAATTTCGATTTATCATCGAATCCATTAGGATCCATATCAAAAATTTTTGTTTTTGTTTTTATTTGACTTGATACGTCAAATACAATTGGTGAAATTTGTTCATATGATTTTGTATCATTTAAAACAATAAGAGTATTTTTAGTTGCACCAACTGGTTCTTTCCCAAGTTTAAATAAAGGAACTTTTGTATTTGCTAGTTCTATAGCTATTTCTTTATTTTTAAACATTTCACTTGATAATATTATCATTCCTATATCAAGCTTTTTAAAATCCATTTTTCTGATTTTTCTAAAGCCTAAATTATGATAATCTATATTTATAATAACTGATTCATCATCTCTAAATTGCTCTTTTATAAAATTCATTATACCAACTGTTGTTGGTCTAGTAATTCTAATAACAAGTTTTTTATTTTTTAAATACTTATGTAGATATTTTGCTTCATGAACAGCTTTTTCAACTCTATGCTTTTTCATTAAGTATAAATCTAAATATAAATACAAATTATGTCCAAATGGCATAGGAAATTGTCCTCTTGTTTTACCAATAGCACTATAAACTTGCATTAAAACTTTTGGCTCACCAATTACTAAAATAGTATCATTTGGTTTTAAAATCAAAGAAGGTTTTAAATCTTCGAGTTTTTCATTTCTATATAAGGCAAAAATTCTCCAATTTTTTTGTTCAATTGAACCTATATATCTATAAGCATATGAACTACCAAAAGGAATTCTAATCTCCATTATTTCGCCATGTTTCAATCCAATATTTTGAGCAACTACAGGAATATTTGGTAGTCTTTCTACCATCCCATTTGCTAAAACTTCAATACCTTTATAGACATTTACATATGGATCATCAAGTTCTAAATTCCAATAATCTAAAATATTCAGTTGAAGATTATGCTTGTGTGATTTGATATTTTCAATAACACTTAACATCTCATCTTTTGAATTAAGTACCACAAGTACTTCTGTATGAATATTCTTATCTAAAACCATTGCAAGTTTTGATTTAGAAGTTGGATCGAACTTGTAAAATGTAACATTTGACAATTTTTGATCAGGAACTATTGCATCATTTACATAAACAATATCATAATAGTTTTCACCCGTATTAGTTTCAACTATTCTTTGCATTAAGTTTTTAGCGACAATTCCATCTAATATAATAAGTATCTTTTTCATAGTAGATATTATATCTTTTTATCTCTAATCATTTTCTTTACCAATTTTTTGATACAATCACAAGAAGATTTTATAAGGATTTTTTTTATATGCAATTTACTATAGATGCAACACAAAATAAAGCAAGAGCTTGTACAATAAAAACAGCTCACAGTACAATACAAACACCAGTATTTATGCCCGTTGGAACTCAAGCAACTGTAAAAGCACTTGATGCAAATGATCTTTTAAGTATGGGTGCAAAAATCATACTTGGTAATACTTATCATTTATACTTAAGACCAGGGAGCAAATTAATTAAAAAGTTTGGTGGACTTCATGGTTTTTCAAAATTTCCAAACTCTTTTTTAACTGACTCTGGTGGTTTTCAAGCATTTTCACTTAGTGATAATTCAAAACCTGATGAAAATGGAATTATGTTTAGATCTCACATTGATGGAAGTAAACACTATTTTACACCACAAAGTGTTTTAGATACTCAATATGATTTAGGTAGTGATATTATGATGATTTTAGATGATTTAGTTGCCCTACCAAATACAAAAGAGCGAATTAAAAAATCTATTGAAAGAACTACAAAGTGGGCAAAAGAAGCCATAACTTATCACAAGCAACAACAAGAAAAAGGTATTGGAGTTAATCAAAATATTTTTGCGATTATCCAAGGTGGAACAGATAAAGAGTTTAGAAAAATGAGTGCCCAACAACTTTGCGCATTAGAAGATTTTGATGGATATGCAATTGGAGGATTAAGTGTTGGTGAACCAAACCAAGATATGTATGATACAGTTGAGTGGACTACAACATTTATGCCTGAAAATAAACCAAGATATCTAATGGGAGTTGGAACACCTGAGGATTTAATAGAAAATATTCACAGAGGCGTAGATATGTTCGATTGTGTAATGCCAACTAGAAATGCAAGAAATGGAACTTTATTTACAAGCTTTGGAAGAGTAAATATCAAAAAAGCTATGTATAAAGAAGATGCTTTACCAATTGATGAAGAGTGCGACTGCTACACTTGTAAAAACTTCACAAAAGCATATTTAAGCCATCTATATAGAGCTGGTGAAATAACATACTTTAGACTTGCTTCAATACACAATATAAACTACTATTTAACTCTTATGAGAAAAGCAAGAGAGGCGATTTTAGAGAATAAATGGGAAGAGTTTAGAGAAAATTTTTATGAAAAAAGAGCTAAAAAATAGATTAAATTATTTTATAACATTAAAAACTCTTTTTTGTTATAATATTTAAATTTAATAATAAAGTTTACAAATTTAAAAGGAATAAAATGACAGTTGATGATAAACTAATAGAAAAATTAGCAAAGCTTTCTAGCTTAGAAATTGATGAACAAAAAAAAGAGAGTTTAAAATCTGAGTTAGGAGATATTATCAATTTTGTTGAGAATTTAAATGAAATTGATGTAAGCAATATCGATGCTACATTTAACACAGTTGAGGGAGGAACTCCTTTAAGAGAAGACGTCTCAACACAAGATTTACAAAGAGCTAAACAAATTATTGAAAATGCTCCAAAATCTGAAGATGGATACTTTATAGTACCAAAGATTATAGAGTAATATTATGATAAAAGTTCACGGTATAAAAAATTGTGATACAGTAAGGAAAGCTCTTAAGTTTTTTAAAGAAAACTTAATAGATTATGATTTTTTTGACTTTAAAAAAGAAGAAGTATCATCAAATATGATTGATTATTGGGTTAAAAACTCATCAATTGACAAACTATTTAATAATAGAGGTGCTACTTATAGAAATCTAAAATTAAAAGATTTAAACCTTGATGATGAGGGTAAAAAAAAGTGGTTAAAAAAAGAATCTATGCTTTTAAAAAGACCTGTAATTGAGTATAACAATAAAGTAATTGTAGGTTTTAATGAGCAAGAGTATAAAGATATTTTCTTATAAATAAAAAAGAGGAAAACCTCTTTTTTATATTACTAAATCTTTTCTAGCTTCTTTTAATGTATCTGCTATCATAAAAGATAACTCTAATGCTTGGTCTGCATTTAATCTTGGATCACATTGAGTATGATATCTACTAGATAATCCCTCTTGAGTAATAGCAGAAGAACAAGAACCTGTACACTCAGTTACATTTTGTCCTGTCATCTCTAAGTGAATACCACCTGCATATGTTCCCTCAGCCCTATGAATTTGGAAGAACTGTTTTACTTCTGATAAGATTGATTCAAAATCTCTTGTTTTAAATCCATTATCAGCTTTAATAGTATTTCCATGCATTGGATCACTTGACCATAAAACATTTTTACCCTCAGCTTTAACTTTAGCTAAAAGTTTAGGAAAATGATCTGCAATTTTTTCTGCACCCATTCTAACGATTAAGTTTAATCTACCAGCTTCATTTTCTGGATTTAACTTATCAATAAGCTTAATTAACTCATCTTCTTGCATTGAAGGTCCAACTTTACAACCTATTGGATTTTTAATTCCTCTAAAGTACTCAATATGTGCATCATCAAGTCCTCTTGTTCTATCACCAATCCATAACATATGAGCACTACAATCGTACCAATCACCTGTTAGTGAATCTTTTCTTGTCAAGGCTTGTTCATAATTTAATAATAATGCCTCATGTGAAGTATATAGTGTTGTTTCACTTAGTTGATGTGTATTCTCAGATGTAATTCCACAAGACTTCATAAAATTTAATGTTTCAGAAATTTTATCTGCTAATTGTTCATACTTTTCTCCTAAAGTATTACCTTTAACAAAATCTAAATTCCATGAATGCACTTTATTTAAATCTGCCATACCACCTCTTGCAAATGCTCTTAAAAGATTTAGTGTTGATGCACTTTGATTATACGCTTTTAAAAGTTTTTTTGGACTTGGATTTCTAGCTTCTTCATTAAAGTCAATTCCATTTACAATATCACCTCTATATGAAGGAAGTGAAATACCATTTATCTCTTCAAAATCAGAACTTCTTGGTTTTGCAAACTGACCTGCTACTCTTCCAACTTTTACAACAGGACAACCACCTGAAAAAGTTAAAACAATTGCCATTTGCATCATTACTTTAAATAAATCTTTAATATTATTTGCATTAAAGGCATTAAATGACTCAGCACAGTCTCCACCTTGTAGTAAAAATGACTTACCATTTACAACATCTGCTAATTTACTTTTTAATCTTCTTGCTTCCCCTGCAAAAATAAGTGGAGGATATGAAGATAATTCAGCCTCAACCTTAGCTAATTTTTCTAAGTCATTATAGTTTGGTTGTTGCTTTATAGGAAAATCTCTCCAACTATTTGAACTCCAGTTATTCATTATAAACCCTTTATCTTATTCTAGTGTAAGTAAAGTTTAGCAAAAACTTTCTTAAGAAAATAGCCTTTTTATAGGCTATTTTGTCAACTTAGCTAATAAATCGCTAAATGACACTTTAAATGCTTCTAAGCCATCAGTTAAAAGTTTTGAATAAACATCATCCATGTTTATTCCAACTTTTTCAAGCTCAGCAAAATATTTATCACATTTTTCTTCACTTGGAATTTTTGAAGCTTCTTTACTTCCATCAACTATCCAATCCTCAATTGTTGCCAAAGGAGCAGTATTTACTGAATTTGGATAAAGTAAGTTATCGACATAATAACTTGCTGTTAACTCATCACCTTTAACTCCTGTACTTGCAAAAAGTGTTCTAATATTTTCATTTTCAAACTTATTGATTTCATGATAACATTTAGTTGCGTTCATTATTCCTAGTTTTGATTTTTTAAGCCCTTTTGCAACTAATTCTTCATCACAAAGTCTATCAAATCTAGAAACAAAAATTGAAATAACTGCTTTTGTATCAATATTTGATTCATTAATACCTTCATTTAAAGCTTTAGCACACTCAATTGCTTGCTCCACTGAAAATATTAAAGTTGCATTTACATTTATACCTTGACTAGTTAACTCTTTCATAGCAACATATCCAGCTTTTGTTGCAGGAACTTTGATCATTAAATTATCACAATTTATCATTGAATTTAATCTAATTCCCTCTTCAATTGTACCTTGTGTATCATCACATAATGTAGGATCAACTTCTAATGAAACAAAACCATCATTTGTATTATTTTCATATAAAGGCTTTAAAAGTTCAGCTGCTCTTTTTATATCTCTTACTGCTAAATCTTCATATATAGTTTTTGCATCATTTGCTTTTAACATGTCAAGTTGTTGTTTATAAGCAAGTGAACTTGTAATTGATGATTCAAATATTGCAGGATTTGAAGTTGCACCATAAATAGTCTTTTCTTCAATCATTTCTTGAAATCTATTTTCTAAAAACTCTCTTTCAATAAAATCACACCAAAGTGAAAAATTAATATCTTCTTTTAAACTCATTGCTCTCTCCTTAAATACTTTTTAAGATTTGTGTTAAATCTTTTTTATCGACAATTATATTTGCTTCTTTTTTTAATACATCTTTTGCACAAAAAGCTACTTTTTTTGATGCATATTTAAACATACTAACATCATTTGCTCCATCACCAACAACTAGTGTATTTTCAACTGATACACCAAGCATTGATTGAACTCTTTGAATCATATCACCTTTTGAAAATCCAAACATCATATCTCCACCTACAAGTCCTGTTAAAACTCCATCTTTTTCGTGTAAAATATTTGAAAAATCTGCATTAAGACCAAGTTTTTCCTTTGCAGGAGATGTTCCTATTCTAAATCCACCAGAAAAACATATTACTTTATAACCCATCTTTTTTAATTCACTTACTGTTTCATAAGCTCCTGGCATTAAAGGTAAATCTTTACAAATTTCAACTGCTTTATTATATTCAAGCCCTTTTAATAAAGATACTCTTTGAATTAATGACTCAAAAAAATCAAGTCTTCCAGCCATTGCTTCTTCTGTGATTTTTGCTACTTTTTCTTCAAGTCCTAAAGGCTTTGCTAAAAAGTCAATAGTCTCTCCATCCATAAGTGTTGAATCAAAATCAAATACCGCTAATTTCATATTTTTCCCTAATTGCTTTAATACTTTTATACTTTAAAGGGTATAATAATATCTAAAATATACTAAAAGGATAGTTTTTTAATGTTTGAAACACTTATTCAAAAGTTACAAGAAGACAAGTATTTAACCCTAGAAACAACACCTCAGCATGAACCAATTATGCACAATATTATAGAAAAAGTTAAAAAATTTGATCTTCAAAATAGAGTTGATGGATTTTCTGCAACAGACAATCCACTTGCAAAATTAAAATACAATGCACTTTTTGCAAGTTTAAGATTACAACAAGAGTTTAAAAAACCTGTAATTGCAACAATGAGTATGAGAGATAGAAATAAAATTGCACTTCAATCTGATTTATTAGGTGCAAATGAGTTTGATGTAAGAGCTATTTTAGCCTTAACAGGTGATCCTGCTAAAATGAGTGATCAACCACACTCAAAAGGAGTATTTGAATCAAACTCTTCAATGCTTTTAAAAATGATTAAATCTTTCAATTATGGCATGGATATTGCAGGAAGACCTTTTAAAATTGAACCAAAACAAATATATCCATTTGCAGTTACTAACTCATATGCAAGAAGCTTTACATCTTTAGAAAAAAAGATGCACAACAAAATACAAAATGGAGCTATGGGAATAATCACTCAACCTGTATTTGATGTAAACAATGCAAAAAAACTTTTAGAAATTTTTGAAAATGCAAAAGAAGATGTAGTTGGCAATAAGAAAAAAGCACAACTAATTTTTGGAATTTTCCCAATAACAAAACTAAGAACTGCACTATTTTTATCTGCGCAAGTTCCAGGAATTCATGTTCCACAAGATTGGGTTGATAAACTTGAACTTGCAAATCAAATATCTGAAGAAGAAGAGTATAAAGTAGGTATGCAATTAAGTAAAGATCTTTTTTACGAGATTAAAAAACTTCATCCAAAAATTCATTTAATGACTGCAAACAAATTTGATTTAGCAGATGAGATTTTAGCTTGAAACTAGCAAGTATTGATATTGGGCTAAAAAGAATTGGTGTTGCAATTAATATTGCTTCTGATATTGTGACACCACAAAATGCCATTTTAAGAAAAAACAGAAATCAAGCAGCAAATGAAGTGAAAGCTTTTTTAAAAGAGTGGGAGATAGATAAGTTAATTGTAGGTTTTCCAAGCGCAAGTGAAGAAATGCAAAGAAGAATAAAGCACTTTGTAACTCTTCTTGATATTGATATTCCTATTGAGTATTGTGAAGAGAATATGAGCTCAATTGAAGCTGAGGATATGATGAAAGGTCAAATAAAATACAAAAGAGATGGAAGAGTAGACTCCCTTGCAGCAAAAATCATATTAGAAAGATATTTGAATAAATAACTTATTTATCTATATATTTTTTTCTAATTTCATCAAATTCATCAAAATTTTCAAAAAAGATATCGACTAATAAAGGGTCAAAATGTTTGCCCCTTTGTTCTTTAAATAACTTAAATATCTCATCTAAAGACCAAGCATCTTTATATACTCGTTTACTTCCTAATGCATCAAATACATCTGCAACTGCGGTAATTCTTCCATAAATATGAATATCTTTACCTTTTAATTTTCTAGGATAACCTGTACCATCCCATTTTTCATGATGTTCATAAGCAACGATTGCAGCGGTTTTGAGTATTTTTTTATCTGAATTTTTAAGCATATTAAATCCCAGCTTTGAGTGCGTTTTCATAATTGAAAACTCTTTAGGTGTTAATTTTCCAGGTTTATTTAAAATCTCATCTTTAATACCCACTTTTCCTATATCATGCATGGGACTAGCAAGTTTTAAAAGCTCTGCTTCTTCTTTACTTAAACCATATTTCAAAGCTAAAATCTCAGAATATAAAGCAACTCTTTTTACATGATTTCCTGTTTCGTTACTTCTTGTTTCTCCAATAGCTCCCATAGTATACACAATATCTTTTTGGGTATTTATAATCTCTTCTTCTGCTTTTACAACTTCTGTGATATCTGTAGCATAAGCTAAAATATAATTTATTTTAGAAACACCTTGAAGATTAATTAAAAAATACTTCCCAGTTTCAGTTTTATATTTTATATCAACTGATTTATTTTCTTTTATTATTGTTATAGGTTCATCTTTGAAAAATTTTAATAAATCATCTAAACCAAGCTCTTTTTTTGCAGGATTGTTTCTAAAAACAATATTCCCAATTTTATCTAACATCAAAATAGGATTTGGATTATATTTTGGAAGATATTTTAAATAAAGAGATTCTAAAACAATCTTTTTGTTTAAATTAAAAACTCTATAAAAAGTACAATATCTAATAACTCCTGTATATGCAAAAATAACAGAAAATATAAGTATCCCATTCCAATTATTTATTAAAGATAAAATAAATAATACAACTCCTACGAGAATTCTTAAATAACTCTCAGTTGTACTCATATTACAAATACGATTAGAATTATATGCTTTTAAACTATTTTTTAATGTTGTTAACAACTGCAATTGCAAATCCTTCATCATGAGTTATAGAAAGGTAAGATTTTTTTATTTTAAATTTCTTTCTTATATGTTTTTTATATTTTAATTTTGGAGCACCTAATTTACTTTTTTTTATTTTTATATCATGAAAAGAACACTCTTTTCCAATACCAGTTCCCAAAGCTTTACTAGCAGCCTCTTTTGCAGCCCAAAATCCAGCAGCAGTTTCAACTTTTTTAACTAATAAAATTTCTTTATCACTTAAAAACTTTTCATAAGCTTTTATTCCAAACCTATCATGCATTTTTTTTATTCTATTTATAGAAGCTACATCAATTCCTATCATAATTAAACCTATCTTTTGTATAATACTTTTATGAATATTGTATTTAAAAAACTATTATACCTAATTGTTATGCTTATTATTATAAGCCTTATATCTTTTTTTGCTATAAATTTAGCTCCAAACTCATTTTTTGCAAGTGGAGAGCTAAATCCTAATATAACAAAAGAATCAATAGAGCAACTAAAAGCTGTTTATGGTCTAGATAAACCTTTATATTTACAATATTTTTCTTGGTTAAGTGCTATTTTGCAACTAGATTTTGGAATATCTTTTGCAAGTGGAACAATGGTAAAAAATGAAATTATTACAAGATTACCAATTACACTTATTTTAAATATAAGTTCAATGGTTCTTATTTTTGTTTTATCACTTTATCTTGGAATAAAAGCAGCTTTTAGCAAATCAAAGCTCTTTGATAAGTTTACAACACAACTTTCACTATTGAGTTTTTCTATGCCATCTTTTTATTTAGCACTTATTTTAATCTTGGTATTTTCTGTAAACTTAGAACTTTTTCCAATAGCAGGATTACATTCAGTTGCAAATGATGGAAGCTTAAATTACTACTTAGATTTTCTTTGGCATTTAATCATGCCTATATTTGTAATAGTATTTGCAGGAATTGGAAGCTTAACACTTTATGTAAGATCTCTTGTAATTGAAATATTAAAATCTGATTATATTTTTTTTGCAAAAGCAAGAGGTTTAAGTAAAAAACAACTTTTAAGATACTATATTTTACCAAATCTGTATCCACCAGTAATAACACTTCTAGGACTTTCACTTCCAGCAATTATTGGAGGAAGTGTTATTTTAGAATCAATTTTTTCTATTGATGGAATGGGACTTTTATTTTACAAAAGTGCACTTGCACATGACTATCCTGTAATTATGGGAATACTTATTATTGGTGCATTTTTAACGCTATTAGGAAATATTTTAGCTGATTTAGTTCTTTTAAAACTAAATCCAAATTATAATAATGAATAAGGAAAAAGAATTGGAAATTTTAACAACTATTGAACAATTAAGAAATATACGAAAAAATATAACTGCAAGTGTAGGACTTGTACCAACAATGGGAGCATTGCATGATGGGCATATCTCACTTATAAAAAAAGCAAGAGAAGAAAATGATATAGTAATAGTATCTATTTTTGTAAATCCAACTCAGTTTTTACCAGGAGAAGATTTAGATAAATATCCAAAAAAAGATGAAGCAGATAAAAAAATTTGTGAAATTTGCAAAGTTGATTATATTTTCATGCCTGAAATATCAACAATGTATGAAGAAGATGAAGTCTTAATAAAAGCTCCAAGTAAAAGCTATGTTTTAGAAGGTAAAACTAGACCAGGTCACTTTGATGGTGTTTTACAAGTAGTATTAAAACTATTTAACCTTACAAAACCTACAAATGCATACTTTGGCAAAAAAGATGCCCAACAATTAACACTTATTCAACAAATGGTTAAAAATCTATTTTTGGATATTAATATTGTTCCATGTGAGATTGTAAGAGAAAAAGATGGTTTAGCGCTTAGTTCTAGAAATATATATTTAAATGAAAAACAAAGAAAAGATGCACTTTTAATTTCAAAATCTTTATATCAAGCTGCATCACTAGTAGGAAAAAAAGAAAGAAAATCAAAAGTTTTAAAAGCTAAAATGTATGAAATAATGAAAGATTTAGATGTGGAATATATAGCAATTGTAAATAGAGATTTTATTCAAAGTGAAGAAATTGAATTAAAAAATACAATAATATTAGTAGTTGCAAGATTTGGGAATACAAGATTACTTGATAATATTTGGATTTAATACTTTTTAGGTGTACTTTTAAAGTACACCACTTTAAATTTTCCTATCAAAAATGACAATGAAATAGAAATTGTATTTATAGAAAAAACTTTCTAATAGCTATCTAGTTGCTCAGTTTTTTCAATTGTCTTTTCAATAGAAGCATCTAAAAGAGTTGTGGTAAAAGGTTTTACCATCCATGATGTTGCCCCAACTTGATAACCCTTTTCTTTCATTTCATCACTGCTCTCAGTTGTTAAAACTAAAATAGGTGTACTCATATAATTATATTTATTTCTTAGGTTTTCAATAAACTCAAAGCCATTCATATTTGGCATATTAATATCTGTAATAATTAAATCAAACTCTTCATCTTCACAAAGAGCTAAAGCTTCTATTCCATCTTCTGCTGATTTTGTATCAAGATAACCTAATTCAATTAACGAACTAGATAACATATCTAATATAGTTGTACTATCATCTACATATAAAATTTTTAAATTCGCTCTACTCATTTTTTATCCTCCTGTTTTTATCATTTTCTTGGGTGAATATAAGCTATACTTTTAAAAGTATACTGCTTTAAATTTCGCTATTTCTTTTTTGTTTTTATCAAAAAAACTCATAAACTCACCTTTTATTTCATATGTTTTTACATTTTGAAGTACTTTAGAAAAAGCATCTTCTGTCTTGATATTTGGACACATCATCTTAGTACTAGCTATTGCTTGAAAACTTATTGTATTTTTTTCTTTTTTATAGCTTCCAAAAAAATTATTGCAACCTAAAGATCCAACAACTTTTCCATTTTCTTGAAACTTTATATGTGGTTCTTTATTGAAAACCACTACTTTTTTATCATTTAAAATTAAAGCTTTAAAATATGTATTTGTAAATGAAACATTTGCTTTTATAGATTCATTTTGAATAGTTATATTACTACAAGCTGTAAAAAAAACAGTTACAATGAAAAATAATGAAAAAACAATTTTATTTTTCAAAATCACTCCTTTTAATTTATTTTGAAAGTGTATTATATATTATTTACCTTAAGGAGTAGGATTTATCCTTTCATTATGAAATAATTTGATTTAAAAATTAAAGCTTTTAACTCTTAATATCTCTATTTTATCTAAATGTACTAAAAAACAGTATAAACAACTTGATGATTAATATTTACAAAAAATTAAGATTATGCTAGAATTCGCAAAAAATTAAACAAAGATAAAAAATAATGAAATTTAGCGAAACAAAACCTACAAAAACTTTACACTTAGTAAGTTTAGGCTGTACTAAAAACCTTGTTGATTCAGAGGTTATGCTTGGAAAATTAAATCAATACAAATTAACAAATGACAATGATAAAGCTGATGTTATTATTGTAAATACATGTGGATTTATTGATAGTGCAAAAGAAGAGAGTATAAACACAATTTTAAATCTTCATGAACAAAGAAAAAAAGATTCAGTTTTAGTAATGGCTGGTTGTTTAAGTGAAAGATATAAAGAGGATTTACAAAAAGAGTTACCAGAAATTGATGTTTTTACAGGTGTTGGAGATTATGATAGAATTGATGAGCTAGTACAACAAAAACAATCAAACTTTAAAGATGAAGTGTTTTTAGTAAATGATACTAATGAAAGAGTAATTACAGGTTCAAACTATCACGCTTATGTAAAGCTAAGTGAGGGTTGCAACCAATCTTGTTCATTCTGTGCAATTCCTAGCTTTAAAGGGAAACTTCACTCAAGAACTTTAGAATCACTTGTAAAAGAAGTAAAATCTTTGGTAAACAAAGGCTATATTGATTTTTCTTTTGTATCTCAAGACTCTTCATCATTTCTAAGAGACTTAGGTTATAAAGATGGACTTATTTCACTAATTAATGAAATTGAAAAAATCAAGGGTGTAAAAACAGCTAGAATATTATATTTATATCCATCAACTACATCATTAGAGTTAATTGACAAAATTGCAGATTCAAAAATATTTGTAAACTACTTTGATATGCCTTTACAACATATCAGTGCTTCTATGCTAAAGATTATGAAAAGAGGAAAAGGTGTTGAGAAATTAAGAGAACTTATGTCTCATATGAAATCAAAGCCAAACTCTTTTGTAAGAACAACTTTTATAGCAGGTCACCCAGGAGAAACACAAGAAGATTTTCAAGAGCTTTGTGATTATGTTGAAGAGTTTAAGTTTGATAGAGCAAATGTATTTTCTTATTCAGATGAAGAGGGAACAACAGCTTGCAAAAGCAATGAAAAGATCGAACAAGATCTTATTGATTCAAGAGCACAAGAGTTAGGAGAGATTATCACAAATACAACTTTTGACTCCCTTGAAAAGGAAATAGGAAAAGAGTTTGAAGTTTATGTAGATGGAGAAAGTGATGAGCACGAATATCTATTAAGTGCAAGAAAAACAATTTGGGCTCCTGATATTGATGGAGAAGTATTCATAAATGACAACGAGCTAGAAGAACAAATAGAGTTTGGAAAAATTTATAAAGTTAAAGCAACACAACTTGCAGGTGATAAAATTCTAGCAACAGTAGTAGAAAAATGCAATTAAATTTATCTGAGTTAACATCAAAGAAAAATTTACTAGCATTTTCAGCTGGTGTTGACTCTACTGCTTTGTTTTTTCTTTTACTAAAAGATGAAATAAAGTTTGATATTGCAATTGTGAACTATAACTTAAGAGAAGAATCAAAAGAAGAATTAGAGTATGCAAAGAGTTTAGCAAAAAAATATGATAAACAAATATTCATAAAAGAAGTTACATTAACAGGAAGCAATATTGAAAAAAATGCAAGGGATATAAGATACAACTTCTTTGAAGAAATTATCACGGAAAACGACTATGATAATCTAATTACTGCACATCAACTAAATGATAAATTAGAATGGTTCTTAATGCAACTTTCAAAAGGAGCTGGTTTAGTAGAGCTTCTTGGATTACAAGAGTATATAGATAAAGAAAACTACAAGATTATAAGACCACTTCTTCATACTTCAAAACAAAAACTTGAAGAGTTTTTAAAAGAAAATAGTATCAAATACTTTGTCGATAAATCAAACTTTGAAGATAAATATAGAAGAAACTACTTTAGACACGAATTTTCAAATAGATTTTTAAGTGAGTTTGAAAATGGTGTCTCAAAAAGCTTTGATTTTTTACAAAAAGATTTAAAATCTTTAAATATAAATTATACTCCTATATTTAAAGAGAAAAGTCTTACTATTTTTAAAAACTTACATGATGAAAATCTAAATATTAAAGTAATTGATAAGCACTTAAAAAAAGAGGGTTTTTTACTATCAAAGGCTCAAAGAGATGAGATATTAAAACAACAACAAACAGTAATATCAAATCAAGTTTCAGTATGTATTAGTGATGAGTTTATTTGGATTTGTCCATATGTTATAAAAACTATGAATAAGAAATTTAAAGAATTTTGTAGAATAAACAAAATACCAAAATTAGCAAGAGCCTATATTTTTAATAGAAAAATAGATGAAAAAGAGATTGTTAAAACTATTTATTCTTAGCGAACTCTTTTAACTTTTGAGTCTGTTTTAATTCATCTTGTGTCTCTTTTCTATACTCTTTTAAAAAATCTATATTTTTAAAAAAAAGTTCTGAAAGTTTTTCTAAATCTTCCAGTGGCAAATCAAAGTCAGTAATTTTATAAGAAGTTAAATAATCCTTGTTCCATCTTACTAAAGCTTGAGCTTTATCATAAGAATCAAGTGAGTCAATATAAACTAACTCACTTAAGGCTTTTAAAGACCAGTCTCGTCTTTCCATGCGTCAATCAAACCTTGAGTTACTTTCATAACCTGGTTTACAGAATTAACATTATCATCAATCCCTGCTGAAAATAATGTTTCTATTTGATATAAATACAATCCATCTAAGTAGTATGCAACGTCACCACCATCAAAATCCAATACATTTCTTAACTCATCAAAAATTGCTATTGATTTATTTATGTATGTAAATTTTTGTTCTATATCTTCATTTTCCATTGCACTTCTTACAAAAGATAAATATTTTAATAATCCCTCATAAAGTTTAAGTATTAATACATAAGGATCATCTGATATAGCACTTTGTTGTTGGTATGCTTCAATTCCCATTAAGTAACTCCAAAAGTCTAGTTCTTTGATATTTTAGTATATTATATATTAACTTAAAAGAAGTTATGAATAATTAATAGGTAAAATTTTTACCTATTAATTTTGAGATGTAGATTGAAGTATCATTTGCTTTAGTCCTGCAAAAGAAGCTTCCATTTGATTTATAATTGCACCATACTCAGCAAATTGTAATGCTAATTGATTATATTTGCTATCCAAGCTTTTAACTGCTTTATCTTTATCTTCTGTTAAAGTTTCTTTTCTATCTGTAAGATAAGTATCATATCTTCCAACTAATCCCGTTGATAGTGTTGAATCAGTTAAATACTCTTTTAATTGAGTTCCTAAGCCTTTAGCTTCTGCTTTACCAATAAATAACTCTCTTAATCCCTCAAAGTCATTATCAATTGCATCTTGAAATTTTGCTGTATCTACAGCTAGTCTTCCTTCTTTATCAACTTCAAAACCATAATTAAAAAGTGATTTATCATCACCAGTTCCATATGTCCCAAAAATCTTATCTTTAATTCCTGTTTGAAGAGCTCTTAAAGCAGATTTATCTGAAATTGGAGTATCTTGGTTTGCAAGTTCATCATCTATCATTGTTACAAACTCATTATACTTTGCAACAAAATCTGTTATTTGCGTATTAATTTGTGCTGTATCATCATTTACATTAATTGATGATTCTCCAAGTTTTAAAGCAGTAATTTTTAGCCCACCATCAACTGATAAGTTATTTGTTGCTGTTTCATAATCAATTCCATCAACAGTTGCTTTCATATTTTTTGCTTCTAATATATGATTTGCTGCATTTTCAACTGTACCATCAGTTGTGTATCCTAAAACTGCACTTGCATCACCTGTTATACTCAAAGAGTTCTCAAGTCCTGTATCACCACTTTTAATTACCAATCTATAAGAATCACTTCCTACTTGCTCAACAGAGGCAGTCATTCCCTCTTTTTTGCTAATTTCTGCAGCAAGTTCATCATAAGTTTTATCTGTTGTATCAAAAGTGCTTGTAACGCCCCCTACAGTAATCTCTAGATCACCTGCACTTATTGCTGCATCTTTTATAGCTTCTGTAACATTATTAGATTGAAAAACATCTTTTTGTGCTAATTGTGTAACATTAACTGTTGTAACACCATTATTAAGTTTAGATGCATCAGGTGCATCAAAAATCACTGAATCACCAGATGTCGAAGCCATCTTTTGTTCAAAAGCATCTGTTCCTGTACTAACAAATAAGTCAAAAGGTTTTACAGCTTCAAGTAATTCATTTAATTTTGTTTGAATTTCTCCAAACTTCTCTTTTTCTAAATCCCAAGTTTCTAAACTTTTTTCAATTGGTTCTACTTGAGCTTTTCTTTCTGCTGATTTTAACTTATCAATTAACTCTTGATTTAACGAAGCACCTTGTCCACTTCCTAGTCCTAAAATTCCCTCAGCCATAATAAACTCCTTCTATCTTAATCCTAAAATAGTTTGTAACATTTCATCAACTACTGTAACTATTTTAGCATTTGCTGTATAAGCAGATTTAAACTTTATTAAGTTCAACATCTCTTCATCTTTATCTACTTTTACTAAGTTGTCGTAACTACTCTCAACTGATTGTTTAACAGATTTTTGAGTTTTAAGTAAAAAATCACTTGTTTCTTTATCAGAAGACACATTAATTCTAACTTCTTGAAAATACTCAGAAATAGATGTAGCTTCTAATCCAGGAGTATCTTGTCCTTTTCCTTCAAAAGAGATATTTGTTTTCCATTGTAAAGTAGCCAAATAATCTAACTTTGTTTGGTCAAGATTATTTACTTCTTTTGAATTAAATTTCAATGTATTAACACTTGATCCAGAAAAAAGATTGATATCAACAATATCATCTTGATTGCCTGTATATCTATCAGTTGATATTCCACCTTCAATATATGTAGTATCACCTGTTTTTACAAACTTACTAGTTATGTCACTTAAAGTTTGTGCTAATGCATCTAATTTATCTTTATAAATTGTAAATTTATTTGAAGGAGAACTTGTTGTTAAATTTTCACTTTGTGCTTTTAAAATTCCAGATCTTAACTCTATTGGTGCATCAAATGCAAAAATCTGTACACTATTTTCACCATCTTTACTTTGATATTCATCTCTAAATACAGTATTTTTTGAAGTTACACTAGTAGGATCATTTATATCTGTTTGCTCAGTTACAGTTAATCTTCCCTCAAACTTACCTTTTTCACCAGGATTTGCAGCTTCTATTAATAAAAAGTTATCTTGTGTATCCTTTGTAACTTTAGAACCATCTGGTTTTTCACTATATGTACCATTATAAGCAACAACAGTTTTTGATAACTCTGGGTCATTGTTTATCTTGCTAACTAAACCTCTTACATAGTTAGTTTCATCAACAGTAAAATCAGGATTACCATCACCATCTGTATCAATTGCTTCACCAAATTTAATTGATACTTCATTTTCATTATTTAGTTTATAAGTAATAGTATCATCATTATCAAATGTAACACCATCTAAAATTGAACTAGTTTTACCATCATCTTTTAGAAATCTATCAACTTGTGGAGAATAAGTATCTTCAACAGTAATATCTCTAATAATTGTATTATTACCAATTGCTACAATATCACCAATTTTTAAAGTATAAGTTCCAGCAAACTCTTCTGAACTTATATCTACATATTTTGATAATTGTAATTCTAATTGATCTCTTCTATCAAGTAAATCATTTGAAGCCATTTGGCTTTTACCTAATTGCTGATTGATTTTTCCAATCTCTTTTAGAATCCCATTTACTTTATCAATGTTTTCTTGCATTGATGCTTTTGTAAGTTCTTCTGCTTTTTCTATATCTCCATAAATTGTTTGCATATTTTCAACTAGCAAACTACCATGTGTAATTAAGTCAGATTTATATATTTCTGATGTTGGACTTGTTCTTAGATTTTCAACTGCTTGCAAGTATCTATTTATATCTTTAGATAATCCACTATCTTCTGTCTCTTTAAATGCTGTTTCAATATTACCAAGCATTTCTGATTTTTGTATAAAATAGTTTTCTCTTGTTGTCTCTCGTATTAAGTTTTGAGACATATAAATAGATGTAATTCTATAAGCAGAACTTGCTTCTACTCCACGACCATAAAATCTTGAATCTGAATGTTCTAGCTCTCTTTGATCAATTACTCTTTTCTTATATCCAGGAGTATTTTCGTTAGCTATATTATTAGAAACGTTTTCAACAGCCACTTTAGAGGCATATAGGCCAGATTGGGCAACATTCAATGAATTTAGCATAAATACTCCTTTTTACGATAACTTTACCAATTATCACATTACATTTCTTAAAACTAGTTTAAAAAGGCCAAATCTTTCTTAATAACTTTGTTCCCCATGGTGTTTTCAACGCATCTTTTTCTGCCCCATCTTTTTTATATAAGATTTTTAAGTTTGCAACTTGCGAGGATAATACAGAGTTTTCAGGTGTAATATCATAAGGTCTAATTACTCCTGTGATTATTAATTCTTGTCTTTGTCCATCAATTAATAGTTGCTTATTACCTTTTATAAAATAGTTACCATTTTGATATGTTTGTTCTATTATTACTGAAACTGTAGTTGAAAAAGACTCATCTAAAGTAGTTTTAACTTCACCCTCATTTGAACTATTACTTTGTGTATTAAAATTAACTCCTGCAACTTTATTAAATTTATTTGCATACTTATCAACAGTTCCTCCTAATGTGTTTCCACCCATTGGAGTCAAAAGTCCACCACCAAGATTTGTTTCATCTGTTCTTGTTAATTCTCTTTTATTATTTGTATCAGAAGTTAATGATTCATCAATTCTAACTTGAATAATATCACCAATTTGTAAATCTTTTTTATCTGCAAATAAAGAAGGACCTTTTCTCGTATATAAAGAACCTTTTTTCTTCTCAATAACTTTCGTAGGTTTTGGAATTTGCATTTTTGGTTTTGTAAAGTCTAATTTTTCTTCAGTAGTAACACAAGCACTAAATAAAACTAATACTAAACTTATAAGAATTACATTTTTATAATTATTCTTCATTAAACTTACTCTCAACTATATATTTTAAATCAATTGCTATTTTTATATCTTCAATAGTTCTTTTTACTAAAGCTAAAGTACCATATCTTACTACTAATGCATCAATATTTGTATTTGGATCACAAACAATTAATATTTTATTTGAAATAATTTTTACATTTCTTACATTTAGTTGGCCTATTAAATCAACTGCACTTTCTACTTCTCTATAAATGATTTTTTCTATTTTTGCTTTTCTTCTTTTTTCTTCAAGTTTTTTGTCATTTTGAATTTGTGCTAATTCTATTTGTTTTTCTTCTTTTGCGAATTTTTCACTTAAATGAAAATAGTAAGCAATAAACATAATTATTACTGCAATAATAGAAATAATCTTTATAATCATTCTTTTTTTTGAAGCTCTTTTTACTGCAATAATCATCTTAATACCTTTAATTAAATCTATTTAATTACAAAAGTTGTAAAATACAAATTTTTAATACTATCTTTTTGTATATCTTCATTTGAAGCTGTAACTTCATTTAAAACAGAGTTTATTTCATCAATTAGCTCTTCTTTTAAAAGGGCTTTCCCACCAACAGTTAAAAGTTCTTCTGAACTTCTTGCACTTATTTGAGAAATAACAATATCTACTATTTCTGGTTTATAATTTTCAACTATTGATTCGATTTTTTCTTCTGTACTTTTTAAAGTAAAAGATAGCTTCATAAGCTTTTCTCTACCTCTTGAATTTGTAATATTTAAAACTAAATCATTTATTGCAGTTTTATAACTATCGGCTTTATCAGTGCTTTCTTCTGTTTGCTCTTGTCCATTTGCATTATTGTTTGGTAAAGCACCTTTTGAAAAAAGGAAATATGCCATTCCACCAACAGCTAATAATAAAACTACAATTAGTATTATTAATACAACCATTAAACCTTTTCCACTTTTTTCTGTTGATTCGTTCTCTTCTGCCATACTTATCCTTTAGTCTTATTATCATTAAATTGTTTTAACATTAAAGTTAATTGTGAAGCATTTTTAATACTTAAATAACGCATTATTAGAGTAACTTTTTTCTCTTTAAGCTTCAAGATAATATCAAAAACTTCATTTATATTACCCTCATCAATCATTTTATTGAATATCTCTGCTGAAACTTTTGGTTTCATATTGTTATAAATTTTTGCAGTTTTTGTTTTTACTTCGCCTTTTATGTCTTGAAGTATTTCTAAATTTTGATCTCTTAATTTTTGTATATTATTTTTCTCTTTTTCTATTTTTGAAAGTAAATCCTCTAACTCTTTTTTTCTTTGTTTGTATTCTGTTTCTTTTGTATTATAAAACTCATTTAACTCTTTTTTTAATTCCCTAATTTCAATTCTTTGTTTTATAAATTTTGAAGTTGTATCTTCTGCACTAAACAGTAAAGTTGAACTTAAAACAACGATTGAAAATAGTATTTTAAACAATATTTATCCTTTTAGCCTTATATATTTACTTTGCATATATTCAGATGAAGCTTCTTCTTCTGCTTTTAATGCTAATCTTATTTTTTCTTTTTTCTCTTCTTGTAATATATAATTAAATTGTTCACTCTCTTTTTGCAATTCAATTAATTCATCAACCACAAGTTGATGCTTTCTATCTAAATTTTTTCTTCTTATTTCTAAATTAAACATATGTTTTTTCATACTATTTTTATGCATTTGTAAAATTGCAAAATCTGAAATTGCACCATGAGGCTGAACTCCAGTCGTATTGATTTTTGTTTGTGTAATTGTAAGTTCAGCTTCAATTGCTGCTATTTCTTGCATCAAACGACCTTTTTCTACTAATTTTCTATCAATTTGAGTTTTTTTTAAATCATATAATTTTTCTATCATTTTATTTCCCAAAAATCAACATAATATCCCAAAGTTCTTTTGTATATGTAGTTATATGATCTCCCATCCAAGGTAATGATATAAGTACAAATACAGAAACAAAAATCATCTTTGGAACAAAAGCTAAAGATGCATCTGAAACTTGGGTAACTGCTTGAAAGATAGAAATCAAAAGCCCAATTACCATACTTACAATAAGTGAGGGCATTCCAAGTATCAAAATAATCTTTACAGTATTTTCTGCAATACCAATTAAATCCATTCCCATAACTAATCTTTAATCTTTACAGTAATCTCCAAAGTTTTATTATTTAATAATTGTTGAATTAAAGCAACAATATCTTCACTGTTACTACTATCAAGCTTTATTGTATTATTATCTTCTGTTTTATTTTGCGAACTTTTTACTTCTTCAATACTTGGCATTGAGTTTGTTGGCTCAATATTATCACTCAAGCCTTCAAGTGCTGATAAAACATCATTTTCATTTAAATTGTCTAATTCTGAAAACTCATTTGCCATACTTTCTCCTTTTAAAGATATATTTTCTTTAATATTTTCAATTTCATCTTTACTAATTATATCATCTTTTATATCACTTTGAATCTCTTCTTCTGGAAGATTCATAAGCTCATCAAGATCACTTAAATCCGCTTCAGTAGTTTCATGTTCATCTAAAGCATTTAAGAATTCATCTTCATCTAAACCTTGTGTATCTAAATTATTTTCTTCCAAATGAGTCTTCACATCTTCATAAGTTTGAGGTTTTTGTTCTTCATTTATATAATCTTCAAAATAATCTTTAGATGAAGTGGCAATTATATCATCATCTAGTTTAGGACTTTTTTCAAAAAAATCTTGCATATCATCATCGTCATTTGGATCAATATGAGTCAATAATGAGCTTAATTCATCATCAAGCTCAGGATAATCTTCATCACTAACTTCATAAGCCTCATCTACTATATCTCTAATTGATTCTTCAACACCATCTTCAACCATACTATTTTGTTCATTATCAAGTTTATAAATAATATGTTTTGTTAATTCATCTAAAGAATCAACGGACATGTCACCTATTCCATGATCAAGTAAATACTCTTGTTCTATTCCATCTTTAGGTCTTAAAAATTTAAATTTTGAATTTATTGATTTCTTTTTTATAATTTTTGAATCATCAATTAAATATATATCTTCAGGATTTTCTTCTATTGCATCTTTAAGTTCATCAATGTCTTTTAGCTCAATAATAGAGCTGTTTTCATCAAGTCTGAATTTAACATTTGCATGAGAAAGAAGATTATCTATCTCTTCTTTAAAGTCGTCATTTCCGTAAATATATATATTCAAAAAGTACCCTAAAATAATTTTTATGTAGATTATACCTTTATTTTATAAAATTTTAGATAAAATTGAATGAAATTGTACAAGGGTGTTTCATTGAGAAATATATTAGCTATTTTATTATTATTAACATCATCAATTTTTGCACAAACAATTAAAGATATCTCAAATGTAGTTGGAATTAGAGATAACCAATTAATAGGTTATGGTTTAGTTGTTGGTCTTGCAGGAACAGGTGATAAAAGTCAATTTACAATGCAATCACTGCAAAATCTTCTTAGAAATTCATACATAAAAATCCCAACATCTTCAATAAAGTCAAAAAATATTGCAGCAGTTATGGTAACATCAAAACTTCCTGCTTTTGCAAGACAAGGGGATAAAATAAAAATTAAAGTTTCTGCAATTGGTGATGCAAAATCAATTGACCATGGACAACTTTTATTAACACAATTAAAAGGTGTTGATGGAAATGTATATGCTTTAGGTCAAGGTACAGTTGTAGCTGATTTAAAAAACTTAACAACTGGTTTTATATATAATGGTGCTACAATAGAAAATGAAGTTGATTTTAAACTAGGAAGTGAAGAAGAAATAACTTTAAGTTTATTTAAAAATAGCGCAAAACATGCTGATGCAATTGAAAAAAAAGTTAATGATAGATTTGGTAAAAGACTTGCAAAAGCAATTGACACAAGAACTATTAAAATAAAAAAGCCACCAACAATGTCTATTGTTAAGTTTTTATCAATTGTTCAAAATATTGAACTTGATGATTCATTTAAAAGAAAAATCATAATTGACATGAACAGAGAGATTATAATTGCGGGTGCTGATATCAAAATTGACCCCGTTACAATAAGTAGAGATAACTTTACTTTAAGAGTAAAAAAATCCAACTTAAATGAAGAAGATTGGAATGATAGAGCTATAAATAGAGGTGTTGACATTGGTGATGATGTAAAAGTTGGAAATAACCCAGCAGAAGTAAATATAGATAATGCCTTAATTAACACAAAAAGTGCTCCAACAATTTCTGATTTAATGAGAGCAATGAAAGTAATGAAATTACCTATTACAGATATAATTGAAACTATAAAATTAATTAAAGACTTAGGTTCAATAGATGCTGAAGTTGAAATAAGAGGATAAGAATGGCTGAATTTTTAAGTCAAGATGAGATTGATGCCCTTTTAGATATTGCCGAACAAGGTGAAGATATCGACACAACTGTCGAAGAAAAACCTATATCTAAAGAAAAAAACTATTCAATTTATGATTTTAAAAAACCAAATAGAATTTCAAATGAGCAATTTAAAGCTTTTTCTACTTTACATGATAAGATGCTAAGAGATTTAATTACTGATCTTTCAGCAATGCTTAGAAAAATTGTAGATATAAAACTTTATTCAATTGAGCAAATGACTTATGGAGAATTTATTCTTTCAATTCCTCAATTAACTTCACTTAATACATTATCAATTAAACCCCTTGAAGGAAGAATAGTAATTGAGTGTAACCCTGGAATTTCACATAAAATAATTGCAGAACTTCTAGGAAGTGGAGCAGTTGCTGCAAGTGATAATTTAGATAGGGAATTAACAGAGATTGAAGTAGAAATTTTTGACCACTTTTATAAAATGTTTGTAAAACATATGTATAGAGCTTGGGATGAAGTAACTACTTTAAATTTCAAAATAGAATCAAGAGATACAAATGCCAATGCAATTCAAATTATTTCTGATCATGAAATTGTCTTACTTGTTGTGCTTGAAATTACTATTGATGAAGAATCAGGTTTTTTGTCTATTTGTTACCCTATTTCTTATATTGAACAACTTTTAAATAAAATTGTTGAAAGAATTTTCTCTGAGGGGAAAAATAGAAAAATCAGTAGAAGAAGAGATATAACAACACTTATTTCAGGTGCAAAAATGCACATTCAAGCAATTATGGCAGAAACAGAGATGAATGTTGAAGATATATTAAACCTTAAAAAAGGTGATGTAATTGTATTTAATAAAAATGCAACTTCTTCATCTTCAAAACTTTATATTAATAACAAAGAAAAATTTGTTGGACTTTCTGGAATTTCAAATAATAGAAAAGCTGTTCAAATTGAGGCAAATATTGATCATGAAAAACAAGAAACTCTAGATATATTAAGAATAATGAGAGAAGATAGAGAACAAAAAGCAAAAGAAACAAATGCAAATATCAAGCGTTTACTAGCAGAAAAAGGTATTTATTAAAAGTAAGCAAAGGCTTACTTTATAATACTTTTAAAATAATAGATTTAACTAAATTTTAAATTACTTTTTGATTTATAAATTACTCATTTAAAATATCAATTTGAAAGGATTAGTTTTATTATTATCTGATATAATATAAATATGAAATTCAATTTTAATTCTTTTTTGATATTTACTTTACTTTGTATTTGCTTTGTTGAATCCCATGCAAAAAATAATATATTAATTATAAGTTCATATACTAAAGGGAACACTCTAAGTGATAAGATCACTAATCCTATATTAAAGAATTTAAATAAGAATAATATTCATTCAAATATAATTTATTTAAATTCTTTAAGAAAAAACAAAAAAAAGTATGAAGAACTAATAAAAAAGTTATTTTTAATTGAGTTAGATACTATTAATTATGATATATTAGTTGCCATTGATGATGCTGCTTATGAATTCTTAAAAAGAAATTATAAAAAACCAAAAGAAAATCAGAAAATAGTTTTTGTAGGGAATAAAATAAGTAATCCTGAAAATACATTTTTTGACAAAACATATGGAATTATAAAAGATGTGGATATATTAGGAAATGTGTCTTTAATACAAAAATTTTTTCCTGATATAAAAAAAATACACATAATTAATAATAATTTAACATCTACACAAAATAGTAACTACAAAATTTTCAATATAAATAATAAAGAAATTAAAGTTATCTTTCAATTGTATGATAATCTCAACTCTTTAAAATACAGATTTAATAAATTTAAAAAAGATGAAGCAGTTTTGTTTATTAAGTTACAAAAAGATGAAAATAATGAATTATTGCTTTTCAATCATATTAAAAAAATCTTAAATTCTTTTAAAATACCTATATTTATAACTGATACAATATATAGTGGGCAAAGTCCAATTGGAGGTAAACTAATTGATATAGGAAGTATAGGAGAACAGATATCTTCACTTCTTATTAAAATATTAAATAATAAAAAAATAGAAGAAAAAATTACATTTAATAAAGATTATATATATATTTTTGATTATGAAAAAGTAAAAGAATTTAATGTAAACCCTTTAATATTGCATAAACCTTTTACTTATGTAAATTCTTATTTATCAATTTTTGAAAAAGACAATATTCTAATAAATTTTGTTTTTATAATATCTCCTTTTTTATTAATAGTGATTTTTTTACTTTTATATATTCTTTTTTTTAAAATTAAAAATAAAAAAATAATCGAACAAAGGCTTAAAGTAGACAAAGTTTTATTAGATGCAATAAAGACTCCTGTTGTATGGCAAAATGACAAAGGTGAAATAATAAATTCAAATTCTGAGTTCTCAGAATTTCTAGAACTTACTTTCTTAAAAAAAACAACGCTAAAAGAATTCTTAAAAAATAATAATTTTAACTTACTATTAGAAAAATTAAGAACATATAATAAATATAAGAATAATCCTGATGAAATAGCATTAATAAGTGATAATACTTATAAAATATATTTTATTAATGAAACTGAATATTATGAAGGTATATTTAACACAAAAGGTAAATTTACAGTTTTTGCTGATATAACAAAAGAGAGGCTAACATTAGAAGAGAAAATAAAGAATCAAGAGTTTATGATACAACAATCAAAGTTAGCAGAGATAGGAGAGATATTTTCATCAATTGCGCACCAATGGAAGACACCACTTTTAGAGATAACAACAATAGCACAAGAACAAATATATTCAACAGATAAAAAGATAATAGATGAAGAGAATAATGCATTTGTAAATGATATCATGGTACAAGTTAGATATATGGGTGAAACAATAAGTGATTTTCAAAACTTTATAATGCCCTCAACAAGAAAAGTCACATTTAATATATCAGAAGCAGTTACAAAGATGTTAGAAATAATAAATCATAATATAAAATATAATTATATAAAGACAAATGTACAAGTACAAGAAGATGCAAATTTAAATATTTTAGGTTATAAAAATGAACTTATGCAAATACTGTTAAATATAGTAAATAATGCAAAAGATTCAATAGTAAAAAGAAGAAAAGAGAAAAGAATAAAAGAAGGAATAATAAATATAGATATAAAAAATATCCAAAATGATGTATTAATTCAAATAGAAGATAATGGTGGAGGAATACCAAAAGAACATATTAATAATATATTTAAACCTTACTATACAACAAAGGAGAGTGGACATGGTATAGGGTTATATATGGCAAAACTTATAATTGAAGATAAAATGGATGGCACAATTGAAGTTGAAAATACTAATAATGGAGCTATGTTTAGTATTAAGTTAAAAACAATTTATTAAAAAAATAATTAATTCTAATATTATCTTTTATAAAGAGTTTTCTAATAATATTTAAATATAATATGAGAAAAGTAAAATAACAATGGAAATATTTAAAATTTTATTAGCTTTAATGACTAGTGTCGCAGTTGTTTACTTTTTAGTAAAAAAGTATGATACTAAACTAGTTTTACTAGTTGCTGGTGTTTTTATGGCATTAGTTGCGTTAGAGCCAATGACAGCATTTAATGCATTTGCAAATAGAATGGCTACAAATGGACTCATTCAAGCAATATGTTCTGTTTTAGGTTTTGCCGCAGTTGTGAAAATTACAGGTTGTGATAAACATATGATTAATATGTTAGCAGGTATTTTAAAAAGAACAGGTATTTTCTTAGTTCCTGTAGCTACACTTTTAACTTTTACAATTAATATTGCTGTTCCCTCTGCTTCTGGTTGTGCTGCAGCTATTGGAGCTATTTTTATTCCTTTATTAATCCACTCTGGCGTAAGTCCAGTTATGGCTGCAGCAGCAGTTTTTAGTGGAACTTATGGAAGTATATTAAGTCCTGGATTATCTCATAATATATTCGTAGCAAAATTAGCAAATATACCAGTGTTAGAAGTAATTAATGCACATAAAATGGCAACAATATCAAGTATTGTTGTAGCTGCAATTACATTAGGTATAGTAGCTATATATTTAAAAGAACATAAAGGGTATGTAAGTACAGATGAAGATTTTAAAGTAGATACAGAGTTTAAAGTAAATCCAATATTTGCATTAGTAAATATAGTACCTCTTGTAATATTAATATTAGGATTTACAGGAGCTGTACCTGCATTAAAAATGGGTGTTGCTCAAGCTATGTTAATTGGTGCATTTATAGCTGTGATAATTACAAGAACAAGCCCTTCAGAAGTTTCTAAAAAATTCTTTGATGGGATGGGTGGAGCATATGCAAATATTTTAGGTATTATCATTACTGCTACTGTTTTTGTTTCTGGTCTTAAAGCTTTAGGATTAATAGATATATTCATTGATATTATTATCTCTAATCCAAGCTTAGCAGGAATTGGTGCAACTCTTGGGCCTTTTTTTCTATCCATAATGACAGGTTCTGGAGATGCTGCTTCTTTTACTTTTAATGAAATTATTACTTTTCATGCAAACACTTTTGGTATGAGTATTGAAAATATGGGTTCTTTAATTGTTCTAAGTGGTGCAATTGGTAGAACAATGTCACCATTAGCAGGAGCAGCTATTATATGTGCAGGCTTTGCAAAAGTTTCTACAATTGATGTTGTTAAAAGAACATCTTTTGGAATGGTCCTAGCTTTAATTACCGTTTATATTATATTAGCTATATAAAAAGTCACTTTTAGTTCACTCTGAGCGGTTAAAATTTTTTTAATACTATATTATATTAAGGAGTATCAAATGAGCAATATTCATGAAGAGGTTAAAGTTCTTGAAAAAGAGCTTGTTGAAACAAGAAGATTTTTCCATTCTCACCCAGAAACAGGTTGGCTTACTTTTTTTACTACAGCTACTATTATAGATAAGTTAAAAAAATTAGGATATGATTTAAAGATGGCAGATGAAATTGTATCTGTGCAACACCAACTTGGTCTTGGAAATAAAGAGCAAATTGAGCAAGCAAAAAAAAGAGCTAAGAGCTTATTAAATGATGATTTACATCACTTAGTAGATGAAATGAAAGATGGTCTAACTGGTGTTGTTGCTTCAATTGATACAAATATAGAAGGTCCAACTACAGCTTTTAGATTTGACATTGATGGTGTTGATGTAACAGAAAGCAAAGATGATACACATATTCCATTTAAAGAAGGGTTCTCTTCAGATATTGAAGGAATTACTCATGCTTGTGGACATGATGGACATACTACTATTGGTTTAGGCCTTGCAAAACTTATTAGTGAAAATAAAGATAAATTTAAAGGAAAATTTATTTTTATATTTCAACCAGGAGAAGAGGGTTGTAGAGGTGCAGTAGGAATGGAACCTACAGGAATTTTAAATGATGTTGATTATCTTATTGGAGCTCATATTGGTTTCCAAGCAAAAGAAAATAAAGGTATTATTTGTGGAATAAATAAATTTTTATCAACTTCAAAATTTGATGTTTATTTTACAGGGACATCTGCTCATGCAGCAGGAGCACCTCAAGAAGGTTGCAATGCATTACTTGCTGCTAGTGAAGCTGCAATTCAAATGCATGCAATTACAAGACATGCTGATGGAGTAACAAGAATCAATGTTGGAGTCTTAAAAGCAGGAGAAGGAAGAAATGTAATTGCCCCTAATGCATTTATGGCATGCGAAACAAGAGGTGTAACTACTGAGTTAAATAATTTTATGAAACAAAAATGTATTGATATTTTAGAAGGTGTTTCAAAAATACATTCAGTTAAATACAAATTAGTTGAAACTGGTGGTACAGCTGGAGGTGATAGTAGTAAAGAAATTACAAAATTATTTAAAGAAGCTGCTTTAGAATCACCTTTTATTGAAGATGACTTAATTGTAGAAGAGTTTGATTTTGGAGCTTGTGAAGATTTTGCACACTTTATGAGAACTGTACAAAAAAATGGAGGAGAAAGTGGTTATGCAATGATTGGAACAAAATTAGCAGCTGGACACCACAATGAAGCTTTTGATTTTGATGAAAACTGCCTTGTATCTGGACTTGATATATTCTACAGATTAGCTTTTAAATTAAATAGAAAATAATAAAAAGGAGGCAAATTTATTTGCCTCTTATACTATTAATGTATCCTAACTAAAATTAACTAGTTAAACAATATCTTAAAACTTTAAAAGTCACGTTTAGTTCACTTTAAAACTATAATATTTTATAAAAGGGAGTTAATAAAAAAGTTTAACTTTTTTTTAAGTCTACATTTGTAGAAAAAAAATCAAGGATACATTCATGGAAACTTTAAAAATTCTAATCGCCATTGCGACAATTATTGCAGTAGTATATTTTTTAATAAAAAAATATGATACTAAATTAGTTTTATTAGTTGCTGGTGTTTTTATGGCATTAGTTGCATTAGAGCCAATGACAGCATTTGATGCATTTGCAAAAAGAATGACAACGGGTGGTCTCATTCAAGCAATATGTTCTGTTTTAGGTTTTGCAGCAGTTATGAAAATTACAGGTTGTGATAAACATATGATTAATATGTTAGCAGGTGTTTTAAAAAGAACAGGTATTTTCTTAGTTCCTGTAGCTACACTTTTAACTTTTTCAATCAATATTGCCTTACCTTCTGCTGCTGGATGTGCTGCAGCTGTTGGTTCAATCTTCATTCCTTTACTAATTTATTCTGGTGTAAGACCAGTTATGGCTGCAGCAGCAGTTTTTAGTGGAACTTATGGAAGTATGCTAAATCCAGGTTTATCACATAACCCTTTTGTAGCAAAATTAGCAAATGTTCCAGTATTAGAAGTAATTAATGCTCATAAAATGGCAACAATATCAAGTATTGTTGTAGCTGCAATTACTTTAGCAATAGTAGCTATATATTTAAAAGAACATAAAGGATATGTAAGTACAGATGAAGATTTTAAAGTAGATACAGAGTTTAAAGTAAATCCAATATTTGCATTAGTAAATATAGTACCTCTTGTAATATTAATATTAGGATTTACAGGAGCTGTACCTGCATTAAAAATGGGTGTTGCTCAAGCTATGTTAATTGGTGCATTTATAGCTGTGATAATTACAAGAACAAGCCCTTCAGAAGTTTCTAAAAAATTCTTTGATGGGATGGGTGGAGCATATGCAAATATTTTAGGTATTATCATTACTGCTACTGTTTTTGTTTCTGGTCTTAAAGCTTTAGGTGCTGTTGATGCATTTATTCAAATCTTAATCAATAATCCGAGTTTAGCAGGAATTGGGGCAACGGTTGGTCCATTTTTACTTGCAATTGTTGTAGGTTCAGGAGATGCTGCAGCATTTGCATTTAATGAAGTTGTAACACCTCATGCTGAAAGTTTAGGAATGAGTATAGAAAATATGGGTTCTCTTGCTGCATTAAGTGGAGCAATCGGTAGAACAATGTCACCATTAGCAGGAGCAGCTATTGTATGTGCAGGCTTTGCAAAAGTTTCTACTATTGATGTTGTTAAAAGAACATCTTTAGGAATGATCTTAGCTTTAATTACAGCATATGTTGTACTTGTTGTTATGTAATAAATAGGAAAAAGTATGTTAATTAATGAACAAAGATTAAAGTCTGAACTTGCTGAAATAAGTGAGTTTGGTAAATTAGATGGTGGAGGAATTACAAGGCTTGCATTTTCTATTGAAGAAAAAAATGCTAGAGAGTATTTAAAAAAACTAATGCTTGAAATTGATTTAAAGATAGAAGAAGATGCAATAGGAAATATCTATGCAACATTAACAGGTTCTGAAAATTTAGAACCTGTTATTTCTGGTTCACACTTAGACAGTGTTCCTCTTGGTGGATGCTATGATGGAACACTGGGTGTTATGTGTGCACTTGAAGCAATTAGAACTATTAAAGAAAATGATTGTAAACATCTAAGACCAATTCAGTTAATTGTTTTTTCATGTGAAGAATCAAGTAGATTTAATATGGCTACTTTAGGTAGTAAAGTTATAACTGGAAAATTAAATCTTGATGATTTAAAAAGATTAAAAGATAAAACAGGTATTTCAGTTTATGATGCAGCTAAAGATTTTGGTTGTAGTGTAGATGAACTTAATAAAGCTGTTTTAGAAGAAAATACAATGCATTCATATATTGAGTTACATATAGAACAAGGTCCAGTTCTTGAAAATCATCAAATTCCAGTAGGTATTGTTACAGGAATTGCTTCACCTATTAGATATGAATTAGTTATTAAAGGAAGAGCAGACCACTCAGGAGCAACTCCTATGAGTATGAGAAAAGATGCTCTTGTTACAGCAAGTAAAATTATTATTGGTGTTCAAGATATTGCACAAAATAAAGGTAGTGATACAGTAGTAGCTACTATTGGTTATGCAAATGCAGTTCCTGGGGTATTAAATGTAATTCCAGGAGAAGTTAAACTTGGCATTGATATTAGAGATATTGATAAAGACTCATTATTTGAAGTTGATAAATTAGTAAATGAATTAATAAAAGATGTTATTACAGAAGATGGATTAACTTATGAACTAACACAACTATGTAAGGATACTCCAACAAAACTTGATGATAAAATAGTACAACTATTAGAAAATGAAGCAAATAAATTATCTATAAAATCTTTAAGAATGCCTAGTGGTGCTGGACATGATGCAATGCATATGCCTAAAGTATCAAAATATACTGGTATGATATTTGTTCCATGTAAAGAGGGAATAAGTCATAATGTAAAAGAAGAGATAAATTTAGAAGATATTTATCAAGCTACAAATGTTCTTGCAAACTCTTTATTAAGTCTTGCAAATGAGAAATAATAGTTAGTTAAATTAAAAGTAACAGATTAACTGTTACTTTTAATTATTTTGTTATGCACTCTGGAAATTTATAAACTACATTCCCATTTTTTATAGTATAAACAGCAGCACCTTTGAGCTTTTCATATAATAAAGGTGAATTTTTAGATTTTGATTTATTTAAATTATCATCATAAATATATTCTAAATTTGGATCAAGTATAGCTATATCTGCTAACATACCTTTATCAATTTTCCCTTTGTTTTCTAGTTTTAGTAATTTAGCTGGTTTATAAGATGTTAATTCAACCATTTTATTTAAAGAAATTACATTATCTTCAACTAATTTAAGAGTTAATGGAACTAATGTTTGTAATCCTAAAATACCAAATGGTGCTTTTTCAAACTCTACAAATTTTTCATCACTATGGTGTGGAGCATGGTCTGTTGCAATAACATCAACAAGTCCATTTTTTAATCCTTCTCTCATAGCTTCCATATCTCTTTGGCTTCTTAGAGGTGGAGACATTTTGTAGTTTGTATCATAAGTAAGTAATTTTTTATCAGTAAATGAGAAGTGGTGTGGAGCAACTTCACAAGTAACATTTATTCCCTCTTTTTTTGCAAGTGCAATCAACTTTAAAGACCACTCTGAACTTACATGTGCAATATGAATATGACCGCCAGTTAATTTTGCTAAAAGCATATCTCTTGCAACCATAATTTCTTCTTTTTCACTTGGCATACCTTTTAACCCAAGTATTGTTGAAATTTCACCTTCATTCATAACTCCTCTGTGTGCTAAGCAACAATCCTCTGAGTGAGAAATTACAAATGAGTTAAAACTTGAAGCGTACTCTAAAGCACTTCTCATTACTGAACTATCTGTAACAGGTAATCCATCATCTGAGAATGCAACAGCACCTGCTTCAATCATATCTCCCATTTCAACAATTGATTCTCCTTTAAATCCTTTAGAGATTGCTCCAATAGGGAGTAAATCAATTAAGCCTATATTTTTAGATTTTGCTATCATTGCTTCTGTAATAGAACGATTGTCATTTAATGGATTAGTATTTGCCATAGGTAAGCATGTAGTTACACCACCTGCAACAGCAGCTTTACTTCCTGATTCTAAATCATCTTTATATTCATATCCTGGATCTCTAAAATGAACATGCATATCAATTAATCCAGGAACGATTAGCATACCTTCTGCATTTATTGTTTCATCAACAGTTACATCTTCATGATTAATAATATCAATAATCTTATCATTTTCAATAAGTACATTTGCTTTTTGCGTATTGTCATTATTTACTATTGTTCCATTTTTTATTAGTAAACGCATATTTAAATTACCCTTTTCTATTTTGATTCAAAATATTTAATACTGCCATTCTTATAGCAACTCCATTTTCAACTTGGTCTAAAATTACTGACCTTTGTGAGTCTGCCACATCTGAATTTATCTCTACTCCCCTATTTATAGGCCCAGGATGCATAATTATTGCATCTTTATTTGATAATTTGATACGCTCTTTATTAAGTCCAAAAAACTTTGAATACTCTCTAATTGAAGGAACTAAAGACTCATTTTGTCTTTCTAATTGAATTCTCATCATAATAATTACATCACTTCCTTCAACAGCCTCTTCCATAGTTTTACATACTTTACAATTAAATACTTCAGAGTATTTTGGAATCATAGTTGCTGGACCAAAAATCCTAACATTCATTCCTAACTTGTTCATTGCCCAGATGTTAGATCTAGCAACTCTACTATGTAAAATATCTCCTATAATTGAAACATTTAATCCTTCTAATGTTCCTTTATGTTCTTTAATAGTAAACAAATCAAGTAATGCTTGAGTTGGATGTTCATTTGCTCCATCGCCTGCATTTACTACTGAGGCATCTATATTATTAGCAACAAAACTTGCGGCACCTGATGCACTATGTCTTAATACGAAAATATCTGTTTTCATTGATTGCATATTTTTAATTGTATCAACTAAAGTTTCACCTTTAGAGACACTACTTGAAGAAGAACTGAAGTTAATAGCATCTGCAGCTAACCTTTTTGCAGCAGTTTCAAATGACACTCTTGTTCTAGTAGAGTTTTCAAAAAAAGCATTTATTACTGTTTTTCCATGTAGTAATTTATCTTTTTTTATTTCTGAATTGTTTAAGTCTTTAAACTGCTGTGCTGAATCTAAAAAATATAAAATTTCTTCTTTAGACAACTCTCTTAATCCGATAAGATCTTTCTTATTATAAACTATATCCATAAACAACCCTTATTTTTTTGCAAACTGATAATTATAACTATTTTAATCTTAATAAAATATTTATTATTTATAATTTTTTATATGAAAATTAGTTTCATTTTAAGTTTAAATAGATAATCTTGCTATACATCCATTTTACTTTTCTTATAAAAATATATTAATTTATACGTTGTTATTTTATTTGATTTTTCAATTGATACTTGTACTTTAAAAGTATATTCTTTTATATTTATAACTTAGCAATATAATTTTAGATTTATGTTTTGTTTAATTTTTATATTTAATTTTCAAAATAGATTTAGAAGAAGCTTTAAATTTCTTAAATAGCTTCCTCGTCTTCTTCTCCTGTTCTAATTCTTACAACTTTTTCAATGCTACTAACAAAAATCTTACCATCACCGATTTTTCCTGTTTTTGCTGATTCTGTAATTATAGAGATTGTATTATCTACTTGATCTTCAGCAACAATAAGCTCTAATTTAATCTTTGGTAAAAAATCTACAACATACTCAGCACCTCTATAAAGTTCAGAGTGACCTTGTTGTCTTCCATAACCTTTTACATCAGAAACTGTCATACCTGTAATACCAGCTTCACTTAATGAATCTTTTACATCTTCTAATTTAAATGGTTTAATAATTGCTTCTATTTTCTTCACTATTTTTCCTTTTTTTAGTTCTTCTATTTTAACAAAAATTGTTTAAATTAATATTATCTTAAATTTTAGTATACAAAAGAAGCATTAAAATGCTCTTTTAAACTCTGGATATGCTTCAAGACCGCACTCTTCTACATCTAAGCCTTGCATCTCTTCTTCATTATGCGCTCTAAGAGCTACAATTTTATTTAACATAAATAAAACTACATATGAAACAACAAAAGCAAATATACCAATAACAAGTACACCTTTTAATTGTCCAAAAAATGTAATATCTTGACCATTACTAGCAAATATACCAACAGCTAAAGTACCCCAAATACCATTTACTAAATGAACAGAAAGGGCACCAACTGGATCATCAATTCTTAGTTTATCAAAAAATGATACTGCAAATACAACTAATGTTCCACCAATTGCACCAATTAATATTGGAGTATAAATATTATATAAATCAGGTCCAGCAGTAATTGCAACTAATCCACCTAAAGCTCCATTTAATATCATTGTTATATCTAACTTTGAATATTTTATATACATTATAATAGATACCATTATAGCTCCAGCAAGTCCTGCTGTATTTGTATTTAAAATAGTAAGAGCAACTGCATTTGCACTCTCTTTACTAGCAATTGAGCCAACACTTCCACCATTAAATCCAAACCAACCAATCCATAATAACATTGCACCTAAAGTAACTAAAGGAATATTTGAAGCTGGAATTACTCTAACTCCTCCAGTTTTAGGATATCTTCCTTTTCTGTTTCCAATAATTAAAATTGCAGCTAATAATGCCCAACCTCCTGTACTATGAATTACAGTTGAACCAGCTAAATCATACATACTTAAATTTAATGTTGTATTTTCTAAAAAGTTTGCACCCCAAGTAACATTTACTACAAGAGGATAAATAACAGATGCCATTAATACTGTAAAAAATGCTAAAGGAATAACCTTTGCTCTTTCACTAACTCCTCCACTCATAATATTTACTACTTTTCCTACAAATGCCATTTGGAAAAGAAAAGCTGCCCACTTACTCATACTATCACTTCCAAAATCACCAAATGCAATTGAGTACCCAAAAAGTAAAAAGGCCAAAGAAGCAACTGCATAAATTAAAGTATTGATTGTTAAGACTGCTGTAACATTTTTTGTTCTTACAAGTCCTGCTTCAAGCATAGCAAAACCTGGTACCATAAAAATGATTAATACCATTGCAAAAATAGCAAAGAAGGTATCTAGCACATAAGATATTGATTCAATCTCCATAAATTATCCTCTAAATGATTTTTATATAGAATAATTATAATAAGAAATTTAAAAGTAGAACTATTTTTTTTGTATATATTTTATACATTTGTTTAAAAAGAGGCATCATGCCCCTTTTTTATACGGCTTCAGAACCTCTTTGTTCTGTTCTAATTCTTACAACCTCATCTAAGGGTGTAACAAAGATTTTACCATCACCGATTTTCCCTGTTTTAGAAGATTCAATGATTGCGTTTATTGTTTGCTCAACATCTTCATCATTTACAACTACTTCTATTTTTACTTTTGCAAGAAAGTCAACAATATATTCAGCTCCTCTATAAAGTTCAGAATGTCCTTGTTGTCTTCCATAACCTTTTACATCAGATACTGTCATACCAGTAATTCCTATTTCAACTAATGCTTCTTTCACATCATCAAGTTTAAAAGGTTTAATAATTGCTTCAATTTTTTTCATTTGTCAATCCTTTATATAATTATGATCTTTTAAATTCAGGATAAGCTTCTAAACCTGTTTCATGAATATCAAGACCATTAATTTCTGTCTCCTCATCAACTCTTAATCCAATTACTAAATCAAGAACTTTCCATACAATAAATGATGAAACAAATACAAAAATACCAATTACAACTACACCTTTAATCTGTGCAAAAAATGAAACATCTGGATTAAAAATACCAACTGCTAATGTTCCCCAAATACCTGCAACTAAGTGAACAGAAAGTGCACCAACTGGATCATCAATTTTTAATTTATCCCATAAAGGAACTGCAATTACAACTAAAACTCCACCTACAATACCTTCAATAAAAGAAATAACCATTCCCAAATCAGGTCCTGCTGTTACAGAAACAAGTCCTGCTAAAGCACCATTTAACACCATTGTTAAATCCACTTTTTTGTAAATTAATTGTGTTAATATTGCTGCTGCTATTGCACCAGCACAAGCAGCCATATTTGTATCTGCAATAACTAAAGCAATACCATCAATATCTGCTTTACTTCCTAAAGCTAATTGTGAACCACCATTAAATCCAAACCAACCCATCCATAAAATAAATGTACCAAGTGTTGCTAATGTTAAGTTTGAACCAGGAATTGGTCTTACATTACCATTTTTACCATACTTGCCTTTTCTTGCTCCAAGAATTAAAACTCCAGCAAGTGCAGCCCAACCACCAACAGAGTGTACAATTGTAGAACCAGCAAAGTCAGAAAATCCTGCAAGAATTCCACCTAATTCACTTCCACCCCATGTCCAGTGACCCTGAATTGGATAAATTACACCACTTAATACAACTACAAATATAAGAAATGGCCATAGTTTCATTCTTTCTGCAATTGTTCCTGAAATAACAGAAGCTGCTGTTGCTACAAATACAACTTGAAAAAAGAAATCAGCCATAACTGGATATCCCATAGCTTCATTTGTTTTACCTGAAAGCATTGCTCCACTTCCAATAAATGATGAACCATCTCCATACATAAAGTTATATCCTACAAAATAGAACATAATACAAGATATTGCAAAAAGTGCAATATTTTTCGTAAGTACAGTTGCATTATTTTTTGTTCTAGTAAGACCAGCCTCTAACATAGCAAACCCAGCTGCCATCCACATAACAAGAATTCCTGCAAATACAAACAAGAACCCATCTAAGATATATTTTACATCAGCAAAATTTTCCATAAGTCTCCTTTTGGTTTTTATGCTTTCAGTATAAAATATAAATTTTAGATTGTAAACACATATTATGTATATTTTATATACAATATATTATATATTTTTTATTCATTTAGTTTTAAATCTTTTATTTAACACCTTTACAAATAAAATTAATTTATATACAATTGAATAGTTTTTATACATAATTTATAATATAAATAGGTTTTAATTTTAGTATTATTAAAGTATTAAAAGGAGTACTAATGAGAGAGTTTTTAGAAGTATATGAAGAGAACCAAGAGAAAGTTGATTATTTTTTACAAGAGAGTTTAAGAAATATAGGAAAATTATCTTCACATAAAAAAATAAATTTTGCACAACTATTTAATCTTTTTCCTTCACTTGAGTTAGTATATATTGTAGATAAAAATACAAAACATCAAACTTCAGATGATATTTATAAGAATAAGACTGACAATAGAGGTAAAGATAAAGATAGATCACATTTAATTTCAAAACTTGAATTGAAAAATAATCATATAGCTTTTTCAAAACCTTATATAAGTAGTGCCACTAGAAATAATTGTATTACACTATCAATTAAAGAAAATGATGAAATTATATTTTTAGATTTTAGATTAGATATCTTACTTGAAAAATTAAACTTGATTGAGTTACATAAGCCTTTTCATGCTATGACAAGAAGTTTTTATCTTTTTGTAGGTTTTTCAATGATTACCCTAGCAGTAATTACAATCTTATTTTCATTGTATGATTTTATACTATATTTATTCCAAAACCAAGATATTAAATTAGAGTTTATGTTTAAACCAATAATAGCACTTACTTTAGGTATGGCTATTTTTGATTTAGCAAAAACCATTTTAGAACAAGAGGTATTTTTCAAATCCTATGCAAAAAGCTCAAGAGTTGAAACAAAAATGATAACAAAATTTTTGATTACTATTATTATTGCTTTATCAATTGAAGCCCTAATTGTTGTATTTAAAATAGCTATTGATGGATATGAAGAGATGATTAATGCATTATATTTAATCTCTGGTGTATCAATAATATTAGTTGCTTTAGCAATATTTGTTTATTTAGATAAAAAGAAAAAATAAAGGATAAGAAATGCAAGAGTTTATAGCCGCATCATCAAACTCTAAAGAGATTTTAAATTCAGCCAAACTTTTACAAGCTGTAAATATTCATGCTTTAATATATGGAGAAACAGGAGTAGGGAAAAAAACTTTAGCAAAGTTTATTACTCCTGATGCAAAAGTATTTACATGCTATGAACTACAAAAAGATATTTCTCAAAAAGTTTTAGATATCAATAAACAAACTATTATTATAGAAAAAATAGAAGAACTAACCAATATTGATCTTCTTTTATCTTGGATAGAAGAGAATGAGATTAGAATAATTGCAACAACACAAGCAAAAAAACTAAATCAAAAATTAAATGATTTTTTCTCTATTACCCTTTCAATTCCACCTTTAAACCAAAGAGAAGATGATTTAAAACTACTAACTCAAAAGTTTTCAAATGAAGCAAGTAAAGTTTTAAGAACAGAGAAGATACTTCCTTCAAAACTTATGCTAAATACAAATAAAAATGCCCATAGTTTAAGAAAGTCTATATATTTTTCTTATCTTTTTGAAACAGTAGGCGAAGATGAAATTCTTATGTTTTTAGAAAACTATATGTTTACAAACTTACAAGGAGAGAACTCTTATAAAGATTTCTTGTATCTTTTTGAAGTACCTTTATTAAAAGCAGCCAAGAAAAAATATAAGTCGCAAGTTCAAATGGCAAAATATTTAGGATTAAATAGAATTACCCTAAGAAAAAAACTAGATACACACAAAGAGTTATTATGATAAATGAATTTAATTTAAATAAAGTAAATCTAAAAGTAGAAGAGTTAATATCAAATAATGCAAGTGATTTTGAAATATCAAAAGTATTTAAAAATCACATAAAAGAGTACAAGAAATCAATAGATATTGTACTTGATACTACTGGTGGAAAAGATTTTTTTGTAAAAAATACAAAACATACAGATAAATTTTTAACTTCTTTATATAAATATATTCTAAGAAAACATTTTGGTTCATATCAACCTATGAGTACAGCTATTCCTATTACTTTAGTTGCCCTTGGAAGTTATGGAAGAGAACAACTTTGTATCTATTCTGATATTGATTTGATGATACTTTATGAGGATATTAAAGGTTATAATTTAAAAGAGATTATGGAAGACTTTATTACTCTTGCTTGGGATTGTGGATTAAAATTGGGTTCAAGAGTTCATGAACTAAATGAAATAGAAGATGCAGTGAAAGAAGATATTACAATAAAAACTTCAATCATTGAATCAAGAGTAATTTGTGGTTCAAAATATCTTTGGTTTGCTTATGAAAATACTTTAAATAATATCAGAAAAACAGATATAGAAGATTTTGTAATTGAAAAACTTGAAGAACATAAACAAAGACTATTAAAATATCCACTAAAAATGGAGCCAAATATAAAAGATGGATATGGAGGGCTTAGAGAATCAAATATGATTTCTTGGATGTCTTATATTCTTTATGGTACACAAAATACTAAAGATTTAATAGGCAAAGAGATAACAGAAGAAGAACATAAAATATATAGAAGTTCTTTAGAGTATATTTTTCAAGTTAGAAATGCACTTCATAATATATCAAAAAGAAAATTAGATGTTGTAAACTTTGATGTATTACCAGAGCTTAGCTCAAAACTTGGTTTTATAAATAAACCAAGATATACAAAAGAGAGACAATGCATGTCAAAGCTTTTGTATTCATTGCATAATATTCATTTCTTTTCTACTGTAATGGTAAAAAAGTTTGCAAGAGTTTTATTAAAACAAAATACTGAATTAAAACTATTAAAAAGTACAAGACTTAAAAAGAACCTTTATTTATTTGAGGGAAAAGTTTATACATCTTTTCATAGAAAACCTATAAGTTTAAATCTATTTTTAAAAGAATTAATTTCTTTACCAAAAGAAGTTAAATCTTTTGATAGATCTTATATTTATTATGCAAGTAAAATCAAAGTTCCTACAAAACAAACAAATGAATTAAAGAAAAACATTAAAACTTTGCTATTAAAAACATCTTTATATCCAATAATAAAACTTTTATATAATTCAAATTTATTTAAAGCAATAATACCTATTACAAAAAAAATAATAAATCAACCTCAATTTGATGGATATCATCAACACCCAGTTGATATACACTCAATAAAAACCTTAAAAAAGATTGAAAATATTGAAGATACATTTATCAAAGAGATTTATGATTCACTAACTCCTAGTGAAAAATCAGTCACAAAACTTGCTGCACTTTTACACGATGTAGGAAAAGGAAGAACTGGAGATCATCATATAGCAGGAGAAAAACTCTCTAAGAATTTCATGCTTTCTTTAGATTTTGATAGCAAACAAGTGCAAATGGGAAGTCAATTAGTAAGATATCATAATAAAATGAGTGCTTATGCTAAAAATGAAGATATATACTCTGAAAGAATAATCTTAGCATTTACAGGTATTGTAAAATCAAGACAAATGTTAAAAATGCTTTATATTGTAACTTATGCTGATATCTCAGCAGTTGGTAAAAATGTGTTTAATAGCTCAACGGCTTCACTTTTAAAAGAACTCTATTTTCAATCACTTCCAGCTTTTGAGAATCTTGAGTTATTAAAAGAAAGCTCAAGAAGGGTTGCAAAAATCAATACAATTAAAAATTTAAAAAGATACAAAGAGTTATCTAATCTTATGAAAAGAAAAATAAAGTATATCTCATCAAATCAAATTTTCTTAAGATTAAAAGCTGAAGATATTTTAGATATTGCAATAAAAGCAAAAGATGTAAATAGCTATATATATAAAATCACAAATAATCAACAATTGGTTATTAGAATAATTAGAAAAATTCCTTTAAATTTAGGTTTTTTACTTGGAAAATTAGAGTTTCTAAATATTTTTAGTATGAATATTTTTAAACTTTATGATGAGAAAAAAGCTTTTGAGATTACTTTTAGTGAAAAAGTTGACCAAGGAGATATTGAGCTTGTTAAACAAATAATTGAAAGTTCATTTGATATGAGCAAGATAACAAAAACTAGAAAACCTGTTATCAAAAAAAATGAAGTTATTGCAAACTGTAACCATAGTCCATATCTAGCTTCGCTTCAAGTAAAAACAAAAGATCAAAAGGGACTTTTTGCTTATATTGCAAAAATATTTGATGATTTTAATATCGAAATTGAAAGTGCTAAACTTGCTAGTACTAAAAATTACACAAGAGATTTAATTTTGATTGAGAAAAATGGAACTTTTTGTGGGAAACAAGATGAAATTATCAATCTTATTTGCTCAAATGAAGATTAATCTTCATTTGAAGCCAATTTAGATACAGCTTTAAAATCCATCTTTCCACTACCAAGTCTTGGTATTTGTTCTACAACTTTATATTCACTTGGAATTAAAAGTTTATTATCAAAAGAGTTTTTAATTTTTTGCTTTAACTCTTGAAGTTTTAAAGAAGAGATATTACTTAAAAGTAAAACTATTTTCTCTCCTTTTTTTTCATCTTTCATAACACTTGCCACAATTTCAATATCATCATCAATAAGTTTTTCAATTTTTCTTTCTATAAAAGATAGGCTTATCATCTCTCCACCAAGCTTTGCAAATCTTGAATATCTATCAACAATGCTCAAAAATCCTTCACTATTTATTTTTCCTTTATCACCTGTGATATACCAAGTTCTACCATCTATTTGTTTTAATACACTTTTTGTTTTTTCTTTATCATTTAAATAGCCTTTCATAACCTGAATACCACTAATTAAAACCATTCCTTCTTCTTCAACTTCTAAAGGCTCAAAGGTTTCAGGATTAACTATTTTTATCATAGTTCCAGGTATTGGCATACCAACGCTTCCTTTTAATGTTCCTTTTTGAATACTAAAATCAGAAGCAACAATATTAGGTAAATTACAAGCTGCAACAGGTGAAGTTTCAGTTGTCCCATAACCTTCTAAAATCTGCTTATTAAACTTTTTATAAAACTCATTTGCAACTTTTTCACTTAATTTTTCTGCACCTGCTATTACAAACCTTAAAGATTCAAACATTAAAGGATTTATTTTCCTATTTTTTGTATAAAGTCTAAAAAAAGTAGAAGTTCCACACATAATAGTAACCTTATACTTACTAACTTGTTTTGCAATAGTCTGGCCATCAGTTGGGTCTGCACTACAAACTGCGAAAACTCCTTCCATTAAAGGTAAAAAAGTTGTTACAACTGTTCCAAAAGCATGAAAAAGGGGTAATGAACCTAAAATAATATCTTCATCATTTACATTTAATACATTTGCAATTTGTGAACAGTTTCCAACAATATTATCATGGCTTAATTCAATTGCTTTTGGAGTATCTTCACTTCCACTACTAAACATAATAAGTGCAGTTGAATCTTTTTTTATTTTTTTTATATGAAAAGTTTTCAATATAAAACTTGGAAGGGTAACTACACTTAATAAAGTTATTAATCCTTTTAATTTTGATAACTTTTTCTTTTCCTCTTCTAAAATAATAAGTTCAAAATTATTTTCTAATTCATCAAGATTTATTCCCTTATCTTTTAATTTTTCTAAAAACTTTTTAGAAGTTATTACTCTTTTTGCTTCTGCTTTTTTAAGTGAATTTACAACTACTTTAAAAGAGCTTGTATAATTTACATTTATTACTTTTTTTCCAAGCATTAATAAAGCTGTATTTATAAAGCTTCCAGCAGCACTTGCAGGAAGCATAACAGCGATACTACTCTCTTCATACTTTTTTAAAAGATTTTTAAAAAGTATTGAAACAGTTAAAAATTTGTATGCACTTAATGTAAGTCCTGTTGAATCTGTAATTATAGTTTTTGTTTTTACTTGCTTTAATCTATCAAAAATTTCACAAGGAACAGTTTGCATATTTTTTATATGCTCTACCCAAGCTGTAGTAGATAAATCTAAAACCTCATTTTTGATTCTATTTGCATTTGCTTTATCTTTTTTTATTGGTTTTGAAAAGGAAACTGTAACTAAATTTGTTCTTCTATTTTGAATAAATTTTTTATTTGCTCTTGAGAACATACTCTCCCATAAACCTCTTATATAAAAAGCTACCACATCTACATCTTGTGTAGTTAAAGATAAAATTCTTTCAAAACCTTTTTTAAACTCTCCTAAGTGTCCATTTCTTGTAATTGCTCCTTCTGGAAAAATCACTACTACATTTTTCTTATCAAGTTCATTTGCAATTATTGAAAAGCTTTTTTTGCTTGAATAACTAGAAATAGATATGGCATTAAAAAACTTCAAAAGCCAGTTTAAATACCACTTTTCATAAATTGATTTTTCCATTACAAACTTAATATCTCTTGGAGTTGCCATATAAATTATTGCCCAATCAATCCATGAAACATGATTTCCTAAAAGTAAAACTCCTTTATTTGAATCAATATTATCAACTCCACTAACTTCAAGCTTATACTTTAAACCAACAATAAATTTTAAAAAAAATAGTATCATAGATTGAGGAATTGATATAACTGTATAAAAAGCACCAATAATAGTAATTGCAAGTAAAATATAAATTGTATATAAAGTATCTAAATTATAATACGAAACAATAGTTGTCATAACTAAAATTGCAAACATGAAAATTGATTGAAGCCAATTGCTTCCTGCTAAAATAGTCCCAAGTTTTACTCTTTTACTATTAAATTGAATCAATGAATTTAAAGGAACAATAAACAAGCCTCCAAAGAAACCAAAAAATATAAAATTTATTATTAGTTGTGTTGGCGTTTGTAGTAAAGTAGAAGTGAAAATTGTTGTTGCCATAAATATGGCTGCAATAGGAATGGTTCCTACTTCAATATAATGTCTTGAATACTTTGAATAAAAAAATGCTCCCAATGCAATTCCTATTCCACTTGAGGCTAAAATTATATTTATTATAAATACATCTTGTATATTTAAATACTGTTTTGCATAAGATGGAAATACTGCAAGCATACCTTGTGAAACAGCCCAAAAAACACTAAGACCTATAATTGATAAAAATATTATATGATTTGATGTAATGTGTTTTATATTTTTTGCAAGTAAGTCACCTTTGATATATCTTTTTAAATCAAAAGCATAAGCTTTTCTTTTTTTGTTTATTTTTAATTTTTTCAATACTAAAAATGATACTGTAAGCTCTAAAAAAGCAATAGGAATAATACAAAAAGCAAGTGGCATTACACTATTTAATAATTCATTTTGATTTGTAAGAATACTTAAATTATATGTAGTATAAAAAGTTTCAAAAATATAAGAAAAAACAGCCATAGTAAATAAAATTGCAATAATAGAAATAGCTTGCAAATGAGAATTTCCTAAAGCAATATTATTTTTACCATAAATATCTATTATTATTCCAAACTTTGCAGGTGAATAAATAGCACTTTGAATAGCTAAACAAAAAAGAAAAAACATTGCTAAGTAAAAACTTGAAAACATATATGCAAGAAGTATCAATAAGCTTAAACTAAAAGAAGAAAATGCTCCATATATTAAAATATCTCGCTTATTAAATCTATCACTTAAGTATCCACTAAAAGAAAACAATAATATAAAAGGGATAATGATTAAAAGATTTATTATAGATATCCAAAAAACTTGAGTAGAGCCATCAAAAACCTTAAATGCGATATTTTGAAGAATAATCTTATGGGAAATATCCACGAATACATTACAAAAAACAACAAATAAAAATGCCATTTTAATTTTAGAATAATTTTTCATATTTACCTTAATAGTCACAAAATAAACAAGATTTTAATTAAATATTCTTTAATTTTACTAAAACTGTATTTAAAAAATACATCAACATATCTTGATATATAAATATTAATATGTTATAATTTTGCAAGGAGTCTAAATAATGGAAACTTTTTTAAAAACAATAAGCGCAGTAAATGATGAGACAAGATTACGAATTTTAAACTTTATTGACATTAATAAACAAGTTTGTGTTTGTGATATAGAAAACTCTTTTGATATGATTCAATCAAGAGTTTCAAGACACTTAAAAATATTAAAAGAAGCTGGTTTTTTAAGTGTTGAAAGAAAAGGAAGATGGGCTTATTATGATATAAGAACTCCAATGGATGAATTTAGACAATCTATTTTAAAAGAGATTAGTTATCTTGAGTTAAATATACCTATACTTAAAAAAAGTTGCTCAAATGAAAAAGATGGAGCAACTATATGATATTAGCAAGTGGGATTTTTCTACTAACTCTTATTTTTGTTATTTGGCAACCAAAAGGTTTACAAATAGGAACAACAGCAGTAATTGGAGCAATAATTGCTTTAATAGCAGGTGTTGTAAGTTTTAGTGATGTACAAATTGTTACAAGTATAGTATGGGATGCAACTTTAGCATTTATAGGTATTATTATTCTTTCTTTAGTACTTGACGAAATTGGTTTTTTTGAGTGGGCTGCACTTAAAATGGCAAGATTTTCAAATGGAAATGGTTTGAAAATGTTTGTTTACTCTATCTTATTGGGTGCTTTTGTTTCAGCACTTTTTGCAAATGATGGAGCAGCACTTATACTAACTCCTATTTTACTTGCAAAAATGAGAATATTAAAACTAAATTTAAAAACTATTATTGCATTTTTACTTGCTGGTGGATTTATAAGTGATAGTGCATCTTTACCTTTTGTATTCTCAAATCTTACAAATATAGTTACTGCTAATTACTTTAATATAGGATTTGCTCAATATTTCTTTGATATGTTTATTCCTTATATTATAAGTGTAATAGCATCAATATTTTTCTTATGGCTAATTTTAAGAAAAGATATTCCAAAAAGTGTTGATATATCACTTTTAAAAGAGCCAAAAACTGCTATTAAAGATATGAAACTATTCTATTTTTCATGGCTATTTTTAGCAGTTTTACTTGTAGGTTATTTTATTGGAGATATTTATGGATTGCCTGTTAGTTTATTTGCTTTAGGTGGAGGTATAATCTTCTTAATAATTGCAAGTATAGCAAAAACAGTAAATCCAAAAACTATTATAAAAGATGCACCATGGCAAGTTGTATGGTTTAGTATTGGACTTTATATAGTTGTTTATGGACTTAAAAATGCAGGATTAACTGATTATTTGACAATAGTTTTAAAAGATTTAAGCTTAAGAGGTGATGCAATTGCAGTTATAAGTACAGGTTTTATTGCAGCATTTTTAAGTGCTATTATGAATAATATGCCAACAATTATGATTATGGATATAGCTTTAGAAGATATTGGAAATCAAGCTATGATTTACGCAAATATAGTAGGATGTAACTTAGGACCAAAAATGACTCCATTTGGTAGTTTAGCCACGCTATTATGGCTTCATGTCTTAGCAAAAAAAGGTGTAAATATCTCTTTTGCCCAATATAGTAAATTTGGGATGATAATAACACCACCAGTACTATTAATAGTACTACTTACATTAATTTAAAAGGGTAAAAAATGGAAAAAAAAGTTTTAATTTTATGCACAGGAAACTCTTGTAGAAGTATCATAGCAGAGGCTTTAATAAATGCAAAATGTGATGGTATAAGTGCTGATTCTAGTGGAGTAAAAGCTAGTGGAAAAGTAAACGCTAATGCTAAAAAAATTCTTGAAGATAAAGGAATTTGGCAAGAGAAATATCATTCAAAAACAATTGATACAGTAATAGATAATGAATACGATTTAATAGTAACTGTGTGTGATAATGCAAATGAAACTTGCCCTATGTTTCCCAAAAAGACTAAAGTTATTCATGTGGGATTTGAAGATCCAGATGGAAAAGATTTTGAAGCATTTAAAAAAACATATATAGAAATAGAAGAAATATTACTTCCTAAAGTAAAACATGCACTTTTATAAAAACTATTATTTTAATTTATCAATACATCTTGATAAATAAACTTTACATTAGGAGATTTTATGTTTGATTGGCTCGTAAATTTAAGTGCAATATTTGTATTTGACACTTTAAATCTTGAAAGAGGTAGCCATTTAGGTGAAGCTTTACATTTTTTTATTTATGACACTATAAAAATTTTTATACTTTTAATTACTATTATTTATATTGTTACACTTTTAAGAAGTTATTTTCCTATTGAAAAAGCAAGAGAGTATATTAGTGGTAAAAACAAGATTGTTGGTCATTTTTTAGCTGCAATTTTTGGAGTTATCACCCCTTTTTGTTCTTGTAGTGCAATTCCTTTATTTTTAGGTTTTTTACAAGCTAGAATACCTTTAGGAGTTACTTTTTCATATTTAATCTCAGCTCCACTTAGTGATGCTGTTGTTATTGCTTTACTGTTTTCACTATTTGGTTGGAAAATTGCTTTACTTTATGTTGGTATTGGAGTACTTATTGCTATTGTAGCTGGATTAATTATTGGAAGTATGAATTTAGACAAAGAGGTTTTAATTGAAGTAAAGCCTATTGATGCACAATATCAAGAAGAGAAAGAACCTTTTTCTTATAAACTTAAAGAAGCATGGATAAATACTGATGATATATTTAGAAAAATATATTTATATGTAATTATAGGTGTTGGTATTGGTGCATTTATACATGGCTATATTCCAGCTGATTTTATAACAAAATATGCAGGTGGAAATGCTTGGTATGCTCCAATAGTTGGTGTAATTATGGGAATTCCTATGTATAGTAATGCAGCTGGGATTTTACCCCTTGTAGAAGTATTAACACAAAAAGGAATGCTTCTAGGAACTGCCTTATCTTTTATGATGGCTGTTGTTGCTTTAAGTCTTCCAGAAGCTATGATTTTAAAAAGGGTTTTAAGTATAAAGTTAATATCAATATTTTTTGGTATTGTAGGAAGTGCCATACTTTTAACTGGGTACTTATTTAACGCGATTTTATAAAACTTTATTAAAAATTATAAATCAAAAAAGGATAAAAAATGAAATTACAAATACTTGGAACAGGTTGTCCTAAATGCAAAGCTTTAGAAGAAACTGTAAAAAAAGCAGTTTCAAAAGTTGGTGGTTTTCATGAAGTTGAAAAAGTTGAAGATCTTGTAGAAATTATGAGTTTCAATGTTATGAGTACACCAGCACTTGTAATTGATGGAAAAGTAAAATCAAATGGTAAACTTTTAAATGAACAAGAAGTTATATCTTTAATGAATAGTTCTTCTTAAAATTTATATTCTTAAGTAAGTATAACTATATTCATTGTAGAATTACTAAAATAAATAGTTCAAAAGGCTTTACTTATGATAAAATTTTATATTAAAGACAAAAGACAGCCATTAGGGATTGAAGCCTTATCAGATTTAGAAAACTTAAAAGATGTTTATTGGATTGATATGGTTTCTCCAGCTTTAGATGTATTAAAATTAGTAGAAAATAATTTTGATATAAAATTTCCAACAAAACAAGAGAGTCAAGAAATTGAAATAAGTTCAAGGTATTGGGAAGAAAATGAAAGCATAGAAATAAATAGTTTCTTTTTACTCTTTAAAGAAGATTATGCAAAAAATGAAACTGTTTCATTTATTTTAAAAAATGAACTTCTAATCTCAATTAGATATACACAATTAAAAACTTTTGATGATATTTCTAGGAAAATAGCCTCATCTGGATTTAAGATTTTTAAAAGTGGTGATGATATTTTAAATGCCATACTTGATATAAGAATTGATTCTGTTGCTGATATTGTAGAAGATCTTTCAAAAGAGATTACAAAACTAAGAAGACTTGTATTAACAGATTATAAAAATAAAGATGAAGATATTTTAGGAAAGATATCAAAACTTGAAGAACTAAATATGCTAATAATAGAAAACTTAAAAGATAAACAAAGAATTTTAGCTTCACTACTAAAATCTCATCTTTGCAAACAAGATATAAAAGAAGATATCTCTATTATGCTTAAAGATATTCGCTCACTTGTTGATTATACTCAATTTAATTTTGAAAGATTAGAATACTTACAAAATGTTTTCGTTGGCGTTTTAAGTATTGAGCAAACAAAAGTTGTAAAAATTTTTACAATAGTAAATGTTGTCTTTCTTCCTCCTACACTAATAGCAAGTATATATGGTATGAACTTTGCACTTATGCCTGAATTAAAATGGGAATATGGATATTTATTTTCCCTTGGATTAATGGCTCTATCAGTTATAACGCCTTTGTATATTTTCAAAAAGAAAGGTTGGATGTAAAATCTAACCTATATAAAAGTTTTTTTAGATATAATTGCGAAAAATCTTAAGGCTACTTTAAGAACACTCAATTTTAAAATATTTTAATAAAAATCCATAATAATATTTATTGCATTACAAATTAGTCTATTTAAACATCAATTTAATAAAACAAAAATAAGGAACTAGATGGTAAAAAGGTACTTTAAAAAAGAAGAATGGTTTGGAAACATAAAGAATGATTCCTTAGCTGGTATTGTTGTTGCACTTGCACTTATTCCAGAAGCAATTGCATTTTCAATTATTGCAGGTGTTGATCCAAAAGTAGGACTTTATGCTTCATTTTGTATTGCAGTTGTAATATCTTTTGTTGGTGGACGTCCTGGTATGATTAGTGCAGCAACTGGTGCTATGGCTTTACTTATGGTTGACTTAGTAAAAGATTACGGTCTTCAATATTTACTTGTTGCGACTTTATTAACAGGATTAATTCAAATTATTGCAGGCTATTTTAAGCTTGGAAGATTTATGAGTTTTGTTCCAAGAGCTGTTGTTGTAGGGTTTGTAAATGCACTTGCAATTTTAATTTTTATGGCTCAACTTCCAGAACTTATAGATGTAACATGGCATGTATATGCATTAACTGCTCTTGGATTAGCAATTATTTATCTATTTCCTTATATTCCTAAAATTGGAACTATTTTACCCTCACCTTTAGTAACTATTATTATTTTAACATTAATAGTATATTTTATGGGAATTGACATAAGAACTGTTGAGGATATGGGAAAACTACCTGATACTTTACCTATATTTTTAATTCCAGATGTACCATTTAACTTTGAAACTTTACAAATAATTTTTCCTTATTCAGTTTCACTAGCTGTAGTTGGTTTACTTGAATCTTTGATGACTGCAACTATAGTTGATGATTTAACAGATACTACTAGTGATAAAAATAAAGAGTGTAAGGGACAAGGTATTGCAAATATTGTTTCTGGCTTTTTTGGTGGTATGGCAGGTTGTGCTATGATTGGACAATCAGTAATTAACATCAAATCAGGTGGTAGAGGAAGATTATCAACATTTATTGCAGGTTTTTTACTTCTTATTATGGTTGTATTTTTAAGTGATATAATATCAATTATACCAATGGCTGCCCTTGTTGCTGTTATGATTATGGTATCAATTGGAACATTTGATTGGGGTTCAATTAAAAACTTGAAGACATTACCATTATCTACAAATATTGTTATGATTGTAACTGTAATAGTTACAGTTTATACTCATAACTTAGCCCATGGTGTAGTTGCAGGTGTACTACTTGCTTCACTATTTTTTGCTAATAAAATCTCGCACTTTATGTATTGTAACACTAGCTACGATGAAAATAAAGAGATTAAAACATATGAGTTTGTGGGACAAGTATTTTTCAATAGTGCTGATAAGTTCTATGAAACATTTGATTTTAAAGAAGTATTAGATAAAGTTGTAATAGATTTATCAAGAGCTCACTTTTGGGATGTATCTGCTGTTTATGCATTAGATAAAGCAGTTATAAAACTAAGACGTGAGGGAACAGAAGTTGTAGTAATAGGACAAAATGAAGCAAGTAAAACTATTATAGATAGATTTGGTGTACATGATAGACCAGAAGAGATTGATAAAGTAATGGGAGGGCATTAAGATGGCTTATGTATTATGTTGTGTAGATGGTAAAAACTACTCTTATTCTGCTTGTGATTATGCAGTTAAGATTTCAAATAATATGAATCTTCCTTTGAAGTTTTTAAATATAGTTGTTCACAATCACTACTCTAGTAAAGTTGATTTATCTGGAAGTATAGTTCTTGGAGAAAGAGATGATATATTACAAGAACTTGCAAAAGAAGAAGAAGAGCAAAGTAAATCTGCAATTAAATCAGGAAAAGAGATTTTAAATGAACTTAAACAAAGAGCTTCACAAACTTGTAACAATGAAGTAATTATATCTCAAATTCATGGAGAGGTTATTGATAATATTTTAGAGCTTGAAGATGAAATTGAAGCTTTAGTAATAGGTATTAAAAGCAAAGAAGAGCATGAAATTGGAGATAATGTAAAAGAGATTATTAGAAATATACATAAACCTGTACTTTTAGTAAATAGTGATTATGTAGAGCCTAAAAAACTCCTTGTAGCATATAATGGTTCAAGTGAATCAAAAAAACTTTTACAACAAACATCAAGTAACCCACTATTTAAAGATGTAAAAAGAGATATAGTAAATCTTAATACCAATAAAATAGAATCAGCAACACTTCTACAAGAAGCAAAAGAGATTTATTCTAAAAAAGATTATGAAGTAGAAACAAAGACTTTAGATGGAACAAGTGAAGATTTACTTATAAACTATTTTAATGAAAATAGTTGTGATATTTTAGCAATGGGTGCATTTGGACACTCAAGGGTAAAAGAGTTCATTTTTGGAAGCTTTACATCAAAAGTTCTTTCAAAGATGAAAAAACCTTTGCTTTTATTTAGATAAGAAGAAAAGATTAAGCTTTTCTTCTTTTTAAACCATCAAATGAAAAGATTAATAAAGCTATCCAAATAAGTGTAAATGTAATAAGTTTGTTTACATTTAAAACCTCATCATAAACAAATACTGCAACTAAAAATGCAACGGTTGGTCCTATATACTGAATAAACCCTAAAGCTGTTAAACTCATTCTAGTAGCAGCTGCATTGAACCATAAAAGAGGAACTACTGTTACAAGTCCGCTTAAAGATAGTATTGTCATATCATAAGAGCTTAAAGTATTAAATACACTTTGCTCATTTTGTACTAAAAAGTTTAAGTATATCAAAGCTATTGGTAAAATAACTATTGTTTCTATAAAAAGCCCAGGAATAGATGAAATTGCAATTTTTTTTCTAACCATTCCATAAAATCCAAATGAAAAGGCTAAAGTCAGTGCAATTATAGGAATTGTTCCTAGTGTTGCAAGCTGATAAACAACTGCAATTATTGCTAAAACAATTGCAATACCTTGTGCTTTATTTACCCTTTCTTGAAAAATCAAAAATCCTAAAGCAACAGTTACTAAAGGTGTAATAAAATATCCCAAGCTTGCTTCAACTATTTTATTTACAGAAATTGAATATATAAATGTAAACCAATTAATTGATATTAAAATTGATGCAAAAATCAAATACTTCATCTTTGCAAGACTTTTAAAAATCGGCTTTAAAGTATTAAATTGTTTACTAATAAATAGTAAAAATACAAGCACTACAACAGAAAAAACAACCCTATGAGCTAAAATCTCAAATGGAGGAACCATAGTAATTTGCTTGTAGTACATTGGAGTTAAACCCCAAAAAAGAAAAGCACAAAGTGCATATAATAATCCTAATTTTTTTTCACTCACGATAATATCTTTTTATAATTTTTTGAAACTATAGCTAAAAGTGAGAAAAAAAGAACTTATTAAAAAATATAGTTTATTCTTTCTATTTTTTCAAATTCTATTTAGTACTCTTCTTCAATTTCATCTTTTAATACATAAATATATGTATCAATATCTAATTCATCATATCTTTCAACAGTTACTTCTTGTCTTATAAATTCAGCACCCTCAAACTCATCTAAATTATCCCAATGATTTAAAAGATTATTTGAATAAAACAAAAAACCATGAACTGTATCTTCTCCTGATTCAAGTCTTATTCCAGGATATCCCATTCCTGCACTCCAACCTGCATCTATTAGTTTTCCTTTAACTGTTGCAGGAACAAACTTACCTACAATATTTTCTAGTACATGTGCATTTGGACAGTTTGGCATTAAGGTTCCATATACAAAAAGTGTTTCACTCATGAATTATTTTTCCTTTTTTGAATCATCATTTTGCTTTGAATAATTCTATTTCTATTTTTTGCAAATATTTGCATATCTTCCACTTCATCTAGTTCATCAACTATTTCTACTCCTAAAAGTGCTTCTATAACATCTTCAAGTGTTACAATACCGCTTGTTTGTCCATATTGATCAGTTACAACAAAAAGATGTGTTTTTCTCTTTACAAATAGATCAATCAAATTAGAAACAGGGATATTTTCAGATACTTTATAAACATTCATAGCAATATCTTTTACTTTTTTGTTATCTCTATTTTCAATACTCTCTTCTAATATTGATTGATTTAAAACTATTCCTACAATATCATCAATAGTATCTTTATAAACAGGTATTCTAGAATAAATATAAATTTTATCACTATCAAGAGCTTCTTTAATAGTAGTATTTTCATCAAAAGCAAAAACTACACTTCTTGGTGTCATAACATCTTTGGCTTTTACATTTTTTAGTTTAAATAAGTTTGCAATAAGAGTACTCTCTTTTGATAAAATTGATCCTTCTTTTTCTCCCATTGCAATAATTGTCATAATTTCATCTCTTGAAATATTGTTACTACAATCTTTATTTTTTGAAATATAATTTGTAATAAAAGTTGATATCCAAACTAAAGGGTAAGACACTTTAATCAAAAAAGAGATTATATAAGCTGATGGAATTAATAGTTTTTTCCAATAAATAGCCCCTATTGTTTTGGGAATAATTTCAGAAAAATATAAAATCATTAAAGTTAAAACAAAAGCTATTAATGTTTGCCATTCATCTCCAAAAAGATTTTGTGCTTGAGCTCCAACACCTGCTGCACCCATTGTATGGGCAAATGTATTTAAAATCAGAATTGAAGAGATTGGTTTATCAATATCTGATTTTAATTTTTTTAAAATTTTTATTGCTTTTGAATCATCTTTTTTTGATAAAGATTCTATATAACTACTCGTACTTGAAAGTAAAACTGCTTCTAAAACAGAACATAAAAATGATACTAATATTGCTATTAGTAAATATACAATAAGAAGGGTCATCTTAGCCCTTTATTTGTACGCTTACGGGTTTGATACATTTTTTTTCCTATGTAAAATCTAATATCAAAGCATACTATATATAGAGTAAAAAATTAATTACTTTTATCTTTATTTGAAAAAAGAAATAACAATTGGCAAAAAAATTGCTGTAAATATGCCACTAAGACCCATAGCAAGAGCAGAAAATGCAGCTGCTTTTTGTCCTATTTCTATTGCTCTTGCTGTTCCTATTCCATGTGAAATTAAACCAAGAGCAAAACCTTTTGAAGTTTCATTTTCAATTTTAAGGACTTTAAAAATAATTGTCCCTAATAGTGCACCAATAATTCCTGTAATAATAACAAAGCCAACAGCTAAAGAAGGAATTGCTCCTATTTGTTCAGAAGTAATAATTGCAATTGGAGCTGTTATTGATTTTGTTGTCATTGATAAAATTGTTGCAAGTTTTGCATCTAAAACCCAAAGTAATCCAACTGCAATTGCAATAGAAAATACTCCTGCAATAATAAGTGTGGCAATTATTGGAATAAACAAAGACTTAATATACTTTAAATTATTAAACAAAGGAAGAGCCAAAGCAACAGTAGCAGGTCCTAAGAAAAAGTGAATAATTTTAACACCTTCAAAATACTCTTTATAAGAAGTATTAGTTAATAAAATCACACTCATAATAATAGCATAGGCTATTATTATTGGTTGAAGTAAAGTATTTTTATTAAATTTTTCATAAACAATAATTCCAATTTTAAAAGAAGCCAGTGTCAAAATAAGCCATGTTAGTGGTGTTGTATGAATATATTGTATTACTGCATCAAAGTTCATTTTTTGCTCTTTTTTCTGTCAAATAATCCATAAGTTTTGCACTAAAAGCTAATGCTATAATTGTTCCTAAAACAAGTGAAATCAATATTGCCCAAAACTCTTTTTGCAAAATATCTGCTTGAGTTATTATTCCCATTGCTGCTGGAATAAAAAGCATTGGAAGATATTTTAAATGAATAAATACTGCATTATCTAAACTTTTAAAACTACTTTTTCTTATCATTAAAAATAAAAGTAAAAGTATCATTCCTATTACTGGGCCTGGAATAAGGAGTGAAAATAACTTAGTTATGCACTCACCTAAAAATTGAAATAGAAGTAAAACAATTATTCCTTTTAACATTTACCATCCTTTAAAAAATAAAATTATACTTTTTTATATACATTTTGTCAATTTATAAATATAATATAGACTTTTTGTATTTTAAGTATCTTTTATAGTATTATGCATTTATGAATAAAAAACTACAAACACATAAAACAACTTGTGATGCAATTGCAAAACTATTTTATCCAAATGTTGAAGTTGTATTACATGATACAAATGAAGAGAAACTAGTTCATATTAGCAATGCCTTTTCAAAAAGAGAAGTAGGCGATAAGATGCTAAATGATGTAAAAGATATAAAATCTTTAAAATCAGATATTGTAGGTCCTTATGAAAAAGTAAATTTAGATGGTAAAAAATTAAAAACAGTTTCTTCTATAATAAGAGATGAAGATAATGAAGTAATTGGAATAATGTGTATAAATTTTGACATTAATACATTTGAAAATATATTTCATTCACTAAAGAATTTTTTAAATATAGAAAACAGTGAAGAAAAACCAAATCTATTATTTACACAAGATTGGAAAAGTCACACAAATACAATAATAAATAACTATTTAAAAACTAACAATAAAAATTTAAAAAATTTAAAAATAAAAGAAAAAAAAGAGTTGATTTTGTATTTAAATAGTGAAGGTATTTTTTCAATTAGAAATGTAATATCATATTTATGCGATATATTAAATATATCAAGAGCCACTATTTATAAATGGTTAAAAGAGAAATAATTCACTATTCCTATCAATAAAAAATAGCTCATCTATAAAAGTCTTAAAAATGTCCTAATCTAGCTGTATAATTATGAATTTATGCAAAAAAAATGTATAATTATAAGCATAAAGCCAAAAAGGACTTAACATGAAAAACATGACAATTAGAACTAAGCTTATACTAATTATAGTTTTTACTATAATTTCAGTAGCAACAATGATTGCAATAAAATCTATTCATTCTTTAAATAGTTTAACAAAAGAGAATATAGCAGACTATAGGAAAACTGCTTATAATGTAGAAGAGGAAACTTTAGCTTCTTATACAAACTTTGCAAAAAATATTCTTGAGAACTATTATAAACAATCTGATGTTGAAAAAATAAAAGAAAATATAAAAAATAACCTTGATAAACAAACAGATTTTTTATTTAAGATTTTAGAAAAGCTTTATAGTGAATTAAGTGGTAAAGTCCCAGATAAAGAATTAAAGAAAATTTTATTAGATGCTATTGCAGGAGCTAGATATGGAGTAAATCAAGATTATTTTTTCGTCTATAATGAAAATGCAATAGTTTTAAAGCATCCAATAAATCCTACAAAAGAGGGGAAAAGATATCCAAAACCTCATATTCTAAACTTTATTAAATTAGCAATTGAAAATGGCGAAGGTCTAGTTTCATATGAACAAACAGTTCCTAATAAACCACCAAGACAAAAAGTATCTTATGTAAGAATGTTCAAACCTTTTAATTGGATAATAGGTACAGGTGCATATATAGATGATATATCTGAATCATTAAAGAAAAAAGCTTTAGAAGAAATATCTGAATTAAAGTTTGGTGAAAATGGATATTTCTTTATTTATGATTATGAAGGTACTAACTTAATGCATCCAGCAAAACCTGAGTTAGTAGGTAAAAATATAATAAATCTAAAAAGTAAAAAAGGTATTTATTTTATAAAAGAGTTAGTAAATGCAGCTAAAGAAGGTGGGTCAATTGTAAGATATGATTTCCCAAAACCAGGAAGTAATGAAGAGTCAGAAAAATTAGGCTATGCCACAGGTTTTGATCCATGGCAATGGATGATAGGAACAGGAGTATATACAGATAAAATTGAAGGTCATATTAAAACAATGGAAGAAGAAGCATCAGATAAAATTTTATCTATTGTTTTTGGGATTGTTTTAATTGCCTTTATTATTTCAGTACTTATAGCCCTATTTGTTATTTTCTTTATAAATAATCAAATTAATAAACCTTTAAATAAGTTTCAAAATGGCTTATTGGATTTTTTCAAATATATAAATAAAGAAAAAGACAATACTGAAAGAATCGATATTATTACAAAAGATGAAATAGGACAAATGGCAACTATTGTAAATGAAAATATCGAAAAAACAAATAAGTTATTAGACCAAGATTATAAATTAATCGACAATGTAAAACATATTGTTTCAGAAGTAAATGCAGGGAATTTAGAAAATAGAGTTACTATAAAAACAGAGAATAAAAGTTTAGAGGACTTAAAACAAAACCTAAATGAAATGCTTGATTCTATCTCTTCAAAAATAAACAATAACTTTATAGAAATAGATAAATCCTTAGTAGAGTTTAAACAGATGAACTTTACACATAGAATTTCAAATCCAAAAGGTGAAGTTGCTATTGCTCTTAACTCTTTAGCTGATACTATAAATGAAATGTTAGTTAAAAATAAAACTAATGGTATAAACTTAAGAGAAAACTCTAAAAGTCTTCTAGAAACAGTAACTATTTTAAGTACTTCTTCAAATGAATCTGCTTCAAACTTAGAAGAAACAGCAGCAGCACTAGAAGAGATAACAAGTACAATAATAAATAACTCAGAAAATGTAGCAAAAATGAGTAATTACGCAAAAGAGTTATCAACTTCTGCAAAAACAGGACAAAATTTGGCAAATGATACTACAACTGCCATGGATGAGATGAATGAACAAACACAAGCAGTTGCAGAAGCAATAACAGTAATTGATCAAATAGCATTTCAAACAAATATCTTAAGTTTAAACGCAGCAGTAGAAGCAGCAACAGCAGGTGAAGCTGGAAAAGGTTTTGCAGTTGTAGCAGCAGAAGTAAGAAACCTTGCAAGTAGAAGTGCAGAAGCTGCAAATGAAATAAAAAGAATAGTAGAAAATGCGACAAGTAAAGCAAATGAAGGTAAAAGCATAAGCTCAGAAATGATTAAAGGTTATGATAATTTATTGGAAAATATCAGAAAATCAACAGAAATGATTAATGAGATAACAACAGCTAGTAAAGAACAAGAATCAGGAATCACTCAAATAAATGATGCAGTAACACAACTAGACCAACAAACACAAAAAAATGCAAGTGTAGCAAGTCAAACAAATGATATAGCTATAGAAACAGAAAAAATTGCAACAACAATTTTAGAAGATGTTGAAGAAAAAAGATTTATTGAGAAATAATAATTTCCTAGCACTATAAAAGTGCTAGGAAATAAACTTTAATCTAACTTTTGTACTATTTTAACTTCATTTGGATCTAAAGAATAACCTAATCCTTTTACTATTTTTATAGATCCTTCTGGGATTTTTTTTCTTAATCTTTTAACTAAGGCTCTAATATTTGTTAAAGTAGTTGGTTCCCCTTCCCATACATACTCTTCAATTTCATCAAAACTAAATACTCTATTTATATCTTTTCCTAAAAGTTCTAAAAATAAAATCTCTTTTTTTGCTAATTTTATATCTTCATCATCTCTTACTAAAGAGTGTTTTATATAATCAAATACTGCATTATCTTTAAATTTTAATAGTTTTGCTTCATTATGGCAAAGTTTTTTAATTTTATGAATTAATTCATACATAAAAAAAGGCTTCTTTAAATAATCATCACATCCCATCTCATAAGAAGTTTGAATCTTATCAAGTTCATAGTTTGAACTAATAATTATAACAGGAACTGTTAAATTATATAATCTAAAAGATTCCAAAACAGAAATTCCATCAAGTGATGGAACATTTATATCCAAAATTAAGCATTGATAACCATTTGTACAATTATCAAGTGCTTCCTCCCCATCTGTAAATATATCAACAATATAATTTTCACTTTTTAAGGCATTGGCTACTAATGTAGCAAGCCTTTCATTATCTTCTAATAGTAGTATTTTCATAATTTGCTCCTAACTTAATACTAAACATAGCTCCATTATTAGTATTTTCAACTTCAATTGTGCCATCCATTTTATCTTCAATTATAAGTTTTGCCATATATAGCCCTATACCATGTCCATTCTCCTTTGTTGTATAGTAAGGTTTAAATATATTATTAATATGTTCTTTTGGTATTCCTCCGCCATTATCTTCTATTTGAATTAATACATCATTTTGGATATTTTTTATATCTATATTTATTATTCCTTCTTTTATTCTTTTCTCTTTTCTTCTTTTTACTATTGAATCTTTTGCATTATTTACTATATTTAACAGTATTTGCATAAGTTCATTTTTATAACCTAAAATATTTAAATTTGCATCTTCTTGTACTTGTACATTTGTCTTTATATAATTATATTTTATATTATGATTTATTATTTCTAACATCTTTGTAACTGCTTCTGATATATTAAATGTGACTTTTCTTGTTGAGGGCATTATAAAGTTTTGAAAATCACTTATTGTTTCACCCATATATCTAACTTGTACCATGATATCATTTACAAATGCATTATTCTCTTCATCTATTATCTTTTTATCTGTTGAATATATTTGTTCTTGTGCTATTGTTGTTATCTCTAAAAGTGGTGTCTTCCATTGGTGCGCAATTGATGAAAATATCTCTCCTATCTCTGCTAACTTTGATTGTTGTATCATAAACTCTTGATTCTTTATTTTCTCTCTTAATGCAAGTTTTTCTTTTGTAACATCAGTAAATACAACTACTGTACCACTTGTTCTATAAATATCTTCTGTATAATCTGTTTGATCAATCATATAAATATGTTCTTTATTATCTTTTGATTTTAAAACTATTGCATTACTTTCAAAACAGTTTTTATCTACAAATGTTTTTAATAAATTTAAAAGTTTTTTAACATTTCTATTTTCTATAAAATCTTTTAATTGTTTTCCTTCAATTATATTTGTACTCATTTCTAAAAGTTCGTCAAATTTTGCATTTGAATCAACAATAAATCCCTTATCATCTTCCCATACAATAGGACTTTTTATTGAGTCTAATAAAACCTTATCAAATTGCATTCTTTGTTTTAACTTTTTTGAACTTTTTATTCTTAAGTATAAGTTATGAATTAAGCCTAAGATTAGAAAAACTAAAAAAGGAGAGATTATAAAAACAAAATCAATAAAAAGCCGATTTTTTTCAAAAAAAGACAAAGGTTCATTTACATATTTGATTTTTTCATTTAGCAAATTTGGATTTATATTAAACTCTTTTACTTTTTCATAATCAAAAATATAGTTATAACTATCATCAGTTTTAATACTTACAATATTATTTTTATTTTCCATAATCTTTTTTATCTCTTTTGCAGAGTTTCTTCCTAGTTGTTTTATATCAACTAGTTTACCTCCAATTGCACCTTTTTTTATAAACAAATCATCAGTGATAAATACTGGAATCTTTGCATTTTTTATAAATGAAGCAATTTCATAATTTGGATATAATTTTCCAGTACTATCATTGTAAAATCTTACAAAAAATAGTGCTTCATTCTCTTTATATTTTGAAAATTTATTTATTAAAGCATCAAACTCGATTTTTCTAATATATTCAATTTCAAACTTACCTTTTATTTCTTTTATGGCTTCTTTAATGAATTTATTTGAATCATCACCATTTGCACTTTGATCGTTTAAGATATATAATTTTTTTAAAGAAGGGTATACTCTTTTTATAATTTTTATGTTTGTTTTAATCTCTCTTTTTTCAAGCATTCCACTAACTTGTTTTTCAAGATTATAATCTTTTATTTCTTTTTTTGAGTATTGTTCTAATCCTATAAAATATATAGGTTGAGTAATATCTAATTCTTTAATATTTTGCAAGATAAAAGCATATGCAAATTTATCAACTGCAACAACTAAGTCATATTTGTGTTTTTTTAATTGAAGATCGTAAAGTTCTGTTAGTTTGTCAAAGTAATTTTCTGAGGCGATTCTTTTTGAATCCATATACAAAACATTTGCATCAATATTTGTAGTATAAAAAAAGTCTTCCATACCCATAATTACTCTATCACTCCATTCAAAGCCTTTGTGATAAGAATTTATTATCAAAACATTTTTAATCTCTTTTGCAAATAATGTAGTAGTTAAAGTATTTAGTAGTAGAAAAGTACTTAGTAGTATAAATATAGATTTTCTCAATATTAAGCCTTTTTTTTAATATTTTAAATTATAACATTAAAATATTATCATGACAGTAAACAAAGAGAAAAATCTCTTTGTTTATCTTAATATTCAAAAAAAGTTTTTTGTAATTCTTTTTTATCATTTGTTTTAGTAAGTCCAAGCATTAATAAAATTCTTGCTTTTTGTGCATTTAAATTATCTGTTGCAATAAAACCATATTTTTCATCATTTACTTCACCATGTAAGTTTGTTCTACCACTACCTACTCTTGAAGTTCTTGCAACAACAATACCTTTTTTTACAGCTTTACCTAAAGCTTCTTGAGTACTTGGATATAAGTTACCATTACCCATACCTGCATGAATAATACCTTTTGCACCTGCTTTTACTGCTGCATTTACAAAAATATCACTATCATTAGAGTGTGCATATAAAATCTCAACTCTTGGTAAAGAATTGATTTTTTCAATATTAAATTCTGAATTATATGTATGTTTTCTAGTTGGATTCATATAATAATGAACATTTCCATAATAAACAGTACCAATTTTTCCAGTATTTGGTGAAGCAAAAGCATTTACTCTTGATGTATTAACTTTTGTAACTTCTCTTGCACTATGAATTTCATCATTCATTACAACAACAACACCTTTACCAGCTGTTTGTTTATCGATTGCTACATTAACAGCATTGAAAATATTCATTGGACCATCAGCACTCATAGATGAACCTGATCTCATAGCTCCAACAAAAACGATTGGTTTTTTACTTTTTACAGTTAAATCAAGAAAATAAGATGTTGCTTCCATAGTATCTGTACCATGAGTAATTACAACACCATCAACATCATCTTTTTTAAGTAATGTGTTAACTCTTTTTGCAAGTTTAATCCACACTTTATCATTCATCTCTTGTGAACCAATATTTGATATTTGCTCACCTTTTATATTTGCTAATTCTTTAATTGAAGGAACAGCTGAGATTAACTTATCAACTGTAACTGCACCTGCTGAATATGAACTTTTTGTAGAAGACTCACCTGCTCCTGCAATAGTTCCACCTGTAGCTAAGATAGTAATATTTGGTTTAGCTAAAAGTACTGATGTACCTACAAAGGCAAATAACGCAACTGATTTTAATAATTTCTTCATGACAATCTCCTTTTATTTGATTGTAATTGGATAATAAACTTTAAAAAGTTAACATGATACTTAAAAAAAATGCATACAAGAACCGATCTTGTATGCATTGAAGATATTTTGCTTAGATAATTATTCCAGCGAAGATAAATCCAAATATAACACTAAGAGCAATAGCTACAACTCCTGGTATCATAAATGGGTGGTTGAATACTAAATTACCAATTCTAGTTGAACCTGTGTCATCCATCTCAACAGCTGCAAGTAGCGTTGGATAAGTTGGTAATACAAATAATGCACTAACTGCTGCAAATGATGCAATTGCAGTAACAGGATCAACACCTAAAGCTAATGCTGCTGGCATTAATGCTTTTGTTGTTGCACCTTGAGAATATAAAAGCATACTTGCGAAGAATAAAGTAATTGCTAACATCCAAGGATAATTATTTAATAAATTACCTGCAAAACCTTTAATCTCATCAATATGAGCTCCTACAAATGTAGTCCCTAACCAAGCAACACCAAGTACACAAATACAAGCACTCATACCTGATTGGAATGTTGATGCAGTAATAACTTTTCCAGAATCAACTTTACAAGCCATTGTAATAATAGCAGCACAAGTTAACATAAATACCATAATAGCGGCATTTCTTGGAAGTGATGGATCTTGAATAATTCCAACTTTATTACTAATTAAAGTAGCATAAGTTACAACAGAGATAATTGTAAGAATAAAGATACCAACTGATAGTTTTGCACCTTTTTTAATCTCTACTTTTGTTTCACCTCTTAATTTAACTAAACCTTTTTTCATTCTATCTTGATAAACAGGATCGTCTTTTAAGTCTTTTCCTAAAAAGTTACTTACAAAAGCTGTAATCATACAAGCTGCAAATGTTGTAGGAATAACAATCGCTAATAACTCAATATATCCAACTCCTAAAGGCTCAATAATTCCACTAAAAAATACTACTGCTGCTGAAATTGGAGAAGCAGTAATCGCAATTTGTGATGCCACAACTGCAATACCTAAAGGTCTTGATGGTCTGATACCTTGTTCTTTTGCAACTTCTGCAATTACAGGAAGCGTTGAATATGCTGTATGTCCTGTACCTGCAAGTAATGTCATAAAATAAGTAACTGCTGGCGCTAAATAAGTAATATGCTTAGGATTTTTTCTCAAAATATCCTCTGCAATTTTTACCATATAATCTAACCCACCTGCAATTTGCATTGCTGCAATTGCTGCAATAACTGACATGATAATTAAAATAACATCGATTGGTATACTACCTGGTTCTAAACCAAAGAAAAGACAAAGGATTAATACTCCAAGTCCACCTGCATACCCAATTCCAATTCCACCTATTCTAGCCCCCATATAAATAGCGCCTAACACTACTAATATTTCTAAAAATAACATAACGTCCTCCTTGTGAGTTATTTGATACTGTAAATAATTATTTAATTCTTGGTTTAATCATATTTTCTGGTCTAATAATCTCTTCAAGTTCACTTTGCGTTAAAAGTTGTTTTTCTAATACAATATCATAAACTGATCTTCCAGATTCTAAAGCTTCTTTTGCAACATTTGTTGAATTTTCATATCCAATATAAGGATTAAGTGCAGTTACTAAACCAATACTATTTAGAACTAAATTTTTGCAATGCTCTTCATTTGCAGTAATTCCATCAACACATTTTTCTGATAATGTTTCAAATGCATTTTTCATCATATTAATTGAATTAAATAAGTTATATGCGATTACAGGTTCAAATACATTAAGTTGTAGTTGTCCACCCTCACTTGCCATTGTAATAGTAACATCTGCTCCAATTACTTGGAATGCAACTTGATTTACAACTTCAGGGATAACTGGATTTACTTTACCTGGCATAATTGATGAACCAGGTTGCATTGCAGGAAGGTTAATCTCATTAATTCCAGTTCTTGGTCCACTACTTAAAAGTCTTAAATCGTTACAAATTTTAGAAATTTTAATAGCAACTCTTTTTAATACTCCAGAGATTTGTACATAAGCACCTGTATCTTGTGTTGCTTCAACTAAATCTTTTGCTGTTACAAATGGTCTTCCAGTTACTTCTTGTAATCTTTGTTCTACTTCATGTGCATATTCTGGGTGAGAGTTAATACCAGTACCAATTGCAGTTGCACCTAAATTCATCTCTCTTACAAGTTGTTGTGCTCCAATTAATCTTTCAATATCTTCATCAATCATAGTTACATATGTATGAAACTCTTGTCCTAATGTCATAGGAACAGCATCTTGAAGTTGTGTTCTTCCCATTTTAATAACATCTTTAAATTCATCTGCTTTTTTCATGCAAGATTTTCTTAAAACTTTCATTGAATCTACTAGTTCATATAGTTTTTCAAAAAGTGCAATTCTAAAAGCTGTTGGATAAGCATCATTTGTTGATTGTGATTTATTTACATCATTATTTGGATGTAAGAAATCATATTCACCTTTTTCATGTCCTAAAATTTCTAAAGCTCTATTTGCAATTACTTCATTTGCATTCATATTAGTAGAAGTTCCCGCTCCACCTTGAATAACATCAACAACAAAGTGTTCATGTAAAGAACCATTTATAATCTCATCGCAAGCTTCACATATTGCATTTTTTTTGTTCTCTTCTAATAGTTTTAAATTATAGTTTGCTAATGCGCAAGCTTTTTTCACTTGTGCAAGTGAAATAATAAATGTAGGGAATTGAGATAATGTTACACCTGTAATATGAAAGTTATCTTGAGCTCTTGCTGTTTGTACTCCATAATAAAACTCATTATCTATTTCTCGTTCACCGATTAAATCGTGCTCCATTCTTTTACTCATAATATGTCCTTTAAATTAATTTGAAAATTAAAGTCTGTCATCATATACTTTAAAATAGGCTTTAATTTTTTACTTAATGTAATTCTATAAGTCCAAAATGAACTAAAAGTGATTTTTTATGAATAAGCATTCATTTTATTTACTTTTTTTTTACTTTTTTTAAATATAAGGATAAAAAATGAGAGTCTGGGCTGTTTTGTGCTTTTTTATAGTAAATGAATGAGCATTATTATTTAAGGTCTAGTATTATTAGAGCGTTATACTAGTTAATATTACTACTACGTTAATTAAACATTAGTTTTTATAAGTTCAGGATGGCGACTATTTTATAAAAATAGTCATTTTACTAATAAACCTATCATTTCCCGTAAAAATATCAAGGTTACTATTGGATAAGCAAACTCACAGCCAGGAGCTATACATCCAAAATTATTAAAATAGAAAAGCTTGATGGGATAAGCTTTTCTATGCTGGTTGTCTTCTACTCTTTTATAGTAGCTAGCTTTCTTCTCATATATGCTATTTTATTTTGTAAAGGAAGATGTTTTGGACAAGTATCCTCACAACCAAGAAGAGTCATACATCCAAATATTCCATTATCATCACCAACTAATTCATAATAATCATCAATTGTTCTTTCATCATGAGGGTCACATTCAAATCTTGCAACTCTATTAAGACCAACTGCACCAACAAAATCTTCTTTAATAAGTTTTGTTCCACAACCTGCAACACAACATCCGCACTCAATACATCTATCAAGTTCAAATACTTCATCTGCAACATCTGGTTCAATTCTCTCTTCAAGATTAGAGATATCAAACTCTTTTGATGTATGAATCCAAGATTCTACTCTTTTACTCATACCATCCATCCACTCACCTGTATTTACAGATAAATCTTTGATTAGTTTAAATGTAGGAAGAGGTAAAAGAGTAATTACATCTTCAAAATCTTTTGTTAATGATCTACACCCTAATTTTGGTCTTCCATTGATCATCATGGCACAACTACCACAAATACCAGCACGACAAACAAAATCAAAACTCAAACCTGCATCCATATTTTCTCTTATATATGTTAAAGCTAAATAAATAGTCATACTATCTGTTTCTTCAATCTTATAATCTTTGAAATATGGTTTACTATCTCCACTTTGTGGGTCATATCTTAATACCCTAATTGTTAATTGCCGTGCCATTACTTAACTCCTAATCTTTTATTTTTTCTTTTATACTCTTCTTGTAAAGGAAAAGGCATAAGAGCATCTTGAATTTGATATCTATCTTTACCATCAGATTCTAATTTGTCAGTTAACTCATCAACTTGTGCTTGTCTTACTGCTGATAATTCATTTTCTATAATCATACCCTTAGCACCATACCCTCTAAATCCAGGAGGTATTTCCATTTTCATAATATCTAACTCTTCATATTCAACAGTTGGCATTGTATTACCCTCTTCCCATGAAGTTAGAGTTCTTTTTAACCAATTTGCATCATCTCTTTTTGGATAATCTTCTCTTGTATGTGCCCCTCTACTTTCAGTTCTATCAAGTGCACCTTTTGCTACACAAAGTGCAACTTTAAGCATCATTGGAACTCTATATGCTTCTTCTAACTCAGGGTTTGCAGTTAGTTGTTTATTTTCAACAGAGATATTTCTTGATTTAATATAAAGCTCTTCTAACTCTTTAACTGCTTTTTCTAAACCATTTCCATCTCTAAAAATACCAACATAATCTTGCATTATTTTCTTCATTCTATTTTTAATTTTAAAAATATTTTCTGTTCCATTTAAAGATACTAATTGTTTAATATAGTTCTCTTTTTTAGCAACTGCATCTTCAATAGTTTTTGTATCAATATCTATCTCATTATCTTTACAAAAATCTGCAAAGTAGTTACCTACAATCATACCTGCAACAACAGTTTCAGATACAGAGTTTCCTCCAAGTCTATTAAATCCATGCATATCCCAACATGCTGCTTCACCTGCACTAAAAAGACCTTTTAATGTAGGAGATTCTCCTGTTGGTTTTGTTCTAATACCACCCATTGAGTAGTGTTGCATTGGATGAACTGGTGCCCAACCTTTTTGTCCCTCATCAGCTGGATCAATTCCTGCAAAATATTCACAAATTTCTTGTACATCTCTTAGGTTTCTTTCAATATGATCTCTTCCTAAAATAGAGATATCTAACCATAAGTGTTTTCCATAAGGTGAATCAACACCTTTTCCTTTTCTAATGTGTTCCATCATTCTTCTAGAAACAACATCTCTACTTGCAAGATCTTTTTTCTCAGGTTCATAATCTGGCATAAATCTGTGTCCATCAACATCTCTTAGAACACCTCCATCACCTCTACAACCTTCAGTTAATAAAATACCTGATGGGAATAATGGTGTTGGGTGAAATTGTACAGCTTCCATATTTCCAAGTTTTGCAACTCCAGTTTCTAGTGCAATAGCAGTACCAATCCCTTCACAGATTACTGCATTAGTAGTAATTTCATAAACTCTACCATATCCACCTGTTGCTATTAATGTTCCTTTTGAAACATATGCTACAACATCACCTGTAATTAAATCTCTAACAATTGCTCCATAACATCTATTATTTTTATGAATAAGTCCAATTGCTTCTTTTCTATCTTCAATATTAACATCATTTTTTAAAGCTTCATTTGCAACAGCAAAAAGCATTGTATGCCCAGTTGCATCAGCTGTATAACATGTTCTCCATTTTTTTGTTCCACCAAAGTCTCTTGAGTTAATTAAACCATGTTTATTATCATCTTCAAAAATGTTTGTTTTTTTAGTATTAATAACTGCTTCATGGTTACCTTTTCTAATTCTTGTCCAAGGCACACCCCAAGATGCTAATTCTCTAATTGCTTTTGGTGCAGTTGTTACAAACATTCTTGCAACTTCTTGATCACATCCCCAGTCACTACCTTTTACAGTATCAGAAAAGTGAACATCTTCATTATCACCTTCACTCATTTTTGCATTACCTAAACTAGCTTGCATACCACCTTGTGCAGCAGCACTATGAGATCTTTTTACAGGAACTAAACTTAATACTGTCGTACTTAATCCCTTATCAGCAGCAGCAACAGCAGCCCTAAGACCTGCTAAACCTCCACCAACTACTAATGCATCACAATATTTAATCTTCATAATCTAACCTTTAATTGTTTATAATTTTTGAACTATTTGTTGGTTGATACTTTTGTCCTGGTGCAATATCATTTTCTAATCCAATTTTAATATATGCAAGTAAAGTTACAACTCCTAAAGTTAAAAATACAACACTTAATAATTTTTTAACTTTTAACATTTTAGCTCTTGTTGCTTTTGGGTTTTCGCCATCAAACCAACCCCATTTCATAGCAGCTCTGTATAATCCAACAGAACCATGAATCTCAACACAGATTAATAAAACAACATAAAGTAACCACATATGATCTTCAACAACTCTATATGCTGATCCAAATGGACCAATATTTTGAGGTTGAGTAAACATAATAAATAAGTGAATCATTGCTGCAAACATCATGATTAATCCACTTACCCATTGAAACATCCACATTGATGTATCATTGTGTTTCATCATTTTTGCATGTTCTTTTATTTTGATATATGTTTTATAACTAGTAGGAAATTTTCTTAACCCTAAAATTGCATGTATTATAAATACAATTGTTATAGCTAATACAAAAAAACTTACAACAGCAGGAATTCCACCTTCAAATATAAAATCTAACTCGAAAGCCTTTGTTACTGCGTGCATTACATCTTTTCCAAGAAGTATTGTTGATACAAACAACATATGCCCCATCATAAAAAGTGCTAAAACTACACCAGTAGCAGTCAACCACACATCCATTTTTGCAGGAGTTCTACTCTTTTTACCTTGAGTAGTTACACCTGTATATGCTTCAATTACCTTTTCCATAATTACCTCCAAGTAACCTTATAAAGTACTTATTTTTTTAAATTAAGTAATTTTATAAGAAAAGTATGACATAAAAGGTATTTTTTGCGTTTTTTTGTAAGTTTTTTTAAAAATTTTAATTAATTTTGATATTTTAGAGTAAAAAGTGGAAAAAAGTAGAAATAAGTCTGTTTAATTTAAATTAAGGTAGTAAAAAGATTTTTTACTACCTTATATTATTTTATAAGTCTTTTTTAATCTTTTGTGTTAATGAATCAATTGTAAAACCAAAATCTTCAAATAACTTATTTGCAGGAGCACTTGCACCAAATGTATCCATGCCATAAACTACATCTGCATATTTGTAGTATTCTAAGCCTCTTGCTGCTTCTACGGCAAATACTTTTGTATTTTTATCAATAATATTTGAAATATACTCTTTATCTTGCTCAAGAAGTAAATCAAAACAAGGAACAGAAACAATATTTGCTAAAATACCATCTTTTTCTAAAGCACAACCTGTTTTAAGAGCAAGCATTACTTCACTACCACTAGCCATAATAGTAACAGTTGCACCTTCTCTTTTTTTAAGTAAGTATCCACCGTTTGATACATCACCAAACTCTTTTTTTGATTTTAATACTTCTAAATTTTGTCTTGAACAAACAAAAGCACTTGGTGCTTTTAATTTCAATGCTATTTTCCAACAATCAATATTTTCATTAGCATCAGCAGGTCTAAATACATAAAAATTTGGTAAAGCTCTAAATTGTGATAAATGTTCAATTGGTTGATGTGTTGGACCATCTTCACCAACTCCAATAGAATCATGTGTCCAAATAAAATGTTGAGGAATACTTGCAAGTGCAGCAATTCTTGCAGCTGGTTTTAAATAATCAGAAAATACAAAAAATGTTGCACTGTAAACTCTAAATAAACCATATAAGTTCATTGCATTACAAATTGATGCCATGGCATGCTCTTTTATTCCAAAATGTATATTTCTTCCAGTTGGAAAATCACCCATATCTAAAAGTTCAGTTTTATTTGATGGAGCTAAATCTGCACTTCCACCTAAAAATCCTGGAATTGCTTTTGCAATTGCATTTAAAATTTTATGATTTGAACCTCTTGTCGCTACACTTGAACCCTCTTCAAACTTTGGATACTCAATATTATCAAAATTTGGATTTTTAAGCTCTTCTATTTTTGTTTTTATCTCTTCACTTAAAGACTCATTCCAAGCATTTTCAGCTTCAACACCTTTGATTAATTTATCAAATGCACCTTTAATATCATAAGGAACAACAAATTTTTCATCTGGATTAAATCCTGCTTTTTCTTTAGAAGCTCTTATCTCATCTTCACCTAAAGGTGCCCCATGTGTATGGTGACTTCCCTCTAAAGTTGCAGCACCTTTTCCAATAGCAGTTTTTGCAATAATTAGAACAGGTTTAGTTGCTTCTTTTGCTTTTGTTATTGCATTGTCAATTTGAGTAAAGTTATGTCCATCAATCTCAATTACATCAAAATTAATAGCATCAAATCTTTTTTTAACATTTTCACTCCATGAAATAGAAGTATCTCCCTCAATTGTAATAGAGTTTGAGTCATAAATAACTACTAAGTTATCTAAGTTTAAATGCCCAGCAGTTGCACATGCTTCATAAGAAATACCCTCTTGTAAATCCCCATCTCCACATAAGCAATAAACTTTATGATTTATAACATCTTTTCCTAAAATATTTTGTGCATATTTTGAAGCCATAGAAAAACCAACAGCATTTGCAATACCTTGACCTAAAGGACCAGTTGTAATCTCAATACCATGTGTATGTCCATACTCTGGATGACCTGGTGTTTTAGAGTTATGCTGTCTAAAATTCTTAATATCTGAAATACTTACATCAAATCCCCATAAGTGAAGAAGTGAATACACAAGTCCTGTTGCATGACCACCACTAAATACTAATCTATCTCTATTTAACCATTTGTCATTTGAAGGATTAATATTTAAGTGATTACTTAATACTGTTGCAATATCAGCAAGTCCCATTGGTGCACCTGGATGCCCTGAGTTTGCTTGCTGAACCATATCAGCAGCTAGAAATCTAATTGTATTAGCTTGTTTTTGGAGTAGTTCTTTCGACATAATTTTCCTATATTGTTGGAGTTTTTTTAAAGTAGTGCCAATTATATCTAAAAAGCTTTAAAAAAAATATGAAGCAATTAAACTTAAAAAATCAAAAGAAGAAGTTTAAACTTCTTCTTTTTTAAATATCAGGATCAACTGAAACATCCTCATCAATTAGAATTTTGATATTTGAAGTTCCACTTGTAGTTCCCTCATAAACATTGAATGTATTACCATCATCATCTGAAATTTGCCCATCTGATTTTGTCCAATTCCCCTCAAGCCTAACACTATCTTCACCAGACTCATCACCAAATATTTTCAAGATATTTTCATCATCAGTTAAATCTTCAATACTTTGTTCATCAACAATAATATGATTTGCTAAATCATTTGTTAAATCAATGGCTTCAATATTATCAACTTTTGGTGCTATATTTGAAAGATCTATATCTTCATCAGTTAGTACTTTTAAAGTATCTTCACCCTCACCTGCATCAATAATATCACCCTCATGATAAACAATTTCATCATCTCCTGCGCCTGCATTAATATTTGCATTTGAACCATGAGAATCAAATTTTTCATCCGCATCAGTTCCAATCATATTTGAAGACTCTTCTACTTCAAGTTTTGCAGTTGTTGAAGTAGTTTTTTCTTCGCCATCAAAAGACTCTGTTGAAGTTACACTTGCTTTCATTGAATTAATTTCTGTACTAGATAATTCTGTTGATGATACAACCGTGTATTCTTGTTGTGTACCTTCATTTGATGGTAAAGATACTGTTCCATTAGAAACAGTATACTCATTTCCACTACTATCTTTTATACTAGTAATTGATGAAGGTAAATTTTCAATTGTAATATTTGACAATGTTTCACTTCCATCTTTGTCAGCTAATACAGCTGCTAATACAATAGTATAATTATAAATAGTTGTACTCATTGGTGAACTATTAAATGCATTTGAATCACCTATGATATGACCATCTTTAAATTTAATGTTTTCAAAATCTTTAATATGATTTTGAATATAATCTTTATTGTAATAATAATCACTATATGTATAATCTTTTAAATATATTGAATCATTACCTTCTCCACCAAATACATAACCAGAAACTTTATCTTCAACTGTAATAAAGTCATCTCCATTACCTAGATATATAGCACCTCTACTTTTAATGTCATCTCCAACATAAACAACATCATCTCCACCAAATGTTTGAACTGTACCTTTTACATCATCATTATATTTTATATACTCAGCCTCATTTGTATATCTTTCTCCATAATAATCACTATTATCTTTTGTAACATCATAATCATGACTAATTACTTGACTACCATTATCTTCTACACTAAAATCTAATCTTGGAGTAGTTACAGTATCATCAATATTATTTTCAATATTAATGTTTACTTTTACACTTGCTTTATCTCCATCTTCATCTTGAGTATTTACTACAAAGCTTTCTGTAAACTCTTTTATATCATTAAATTTTCCACCAAAGCTATAATCCCCTGTTTGAAAATTAAAATCTAAAGTAGCTCCTGAACTAGTTAAAATTGTAACAATATTATTTGATGCATCATCTATTGTATAGCTATTTCCATCTACAACAATTGACTCAACAGAAATTTCACCATCACCTCCAGATATATTATCTAAAATATTTCCTTCAATTTTTTTATAAACATTCTCAACAAGTCTATCTTTTAAATCATTTTCATCTTCTATGATTGTCACATTTGTTTTTACATTACCAACATCTTGTGCAACTTTATCTAAATAAGTAGTATCTGTAATACCTTTACCTATTCCTATTACATTTAACTCTTTAGCATTGTTTTCTAAAAAGTCTTTCCAGTTTTCTAAGTATTTACTATCAATAATTCCATATTCATCATACCAACCATCATTATTTTCAACACTTGGTTTACCATCAGAGATGAAATAAACTGTTGCTTTTTCTCCATTTGTAGGAGGAGTATAGTTTGAATATGTCTCTTCTAGTGCATCTTCATAGTTTGTACCACCACCTGCATCAAATTTATTTATAACTTTTAATGCATCTTCTGGACTATACCAACCATCAATAGGAGATACCCACTCACCATCTACATATGTTGAATCATCTAAATCATCTGCAGTTCTTGCAAAAGAAGTTAAATTAATTTTTACATTAGAGAACTCTTTATATGTATCTATCATATTTTGTAAAGCATCTTTTGCTAATTGTAATCTAGTTATCCATGAACCGTCTTCTTGTTGAACATAATCATCCATACTTCCTGAAATATCTAAAACAATTACAATATTTTCATCTGTTTTACTATATGTATCTCCAAAATCCAATACTTGTGATTCATCTTGTGCAAAAGGAACTGCATCACTGTTTGTTGTTTCTTTATAGTTTGTTCCATCTTCATTATCATTTGATTCACTTGCTCTTGCTGTAATAGTTAGATTAAAATCACCTGCACTATCTTCAGGAACTTTTAATTTTAAATTGTCACTTATAGATGTTGAATCTGCTGGAACTTCTACACTATATGAACCATCACTATTTTTTGTAATAGTATAAGTATCATCTATACTTTCAAGTGTTGCACCCTCAGGAACTCCATCAATTTTTACACTTAATGTTTCACTTCCATCTGTATCAGTTAATGCAGCACTAATATCTACATCATACTCAAATGTTTTTGTTCCCTCTTTTACAAGTTCTCCATCAATAACATCATAAACACCATCTTTAAATACTAATTTTTCAATACTATATAAATTATCACCCATTTCATAAGTATCTAAACCTTGATTGTCAGGATGAGACCAACCTTTTGATGCATCATATCTAGTATCAATTACATTTATTCTAACATTTGAACCCTCAGTAATAAATGTAATATTATAATCATCAAAATTACCTCTATATATTACAGTATCTGTTCCATCTGAAACAGAAGGTAATGCTCCTTCATGTCCTCCATAAATAGAGTCATCTCCTTCTTGTCCTAAGAATACATCATCCCCATCATAACCTATCATATTATCAGATAAGTCTTTTCCATCAATAAAATCATCAGTATTGTTAAATCTACCTGCTGATAAATTATCACCATGTGATTCAGTACCTTCAATATATGTATCAGAATTATCTTTCAACTCTTGTACATAATTGTCATAATCAAAGTCTGAATTATCAATTATTACAGTTGCATTACTAACATTGATTGAAGCAGTTGGCGCATCTGCTACTGCTTTTACTTCAACTGATGTTGTGTACTCTTCATCATGCCATGTAGTTCCATCTGAAACTTCAAATTTAAAACTACCATCTTCATCACTATTTGAATCAGGTTCAAAAATAACTTTTCCAGAAGCAATATCAGCTAGAGAGATAACTTGATTTTCTGCAATTTCAATAGTTGTATCTTCTGTAACCACATAAGTATTACCCTCTTTATCTATTACAGTTTGTCCACTTGTTACTTTATAGTATAAAGTTCCATTTTCAGGAACTTGTGTTATTTTAAACTCTCTTACATCTTTTCCAAGCTCACCAAAATCTGTCTCTGTTAATACATATGTTGTATCTTCTGTTACAACAATATTATCATTTGTTGAACTTAAATCATCTTTGAAAGAGTCACTTAAATCAAATGAACTATCAGTTCCATTTACTTTTTCATAATTTCCACCAACAATCTCTTTTACAACAATATTAATATCAGATAAATCATCAAAATCTTTTGCATCAACAGTTAAAGCACCTCTTCCAGTAGCATTTAAATCAACCTCATACTCTTGACCATTTACTTCAACAATAGCTTTTGCTTGTCCTTGAGGTGGATAGTTTTCATCTACTTGAATATTAAATGTAACTTTACCTTCAGATGTATTAATATCTGTAATTTCAGGATCAATAACTTCTGTATATGAAATTTCATTTATTAAATAATCATCATCATGTCCTGGTGCACTAAACTCAACTTTATCAAATGCTGTTGGTTCACCATTTGCATCTGGAAATTCAAAAGTATAAGATAAATCAACTCTATCAGTTCCACCTTGAGCTTGAACAGATTTAATCAAGTTACCATTTACATCATAATAATTAACAGTCGCATCTGTACTAGAACCACCTCCAGTAACTTCTGCATACCCTAACTCTTCTGTATCATTAAAAAATGTAACTTTAGCAGTTTCACCGTTATGTCTCCAAGCAAAAGCTACATCTAATGAATCAGCATCATTAGTAAAATCAAAAACTATTTTTTCACTAACTCCATTATATCCATGACCTAACTCTGAACTTGCTCCTGAACCTGATGTATTTCCTTGAACACCAAAACCATCATGGTTTGTTCCTTTAACAATTGCTAAGTTCCCTTCATTGCCATATACATCATAAGCAGTTACATTAATACCCGTAGCTTCACCAAACTCAGTATCAACATCAATAACTTTTGGAGCAGTTGCAACTGCTGTTACTGTCACGTCAATAGGTGTAATTGTATCAGCTATATTTGCTGTTACTGTATCTGTAGATGGTGTTAATTGTTCAAAGTTTCCACCCTCTACACTTGTAATTGAATTATCTAATGTACTTGCATCATTATATACATCTTCTGTATTTGGGTTTGTTACTTCTAGTGTTCCTGTTGTTCCACTTGTAATTGTGATATCACCTAACTCTGTATGTACTATAACTGGATCATCACCTGCTAATACTGGGTTTGATAATGTAGCTGTAAATGTTACTGTTCCTGCTGCCTCATTTGTATCTGTTGCACTTAAACTTACTGTTGTCTCATCAGCTGTTGGCTCTGTTACAGTTGTTGTTGCTGTATCACTTGTATCTAGGCTTTCATAATTTCCACCAGTAGTTCCTGTGATTGATACGTTCTCTGTTGTTCCATCTGTTTGTCCATATACATCATCAGAACTTGCTACTGTTACACTTCCAGTAGTTTTTCCAGCTTCGATTGTAATCTCTGCTCCATTACTTAATGTGATTACTAAATCTGTCTCTGGTGTATTATCTACACTTGCAGTATATGTTATATCTTCACCTGCTTCTACACTGTCTGTTGCTGTAAGTGTTACTTTTGTAGCATCTATTGTATCAGCTATATTTGCTGTTACTGTATCTGTAGATGGTGTTAATTGTTCAAAGTTTCCACCCTCTACACTTGTAATTGAATTATCTAATGTACTTGCATCATTATATACATCTTCTGTATTTGGGTTTGTTACTTCTAGTGTTCCTGTTGTTCCACTTGTAATTGTGATATCACCTAACTCTGTATGTACTATAACTGGATCATCACCTGCTAATACTGGGTTTGATAATGTAGCTGTAAATGTTACTGTTCCTGCTGCCTCATTTGTATCTGTTGCACTTAAACTTACTGTTGTCTCATCAGCTGTTGGCTCTGTTACAGTTGTTGTTGCTGTATCACTTGTATCTAGGCTTTCATAATTTCCACCAGTAGTTCCTGTGATTGATACGTTCTCTGTTGTTCCATCTGTTTGTCCATATACATCATCAGAACTTGCTACTGTTACACTTCCAGTAGTTTTTCCAGCTTCGATTGTAATCTCTGCTCCATTACTTAATGTGATTACTAAATCTGTCTCTGGTGTATTATCTACACTTGCAGTATATGTTATATCTTCACCTGCTTCTACACTGTCTGTTGCTGTAAGTGTTACTTTTGTAGCATCTATTGTATCAGCTATATTTGCTGTTACTGTATCTGTAGATGGTGTTAATTGTTCAAAGTTTCCACCCTCTACACTTGTAATTGAATTATCTAATGTACTTGCATCATTATATACATCTTCTGTATTTGGGTTTGTTACTTCTAGTGTTCCTGTTGTTCCACTTGTAATTGTGATATCACCTAACTCTGTATGTACTATAACTGGATCATCACCTGCTAATACTGGGTTTGATAATGTAGCTGTAAATGTTACTGTTCCTGCTGCCTCATTTGTATCTGTTGCACTTAAACTTACTGTTGTCTCATCAGCTGTTGGCTCTGTTACAGTTGTTGTTGCTGTATCACTTGTATCTAGGCTTTCATAATTTCCACCAGTAGTTCCTGTGATTGATACGTTCTCTGTTGTTCCATCTGTTTGTCCATATACATCATCAGAACTTGCTACTGTTACACTTCCAGTAGTTTTTCCAGCTTCGATTGTAATCTCTGCTCCATTACTTAATGTGATTACTAAATCTGTCTCTGGTGTATTATCTACACTTGCAGTATATGTTATATCTTCACCTGCTTCTACACTGTCTGTTGCTGTAAGTGTTACTTTTGTAGCATCTATTGTATCAGCTATATTTGCTGTTACTGTATCTGTAGATGGTGTTAATTGTTCAAAGTTTCCACCCTCTACACTTGTAATTGAATTATCTAATGTACTTGCATCATTATATACATCTTCTGTATTTGGGTTTGTTACTTCTAGTGTTCCTGTTGTTCCACTTGTAATTGTGATATCACCTAACTCTGTATGTACTATAACTGGATCATCACCTGCTAATACTGGGTTTGATAATGTAGCTGTAAATGTTACTGTTCCTGCTGCCTCATTTGTATCTGTTGCACTTAAACTTACTGTTGTCTCATCAGCTGTTGGCTCTGTTACAGTTGTTGTTGCTGTATCACTTGTATCTAGGCTTTCATAATTTCCACCAGTAGTTCCTGTGATTGATACGTTCTCTGTTGTTCCATCTGTTTGTCCATATACATCATCAGAACTTGCTACTGTTACACTTCCAGTAGTTTTTCCAGCTTCGATTGTAATCTCTGCTCCATTACTTAATGTGATTACTAAATCTGTCTCTGGTGTATTATCTACACTTGCAGTATATGTTATATCTTCACCTGCTTCTACACTGTCTGTTGCTGTAAGTGTTACTTTTGTAGCATCTATTGTATCAGCTATATTTGCTGTTACTGTATCTGTAGATGGTGTTAATTGTTCAAAGTTTCCACCCTCTACACTTGTAATTGAATTATCTAATGTACTTGCATCATTATATACATCTTCTGTATTTGGGTTTGTTACTTCTAGTGTTCCTGTTGTTCCACTTGTAATTGTGATATCACCTAACTCTGTATGTACTATAACTGGATCATCACCTGCTAATACTGGGTTTGATAATGTAGCTGTAAATGTTACTGTTCCTGCTGCCTCATTTGTATCTGTTGCACTTAAACTTACTGTTGTCTCATCAGCTGTTGGCTCTGTTACAGTTGTTGTTGCTGTATCACTTGTATCTAGGCTTTCATAATTTCCACCAGTAGTTCCTGTGATTGATACGTTCTCTGTTGTTCCATCTGTTTGTCCATATACATCATCAGAACTTGCTACTGTTACACTTCCAGTAGTTTTTCCAGCTTCGATTGTAATCTCTGCTCCATTACTTAATGTGATTACTAAATCTGTCTCTGGTGTATTATCTACACTTGCAGTATATGTTATATCTTCACCTGCTTCTACACTGTCTGTTGCTGTAAGTGTTACTTTTGTAGCATCTATTGTATCAGCTATATTTGCTGTTACTGTATCTGTAGATGGTGTTAATTGTTCAAAGTTTCCACCCTCTACACTTGTAATTGAATTATCTAATGTACTTGCATCATTATATACATCTTCTGTATTTGGGTTTGTTACTTCTAGTGTTCCTGTTGTTCCACTTGTAATTGTGATATCACCTAACTCTGTATGTACTATAACTGGATCATCACCTGCTAATACTGGGTTTGATAATGTAGCTGTAAATGTTACTGTTCCTGCTGCCTCATTTGTATCTGTTGCACTTAAACTTACTGTTGTCTCATCAGCTGTTGGCTCTGTTACAGTTGTTGTTGCTGTATCACTTGTATCTAGGCTTTCATAATTTCCACCAGTAGTTCCTGTGATTGATACGTTCTCTGTTGTTCCATCTGTTTGTCCATATACATCATCAGAACTTGCTACTGTTACACTTCCAGTAGTTTTTCCAGCTTCGATTGTAATCTCTGCTCCATTACTTAATGTGATTACTAAATCTGTCTCTGGTGTATTATCTACACTTGCAGTATATGTTATATCTTCACCTGCTTCTACACTGTCTGTTGCTGTAAGTGTTACTTTTGTAGCATCTATTGTATCAGCTATATTTGCTGTTACTGTATCTGTAGATGGTGTTAATTGTTCAAAGTTTCCACCCTCTACACTTGTAATTGAATTATCTAATGTACTTGCATCATTATATACATCTTCTGTATTTGGGTTTGTTACTTCTAGTGTTCCTGTTGTTCCACTTGTAATTGTGATATCACCTAACTCTGTATGTACTATAACTGGATCATCACCTGCTAATACTGGGTTTGATAATGTAGCTGTAAATGTTACTGTTCCTGCTGCCTCATTTGTATCTGTTGCACTTAAACTTACTGTTGTCTCATCAGCTGTTGGCTCTGTTACAGTTGTTGTTGCTGTATCACTTGTATCTAGGCTTTCATAATTTCCACCAGTAGTTCCTGTGATTGATACGTTCTCTGTTGTTCCATCTGTTTGTCCATATACATCATCAGAACTTGCTACTGTTACACTTCCAGTAGTTTTTCCAGCTTCGATTGTAATCTCTGCTCCATTACTTAATGTGATTACTAAATCTGTCTCTGGTGTATTATCTACACTTGCAGTATATGTTATATCTTCACCTGCTTCTACACTGTCTGTTGCTGTAAGTGTTACTTTTGTAGCATCTATTGTATCAGCTATATTTGCTGTTACTGTATCTGTAGATGGTGTTAATTGTTCAAAGTTTCCACCCTCTACACTTGTAATTGAATTATCTAATGTACTTGCATCATTATATACATCTTCTGTATTTGGGTTTGTTACTTCTAGTGTTCCTGTTGTTCCACTTGTAATTGTGATATCACCTAACTCTGTATGTACTATAACTGGATCATCACCTGCTAATACTGGGTTTGATAATGTAGCTGTAAATGTTACTGTTCCTGCTGCCTCATTTGTATCTGTTGCACTTAAACTTACTGTTGTCTCATCAGCTGTTGGCTCTGTTACAGTTGTTGTTGCTGTATCACTTGTATCTAGGCTTTCATAATTTCCACCAGTAGTTCCTGTGATTGATACGTTCTCTGTTGTTCCATCTGTTTGTCCATATACATCATCAGAACTTGCTACTGTTACACTTCCAGTAGTTTTTCCAGCTTCGATTGTAATCTCTGCTCCATTACTTAATGTGATTACTAAATCTGTCTCTGGTGTATTATCTACACTTGCAGTATATGTTATATCTTCACCTGCTTCTACACTGTCTGTTGCTGTAAGTGTTACTTTTGTAGCATCTATTGTATCAGCTATATTTGCTGTTACTGTATCTGTAGATGGTGTTAATTGTTCAAAGTTTCCACCCTCTACACTTGTAATTGAATTATCTAATGTACTTGCATCATTATATACATCTTCTGTATTTGGGTTTGTTACTTCTAGTGTTCCTGTTGTTCCACTTGTAATTGTGATATCACCTAACTCTGTATGTACTATAACTGGATCATCACCTGCTAATACTGGGTTTGATAATGTAGCTGTAAATGTTACTGTTCCTGCTGCCTCATTTGTATCTGTTGCACTTAAACTTACTGTTGTCTCATCAGCTGTTGGCTCTGTTACAGTTGTTGTTGCTGTATCACTTGTATCTAGGCTTTCATAATTTCCACCAGTAGTTCCTGTGATTGATACGTTCTCTGTTGTTCCATCTGTTTGTCCATATACATCATCAGAACTTGCTACTGTTACACTTCCAGTAGTTTTTCCAGCTTCGATTGTAATCTCTGCTCCATTACTTAATGTGATTACTAAATCTGTCTCTGGTGTATTATCTACACTTGCAGTATATGTTATATCTTCACCTGCTTCTACACTGTCTGTTGCTGTAAGTGTTACTTTTGTAGCATCTATTGTATCAGCTATATTTGCTGTTACTGTATCTGTAGATGGTGTTAATTGTTCAAAGTTTCCACCCTCTACACTTGTAATTGAATTATCTAATGTACTTGCATCATTATATACATCTTCTGTATTTGGGTTTGTTACTTCTAGTGTTCCTGTTGTTCCACTTGTAATTGTGATATCACCTAACTCTGTATGTACTATAACTGGATCATCACCTGCTAATACTGGGTTTGATAATGTAGCTGTAAATGTTACTGTTCCTGCTGCCTCATTTGTATCTGTTGCACTTAAACTTACTGTTGTCTCATCAGCTGTTGGCTCTGTTACAGTTGTTGTTGCTGTATCACTTGTATCTAGGCTTTCATAATTTCCACCAGTAGTTCCTGTGATTGATACGTTCTCTGTTGTTCCATCTGTTTGTCCATATACATCATCAGAACTTGCTACTGTTACACTTCCAGTAGTTTTTCCAGCTTCGATTGTAATCTCTGCTCCATTACTTAATGTGATTACTAAATCTGTCTCTGGTGTATTATCTACACTTGCAGTATATGTTATATCTTCACCTGCTTCTACACTGTCTGTTGCTGTAAGTGTTACTTTTGTAGCATCTATTGTATCAGCTATATTTGCTGTTACTGTATCTGTAGATGGTGTTAATTGTTCAAAGTTTCCACCCTCTACACTTGTAATTGAATTATCTAATGTACTTGCATCATTATATACATCTTCTGTATTTGGGTTTGTTACTTCTAGTGTTCCTGTTGTTCCACTTGTAATTGTGATATCACCTAACTCTGTATGTACTATAACTGGATCATCACCTGCTAATACTGGGTTTGATAATGTAGCTGTAAATGTTACTGTTCCTGCTGCCTCATTTGTATCTGTTGCACTTAAACTTACTGTTGTCTCATCTATTGTATCTGTGATATTTATTGTTTTACTTGCTCCATCTACACTTACATCTTCGAAGTTTCCACCATTGATTGCTGTTACTTCTGCTGTTAATGTTGAAGCATCATTATATACATCTGAATCTTTTGTATCTATTGTTAATGTACCTTCACCATTTGCATCTAATGTTACTGTATGTTCTACTCCACCAACTACTACTGTTGCTGTTGCACTTGTCCCTGCATCTGGTGCATTTGATGTTTGGATTGTAAATGTTACTGAATCGGCATCTTCATTTACATCATTTCCACTTATACTTACTGTTGTTGTATCTATTGTATCAATTACTGTTGTACTAGCTGTTGTATCACTATTTACAATGTCAAAGCCTCCGCCATCTGTTCCAGAAACTGTTGCTTCAATTGTGATATCTTCTTCTTTATACACATCAGGATCTGGAGTAATACTTGCAACTACACTTCCTGTAGTTGATCCAGCAGGAATATTAATTATTGCACCATTACTTAATGTAATAGTCATATCTGTTAATGCAGGAGTAGAAAGATTGGCTGTATATGTTATTGAGTTATCATCTTCTGTAATTTGTGATGTTGCACTTAATGTTATAGTTACTTCTGTATCCCCTGCACCATCTCCAGGAGTACCGTCTCTATCAGGAATATTTGAGTCTAATCCATCTAATTGAGTATCAAGTCTACTTCTTCCACCTAATATATTTACATCATCTGCATCATTAAAGTTAATAGGTCTAAAAGTTGAAGTATCACCTTCAGCCCCACCAGCAGCTGCAGCATCAAGCATACTTGTTAAAGAACCAAAGTCATCTATTATAACTCCATTTGTTTCTTCTGGATTTATAGATGATTGAGCCAATAAGTCTTTTAAAGATTTAATTACATCATCACCTTTAAAATCATTATTTAATACTGTTTGATTTAATTCTTCAAGGCCTTCTTCATCTTTAATAATACCTAAAATATTTTTATCTTCTACATTTTCTTCAAGGATTAAATCTACTATGTTTTTAAATACAATTTTTACTTTTGTTGTTCCTAAATCCATATTTAAAACAACCGATTTTTCAGAATCTTGAAGATTCATTGTGTATTTATGCCCATCAAGATTATTAAAATAGAACTGTTGACCAGCTTTTGGAGTAATTACTAAATTCTCAGTAACATCTAAACTTTTAACTTCACCATTTAACTCTTTAATCATTAACTTTAACATAATAGACTCCTATAATTTTCTACTATAATCATAATAGTAAAAAAAAGTCTCTATAAAGTTTCTTTTTATAAAAAAATTAAGAAATTATTTATTTTATGATATTTTGTGGTGTTTGTATTGTAAAAAGTGCTCCATTATTTGTATTATCAGCACTTAGCATTCCTGCCATGTTTTTTTCTATAATAAGTTTCGACATAAAAAGTCCTATTCCTGAGCCATCTTTTTTTTCATTTGTATAAAAAGGTTTAAACACATCATCAATATTTTTAAGTTTTATTCCGCCTGCATTATCTTCTATTTTAATAATTGCAATATCTTCTTTTTTATCAATTGTTATTTTTATTAGTGGATTTTTTATTTTTCTATAGATTAACATCTCTTTGGCATTGTTAATTATATTAATTAATACTTGTGAATATTCACTTTTTACTCCAAAAACTTCTGGATTTTTTTTCACAATAATCTCAAGATTAATATTATTATCTTTTAAACTTGTACTTAAAATATTGATTGCAGAGTTTATTTGTGTTGAAAGACTAAATTTCACAGACTGTTTATTTGTGGAAAAAAAATTCTTAAAATCATTTATTGTATTTGACATATATTTAGTAATTTCATTTAATTTAGAAATCGCTTCTAAAACCTCATCATTATCAATACTCTTATTACCTCTTAATTTAATTTCAATTGGTAAAAATAAAGAGTTTATTTCCATAAGTGGTTGTCTCCATTGATGAGAGATTGAAGATAGCATCTCTCCCATTGAAGCTAATTTACTTTGATGAAAAAGTATTTGTTCCTTTTGTCTATTTTTTTCTATTTCTTTTTGAATTTTTTCTTCTAACTCTCTATTTTGTTCTTCAAGTTCTATGAACTCATCAAGCTTTGTTTGTCTCATTTTATGCCTACTTTAAATTATCTTGTTTTAAAAAATATATTTTTTCACCATCAATAACTTTAGCTACCCCATCAATAAAATCATACACAAAATCATATTTTGCTAAAACAACTTCTTCGCATTTTCTATTTAAAAAACCCCATTTATTATCTTTTTTAAATCTTACAAAACCATTACTAAAAGAGTATATTTCATCATATGAAAAATCTGTTATTAAATTCATATTTTTATCTATACAAGCATATTTATTATTTGAAAAAGACTGAACAAAACTAACATCAAATAAAAAGTCTCTTGCATCCTTAAAAATAGGTTTTTGAACTAAATTTAACTTTTCATCAATATAACCAAATTTTTCATTTTCTTGAACAACAGCAAATTTATTATAAAACTTCGAAACTTTTTTAAAAACAGGTTTAAAAATCACTTTATCTAAAGAAATAATCCCAAAATAGTTATTATACTCATATAATAAATATTCATTTGCATTATTAGTATTTATACCATCAATAAAAGATAGTTGATTAAAAATTGGTTTTATTATAAACTTGTTTTCTTTACTACTAAAAACTCCATATTTTTCATTTTTACTTGTTATTATCAAATTATCTTTTGAGCTACAAGCAAGAAAAAATATAGAAATAAAAATAGATATAATTAGACTTCTTTTCATATAAAGTTTCCTTATTATTTTGGTACAGTTTGTATTTTGAACTCTACTCTTCTTGATAATTCTGAGTTTTCTAAGCCATCTTTATTTTTAATAGTTTCTAAAGAAGACTTTCCTTCTGGAAAAAAGTTCTTTTCTATCCAAATCATATTATCCTTAACTCTTTTATCATCAATACTTTTTATAAAACTATAAACATTTTGTGCTCTTTTTTGGGATAATTGCATATTTTTTTCAAACTTTTCTTCTTCACTTTTTGCACTACTATATTCTGATGATGTGTGCCCTTGAATTAAAACATTTACTATTTGATCTTTGTATTTATATAAAGTTTCAATATACCTTGGTATAAAAGATTCTAAGATTCCTTTATACTTTTCATTTAAGTCTAAACTTCCATATGAAAACATTGCTTGTGGATTTAGAAATCTAAATGTTAAAGTTTGTTTATCAAGTTGTGCATTCCAATTTTCTAAATCATCTTCAAACTCTTCATAAAGTGCTTCATAAAGTGAATTTAAAACATGAATAGAAAAAGTACTACTTTTTTCATCTATAAAATTTTCATTTTTTCCTACTACTTTTATTTTATAATCACCATTTTTTAAATATTTATCAATGTTTACACACCATGTATCATTTTTAACTTTGCCTTTAAACTCCATATCATTTAGATATAAATTAACTTCATCAATTTGATTTCCCAATATTTTCCCACAAATTTTTGGAGTACTGTCATTGATAATATAATACTCATTTATTTTAATTAAACTTTTTGGAAGCAATAAGTTTTCAACAAGACTTACAGTATCAATATCATTTATATTTTTATCTACATCATTAGCTTTAGCTTTATTTTCACAAAAGCTATTTATATTTTCACTCTCTAACATTTTTATTATTAATTGATCATTTGTTTTAACAGCATAATCAAAAGCTTTAAAGCCATACTTATCTTTAATATCACTTTTTGCTTTATTGCATAGTAATAATTTTGACATTTTTGTATAAGCATTTCTAGTAGAATCTAACAATGGAGTATCACCAAATTTATCAATACTATTAACTAAAGCTCCATTTTCAATTAATATGTTTGCAATTTCTAAATGATTAAATCTAGATGCCAAGTGAAGTGGGGTATATCCATATCTATCTTTTTTGTTTATGTCTAACTTATTTTGTAACAATAAAAAGTTCAATAATTCTATATCATTGATTCTTGCTGCATCATATATACTCATTTCTTTTAAAACACCCAGTTCATCAGTTTTTAAAAGATTATCTTTAAGTGTCAATTGTTTGTTTTTTTCAACATTCATACAACCATTAAAAAATATCCCTATAATAAAAATTGCCACAAATATTTTCATAAACTCTACCTCTCTGTTAATGCATTTTGTTTAACTTTTAATATTGGTTTTAAAATAAAATCCAAAATAGTTTTTTTACCAGTTACAATATCTACAGTTGCTACCATCCCAGGAATAATTGGAAGTTTTTCTCCATTTCTTTCTAAAAAGTTTTTATCCGTTCTTACAACAACCCTATAATAACTTTTTTCATCTTTTGATTCTTTATCCATTATACTGTCAGCTGAAATATCTACAATTTTTCCATCTAAACCACCATATATAGAAAAATCATAAGCTGTAATTTTTACAATAACTTTTAATTTTGGATGAATAAAAGCAATATCTTTTGGATCTATTTTTGCTTCTACAAGTAATGCTTCACTACTTGGAACAATCTCAATTAAATCCATCCCTGATTGTACAACTCCACCTATTGTATTAAGATATATTTGTTTTACAGTTCCATCTACAGGTGATGTTAAAACTGTTTTTGCAACTTTATCTCTATCTGAAACTAGCTTTGCTTTAAATTTATTTAATTCACCTAAAGTTTTTTGTAATAAATCAGAAGCTTCACTTTTAAAAATATTTATTTTTTCATCAATTTTAAAATTAATCTCTTCAATTGCTGATTTTGAACGAGGAATTGATAATAATGCAGCTTCTAAATCACCACTTACTTTATTGTACTCTTTCTCAATATCCAATACATCATAAGTAGACTTTGCACCTCTTTGTGCAAGTCTTTGTATTGTCTTTCTTTGCTCTTTTATAATTCTATAACTTTTCTTTAAATTTGTAACTGTATTTTCAATCTCTTTTAATTCTTGTTTTTTTTGTTCTAATTGATTTTGCAATACTTTAACAGATGATTTTAGTTCTCTTACTCTACTTTTAAAAAGTTGCCTTTCAGAAGCTGCGTATTCAGGTGCAATTTCTAAAATTTCTTCTGGAAAATTTAATTTTGGAATTTTTTTTGTTATATCTAATTTAGATTCAACTTCAAGTCTAACCCTAACTGCTAAAAGACCTAAATATGCTTGTTTATTCTCTTCAAAAGAAGCTTGAAACCTAGTTGTATCAATTTTTATTAAAGGGTCACCTTTTTGAACCATTTGACCTTGTTTAATTAAAATATCAGAAATAACACCACCATCAAATGATTGTACTTGTTGAATCTTGTCTGATGGGATAACTTTACCCTCACCTCTTGCTAATTCATCAATTTGTGAAAAGGAAGCCCAAATAACAAAAGCTGTAAAAATTAATGTAATCATTATAAATACTATTTTTGAGATATTTGTAGGTTCTTCATTTGCATAACTATAGCTTGTATATACAAAGTTCATATCATCATTAGATGAATCTTCTAATCCAAATATAGATTTGAATCTATTTTTTAAACTATCATTTTTTTTATTTTCAAAATTCTCTTTTTTAGATTGAGGGATTGAACTATTTTGCCCCTCATTAATAATCTTTTTAATATCTTCTTGTTCTTCCATGATTATTTACCTAACTTATTAAATACTTCTTCTTTTGGTCCATCAAGTATTATTTTACCATCTTCTACAATTATCACCCTATCAACTAATTGCAACAATGAAGTTTTATGAGTAACTACTATTAAAGTTTTATCTTCAATAATATTTTTTATTCTATCTATAAACATTTTTTCTGTTTGCCTATCCATAGAGTTTGTAGGTTCATCTAGCATTAAAATATTTGGATTAGAAATAAGTGCCCTTGCAAGTGTAACAGCTTGTCTTTCACCACCACTTAAGCCCTCACCTCTTTCTCCTACAATTAAATCATATCCAGCTTCATGTTTACCTAAAAACTCATTTAAACCAGCAACTTTTGAAGCTCTTAATAGCTCTTCATCAGAAACATACTGCTCTCCAATTGTAATATTATCTTTAATTGTACCCATAAATAAAAATGGTTCTTGAGGAACTGCACCTATTGCTTGCCTTAAATCAACTGGATCTATTTGTCTAATATCTACACTATCAATTAAAACGGAACCTTTATTTGGTTCATATAAACTCATAATTAATTTTAACAGTGTTGATTTACCTGAACCAATTTTTCCTAAAACAGCTACTCTTTCGCCTTGTTTTATTTTTAGATTTATATCTTTTAAGGTTTGATGATTTTGATCTTTATAGGCAAACTGAACATCTTTAAACTCAATAGTTCCTGATAAATTTGGTCTGCTTATATAAGTTTTATTCTCTTTTTCAACTGGCATTTTCATAACTTCATCAAGATTTTCTAAAGAAAGCATTGTTTTGTCATATTTTATTATCATTCCAACAAGTTGTGAAACAGGTGAGATAACTCTACCATTTAATATCATTGCTGCAATAATAGCACCCATTGTCATCTCTCCCTCACTTGCAAGATAAACACCAGCTGCTACAATTAATATATTTGAAAACTGTGAAATAAAAGCAGTGAAAAAAGTAATCGTTTGAGATAAAAATTGTCCCTTGTCTGCATAATGGATTGTTTTATTAACTGATTGATCCCAATGTGTTCTCATTCTATTTTGGGCTCTAATACTTTTTATAATCTCTAAACCTGTTACAGTTTCAATTAAAGTTGTATGTTTTATTTGTTCTTCTTTTACTGACTTTTCAATTATCTCTTTTAAAGGTCTTTGCATATACCAAGAAACCAACATAGAAATTACAACTGTAGCAATTGTAATATAACCTAAGGGTCCACCAATATAAAAAATCACTATGATAAAAATAATAACAAAAGGGAGATCAACAGCAGCAGCAATAGTAGCGCTTGTAAAAAACTCTCTTACACTTTCAAAAGATTGTAATCTACTTACAAATTGTCCTGTAGAAGCTGGTTTTGCATTGATTTTGATATTTAGTAGTTGATTAAATATTCTATTTGAAATAACAGTATCTGCTCTTTTACTTGCAACTCCTAAAAAGTATGACCTTAACATTTTTAAAATAAAATCAAAAAGCATTACTAAAGATATTCCAATAAATAAAACCCAAAGTGTTTCTAATGCATTATTTGGCAAAACTCTATCATAAACATTCATAGTAAATAAAGGTGTTGCAAGAATAAAAAGATTTATAAAAAGAGATACAATAATTACTTGCTTATAAATTCCCCTATTACGCTTTAATGTTCCCCAAAACCAATCTTTGGGTTGATCAATAACAACCTCTTTTTCAACTTTGTTATTAAAAGAGAATTCAGGTTTAATAATAATCAAACTTCCAGTATATTCAGACTGTAACTTCTCCATACTCATAGTTGTTACACCCTTACTAAGTCCTGGTAAGATAACTTGTGCTTCACCATTGTTTATATCATAATCAAGTAAAACACAAGATCTATCTTTTTCAAGTAATAAAACAGAAGGCAATGCTAATTTTGTAATATTTGGAATATCCCTTTTTACAACTTTTGTTGTAAAGCCTATTCTTTGGGAAGCTTGTAAAAACATATCAACATTCATTGAAGATTTATGAATAGGTAGTCCAAAAGTTAAAGATTCAGCTGATGTTTCTCTTTTGTGATATTTTGATAAAAAAATCAAACACTCAAGTAAACTATCAACTTCTCTTCTATCTTTTAAATTTTTTAAGCTTTGCTCATCTTGATTTGTATTAATATCTGGTGTACTCAAAAGCCTACCTTTTTAAATTTAAATTAAATTTATTATACAATTAAATTTATAAAGGTATAATTTCATCTCTTTTATAAGACCCAAATTATGATTCAAGAAGTTCTTTTAACTCATCAGAAAACTCTTCTTTTTTCCTATCAGGTGAAATTTTATAAACTTTTGCTTTTATATTTTTACAGTTTTGATTTTTTGATTTTAAAACTGTATCTCCTAATATTGACAAATTATAAAGTAAGTCATAATAGTTATCATATAAAGCATATTCTCTTTGAATTAAACTTTGAATTGATTGATAAAGTTCTGTTTGAGCATTTAAAATATCAACAAATGTTCTAGTTCCTGCTTCAAACTCATTTTTATATACTTCAACTATATTTGCATTTGCATCAATATATTTTTTAAGTGTATCAACTCTTTTTTTATTATTTTGATATTTTAAATACTGGTTCTTTATCTCTTCTACAATTTTATCTGTTATTACATCTAAACTCTTTTTTTGCTCTTGTAAAAAAACTCTTTCTTGCTTATCTTTTATATTATTTACACCACCATTGTATAAATTCCAATCAAAATTAAGCCTTGCATATGTTTCATCTTCTCTACCATTTTCATCTAATTCTAAATCATCATCAATACTTGTTCGAAGTTCAAAACTAATTGTTGGTAAAAAAGAGGCTTTATTTTGTGCTATTTTTTCCCTTTGAACTTTTATTTTTTCAATTTGCTCTTTAATTTGATAATTACTAAGAACTGCTTTTTTTAGTAAAGTTTCCATATTTGAAGGAAGTACACTTTCATCAATAGCTGGTCTACAAACTTTTTGAGTTATATCAACCCCAACATACTTTTTCAAAGCATTTAATTGATCTTGTCTGTTACTTTGCTCTTCATAAAACTTATCTGTTGCAAAATGCAATTTTGATGAAACTTGATATGTTTCAAGAACCTCTCCACTTATTTGTTCTTTCTCTTTTGCAATAGTTAAGTTATTTTGATTTGTTTTAATCATACCATCTGATAATGCAATTAATTCATCATATTTTACTAAAGTAGTATAGGCTTTTGTAGTTTCTAAAACTATATTTTCTATTGCATTTAAACTTCTATATTTATTTGCCAAATCTTGATGTTTCATCTCACTTATTTCACTAGGGGTTAAGCCACCATCATAAATAAGTTGTCTTAAAACAAGTGCTGCATTATATCCATCTTTCCTATTATCAGTGTGTTCTCTATCATCATATTTATCTTTGACTCTTGACTTTTCTAAATATGCATTAAAATCTAAAGTTGGTAAATATTTGCTTTGTTTTTCATCAACATAATATCTATAAGCTTCTTGGTTTTTTCTCTCAGCTATTACATCAGGATTAGAAACCAAAGTTTTTTGAACTGAATCTTTTAAACTAAAGCCATAAGATGATGTACCTAATAAGATAAAAATACAGTAAGTTAATAATAATTTTTTCATGTCTTACCTTTATATTTTTTGAATAATATTCAAAATTATTTCAGATTTTGTATTTAAACTAACTTAAATTAATATATTATATAATAAAAAACGTTATTCTATGAAGATAAAGGATATGCTTGAAAAATCAAGAAATTAATGAAATTCTCAATAGCCTTACTATTGCATACGTAGAAGATGAAAAAAATATTAGAGAAAATATGAGCAAAACACTAAATCTTCTTTGTAATAACTGTATAGATTTCCAATCTGCTGAGGAATTACTTAATTATTATGAAAAAAATTCTGTGCATATAATAATCACAGATATCAATCTTCCCAACATGAATGGAATTGAATTAATAAAAAAAATAAGAGAAAAAGATGAAAAAATACCTATCATTTTGCTTACAGCTTATATTGAAACACAATATTTATTTGATGCAATAAAATATAAAGTTGTTGAATATTTACCAAAACCTATTGATTATGAAACATTGATTCAAGCACTTTTAAAAGCTACAAAAGATTTGATAAATAACGGTAATTATATGATAAAAATAAATGAAAAATTATTTTTTAATGTATTAAATAAAGAGTTACTAACTATTGATAAGGAAAAAATACCATTAACACCAAAAGAGTTAAAATTACTAAATCTTTTTATAAAGAATAAAAATAAAATAGTTACTTATGAAGAGATAAAAAATCAAATTTGGGAAAACTCTTATGAAGTAACAGAGTCTGCTTTTAAAAACTTAATAAATAAATTAAGAAATAAAATAAGCAAAGACTCTATTGTAAATATTTCTAAAATAGGATATAGATTAAATATCAAAGATTAAATTCTAGAATTTCTTCTACTTAAATCTGAGAGTAATACTCCAATCCATCTTGTATTATTAGCTGATTCAAAGGCAATTTTTAAAGTCATAGTAATTGGAACAGCTAAAAACATTCCTACAATTCCCAGTATCCACCCCCAAAAAATAAGAGAAAAGAAGATTATCATAGGAGAAAGACCAAGTTCTTTACCCATAAATTTAGGCTCTAAAACATTACTAATTGTTATATTTACAATCATATAAATAACAATTAACCAAATAGTAACTTCAAAATCTCCTGCAACAAGTGATAATAAAACAGCTGGAATTGCTGCAACTATTGAGCCTACAACAGGAATAAAGTTAAACAAAAAGGCAACAACTGCCCAAAGTATTGGATAATCAATATTAAAGAAAAATAATGTGATAAAAATAAAACTACCCGTCAAAAAACTAGTAAAAGTTTTAACAGTAAAATATTTTTGAAGATTTTGAGAGAATAATCTAAAATTTAATAATCTTGTTTTATCTTTATTAAATATAACTTTTAACTTTTTTTCAAAAACTTTTGTTTCTGATAAAATAAAAGCAACTCCTATGAAAACCAATAAAGCTTTTGAAAAAATAGAGCCTATATTTCCAATTATATCTGTAGTAAATTTAAAAAAATAACTGAAATTTATAGCTTTTAAAATTTCATCTTTATTTACTGTAAAGCCAAACTCTTGAGCATAGTTTATCAGTAAAACAATTGAATCTTTTATTTTTTGTTCATAATCGGGTAGATTGGTTGCAAAATTTGTTAAAGAAGAATTCAACATATAAGTTAAAAGTAATATTAATACTGCTAATACAGAGATCAAAATCATATATGCTAAAAGTTTTGGAATTTTTTTTGCAGTTAAAAAATTTAAAAAAGCTGATAAAATTGAAGCAATAAATATTGCTAATAAAAGTATAATAATAACTTCTGATGCAGCTTTAAATCCAGCTACTATAATAACCGAAGTTGCTATATAAAAAAAATAATATTTCAAATTTGTTTTTTCTAACATTTTTGTCCTAAATTAATAAATTGGTATTTGTATTGTAAACTTTGCACCTTTATACAGTTCATCTTTATACTCATACTTAGTATTTTCTGCTGTTAATGTACCATGTAAATGCTTAGAAATTATTTCATGACTCATATAAAGACCTATTCCTGTTCCAATACTTTTATCTTTTGTTGAAAAATATGGTTCAAATACTTTTGAAATAAACTTTTTATTAATTCCACCAGCATTATCGTAAATTTCTATATTAAGATTTTCTTCTATTTTTTTTGCATTTATAAATATATATCTTTCATGCTCATATTTTATAAGTTCATCTCTTGCATTATTTAAAATATTTATCAATACTTGTAAAAATTCGTTTTCTAAAGTTTTAAAATTTATATCTTCAATATCTTGTATTATATAAATACTTTTTGTTTTAAACTGTGCTTCTAAAAGTTTAAAAGTTTTATTAAATAACTCTTTTATATTTGAATCTACTTCTGTTTTTGTAGGACTAAAAAAGTTTTTAAAATCATCAATTGTTTTAGATAGATATTGTGCTGAATCATTTATCTTTGCTGTTGCTTCATAAAACTCTTTATCCGTTAAATTATCTAATTCTTTTTGAAAACTAATTCCTGTTGCTGCTGTTGAAATAATAGATAAAGGTTGTCTCCATTGATGTGCTATATTAGCAATCATCTCTCCCATACTTGCCATTTTTGATTGTTGAGCTAAAACATTTTGTTGATTTTCAATCTCTTTTTTATATGATTTAAATTTATCTTCTAAAAGTTTAGATATATATATTGAAATTACTAAAAACAGTAAAGACAATGCACTTGAAACAATGATTACATTAGTAATATATGAAAAAAACTTCTCATTTAATTCTTCTTCTTTTTTCATTAAACTTTGTTCTATATCATCTTGATAAAACCCTGTTCCAATCATCCAATCCCAATTATTCAAACCTTTAACAAAGCTAATTTTTCTAGTTGGTAGATTTGTTTTTGGCTTTTTATATTGAATATAAGAGTAATATCCCTCACCATTTTGAGCAATAATCTTCATATCTTTGAGTACTCTATGGATATTTTTTCCATCTTCAATATTTAATACATTTTCTCCTATGTTATCTTTTCTAATATGGCTCAAATAATTAAAATCATAATCAATTATAAATATATATCCAAAATCTGAATATCTTACTAAATTAACATACTCTAAAACTCTTTTTTTTACTTCTTTCTCAAAATCTTTTATATACTCACCTGTACCAATAACAACATCATAAGGTTCAAAATATTTATAAAAGCTTATTTTTTTGTATGGTTTTTTATCATTGGGTTTATACCAATAATATGTATCAAATCTTTCACTTTTTTCTTTTATTGTTTTTATTATTGTTTTTACAAACTTATAACCTTTTGCATCCTCAAAATTTGATAAGTTTTTTCCTTCATACTTCTTATTTAAAGATTGAAGCTTTTTTGTTCCTGTTTTATCATCTATAAAGTAATAACCTCTTCCATTATTAAAAACCATTGAGCCTAAAGTCTCTTTTATTATTTCAAAGATTTCATCTTTTGATTTTTTATCTTTGTATTTATTGTATAAATTAGTTGCAACAGCATGAGCTTCATAAACCCTTGATTTTATTGACTCTTTTAAATCTTTTTCTGTAGATCTTTGCATATGCGTAATATAATCATAAATTCTATGTACTTCTTCTTGAATTAATTTTTTATTCTTTTTTATATATGTTCTATTTAATATATTTTTTTCTTTTTCATATGTTCTTTTATTTTCTAAGTATAAAAGCAATGTAATTACTAATGACAAAACTATTGTCAATAAAGGTAAACTATATCTAATAATTTTTGTTAATATTTTTTCATTTTTATAATTCACATATAACTCTTTTTATTTTATTTTTATTTTATCAAATTTTTACAAATTATCTATTAATTTAAAAAAATACAAACTTCAAATTATAGTTTAATAAAAATATTTTAATTTAATTTAACTTTTATTTTTATAAGATGTTAGTAGTTTGGAATATAAAAGGCTAACCATGTTAAAAAACAATTATTTTAAACATGTACTTACTTCAATGGCTGGCATCTTAATTATTGGTGCTATAATTTCATATTTTTTATATTTATTTTTAATTTCTTATCAAAAAGAAGAAATTTATAAAAAAAATCTACAATTTGCTAATTATGAGATAAAAGAAAATAAATTAACTATTGAAAAAACTATTCAAAGATATAAAAATACTCTAAGTGCACTAGTTGAGTCTATACAAGAACAAAATCAAAATAAAGATATAAAATCTTTAAAAAAACAAATGGATATTCTTATAAAAGCAAACCATTCAATTTTTCAAATAAGATACATAAATAGAATAGGTCAAGAGATTATTAGAATAGATAGAAATATTAATAATAAAATCATTGAACCTAAGAAATTACAAAATAAAAGTAATAGATATTATTTTCAAAAAACAAAAAATTTAAATCATAATGAGTTTTATATTTCAAATTTAGACTTAAATATTGAAAATAAGAAAATAGAAAAACCTTTTAGACCAACAATAAGAGTTTCAACTCCTATAATATTGAAAAAAAGATTTGAAGGTATATTTATTATAAATTTTAATGCACAAGTTTTAATTGATAAAATCACAAAAAGTAAACTTTTCGATATTTATTATATGGATAAAGAAAAAAGATTTCTCATTCATCCAAATAGTCATAAATCATGGAGTACCCAATTAAGTACTAACTATAAAGTAGAAGATGAAATTAAAAATATTGACTCATTGATTAAAAAAAATACACTTGATTTAGAAAATAACTATTATGTAGAAAAAATCAACTTAACAGATCATAATTTTTTTATTATATTATCAATAAAGAAAAAATTTTATAATGCATCAATAAAAGAAACAAAAAAAGATATACTATCACTGTTTTTCTTAGTAGCATTAATAGGTTTTCCTTTTACTCTTATAATTGCATATATCCAATCAAGACATGTTATTTTACTTGATTATATAGTAAATTCTATTCCCCATCCATTCTTTATAAAAGATAATAATGGAAAGTTTATAATAGTAAATCAAGAGATGCTTAACCTTTATAATCTTAAAAGAAAAGAACAACTAATAGGAAAAGATTCATATAATATATTAAATCCTATCTCTTTAAACTCAAAAGACAAAGATGAACTTGCCTTAGAAAAAGGTAAATTAAAAACCATAGAGAAATTTTATATTGATACTGAAAAAAAGTACTATTTTGAAATGATAAGAGTTAAAATACCATTTTACAATATTTTTAAACGAACTTATCTTTTATGTATAGCAATAGATATAACAGAAATTCAAGAATTAAATACTCAATTAAATAAAAAAGTTGAAGAAGAAGTAAATTCAAGAATTAAAACAGAACAAATTTTAGCGCAGCAATCAAAAATGGCTTTAATGGGAGAAATGATAGGAAATATTGCGCACCAATGGAGACAACCATTATCAAATATTACAACAGCCTCAACAGGTATGAAAATTCAAAAAGAGATGCATATCCTAAAAGATGATGAGTTAATTAATGGATTAACTCAAATTAATAATTCAGCACAATATTTATCTAAAACAATTGATGATTTTAGAAATTTTTTCAAACCATATAAAGTAAAAACAAATTTTACACTTGAATTTATAATAAATAAAGCTTTAAAATTAGTAAGTGCACAATTTACAAATAAAAGTATTCAAATTGTAAAAGAGATAGAAGATACAACAATATTGAACTTGGAAAATGAATTTACACAAGTTATTTTGAATATTTTAAATAATGCAAGAGATGAATTATTAAAACTAGAATCTAATGAGAAGTTTATATTTATTAATAGCAAAAAAGATAAAGATAGTGTTATTATTCAAATTAAAGATAATGCTGGAGGGATAAGTAAAGAAATTGAAGAAAAGCTTTATGATGCTTATTTTACAACAAAAGATGAAGATAAAGGAACGGGTATAGGTCTTTATATGTCTAAACAAATAATTGAAAAACATATGGGAGGTACATTAAGTCATAAAAATGAAACCTTTATATATAAAGATAAAGAGTACAAAGGTGCAGTTTTTACAATTAAATTAAATTTAAATGAAGAATTAGAAAATACAAAACAATAACTCTTTAATATTTTATAATTGAAGAGTTTAACTACTCTTTATAATTGTCATTACTATTTTTCAATTTTATTGTAAAACAAGCTCCTTTTTTATTATTTCTTACTTTTAAAATTCCATCCATATTTCCTTCAATTATTTGTTTAGACATATAAAGACCTATACCCGTTCCTTGTTTAGCATGTTTTGTAGTAAAATAAGGTTCAAAAATTCTATCTAAATATTTTTCTTCTATTCCTCTTCCATTATCTTTTATATGAATCAAAGTATATTTTTTGCCAATAGTTACATCAATATGAATGTATGGGTTTTCAACATTTCTTTGAATTAATACATCTTTTGCATTTGATAAAATATTTAAAATTGCTTGAGAAAATTCATTTGGATATCCATAAACTAATATATCTTGTTCACAACTACCTTTATATTTAATATTATGATGTTTTAATGATGATTGTAAAATACCAATTGCTTTATTGCATGCTTTTGTAATATTGAAGTTTACTTTTGTTTTTGAAGGTTTAAAGAAATTTTGGAAATCACTTATGGTATTTGACATATAACTTGTAATCTCATTACACTCAAAAACACTATTTTCAATAAATTTATCATCAAAATCACCAAATTTATATCTTGTTTCAACATTCATTAATATAGCATTTAATTCACTTAAAGGTTGTCTCCACTGATGTGCAATATTTCCTATCATTTCTCCCATTGAAGCAAGCTTTGATTGTTGGGTCAATAATTTTTCTTGTTGCATTCTTTGGTTAATTTCTTGTTGTATTTTATTTTCTAAATTATCAACCATTTCATTTATTACTCTTTTTAATAAATTCAATTCTTTTGACTTTGCATTTGCAAAAATTCTTCTATTCAAATTACCTTGTTTTAACTCTTCTAACATTTTTGTTGCAGACTCGATTAATTCTAAATCTTTATGTAAAGCATCTTTTGCTTCTTCCATCTCTTTATTGATAATTCTAGCCATATCACCTAATTCATCATCACTATCTAAAATAATTCCGATATTATCTTCGCTATTTTTATCTTTTAAGAACTTGAAAAACTTAATATGACCTTTTTTTAATTGTTCTATTGATTTTGCAATTTTTACAATAACAAACCATCCCCAAAAAAGAATAAAGATACCTAAAATTAAAGATACCAAAATAATGACAAACCTACTTGTTGTTATATTTTCTTTTGCTTGTTCAAAAGTACGAGATGACTTTTGTAACTCTTTTGATTGTTTATTTAAAAGCTTTCTTATTAAAATAAAAAACTGTTTTCTTTCATCATCATTTACATTTATATAAGCTCCCTCTTCAAAACCTTTTTTTATATATCCTCTTGTAACTTCAAGTCTTTTTTTATAAGAAAACCACTCATTTTTTATTTGCTTATTTTCTAATTTAAATTTTTCATCTAATTTATTTAATACTTTTTCTAATTTTATATTGATATTATCTCGAATATTATCATTTGGAGCAATTACTAAAGATAAAGATAGTTCTCTTAAATAATACATTGGAGCAATTAACTCTTGCTGTATTTTTTGAACTTCAGTTGAATCTTTAAATACATCATTAACACTTTTTAATCCTAACTTACTAATATCAATTGCCATAAAAACATTGATAATCAAAGCTATCGTACCAACAATTCCTAAAAAAATGAATTTTGTTCTAATCTTTAGTTGTTTTTTCATTTATAACCTTTGGTAAAATTGGTAGCATCCTATCTTTACTATATTTAGTTTTTCTTATTGAATGATGAAAAGGTGTAATCTTAGTATTCCACAAAGGCATAATTAATACTTTAGGAGGAACATAATCAACTTCTTTATTCACTGCCAAAACTATATTTGGAGAAGGTACAGCTAAGGTATATGCTTTTTCATAAACTCTATGTATTATATTATCAACAACATCTAAAAACTCTTCACTGTTAAACTTAACTTCTGAGTATTTATTGATCAACTCTGATAAATATTCATCTTTATCAATTGCTGACCAAATATTGTTTATTCTATAATGAAAAAAAACTGTCCAAGGATTATTACTTGACCAAGATTCTGTACCTAAAGTTATCATATCCCATTTTTTAGGATTTTTAATATTTGAAAAAAGTTGAGAGAATAACTCTTTTTCACTTTTTGTAATTATATAGTTTAATTTTACACCATATTGTAGCAGTTGGAACTCTATTCCTTTCCATAAAAACATATATCTATCCATAGTATAAACATTTAATTCTAAACCATTTAGTATTGATTTTAGATATTTTTTTGTTTCATTTTTTTCATTTATCATCTTTTCATGATGTGTAAGTAAATCTTTAGTAGCTAAATTAACAGAATAGTAATTTGTGTTTGCAGCAGTAGGAGATTTTTGTCCTTCTCCTTTGTAAACAAATTTCAATAACTTTTCTTGATCAATTGCTTCATTTAAAGCTATTCTAACTCTTTTATCTTTTAAAGATGTGTCTTTTTTTAGTAAGTTAAATAATATAGATATATTGTGTTTTGATTTTGAGGTAACTAGTTTTGAATATGAAGAAAGAATTGTTTCAACTTTTTTATTAAAAGGTATTGGGGAAATATCTAATCCACCCTCTTCTTTTAATGCCATATTTAATACTTCTTCATTTGATAATTCCGTATATATAGTTATTTTTTCAATATAAGGTTTGTTTTTTTCATAATAATAAGGATTGGCTCTAATTTTAATAATAGCAGTTTGCTCTCTTCCTGTAGCATATCCTTCTTCAAGGATGTATGGACCAAGACCATATTTCCCAGGTTCTAAAGTATTTACAGCAGTGTCAATATTTCCAATACCCCATCCAAATTTCTTTAAATATACAGAAGAAAAAAAATTAAACCTAGTTAATCTATCTAAAAACAATTCGTAAGGCTTATTTAGAGTAAATTTTATTTTATTAGATGCTAATTTTTCAATTTTTTCCAATCTACTACGAAGAGGTTTATAAAGCATTGAACCTTTCATAAACTCTTCAAAATTATCAATTACTGACTTTGCATCAAATTTTGTACCATCTTGAAACTTCACATCATCTCTTAAAGTAAATATATACTCTAAATCGCCAACTCTTTTTAAATTCGTTGCTAACATAAACTCCCACCCATTTTCATTATCAGCAGAACGGATTAGTGTTCCATTTATAAGTTTTGACAAATATAAATATGGCATAGTAGGTATAAAAACTTTTATATGTGAACCTTTAATTTGTTTTGCTAGAGAGATTTTATGTGCATCATCTTCCCTATACCTTGTATCACTTAATAAAGCTATATTAATAAAAAATAGATAAAATAAAATTTTATATATCATAATCTAGCCTATATCCAATACCAGAAAGATTTATAATAAGATTTTTAGGTAATTTTTTTCGTAAACTACTAACAACTGAACGAATAGCATTGTCAGTCATAACACTATCACCCCACACATTTTCTTGAAGTTCTTCATAATATACAACCCTATGTCTATTTTTATATAAAAGCTCTAAAAACATATACTCTTTTTTATTTAGTTTTATAGACTCATCTTTATATGTTAATACTTTGTGGTCTAAGTCAAATCTATAGCCATTTAACAAAGAGTATATTTCTGAATTCATTTGATGAATTTTATTTACACATAAAGATAAAGCATTTAACAAATCTTTTAGAGTGACTGGTTTTACAATATAATTTTCCAAATGGAGTTTAACAGCATCAAGAAGATACTTTTTATCTGTATGTGCAGTTATCATAACAACGGGAGTTTTAGAATCAATTTCTCTAATTCTTTTTATCATTTCAATACCATTTGTAATAGGCATCATAATATCACAAAGAATTACATCAGGAGATTTTTCTTGATAAGTTTTATAGCCTTCTTGCCCATCTTTTGATACATATATATTTTTTACATAATACTTAAGAGTATCTGCTACTTTCTCTCTAATATATTTTTCATCCTCGACATAAAGAACGGATATTTTTTTTATTTTTTCTAATGCTATTGTTTCTATAATCTCTCCTTTTTCAATCAACTATTATAGACTATTGCATCAAAATATTAAATGAAAGACTCTAGTTAGACTAGAGTCTTTTAAATTTTAAATAATCTCTGGTTTTGAAAATACTGTTACTGGAGGGATTTTTCCTGTATATTTTTCAAAAGTAACCAAAGTCGTATGTGCAATATTACCTTGCGCTAATCTTGAAGTACCTTTATCTAAAGTTAATACATTTACATCACCATGAACACAAATAGTACCTAAACCTTCTATATACTTTGGATCATACCAAGCACCCTCAAAAATTAATACTGTTTTTTCTCGAATATCTTTTGTAATTATTGCTCCTGCTAATATTTTACCTCTTTTACTAGAAACTAAAACAATATCACCATCTTTTATGCCTTTTTTCTTAGCATCTTTTGGATGAATATAAATAGGTTCTCTACCTTTAATTTCATAAACATTTCTCAATATTGTATTATTAAGTTGAGAATGAAGTCTAAATTTTGGGTGAGGAGATACTAAATGATAAGGATAATCTTTAGTACTATTTCCTAAATATTCTGCTGGTTCATACCAAGCAGGATGTCCTAAACAATCATCATATTTGTATGATGCAATTTTTCTAGAGAATATTTCTATTCTTCCTGAAGGTGTACCTAAAGGGTTTTCTAAAGGATCTTCAATAAAATCTTCCATATAATTAAAAGTATCTGCTTGAGATGTTTTTTCTTTAAATTCTACATAACCTTTTTCCCAGAATTCTTCAAATGATGGAAGTTTGATATTTCTTGCTTTTGCTTGTCTTATAGAACTTTCATAAAAATGTTTTACCCAACCTAATTGATCTCTTCCTTCAGTAAACTCTTTTTCTCTACCAAATTTTTTACAAATATCTCTAAAAATATCATAATCACTTTTAGATTCTTCAATTGGTTCTATTCCTTTTTTAATTGCAACAATTCCAGCCCCACTTTTACTTCCAATTGCTACAATATCATCTCTTTCAATTTCTGTTGTAGCAGGAAGAATTATATCAGCCATTCTAGAACTTGCTGTCCAATATGGGTCTTGATTAATTATTACTTCAGGTTTTTGCCAAGCTTTTACCATTTTATTTCTATCTTGTTGATGATGCATTGGATTTCCACCTGCCCAATAAACTAATTTGATATCAGCAAATTCAACTTCTTCTCCATTAAACTCAATCTTTTTCCCTGGATTTAATAGCATATCTGAAACTTTTGCAACAGGTATAGCTTTAGTAGAAAATGAAGTATTATAAGAACCAGTACCTAATGACTTAGCTTTTCCAGCTGTAATACCTGGAACACCTGGTGAGTTATATAAAGTTGCTCCATTATTAGAATATTGATATGATGAACCAAATCCTCCTCCATCTTTACCAAGTTGTCCTAACATTGCAGCTAAAGTATAAACAATCCAATGTGTTTGTTCCCCATGATCACCTCTTTGAAGTGCCCAACCAATCATTAACATTGTTCTTCCATTAACCATTGTTTCTGCAAGATTTATTATCTCATCTTCTTTTATACCAGTTATTTTAGATGCCCATTTAGGAGTTTTATCTATATTATCTTTTTTCCCTACTATATATTCACTAAACTGATCAAAACCTACAGTATATCTTTTTAGAAAGGTTTTATCATGTAAATTATTTTTATATAAGTAGTTTGCAATACCAATAAATAAAGCAACATCAGTATTTGGAATAATTTGAATATTTTGTGCATTAAAATATTTTGAAGTATCTGTAATTTGTGGATCGATTGAAATAATATTCATTTTTCTTTTTTTAGAAGCTTCTTTAATTTTTTCATATTTTAAATAAGCTTTATGTGCAGGAGCATTCCAATCAATTGCATTTGTATTAACCATATCATTACCAATTAAGATAATATTATCAGTATGTTTTGCAACTAAATCTAAAGAAGTATGTCTGTGGTGGTGATTTGTTCCAATAACATAAGGTGCAATTACATTAACAGCCCCAGTTGAATATGTTCCTTTTGAATCGACAAAGTTTACTCCACAAGTATTTAGCATTCTTTTAAGAAGTGTTTGAGGGTTATTTAATTTCCCAACTCCAAACCAACCATAACTTCCTGCATAAATTGAATCTTTTCCATAATCTTTTTGAACTCGTAATAACTCTTCGTAAACAATTTGATTTGCTTCTTCCCATGAAACTCTTACAAATCTTTCTTTACCTCTTTTTGTCGTATCACTTTTATGTCTATTTTTTAAAAAACCTTCTCTTATATATGGATACTCAACTCTTGTTTGATTATATGTTCTACTTTTTAATGCTTTTTCCATAATTGAAGGTTGTGCGTCTACATCTAAAGGTTTACTATCTGTAATTACACCATTTCTTATAGTAACTAAACTAGTTCCCCAATGTGTAGCAGTTACAACTTTTTTACTTTTCTCAAGTAAAGACATGTTTGCTCCCATTAGTGGAGCTGAAAGTCCTAAAATACCAGTAGTTTTAATAAAATTTCTTCTTGAAGTTTTCATCTTATTTCCCCTTTAATGATTCGTATTGAAGATAAACACTAACAGCTTTTGTTTCTTTTTTCGAAAAGCCTGCATTAGTTTTCATTGTTTTCATGATTGATGGCCATTGATTTGGTGTGTATTCGTAAGCTTCAAATGTCTTATGGCAAGAACCACATCTTTGGTATAATTCTTCCTCTTTATTCCATAGTTCATTTTCATTAGTAACTAATGCTTTTGAGTTTTTTAGTTTAAAATCAATATCAATTTTTTTCCATTTTACACCATAAACATCTTCTTTTGTTTCACTAACTTTCATGTTTTTTGTAAACTCATCTTCAAGACGTGCCAATTTAATTCTATCTTTGCTTGAATAAAAAATAATATATTCATTTCCATCCATTACCCAGCCAGATAAAGTAAAATCACCTTTATTCTCATTAACTTTAGCACCTTTATAAAGTACTCCTACAGGTTCATTCTTCATAGAAAGTATTTCTAAATTTTTAGAAGCATACTCCTTTGAAAAAAGCATAGTAGGTATGGCAAATAGTATTAACACAATACCTTTCTTAAACATTTCTCACTCCTTTTTTGTGATAAAAAATGTTAACAAAAAAAGCTAGGATAAAAATTGGAAAACTTGTAAATTTAAATTTTTACTTAAATTTAATATATAAAACTGAGAATTATAGTAAAATTTAAAATTATGTAGGATTAGGGAAGATATGTATATAAAATAATAATTTATTTTTTGATTTAATTGTAAAAAGTATTTTGGGATTTTTATTGAAATTAGTGGAGGAGGTAGCCGGACTCGAACCGACGCATACAGGATTTGCAATCCCGGGCATTACCAACTTTGCTATACCTCCAAAAAAGTGGAATAGAATTATAGCAAAGATTTCTTAATTTTGATTTAAATTTTGGGCTTTATTTGCCTTTCTTTCGTGTCTTACTAAATATATTCCAGCAAAAATTACAATCATTGCTCCTAGAACTGTAAACCTATCAGGAATTTCATTAAACATCAGCCATCCTAAAATAGTAGCACTTATTATTTCTAAGTATTGAAATGATGCAAGTGTTGAAGCTTTTGCATGAAAAAATGCACTTGAAACAAGAAGTTGTACTATTGTTGTTCCTATACCTAAAATTAGTAAAATCCACCAAATTGAACTATCAATTTTATGAAAACTAAAAACTTCAATATTAAAGCTCTCACCAAATAATATTACAATTGATAAGAAAAAAGTAGCTACAACACCTACCCAAAACTGTAAACTAATACTATTTCCTAAATTTGAAGCCATTCTAATAGACATTAGATACAAAGCATAACATATAGCAGAAGCAATAGGTAAAAATGAAGCTATCCCATATAAAGCAAAATTTGGTCTTATAATTATAAAAGTTCCAACTAGACCTATTAATACAGCAATTATATGATTATAAAAGATTTTCTCTTTTAAAAATATTACTGATAAAATTGTAAGTACCATTGGTTCAATAAAAAATAAAGCTATATTATTTGCTAAGGGCAAATATCTAAGCCCCCAAAAAAGAAGTATTATAGTTAGTGAAACAAAAAGCCCTAAGAAAATATAAGAAAGTCTAAATTTTTCAATTTTTTGTTTTATAAAAAGGCTAATTAAAAAAATAAATACTACTTGCATAAAAAATCTAATCCATGCAATTTGAGTTGGGCTAAGTGATGTTGATAAGTATTTTGCGATTGCATCCGTAAAAGGAAGAAGCAAAACAGCTAATAGCATAAATAACATACCTTTATTTACACTTTTTGATTGTTGTAATATATCTGTTTTCATGAGGTGTATTATAATTAAAGTAGCTTATTTTAAAATCAAAGTATAAATAATATTTTATAAAGTAAAAAAAGGGGAGATCTTAAGTAATAAAAGTGGCAGAGAGTGGGGGATTCGAACCCCCGGAGGCGTTAACCTCGCCGGTTTTCAAAACCGGTACATTCGACCAACTCTGTCAACTCTCTACACTATTATAATGGTGCGAATGGTGAGAATCGAACTCACACTCCGAAACCGGAATGGGATTTTAAGTCCCACGCGTCTACCTATTCCGCCACACTCGCACATTTTAAACTTAAGTTTTAACATCTTTAAAAGTTGTTATTCTTAAATTGGACTGGAATTATAATAGAAAATTTTTTATTTGTCAAGAGTTTTTTTAAAAAAATTAAAAAATTTCTTTTTTTTTATATTTTATCTAAATAAAACACCAAAATTAGTATAATCTCAATTATAATAATTATAGTTACACTAAAGGATAAATATGAGAAGTGATGAAGTAAAAAAAGGATTTGAGAGAACTCCCCACAGATCACTATTAAGAGCTACAGGATTAAAAGATGAAGATTTTGATAAACCATTTATTGGAGTTGCAAACTCATTTATTGAGATAATTCCAGGACATTTCTTTTTAAATAAAGTAGCAGAAATTATAAAAAAAGAGATTAGAGCAAATGGCTGCATACCATTTGAATTTAATACAATTGGTGTTGATGATGGTATAGCAATGGGACATGATGGTATGCTATTTTCACTTCCATCAAGAGAATTAATTGCAAACTCAATTGAAACAGTTATGAATGCACACAAACTTGATGCAATGATTGCAATTCCAAACTGTGATAAGATTGTACCAGGTATGATTATGGGTGCATTAAGAGTTGATGTTCCTACTGTATTTGTTTCTGGTGGTCCTATGGCAAAAGGTTACACAAAAGATGGAAACCCTATTGATTTAGCAACAGCATTTGAAGCAGTTGGTAAATATGAAAAAGGGGATATGAACGAGGAAGAGTTAAAAGATATTGAGTGCAATGCATGTCCAAGTGGTGGTTCATGTTCAGGTATGTTTACAGCTAACTCTATGAATACACTTATGGAAGCTATGGGTATTGCCTTACCTGGAAATGGAACTATTTTAGCTTTAACACCTCAAAGAGAAGAGCTGTATAAAAAAGCAGCAAGAAGAATTTGTGAAATAGCAAAAGATAAACAAAAAACAGAAAAATTTAAATTAAAAAATATTTTAAATGAAAATGCTGTTAAAAATGCCTTTGCAGTTGATATGGCAATGGGTGGAAGTTCAAATACAGTTTTACACATGCTAGCAATTGCAAAAGAAGCAGATGTTAATTTCAATCTTGAAAATATCAATGAAATTTCAAAAAGAGTTTCTCATATTGCAAAAATTTCTCCATCTTTAAGTACTGTTCATATGGAAGATATAAACAAAGCTGGTGGAGTAAATGCTGTTATGAAAGAGATGAGTAAAAGAGGTGACAATATCTTACTTGATAATCTTACAATCACAGGAGAATCAATACTAGAAAGAATCTCTGATGCAGATATTAAAGATACAAATATCATTCACACAATTGATAACCCTTATAGCAAAGTTGGTGGACTTGCAATTTTATATGGTAACCTTGCAAAAGAAGGAGCTGTTATTAAAACTGCTGGAATTACAGGAGATAGAGCATTAACAGGAAAGGCTGTATGTTTTGATGGACAACCTGAAGCTATAAAAGGTATTGTTGAGGGGAAAGTAAAAGCTGGAGATGTTGTTGTTATTAGATATGAAGGGCCAAAAGGTGGTCCAGGTATGCAAGAGATGCTTGCCCCTACTTCATTAATAATGGGAATGGGACTTGGAGATAAAGTTGCACTTATTACTGATGGTAGATTTAGTGGTGCTACAAGAGGTGCTTCAATTGGTCACGTAAGTCCAGAAGCTGCTGAGGGTGGCATGATTGGATTATTAAAAGATGGTGATGAAATTCATATTGATGTTGATAAATATATCTTAGAAGTAAACTTATCAGATGAAGAGATAGCAAAAAGAAAAGCTGAGTTTACTCCACTTAAAAAACCTCTTAACTCAAGATGGTTAGGACAATATAGAAGTTTAGTTACAAACGCAAGTTCTGGAGCAATTTTAAAATCTGACTTATAATTAAAAAAGAAAGGAAAACTTCCTTTCTTTACTTTTATTAACTCTTTGTTAACCTTTGATTGTAAATTAGTTTACACTAAAAGCTTATACTTTTACAATAAAATAAAAAAAGGAACAAATATGAAATCAAAACTATTTATAATTTCAACACTAATAGCTACTAATATATTTGCAAACTCTATTGATTTTAATATGGCTCAAAAAGATACTAAAAGAGTATCTCCTACTTCATCAACAGAGTTGTTATCTTTTAATTCAAGCGTTAAAGATGCAATGAAATCAGTAGTTAATATCTCTGCAAAAAGACATGTAAATGCAATGGAAAACTTTCCATTACAAATGTTTAATGATCCTATTTTTAAAAGATTTTTTGGTGATCAATTTGGAAATCAATTCCAACAAAGTAGAATTCAAAGATCTCTTGGTTCTGGAGTAATATTATCAAAAGATGGTTATGTTGTTACAAACAATCATGTAATAGAAAACGCAGAAGAGATTATAGTAACAATAGGTGATGATCCTACAGAATACAATGCAAAAGTAATTGGGAAAGATGCTGATAGCGATGTTGCTGTTATTAAAATAGAGGGTAACAACTTTCAACCAATAAAAATAGGCTACTCAAATAATCTAAAAATTGGTGATATAATTTTTGCTTTGGGTAATCCTTTTGGAATTGGAAGTACTGTAACTCAAGGTATAATCTCAGCATTAAATAAAAATAAAGTTGGAATCAATAGATATGAAAACTTTATTCAAACAGATGCTTCTATAAATCCTGGAAACTCAGGTGGGGCATTAATTGATAGCAGAGGTGCATTGATTGGTATAAATAGTGCTATTATTTCTAAAGGTGGAGGAAATGATGGTATTGGTTTTGCAATTCCTGTTGCAATGGTAAAAGATGTAGTTGAAAAACTAATAAAAGATGGAAAAGTTACAAGAGGTTACCTAGGTGTAGTTATTGGTGATTTAGATAAAAAACTAACAAGAATATATAATCACAAAAAAGGTGCATTAATTTTAGATATTTCACCTGATACACCAGCTGAAAAGTACGGATTAAAAAGAGGTGACTTAATTTATTCAATAGATAAAAAATCTGTAAAAGACAGAGCTGATTTACAAAATATAATTGCATCTTTTAAGCCAAATCAAAAAATAACTTTACAAATAGAAAGAGACAAGAAAAACTATACATTTAATATTGTTTTAGGAAATAGAGATGGGCTTATAGTATCAACTGCAAACAATGGTAAGTTCTTAGGTGGATTAAGATTAGCAGAACTTGATACAAATATGATGGCAAAATTTAGAATCAACAGAAATATAAAAGGTGTACTAATCACAGAAGTTGAACCAAAATCAAGAGCTGAAAAAGTTGGTTTTCAACCAGGTGATGTAATTGTTCAAATAGAAGATATGGAAATTGAATCTTTTGTAAACATGCAACAAGCAATCAGAAAGTATAATAATAAACATAAAAGAGTTTACGTAAATAGATACGGGCAAACTATTTTATTAGTTATAAAATAAAGGATATGTCATAATAAAAGTACTAATGATTGAAGATGATTTAGAATTAGCTCAAATCATCAGTGATTACTTAAAATCATTTGATATTGAAGTAACAAATTTTGATAGCCCTTACCTTGGGCTATCAACACTAGAAATACAAAAAGATTTTGAACTATTAATTTTAGATTTAACACTTCCTGAAATAGATGGTCTTGAATTAATACCAAAAATCAGAAAGGTTTCTGATATTCCTATTATTATCTCAAGTGCAAGGGATGATATACTAGATAAAGTTATGGGGCTTGAAAGAGGTGCCGATGATTATTTGCCAAAACCATATAATCCAAGAGAGCTTCAAGCAAGAATAAAAGCTATTTTGAAAAGAATCTCTACACAAAAAGAACCTGTTGAACAAACTACAAATAATACTGCATTTACGATAAAAAGTGATGATATGCAAATTAGTTTAAAACAGCAAACACTTAGTTTAACACTAGCAGAGTTTGATATTTTAAAATTACTTATTCAAAGAAATGGTGCAGTTGTTGCAAGAGAAGATTTCATTTATGCAAGTGAACATATTGAAGATGATAGTAGTTTAAAAAATATTGATGTAATAATTTCAAGAATTAGAAATAAAATCTCTAAAATAGATGATTCTAAAACTTATATTAAAGCTGTTAGAGGAATTGGATATCAACTTATATGATTAAAAACATATCTATTTCTAGTTTTATTAATGCTATTTTTACAATTGCAGTTGTTGCTATTTTAATTACTTTTGCACTATTTATAAATCTTGATATGCAAAAACATCAAATAATGCAAAAAAATAGATATGAAATTATAGCAGAAAACTTTCTTTCCGTTTTCAATAAAAAACCCTCAAAAAGTCAATTAGATAAACTTTATGAACAATTTAAAGTAAAACAAGTAAAAAGTAGAGAAGAGAAGTTAAATATACTAAATTATGGATATGCACTCTCAATAAAAAAAACTTATTTGGGAACTTACAGAATATATTTATATGATTCTGAATACTATTTATATGCACAACAACTTGGATATAATTTAATGTTAAAAGATTTACATTCAAATAAATATAATATTGCAGTAATTATTTTGATATTAGTTTTATCTTTATCAACTATTTTATTTTTATATATCATTCTAAAAAGAAAACTAAAACCACTTAAAGAGTTAAATTGTGAGATAACAAAATTTTCAAAAGGTAACTTAGATATAAAAATTAAACCAAAATCAAATGATGAAATTGGTGAAATTGCAAAAAACTTTGATGCGGCAATAACACTTATAAATAATCAAACAGAATCAAAAAATCTTTTTATGAGAAATATGATGCATGAACTAAAAACTCCAATTACAAAGGCTATGTTCATTGCAGAAACTTTAGAAGATGAAAGAAGTAAAATGATGCTTCAAAAAGCTTTTAAAAGAATGGATGATATTATTAAAGAGCTTGCTACAGTTGAAAGAATCACGTCTAAAACATCTGTAATATATAAAGAAGTTACCTCTTTTTTTAATATTTATAAAAAAACTCTTGAAATTATGATGATAGAATCATCAAATATCTCTTCAAAGATAAATGATTTTACTTTTGAAGTTGATATAAGTCTTTTTAGCGTAGCTCTTAAAAATTTGATTGATAATGGGATTAAATTTTCAACAGATAAAAAAGTAAGTGTAATAGTAGATAAGAAAAGAATTGATGTAATCTCTAAAGGTTGCAAACTAAAATATAAGCTTGATTATTATACTGAACCTTTTTCACAAGAAGAAAAAAGAGCAGATGGCTTTGGACTTGGCCTTTACATAGTAAAAACTATTGTAAATATGCATAAATATAAACTAAACTACTCATATAAAGACGGTTATAATTACTTTTCAATCATAACAGCCTAAATTTCACAAAAGAATAAAGAGAATAAGATTTCTCTTTAAACTTTTTAAGACTTTATTAAATTAATCCATATATTTTTGCTAAAATAAATCCTACAGTTGATGCAGTACCTACTCCAAGTATCCCTGGAACAATAAAACTATGGTTTATTACATATTTACCAATTCTTGTAGTTCCTGATCTATCGAAACTAATTGCAGCTAAATCACTTGGGTATGTTGGTAAGATATAATATCCATAACAAGCAGCAGCAAATGCAGCAATTACACCAGGATCAACACCTACAGATAGTGCAATTGGAACAATTGCAGCTAATGCAGCACCTTGTGAATTAACAAGTTTAGATACTAATATTAATACTATTGCATATGCCCATGGATATTGAGCAACAATTCCACCAAGTACTTCTTTGATATCACCAATATGTGCACCAAACATTGTTTTAGTCATCCAAGCAACACCATAAACCGCAATAAGTGCAACCATACCTGATTTAAACACTTCATTACTAGAAATATCAGAAGGTTTAACTTTTGCTACAACAAATATTATAGCACCTGCTGATAACATGAACATTTGAATAACATAAACCATTGATAAAGGTTTTCCATTTATTATAGGTCTAAGCTCAGGGAAAGCACCTAAAATTGCCACAACTGCAATTGCACCTAAGAATATCCACATTGCATTCCATTGAGTTTGAGGCAATTTATTATTTAATAATGTTTTGTCCTCACCATAAATGTATTTTTTCATTTCTGGATCTTTCAATTTTTCTTGGAACTCAGCATCATCTTCTAGATTTTTACCTCTAAACATACTCCAAAAACCAACAACTAAAACACCACAAATTGCACCAGGAATAGTTATTGATAATAATTGAACTAAATCTAACTCTTTTCCATTGATCATAGCATGACCTGATAACATTGCTACTAATGAAACAACAGCAACTGATACAGGAGAAGTTACAATACCCATTTGTGCTGCAATTGTACTTGCTGCCATTGGTCTTTCAGGTCTAACACCTTTTCTAACTGCAATGTCATAAATAATAGGTAACATTGTATATACAACATGTCCAGTACCACATAAAAATGTTAATGTTAATGTAGTCAATGGAGCTAAAAATGTAATGTGTTTAGGATGTTTTCTTAACAACTTTTCTGCTAATTGAAGCATAACATCTAAACCTCCAGAAGCTTGAAGTGTTGCACCAGCAGTAATTACTGCTAACATAACAAGCATTACTTTAATTGGAGGATTCCCAGGTTCCATTCCAAATCCAAAGATTAATATAACAACACCAATACCACCGAATAATCCTAGTGCTAATCCACCTTTTCTAGCACCTAGAAATAATACAGCCAAAACAATGATTAATTGAATTGTAAATTCCATAATTTGTCCTTTTTTTCCATATATGAATGGTTATTCATACTGGAATTGTAATAACTCAATATGTCATTAATATGACAAAGTAAAGAATATATAAAAATATATACTTAATTTAATTTTTAAATATATTTTAAGATTTGTGGTTATTAATATACAATTTAGTATAATAAATATATGAAAAAAGTATTTTTATTTTTAATATTTATCAATTTAGAAGTTTTTGCATATTCTGTTTTAATTATCAATTCTTATCATAAAGGTTACCAATGGAGTGATCAAGTTATAAAAGGCTTAGAAGATGTTTTAATTAAAAAAGATAATGTTGATTTCAATATTTTGTATATGGATTCAAAAAGAGTATCCTCAAAAGAGTACTTTGATAGTTTAAAAAAGCTTTATAAAATACAATTAAAAAATAGAAAATATGATTTAATTATTCCTATTGATAGATTCGCTTATGATTTTGTAATAAATAACTATTCTGAACTGTTTACAAAAAAACGCGTTTTAGCTGTAGGTATTGAAAAATTTTCCCATGAAAAACTAAAAAAACTTTCCCTTGAAAATAGAGTCTCCGCAATTTTAGAAAAAAGAGACTTAAAGGGAAATGTAGAAATAATTGAAAAAAATTTCTATAAAATTAAAAAACTTTATATAATAAATGACAAAAGTTTAAATGGACTTCACACAGAACCATTAATCTTCAATTTAATTCATAATTATAAAAGTCGTCTGGAATTAATTTATCTAAAAGAAGATGATTTATCCTCTTTGCAAGTTTATCCTTTTGAAGATCATAGTGCTGCTTTATTTATTAGATTTTATAAAAATAAAAATGGTGATTTAAATAAAAATAGTGAAATTTCACATTTTGTAAAAAATGCAAAAATTCCAATATTTGTTACAGACTCTTTATTTATGGATAAAGGAGCAACTGGTGGTAAAATAGTTAACTTATACAAACTAGGTGAAAATGCTGGGGAGATGGCATTAGATATATTAAATCAAGAAAAAGCAAAAATTATTTTATATAAAGAGTTTGAATATTTTTTTGATTATCAAAAGTTAAATGAGTTTTTACTTACAATTGTTAATTTAGATGAACCCTATAAAATGATTCACAAGAAAAAAACTTTTTTTGATAATTATAGAAATTTTATTGATTTTGTATTTATCATTTCACCTTTCTTCATTTTTTTAATTTTGGGATTAATACATAATATTTATAAAAGAAAAATTTTAGAAAAAGATTTAAGAAAAAGAATTGAATTTGATGCAACTATGTTAAATGCCATTGATAGTCCAATTTTTTGGCAAGATGCAAATGGAAAGATTGTTGATTCAAATAATAGATTTTGTAATCTACTAAAGTTACCATTTGATTCTTTATATGGTCAAAAACTAAGTGATTTAAATAAAAACAATAATGCAAAACAAATTATAGAAATTATGAATAACTATAATCTTGACAAAGATAATAATGAATTTACATTTATAACTAGTAATTCAATAGAAAGAACATATTTAATAAAACAAGCAAAATTCAAAGAAGAAAAAATAAAATATGAAGGATATGTTACTATATTTACAGATATAACAAAAGAACGTGAAATTATTTTAGAAAAACAAAAAAATAGACAATTTGTTATTCAACAAAGTAAACTAGCAGAAATTGGGGAAATATTTTCATCTATTGCACATCAATGGAAAACTCCTTTAATAGAAATTACAGCAATTGCACAAGAACTTTTTTATACAAGAAGATCAAAAAATGTCAATGAAGACAGTAGTTTTGTAAAAGATATTATGCAACAAGTAACATATATGACAGATACCATAAATGAATTTCAAAAGTTCATTATGCCATCTAATGCAAAAGTTGATTTTAATATACAAGATGCAATAAAATCAATGCTTGAAATAGTTAATCATAATTTAAAATATAATAATATAAATATACATTTAAATATAGAAGAACAGACAAATTTAACGGTAAATGGCTATAAAAATGAAGTAATGCAATCAATTTTAAATATAATTAATAATGCAAGAGATGCTTTATTAAATAATCATTACAAAAATAGGAATATAGAAATATCTATTTTTAATGAAAATTCAGATTTAATAATAAAAATAAAAGATAATGCACAAGGAATTAAAAATATAGATAAAATTTTTGAACCTTATTACACAACAAAAAAGAAAGGTCATGGAATAGGTTTATATATGACAAAAGTTATAATAGAAGATAAAATGAAGGGGAAAATTTTGGTTGAAAATGTAGAAGGGGGAGCTATGTTTACTATAAGGTTGGTACAAAATAGATGAAAATACTATTGCTAGAAGATAATGAGAGATTATCAAATGTTATGAAATATGCATTACTAGATGAAGGGTATAGAGTCGATTGTTTCTCTGATGGTGATGATGCATTAGAGTTTATAGGAAATGGATATTCTTGTTTTATTTTAGATATTAATGTTCCAAATACCGATGGAATATCAATTTTAGAATATGTAAGATTAAATCATGCAAAAACACCTGTTTTAATAATAAGTTCAAATCATGAATTAGATAAAGTAAAAGAGTCTTATGAAAAGGGCTGTGACGATTATTTAAAAAAACCTTTTTATATTATTGAACTTTTACAAAAAGTAAAAAAATTGTGCGGAGATAAGGGAGAATATTTAATATTTGATGAGTCTTATCGATATAGTTTTATTGATCATAGACTCTATAAAGATGAAGAAGAGATAGAATTAACAAAAAAAGAGATTTTATTTTTAGAGTTTTTTTCTAGAAATATTCATTTTGTAGCTACTTATGAAAACATAGAAGAGTATGTATGGGAAGGTGAATATACAACCTTGGCAAATATTCGTTCTATGATAAAAAGACTAAGGAAAAAGCTTCCTAAAGATAGTATTACAATAATTAAAGGAATTGGTTACTCTTTAAATAAAAATGTTAAGTTTCTCTAAATTTTAGGCTTAACTTTATTCATTATTTCAAACCAATTTCTTGAAAAGTTCTTTTTAATATATTTTTCTTTGTGAGGCACTATACAGCCTGCACAATTTTGATGAATATAAGTATCTCCAATAAATTGACTTCCATCTTTTGAATCAATCCCACAATATGAGTATAAAGTTTTATTTTCTTGTTTTTCAAAGCCATCATCATTAAATCTAAAATTAGGACAAGCACATAAATAACAGTTTAGTTTTTCATAATCATGGCACTTTTTATTATCTTTATACAAAGGACAGAAATCTGGCTCATTTTTTACCATATTTTCAAATCTAAAATACTCTATAACCTCATCATCACTTTTATGCTTTAATTTTTCCATAATCTTTGCATGTTTTTCTCCATGGGCTTCAAACCAATCAATATAAGACATATAATACTCCCAATACTATAATTATAAACATATCAAGTGATGTTTTTATACTAAGTGCTTTATGTACATCACTATCTTCAATTATCTCTTTTTCTCCACCAAAATATGGTTTTTGCTTAACTTTGCCAAAATATGAAGTATCTCCACCTAGTTTTAAATTAGTTGCTAAAGCCATTGAGGCTATTGGAAGACCTGCATTTATACTTTCATGTTTACTTCCATATTTGTTAAATTCTTTAAATGCTTTTTTACTTTTAAATAATAAAGCTATTAAAATTGCTGTAATTCTACTTGGTATAAAATTAGCAATATCATCTAATCTAGCGCTTACTTTACCAAACTTTTCATATTTTTTATTTCTATATGCAACCATAGAATCAAGTGTATTAATAGCTTTATATAAATATGCTCCAATAAGCCCAAAACATATCAAATAAAAAAGTGGAGCTATTACTCCATCACTTAAGTTCTCAGCATAAGTTTCAATACTTGCTTTATTTATATCACTACTTGTCATATCTTTTGTATCTCTACTTACAAGCATTGATATCTTTTCTCTTTTATCTTCAATATTTTTACTTTCAACTACATCTTTTACACAATCATATAACATCTTTGAAGAAAGAGTAAATGAAGCTAAAAAGCCTTGAAAAAAAATATTTTCAATAAAACTTATACAATAAACAACAATAAAAACTATACTTAAAGTAAAGATAACTAATAAAAATCCTCGTAAAATTGTATCTTTATAAAATTTATTCTCAAAAAATTTTATCACATCACCAATATAAATAATAGGATGTTTAATTTTTAGTTTAGCAAACTCTCCAAAAAATTTATCTATTATAAATGCAATTAATGCAAGACTATAAAACACTTTTAAGTATCCTTTTTACATCAAGTTTACTTTTCATCTTATTTACAAATTCATCAACTTTACTTTTCTTATACTCTTTAAAGCTAAAACCTTCATAATCATGACAAATAGATTTAAAATAGCTTGTTCTAAACTCATCATTGTCAAAAATACCATGAATAAATGTCCCTTTTAGATTTTTATTTTCATACTCTAAAGGATATTTTTTTGAGACTCCATGGTGTATTTCAAATCCACTTACATCAAAGCCAAATAGTTTATAACTACTCTTTTTTAGTATTTTCTCTTTTTCAAAGATAATATTATCATCGATAAAAGCAAGTCCTTTTTCTATTGTTTCACTTTCATTTTCTAAAGCGTATTTATCATTTAAGCTTTCAAACATCATCTCATAGCCACCACAAATTGTAAAAATATTTTTTTTGAACCCTTTAATATTTCCAAAAAGTCCTGTATCTCTTAGCCATTTTAAATCTTTTATTACAAGCTTAGAACCAGGAAGTATTATCAAATCAAACTTATCTAAAGAGATATTTGAACTTATAAACTCTACAAAAACCTCTTCATCAGCAATTAGTGGTTCTATATCATTGTAGTTACTCATAGTAGGATATGAAATCACACCTACATTTACTTTATAGTTTTTCTTTATTTGAATAAAATTTTGTAAACTTTCGCTATCTTCAAATCCTAAATTAAATGCACTATAAGGCAATACTCCCAATACTGGAATTTTAAAATCTTCTTCTATGATTCTTATACCCTCATCAAATAAAGAGATATCTCCTCTAAATTTGTTTATAATTACTCCAATTACATTCTGCCTTAACTTCTTAGGTAACAAGTGATAGCACCCATAAATTGAAGCAAAAACACCACCTTTTTCAATATTAGCTACTAATATAATTTTTGTATTATAATAATCTGCAATAAAAATATTTGATAAATCTTTATCCATCAAGTTAAGTTCAACAGGACTTCCAGCACCCTCACTTACTATACAATCATACTTTTCATCTAAATACTCATAACATCTTTTTACAGCTGGTTTTAAAAGGTCTAAATCCCTATAGTATTCTCTCACATCTTTGTTTGTAACTACTTTTCCCTCAACTATAAGTGAAGCACTACTTCCCCTTCCTGATTTTAAAAGTATTGGATTTAGGTGATATGAAGTAGGAACACCTAAAACCTCACTTTGAAAATATTGAGCAATTGCAATCTCACTTCCATCATCACAAACTTTTGAATTATTTGATACATTTTGTGCTTTAAATGCTGCAACACTAAAGCCCTCTTCTTGTAAAATTTTTCCTATTACAAAAGTTAAAGTAGATTTTCCAGCATCACTACTTGTACCAAAGATTGAGATATTTTTCATCTTATTCCTAAATTTTTTTATTTAATTTAATTCATTACTATCAACAATAAAAGTAACTGGTCCATCATTTTGAATATTTACATCCATATGTGCTCCAAAAATACCTGTTTGAGTATGAACTCCTAAGAACTCAAACTCTTTTACAAACTGTTCATACATCTCTTTTGCTATGTCAGGCTTTTCACTACTATCAAAACTTGGGCGTCTTCCTTTTTTTACATTTGCTGCTAGGGTAAATTGAGAGATAATCAAAGCCTCACCTTTAATATCTAAAAGTGATAGGTTCATTTTGTCATTTTCATCTTGGAAAATTCTTAGGTTTACTATTTTGTTTACAAGTTTAGTTATATCTTCTTTTTTATCACCTTTTTTAACACCAAGTAATATATTAAGTCCATTGCTTATCTTACCTACAACTTCATTATCAACTGTAACACTTGAAGAATTAACTCTTTGAACTACTGCTATCATTTTACTTCCTTCCTAAAATTATTAAAGTTTAATCTTCTATACAACGAATTGATAATCCAAGAGCTCTGTCGTTATCATACAATGCTACTTTTGAACTATCAAAATCAATATAATATGCATCAAAGTCTTTAGCTGAGCTTGACCATAAATATCCATGTGAACCTTGATTATTAAAAGAGCCTAAGTGACTACTACGATAACCTGCTAATGGAAGTTTTAACTTATTATAAGCATCATCTTTATTATATATGCCATACCTTTCAGCTATTAATTCACCTGATGTTGGTACTTTATACCCTTTGGGGCATGGATTCCAGTTTGCTTCTCTAATAGAGCCATCCTTATCCACCTCGTATGCCCAGTCATATCTTTCACCACTAAAAGGTGACTTTATAAAGTCTCCATGACCTACATTTGATGAGGATTTTGCTTGAGTAGAAACTACTTTACTATTTGTTTTTTCATGACCATCTGCTGCTCTTCCCCACTGATAATAGTCTCCATAACAAGCCTTATCATCAAAAGATGTACAAGCTTGTGAAGCACCTAAGTTTCTATCAAGCCAAACTTTTCCTGTAATAGGTGATTTTATAGTACCGTATGTAAGTCCATTGTGCTTAATCTCTGCATATAGTAAGCCTGCAAATAAATATAAAGGTATAATCAAAACAGCTAATTTTTTTATACTTTTCATATGTTCTTTCCTTATTTTTATAATATTAAAATAGAGATATCATATACTCATTTCACTTATAAGTTAAAGAGTTTACTACTAATTTTTTATTTTCAAAAGGATCTATTATTGCTTCTATTTGCTCAAAGCTATACTTTAAAGGAAAGCCTATTTTTGAATTAGTTGCAGTTGTTTCAAGTTTATAAAAAGCTTTACCATTTACATATAAAGCTTTTTTATTCAAACTTTGATTTACATCTAAATGCACTATTACAAAAATATGCTTAGGCACAAGGACAAAATATGCTTCATAACCTTTTACATGAAGTAATGAAATAAGAAGATTTGATTTATCATCACAATCTCCAAAGTTTTGGCTTACTACTTTTCTTGCACTTCTTGCAATACTTTCATTTACTTTATAAGGAATATTTGTAGTAAAATCAAGCATACTTTGAACTTCACAAATTTTATCATTTTTACAATGTAGTGTTAATTTTTTTGCTAAAGAGTGAGTAAACTCATCAATTTTCACTTGATTTACATATGTTTTATCATCTATATCTAAAAACTGTCTATCAACAATCTTAAAAGATGTAAATATCATATAAAATACAACTATTATAAATACTATTGATATAATCAAAGAGATATAGTAAATAAACTTATTTTGAAATAGCATCTAAAGCCTTTTTAAAAGCATCTAAATCATTTTGAGACTTTACAGCAACTCGTATAAATTTCTCATCTAAAAAATCAAAATTACTACAATCTCGTATCATTATTTTATACTCTTTTAACTTTTCTTGTAACTGTTTTGCTGTATGATTTTTAAGTCTTGCTAAAACAAAATTTGCACTACTATTAAATATAAACTCGACTAAATTACTATTTTGTAAGATTTTTTCTAAGTAGATTTTATTTTTTACATTTATTGCTTTTGCTACTTTTTTAAATTTTTCATCTTCTAAGGCTTTTTGTAAATATTCACTATCAAAAGCAGAAAGCTTCCACATAGGTTCAAATTTCTTTAACTCATCAATATTTAATTTATTAGAAATAATAGAACCTACTCTAACTCCTGCACTGCTATAAAACTTTGTCATTGATTTTAATACATATAATTTTTCATATCTATGTATATATTTTACAGCAGAGTTTTTATCTGTAAAATCTAAAAAACTCTCATCAATTAAAACTGTTGCATTTTGTTTTTGCCAATAGTTTAAAAACTTTTCAAGTTCATAATATGTCCCATCAGGAGTTGATGGGTTTACAAAGACTACAAGAGTGTTTTTTTCAATTGGTACATCAACTCTTTCAAGTCTATTTATAAGATTATAATCATACTTATAAATATGACAAGCTTTTTTATACTCTAAATAAGCAGGCGAATAAATAGTACAGTGATTTAAATCTAAGTGCCTAAAAAGTGTAAAAATAGCACTACTTCCACCATTATATAGTTCTAATTCAAACTCTTTTACTTTGTAATTTTTTGCTATTTTACTATATAATTTTTCATATTTTGGATATGCAGATATTTCTAGACTATTGAAATCACAAGCTATTTCTGGCTTTACAAAGTTTATATTTGAAGATAAATCTATAACTTCTTCAAGCTTACAATTTATACTTTTTGCAAAACTTTGCACATCACCTCCATGCTCAAAAGTTTTCAAAGAAAAAATCCTATATTTAAAAGAAGTAACTCTGTTATTTCAATAGAACATCCTAAGCAATCTCCATTTACAAAACCAAATCTTTTATTTAAAATCTTTAAATTTAAATATAAAAACAGTAATGCCAAAATAAAAAGTAAAAATGCACTTATTTTTAAATATATTGCAAAAACTAAAAAAATTAAAACAGCAAATCTAACTTTATTAACTCCATTTGCTTCAAAAGCTTGACTCATAAAGCTGTCTTTATTGAATTTAAAAAATGGTAAAATATATGTTAAACTAAGTCTTGAAAACATAAAAACTATTAAGATAATTTCATACTTTTTTTCATAAAGTAAATAAGCAATAATTGATACTTTTAAAAGTACAAAACTAAAAGTAGCAATTGCACCAATTGCACCAATAGTTGACTCTTTCATAATCTTATAAGCATCTTTTCCAGAATAACTTGCAAACCAAGCATCAACAACATCAGTAATTGCTTCTGTATGTAAATAACCATATAAAACAAAAGATATTACAGCACTTACAACACTTGCATACAAAGGATGAAAAAAACTACTTAAAAACATAAATACCAAGATAGTAACAATTGCTATTAAACTTCCAATTAATGGTAAAAAAAACAAACTATATTTAAAAGTATTTTTATCAATTGTCATCTCTTTTACAAATACGGGAAAAACTGTAAAATATGATAGACTAAAAGCAAAAGCATTAAAAATCTCTCTCATTTTAATCTTCTTTCTAATGAATATTTCACTTCTATAACTTCATCACAATTTTTTGCTAAAAACTGCCCAATTAAACCTGAAATATCTACGAACTCTCTACTATATTTATCAATAGGAATTACTCCATTGTTTATGTCATTTAAAATAAAAATAATATTACAATCAATTTTAAAAAGCTTTTCAAGCTGTTTTTCCATAAACTCATAACCATTTTCAAGATTATTTAGTATATACATAGTCATACAATCTATTAAATAAGTCTGCTTTTCTTTTATTACTTTAGTTAAATCTTTTGGCTCTTCAATAGTAATAAACTCTTCAGCTCTTTGTTTTATATGCCTATTAACTCTATCTTGCATAGCTTTATCTTCATATGAATTATCATAAGTTGCAATATAGTATGGTTTTGAACTAGCAAGCATAAGTGCTTTTTTGCTAGCGCATGAACTCTTTCCTGATTTTTGTCCACCAAAGTAAAATGATTTCATTCTTATCCTAAATTTAAAAAGCTTTTAATTCCACTAAAAATAATTTGTGCAGATAAAGCAGCAAGAAAAAGTCCTGTAATTTTAGAAATGACCATAAGTCCTTGTTTTCCAACAATTTTTTCAATATGGCTTGATAAATATAACATCACACCAATTGTAAAAATAGCCATAACTAAAGCTAAACTTCCAATCATTAATTTTGCAAAAGTATTAAACTCAGCACCCATTACAAGTAAAACCCCTATTGTTCCAGGCCCCATAGTCACAGGAATCGCCAAAGGAACAACTGCTAAATCTAAAACCGACTTATTGTTTATTTCTTGCCTATCTTTGTTTCCATTTATAAGTTCAACAGCTGTTAAAAAAAGTAAGGCACCTGCTCCTATTTTAAAAGCATCTAAAGTAATTCCAAATACTGCAAAAATATGTTGACCAAAAAATAGTAAAACTAAAGACATAATAATAACTGAAATTGTAATTTTAATAGCAAGTGCATGTCTTTGTTTTATTGTACTTTCATTTGTAACTGTTAAAAAAACAGACAAAACAAAAAATGGTGTCATAATAAAAAACATTTTTAAATATATTGATATAAAATACGAACTAAACTCCAATTTACTCTCCTAAAAACTCTTCTACTTTATTAATAATATCTTCTTTTTTTATACCATTTATACTTGCATAGACAAGTGCTGCTCCTGCCCCTACACCCTCTTTTGCTTCACCTTTATCATAAAGTTTTAAGACTTTACTTTTACTAGTTGAGAAATCAAATTGCGAATTATATGCATTTATTTTAAAATCCAATAACTCTAAAAGTGCTTTTATATCTGAACTTTCATCTTCAAAAAGCCATTTTGTTGTACAAAGTGCAAGTTTTGAACTATCAATTTCTCCACCCATTGTTTTAAGTATTGAATTAACAGTCAATAAAACTGCTGCCATTTGAGTTCCACCTGCAAGTATTAACTTATGTTTTGTTGCTTGAATACCTAAAATAAACCCAGCATTAAAAATTATCATATTATCACTTACACATGATAATCTTTCAAAAATATCCATATTAGGTTTTATATTTTCAAGTGCTTTTTTTAACACCTCATCTTTTATACTATTTGGGCTATTTTTAAAAGAGCTTGAGAATAACTCTTTACAATCATATCCTAATGCAAGCGCTGTTGCCATTGCTGTTGTAGTTCCAGCAGGAATAGTTTCAGCTAAGATTGTATACTCACTAGAAGTCTTATAATTTTGTCCAAACTCAACTCCTTTTTCAAAAACTTCCATTGCATCAATATTTGCACCTGTTTTTATATTTTCACTTGCGGTTATATCAAAATCATGAATTTTAAAGTACTCAAATTTAGGCAAAATTTCAAAACCTAAATTTAAAAACTCTAAGTTTGAGAAAGCTTTTAATTCGTGAACTGCTCTTGTAATAAGTGCAGGTGTTGGAATACCTTTAGTAGTTGTAGCAATATTATCTAAAGAACGTACTTCTTTTGTAGCTAGAAACTCTGCATCTAAAGTAGGAGTTAAATACATTTTTCCTGGAATACCAGCTTGTGAAATACCCTTGATTTGAGCTGTATTTGTAACAGAACATGCTAGTAAAAAAGAGGCTTGTTTACCTCTTAAATACTCTAAAAAATCTTTTGTACCTAAAATAGTATTAAAGTTCATATAGAACCTTTCTTATAAAGTTTGCAAAAGTATAACAAATATTTAATTGATATTTAGTTTATAACCCATGCCACCTTGAGAAACAATTGTATTTTTAGGAAGTTTTTTTCTAAGTCTTTTTACTAAAGCTCTTATATTTTCATTTGTAGTTAAATCACCTTGCCAAACATACTGTTCTATATGATCAAAGGTAACTACTTTATCTAAATTTTTAACAAATAAAGTCATAAGAAGAATCTCTTTTTTTGCTAATTTTATAAATTGATTTTTATCATCATATAAAGTTTCATTTATTATATTATAAGTATAATTTTCAGGTAAAGAGATATCTGATTTATCCTGCACACATAATTTCTTTAATTTTGTTTCTAATTCATATATGTAAAAAGGTTTTTTAATATACTCATCACAACCTTTAGAGTATGCATTTTTAATAGTGTCCAATTCAACATTTGCACTAATAATAATAGCAGGTGTATTTTCATCCATACTTCTAATATCTTTTAATAAAGTAAGTCCATCAATTCCTGGAACATTTATATCTAAAATAAAACAATCATACCCATCATAGATTGCATTTATTGCATCTTTACCATTTTCGAACCAATCTACCTTATAATTTTTTTGCTCTAATGCTTCAATAATAAGTTCTGATAACCTCTTGTTATCTTCTAGTAGTAATATTTTCAAATAATCTCCCTTTACAAATTTTACTTGTTTATACTAATTTTTATTTTTGCTCCCTCTTGAGATTTCAATGCTTCTATTTTTCCATCCATTTTATCCTCTATTATTAATTTAACCATATAAAGTCCAAAACCATCACCTTCTTTTTTGCTTGTAAAAAAAGGTTCAAAAATCCTTTCTAAATTCTTTTCTTTTATTCCAATGCCATTATCTTTTATATAAATACAAGTATAATTATCTTCATCAACAACATCAATATTTATCACTGCTTCTAAATCTTCTTCTACTTTTTTTCTTTTTAATATACTATCTCTTGAATTGTTTATCACACTTAAGATACACTGCTTAAACTCATTTGGATAACCATAAACTTTAAATGATTTATTATTAAAATTTAAATTAACATCTATGTAGTTATATTTTATATTATGCTCTACAACTTTTAAAAGTTCAAAAATTGCTGCATTTATTTCAAATTTACTTTTTTTTGCAGATGGTTTTACAAAGTCTCTAAAATCATCAATTGTTTCTGTCATATATCTAACTTGTGTCATTATATCATCAACTGTTTGCTTAGTATCTTCAATTGTTGAAATTTTTTTTCTTTTATATAAAAGTTCTTGAGCTATTGTTGAAATTTCTATTAAAGGAGTTTTCCATTGGTGTGCTATTGATGTTATCATCTCACCCATTTCAGATAGTTTTGAACGATGAATTAAGAACTGTTCGTTCTTTTTTCTTTGATTTTCCAATTTTTTAATTTTTGTAACATCACTTATAATTGTTACAACCCCTGCTTCTATATTATCTTTATTAAAATACTTCTTTCTTCTTATTAAAGCATCAAACTCTTTTGTTCCTAATTTTATTTGAGTTTCAAGTTCTTCTATAAAGTCTTCATTTTTATAAAACAAATCATTTACCTCAGGAAGAATATATCCTATTTCTTTTTCAATTATTTCATTTTTTTTGAAATCTAAAAAAGTACATAAAGCATCATTACAACCTAAAAGCTTGCTATCTGTACTCTCCCAATACACAATACTTTGGATATTATTTAATAATACTTTATCTAGCTTACTTTGTTCTAATAATCTATTTTCTAATTTTATCTTTTTTATTATATTTACAATAAGTCCCATAATCAAAAATACAAATATTGGCATAAGTAAAAAAGTATTATCAATAATTTTTCTATGCTTTTCAAAAAAAGTTTTTGGTATATTTATAATATTTGAATTTTCAGGCAAAGAAGAAGAATCAATATTAAATTTTTCTAATATATTGTAATCAAAATAGTACTTTGATGAAGGTATATCTATTGGAATGTTTTGAATCTCTTTTCCTTTTACTAGTTCAAAGGCTTTTTGTGCTGCTAGTTTGCCTTGTTCTTCTGGATCAACAACAACACCTCCGATTATTCCCTCACCTAAATGAATTTTATTTATTGCAAAAACTGGATATTTTGATTTGTTAAATAACTCTCTTAATTTGTTATAAGTTACATATTTTCCTTTTATATCCCTATATAAACTTGTAAATAAAACTGCACTATTATCTGGTAGTTTGTTAACTTTATTAACTATTGTTTTTATATCTATTTTATTATCGTATATTATATTAAATCTATCTGCAAACTTTTTTGACTCTTGAATAATTTGATTCTTTATTGCCAAAGAGGATAAGGTGTCATCACTTATAATATATAGTGTATCTAGGTTTGGTATTATTTTTGAGACAACTTGTATATTTTTTGTTATTTGTTTATATTCAATTATTCCTGTCATTTTCTCTTTTATTTTTTTAGGAATTTTTATATCTTCAAAGTTTTCAACTCCACAAAATACAATTGGAGAATTATTAAATATTTTTTCATGATTATTTATTACGAAGTTTAATGCATAATTATCTGCTACAAGTATTACTTCATAGTGTCTTGATGAGAATTTTTCTTCATATAATTTTGTGAGCGTTTCAAAATATTTTTTTGAGGTTGTTTTTTTACTATCCATACACTCAATAGTAAGTTCATACTTAGGATGGTTTTCAAAAACACCTTTTACACCTTTTGTTATATTATCAGTCCATTTTAAACCAATATTATAAGAGTGTAAAAGCAAAATATCTTTTTGTGAATTTGCAAATATAAAAACAGGAAATAGTAATAATAAAATCAATTTATATAACATATATTATCTTTTTTCTTTTTTTTATTTTATCCTCTTTTAGATTTAAAAGCATATAAACTTAATTATTGAAGACTTTTTTATAAAAAAAGTCTTCAAGAAAAACTAAATACTATTCCATTTTTGTGGTCCAGTTGTATGAATAGATACACCCTCAGTGTCAACAGCGACTGTTACTGGCATATCTTTGACTTCAAACTCATATATTGCTTCCATACCCATCTCTTCAAATGCTACTACTTTCGCATCTTTTATTGATTGTGATATTAAATATGCAGCTCCACCTGTTGCTATTAGGTATGTTGATTTATACTCTTTTATTAAATCTATTGTTGGTTGCTTTCTTTCAGCTTTCCCTATCATCCCTAATATTCCTATTTCCATCATCTCTTTTGTGAATTTATCCATTCTTGTTGATGTTGTTGGTCCTGCTGGTCCTACTTTCTCATCTCTTACTGGATCTACTGGTCCTACATAATATATAAATCTATCTTTTAAATCTAAATTATTTGGTAATGCTTTCCCTGCTGCTTTATACTCTACAATTTTTTTATGTGCTGCATCTCTTGCTGTTAAAATCTTCCCTGACAATAGTAATGTATCCCCTGATTTAAACTGTGACAAATTCTCTTTTGTTAAATCTTCTATATTTACTCTTTTTACACTATCCATTGGTATCTCTAAATCTGGCCATATATCCAAATCTGGTTTCTCGAATTTTGCTGCACCTTTTCCATCTAGTTCAAAATGTATATGTCTTGTTGCTGCACAGTTTGGTATCATTGCTACGGGTTTTGAAGCTGCATGACATGGATAATCTAATATCTTTACATCTAATACTGTTGTTAAGCCTCCAAGTCCTTGTGCTCCTATACCTATTTTATTGATATCTTCATACAGTCTTAATCTTAACTCTTCAACTGCATTCTTTGCTCCTCTTTTCTTTAATTCATGTATATCTACATGATCCATTAAAGACTCTTTTGCTAGTAGCATTGATTTCTCTGGGTTTCCTCCAATTCCTATTCCTAGTATTCCTGGTGGACACCATCCTGCTCCCATTTGTCTTACATTCTCCATTACCCAATCATATATTGAATCTGATGGATTTAGCACTGTAAACTTAGATTTATTCTCACTTCCTCCACCTTTTGCTGCAACTGTTATCTCTACTTTATCTGAGTTATCTACACTATAATGTATTACTGCTGGAGTATTATTTTTTGTATTCTTTCTCTCTCCTGCTGGGTCACTTACTACTGAGTATCTTAATGTATTATCTGGGTCTGTATATCCTTTTGCTACTCCCTCATTTAATACTTCTTCTAGCTCTTTTGACAACTCTAGTTTTGCATTTAAACCTACTTTGATAAAAATATTTACTGACCCTGTATCTTGGCACAATGGTCTATGTCCCATTGCACACATCTTTGAATTAATTAGAATCTGTGCTATCGCATTTTTTGCTGCTTCTGACTCCTCTTTTTCATATGCTTCTACCATTCCTTTTACAAAATCTTCTGGATGATAATATGATATATATTGACAGGCTCCGGCGATACTGTCTATTATATCTTGCTCTTTTATAGTATTCATATTAAACCTTTTTATTTATATATTAGATGATTGACTTTTTAAAAGCGACAATTATTAGATTAATATATCTATAAAAAATTATAACAATAAATATGGGATAAAAATAGGATTTTAATATATTTTTCTTTGCTTATTTTAAGATTGTAAAATTGATATATTAAGAATAGTATTAGAAAAAGTTCCGTAAAATCTCAAAGATTTACAAAAAGGTTACTTATGAAGATTCTTACTATAATAGCTTTATTACTAATATTAAATGAAACAAACTATGGTTTTTCTAGCTTTATAAATAAAAATAAAATAAAAAATATTCTTAAAAAAGAGTTTGCTAATAAAATAGATTTAATCTCATACAAAACAGTGTATGCTCCATCAATTGTTCCTTTACCTCAAGATTTTAAATTTGTAATATTATATGATAAAAAAGAGGATTTTTATTTTACAATTGCACATGACTTTAGAGGCAAAAAAAAAGATTCAAGAGAAGATATCATAGAGAAAATAAAAAAGAGTATAGAAGATCAAATCAAGTATATAGACAATCTCAAAGAAAAAGCAAAAGTTTTTAAAAAATATTATAATAAAGAGTTTTTTATTATTTATGATGAAACTTATAGTAAAAATGTATTTATTACTTTTTTAGATATTAAAGATTTTGATAATACATATGCAATAAAAGAGTTTAACAAAATACAAAATTATTTAAAAGATAATCAAAAAGATATTATAGAAATAATGCCCAAAAAATATACAAAATATTTTAAAGAACAAATATCAAAAAACTATTACTCACAACATGAAAAAACAGACCTTATAAAAGATTTAGATAAATCAAAAAAAGAAGAAGTTATCTATTCATCTGATACTTTAAACTCAATACTTTTTAGAACTTATTTTAAAATCTCTTATGAAACTTATGAAGATATGGAACATAGAGTAGTAAATAGTTATTTAATACATAAAGATAATCAAATGTCACAAGCAAGAGGTTATGCATTAGGTGCTCATGTTGAAAATCTTTATAAAAGATCTCAAAATATAGATATTGATTTAGGTGTAAAAATGAGAGATCTAATCAAAGATAAATATTTTAAAGAGTTTAATAAAGAGTTAAAGATTGATTTTTTAGACTCTCATTTAAATTGGGAAAAAAATATACTTAACATAGAAGTATATGATTTTTCAATAGATGAAAAAGAAGTCTTAAAAACTCACTATTTAAAATATGATTTTTTAACAAATCAATTTATTGAGCATAAAGATTAAATAAAAGGGATAAAATCCTTTTTAAAAACTTCTGTTTACAATTTCTAAAAACTCTTTAGCAGTTTTAAATCCAACGATTTTAGCCTCTTTAATCTCTTTATTATTTTCATCCCAAAAGATTAATCCAGGAGGTCCAAAAATACCATATTTTTTTTGCATCAATTTATCATCAGCACTATTTTTAGTAACATCTGCTTTTAAAAGAGTAAACTCTTGAAGTTTTTGCTTTACTTTTTCATCTGTAAAAGTTATCTCTTCTAACTCTTTACAAGCCACACACCAATCAGCGTAAAAATCAAGCATAACAGGTTTTGAAGACTCTTTTATAGCCATATCTAATTCATCTAAATTTTTAACATATTTCCATTTGATATCATTTTCACTACTTACTTTTGAAGTTGATAAACTAAGTTTATTAAGAGGTTTTAATATATCATTTGCACCACTTATTGCCCCAACAAAAGCAATAACACCATAAACTAATAAAACAATTGTAAATGTTCTTATTAAGATATGTTTATATATTTGTAAATATAAAGATGCCCCAATTAGTAAAAATGCCCATAAATACATAGTATATTGTGGTATTACTCGCTCTAACATCCAAATTGCAATACCAAGCATTACAATACCAAAGATTTTAGAAACACTATCCATCCAACCACCTGGTTTTGGCATAAACTTACCAGCACCTACACCTATTAATAATAAAGGAAGTCCCATTCCAAAGCTAAGTACAAATAAAGCTAAACCACCAAGAAGTGCATCTCCTGTTTGACCTATATAAACTAAAGCACCTGCTAATGGTGGAGCAACACAAGGACCTACTATTAAAGCAGATAAAAATCCCATAATAGCAATTCCTAATACTCCTTGTTTCTCTTTTCCCTCTGTTGTTTTGTTGATTCTGTTTTGAATAGATTGAGGCAATTCTAATTTAAAGTATCCAAACATAGAAAAAGCTAAAGCTACAAATATTAATGCAAAAACAACTAAAACATAAGGATTTTGAAGTGCTACTTGTAAGTTTGCACCAAACAAGCCTGCAACTACTCCTGCAATAGTATATGCAATTGCCATAAAGAAAACATATACAAAAGATAAGAAGAAACCTTTAAGTGGTGTTAATCTTTCATTGTTACTAGCTTTTACAATTATTGATGAAAGGATAGGAATCATTGGAAAAACACAAGGTGTTAATGAAAGCAGTAATCCAAAACCAAAAAATGTTGCTAATACTAAAAGAAAATTTCCACTTGCTAGGGTATTTGCAATAGAATCAGTCTCACTTAGAGCTTGTTTATTTTCTAAAGGTTTTACTTCTTGAGCTTTTGAAACTGTTTTTGAATAAGTATATGTTTCACTCATAGGAGCATAACAAAGGCCAGCTTTTGAACAACCTTGAAATTGAACTTCAACTTCATAGCTATCTGCTTTTAATTTAGACTCTAAAAGATTCAAAGGGATTTCTATATTTTGATTTCCAAAATGAACTATAAATCCATCATATTCAACAGGTTTAGGAATATTCAATTCTTTTGTAATCTCTATTTTTTCAGGTTTATTTATAAAAACCTTTAACATATTATCATATAAATATATATCTTTTCCAAGCTCTATTTTAAAAGATATATTTTCATTATTTACATCAAATTTTGTTTGAAAAGCTTCTTCAGGAGTTAAAAAATCATCATTTGAAATTGCAAATAAAAAGTTAAAAGTTAAAAAAAATATTAAAAGAACTCTTTTTATCATCAACTTTTCCTAAAAATAGTTTTTAACATTTAAGTGTAGTTGAGATACTGTTTTTACACCAACTTCTTTTTTTAAAAATACTCCATTTTTAAAATAAACAGTAGTAGGAATTGTTCTTACTCCAAATTTTTGTGCTAATTGTGGTTGTTTATCTACATCAACTTTATAAATTACTACATCACTATTGTTTGAATTTTCAAACTCTTTCAAATTTTTAGACATTATCTTACATGGAGGACACCAAGTGGCATAAAAGTCAACAATTGCATTCTTATTTTGAAGTTTTTCATCCATATTTTGAGCTGTTAAATGTTCCGCTGCAAACGATGAAATAAAACTAAACAATAGAATTAAAACTACTCTTTTCATACATTAACCTTTAAATTTTTTAGTATTATAGTAAATAATTGTAAAGAGTTTGTTAATAAAAACTTGTATTTATAAAACTAACTTTTAATTTATAAGATTTATTAATATTTTCTTGTTAAAATTTTCTTTTTTAAAAGGCTAAAATATGCAAGATGAAGTAATAGATTTAATTCCTAGAAAAGTTGATTTAATGAATAAAGACAATATAGTTTTAATTGATATTAGAACTGATATTGAGTTTAAACAAACAGGCATTATAAAAAACTCACATAAACTTACATTTTTTGATATTTATGGAAATTATGATTTAGATAACTGGATGAAAAAATTTGAAGAATTAGTTACAAATAAAAACCAAACTTTTATTCTTATTTGTGCCCATGCAAATAGAACAAGAACCGTAGGTAATTATCTTATTAGTTTAGGATATAAAAATTGTGCTCATTTACATGGAGGTATTGCTCAATGGATTGATGAGAGAAGAGAAACAGTTTTTAATTAATTTATTACTCTTTTTTCTTCTTTTACCCAAGCATTAAAACCACCTTCTAAATAAAATACTTTTTTAAAGCCTGCTTTTTTAAGCTTGTTTGCTAAATTTTTTGATTTTTTACCATCTTTATCTATAAGAGCAAAACTTTGATTTGGACTTTTTATAACTTTTAAAAGTTTAAATTTCCATCTTTTCATTTCTAAATCACTGCTATTTTTATAAGTAATCGTATATGAACTAGGAATTGTACCTTCTTGATTTTGTTCTGTTTTTGTTCTTATATCTATAATAATCGCTCTTTTAGAAATATATTTTTCTAAAGTAGTAGCATCAATTGATTTTGCACTATTTGCAAAAAGAGGAATAAAAGTAAGTAGTAAAATAAGTAATTTCATTGTATATCCTTTGTTGTTAAATTATAACAAAAAATATTATAAATAAGAGATAATATTTTTATTATCTCTTAAAACTTAAGCGTTTTATGCTTTTTTCTCTTGACTTACTTTTTGTAATACTTCAATTACTTCATCAAGACTTCCATAAGGAATATGAGATTTCCATTCAATATCTTTGCCATTTAAAGCAATACCAATACTTACCACATCTGAAGTCTCTTTTCCATATGGCTCAGTAATATTTGAAATAATTATCTTACCTTTTTTTGTTCCTGATAATTGAAGTGTTGCAATTTCCGTAGTTGTTGACATATCTATTCCTTTTTGTTTTCTTCATTTTGACAAAACTTAACTTTTAATTAAATTAAATTTCTTTAGGCTTAAATACTTCAAAGGTATTTATTAAAGTATTTTTATTTTAGTGTTCCTATTTTTTGTCCATATTTTACTTTTTGATTTAGTAATTCTTCTAATTCAACACTATCTTTTTCCCAAACCATAACAACAGTTGATCCCATTTTAAAGTAACCCAATGTTTGACCTTTTTTTACTTTTAAATCGTCATATTTAATTACTTTTATATCTTTTGCATTAGTATTTGTTTCTACACTTGGTTCAAAATCAAATACCATTTGCCCTACATTTAAAGCTCCAACAAAAACCATATAAAAAATTTTATTATCTGAAAAACACTCTAAAATCACTCTTTCATTTTGAACAAATAAATCAAGTTCTTTATTTAAGTATTTTAAATTAACAGGATAAAGCTTTCCTGGAACATGAATAAGTTTTTTAATTTCACAATCAATAGGTGCATGATACCTATGATAATCACTTGGAGCAAGATAAAAATTCATATATTTTCCATCTTTTACCATAGGGAAAGTATCAGTACAATAATAAGTAAGTAAATCTTCAACAGAATATTCCATACCTTTTATTTGAAAAAGAGTCTCTTTATGTAAACTCCCTGATTGTGTAATAAAACTATCAGAAGGAGAGATAAAACTATTTTCATCTTCATTAATTTCTCTTGGGATTGCCAATTCTCTTGTAAATAAATCAGTTAAAGACTTATAATACTTAGCATTTCTAAATTCGCTCATATCAATTTTAAAAATTTTAACATATGTATTGTTAATAAATTTTTGAAAAAATGAGGGGAACTCTTTCTTGGCAAACTTTCCAAAATATTGCGAGATCAAGTTTGTAATGTGCATTATTTTCCTTAATAATTCATTTTAATTAACTATTCTATCAAAATATCACTTGATTTTTAAAATATTAATATAAATTTCTAATGTAAGATAATTTAGTGTATCTTTAAGTTAATATTGCATTACTTAAATAAACAAATTATATATAAGGAAAAGTTATATGCATAAAATCGTAGTAGCAAATCAATGTGGTTGTTTTAAAAGAAGTGACCTTGAGAATAATATCAGTTTTACTTCAAAAGATGATGCTCTTTTAAAAGCAATACAAATGAAAGAAAAAATGAATGAAGAGTTCTGTGGAAAACATGAGTTTCAAGTTGAAGAGATGCAAAATAATTTTGTTATTTCATTTTTTACTCCTAAAAAATCTTCATGTTGCGGAGATGGATGTTGTAGCTAACAACTTCCATCTCAACTTTGTATAAAATCTTACAAATTTAGATAAAATTATAAAAATCAAAAAAGAGTCTTTATGAATTTAAAAAAAACTTTAAACTCCTCAATAAAAAGTATTTGGATTATACTAAAACTTGTTATACCAATTTATATACTTGCTGAAATACTGTTTTATTATAATACTTTAGCATATGTATCATTTTTAGTTGAACCATTTACTTCTATATTAGGTTTACCAAAAGAAGCAGCATTATCAATAATTAGTGGAATGTTTTTGAATCTTTACGCAGCAGTTGCTTTTGCAGCTCCACTTGATATGAGCCCACAACAATGGACTGTTCTAGCAGTGTTTTTAGGTATTTGTCACTCTTTAGTAGTTGAAAGTGTGATTATGAAAAAAATTGGTTTATCAAACACTTACTCTTATCTTTTAAGATTTTTTGCAGGATTAATAGTTGCATATCTAACTACCTTTATTCCTGCTAGTTATTTTATGTCAAATATAAATATTGAAGCTTTTGAAGAAAAAAGTTATGATAGTTTAATATCTTTACTTCAAATTTCAGCATATAATGCCTTTATTTTGTCATTGAAAATTATTGCTTTAATTACTGCTTTAATTTTTATAATGGATTTTATAAAAACAAGAGATTTTATACAAAAAAGTGGGAAAAATATTAGTAAAAGTTTTTCAATCTTAGTTGGTGTATTTTTAGGAATAACATATGGAGCAGGTATATTAATAGAAGAAGCAAAAGGTACAAGTTTAAGTAAAAAAGACATCTTCTTTATTGGTACTTTTTTAATGATTTGTCATGCTATTATTGAAGATACTTTATTGTTTGTAATTTTTGGAGCTGATTTTACTATTATAATTGCTATTAGAACAGTAGCTGCAATAATTATTTCTTATGCAATGTTATATTTCTTTGATAAAAAATATTCTAAAACTACAAAGCAAAGTATTTAATTTAATACTTGCTTTGGAATAAGAATATATAGTTTACCCTTTTCTTTCATTTTACCTGCATATTCAAATGCTTTATCACCAAATCCCCAAAAAAAGTCAGCTCTAATTTCCCCTTTAATTGCTCCACCAACATCAGCAGCAACCATTAATTTGTTTATATCCTCTTTTGTAACAGGGTTTGAAGTTGAAATGAATACTGGCATACCTAAAGGAATATAACTTCTATCAACAGCAAGATTTCTTTTTGAAGTAAGTTCAACACCTAATGCTCCTGTTGCACCTTGTTTTGACTCTCTAAAAAATACATAACTTTCATTATGATTTAAAATTTCATCTATTTTGTCTGGGTTTTTATCAAAATATGCTTTCATTCCTTGAATAGAAGCACTATTTCTATCAATAAATCCATTTTTTAACATATACTTTCCAACAGATTTATATCTTCTTCCATTTTGGTTTGCATAACCTACATTTAAAATTGTGCCATCTGTTAATTTTACTTTGCCAGAACCTTGTATATGAAGTAAAAAAAGTGCAAATTTATCATCAACATAACAAATAGGTTCTAAGTTCTCATTTGCATGCTTTTCAAGTTGGGCTCTATCTTCATATGGAACTAATTTATTTCCTTTTAATTTACCTCTTAATCTATACTTTTTAAGTTCTGGGTAAACATTACTTAAATCAACTGTGATCATATCTTTTGGAGTTTTATAAATTGGATATTTATAAGTATCATCTTTTGTTAAACTTCCATGAAGTAATGGCTCATAATAACCAGTTATTACACCCTCATCACTTCCTTTATTATCTATTAGTTTATAAGCTTCAAAATTTGAGATAAAAAAGTCTCTTGCATTATTTTCATCATCTGCTTTTAAACAAACTTCTTTAAACATTTCATATCTTTTTGAACGTGTACAAGCTTTTTTAAATACTTCAAATGCATAATCTAAATCATCATTATAAAAGTCTTCAATATCATAAAAATTGACTTTTTCTAAAGATGCCTTTGAGATATCATCATACTTTTGATACTCTTTTACAGAACACCCAGTAAATATATAAATAGTAATTATAAAAATTAGTAGTTGTCTCAAAACTGCTCCTTTAATTTTGCAGTATTTTAACATCTTAAAGTAAATGTTTTATTACAAAGAATTATTGACCTTGAGGATGAACTTCTTTTAAGCCACAGTGTTTGCATCTATATTCAAACTCTATAACTCCTTGGCAGCCATGATTTTTCAAAACTCTTTTTGTAATAGCTTCATTTTTAAAAGTAGTATTAGTTTTCTCATCAAAGAATGTTCTTGATTTTTCCCCACAATTTGGGCACTCACCTGAGTTTAACTTTGATACTCGTTTATGTTTAGTTTTAAAGTAAAGTAATACAGAGAATATTACTAATAAAAAAGTAAGTAGTAGGAATATTAGTGTTTGCATAAGGGAAGTTACCTTCCCTTTGCAAATGTAAAATTAAAATGCAAGATTATTCAACCTCAGCATCAATTACATCATCGTCATCTTTTTTAGCTTTTTTATTTGCTTGTGCGCCACCTGCTTGTCCACCTTGAGCTTGTTGCTCTTTAGCATACATAGCTTCTGCTAATTTATGACTAACTTCAGTTAAAGCTTTAACTTTCTCTTCAATTTGCTCTTTTGTTGCATTTTCATCTTTTAAAACTTCTTCTAAAGCTGCTGCTGCATCTACGATTTTTTGTTTTTCTTCTTCTGATACTGCACTTTCATTCTCTTCTAAAGTTTTTTTAGTTGAATGTAATAAAGAGTCAGCTTGATTTCTAACTTCAATTACTTCTTTTCTTTTTGCATCAGCTTCTTTATTTGATTCTGCTTCTTGTACCATTTTTTCAATTTCTTCATCACTTAATCCAGATGAACCAGAGATTGTAATTTTATTCTCTTTTCCAGTACCTTTATCTTTAGCACTTACATTTAATACACCATTTGCATCAATGTCAAATGTTACTTCAATTTGAGGCACACCTCTTGGAGCTGCTGGAATATCTGAAAGTTCAAACATACCTAAAGATTTGTTATCTTTTGCAAACTCTCTTTCACCTTGAGTTACATGAATTGATACTGCTGGTTGGTTATCTTCTGCTGTACTAAATACTTGAGATTTTTTAACAGGAATAGTTGTACCTTTCTCAATTAATTTAGTCATAACTCCACCTAAAGTTTCAATACCTAATGATAAAGGAGTTACATCTAATAATAATACATCTTTTACATCTCCTTTTAATACACCAGCTTGAACAGCAGCACCTTTTGCAACTACTTCATCAGGGTTAACACCTTTGTTTAAATCTTTTTCAAAGTAATTTTTAACAATTTCATTTGCTTTTGGTAATCTTGTAGAACCACCAACCATGATAATTTCTTGAATTTCATTTTTATTTAATCCTGCATCATCTAAAGCAGTTTTAATATGAGATAAAGTTTCATTAATTAAATCTTCTGTCATAGACTCAAATTTAGCTCTTGTTAAAGATTTTACTAAGTGAACTGGTCCTGCATTACCCATTGAAATAAATGGTAAGTTAATTTCTGTTGATTCTGCTGAACTTAACTCTTTTTTAGCATTTTCAGCTGCATCTTTTAATCTTTGTAATGCCATTTTGTCATTTTTAATGTCAAAACCATTTTCATCTTTAAACTCTTTTGCTAACCAATCTATAATTCTATTATCAAAGTCATCTCCACCTAAGAATGCATTACCATCAGTTGAAAGTACTTCAAATGTTCCATCACCAATTTCAAGAACTGTAACATCAAATGTACCACCACCTAAATCATATACAAGAACTTTTTCTTCACCTTTTTTATCTAAACCATAAGCTAATGATGCAGCTGTTGGCTCATTGATAATTCTTAGTACATTAAGACCTGCAATTGTTCCTGCTTCTTGAGTTGCTTTTCTTTGTGCATCATTAAAGTATGCTGGTACTGTAATAACTGCATCAGTTACAGTCGTTCCTAAATACTCTTCTGCATCAGCTTTTAATTTTCCTAAAATTTTTGCAGAAATTTCTTGAGGAGTATATACTTTATCTCCAATCTCAACTGCTGTTGCGCCATTTCTATTTACAATTTTATATCCAACTTTTTCTTGTGCTTCTTTAGCATTTTCTTCTTCCATCATAAGGCCCATGATTCTTTTGATAGAATAAATTGTTTTTTCAGGGTTTGTAATAGCTTGTCTTTTTGCAGGATCTCCTACTAAAACCTCTCCTTTATCTGTAAATGCTACAATTGATGGTGTTGTATTTTTACCTTCTTTATTTGCAATTACTTTCGCTTCTCCACCTTCGTAAACTGCCATACAAGAGTTTGTTGTACCTAAGTCAATTCCAATTACTTTACTCATTTTATTTCCTTATCAAGTTTAATTTTATTTTTAATAATTTTTCTAATTTATTTAGTTTTATGACATTTCGGTCAAACTTATCTATTTTTTACAAATAGAAACCATTGAAGGTCTTAGTAATCTCTCTTTATACTTATAACCTTTTTGTAGTTGTTGAACTATTTGTCCATCTTCATGTTCAGAACTATCAACTTGCATTACTGCATCATGGAAATTTGGATCAAACTCTCCACTTGTATCAATAACACTAATTTCATGTTTTTCAAAAACTGTATAGAAGTTTTTGATTGTTAATTCAACACCTTCTTTTAATTTTTTAAGTAACTCTTCTGCTTTTAAATCACTTGCAGACTCTTCTGCTGCTAATGCCATTTCTAAAGTATCAATTGGTGTTAATAAATCTTTTGCAAATTTTTCACTTGCATAATCAATTGCTTGATACTTCTCTTTTTCTAATCGTTTTTTTATATTTTCAAAATCTGCATGAACTCTTAAGTACTTATCTTCTGCTTCTTTTAACTTCTCTTCAAGTTCAGCTTTTACACTTTCTACAGTCTCTTCTTTAACCTCACTAGTAGCATTGTCTTCACAAGTTTGTTCTTCTTGATTCTCTACCACTTCTTGTTGTATTTCTTCTTTTTTTTCTTCGCTCAATTTTTACTCCTAAGACATACTAATTTGATTATAAAAATATTCATAATCTTTTGATAATTCGCCAACTATTAGCATTTTAGAATTATATCCTTTGATATTACACTCATGACAAATTGCAGTGTAACCAATTGGCAACAACTCTTCAAAATATAATCCTTCTTCACATCTATCTATAACTTCTCCATTTAAAAATGAATTAATAATAGTCTCATCAAAGTCATAACTAAGAGCTAATCTTAAAAACTCTTTTGTATTGTAAATTGAAAGATCTCTTTTTTTCACAAATTGTGAAATTTGTTCATAAAGTTCATAAGCACCTACATCTTTTGAAATTTTTATTATATGATTGATTTCTAAACCAATCATATCTTGTAAAAATCTGTAAAGTGCTGATGAGAACTTAATTGTAATTGGAAAATTATCAAATTCTAAAATCATATATTTATCTTGAATATTAATAATATTTACCAATTTATCATTTTTAAGTTCTTTTATAAACACAGTAATACCAATATTTTGAGCCAAATACTCAATAGTTCTTAAATCAACAAAAGATAGTTTAAAATTTAATTTGCTATACCAATATTGCTTTAAAGCTTCTGTAGTTGGAGTTCTTCCACTACTTGCATGTGCTTGAGCTAAATAACCCTCATCACCTAACTTTTTAAAGTAACCTCTAATAGTAGCAGGTGAGTAAGCAATATCATACATTGATTTTAACTGACTAGAACCAATAGGTTCACAGTGTTCAATATATGCTTTGATAATAGACTGTAATAAAAACTCTTTTTTATCAATCATTAAAAACCAATCTTTTGAATTTTAGCACTCATTATCTTGAACTGCTAAAGTATTATAACTTATTGAGTGTATATTTGTCAAGTACTTTTTGAGTCTTTTTTTATAAAAGTTTTTAAATACCTATTTTTACCTTTTATACAAAATATATTTCATCTTTTCTTTTCTATTTATATAATATTTACTTATATATTTTTATAAATAATTACTTATATTTATTAATTAAAATATCTTTCAAAACCTTTATATAATAATAGTTTTGATAAAATTCTTAAAAATTAATTATAAGGAAAATTTATGAAATACCAAGTTAGCACTTCTAAGACTTTAGAAGAGACTTATGATGCACTTCAAAAATCTATCAGTGAAAATAAATTTGGACTTCAACATACTCATAATGTACATGAAAAACTTAAAGCCAAAGAGGTTGAACTTGGAAGAAGATGTCTTATTTTAGATATTTGCCAACCACATATTGCTAAAGAAATTTTAGATATTGATCCAAGTGTTAGTTCAATCTTACCATGTAGCATCTCTATATATGAAGATGAAGGGAAAACAAATATATGTGTTGTTAAGCCATCATTCATATTTCCTCAACTAAATAAAGATTTAAAAGAAGTAATGCAAAGAGTAGAAAAAACTATTTTCAAAATAATAGATGAAGCTGCTTAAACACTTAGTGTAAACTCATCATATAAATACTTAGGAAGTTTCTTTTCTAACTTTAAAGTTAAGTTGATGGGTTTTTCACCCTCAAATTTAATAGTATTTGCTAAGCCTAAATATATAAAGTTTTGAGTCTTCTTATCAACTGTTATATATTTTCTTACAAAAATATGAAGTTTAACTTTATGCTTGATATTTTCTATTAATTTTTCTCCATCACCTTTGTTAATAGTTGCATTTGGTTTTGTTTGCCAAGAAAAAGTATCATTTGTAAAAAATACATTACTATACCTTCTACTTTTTATTGCATTTTGTTTATCTAAGTTTATAAATAAAAAATAATCATTCTTATGCTTTAACTGACCACTTCCTCTAAAAGAGCTATGAATCTTATCTAAGCTACAAAGTAATGCTATATTTTTCATATTATACTTTTCATATAGTTTTAAAAATGGTAAACCATAATAAACTCTTTCAAACTCTTTTTCATACAATAAAACTCCATACTCTAAACTACTTTTTATAAGCTCTTTTTGCTTTTTTATTTCTAAGCATTTTTTAAAAACTTGAGTAACTTTTAAAACTTCATCTTCTAAATATACAACTTTTTCATATCTTTTTATTTGTGCGCTATCAAAAAACTCTTGATTTAAATATCTAAAACTATGTTTTACTGTTTGTAAATCAACTTTTTCTTGATACTTTAAAACTTCATTTTGTGCAGTTTTTAAATCAATATAATCATGATTTAAAAGATACTTTAATATTGCAAACTCATGAACTCTTTTTAGTTTTATATGAGAATCAATAAATCTAATAATCTTTAAAAAACTCAATGAAAATTCATTTTCTTGTTTTTGTACTTTTAATACAAATTCAATATAAGATTTACTCTCATCAATAAAATCTTTAGGATTAAGTGTTGTTTCATAAGCTATAAAATCAATAAGAGTTGGAACTTTTTTAATATCATTTTTAAACTCAATAAACTGCTGTTTTAAATATCTAAAACTATTAAAGTTCTCTTCATCAAGTTGTTTTAAAACTCTTTTTTTTGAGATTTCATCCATATATATAAATGTATTATTAGATATTGTTGCAAAGCTATTATTTAAAGCAAGTTTTATACTATCTTTATCAATTGCTTTATTTCCTAAAAGTGCAAAGGCTATTAAATAAGCTCTATTGTGATTTCCAATAAAATCTAATACTGTTAAATACTCTTTATCTTGTGTTTTTCTAAGACCACGTCCAAGTTGTTGAATAAATACTGTTGATGAGCTTGTAGGTCTTAACATCAAAATAGTATTAACTTTTGGTATATCAACTCCTTCATTAAAAATGTCTACACTAAAAATAACTTCTAAACTCTCATCTTCATTTTCAAGTTGTTCAATGGTTAATTCTCTTTTTTCAACACAATCGCTTCCAAAAAGAGTAGTTGAATATATACCTGCTTTATTAAACTCATCATTCATATATTTTGCATGCTCTTTATTTACACAAAAAGCTAAAGCTTTTCTTTTTTTATTATCATGAGCATAAAATTTCATTTTTTCAATTATAAATTCAACTCTTTTATTTACACTTAATAGTTTTGCTAACTTTGAAAGATCATCTAAGTTTGTATTTTCATAATCTATTACAATATCACTTATTCCAAAATAGTGAAAAGGTGCAATTAGTTTCTGTTCTAATGCCTCATTTAATCTTAAATCAATTGCAACATTATCATCAAAAACTTCATAAATATTTTGTTTATCACTTCTATTTGGAGTTGCCGTTAAGCCTAAAGTAAATTTAGAATTAAAATATAAAAAAACTTTTTGAAAAGATTCACTTGCTATATGATGAGCTTCATCATAAATAATATAATCAAACTCATCTTTTTTAAAAAGTTTTAAATTTTTACTTATTGTTTGAATAGTAGCAAAAATATAATCATTATCAAGCTCTTTTTTATTTCCTGTAAAAAATCCAAAACTTTTTGATTTTATAATTTTTTCAAAACTAAATTTTGATGAAATCAAAATATTTTCCCTATGAGCTAAAAATAAAACCTTTTTAGCTTCAAACTCTTTTACATCAAAAGCACTAAGATATGTTTTGCCTGTTCCTGTTGCACAAATTGCTATTGCTTTTTTTTGATTGTTTTTTCTTAAATCTTTTAAGTTTTTAAGAGCATGAATTTGCATACTATTGGCTTTTATCTTTTTTTCAAAAATAAATTTTTTATCTACTTTTACAAATTTCTGCTTTAAAAATTTTTCATATGAATTTAAAAAATCTTCATCTACATAATATGCTTGCTTAAATAAAGAATCAAACTCATTTAAAACATCAAGAGTAAAACTATCTTGTTTTTTACTTCCTATTTTTAAATTCCACTCTACATTTGATTTAAATGCACTTGCAGTTATATTTGAAGAGCCTACAACTATTTTATAATCTTCTTCATACTCAAAAATATAAGCTTTACTATGAAACCCCACATCACTACTATCAAAGACTTTTAATTGTATATTAGTAAACTCTTGAAGTTTTTTAAGTGCTTTTACTTCTGTAAAATTTAAATATGTTGATGTTAAAACTTTTCCTTTAACTGCTTTTTGTTCACACTTTTTTAAACTATCAAGTAAAAGTTGTAATCCACTATAATTTATAAAAGCTACATTAATATAAAAACTTTTACAAGAGTTAAAAAGAGTTGTTAAACAGTTATAAAAATTATCTGTTTTATTATTTACAATAAGTTTATTCATCTATTTAAAAATCATCTTTATAAATAAAAAACAGACTATAAATAAGAATTAGTACACTAATAAATAAAATAATTGTAAAATTCCATCCAACTAATTGATAAAACATTGCAGGAACTACAGAACCCACTGCTCCACCAATATAATAAAAAGTCAAGTACATACCAGAAGTTAAAGATTTTTGTGACTCTTTTATTGAGTTTGCAATTCCTGTGCTTACACTATGAATAGTAAACATTCCTATACAAAAAATAAATAACATAAAAAAGACAAAAATCATATTATCACTAAAAAAAGAAAAGTTAACTAATGTAAAAATTAAAGCTCCAACAAGTATGGTATTTGATTCATTTTTTAAAATTTTGATAATTTTTTTTGATAATAATGAGACAACAATACCCATTCCATAACCTAAATAGAGTAATCCAATTTGAGATTCTGTTGCATTTGGAATTAACTCTTTCATTCTAAATGGCAAAATATTAAGTAGTCCTGCAAATACAAAAAAAGTTGTAAACATCAAGGAATAAATTAAAACGAACCTTCTATCTTTTAAAATTTCTACTACATCACTTAATTTTGCTTTAGTAAGATTAGTATCTCCTTCAAAAGATAATTTTCTTATAAAAAATAGTGCAAAAAATAGTGCAATAGATAAAGACATAAATACAGCTCTCCATCCAAACTCTGTTGCAATAAATCCTGATACTACACGCCCTACCATTCCACCAAATACAGTTGCTGCAACATAAATTGCCATATTATACTTCACATTTTTTTTATCACTATTTGCTAAAATACTCATACAAGAAGTTATTATAGCTGGAATTACAAGTGATTCTATAACTCTAATTGTCAAAAACATTTCATAACTATTTGAGTAAGATAAAATAAAATTTGTTACAAGTAGTATCACTGAAGCAATAAAAAGCATTTTTTTAGGACATATTGATTCTAAAACATATCCATAAATAATAGGTGCAATTGCAAGTGAGAACATAATTACAGCAGTAAATTGTGATGCTTGTATCATATTAATATCAAACTCTTTAGCTAGCAAAGGCTGTAATGGCTGGGTTGCATACATAATGGAGAATACTACTAAAATTACATATATAATTATCATAAGTTGTTGATTTTTCATTTTTAGATTATACCATAAGTAAAAATTTTATTTAAGTTTGCATAAATTTTACATATGTTACATTTTTATAATTATTGCAACTATTGTGCAATTAATATACAATTTTAATACTATTATTTATCATAAATATATTATAATACATTTATGATATAATAATTGTGTTGTGATTATGTCATTGCAAACATACAAAAATCAAAAAGGAGAACATATGAAGAAGCTTGCTACAGCTGCTTTAGTAGGAGCATTAACTCTTCCAGCATTTGCTGCTGAGTTTATTACAATTGGTACAGGTGGAGTTACTGGAACTTATTACCCAACAGGTGGTGCTATTTGTAGACTTGTAAATCAATACAAAAAAGAGACTAAAATTAGATGTTCAGTAGAATCAACAGGTGGTTCAGTTTACAATGTAAACACTATTAAAAATGGTGAACTAGATTTTGGTATTGTGCAATCTGACGTTGTTTATCAAGCATCAAAAGGTACAGGAAGATATCAAGGTGATGCAGTTAAAAAATTAAAGTCAGTAATGGCAATTTATCCTGAATTATTAACTTTAGTATCAAGAAAAGATGCAAACATAAACTCTTTAGCAGATGTTAAAGGAAAAAGAATTAACTTAGGTAATCCAGGTTCTGGAAATGAAGCTACTGCTTTAAACTTATTTAAAGTAAGTGGAATCAAAAAATCTGATTTAGCGTTTGCTGGTGCTTTAAAAGCTTCTGAAATGCCTGATGCATTAAGAGATAACAAAATTGATGGTTATTTTTATATGGTTGGACATCCAACAGCTAATATTAAAGATGCTTCAAATTCTGTTGATGTAAAAATTGTTCCTTTAGAGGGAAATAATGTTGATAAATTAATCAAAGAAAATCCTTATTTTGCAAAAGCAGATGTTCCTGGTGGAATTTATAAGGGTAACCCAGATGGGACTCCTACATTTGGTGTAAAAGCGGTACTTGTAACTAGTGATGACGTAAGTGAAAAAGCTGTATATACAGTAGTTAAAGCAATTTTAGAAAATTTCGAAAAATTCAAAAAACTACATCCTGCATATGCAAATATTACAAAAAAATCATTACTTGATGGTTTAAGTGCTCCTTTACATGAAGGTGCTAAAAAATACTTCAAAGAAGCAGGTATTTTACAATAAAGTTTTCGAAAGCATTATGCTTTCGAAACAATATTGTCATATTTCATTTAATTCACATTTTTGTTTATTTTTACATGAAGTATGGCAATAACTCTAATTTACTTAAGGTATTACTATGATAGAACGAGACAAACATCACACTCTTGATGAGCTTGAAGTCGAACAGGCAAAAGAAACGGAGAATATAGTTAATGATTTAGAAGGACAAAGAGTGTTTGGAACACAACACTTTGAGTTTTGGCTAATTTCTGCAATAGCTTTAGGATGGACACTATTTCAACTTTATATTGTAATAGAACCACTAAACTCTACAATTGCAAGATCAATACATTTAACATTTGCATTGGTATTATCATTTTTAATCTATCCTATGTTTAGAAAAGAGTATTTTCTAAAAAAAGTTAGATGGTTTGGTTACACATTTGCAACATTAGGACTTTGTACAGCTGGATATATAGCATTTTTTTACAATGATTTAGCATTAAGACCAGGTGATTATACAATGGTTGATATTTCTGTTGCTCTTTTAGGTATTGTAATTTTAATAGAAGCAGGAAGAAGAGTATTAGGATTTGCATTAAGTTTAATAGCAATTATTTTCTTAGCTTATGATGTACTTGGGCCTTATATGCCTGAGCTGATTATTCATAAAGGTGCTAGTTTTAATAAACTTGCAGGACATATGTTTTTAACAACAGAGGGTATTTTTGGTGTTCCTTTAGGTGTTTCAACTGGTTTTGTATTTCTATTTGTACTTTTTGGTTCACTTTTAGATAAAGCAGGTGCAGGTGAATATTTTATTAATTTAGCATTTGCATTACTAGGAAGATTTAGAGGTGGTCCAGCTAAAGCATCAGTTGTGGCATCTGGATTTACAGGTATTATGAGTGGTTCATCAATAGCAAATACAGTAACAACTGGTACATTTACAATTCCATTGATGAAAAAAACAGGATTTAGGCCAGAACAAGCTGGTGCGGTTGAAGTTGCAGCATCTACAAATGGTCAACTTATGCCTCCTGTTATGGGTGCAGCTGCTTTTATTATTGCAGAGTTTTTAGCATTAAGTTATACTGATGTAATTTATGCTGCTTTTATTCCTGCTTTTGTTTCTTATTTTGCACTATTTTATATAGTTCATTTAGAAGCATTAAAATTAGGTTTAAAAGGTGCAAATCCAGAAGATTTACCTCCAAAACTACAAACATTTTTAAGAGGTATTCACTATTTAGTTCCAATTTTCTTTTTACTTTATACTTTAATGATTTTAAGAGAGAGTGCTGCAAGTGCTGCTTTTAATGCAATTTCTCTTTTAATGCTACTAATGGTTGTTCAACATCCATTTAGAGCAATTCTTTATAAACAAAAAATTACTAAAGAAGTTTGGGTTAGTGGTTTTATTGATATTTTAGCTGGATTTATAAGTGGAGCTAAAAATATGGTTCCAATTGCTGTTGCAACTGCGCTTGCTGGTATTGTAGTAGGTTCTATTACACTAACAGGTCTTGGACAAGTATTACTAGAAGTTATTGAAACAATTTCAGGTGGAAATATATTTATTATTCTTATTTTAGCAGCTATCGTATCACTTATTTTAGGTATGGGTTTACCAACAACTGCTAATTATATTGTTATGGCATCATTAACTGCACCAGTTATTTTAACACTTGCACAAGATAATGGATACTTAATTCCTGCAATTGCTGCGCATTTATTTGTATTTTACTTTGGTATCCTAGCAGATGATACACCTCCTGTTGGTCTTGCAGCATATGCAGCTGCAGGTATTGCAAAATCTGATCCAATTAAAACAGGTATTCAAGGGTTCAAATATGATATTAGAACAGCAATTTTACCTTTTATGTTCTTTTTTAATCCAGAGTTATTATTAATTTCAGGAGTTGATTCATTTAACCCATCAGATCCAAGTGGATGGATTTGGATAACAGACCCACTACAAGTAGTAATTATATTTGTAACAGCACTTATTGGTATGTTAGCATTCTCTTGTTTTACTCAAGGATATTTTTTAACATGGACAAATGTTATAGAAAGATTTATATTTTTAGGTATTGTTCCATTTATGTTTTTACCAAAAATAGTAGAAGCAAAACTTGCCTTACCAAGTCACTATATTTCATATTTAATTGGTTTAGCAATTTTTGTATTATTGTATCTTTTCCAAAAAGCAAAATTAAAAGCAAATAATACATCAAAATATGAAGTAGAATTATAAATAAAGTATCCATTTAGGATACTTTATTATAATTAACTATTAATTATCTCTTTATCTAAAAAAAGGAGTACTTCTTATGAATATATTAATAGTTCACTCTCATCCAGAAAAAAAATCTTTTAACGCATCTTTAACAAATAAAGCAAAAGATACATTAACAAAACAAGGTCATAGTGTAGAAATATCAGATTTGTATGCAATAAATTTTGATCCTGTTGAAAAAGCTGAACACTATAAAAATAGAGTTAATAGTTCTAGATTTGATGTGTTATCAGAACAAAGAAATGCATACAAAACAGATACTTTAGCAAAAGATGTAAAAGAAGAGATAGAGAAAATAAAAAAGTGCGATTTACTTATTTTACAATTTCCTTTATGGTGGCATCAACAACCAGCAATGCTTAAAGGATGGTTTGATAGAGTTTTTGTTGCTGGTGGTCTTTATACTAGTAAAATGAGATATGATCAAGGATACTTCAAAGGGAAAAAAGCAATCTGTTCTGTTACTTCAGGAGCCCCTTTATCTACTTTTACACAAAATGGAAGAGGTGGAGGTGAAATAGAGTCTATTCTTAGGTCTATTACTTTCTCTTTACACTATATGGGATTTACCGTTTATCCAACTTTTTTGTCAACAGAGATTCAAAATAAAGATTTCACATATAAAAGTGAAGAACAGTTCAAAATAGATTTAGAAAAAAATTTAAAAGATTGGTCTTCACATCTTAAAAATTTACATAAAGTTGAACCTTTAAAATTTTATGGTTGGAAAGATTGGGATGAAAAAGGAAATGAAAAAAGAGATTGAACTCTTTTTTCTATTTTATAAAAGGCTTTTCAATTATGTATCCATAACCTTTATGAGATATAATAAAATCATCATTTTTAACTTTATCTTTCAATCTTTTCATTACTGTTCTAAAAGCTGAATCATTTGTATTAATATCATTCCAAACATGCTTTTTAAATGTTTCAACAGATACAACTTCGCCAAAATTATTAATAAGCACACTTAAAATTTCTGCTTCTTTTTTTGATAGCTTAACTATTGTTTCTTGGTTATATAGTTTATTTGTTGATTTATTATAAGTATAAGTTTTATTAATTGTTATAAGTTCTTCATTTACTTCTATTTTTCTATCTGCAAGTACTTCATCTTTTGCTTTTTGAAGCATTTCCATCATATTATCAATATTTAATGGTTTTACAAAATATCCTAAAACTCTTAAGTTAATAAGTTTTAATAAATCATCTTCATTCTTATGGGCACTTACTATAATAAACCTTTGATCATTAACTAATTTCAATATATCATCAATCATTTCAATACCATTTTTATTTGGCATTTTTATATCTGTTAGTACTAAATCAAAAGATTTATTTAATGCATAGTTTTCTTGAAACTTTTGACTACCATCTTCCCCATCACAAGCAACAACTACCTCATCAAATATCGTATTTAAATAAAAAGACAAAGTCTTTCTAGCTAACTCTTCATCTTCTACTAATAAAACTCTTGTATTAAAAGCTTCCATTTTCTATTCCTATTTATAGTTAAACTTTATAATAACAAATTTGCTCTTTAAATTGGTAAAATTATTCTAAATTTTACCCCTTTATCTATATTTGTCACCTCAATTTTCCCATTCATATTCTTTTCTATAATTGTTTTTGCCATATAAAGTCCAATACCTGTTCCTTGGTCTTCAAACTTTGTTGTAAAATATGGCTCAAACATTCTTTCTAATATCTCTTGTTCAACTTCTCCACAATTATTTTTTAAAGTGACTTTTACATTATTCTCTATTTTTGTTACTCTTACTTGTATTATTGGATTAAATTTCTCTTGTTCAAGTTTTATAATTGCTGCTTCACTTGCATTATTTAATATATTTACTACAACTTGTTGAAATTCACTTTGATAACCATGTATTTTTACATCATCACCAATTAATTCAATAGTTGCATTTGCTTTTTCAAGTTGCCCTTTAACTATTTTGATACAAGCTTCTATTGATTTTTTAATATCAAAAATTTCTTTATCTTTTGTGGGTTTATAAAAATTTCTAAAATCGTCAATTGTTTGTGACATATAATCAATTTGAACCTTTGCACTTTTAATTGAATCATTTAATTCATCTTTAGTAAAGTTTCCATAATTATCTCTAATAAAATGAACTAAAAGATTGATATTATTTAAAGGTTGCCTCCATTGATGTGCAATACTTCCAAGAACTTCACCCATAGAAGCTAGTTTACTTTGATGTGCTAAAAGTCTATCTTTTTCAACATTCTTTTCAACCTCATCTTCAATTTTTTGTTTAAGCTCTTCTTCTGTCATCTTCATTTTTGTAATATCATTAATATATCCATAAAGATGAGTTACTTTTCCAAAATGATCTTTTAATAAAATTGTTCTATTAAATACCCATTTTGTATTACCTTTTTTATCTTTTACTCTATAAATAATTGTAAAAAAGTAATCATCTTTTTCAATTGCTTTTTTTATTCTTTGTTTTAAAGGTTTTATATCATCTTCATGAATTACATCGATATAATTAATACTATAATTAAACTCTTGTGTTTCATAGCCATAAGAGTTAATACTTTTAGAAACATAATCAACACTTAAATTGTCATCATTATTCCATTTAAAAATAACTATTTTTCCCATCTCAACAAGTAGTTCAACATTTTGTAATTCATTAGTTAATTTCTTGCTTTGATCTATATCCATAGACATCATAAGCATTCGATTTGATTTTTTTGTACTTGTATTAAAAGCTTTTCCTCTTACAAAAACCCACTTATAATTATTATCAAAAGTCCTTAGTCTATATTCACATAAAAAATGTTCTGTTCTACCTATTAGATGTTCATTAAAACGATAGTTTACTTTTGGTCTATCATCAACATGAATCAACTCTAACCACTCATCAAAGTTTTCAACTCTTCCTCTTTTATAACCAAACATTTCAAGCCATCTATTTGAAAAGAATATCTCTTTTGTATCAAGGTTTATATCCCATAAACCATCATTTGATGCAATAATTGCTAATTCATATCTTTCTTTCCATTTTTTATACAAAGAGTTTTTAGTTTCTAATCTTTTGTTATATCTATTAAATAGTGTATTTACAAACTTTGCAAAAGCAACAGATAAAAAGACCATAAATAATGCAATTAGAATTATAACTGTAATAGAAACTGCAAGTTTTGTATGATATTGCTTATTTATCTGTTTTATTTGTTTATATATTTCAAAACTTTTCACTGTTACTAAAAACTGATATTTTCTAAAATTATAAATTTCATCTTCTAATTGCTCAAAATCTTTTTTAATATACTTTGTAAAATTAACTCTATCTTCTTCTAAAAGATTTTCTTCATCAATTTTATGAGCTTTATTATAATAATTATAAGTATATCCATTTTCATAATCATAAAACCATAAATAAGTATTTTCATATGCTTTACTTTTAGAGACAATAGAGTTTTCAATTGTTTTTCTAGTTAATGCTTGCATATCATCAATCTTTGAAAATGCCCCAATTATCCAGTTTTTAGATTCAATTTTTTGAAAATAACTAAGTCTTATATCTCGTTTTTGATTATCTAACCAATAAATTAGGTTTTCATCTCCCATATAAATAATATTTCTTAACATCTGTTTTTTAAAATAGTCTGTTTTCATTTTTGAATTTGTTAAAGTTTGCAAATATGAAATTAAATCTGCACCCTTTAATATCTCAAAACTATTTGAATTAAATACAACAAAATCAATTTCCCTTTGTATTTCTAAACTATTTAATGCATTTTTAATATCATCAAATTTTACTTCATGGTTATTTGATTGTAAAGCTTTTATATGTCCATTTATTTCAAAAACACTTCTATTTAACTTATCTTCAATATCATCAAAACTTGCACTTGAGTTATACTTCACATCGCTAATATATGATTTTAAAATATTTCTTTTTTTATATTTGTCTTTTTGTATTAATAATTCAATTTGATTACTTTTTTTATAATCTAATACAAGTGTGACTACCACTATTGATAAGGTTGCGATTATTAAAACGAAAGCTAAAGGTGTTAATATAATATGCTTTTTTATATCGCTTAAAGTATTAAATCTTTTCTTTTTTAAAAACATCAATAAAATACCTTTGCTAAATAGAGTCCATAAGGACTAGCTGGAGTTTTATAGATATGCTTTTGTTTATTTAGTTGTAAAAGTAAATCTTCTTTTGTTAACTTACCCTCATTAATTTTAATTAAAAATCCCACCATAAGTCTAATTTGTGAACGCAAATATGAATTTGCTATAAATTTAAATACATATATATCTTTATATTTATAAAAACAAGTATCAAAAATCTCTTTTATAAATTTTTCTTTATCACTACCTTTTTTATGAAAGTACTCAAAATCATGAACTCCAATATATAGTTTAATTGCTTCTTTAATCTTTTGTTCATCTATATTTGGGACATGTAATATATATTTTGAATTAAAAGCTGTAAGTGGTTTTGGTGTAATAAGATATCGATAAACTCTTTTTTTTGCATGGAATCTTGAATGAAATTCATCACTTACAAAACTAATTTTGTTAACTCGAATTGATAATGGTAAGTGCCTATTTAAAATATCTTTTAATCTCTTTAAATCTTCCCAATAAGAAGGTAAAATACAATTAAAAACTTGTCCCGTAGCATGTACATTCTTATCTGTTCGTCCACTTAAAATTATTTTTGTTTTTATATTTAAAGATAAAAAAGCCTCTTGTAATTTGTTCTCAACACTCTTACCATTTGGCTGAATTTGAGAACCTTGATATAGTGTGCCATCATATGAAATAGTAAATTTAGTATTCATCTTAATAGAGTTTTTTTGTTGTTTTTATATATAAATAATAAGTTCCCATAATCCAAATACTTGGAGCTACATATAAAGAGTGCAATTCAATATTTTTTGTAAGATATTTTGTAATTACATAATAAATAACAACTGCAATCAAAGATAAACCAATAGCTCTATTTTTTTCATATCTTGGATTATAGTACCCAAAAGTAATAACTAAGAAAAGAGAAATTAAAGGAAAAAGTGACGTTAAAATAAAAAAAGTAAAATCATCTATGTCTGAATTATTTTGTAAAGAGTATTTCCAATAATTATACGAGTCTGTAAAAATAAAATCTTTTTTATTTACAATAGAATCATTTATATCCATAGTTCTATAATCAATCTGATTTAACTCTTCATCTCCTATATAAAATGCTTTCCCATCAATTAATGTAAAATTCAATTCTCCATCTTTATTATTTAAAACTGCTTTATTTGCTAAAATAAACTGATCTAAGCCCTCTTGTGTTTTAAATAATCTAACATTTTCATAATTTTTTCCATCTTTTTTATCAATATATATTAACCAATCACCAAACTTTTGACCAAACTCAGATGCTTTAATATTGAAATTTGCTTCTTTTTTCTTTTTATCTAAAAAGGTACTCATCAAATAATCAGTTTTCGGAATTAAACCAACAGAGATTATTAATAAAGCAATAGATAATAAAAAAGTACTTGGAAAAAATATTTTTAAAATCTTCATAGGATTAAATCCAAAAGAAGTAATTACTATAAGCTCATATTCACTTGATAGCTTTGCTAATGTTATAACAAGTGAAATAAAAAATGAAATAGGAACAGTAAAAAATATTATTTTTGGAACTGAATATCCATACAATTTAAATAACTCAAATGCATCAATTGTGATAACTGATGTCAAGGAAGCAATCTTTACTAAAAATATAATAGAAGTAATAAAATATAATCCTAAAAAAATAGGAAGAAATGAGATTGAAAGTTGTGAATAAAGATAACTTTTTATTTTCAAGTAAAAACCTTTGATGATATATTTATAAAAAATTCAAATAAAAATCCCATTACTAAAAATGGAATAAAGGGAATTTGACTATCTTTTTTTAAAAGAGTATTCAAAATAGATGGTATTATAGCAAAAATTCCTGCTAAAAATATAGCTATAACTCCTGCTTTTATTCCTAAAACTGCTCCAATTATTGCAATTATTGGAATATCGCCCTCCCCTAAAGCTTTTGTATTACGTAAAGTATCATCTTTTATTAGTTTAGATTTTATATTTTGAATATAAAATGTAATAATAAACTCTAATAAAACAAAAAAACCTGCAAAAATACAAGCATTTTCTAAACTTACCAAAAATTCATCTTTTGTTGCAAAAAAGGCAATAATTAATGCAATTAAAATTAAATAATCAGGTACAGCTTTATATTTTATATCAATAAAAGATAATACTATTAGTGTATAAAAAAGTATTATCAAATAAAAAAATTCAAAACTTAATGATACTTGTAAAAATAAAAAAAGAGTCAAAAAACCCGTTATTAACTCAACAAGAAAATACCTAAAAGGAATTTTATCTTTACAAGAACCACATTTAGCTTTTAAAAATATATATGAAATTAAAGGAATATTTTCAAAATATTTTATTTTGCTTCCGCAATTTGGACAAAAAGATGGCTTTAAAATGGATATTTGTTTAGGCAGTCTATAAATTAGTACATTTAAAAATGAACCAAATAGCACTCCAAAAACAAAACTAAATACCTCCAAATCTTCTCTCTCTATTTTGATAATCACTTATAATATCATCAAGCTCATTTGTTGTAAATTCTGGCCAAAATGTATTTACAAAAAACATCTCTGCATATGCATTTTGCCAAAGTAAATAGTTTGATAATCTTATCTCTCCACTTGTTCTTATAAGAACATCAACATCAACTATTCCAGAAGTATCTAAACAGTTTTCAAAGTTTTGTTTTGTTACTTCTAAGTTTTGCTCATTTAATCTTTTTATAGCTCTTAAAATTTCATCTTGAGAACCATAATTTAATGCTAAAATTTGAGTTAATCCACTTGCATTTTTAGTTGCATTCTCAGTTTTTTTTATAATCTCTTGTAGTGATTTTGAAAATCTTGAGATATCACCAATTGCTTTAAATCTTACATTATTATCTAAATATATATGAAGTTCATTTTTTAAATACTTTTCCAAAAGCTTCATTAAAAACTCGATTTCAAGTTTTGGTCTACTCCAATTTTCAGTTGAAAAAGCATATAAAGTAAGATATTTTATACCTATATTGTTACAATGATTTGTAATTTTTCTTACAACTTTAGCACCTTCTTCGTGTCCAGCAGTTCTTTTTAAACCTCTTTCACTAGCCCATCTTCCATTGCCATCCATTATTATAGCAATATGCTTTGGTAACTCTTTTTTATTACTTGTATTCATCAAACTCTTTTTCTAGACAATTTAAAAGCTTCATTGATACATCAAATTTAGAAGCAGAAAATGAGTATGATTTCTCTTTTAAAATAAGTTCAATACTATTATTGTTTGAACCAAACATATTATCACTACTTAAAACATTTAAGCAAACACCATCAAGAGATTTATTATGTAACATGTTTTTTGCATTTTCATTTGCTACAGTTTCATCCATTTCTGCTTTAAATCCAATTGACACAATATCATTTTTATTTAATGAACTTAAAATATCCATATTTTGCTTTAATTTCAAATCCCAAGTAGTTCCAAGTAACTCTTTTTTTAATTTTCCCTCTTGGAAAGAGTTTGGTACATAATCACTAACAGCAGCAGCCATAAATAAAAAAGGCTTTTTAAAAACTTTTTTTTCTTCACCACTATTTAATAAACTTGATTTTAAAACTTTGCCTTTTTTTGCACTATTTATACAATCAACTAAATTTTCATACATTTCAAAACTACTTTTAACTTCAATTACTTCAATTGCATTTGGTAAAGCTTCATGTCCTCTTGTACTTACTAAAGACACATCCGCACCTTTTAAATATAAAGCAAGAGCTAAAGATGATGCCATTTTCCCAGAAGAAAAATTTGAAATATATCTTACATCATCAATTTTTTCAATAGTTCCACCACCACTTAAAATAACTTTTCTATTATTCCAATATTCATCTTTTAAAATCAATCGTGAAGTTGCATAAAAAATCTCTTCTGGATCAGCCATAGCACCATCGCCTACATCCTTGCATGCTAACTCTTTAGTTTGTGTTTGAATCACTTCATAATTACAAAGTTTTAATTTTCTAATACTTTCTATAGTAATAGGATTTTGTACCATATTTGTATTTGCAGCGGGACACAAAATCTTATCTTTAGTATATGCAATTGCTGTTTGAGTTAATAAATTATCAGCAATTCCATTACTTAATTTATTGATTGTATTTACACTAGCAGGAGCTATTACAAAAGCATCTGCCCACTTTCCAGTATCTATATGATTACTCAAACTATTTTTATCCCAAGACTCGTTATTCTCATCTAAGATTTTATGTTGAGAGATAGCTTCAAAAGTTATTGGATTTATAAACCTTTTTGCTTCTTTTGTCATAATAACTTTTACATTTGCACCAGCTTTAATATACAATCTTATTAACTCTAAAGCTTTATAAATTGCAATTGATCCTGTAACTGCAACTAATATATTTTTATCTTTTAATAACATGATTTACTTCTTAAAAAATTTATAAAAGTAGTTTTTGATTATTTTCATTGGAGCTCTTGTAATAGCAAGAGAACCTTTTGGCACATCTTTTGTAATACAAGCTCCAGCTGCTAAAATAACATCATCTTCTATAGTTACAGGAGCTACTAATTGAGTATCTGAACCTATAAAGACATTTTTTCCTACTTTTGTTTTGTGTTTATTAACTCCATCATAATTACAAGTAATTGTTCCAGCACCTACATTTGTTCCCGTGTCCATTTCACAATCACCCAAATAAGATAGATGACCTGCTTTAACACCATTTAAAATGGCTTTCTTTGTCTCTACAAAATTTCCAATATGAGTATCTTTTAAATGACTTTTAGGTCTTATTCTTGCCATTGGTCCAATATCAGAATTTTCTAATATTGAGTCTTCAACTATTGAGTTTGTTTTAACAATTGAGTTTATAATTTTTGTATTACCTAATAAACAAACTCCATTTTCAATTATAGATTCACCCTCAATTTGAACTGTTTCTTCTATATAAATAGTATCAGGAAGTCTCATAATAACACCATTTTGCATAAACTGTTTTTTGATTCTATTTTGATGTATTATTTCAGCTTTTGCCAACTCATATTTTGAGTTAACACCTTTAAAGTTCTCTTCACTTACAACTAATGGTTTTAGTGTTTTATTATCTTTTATTGCAAGTTCTATTAAATCAGTAATATAATACTCTTTTTGTGCATTATTATTTGATAAAAGTGGTAAATATTGTTTTAAAAATGATGTTTGAAACTGATAAATTCCAGCATTTGCAGTTGTTACTTTTAACTCTTCTTCATTTGCATCTTTTTGTTCAACAATCTTTACAACTTTTTCATTTTTTAAAATTACTCTTCCATATCCTGTTGCATCTTCTAAATCTAATACTGACATAACAATTGTTGCATTTAAATCAAATTTTTTTAACTCACTTGCTTGTATTAATGGCATATCACCATTTAAAACCAAAGTCTTCTCATACTTAGGTTCTATATTCATAACAGCTCCACCAGTTCCTGGATAGTTTTCATGATCTTGAATAACAAAATTTATATTATCAAAATATTTTTCAATAGTTTGCTGTACTTTTAAAGCCTGATGATATAAAACCACTGTAATATCATCACTTAATTTTAATGCTTCTTTAATTGAGTAATAAAGCATTGGCTTTCCTGAAATTTCATGTAAAACCTTAGGTTTTTCAGATTTCATTCTTGTTCCAGCACCAGCTGCAAGTATTATTATTGATAAATTATTCATATTTTTCCTTACTTTAAAGCTTCGTCAATTTCTGCTCTTAGATTTTTTATTACTTGTTTTATTGCACTAAGCATTTTAGGATCTGTTATATTCCCATTTAAAAGTTTTGCTAAATTTTTTTCTCTTTCTTTAAAAAATTGTGCAACAGAACGGCTTTTTTTATTATGATTATACATAAATACACCAGAAGCTATTAAAATAACAACTAATTTTGTATGCCCCAAAATTGCAGCATAATTTAAAATAGTAAATCCTGCATAATCAACTGCATTTATATCCGCACCTGCTGCAATTAAAAGTCTTGCAATTTTAAAGTTTCCTTTCCATTGGGTATGATGCAGTGCAGTTCTTCCTTGTCTATCTTTTATATTTAAATCTGCTTTTTTTGATAAAAGTTTTTCTACAACTTCAATATCATCTGCAATAACTGCTTTATGATAAACAGTTCTTCCATCTTTATCTCTAATATTAACATCAATTCTAAATTTTAATAGAAAAACTAACTTTTCTAAAAATTGCTCTTTATTTCTAATACTTTTTACTTTTAAACCATGATCAACTAATAAAGTTAAAGGAGTATCTCCATTATCATCCATAATATTAGCATTTGCCCCTGAATTAAAAAGAAGTTTAATCAAAGAAAGATTATTTTGTACAATTAAATCAAATATGGTAGTTTTTCCAGTTGATCTTTGTTTGTTTAATTTTGGTCTATAACTTATAACTCTTTTTAAAAGTGTAAAATAATCTTCTTCATCATCAATATCTAAATATCTTCTTGAAATAGGCTTTTTATTATTGTGTTGAACCAAAATTATTTCACAAAGTTCATCAACAACTGTTCTTTCTAAAATATCTCTATGGTCAATATCAGCACCCTTTGTCAATAAATATTCAACCATTTCAATATTTTTCATTCCATCAAAAATAGCTTCAAATAAAACGGTTCTTCCATTTTTATCTTCTGAATTTATATCAGCTCCTGAGGCTAATAAAAAATCGATCGTACTATAATTTTTTCTTAATACTTCTTTATATAAAACAGTTTTACCTTGACTATCAACTCTATTTACGGCTAAGCCATTTTCAATTAAAACAGAAGTAAGTTTTAAATAGTTTCTTTTTTTGTTTGCAAGTTTATATTTTCCTTCAATTTTTTCTTTAGGGTTTTTTAATATTTCTAATATTTTTAATATTTCATCTAAAATTGTCTCATTATTTATATTTTTAATATTTAATTTTATGCCTTTTTCTAAAAGCAATTCTATAACATCAATATTTGAAGCACCCATAACAACAGCATTAAAAAGTACATTTTCTCTATTTTCATCAGTTACATGTATATCTACACCATTTACAATTAAAAATTTAGCTACTTCTGGTTTTTCTTTTAAAACAGCTAAAAATAGTGCTGTTTGTTCATTTTCATCAACAGCATTTGGATTTTCTATATTATTTAAAACTTCTCTTATAATCTTTAAATTTTCACCCTCAACAGCATCAAAAAGCACTGTTCTTCCATATGTATCTTTAATATTTAAATTTGGTTTATGTGCTAGTAAAATCTCAAATACTCTATGATTTCCCTCTAAAGCAACATCTTGTAAAATTGTTCTTCCAGAAGAGTTTATATAATCTATTGAAGCGCCATTATCAAGCAAAAATCTAATCATTACTCCATCACCACGTTCAACAGCTTCACTTAAAACTGTTTTTCCATACATATCTTCATGGTTAATGTCAATCTTATTTTTAAGTAAAATTCTTATAGCTTCAATTCTTTTTTTCTTTACTAAAGGGAATAATAATGTTTGTTCTTTATCATTTAATCTATGGATATCTGCACCATTGTCTATTAATTTTTGAACTTTTTCTACATTTAAATAGTTTTTAAGTAGCTCTTTTTGAAAGTTTTCAGTTACATCTTGTTTAAATAAGTTCAACATTAAGCTTAAATCCTTTGATTATTATAATCATTTAGATATTTTAACAAATTATTCATTAAAATCTTTTTCTACGTCTTGGTGGAAATTTACTTGGAAACTTTTTATTATTATTTTCTCTTTCGTCTTTTAAATTTAGTTTTAATGATTTTTCTATAAAACTATTAAAACTGGCTCTTGAAATACTAGCTTTAACACTATCTGGAAAAAGTTTTGGAAACTTATATGAGAGCCATAAATAAAGCGATATTTTCTTTACTTCATCTTCAACTAAAAGTAAATCTCGCTGTGTAATAGCTTTTTTAGGCAATGTAATTGAGGGTTTATATCTTACTACTTTATTTTTAATTACAGCTGCAATATATGCATCATAAGCTTGTAAAATAATTGGAGATTTTACAGTAACAGGCGCTTGTGAAAGCATATATTTATCTTCCAATTTTAAATTATTTTTTTGATCTAAAATTTTTGATGTAGTAAGCATTGAACCAATATTTGATGCAATAAAAGGACCATCAAAATACATATTATCAAGGAAAAATTTTAATATTTTTTGTAAAGATTTTGTTTTAATATGAGCACTTAATCCCTCAAGTTGTTGTGCACTGATTTTTACTTTAAAAGGTGGTTTTATAGTTTTAACAGGTTTTACATACTCTTTGTGTAAATGTTTTAAAGTTTCTCTTGAAGTAGCACCTATAAATCCTTCTTCATGATGTCCATATCTACCTGCTCTTCCTGCTATTTGAACGATTTCATTTACATTTATTCCTCTTCTTGATATTCCATCAAATTTTTTATGATTTGTAAAAAGTATAGTCTTAATAGGTAAATTTAATCCCATTGCTATTGCATCTGTTGCAATTAAAATATCACTTTGTTTTTCTCTAAATCTTCGTGCTTCATCACGTCTAACTTCGGGAGATAAGTTTCCATATATAACTGAAACCTTATGATATTTTTGTAGTTTTTGCTTTAATTTAAGTACATCATTTCTGCTAAATGCAATTAAAGCTGTTTGAGGTTCAAGCTCTTTTAATAAAGTTTGTTTTTCCATTAAATGAAGTTCATTTTTTCTTTTAAATTTTACTATTTCTAAATCTTCATTTAAATATTGTGCAATCTTTTTTACTGCATCTAAAGCATTAACTGAACCTGTCATAACAATCTGTTTTGCGGGACATCCAATAATAGCATTTACCCATGCCCAACCTCTTTCATCATCATCTAGCATTTGAACTTCATCAATAATTGCTAAATCTACATCCAAATCAAAATCAATCATCTCAATTGTTGAACAAACATGAGAAGCATCTTCATCAAAAATTTGTTCTTCTCCTGTGATTAAAGAAGCTTCAAGATTTGAAGATTTTAAATCCTCATAACCCTCAAGTGCTAAAAGCCTTAAAGGTGCAAGATAAAGACCACTATTTGATTGTTTTAACTCTTGCATTGCACTGTATGTTTTACCAGAATTAGTAGGGCCAACAAAAAATTTTAATTTTCTATTTAAACTTCTTGCTAAAGGAAACTGAGATTTTAAATCACAATTTAATAAGTTTTGTAACTGTTTTTGGAGTATATCTTTCATGGGCGTATTATATTGATTTTTATATAATATAGTATTAAAAATTATAAGGTAATTTAATGAATTGTATATATTTTGGAAAATGTGCTAGTTGTACTTTGTATGACAAATCATATGAGGAACAACTTCAATATAAAGTTAATATAGAAAAACAAAGATTTAAAGATTTAACTAATATTGAATTTGATGTTATAAAAAGTCAAGATAAAAACTTTAGAAATAGAGCAGAATTTAGAATTTGGAAAAATTTTAAAGATAAAGAAGCTATAACAATAAACTATGCTATGAATGATTTTGATAAAAATACATTAGAAATAAAATCATGTGAAATCGTAAGTGAAGATATTTCAAAGCTTATGCCAAAACTATTAGATGAGTTACAAAAAGATGAAACACTTAAATATAAACTTTTTGCATGTGAATTTTTAAACTCAACAAAAGGTGATACGCTTATTACTTTAATCTATCATAAAAAGTTAGAAGATGAATGGATTAGTAAAGCAAAACTTTTAGAAAAAAAATTAAATATAAAAATTATTGGAAGAAGTAGAAAACAAAAAGTTGTTTTAAGTAAAGATTATATTGAGGAAGAATTGAAAATAAATAATAAAAACTTCTTTTTTGAATATAAAGAGGGTGGATTTACACAACCAAATAGTCATGTAAATATAAAAATGATTGAATGGGTATTAGATAAACTTGAAGTAAGCAATAAAGATTTGTGTGAGCTTTACTGTGGAGGGGGAAACTTTACAATACCTCTATCTACTAAATTTAAAAATGTTTTAGCAACAGAAATTTCAAAAACATCAATAAAATCAGCTTTGAAAAATTGTCAATTAAACTCTATATCAAATATCGATTTTATTAGAATGAGTAGTGAAGAGTTCGTAGAAGCTTTAGAAGAAAAAAGAGAGTTTAGAAGACTAAAAGACATTGATTTAAAATCTTATAATTTTTCAACTATTTTTGTTGATCCACCAAGAGCAGGACTTGATGAAACAACTAGAAAATTAGTATCAAATTTTGAAAAGATAATCTATATTTCATGTAATCCAGAAACATTACATAGGGATTTAATAGAGCTTACAAAAACACATAAAATTGATAATTTTGCTTTATTTGACCAGTTTTCTTATACAAAGCATATAGAAAGCGCAGTTGTATTAAACAAATTTTAACTTTAGCTTAGCTAAAATTTAAGTAATTATGAAAGTATTAACAAAGGGTAAAATATGAGAATTAATACAAACACTGCTTCACTTATGGCACAAGAAGCAAATAGCAATACAAATAAAGCATTAACTAACTCTTTAGAGAAGCTAAGTACAGGGCTTAGAATCAATAAAGCAAGTGATGATGCATCAGGACTTGCAATTGCTGATAAATTAAGAACACAAGCTAGTTCACTAGGACAATCAATTTCAAATGGAAACTCAGCAATTTCTTTAACACAAATTGCAGATAAAGCCATGGCTGAGCAATCAAATATTTTAGATATTATTAAAACTAAACTTATTCAAGCATCAACTGATACTACGTCTCAAGAAGGTAGAAAATCTATTGGTAAAGATATTGATAAATTATTAGTTCAATTAGATAATATTTCAAAACAAACAAACTATAATGGTACATCACTATTACAAGGTGCTTCTGGTGGTGCGGCTGCAGTTCAATTAACTTTTCAAATGGGTGAGAATGTAAATGATACAATCTCTACAACAGCTGGAGTTAGAGCAAATGTGTCTGGTTTAACATTAGATGCTTTAAAATCAGCAGCTGCTTCTGGTACATCAGCTGTGTTTGATGCAGGTGATTCAAGAGGTTTCTTGGATGATATAGATAGTGCACTAAATACACTAAATGGATGGAGAGCAGATTTTGGTTCTACTCAAAACCAATTAGAATCAGCAGTAAGAAACCAAATGACTCAACAAACAAATATTAAAGCTGCAGAATCTGTAATTAGAGATGTTGATTATGCACAAGAAAGTGCAACATTTAATAAACAAAATATCATTGCACAAGCTGGTACTTATGCTATGAGTCAAGCTAATAATGTTCAACAAAATGTTCTAAGATTGTTGCAATAATTTTTTATTTTTATTTTTTCAACACCCTGTTAGTACTCTAAAACTACCATTTTATAGGCTCGGAAACTACTCCGGGCTTTTTTTATAACTTCTTTCATATTAAGCTAATTTTAAGAATTGGTGTGTCATAATACTTTTATAACTTGAAAAGGAGAATTTAAAAATGCAATCAACAAATTCAATACCAGAAAACATTTTAAAGATCCAAAAGAAGTTATGTACTTTTGATAAAGGTTCAAGAAACTATAAAAAGTATAGCAAGATATTACAAAAGCATATTAAAAAAAATAATATGAAAAAAAGAGTTAATAGTAATATCAAAACAATAGAGGCTATTGCAAAAATTAGTAGTCAAAAAAATTAATAAAATGTATAGGTATCAATGGATGCCAAAGAGTTAGACTCTATGCTTGGTAAAACAAGAAGTTCTATAGGCACCCAAATACTGGGGTAAATCTTTTTATCATATAAAGGATTTATTATGAGAATAAATACAAATGCAGCTTCACTTGTAGCACAAGAAGCAGCAACAAACACAAATAAAAATTTAAGTTCTTCATTAGAAAAATTAAGTACTGGTCTTAGAATCAATAAAGCAAGTGATGATGCTTCTGGTTTAGCAATTGCTGATAAACTAAGAACACAAGCAAGCTCAATTGGTCAATCAATCTCAAATGGTAATTCAGCAGTTTCTTTAACACAAATCGCTGATAAAGCTATGGCTGAGCAATCAAATATTTTAGATATCATCAAAACAAAACTTGTTCAAGCTGCAACTGATACAACATCAGATGATGGTAGAACAGCAATTGGAAAAGATGTTACTAAATTATTAGATCAGTTAGATAATATTGCTAAACAAACTAATTATAATGGTACAACACTATTACAAGGTGCAACATCTGCTTCAGCAGCAGCACAATTAACATTCCAAATGGGTGAAAAAGCTGCTGATACTATTGCTACAACAGCTGGTGTTAGAGCAAATGTATCAGGTTTAGTTTTATCTGATGTTAAATCTTCTGCTGGTGCTGGATTTAGTTCTGCATTAGGAGCTAGAAACTTATTGGATGATATTGATACAGCTATTAACACGCTAAATGGATGGAGAGCAGACTTCGGTTCTACTCAAAATCAATTAGAATCAGCTATTAGAAACCAAATGACTCAGCAAACAAATATTAAAGCTGCTGAATCAGTAATTAGAGATGTGGATTATGCACAAGAAAGTTCTAACTTTAACAAACAAAATATTATTGCACAAGCTGGTACTTATGCTATGAGTCAAGCTAATGCAATTCAACAAAACGTTACTAGATTATTACAATAATCGGTGAAGTTGCAAAGCAACGAGTGATGTTTCTGTGAAAACGTTACTAGATTATTACAATAATTAGTAGCATTATAATCAAGAGGTATACTCTTGGTTATTTAGAATAAACATCTATTCTTAAAATCGATTTAAACTAATTTTAAGAATTGGTGTGTCATAATTTTATAAATGTATAGGTATCAATGGATGCCAAAGAGTTAGACTCTATGCTTGGTAAAACAAGAAGTTCTATAGGCACCCAAATACTGGGGTAAATCTTTTTATCATATAAAGGATTTATTATGAGAATAAATACAAATGCAGCTTCACTTGTAGCACAAGAAGCAGCAACAAACACAAATAAAAATTTAAGTTCTTCATTAGAAAAATTAAGTACTGGTTTAAGAATCAATAAAGCAAGTGATGATGCGTCAGGACTTGCAATTGCTGATAAACTAAGAACTCAAGCAAGTTCAATTGGTCAATCAATTTCAAATGGTAATTCAGCAGTTTCTTTAACACAAATCGCTGATAAAGCTATGGCTGAGCAATCTAATATTTTAGATATTGTGAAAACAAAGCTAGTTCAAGCTGCAACTGATACAACTTCGCAAGAAGGTAGAGCAGCAATTGGTAAAGATGTAAAAAAATTACTAGACCAATTAGATAATATTGCTAGTCAAACTAACTACAATGGAACAACACTTTTACAAGCATCTGGTGCTGGTACAGGTTCAGCAACAGCACTTACATTCCAAATGGGTGAAAAAGCAGCTGATACAATTGTAACAACAGCTGGTGTTCAAGCAAATGCTATTGGACTTGGAGTTAGTGGATTAAGATCTGCAGCTGGGGCTGGTACATCTGCTGGTGGATTTGATGCAGCTGGGGCTAGAGGTTTTATGACAACAGTTGATAGTGCTATTAACACGCTAAATGGATGGAGAGCAGACTTCGGTTCTACTCAAAACCAATTAGAATCAGCTATTAGAAACCAAATGACTCAGCAAACAAATATCAAAGCTGCTGAATCAGTTATTAGAGATGTTGATTATGCACAAGAAAGTGCTAACTTTAACAAACAAAATATTATTGCACAAGCTGGTACTTATGCTATGAGTCAAGCTAATGCAATTCAACAAAACGTTACTAGATTATTACAATAATCGGTGAAGTTGCAAAGCAACGAGTGATGTTTCTGTGAAAACGTTACTAGATTATTACAATAACTAGTAGCATTATAATCAAGAGGTATACTCTTGATTATTTAGAATAAACATCTATTCTTAATATTAATTTAAACTAATATTAAGAATTGGTGTGTCATAATATTTATGAACTTATGTATAGGTATCAATGGATACCGAAGAGTTAGACTCTATGCTTGGTAAAACAAGAATTGTTTATAGGCTCCCGTGTCATGGGTAAATCTTTTTATCATATAAAGGATTTATTATGAGAATAAATACAAATGCAGCTTCACTTGTAGCACAAGAAGCAGCAACAAACACAAATAAAAATTTAAGTTCTTCATTAGAAAAATTAAGTACTGGTCTTAGAATCAATAAAGCAAGTGATGATGCTTCTGGTTTAGCAATTGCTGATAAACTAAGAACACAAGCAAGCTCAATTGGTCAATCAATCTCAAATGGTAATTCAGCAGTTTCTTTAACACAAATCGCTGATAAAGCTATGGCTGAGCAATCTAATATTTTAGATATTATTAAAACAAAATTAGTTCAAGCTTCGACTGACACAACATCAGATGATGGTAGAAAAGCAATTGGAAAAGATGTTAGTAAACTATTAGATCAATTAAATAATATTGCTAGCCAAACTAATTATAATGGTACAACACTATTACAAGGTGCTTCTGGAGGTGCAGCTGCTGATCAATTAACATTCCAAATGGGTGAAAAAGCTGCTGATACTATTCAAACTAATTCAGGTGTTAGAGCAAATGTATCAGGATTAACGCTAGATGGTCTTAAAGCTTCTTCTGATGCAGGATTTGCTTCTGCTGGAAGTGCAAGAAGTTTAATGGCAACAGTTGATACAGCTATAAACACGCTAAATGGATGGAGAGCAGACTTTGGTTCTACTCAAAACCAATTAGAATCAGCTATTAGAAACCAAATGACTCAGCAAACAAATATTAAATCTGCTGAATCAGTTATTAGAGATGTTGATTATGCACAAGAAAGTGCTAACTTTAACAAACAAAATATTATTGCGCAAGCTGGTACTTATGCTATGAGTCAAGCTAATGCAATTCAACAAAACGTTACTAGATTATTACAATAAATACGAATGATATATTAAAGTAATATTTTGTTGTAGTTATTTTGTATTGATTAAACTTGGGATTAAAACAATATAGGGGTCAATGGATTCCGAAGAGTTAGACTCTATGCTTGGTAAAACAAGAATGTTTTAGGCTCCCGTATCATGGGTAAATCTTTTATAATAAAAAGGATTTATTATGAGAATTAATACAAATGCAGCTTCATTGATAGCTCAAGAAGCAGCTGCAAACACAACAAAAAATGTAAGTAGTTCGTTAGAAAAACTAAGTACTGGTTTAAGAATCAATAAAGCAAGTGATGATGCTTCTGGTTTAGCAATTGCTGATAAACTAAGAACTCAAGCAAGCTCAATTGGTCAATCAATTTCAAATGGTAACTCAGCAGTTTCTTTAACACAAATTGCTGATAAAGCTATGTCAGAGCAATCTAATATTTTAGATGTTCTTAAAACAAAGTTAGTTCAAGCTTCAACTGATACAACATCAGATGAGGGTAGAAAAGCAATTGGAAAAGATGTTAGTAAATTACTAAATCAATTAAATAATATTGCTAGTCAAACTAATTACAATGGTACAACAGTATTGCAAGGAGCAACATCTGCTTCTGCTGCAGCACAATTAACATTCCAAATGGGTGAAAAAGCTGCTGATACTATTCAAACAACAGCTGGTGTTAGAGCAAACTTAAGTGGATTATCACTTGATGGACTTAAAGCTTCTGCTGATGCAGGATTTGCTTCTGCTGGAAGTGCTAGAAGTTTAATGGCAAGTGTTGATACAGCTATTAACACACTAAATGGATGGAGAGCAGACTTCGGTTCTACTCAAAATCAATTAGAATCAGCTATTAGAAACCAAATGACTCAGCAAACAAATATTAAAGCTGCTGAATCAGTAATTAGAGATGTGGATTATGCACAAGAAAGTTCTAACTTTAACAAACAAAATATTATTGCGCAAGCAGGTACTTATGCGATGAGTCAAGCTAATGCTTCTCAACAAAATGTACTTAGATTACTTCAGTAGTCTATAATATTTAGTACTGATAAAAGTTACATTAGATAATTAATAGATTTTTAAAGGGCTAGATTTTTCTAGTTCCCTTTAAAGCATTTATTCTTAATAATACACTATTTTTAATTTTAATATTAGGAATATATGTATGGTGTATTTTGTTGTAAGTGGGTCATATAAACAATATAGGGGTCAATGGATTCCGAAGAGTTAGACTCTATGCTTGGTAAAACAAGAATGTTTTAGGCTCCCGTATCATGGGTAAATCTTTTATAATAAAAAGGATTTATTATGAGAATTAATACAAATGCAGCTTCATTGATAGCTCAAGAAGCAGCTGCAAACACAACAAAAAATGTAAGTAGTTCGTTAGAAAAACTAAGTACTGGTTTAAGAATCAATAAAGCAAGTGATGATGCTTCTGGTTTAGCAATTGCTGATAAACTAAGAACACAAGCAAGTTCAATTGGTCAATCAATTTCAAATGGTAACTCAGCAGTTTCTTTAACACAAATTGCTGATAAAGCTATGTCAGAGCAATCTAATATTTTAGATATTGTGAAAACAAAGCTAGTTCAAGCTGCAACTGATACAACTTCACAAGAAGGTAGAGCAGCAATTGGTAAAGATGTAAAAAAATTACTAGATCAGTTAGATAATATTGCTAAGCAAACTAACTACAATGGTACAACACTATTGCAAGCATCTGCTGCTGGTACAGGTTCAGCAACATCACTTACATTTCAAATGGGTGAGAAGTTAGCTGATACTATTAAAACAACAGCTGGTGTTCAAGCAAATGCTATTGGACTTGGAGTTAGTGGATTAAGATCTGCAGCTGGTGCTGGTACATCTGCTGGTGGATTTGATGCAGCTGGGGCTAGAGGTTTTATGACAACAGTTGATAGTGCTATTAACACGCTAAATGGATGGAGAGCAGACTTCGGTTCTACTCAAAATCAATTAGAATCAGCTATTAGAAACCAAATGACTCAGCAAACAAATATTAAATCTGCTGAATCAGTTATTAGAGATGTTGACTATGCTGCTGAAAGTTCTAATTTTAATAAACAGAACATAATTGCACAAGCTGGTACTTATGCTATGAGTCAAGCTAATGCTTCTCAACAAAATGTACTTAGATTACTTCAGTAGTCTATAATAAAATTGTAACTTTTATCAAATTTTTAAAGGGCTAGATTTTATTCTAGTTCCCTTTAAAATAATAAGCCTAAGAATAAGTTTTGTTATTTTAATGTAAAATTAAACTATCTTACAATAAGGCTTTATATGCAAGAAGAACTAGATAATTTAACTCAAACACTTTTTAATTTATATTTAAAGAATATGGAATTTTTAGAAAAAAAACATCCTAATACTTATAAAAAAGTACAAAAACTATCAAAAGATATTGAAGAACAAAATCATAAAGAAAGATATACTTTAGAGTATATAAAAGAAGGTGGTTATTTTGATATTTTTGACCACACAAAAGATAAATTTCTTTATGATTTTAATAGCTATGAAGAAGCAGATAAAAGAGCTGAGTTAACTAATTTTACAAAAGATAACTCTTTAGATTTATTAAGAATTGATCCACGAAATAAAAAACTAGCCATTATGCACTCTTTAGGAATTGTAGCAACATTGGCTAATTATATAAATCATAAAGTTGATTTTACAAATGTTACTTTCTCAAAAATATATAAATTTATCTTTATTGGTGTTGGTGCTGGAGTTCACTTAAATGAAGTTTATAAAAAAGTAAACTCTATGAATACTTTGATAATTGAGCCTGAACTTGAACTTTTTAGACTTACTTTATTTACTACTGATTATACAGTTTTTGAACAAGGAAATAAAAAGTTATTTCTATCAATTTGTGAAACACCAATACAAAGAGAAAAAACCATTGAAGAGTTCACCCATCATCACAACTATATGAACTATAACATCAAGCACCATCTTTTTTGGATAGATTATAAATATATTTTAGATGAACTTATTAGTTATTACTCAACTAACCATCCTGCATCTTTTCCTTTTGGAGTAGTTTTAAAAGTTCTTTATAGAACTATTAGATTTATGAAAGATAAAGAGAAGTTCATAAAAAAGCAATTAATAAAAGATACATTGCCCTTAAAAAATAAAAAAGTACTAATAATAAGTGCTGGTCCATCTGTTGATAATCATTTAGAATGGATAAAAAAATATCAAGATAGATTTGTAATTGTTTGTGTTGATGTGATCTTAAAAAAATTAGAAAAAAATAGTATTGTACCTGATATAGTAGTCTCTATTGACCCCTCACCTGAATGTGGAAAATTTCTTAAAACAGAGGATAAGAACTTCTTAAAAAATAGTGCTATTATCTTCCTTTCTCAACAAGAAGAGAGTGTATTAAAAAAAGTAGAGCATTTAAATTATTATTTTTCACAAGTATATCCTGTATGTGAAGAGTTAGGATACTCTTTTTCTCTTCCAAATGTTGGTACTTTCTCATTTGCCATGTCTGTATTTTTAAAAGCAAATGAACTATATTTAGTTGGAAATGATGCAGCATTTAATCAAGAAACAGGAGATAGATATGCAAGTGATAGCTCACATGAAATATCTGATCTTATAGAAGAAAAACATATAATTGATGATAATATAGTTTCTGATTATGATATTTTAGAAGTAAAAGGAAATTTAAGAGAAAAAATAAAATCAAATAGAACTCTTTTGACTTTTAAAAGAGACTATGAGTTATTTATCCATAGTTTAGATGAAGAAACAAAAAAAACTTTAAAAGCTTATAATCTATCAGATGGTGCATTTATGGAAGGTCTTATACCTTTAGATATAAAAGATATTGACCTACAAACCCTAGAAAAAAAAGATTTTAATGTAAAAGAGATTTTAGATAATATAAGTTGTACTGTAGAAAATATTGATTTTGAAGATGATGCAAAAGTATTAAGTGGAATAATAACTAAAGTTAATAAATTTAAAAAAACAAAAATCTCTTCAAGAGATGATTTCTTACAAAAAAAACTAGATATTATGATTTGGATTTTACAGCAAAAAAAACATATGAGTAACGCTATGTTTGCAAATGTATTTTTAAAATATATTGAGTTAGTAGATATTTATGTAAACTTCTTTTTAAACTTAAAACAAAACCAACTATATACTCAAAAGAATTTATCTGAAGTTAAAAGATACTGGTGTGATTCTACTATTTTAGTATTAAAAGATCTAAAAGTAATAATAAATCAAGAATAGTTATTCTTGATTTTTTATTATTGCATACAATTTTATATCTAAGTACTTTCCATTTTTAAATATTGCTTGTTTTAAAATACCTTCTTCTTTCATATGAAGTTTTTTTGCAAGTTTTTGCATTGAAATATTTTCTTGACTTGTTCCACAATAAATTCTATGTAAATTTAAACTATTAAAAGCATGTTCTATAATCAACTTTGATGATTCATAAGCAAAACCTTTTCCATGATACTTCTTTTCTCCCATGATAATTGCAAACTCTGCATTAGAATCAATAAAGTTTATATTTTGAATACTTACATTACCAATATGTTGATTGTTATCTTTTAAACAAATAGCAAGAACAAGATTATTATTTGAGGAATTAATCTTTTGTATATACTCTTGTGTTTTTTCCTTAGTATTTACAAATCTATGATGTGCATTAAACTTACATACTTCCTCATCATTTAGCCAATTTACATAATTTGTATTTGCATCTTCTATACAAAGTGGTCTTAAATATAATCTTTGCGATTCTAAAAATTTACTTTTCATATGTATTCCTTAATATGGTTTCTAATTGTGCTTTTGTTTCTAAAATATCAACATTTTCAATTACATCAATTCTTTCTTTTGCATCAATTTGCAAACTATATGTTTGTTTATTTAACAATAAAGATTCCTTAAATACAGAAGAGTCTATACCAAATACTATTTTACTATTGTATAAAACTTCATGTATATCAAATCCACCTTTATATATTTTAACAAAAGAGTATTTTTTTAATATTTTATCAAACTTTTTCATATCTTCTGCAGGATGAAATTTAATAAAAAGTATAATATCTAAGTCTACACTAGATATTGCATCTAAAAGATTAATTATACTATCATACTCTGTAAAGCCAAACTTATCTCCATATAGTTCATATATATATTCTGATAAAAAAAGTGCGTATTTACCTCTATTTTCAAGTATTAAATTATTTGATGTTTTTAATTTTTTAGCATAAAAGACCTCTTTTATATATTTTAAATACAAATTTTCATGAAATTGTATTCTTTGCTTAATATCTTCATTGATTAATTCTACTTTATTATCATAATAAATAATATCAGGTAAATACTTTCTATCTATAAATTTATTATTAATAGAAAATCTTATATTTAAGTTTAAAATTGAATCTAAAAAACATTTTACTTTTAATCCTAGTTTTTTTGCCTCTATTAATTTTTCTATTTCATAATCAGAGTGAATACCAGATGTTCCAATAATAACAATATCATCTTTTTTAAAAATATTTTCATTTTCATCAATCAAAAAAGAAATATGTCTTTTAAATATTTTTAAAGCAGGACCTTTAGGATAACACTTTACAATGTAACCTTTTTCATGCATATAATATGCATAAGCCATGGTCAAATTAGCTCCTCCTGCATCATAGGAAAAGACTTTTATTTCACTATTTGAGTTCATCTAAATTTTCACAAACTTTTACATAAGCATTAATTACATCTTTTACATCTTCTTTGCTTAAAGGACTTCTAGTAAAATCATGTGTCCACAAAGTTTTATAATGAAATTTTTCTACATTTGGACAAATTCCTTTTTCATATGAAATTTCATCTTTAAAAGCAAAGTTTTGTTTATTATATGCAATTTTATTTTGAAACATAGGAAGTAAATAGATAGGTTTTACATAACCTTGTCCTATTGGTACACCTTCATTTTCTCTATCTTGCACTGGTTCTAGTTCTGCTTTTACAGCCATAATAAATTTATCTCTTGAAACTTTTGCAATATCTTCTAAAAACTCAAATGCTTGCACATAATAAGAGTGTGTTCTATTTTCTAATTTTGTTGTCTTTATAAAAGGATATTTTCCTAAAGCCTCATCATACATTTTTGCATACTTTTGTCTTACTTCTAACTCACTTTGTAGTTTTTTTAACTGCTCTATTCCAATGGCTGCTTGAATTTCAGTCAATCTAAAATTAAAGCCTAGCATATTTGAAAGTTGTGTTTCACCTTTATTTTCTACAACTGATTCTGCATGATTTCTAATTAGTTGCATTTTATTAGCTAAATCATCACTATTTGTAACACAAACTCCACCCTCACCTGTATGAATATGTTTATGATAATTTAGACTAAAAACTCCAATATCACCAAGAGTTCCAACATACTTTTCATCATATTTTGCTCCTGGAGCTTGTGCACAATCTTCAATTACATATAAATTATGCTCTTTTGCAACTTCTAGTATCTCTTTCATATTAGAAGGACAACCAAAAATATGTACAACAACTATTGCCTTAGTATTTTTTGTAATAGCTTTTTTTAAGGATTTAATACAAAAAGAGTAAGTATTAGCTTCTAAATCACAAAATACAGGAGTTGCATTCCAAAATAAAGGAGCACTTGCGGAAATTGACATTGAGTATGGTGAAACAATGACCTCATCACCAAGACCAATTCCACAAGCACCTAAGGCTGTTATTAAGCCAGAAGTATTTGAATTTACAGAGATACTATGTTTAATATTAAAATATTCACTCCAAGCTTTTTCAAACTCTTGAACTTTTTCTCCCCCATAAAAATCTTCATGCCAAGCACCTAAGTATTTTGATAAAATACCTTTTTTCATAACTTTTACAACTTCATCAATTTCATTTTCATTTATATTATTATATCTAGGAAACAACTTTGTTCTTATTTTAGTTCCACCATTAATAGCTAATTTTGGCATCTATTTTCCTTACTATTTAGAATATTTGTTATAAATTCTAAGTTTTTTAGTTCTTTTTTAAAAGAAGCGCAGTTTTGTCTATTTTGTTTTATTTGTAAAAATATTTCATCATAAACATTATAGATTAGTTTTTCTGAGATTTTTTCTTTTTTGTAAGCTTCTTTATCTATAAACTTATATCCTTTATACTCTATGCTATCTACAATTTTTTTATAATAAATTGTTTGTTCACTATTTATATAATTTACAACTTGATTATCAAAATAAAGAGTTAATTCAATAATATTGTATTTTGTATGATCTAAAGCAATAAAATATACAGGAATAATCTTCTCATCATATTTAATCTTAAAAAAGACATCATAGGATTTATCTTCATCATTAAAACCAATTGTTTCATCAAGTATTTTTATATCTAATAGTTTTGGATTAGAGAATAAATAGTTAATCAAATCAATAAAATGTGAACCATTATTTTTTAAACCTTTCACATAATTTAAATTGATTTTTTGTAAATTTTCTAAACTTCTATTTTCAATACTATCTTTTAATCTTTTTATTGGCTCTTGGAATCTTCTAGTATAATTTACAACTATTTTATCTTTGAAAAAATCATCTAAAATCTCATACTCTTTTTTATTTGAAAAAAGAGGCTTTTCCATCAAAAACTTTTTTATACTTTTATGATTTTTAAAACTATTTAATATTTTAAAGTGAGTATTAGTAGGTGTAGCAACAACTAAAATATCAATATCTTTCTTATCAATTAATTTTTCATAATCATTATAAAAAATAACATCATTGTAAAACTCTTTTACTTTTGATAAATTTTTTTCATCTATATCTACTACATATTTTAATTCAAACTCTTTATGTAAATATATAGCTTTTATATGTGAATATGCAGTTTTAGAGTTTTTATCATAATCAAAAAGTAAAGAGATATTACCAAGTCCAATCACTGCAACATTCAACATTAACTTAGTCCTTTTCTTTTTATACTACTATTTATTTGTAATAACTTAGGGTTCTTTCTTACATAAGATATCATCTCTTCAATAGTAAAATAATCATTTTTAAAATGATTCATTATCTTAGTTATTATTTCATAATCTTCTTTTGTATCTAAAGTTACAGATAACTCGGGGAAATATAAATTTTTTGGTGCTTCAATATTATAAGTTTTAAATCGCTTTGTAGTATAAAACTCAGGAGTTACATGCTCTATATCCATAGAAGTTAACTCTTTTTTTGATACTTCTTGCAATGCTTTTAAAGAGTAAACTTGAATAGACATCCCAACAGGAAATGTACTTTTTATGCTATTACTTACATAATCATAGTCATTGTTTAAATAAAACTCAATAGCCTCATCAATAAGTCTTGGTTCAATAAAAGGGCAATCTCCTGTTAACTCAACAATTATATCTGTTTCAAATTTTTCATGGGCTTGTAAAACTCTTTGGAAAACATTATTTTCACTTCCTCTAAAATATTCAACATTTTTCTTTTCACAAAGATTTATTATTCCATCATCTTCTTTATTAATTGTAGTTGCAACAATTATTTTATTTACAAGTTTACATTTTAAAACTCTATTTATCATTACTTCTAACACTGTACTATTTCCAAGAGGTTTTAAAACTTTTTTTGGTAATCTTGAAGATGTCATTCTAGCTTCAATAGATACATTAATATTCATAATAGCCCTTTATTTTTGTAATAAAAACATTTGATCAATTAAATTTTTATCATCAGTATATGAAACTTTTAATTCATCTAATTTTACTAAATCTTTTTTTCTTTCTTTATAAAGTTTCATAAAATCTGCTTTCCACATCAAATTTTTATTACCTTGGTACATCAAATCAGTATATTCCTTTGCATAATACTCAAATCCCCAAATATAAGAGTTTGTTACTCTATATATCTCATCAATTGCAAAATTTATATTATCAGGAGAGATATGAATCAAAACTCCACTTGTAAAAACTAAATCAAAATAAGCATCTTTAAAAGGTATATCTAATGCATCACCTTTTATTATATTTAAATTATCTGCTCTTTTTTTTGCAAAATTTATAGCTCTTTCTTGAATCTCTATTCCATAAAGATTTTTAAATCCCATACTTTGTAGATGCAATAATTGATTACCAATATTTGTACCTACTTCTAAGATTTTCGCATCTTTATTTATATTTTTTAAAAATCTATTATTTAAATCTGTTCTTGAAAGTGTATATCTATTTTCATAAAACTCATCTAAGTGTTTTGGAGTATAAATATTTCTTTGAAGATACTCTTTACCAAACTCATCTTCCCAAGTTTGTCTTTGAAAGTTTTTTTCCATAAAGTATTCCTAATAATTAAATCTATATTTTAAAAGCTTATAAATCTAGCTTAACTCTATCTGCAAACTTATAATCTTTTGTTGATTTTTGTCCAAGTAAATCTTTTAAATACTTAGGATGCAAACCAAAACCAGGTCTTACGCTTTTAATATTCTCTAGGGTAAATTCATCACCTTTTTTTATATCTTTTGAAACATATAAACTTCTTGAAAAAACTCTATTTTTAATCTTTTTTTCTGTCATTTCATAACTTACTTTTCCAAGTAATTTTTCAGTATCTTTTATACACTTAACCATGTGTTTAAACTCTTCTTTATCCATTGAAAACTCTAAATCAGGTCCACCAATACTTTTATCTAAAATAAAATGTTTCTCAATAACTTTTGCACCCAATGTTACAGCAACAACTGGTGCTGTTGAACCTATTGTATGATCAGAAAAACCAGAAATTACACCAAAAGTTTCTGCTAAGTTTGCAATTGTCTTCAAATTTGCATCTTCTAAAGCAGCAGGATAAGCACTTGTACACTTTAATAAGATTATCTCTTCATTTCCTACACTTCTACAAATATCAACAACATCTTGTATCTCTTGCAATGTGGCAATACCTGTTGAAATTATTATTGGTTTTTTTTGTTTTGCAGTATATTCTATTAATGCATAATCTGTTATTTCAAAAGAAGCTATTTTGTATGCACTTGGATTAAACTGTTTTAAAAAATCTACTGCACTTTTATCAAAGGGAGTTGAAAAAATATCAAGATCTAAACTTCTTGCATACTCAAATAGTTCTTTATGCCATTCCCATGGAGTATATGCCTCTTCATAAAGTTCATACAAAGTTTTATTATCCCATAAAGTACCACCTTTAATCACAAAATCCTCTCTATTTGAATTTAATGTTAAAGTATCAGCTGTATATGTTTGAAGTTTAATTGCATTTGCCCCAACCTCTTTTGCTGCTTTTATAGTATCAAGTGCATTTTGTAAACTACCATTATGATTTGCACTTAATTCAGCAATAATAAATGTTCCATCTTCTTTTAAATTAAAGTTTCCAATTTTCATATTAATCTCTTTTTTTCTCTATTTTAAAAATATAATCATACCTTGTAGAAGAGTTTATGATATTTTTATTAACATCAATTTGTTTATTAAAAAAACACTCTTTTAGTAGCAAATCATACTTTTTTGCTTTTTTTATAAAATCCTCTTTATTTATAAAATAGTGCTCTTTTACTCCTAAAATCATTTGCTTTTTAGAAAACAATGAAATAAATACTGTTTTTAAACTATTAAAAAAATATCTAAATCCTCTATTTTTTAAACCATAAAATAACCATTTAATTATTGAATTTCCATATGATTTATCTTTAAACTCATCAACAAAAGGCAATTCACCAATATAAATAGTTGCATTATTTTTTGAAACTCTACTTATTTCGTTTAAAGTTTTATCAACTTCTTCTTTGCTAAGTAATAATAAAACTCCATTTATAACAACTTTATCAAATTTATTATCACAAAAAGGAAGTTTAAAAGAAAACGCTTTTGAAATCTGAGTCTTATTTTTATACTCTTTAAAATTAATCTCTTTATTTACTTTTTCTATCTCTTCATTTGTTGGTAAAATACCTTCTAAAGTACAATTATTAAAGTTTTTTTCAACGATTTTAAAAAAAGTCAAATCACCACAACCAATATCTAAAATTGCTTCATTCTCTTGAATATTTAAACTATTGAAAATATTCATATTTACAAAATATGTTAAGTCAGCTCTTCCTTGCCTACCTGATAAAGAGTTTATATCCTTATCTTTTGCTCTTATTTTATATTCATGAAGAAAAGATTTTGCTTTAATTATTGACAAAATATCTTCCTTTTAATATTATCTGCTTTGAAGCTTCTAATCCCTCATTAAATAGTAAATCAAGTATTCCAAGTTGAGAAATAAAATTCTCTCCTATTTGATTGTAAGGAGGATGCTTATAATCTTGATAAAAAATGTCTATATTATTCTTTTTAAATTTTTCTAAATATTTATTTAAATACTCTTTTGAACCCAAAGCTGAGATGTACTCTTTGCAAGATTTATTTAAACAAATATTTAATATCAAATCACCTTTATTACCCTCTAGATTTTCTAAATTTGATGATTTACTAAAAGAAGTATTTATATCTAAAAGCTTTGAAACTTCCTTTATAAAATTGATATTATACTCACATAAATATTCAGTTTTATAAGAGAGTATATTCAAAATTTTCTCTTGTAATTCATTAAAATATTTTGTTTTTTTATAGTTTTTTAAAAGAAGAGTATTTATTTTTGAAATAAAATCATAGTTTTCAAAACTTATTCTTGTATCTTTTAAGATTGTTTCATCTCTTGATTTCTCTTTTTTAATAGGTAAAGAAAACATATACTCTTTATTATTTACTTTCAGTTTATTTCTAACTTGCCAACTTCTTCTTGCTAATTGAACTGTATCTAAAAAAACAAACTCATCAACATAATCAATTAAGTCAAAATATCCAAGCCATGGATTAAAAGTGGGTTGCATTATTGCTAATTTCAATTTATCACTCCCCACAAAATAATATCTGAATTAAAAACTAAAGTATTATCTTTTTGTAAATTTTGAAACTCATTATGAAAAATAAAATACTCTTTCAAATTTAAACTCTTTTTTAGCATTTCAATCAGTTCATATTCACTATAAAATTTATTTACACAAGAGGCTTCTGAAGTAATATCATAATCTTTTGGCATTAAATATGTATTTTCTCCTAAGTTTTCTCCTATTCCAAGTCTAAAATCTTTTAGTTCTCTACATCTTATAAAAAAAGAAGCACCTTTTTTTATATTGTTATTTAAAAGCATTATATTAAAAAACTCAAGAAGTTGCTCTTTTTTTATGTAATTTACAACATTTGGTAAAAGCAATACATCAATTTGTAAATCTTTATTTTTTTTTGCAAAATCAATCATTTCACATAAATAAAATTCAAATTTTGTATCTGTTTTTATTTTATTGAAATTATAGTTTGCATCTTCAATAGCACTTTCATTTATATCAACTCCCAATACTTCAAATCCATACTCATAAGCAAGAGTCAAATTATTTCCATTTCCACAGCCAAACTCTGCAAAAAGAAGATTTTCTTTACTAGAAAAACTATTTTTAAAAAAGTATTTTATAAAGTATTCATCTGGATACTTTAAACCTTTTATATCTTTTATTTTCATATAGACCTCTAAAAATATTATTAATTATTTTTTTATTATACTATTATTTACATCTTTTTTATTAATTTTTTTAATCTTTTTTTATTAAATTTTTTCATCACAAGATACTTTTTCTTTTTTAAATACTTATATATATTCTTTTGATTGCTTGCTGTTTTAATAGCAATAAAAGGTAATTGCATAAAATATACTTCATTTAAGATTACACTTGCACTAACTATTGCAAAACTGCTCTCTTTCATTAGCTTTGCTATATTATTTGTATCGATATAAAGTTTAATAAAATCTTTTTCTTTACAATACTGTTTTAATATATCCAAGTTGCTATTTGCACTTGTTGTTACTAAATTAACTTTGATATTTTTAAATTTTGACAAAACCTTGAGTATTTTAATATTGATATTACTATGATCTGTTCCGCCTATTGCTAAAAAAACTTTTGTTTTATTATTTTGCTTTAAATTCATATTTTTGTATTTATAAAACTCATCTCTTAGTAAAGTATATTTTACTCCACATCTTACTTCACAAAAATTTGGAACTAAGCTTTTATACTTTTTTTTATTTGCGCCTATATTATGATTTAATAAAATATCACAATAATGTTTTTCATAAGTATCATCTAAACACAAAATTTCAACATCTGTTTTTAATTTTATGCTCTTTTGTGATTTATATTTTATATCATAACTATCAATAATTAATAAATCAATTTTTAATTCTTTAATCTTTTTTATCAACTCTTCATTATTATTTGATTTTAAAATATGTACATCATAAGAATTTTTCAAAATCTTTTTATTTAAATTGCCTTTTAAATTTAAAGTTGCAAAACTTACATCATAGCCTTTATTTAAGTACTGTTTTGCTAAAACCAAACATCGCATAATATGACCATGTCCTATAGAAGATGAAGAGTCTGCTCTTATTAATACCTTTTTCATATTAGCTCTTTTTTTGTTCTACATGTTTATTTATTTCAAAAATATAAGGATTATTTTTTAATGTTAAAATCAATTTTTCATAAGAAAAGTTTTCATTATTGCCTAGTTTCTCATACAATTGCACTATTGCTTTATAATCATCTATTTCATCTAAAGTTATTCGATATTTTGAATCATTATTTTTATTTATTAAATATTTTATTTTTAATTTGTTTTTTATTGTTGTATGTAAATATGGTGTAACATGTTCTTTTTCATAATCTGTTTTTGCATTAAAAAATGCATTTTTTAATAATAAAAAAGAGAATACTTCACTATCTAAACCTCTTGGGAAACCACTATGTGCTCCTAAACTTACATAATCAGCCTTTGAAGTTTTATATAGTTTTATTGCTTGTTCTATTAAATTTGTATCAATAAAAGGACAATCACTTGTACATCTAATTACAATATCATCACTTTTTAAATTAAACTTTTTGCAAGCCTCATAATATCTACTTAATACATTATTTGTATCACCCTCATAATATTTTATATTGTGTTTTTCACATATTTTTACAATCTCTTTTTGTGTTCCATCATTTGTAGTTGCAATAATAATATTTTCTTTAAACTTTTCAAGCCTTTTTAACATTACTTCTAATACTGTTTTATTTGCAAGTGGTAATAGAACTTTTTTAGGAAGTCTTGTACTTGTAGTCCTTGCTTGAATAACTATTTTAAAACTCATTTTTTTCCAATAAAAACCAAGTCATATTTAGCCTTTTTCTAAAATTTCTATTATTGAATCTTGTACAAAATTTTGTTCTTTTTTACTTAGTTTTGGATAAATTGGCAAAGAAATTGCTTTTTTATAATAATCATCCATAAAAGGAGTATTTTCATTTCCATAACCTAAGTTTTTATAGTATGCTTGTTGGTTTATTGGAATATAGTGATATTGTAAAAAGATTCCTTTTTCTCTTAATTTTAAAAATAAATCTTTCTTAGAAATTTTATACTTTTCAAAATCAATTAAAACTACATAAAGATGATAAGAACTATCAAAAGTAAACTCATATAAAGGCTTTATAAATTCAAATTTTTTAAAAAATTTTTCATATCTATTTGCAATTTTTCTTCTTTTGTTTATAAATTTTTCAATTTTTTTCAATTGAGATAAACCCAATGCACAAGCAATATCAGTAAGTTTGTAGTTGTACCCTAAACTATTCATCTCATAATGCCATGGTGCTATATCAGATTTTAATTCTATTCCATGATTTCTTAACTGTAAAGCCATTTCATAAATCTTTTTATCATTTGTCAAGATAGCTCCACCCTCACCAGTTGTTAACTGTTTTACAGGATGAAATGAAAAAACAGAAATATCGCTATTTTTACAGCTCCCAGCTTTTATATTATTGTTAACAGCACCAATTGAATGGGCACAATCTTCTAAAATTTTAATATCATATTTTTCTCTTAAAAAAGCTAATTTCTTTTGATTTACGGGATTTCCTGAAAAGTGAACTACATATATAGCTTTTATATTTTTATTTTCTAAAAGAAGTTTTTCACATAAATCTAAGTTTATATTCCCATCTTCACAAATATCTACAAACACGGGCTTTGCTTTTGCATAAAGTATTGCATTTGAAGTTGCTAAAAATGAGTTTGGAGTAGTTAATACTAAGTCATTTTCATTTAATAAAAGTAAAGAGCTTATATGTAAAGCAGCAGTAGCATTTGAGACACAAACACAATATTTTGAGTTTGTATAAGAACATAGTGCTTTTTCAAACTCTTTTACTTTTGGTCCAGTAGTTAAAAAATCACTTTTTAATACTTTTACTACCTCTTTTATATCATCTTTTTGGATTGTTTGTTTTCCGTAATAAATTTTTTTCATTATATATCTTTATGAAACTTTTTTAAACTATTAACTTTATTTCTTATCAAGAAATTTCTTCCTATAAACATAATATAAACCTTAATATTTTTTATCTTTTTTCCAACAGAAACCATGAGATATCATCTTGTTGAAAATTATTGTCTCTATGATATGTAAAACCATAATCAACTAAGTGCAAATTTTCATACTTATCAAGTAATTCTCCTGCAAAATCTCTTTTAAATAATTTTCCCTCATGCCCTCTATAATTAACCTCAACAGGAGTAGGATTATAATACTCTGCTATTAAAATATATCTATTTGAAGCTTTATAAAGTTTCTCATATACCATATCTAAATACTTTGGATTAATATGAATAAGAACTGTTTTAATCAAAACAAGATCCCATGTTTTAGAAGTTTCAAACTCTAAGATGGATTCATGATAGATATTATTTACAAAATCTAGTTTTTTTAATTCTTCTACTGCTTGATTATTAATCTCTATTGCATTAATATCAATTTTATTAAAAAGTTTATCAAGGGCATGTAAATTTAAGCCTATATTTGCACCAAACTCTATAATAGAGGTAATATTTGAGCATTTTCTTATAATATTACTAAAAAAATTAATATTGTTTTTTATTAATTCTTTTCCATTTCTTTGAATATACTCTTTCCCCCACTCAGAAGAAGCCCAAAAGTTTTCTTGTTCAGTTTTATAATTCATACTGCTCCTTTTATTCTTTTACTTGTTTTTGTTTTACTGATTCATTTATTTTTGATATATAACTATTTTTTTCCAACATAGTAATTAAATCTTTGTAGCTAAAATCTGTTTGATTATTAAACTTTTTATACACCTCTTGTATAGCTTCATAATCTTTTTGTTCATCAAGAGTTAATCTATATGTTGAATTATCTTTATTCTCTTCAAAGCTTCCTATTTTATAACTATCTTTATGTGATAAATAAATATAAGGAGTTACATGCTCTTTTTCAAAATCTTCTTTTGCATTTATATACATATATTCTAATAATTCAAAACTAAAAACTTCCACATCTAAACCAACAGGAACAGTACGATTGATTCTATTAGAAACATAATCATAATCTCCATTAATATACATATCAATCACTTTTTCCATCATAGTACAATCAATTAGTGGACAATCAGAAGTAATTCTAACAATAATATCTTTTTTTGTAGCTGCAAACTCTTTTGCACTATGATAGTATCTTGAAAGGACATTATTAACACTTCCTTTTGAAACTTTAACATCAATTTTTTTACATAATTCAAGGATTGGGGTTTCACTTCCATCATCAGTAGTAGCAATAATTATATTATCTTTATACTTATTTAAACGCTCAATAACAACTTCTAAAACTGTTTTTCCACATAAAGGTAATAATACTTTTTTAGGCAATCTTGTAGATGTCATTCTTGCTTGAATTATAATAAATAAATTATTTTTCATCACTACTCAATAAAGAATAAAATAAAGAGTTATGCCATTTATTATCATACCAGTAAGTCTCTCTAAACTCACCCTCAAAGGTAAATCCTAAAGTATTAAAAAACTCTTTTTTTGCATTATCAATACTATATATTTCAGCCCAAAGTCTATGAAGATTTAAAACTGAAAAAGCATACTCTTGCATAATTTTAGCAGAATCAATGGCATAAACCTTATCAATATAAAGGTTATCATATCCTAAATAAATAGAAAAATCAGCACTTCTATTTACCCAGTCAATATAACATAATCCACAAGCTCCCATAAGCTCATTTGTTTCTAAATTAATAATAGAAAACATTTTATGAGCAGAGTTTTTATCAATAATAGATTCATACCACTTTTGCTGATTGATACTATTAATCTCATTTGTTTCTCTAAAAAATTTTCTTAATTCTGGATTGTTTCTCCATTGCATAAGTTTTGGAAGATCTTCTTTTTCAATGGCTCTTAATCCAACATGGTTTCCTTTAAGCATTTTTAATATCACTCCATTTTAATTCTGATCCTAATATCAAATCATTATTTAAAGTTTTTCCTAATATCTCATAAATATCACATGGTAATATTGCACCTTTAGGTGCAGGTCTTAAAGCTTCAATCATATCTTCTGTTATAGTTTCGCCAGCTTTTAAATCTTTACTTGCTCTTAAACATCTTCTTTGCAAGATATGAGTCTCTTTTTCATTATCTTCTACTTTTTTTATTGAATCACCAAGTGCATATTCAAGCTCTCTTGTTCTGTCAACCATCTCTTTCCAAGTTTTTGGATTCATAGAAAATTTATGATCAGGTCCTTCAAGATTATTATTATCTGTAAAATGCTTTTCTATTACCTTTGCCCCAAGTGCCACAGCTCCTAAAACTGTTGTATGACCTAAAGTATGATCAGATAAGCCCAATATAGCATTAGGAAACATTTGTGCATATGCCTTTAATACATTAAGTTGAATATACTTAAAGTTTTCATTATTTGCTGTGTAGTTAGTATTACATTGCATTAAAACTATATTTTTATTTATCTGTTTTATTTTAGCCATTAAATTGATTACTTCATCTATTTTTGAAGCTCCAGTGGCTACAAGAATAGGTTTTTGATATTGTGCCATTTTCATAACTATATCATGAAAAGTTATATCCCCTGAGCCAACTTTATAAGCAGGAACATATTTATTAATATCTTCAATCTCTTTTATATCATAAGGAGAAGTGAAAAAATCAATATTAGCTTTTTGGCAAGTCTCATATAGCGTTTGTGTCCAAGATAAAGGAACTTCTGCATCTTTATAAACATCATAAACTGATTTTTTCCAAGTTTTTTGATGGCTTGATTTTGAACCTAAATTTTTAAAACCATAATCACTTACAATAGTTTTTGCTTTAAAGTGTTGAAATTTTGCAGCATCTGCACCAGCTTCTTTAGCCATGTAAATTAACTCTTTTGCTTTTTCTAAATCTCCATCATGATTTGCTGCAATATCAGCTATAAAATATGTTTTAGAATTATGAGAGATTTCATTTTCTCCAATTTTAAATCTATTATTATTCATTTAATTTTCCTTTTAAGAAATCTTGATACAAAGAGTTTAAAGTATCATCTATACTTGGCATTTTCATTTTTAAGTCGTTTTCAATTTTGGAAACATCTAGCCCTAAGGTTAATGCTCTTTTTACTGAAACATTATTATTATCTATTTGACTTTTTTTTACATACTTAAAATCAAGATTAAATTTTTTTGCAGTTTTTAATCCAAAATCATACTTATTTATATGCTCAGAAGATGTTATATTATAAACTCCAATTAAATTATTATCATAACATTTCAATAAAATATTACCCAGTAAATTAGTACAAATAGGTGAAGTATAAAAGTTTGAATACAAATGAATACTCTCTTTATTTAGTAAACCATAAAGTAACCATTCAAAAAATGTTTTTGTTTTTTTCCCTCTAAATCCCAAAATATTTGTTCTTACTATTAAACTATTAGAATAAATTTTAGGTATCTCTTTTTCTGCTTCATATTTTGTTAAAGCATAATTATTCATTATTTGTACACTATCTTCTTCTGTATGCAGTTTTTTATTATCATTAAAATAGTGATCAGTAGATATATGTATATAATAAGAGTTATATTTTTTTGCTATATTTGCTAAACTTATAGCAATATCATAATTTGATAATCTAGCTAAAGAAATATCATTTTCACAATTTTCAAGATTTACTAAAGCAATGCAATTTATTACTATATCAGGTTTCCAGTTATCAAAATGACAGTTTACTTCTTCTTCTAGTTTAGAATAATCAATTACATAATTATTTGCTTCTTTTTTAGAAAAAACTCGAGAAAAAGATTTAATGTCATGATTTTTATACAGTTCACATAAAGTAGAACCCAATAAGCCTGTACTTCCAAAAATTGCAATTTTCATTTTAAAACCTATACATTTTTAATCAAATTTAAAAACTCTTCTTTATTAAGCCATTTATCATTATTTCCTGAATTATATTCAAAACCTTGGCTAACATGCGTTCCAACTTCTCCTAATTTATTTTCACTAAAGTTTGTAACATTTGTAAATTTTATTGTTGGAGTTATTACATAATGGTCATCAAACTCATATGTTAAATGGGAATCATCAGCTGGACACATTATTTCATGAAGTTTTTCACCTGGTCTAATTCCTACTATTTTATGAGGTAAAGTAGGTGCTAAGTATTTAGCTAAATCAACTATCTTAATTGATGGAATTTTAGGTACAAAAATCTCTCCACCATGCATTCTTTCAAAGTTTTTAAGTACGAAGTTCACTCCATTTTGTAGTGTAATTATAAACCTTGTCATTCTTTCATCTGTAATTGGAAGCTCTTTTGCATTTGAATTAATAAGTTTTTGAAAATAAGGAATAACAGAACCACGACTGCAAACAACATTTCCATATCTTACAACTGAAAATTTTGTATCTTGCTCGCCAACTAAATTATTTGCTGCTACAAAAAGTTTATCACTTGCAAGTTTTGTTGCACCATATAAATTCACAGGATTAGCTGCTTTATCAGTAGATAGTGCAATAACTTTTTTTACTTTATTTTCAATTGCTGCATCAATTACATTTTGTGCACCATTTATATTTGTTTTAATACACTCCATTGGATTATATTCTGCAATTGGCACATGCTTAAGTGCTGCTGCGTGTATCACATAATCAACATCTTTAAATGCTTTTTTTAATCTATCTGAATCTCGAACATCACCAATAAAATAACGCATACATTTATCATTGAATTCTTGTTCCATTTCATACTGCTTAAGTTCATCACGAGAATAGATTATAATCTTATTAGGTTTATACTTTTCCAAAATAGTTTTTGTGTATTTTTTACCAAAACTTCCAGTTCCGCCTGTTATTAAAATATTTTTTCCATTAAACATAATACAAACCTTAATTTTTTACTCTATTTTACTTAATATTTTCTTTATTATAGTTAATCTACTATCCAATTATTAAAATTAAATAAATTCAATAAAAAATCTTACAATTTGCAATAAAAATATGTAATTTATTTTTTTTTTGCTAAAATCACATATAAATAAAACGAAACTCTAAAATTAGGATAAATAATGGATGATAATCAAAAAAAGTCACTTGATTTAGCAATTAAGCAAATTGATAAAGCTTTTGGAAAAGGTACTTTAATTAGACTTGGAGATAAAGAAGTCGTACCAACAGAAGCGATTTCAACTGGTTCACTTGGACTTGATTTAGCATTAGGTGTAGGAGGACTTCCAAAAGGTAGAGTAATTGAAATCTATGGACCTGAAAGTTCAGGTAAAACAACTCTAACTTTACATGCAATAGCAGAGTGCCAAAAAGCAGGTGGAGTTTGTGCCTTTATTGATGCAGAACATGCACTAGATACAATATATGCAAGAAATCTTGGAGTTGATATTGATAACTTACTTGTTTCACAACCTGATTATGGAGAACAAGCTTTAGAGATTTTAGAAACAGTTGTAAGAAGTGGTGCTGTTAATCTAGTAGTAATTGACTCAGTAGCAGCTCTTACTCCAAAAGTAGAGATTGATGGAGATATGGACGACCAACAAGTAGGTGTTCAAGCAAGACTTATGAGTAAAGCTTTAAGAAAAATTACTAGTATAATGAACAAAATGGGAACAACAGTAATTTTTATTAACCAAATTAGAATGAAAATTGGAATGACAGGATATGGAAGTCCTGAAACTACAACTGGTGGAAATGCACTTAAATTCTACTCTTCTGTAAGATTAGATATTAGAAGAATTGCAACACTTAAACAAGCAGAAGAGAGTATAGGAAATAGAGCTAAAGTTAAAGTTGTAAAAAATAAAGTTGCACCTCCATTTAAAATAGCTGAATTTGATATTATGTTTGGAGAGGGTATTTCTAAAATGGGTGAGCTTATTGACTATGGTGTTAAACTTGATATTGTTGATAAAGCAGGAGCTTGGTTTAGTTATGGAGATTCAAAAATAGGTCAAGGAAAAGAGAATTCAAAACAGTTCTTAAAAGACAATCCTGAAATTGCAGCAGAAATTGAAGCAAAAATTCTACAAGCTATGGGATTAGATAGTAATATGCATGAAATTGAAACTACAGAAGAAGAAAAATAGAACTTTACTAAATTTTAAATATCAAAAAAGATAATCTTTTTTGATATTTTCTTTCATAAAACCTAACTTAAAACATCTTATAAAAGCAATTACCAATTAACTTTTTTGTATAATATTTAAAAATTTTGTAACTTAAATAGGAGAAACAGTGGTATATATTGATAATGTTTATGCTGATGAAGTTTTAGACTCAAGAGGAAATCCTACAGTAAGAGCGACAGTAATCTTAAGCGATGGAACAAAACAAAGTGCAATTGTTCCAAGTGGAGCTAGTACAGGAAAAAGAGAAGCCTTAGAGTTAAGAGATGGTGATGATAGATTTTTAGGAAAAGGTGTTTTAAAAGCTGTTGAAAATGTAAATACATTAATTGCTGATGAACTTATTGGTTTAAGCCCATTTAACCAAGCAGAAGTTGATGCAACAATGAAAGATATTGATGGAACAAATAACTACTCTAAACTAGGAGCAAATGCAGTTCTTGGAGTTTCTATGGCAAATGCAAGAGCAGCAGCAGCTTCTTTAAATATGCCTCTTTATAGATATTTAGGCGGAGCAAATGCTATGACTATGCCTGTACCTATGTTTAATATCATAAATGGTGGAGAGCATGCTAATAACTCTGTTGATTTTCAAGAGTATATGATTATGCCAATTGGATTTGAAAACTTCAATGATGGATTAAGAGCAGCATCAGAAGTTTATCATAATCTTAAAAAAATCATTGATGAGATGGGTGAAAGTACTGCTGTTGGTGATGAAGGTGGATTTGCTCCAAATTTAAAATCAAACGAAGAACCTATTCAAGTTATTATAAAAGCTGTTGAAAAAGCTGGTTATAAAATTGGTGAGCAAATAGCTATTGCTTTAGATGTTGCAGCTTCTGAATTAATCAATGATGAGGGAAAATATGTTCTTAAATCTGAGAATAAAGAGTTAACTTCTGATGAATTAGTAGAATACTATGCAGATTTATGTTCAAAATATCCAATTGTTTCAATTGAAGATGGACTAAGTGAAGATGACTGGGATGGTTGGAAAATATTAACGCAAAAATTAGGAGATAAAGTTCAATTAGTTGGTGATGATTTATTTGTTACAAATGCATCAATACTAAATGAAGGTATCTCTAAAAAAATTGCAAACTCAATATTAATAAAACCAAATCAAATTGGAAGTATTAGTGAAACAATGCTTACTATTAGATTAGCACAAAGAAACAACTATAATTGCGTAATGTCACATAGATCAGGTGAATCAGAAGATGCATTTATAGCAGACTTTGCAGTTGCATTAAATTGTGGTCAAATTAAAACAGGTGCAACTTCAAGAGGTGAAAGAAACGCTAAGTACAATAGATTATTGGAAATCGGTGCAGAAGTTGCTTATGCTGAATATTTAGGGAAAACTCCTTTTGTTAAATAATTAGATGAAGCAAAAAATTCATGAGCTAAAAAAATTTAGTGTAATAGCAATTGTCTCAGTTGTTATTACACTTTTTCTTAGTTATCATGCAGCAATACTTTTATTTGGAAGTAATTCATTGGATGTTTATAGTTCTTTAAAAGATAAAAGGGTATATTTAGTCAATGAAATAAAAAGATTACAAGAAGAGAATGCCCACTTACAAAAAGAGTATTTTGAATTAAAAAACTTGGAGCCAGAACAATGAAAAAAATATCTTTATTTATAGCATTATTAATTCTATCATCAAGCTTAAGTGCAAGGGAAAATCCTTTTGAAACAACACAAGCTTACAATGAAGAAGTAGCAAGACTTATGGAAATAAAAGAGAGTTATCCTGATGAGTTTGAAAATCAAGAAAAGATCTACATAGAAGAAATTCAAGAAAAGATGAAAGCTAATAGTATAAATAAAGATACTAAAAATGTAGAGAAAAAAGCAAAGATAAAAGCTTCTGAATTAACAGAAGATAAAATCAAAAAACTGATTACTCAAGCTCAAGAAAAGACTGTAAATGAAACTAAAAAGTTTGTACAGGAGCTAAAAAAGCAAGAAAAAGAAGAGATTATTTATGTAAAACCTAGAACAGATGTATCTTTTGAAAAAGAGTTACTACCGTTTTTAAAGTTTGAATATACTAATGTTAAACTTCAAATAAATACAAAATATAATGTATTTAAGAAATTCACATTACCAAATCAAAATAAAATAATCTTAGATTTTCATGCAAAAGAGAATTTTTATACAAAAAGAGAAGACTTAAACTCAACAAACTTTACAAGAATAACTGTAGGCAATCATAAAAAAGATAAATTTTTTAGAGTTGTTGTAGAGTTAACTGACACTCCTGATAATTATGAAGTTACTTACACAAATGGTCAAGTAACAATTTTTAGATTAGAGCAGATGTAAAACATCTGCTTTAAGAAGCTTTTACCTTTTTTATTCCTAAATAATTTGTTAAAATCCTAATTACTATCATTACTATTAAAACTTCTAAAATCGATGCTAAAATAAATGCGTAATAGTAAAATTGTGTAATCGCATGGCTTTGATAAGCAAGTGTAGTTACTGCAATTAATAGTGTAAGTGGCATTGAGTGAGATAAACCTAACATAAAAAACTTGTTTACTCCCATCTCTTTTATAAAAAGCAACGAAGCAACTAATCTAATAAATATCATAGCAAAAACAATTAAAAAGGCAGTTACTATAAGTCCATCATGAAAAAGCTCTTCAAGTTCAAATGACGAGCCAACATAAATGAAAAATATAGGAACTAACCAACCAAAACCAAAGTGCTCCAATTTATGTGGTAGCTGTTTATTATGTTCAAAGAATGTTGTAATAAAAGTACCTGCAATAAATGCACCAAATGCAACTTCAAGTTTCAAATAAATCATAACTGCAATCATAACAAAGAAAATAGCCATAGATACTCGTATATCTTGTTCTTGGTTATCTTCTGTTGGCATTAAATATGTTTTTATTTCAGGATACCACCAAACTACATTATTAAATAGTTTATACAATATAGTCATTAAAATCATAAAAACTATAAATAAAAGCATAGTTTTGTAAAACTCCCAAGTTAAACCAAACTCAAGAATCGCTGATACTGTTGTAAGTGCAAAAATCGATACAATCTCACCAATTAATCCCACAACAATTGCCATTCTTATCCATTCTACATCACCATACTCTTTTTTTAATGCAGCTAAGATACCAATGGAAATTAAAGGTAAAGTCACAATAAAAATATTTCCGAGTTTAAAATACATAGTAATAGCAGCAGATAAAGAAAAAAGTATTACATTGTAAAAAAGTGATTTTTTTAATATAACTGAGGGGATATTTATTAACTTTCTTAAATCAACTTCAAGTCCAGCTAAAAACATCAAATATAAAAAGCCAAGTTCAGCAACAAGCTCTAATAGTGGATGTTCCACTAATAAAGAAAAATATACAGCAAAAGCACCAAGCATAATTTCAATAGGAATTGTTGGTATTTTTAATACTCTTGAAAGTAGAGGTGATGTAAATATAATTACGGATATTGTTACTATAATTAAAATTTCATCACTCATATTAAACCTTTAGTTTCTTTCTCTTGCTACTTTAAAACCTAATTTCTCAAGTTCATGCATATCATCTTTTGGTGATTTTCCTTGTGTTGTTAAATAATCACCAATAACAAAGGCATTTGCACCTTTTTCAAAAATTTTATATTGCTCATCACCAAACATCAACTCTCTTCCACCTGCAACCATTATTTTCTTTGCATTTGGAACCATTTTTCTAGCTAATGTAATTAATTCAAAAGCTTCTTCTTTACTCACAGAGTTTTCTACAAGAGGTAAAGCCTCATTTGGGTGAAAAAAGTTTAAGGGTACATTCATAGGTTCCAATGAAGCGATTGACTCAAGCATTGATACTCTTTGCTCTTGTGTTTCACCTAATCCAAAAATTCCTCCACATATTAATCTTAAACCAACTTCTTTTACATTTTTACAAGTTTCATATCTCTCTTCCCAAGTATGAGTTGTAACAATCTCTTTATAAAAATCTTGTGCAGTTTCAAGATTGTGGTTATAAGCATCAACTCCTGCTTCTTTAAGTGTTTCTAACTGTTCAACTGAAGCTGTTCCATTACATGCAATTAAAATAAGTCCTAGATTCTCTTTTTTAACGGCTTGTGCTGCTTCACATACAAAAGCCAATCTTTTATCAGTTAAACCTTTTCCAGCTGTAACTAAACAAAAACCATTTGCATTATTTTCTTTTGCCATTTTTGCCTCTTTTACGATTTGCTCAATAGCTTTTTTCTTATATCTTTGAATATCAGCTTTATATTTAACACTTTGTGTACAGAACTTACAGTCTTCATTACATGTACCACTTTCAATATTACAAATAGCACATAAAAATATCTCTTTATTATCGTTCATATCTAAACTCTTCTTTCATAAAATTATTTGTATTTATATCTTTATAATAGTAAGTAATTATATACTCATTTTTATTAATTTCAAGCAAGGCACACTCAATCAAAGGTTTTTCACGTGCACATATTTCTCCTGGATTAATAAATAAAGTACCATTATTATAACTACACTCAAACTTATGAGTATGTCCAAAAATAACAATATCACTATCTGCATTTAAATAATAAGGAAGATGCATAAGCTTAAATTTTATATCTTTAATCTTAAAATAATATGGTTCTTTTTGAATATTATACTCATTTGACAAAGATAATAAACTCCTGTCATTATTGCCAAAAACAGTAACATACACTAACTTTGAATTTTGTAATAATTTTAAATTATCTTCAATACATAAGTCACCTGCATGTATTAAATAGTTTGCACCTTTTTGTTTTAAGTGGTTTATTGCAAGTTCAGTATAGTCACTTTTTGTGTGACTATCTGATAATATTCCTATTTTCATTTTATTTTTTTGTAGTACTTGTACTACTTTTCTTTGTTGTTGTTTTTTTTGCAGGTGCTTTTTTTGTAGTTGTTTTTTTTGCAGGTGCTTTCTTAGTTGTTGTTTTTTTAGTTGTTTTTGATTTTGGGTCTTTTTTGATTATCTCTTCACACTCTTCTAAAGTTAAATCTTCTGCAACTTTACCTTTAGGAATTTTAAAGTTTTTTCTTCCTTGTTTAATATAAGCACCATATCTACCATTTAATATTTGTATTTTTTCTTTTTCAAATATCTTAATTGTTGCTTTTGCTTTTGCTTCATCAAGCTCTTTGATTACTTCTAAAGCTCTTGGTAACTCTATTTTATATGGGTCATCTGTTTTAAGAGAATAAAATCTACTATCAATTTGTAAATATGGACCAAACCGTCCTATATTAGCAATAATATCTTCACCTTTATCATTTTTTCCAACAACTCTTGGTAAAGTAAATAAATAAAGTGCTTCATCAAGTGTAATAGTATCCATATTTAAATGATCAGGAATTGCAACAAATTTTGGCTTTTCTTCATCATCTTTTGTTCCAATTTGAATAAAAGGACCAAATCTTCCAACTCTTGCACTTACAGGTTTTTTAGATTCTGGGTCTATTCCTATTTCTCTTATTTGTAAATAATCTTCTTTATTTACACTACTCTCTTTTTCTTCAATTCTTTTTTTGAAATCACCATAAAAATCTTGCATTACTTGTTCCCAAGCAATTTTACCCTCAGCAATATTATCAAACTCTTCTTCTATTTTTGCAGTAAATCCCAAGTCCAATATCTCAGCAAAATGGTCTGTTAAAAATGAATTTACAATTTCACCTGTTGCAGTAGGAGCTAATTTCTTATCTTCTGTTTTTACCACATACTCTCTTTGTTGTATTGTTGAGATTGTTGGTGCATAAGTTGATGGTCTTCCAATTCCTTCACTTTCAAGTTTTTTTACTAAACTAGCTTCTGTATATCTTGCAGGTGGTTTTGTAAATAACTGTTCTAAATCTAGTTTTTCTAAATCTAATACAGTTCCTTTTTTTATTGTTGGTAAGATTTTTTCACTACTATCAAGTGCACTTTCAGGATTATCACTTCCCTCAGTGTATGCTTTCATAAATCCTGCAAAAATAATTCTTTGTCCCTTTGATTGAAACTCATACTCTTTATCTTTTCCAGCTTCAATTTTATATGTTGTATTTGCCATTTTAGCAGGAGCCATTTGTGTTGCTAGTGTTCTTTTCCAAATAAGTGAATAAAGTTTAAATTGTGCATTATCAACATAAGCTTTTATATCACTTGGTTTTAGTGCTAAATTAACAGGTCTAATTGCTTCATGGGCTTCTTGTGCACCTTTTGCTTTTGATTTATAAAGTCTTGGCTTATTAAGTGAATAATCTTTCCCATACTCTTGCTCAATTACTTCTTTTGCTGCACTTGTTGCTACTTTTGAAAGGTTTAAAGAGTCAGTTCTCATATAAGTGATTAAACCACCTGTATGATTTGGAATATTACCAACATTTCCTTCATATAGTTGTTGTGCTATAACCATTGTTTGTTTAACAGAAAAGCCAAGTTTTCTACTTGCTTCTTGTTGTAGTGTTGAAGTTGTAAAAGGAGCTGCTGGATTTCTATTTGATTCTTTCTCTTCTATATCTACAAGTTCAAAAATTCCTTGATTAATAGAAGCCTCAATCTGTTTTGCTTCTTCTTCATTTGTTACTTTTTTTGATTTTGAATTGATTTTTGCAAGTTCTGCTTTTAAATTTGGATTAATAAAATCAGCTTTTATTTTCCAATACTCTTCTGGCTTAAACTCTCTAATCTCATTCTCTCTATCTACAATAATTCTAACAGCAACAGATTGAACTCTACCAGCACTAAGTCCATATCTTACTTTTTTCCAAAGTAGTGGAGATAATTCATATCCAACTGCTCTGTCTAAAATTCTTCTTGCTTGTTGTGCATCAACTAAGTTTTGATCAACATCACGGGGGTTTTTAATAGCTTTTAAGATTGCATCTTTAGTAATTTCATGAAAAACAATTCTTTTTATAGGGTTTTTTTCAACTTTCAAAGCAGGAATCAAGTGCCAGGCAATGGCTTCTCCCTCTCTATCCTCATCGGCAGCTAGGTATATTACTGTATCTTTTGTAATATGCTTTTTCAAATCTGCTATTACTTTTCTTTTATCTGTTGAAATCAAATACTGAGGCTTAAAATTATTTTGTGGATCAAAGCCTAATTTTGATTTTGGTAAATCTCTAACATGCCCCATAGAGGCCATAACTGTGTAACTTTTATCAAGAAACTTTGAAATTGTTTTTGCTTTTGCAGGTGACTCAACTATTACTAAATTCTTCAAACTTTTCAACCCTTACGCTATTTTTTAAAGTGGAAAGTGTATCATAAATTAATTAATAGATAATTAAGCTTAATAAATAATCACCTCTTCTTCTAAATTTATATCAAATTTTTCTTTAACTCTTTTTTGGGCTAAATTTATTAAATAAACTGCATCTTCAAAAGTTCCATTACCACTATTTACTAAAAAATTTGCATGCTCTTTTGAAAAAGACATTGAGCCTTTTTGCATACCTTTTAATCCAACTTCTTCGATTAACCTTCCTGCAAAATCTCCTTTTGGGTTTTTAAAACATGACCCAGCACTTGCCATTTGAGGTTGATTATCTCTCATTTTATTAAATTGCTTTAATCTATCTTTACAAAATCCACTTTGTACTTCTAAAACTACTTCATAAACTATTGTATTAATTTTTGTACTTCTATAAGTGTATTGTATATCTTCTTTATTTATATATCCATCTTTTGTTTTAATACAAATAATGTGATTAAAAATTTCCCATGATTTTAATCCCGCATTCATTTTTACAACACCGCCCATTGTTCCAGGCAATTTTGCTAAAAATTCTAAATGTCCTATATCATTTTTTCTACAATAACTTAATAACTTGCCAGAACTTGTTGCACAACCTACATAAAGTCTATTATTCTCTTGTTTTATATAATCAAAATTTTTTCCAAGTATAGCAAACTTTGGATGATTATTTGAAACTAAAATATTATTTGCTTTTCCTATTATTGTATAATCATCATAATCACCAATCTCTTCAATTAGTTTTATATCAGCTATTGGCCCTATTTTAATTGAAGAGTATTTTGAAAAATCTATTTGCTTAATCACTTGTTTCTTAAATCCTCATACTCACTTGGAATTAAAAAATCTTTTGCTTTGATTAAATTTTCATAAAATCCATGTTTGTATCCAAGTTCAAAAAGTTTATCAAGTGCTTTATACTGAACTTCACTTAAATTTACTGATTCATCATTTGCATATAAATCTAAATATTTATCTAATGTAGAAGCATCAACTCTAATAAGACCTTTTTCAAGTAACATTGTAGCTAGAACTTTTCTATTTTTATTCGCAACATCAACAGCTTTTATTAAAGTATTTTCATAATCAATTGCACTATGAAGAGGAATTGATCTTCTTAAACACATTCCTCCAAGTGGTAAGGGTAAACCTCCACCACTTAAATCTTCCCAAATATCCCACATCTCTTTTTCGACTTCAAGTTCATCATTATAATTTAAAATTGACTCATGAATTAAAACACCAGCATCAACTGTTCCTTCAATCACAGCTTTTTCAATATCTAAAAAGTTCATGTAAGTAATTCTAGCTTCTGGATAAGCTATTTTAAAAAGTAATGCATTTGTTGTAAACTCTCCACTAAGAGCTACTTTAAAGTTTTTCTTGAGTTTTTTATCTTTTCTTTTTACTAATTTTGGTCCATAACCTTGTCCAAATGATACAGCAGTTTTTAATAATGCATAATCATCTTTAACAAAAGGGTACAAAGCAAATGATATAGCACAAATATCATATTCACCTTTTAAAGTAGCCTGATTTAATGTTTCTATATCAGCTGCTATATTTTCAAATTTGGCATCTTTTGCACCAACCCAACCAAATTTAATAGCATAGTACATAAATATATCATCTGCATCTGGAGAATGTGCAACAGTTATTGTTTTCAAAACTTGTCCTTAATATTATAGTTTTTAGTAATTAATTAAAGAAAGATTGTATCACTTTATGAATTATTATTTGGTTAGATATAAACAAAGTAGTTTTAACTACTTTGTTTGTTCTTCTTTTTGACTAGCTTTAATAGGAGTTTCTTTATTTTCTACTTCTTGTTCTTCTTTTTTTATTTCAGTACTCTTTTCTTCTTTTTTTTCAACAACTTTATTATCACTCTTTTCTTCTTCATTTTCTATATTCATATCATTTGTTGTTTCTTCTTTTGTACTTTCTTCAATCTCATTTGAAGTTGTAACTTCATCATTACTATTTTCTATTGCGTTTTTTTCAAGCTCTTCTTCTTTTTTAGCATCTTCTTTTGTTAATTGTTTTTGTTCTTTTTGTACTATAAACTCTTTATCATCATATTTTGTAAAGTTATTATATTTTATCATTGCAGCTAACTCTTTTCCATATGCAGCTTTCTTTTCAGAATATCTATCAAGTTTTGTAACAAGTACAAAGGGGTCTGGATTTTCAAAGTTTGTTTTTCTAAACTGTTTAAAAGCGCTACTTCTTGATAAAGTAATATAATAATCTTTAATTGCTTCTTTTACACTTGAATACTTTTTAAGCCAAATAGTTTTTGAACCTCTTTTCCCACTTGCTGCGATTCTTGGTTCATTTTTATTAAAAGACCAAACACCAAAAATATTATTTGCTTCTTTAAAAAATCTTGATTGTCCCCAAGCACTTTCCATCGCCCCTTGAGCTAATGCAATTGATTTGGGATGTGGTTTTAGTGCATATAAAAGCTCTTGGTTTGTATCTACTTTATAAAACTCTTTTAGCTTTTTTAATTTTTCTGTTTCTTTATTTTGTTTTATATTTTCTTGAACTTGAAAGAACTCTTGCTTTAACTCATCATATACTTCATTTAAAGCAGGCACCATCATATCAATAAATCTTTTTTTCTTTACAGATACAGGAATTGGTTTTGGTTTACTTTTTTCTAAAGCTTCATCAAGTTTTGCTTTTAAACTCTCTTCACTTTTTTCTAAAGTATCTATTCTTTCGTTTAATTTTACAATTTCTTGCTTTAATTGTTTTACTTGTTTATTTTGGAGTTGGTAAAAGTATCCAAACATAAGTAAGACAATTATACTCATTGATATAAGATAATTTCTTTTCATAAGATTTCCTATTGTGTGTATTTTAAATAATAGTGTATCAAAATATCAATAAAAGTTATTTTATTGATATTTTGATTGTTAAAAACCTGAAATTTGCGTGTAATAAGTAATTATTTGAAGAAGTGGTTCTATTGTAAAAATTGAACCAATTGTCAAAATAGCACAAAAAATAGCTAAATACTTCATAATTGGTGTTGTATTTTGAAGATAAGTTATATCACTTTCTGGCTCTTTTAAAAACATAAAAACAACTGGTTTCAAATAATAATAAGCTGCTATTGCTGAATTTATTATCATCATAAAAGCTAAAAACATAAAACCAGCATTTACAGCACTTCCGATTAAATATAATTTACCCCAAAATAGAGCAAAAGGAGGAAGCCCTGCTAGTGTTAACATAAAAAGAGACATTAATACTGCAACTTTTGGAGAAGTTTTTATTAAACCTGCATACTTTTGCATACTATGGTCACTTTCTTTACTATAATCTTTTGTTCTATTTAACCAAAGCATTGTAAATCCACCAAGGTTTGTTATAAAAAACATAATCCAATATAAAAATAGTGCTTGTGTTGCTTGATTCGTGCCTATTAAAATAGCACCCATTGCGAAACCTGCATTTGATATAGATGAATATGCAAGCATTCTTTTTATATCATTTTGTAAAAGTGCAATAAGATTTGGTATTGTCATTGTTAAAATAACTATTGTATATAAAATAGTTTGTATAAATAAATCATTACTTACTATAAATATCTCAAAAAATCTTAAAGCAACTACAAATGCAGCAATTTTAGGAACAACTGATATAAATCCTGCTAAAGCAGCAGTTGAACCCTCATAAACATCTGCAACCCATAAATGAAAAGGGAAAAGTGAAAGTTTAAATGCTAAAGCTGCTATTATAAATGTAGCTGCTATTAAAATTACAAAATAGTTTTCAAATCCTGATTGAGTTAATACTTGTGAAATTTGTCCAAGCTCTACACTTCCAGTTTGTGCATATAAAATCATAGACCCAAAGGCAAAAAAAGCAGCTGTTAAAGCTCCCATTGTAAAATATTTAATAGCTGCTTCAATTGCATTTAATCTATTATGCATCGCAATTAGTGTGTATAAAGCCAACGAAGAAGTTTCTAAAGCTACAAAAATAAGTATTAAACTATCTGAACTTGCCATAAACTGAAATCCAGCAATCATAAAAAGATATAGTGCAAAATATTCAGGGTATCTAAACTCTTGAAATCTAAGTTTTGCAAAACCTAAAAGTGCAAAAAGAGTAGAAGCAATAACTATTATAGCTTGTGCTAAAATAGAGATACCATCAATTAACAATAAATCAAAAAAACCTCTAACATCAGAGTTAAATCCAAGAACAAAACCCAAATCAATTACTAAAGCTAAAACTGTCAAAGTTAAATAAAAAGATTTATCAAGTTTTTTTGTTGCTAAATCTATACAAAGTATTAATAATGCTGCAACAATAGCAATTATCATAGGAGTAATAGTACTAAAGTTTAAACTTGCAAAGTCAATAACTATTTTTGGTATATCATTCATTTTTCTACTCCTGAGATACTATTTAAATCAATAATCTTCGCTTGAGCTTCTTTCGTAACTGTTTTAGCATTCATAACTTCTATCATTTTAGAAACACTATTATTTACAGGTTCTAAAATTGGTTTTGGATAAACACCTAAAATAATAACCAAGGCAACTAATGGAATAAGCGCACTTAGCTCTTTTTTATTTAAATCAAGCAGTTTTTTATTTTCATCTTTTGTAAGCTCTCCAAAAAAAGATTTTTTATACATCACAAGCATATAAATAGCACCTAAAATTATTGTAAGTCCAGCAATTATTGTTAAAAAAGGTGATACTTTAAAAAATCCAAGTAATGATAAAAACTCCCCTACAAAGCCAATAGTCAAAGGAAGTCCAATAGAAGCCATCAACATAATTGCAAAAATAGTTGCATATTTTGGCATCACTTGTGCTAAACCACCAAATTCACTAATTTGTTTTGTATGTCTTCTTTCATATATAACTCCTACAAGCATAAATAATGCACCTGAAACAATACCATGTGAAATCATAAGAAAAATTGCACCAGAAATACCCTCAACATTTAAAGCAAAAATACCTAAGATTATAACTCCCATATGTGATACTGAAGAGTAAGCTATAACTTGCTTCATATCTTCTTGAGCAAAAGCAACCATGGCAGTGTAAACAATAGCTATTAGTGCTAATATAGCCATTGGTATTATCATATAAACACTTGCATCAGGAAATAAAGGTAAAGAAAATCTTACAAAGCCATATGTTCCCATTTTCAATAAAACTGCGGCAAGTATTACAGAACCAATAGTTGGTGCTTGTCCATGGGCATATGGAAGCCAAGTGTGAAATGGAAACATTGGAACTTTAATAGCAAAACCTGCAAAAAAGGCAAGAAATAGCATAAGTTGCATATCAAAAGGCAGTAATAACATATTCCAATCAAGAATATTAAAACTCCAATTTCCAGTAGTTTGATAATAAATATACCCTAAATAAAGCATACCAATTAACATAACCAATGAACCTAAAAATGTATATAAAAAGAATTTAATAGCTGCATATATTCTTAGCTTTCCACCCCAAGCACCAATAATATAAAGCATTGGTACAAGCGAAAGTTCCCAGAATAGATAAAATATTATTGCATCCAATGCTAAAAATACTCCAACCATTGTCATTTCTAAAAATAAAACTGTAATAATCAAATTCTTAAGCGCTTTTTTTTCACTAAGAGCAACTAGTGATATCATTGTCATAAAAGTAGTCATAATCACTAAAAATAGTGAAATTCCATCAACTCCTACTACATAATTTATTCCATATGTAGGAATAACTAATACTTGCTGTAAGAATTGCATATTAGGATTTGAAACATCAAAATTTATCCAAAGTATTATACTTATAATAAACTCCAATGCAGTTGCTAAAATTCCATATGCTTTTATAGAGTCATCTTTTACTAAAAACCCTACTAAAGCTGCAAGTAGTGGGAAAAATATCAATATTGATAAAATATAATCCATATAACTAAACCTTTTAATTTATAAATGCAAGTGTTACACTTAAAAATAGTATAAATGCTACACCAAATGCCATAATTTTTAAAGTATGAGACAAGTTTCCTGATTGAATTGGAGATGAATGAACTCCAGTTTTATAAACAGTTTTACCAATTAAGTCAACTGTGGCATCAATAATTTTCATATCAATAATTCTATAAGCAAATTTTGATAAACAAAAATAAGACTTACATATTACTTTGTCGTAAAATTGAGGAATATAGTATTGATTTATCAATAACTTATAAACAAAACTATTTTCCCATTTATTAGAAAAGCCACCATTTTTATATTTAATTACTGCAAATACTATACCAAATAGTGCCATTGCACTTGTGATTGATATAAGTATATAAGCAGTTGAATGACTAATATTTGAAGCTTCCCATGTAGGTAAAATATAAGTTACCATATTTACAAATGTATGTTCAAACCATCCTGCAATGATTGCTAATAATGCAAGAGGAATCATAGCTGCAATAACAAAAGGGTATGTTTCATGTGGATGGTAACCAAACTCTTCATATTTAGGTTTTGTAAAAAACACTTGCATAATAAGCCTAAATGAATAAAAAGCAGTTAGTCCAGCAGTTATCCATAAAATCACCCATAAAAATATTGCATCTGCATTAAAGGCTGCTTCTAAAATTTTATCTTTTGAATAAAATCCAGCAAGAGGAAAGATACCAGCAAGCGCAACTGATGCAATTATCATAATAATTGCAGTTGGCTTCATCTTTTCATACAATCCACCCATTTTCCTAATATCAAGCTCATTGCTCATTGCATGCATAACATTTCCTGCACCCAAGAATAATACTGATTTGAAAAAAGCATGAGTTACTAAATGAAAAAGTGCGACCCAATAAGCTCCAAGTCCAGCAGCAACAAACATATACCCAAGTTGTGATAAAGTCGAATAAGCAATAATCTTTTTCATATCATTATTTACCAATGCCATAGTTGCAGCAAAAATAGCAACAAATGCTCCTAAACAAGCTATAAAATATCCAAGATTAGGAACCGTTGTATAAATCTCATTTGCTCTTACTATTAAGTAAACACCAGCTGTTACCATTGTTGCTGCATGAATTAGTGCAGATACAGGGGTTGGTCCCTCCATTGCATCAGCAAGCCATGTATGAAAAGGAAATTGTGCTGATTTTCCCATTGCTCCAATAAATAAAAAAATCCCTATAACAGTAATCATAAAAGTACTTAATGAATCAATATTTGAAAATACAATATCATATTGTAAACTTCCAATATTCCAATATATTAAAAAGATAGCTACTAACATCCCTAAATCAGCAATTCTATTCATAATAAAAGCTTCATTTGCAGCCCAAGCAGCTGAGTTCTTGTGGTACCAAAACCCAATTAATAACCAAGAACAAAGACCTACACCTTCCCAACCTATAAATAATCCAGCAAAGTTATCAGACATTACTAAAACAAGCATTGAAAAAACAAAAGCACTTAAGTAAGAGAAGTATCGATTAAAGCCTTTATCATGTTCCATATAACCTATTGAGTGAATATGTACCATTGTAGAAACAATTGTTACAACACTCATCATTATTACACTTACATGATCAACAACAAAACCAAAAGGAATATCAATATTTCCAACAACAATCCAATCAAGCATTCTTACATGTATAATCTCATTTGTTTTATATACAAAATATAATAAATTCAATGTAGCAATAGTAGAAACTGCTAACATAAATGATGTAAAAATACCTGTAAAAAGATTTTTTTTACTCATTGCAAAAAGTGCAGCAACTAAAGAACCAATTAAAGGAGCAAATAGTGCTATATATAGATATTTTTCCATCATTAGCCTTTTAATCTTTGCATACTATCTAAGTTAATAGTACCAGTTTTTTTATACCATAATATAAGAAGACCTAAACCAATAGCCACTTCACTTGCAGCAATTGCAATTATAAAAAATGCAAACATTTGTCCTGTTAAGTCTGCATGAAACTTTGAAACAGCTGCTAAACCTATATTTACAGAATTTAACATTATCTCTGTTGAGAAAAATAGCATAAGAAGATTTTTTCTTCTAATTACTCCTAATAAGCCAATACAAAAAATCAAAGTTGAAAGGATTAAATATGCATTTAAACTCATTTCTCCTCCTTTAACTCATCAATCTCTTTTTCACTTAATTGTGAATATGAGGTATCCATCTTTTTACCAGCTAAAATAATTCCACCAATCATTGCAACAAGTAACATAACAGCAGCAATTTCAAATGGAACTAAGTATTTAGTAAATAGTACAATTCCAACATCTTGTGCATTTCCCCACTCTGGGTGCATTGGAAGATTTGCTTCTACATTTTGACCAATTATAGGTGAAGTGAAAATAATTACAATAAATAAAGCAATAAGTCCACTTAATAAAAATACTAATCTTGGATTTTTAATACTCTCTTTTACTGTGGATAAAGAGTCAAAAAACATCATTCCAAAGGCATAAAGCGCAACAACAGCACCTGTATAAACAACTATTTGTACTGCGCCTAAAAATTCAGCATCTAATAAAAAGAAAAATGCTGAAATAAATATCATTCCAGCTGCTAAAGCACTTAAGGCATAAAGGGCATTGTTTGTAAATACTGTTATTAAAAACATAACAACTGTTAAGCTTGCAAATAAGTAAAATGCTACTACTTCAAACAACATTTTTTCTCCTAATATTGAAGTGGAGTTTTTTGGATTTTTTCATCAGCATCAGGAGATACTGCTCCAAAACCTTCATACTCTTTTTGTAAATGTAACTTATCAAGCGGAGTTAATAAGTCTTCTTTTAATGCAAAATGAGCTCTTTGTTCACTTGCATTTTCATATCTTTGACCATGAACAATAGCAAGTTCAGGACAAACCTCAGCACAATATCCACAAAAAATACATCTTCCCATATTAATTGTGTATTCTAAGACCTCTTTTCTTGAATTTTCATCTATTTTTGTATCCATTTTAATACAGTTTGAGATACAAATTTTTTCACAAAGTCCACATCCAATACATCTATTTTCTCCTGATTCTAAAAGTGCCAATAACTTATGTACAGCTCTATATCTAGGTCCTATTGGTAACTTTTCTGCTGGGTATTGAACAGTATGCATCTTACCTTTAAATAAAGCTTCTCTCATCATATTAAATGTGATTTTAAGCCCAGTAAAAAGCTCACCTTTTAAACTTCTTTTAACTATTTGTTTGAAAACTTCACCATTAGTTTTAGGATAGTTATCATCTTGAACAGTTATATAGTTTTTTACACCAATATTTCTATCTTTAAACTCTTCTAAACCCATCATACTCTCCTAAAACATCATCACAAAACCAGTAATAAGAATATTTATTACTGCTAATGGCATTAGTATTTTCCAACATAACCACATAAGTTGATCAGGTCTAATATGTGGCCATGAAGCCCTTGTCCATAAAAAGAAAAAGATTAAAAACATTACTTTTAAAACAATTGCCAATCCACCAGGAATAAACCATAAATCATTGAAACCACCAAGAAAAATTAGTGAAACTAAAAAACAAACTGTAAAAAGGTTTGCATACTCACCAATAAAAAACATTCCCCATCTAAGACCTGAATACTCAGTAGCATAACCTGCTACAATCTCAGCTTCATGCTCTAATAAATCAAAAGGTGTTCTATTTGTCTCTGCAAAACCTGCAATTACAAAAAGAATAAAAGCTAAAGGTTGTGACCAAATTAACCATGAAGTAAATCCTCCTGCTTGATAGTTATTAATATCTATTAAAGATAAACTTCCAACTAACATCAAAGGAGCTAAAAGAGCAAGTCCTGAAACAACCTCATAAGATAAAAGTTGAATAGCAGTTCTAGCCCCACCTAAAAGTGACCACTTATTTGCACTACTCATACCTGCTAAAAGTGGTCCATAAAGACCAACAGAAGCAACTCCTAAAACAAATAAAACACCAACATTAACATCTGCAATAATTGGTCTTACTACATAGCCAAATAACTCAAATTCAGGAAAAAAAGGAACCGCACTCATTGCAATAAAAGCTGTAGCTGCTGTAATTATTGGAGCTATCATAAATACAGGTCTTGCTGCATTTTGAGGAATAAAATCCTCTTTTGTAAATAGCTTTATTCCATCAGCAACTAATTGTAAAAGACCATATGGTCCAACATTTGATGGACCTAATCTTCTTTGCATATAAGCTAATACTTTTCTTTCTATATATGTAGTAAAACCTGCCAATGCAGAAAATACTGCTAATACAACAATTGCTTTTATTATTGTTTCAATTATAATACTAGTTTCCATTTTAAGCCTTTGTTAGGGAAGCTCTAATAAATCTATATGAGTCAAATAACTCTTTAGTTCCATAAGATTTATCAAATGTAGAAACATATGCTATTTCACCATCAATTTGCTCATCAACAAAAACATCTAAATCAAAAGTTTTATTTTTTGTTAGAACTCTTACTTTCTCATTTACTTGTAAGTTTAATCTATCAAAGAGTTTTTGAGATACATAAATACCAGTTTTTGCTTTTTGCTTAAACTCATGGGATTTTGCTACAAATTCATTAAATAAATTCATAGGATTTGCTTTATAAATAATAAATTCATCATCATGAACTTGTACATCTAAAATCTCTGTTCTTTCAAATATATCATTTACCTTGGTATCTAAATTTTGCAATTCATAACCTCTATGCTCATTTGCATCATTTGAAAAATAGTTTGTTAAAGAATCAAACTCTACTTGTTTAAATCCGCTTGAAAGTGGAAGTTTTACAGTGTAATCAATTGTATTTTCTTGTTTAATTCCTAACAACTCATTTGCAATATCATTTAATACATAACCATTATAAGGTAAAGCAGCATTTGTAGAAATAACTCTTTTATCAATATTTACAAATGTTCCCTCTTGTTGATTTAGTGCTGGCATATCTAAATTACCATCACCTAAAGCACTTAATTGATAATCGGCTTTTTCATTGTATCCAATAGTAAAGCCCTCTTGTTTTTCATCTAATTGACAAATTAAACTAACACCTAAGGTATTTGTTTTAGTAGGGATAATTACAATTTCAAACTTAGTATATTTTTCAATCATTGCACAAAGTTTTGCTAAAGTTTTATAATTTGGATGAGTTATTATATCTTCTCCAATAATTAGTGAAAACTTATCTTTTTTAACAAGCATAGAATCAATTAAATCATAAAAGTTTTCATCAAGCCCTACTTCATCTAGAAGTTTTGAGTAGATATACTCTACTTCTTTTTCTTCTTTTTTTGTTACTAACTTTTTAAGCTCTTTTTCTTCACCACTATCTTCATCTAAGACTTTTTCTATTACTTGTTCTTTTTTTGTTTCAACAATAGTTTTAACTCTTTTTTCTTTTAAAGATTCAATGTATTTCTTAATATCTTCAGGTAAATTTTCATCTGCAAAGATGTCTAAAAGAAGATATAAAACAGCCTCTTCTTTTAAAGGTTGATGATATATAAACTCTGTTGTTTTACCTTTTTTACCAATCTTTTCCATAATTGGATCAGCAATTGGATGAAAATATAATCCTGAACCTTTATTTAATATAATAGAGTTATTAAAAGCATATCTTGCATGTGGCAAGTCATGTTTTAAAAATGAACCAATAGATACTACAAAATTTGAATCATGAACATCTTTTAGTGTTGAACCGTATAAAGACTTTCCACTTACTAAACTATACTCTTTTAAAAATCTTTGATATTTAAAAGCATCATCATTTACTAACTTAAAGTTATACTCTTCTTTTAACTTTTGTAAAATCAATGCTTCTTCATTTGTAATAAATGAGTTAAATTTTATAGTTTTTGCTTTTTTAAATGCATCAAGTGCTTCAATAAAAGCTTTTTCATCTTTTTGTTTTATTTCATTTTCAAAATCATATGCAAATCTTGCCGCTCCATTTAATGTCACATAATGATGGTCATTTGTAACTCTATAAATTTTTAACTTATCATGGTTTTGCACAGACTCATGCTTTCTTTCATAATACATCAAAGCACAATCACTTGAGTGAGGATTTGAAGCAGGAATTTTAGTAAGCTCCCATGCATTTGATTTGTATTGGAAATCATTTGATACAAGTGCTCCAACTGGACAAACAGAGATACACTCTCCACAATCTGTACATGAACTTTCATCAAAGCCAATAAGAGATTTATTTAACTTATTCCACATTGAGTATGCATCTTTTGGCATACTATCTTTAAAAGTTTTTGAGATTGCATCAGAACCCCTTTTTACAGTACTTAAAGCACTTGAACCAATCATATCCTTACATACAGTTACGCATTTTTCGCAAACTATACATAATCCTGGATCATAATTCATAACTCCCCAATGTTGAGTTGGTCTTGGCACATCTTTAATAGAATAACTTTGAGAATCAACTTTCATATATAAAGTATAATTTTGTAGTTCACACTCTCCACTTTGGTCACATACCCCACACTGTAAAGGGTGATTTACATCATATACTTCCATTACTGCTCTTCTTTCTTTAGCAATATTTTCAGTAGTTGTTTTTACTTGCATTCCATCTTTAGCTTTTGCATTACAAGCATATACTTGTTTTCCATCAGCCTCAACTAGACATAATCTACAAGCAAGGGTAGGAGAACACCTAGTTAAATAACAAATTGCTGGAACAAATATTCCATTTGCCCTTGCAATATTTAATAAACTCTCTCCCTCTTTTGCCTTACAAAGTTTCCCATCAATGTCTAAAGATATTAAATCACTCACTCTTCCAGCCTTTCTATTTTTACGGGTTTATAAATATAACCACATGATAAGAAATCATTTCCTTTCTTATTTGTAGCACAAATTGCAATTGTATTTTGTAGTGTATCATCAACTACTAATAGTTTTGAAACTTCACCCTCTTTTGAAATTAGTTTTATTTTTGCACCATCTTCAGCCTTTGCAATTCTTGCAAAAGATGCACTTGCATAAACTATATTTGAATCTTTTGAGCTATCTACATAAGAGTAAATAACTGTTCCATTATAAGGTAAAAGCTCTGCTACTTCTTCTAAGTTTTCATCTTCATTATCGATTTGTCTTGATGAAACTATATTAAAATCACTATACTTTTCAATGGCACTTAAGATTTTCACAATATTATCAACTCTTTCATGAGAAAAAATATCATCACCAACTAGTATGGTTTTAGAACTCTTTTTAGAAGCTTTTAATAAAGCCTCTTCAAACTCTTCTTCCCCTGCACTTGACTCTGCTGAAATATAACCAATATCTAAATCATCTATATAAGCTTGTATATTTGAACTTACATCTTTTGTAAAAGTATCCAATAACAATGCACTAATTCCCTCTTCACTTCCAGCTTCATACTTAATAAATTGTGTATAAAAATCTTTTAAAGCCAAACTATCAACTGCATGCATATAAATAACTTCTGCGTTATTACTCTTTTTTGCTTCATTTATAGCATCTACAACTTGTTCATTTGTATTAGCTAAGAACTCTCCAAAACATAAAATATAATCACTCTTTTTTAAAATATCTAAATTTTTCATACTTTTACTCTTCTTCTTTGGTTTCTATCTCTTTTTTTTCAGGTTGCACTTTTTTTACTACTATTGTCCAATCAACTTCATTAAACTTAATAGAATTCATAAGTGTATAGCCATTTTCATATATTAAATCTGCACTTTTTTGAACAGCTGAGAAATCTCCTATTTCAAATAAGAAAATAGCATTTTCTCCATCTTTTATATCATTTTTCATTAGTTCTAACATTCTGTCATAAAAGTTATCTTTTAGTAATCTTAAGTCAAATCTTTTCATAATCTAGCCCTATCTATCAATTTCGCCAAATACCAAATTAAGGTTACCAATTAAAGTAACCACATCAGCCAATTGGTGCCCTGGTAATAAATCTTCTAAAAGACCTGTATGAAAAAAGCTTGGTGCTCTAACTTTTAATTTATAAGCATATGGTGTTCCATCACTTACAACCATATATCCCAATTCACCTTTTGGTGATTCTGTTGCTACATAAACCTCACCTTTTGGAGGTTTCATTCCTTGTGTTACTAAAACAAAATGTTGCATAAGTGAATAGTTTTGAGTCATGATTTGCTCTTTTGGTGCTGAAATATAATCAGGAGCATGAGCCATAAGTTCACATTTACTTTCTTCATACATTGGAATAAGTTGTCTTAATATTTTGACTGATTCTCTCATTTCTTGCATATAACATTTATATCTTCCATATGCATCACATGTAGTTGCAATAGGAATATCAAAATCAAGTTCAGAATAGATTCCATAAGGCATCTCTTTTCTTAAATCCCATTTTGTACCAGTTGCTCTTAAAGCAACTCCAGTTACTCCCCAAGATTTTGCTAGTTCAGGAGTTATGATACCTACATTTTCAAGTCTCATTCTCCAAACTCTATTCTCAGTTAGTAAGCCCTCATATTTTTCAACTTCAACTTCTAATACTTTTAAGAATTTTTCTAAATCTTTGCACCAATTATTTGGTAAATCTAAAGGAACTCCTCCAATTCTAACTGCACTATGTGTAAGTCTTGCACCACAATAATCCTCAATAAGATCCATGGCAAATTCTCTTTCTCTAAATGTATATAAAAATACACTCATAGCTCCAACATCAAGCGCATGTGTTGCTAACCAAAAAAGATGGGAAATTACTCTATTTAATTCCAAAAGTATTGTTCTAATTATCTCAGCACGTCTTGGTGCTTCAATTCCTAAAAGTTTTTCAATAGCTAATGCAAAGCCATAATTATTTGAAGTAGAAGCAATATAATCCATTCTATCAGTAGTAGGCAAGAACTCATTGTAAATCATGTTTTCAGCCATTTTTTCCATACCTCTATGCAAATAACCAATATCAGGTCTAGCTTTTACTACTTCTTCTCCTTGAAGTTCTAAAATAAGTCTCATTTGACCATGTGCAGATGGATGTTGTGGTCCAAAATTAACCACCATTGTATTATCTTCTCTTTCAAAGTTAATATTTTCAAAAAAAGGTTTTAATCTATTAGGTGTTTGTTGTTGCATTATTTACCTTCTTTCTTTTAAAGTCACAGAATCTTCTTCTTTGAATTTTTTGATAAGTTTAACTCCACCTTCTTCTTGATAAGCAAGTGGTGTATGCTCTGGCTCTTTTCCATCAGTAATATCTGTGCCATAAGGAACCTCATGACCTAATCTTGCAAATCTTGTAGTATCATATCTATCAATAGCAGCAGCATCTCTAATTTCTGGACCTATTATTTCCCTTGCTTCTTTTCCAAAAATCTTATCTACTTCATACCACGATGCAGCTTCATCACCATGTAAAGGATATGTTTTTCTCAAAGGATGATCATGCCAATCATTTGGCATTAGTATTCTTTTCATATTTGGATGATTTATGATTTTTACTCCATACATATCATACATCTCCCTTTCTGACCAATTTGCCATTTTAAAAAGTGAATAAACAGAGTTTAACTCTTCTTTTTCTTCTATGAAACACTTAAGTCTTAATCTTTTATGCTTACTCATTGATAAAAATTCATAAAAAATTTCAAAGCCACCCTTTGATGAAATATAATCAATAGCAGAAATATCAATAAGCATATCGTATTGAAGTTCATTTTTTAAAATCTCAATTGCATTTATATTCTCTTTTGGATTTATGTAAATAACCAAATGCTCTTTTTGTATATACTTATCAAGTATTTTTACTTTTGAAGAGAGTAATTCTACATCATCTAAAAAGATTTTATCTTGACAAACATCAACTTTAGGAATTGATGGAGTAATATAAAACCTATCACTAAAATATGATTTATTTTGTACATCATCTTTTGGTTTGTATTCTCTCATACTAACCTCTTTTTCTTGATTGATCTAAAGATTGATTCTTTTCTAATCTTTTTTTGAAGCATCATAAGTGCGTATTGCAAACTTTCAGGTCGTGGTGCACATCCAGGTAAATATATATCAACAGGAACTATTCTATCTGCACCTTGAACAGTTGCATATGTATTAAACATACCTCCTGTATTTGCACATGAACCCATAGATATAACCCACTTTGGATCAGGCATTTGGTCATAAAGTCTTCTCATAAATTCAGCATGTTTCTTAGTTAATGTTCCAGCTATTACAATAACATCAGCTTGTCTAGGACTTGCTCTAAAAATTGTCCCAAATCTATCAAAATCATATCTTGAAGCACCTGTTGCCATCATCTCAATTGCACAACATGCAAGTCCATAAGTCAAAGGCCATAAAGAGTTACTTCTACCCCAGTTTACAAGTTTATCTACTGTTGTTAGAGCAATAGGAGCTCCTCCATCAGCTAAATAGTTTACTTTATGCTGTGCCATTCTAAGGCTCCTTTTTTCCATGCATATATAAAACCAATTGTTAAAAGTAAAATAAATAATATCATTTCAACAAAACCAAACCAACCTAATATTTGAAAGTTAATTGCCCAAGGAAACATAAATATTATTTCAATATCAAAAAGAATAAATAATAATGCCATTAGATAAAATTGTACTGATATTGTATTGGGTTGTTTAGTAACCTCAGGTCCACACTCATATAAGGATACTTTTAATTTTTCAGTATTTAATCTTGCAATCTTTCTACTTATTACTCTTGCAAGATATACAGTTAAGATAAAAGCAGTGAATGTTAAAACAAACATAACAAATACACCAAAATACGGATGGGAAAACTCCATATGTGACATCATATATCCTTAAGATCTAATTTTTACACTTAAAAGTTGATTAATTATTTTTTTAATCCTATCTAATATCTACTAAAGCTATACTTATGCTACTATGGGCTTTTTGCTTAAATTAAATAAATTTTTTTAAACTATTTTTAAAACCAAAGAAATCAATCACTTAAACTTTAAATTATATTAACTTAAGATAAAGATTACTTTAACTTATAAATATTTTAGCTCATAAATCCCATTTTATTTTCACTATCAAAATTACCTTTTAACTCTTTTTCAATTTGGTCTTTAAAAGCCTCAACTGTAAAAATAGGCTCTTCATCTAAAGCGACTTTATAAGCAGTATTTTTTATAACTAATTCTATTTGACCACCTGTAAGTTCATATGATAATAATTGCTCTAAATCAAAATCATCACTTAAAGGTAGTTTTTCAGGTAATAGTTTTTTCCAAAGCTCTTCTCTTTGCTTTAAAGTTGGTTTTTTAAATTCAATTTTATAATTAAATCTTCTTGAGAATGCAGTATCAATTGACTCTAAAAGGTTTGTTGTTGCTATTAAAATACCATCAAATCTTTCAATTTGTTCTAAGAAAATATTTTGCATTTGATTATGCATTTTTTCACTTCCACTATTTGAACCACTACTTCTTGCACTTAAAAATTGATCTGCTTCATTTAAAAGTAAAACTGGTTCTGATTTTGTTTTTTCTACTAAATCTTTATATGTATCAAAAATACTTCTAACATTTTTTTCACTCTCACCCACATACATAGATAATATCTTACTACAGTCAAAACTTAATACTTCTCTTTTTAATGATTTTGCTAAAGCAAGTGCTGTTAGGGTCTTTCCTGTCCCTGCAAAACCATAAAAAATAATCCTTGCATCAATTCCTCTTCTTTTCTCTTTTATGCCCCACTGTTTTAACTTATTTAAAACATTTTTATCTACTTGCTTTAAAAGTGAATTTAATGTCTCTTTAGTCTTATCATTTAAAACTACATCTTCTAAAGTTTTAGTAGTTGAGATAAGCTCAAACATGTCTTGTTCTTTTATAACAGTATTTAATTTTAATTTCGATCTTCTTGACTTTTTCTTTGTTGGATGAGAGATTTTATATAAAATCTCATCTGGAATAAAAAAGTTTCTATTTATTCCTCCAAAAGGAGTTAAAACTTCATCATAATCAATTAAATTTTTTGAAACTAATTTTGAACTCTCTTCTAGCAAACTTCTATATTTTATTTTTTCATAATCATCACTTGAGATTAGTTCAATTAAAGAGTTCATATCTCTAATTGTTCCATCACCACCTGAATATTCTTCTTTTAAAAGTGCTAAAAATATTGTTTGCTCTTGTTCTTCTAAAGAGTGCTCTTTAAAAAAATCTTCAAGCATAATATCTTTTTCTGTAACTTTAACTCTCTCTTTTATTCTATTTTCAAGCATTAATAGTTTTGATTTTAATCTATTTCTATTAGGTGAATTCTCATCAAAATTTCTTTTTACCATGTTTAATTGTTTTGCTAAATCAATTTTAAAAAATTGATCTTGCAGATACTCTAAATGGTCACTATATTTTTTTATCTCTGGCAATACAAACTCTAAAGACCCCTCTTCTAAAAGTTTTAGAAATGCAGTTGATAAAGAAATATTTGAATTTAACAACTCTAATTTTGAAATATCACTAATTTTTACATGTTCAAAACTATTGTGAACTAACCAACCAAGTTCTAAAAGTGATTTAATCTCTTCTACTTTATAAAGATGCTCGAAACTTTTTACATCATAAAATTCACTTAAAACATCTACAACAACTAAAGAATCTCTTCCAATAATATACTCTTTTGTAAGAAATTGAAGTATTTTTGCTTCTTCAATAGTACATTTTAGTTGTGCAAAAAATGCTGTTTTACTTACATCTTTTGCTTTAATAAACTCGATTATTTCATTCATTGTTTAACTTATCCTGTAATAAATTGTAAAATTTTTCTAAACTATTCTTTTCTCTAAAATCTAGCTTAGTATCATTAATAAAAATACTATTTTGTTCAATCTTTGTCTCTTTTATATTTTTGTATAAAATCTCTACTTTATTTTTATCCAAATCAATTTCAAAACTATTCTTTAAAACCAAAACTTTGTTTTGACAAATAGCTTTATATGAACCTTTTGAATAAATATACATTTGACAATCTTGCTTTTTAATGTACTCTTTTAGTTTATTAAGATTCATATTATCGTATATATTTAAACCCACTAATAAAACAACGATAAAACTAAAAAAAAATATAAAAATCATAGCACCTCTTTTTAATTAATTTAAGATAATACATTAATATCTCTTAACTATCTATGAGCTTTAAAATATAAATATTTATAGGCTTATATCTTAATTTAAGATTAGTTTTCATATTATTTGATTTTTATTATCAATAAGTTTTAAAACCAAACTTTTTAATTCTATTTCTTATAAATATACTATATATTTATTTATAGAATTAAAGAAGAATTAATAGTTTTATATCTTATAAATTTTAGTATTCAAAGAAGTTAGTTAATCTAACTTAGGTGGTATTTATACTCAAAAAAACCAAAAAAGGATAGGAGATATATGAAATTTTTATCATCAATAGTTATTGCTTTATTACTTTTTACAGGGTGTGCGAACCTTGGATTAGATACAAGTAAAGTAAAGCCAAAACAAGAATTAATTGAAGATGCAAATGATGGGGATACAAAAGCGATTCTTTCATTAGCAAAAAACTATAATTTCCCTAAAACAAAAGAGGGATTATACTATTTTAACAAATGGTACAAACAACTTTTAAATGTAAAAAGTTCAGAAAATTTAACAGAAATTGCAAAAATTTATGAAGAATATAATGATATGTTCATAAATGGTAAAGCTAAAACTGTAAAGCTTTATGAAAAAGCCATAGAACTTAATAGTAAAGATGCAACTGTTGAGCTTATTAAGTATTATACTAAAAACTACAAATATGAAAAAGCAAAAGTTTTACAAGAAAAAGTAATTGATGAGCTATCAGAAAAACAATTAGCTGATTTATATATTTTTTATAATAACAAATATAAGAGAAATCAATTAGCTACTATTAAAGAAGTTATGGATAAAAAAGGTTACAAAGAGCCATTTGAAGTTGCAATTAAAAATCTAAGAAGTGCTGCATACAAAAATAAGACAAATGAAGTAAATAGCTTTATTAATGAAACGATTGACACAAAAGATTCAGAAAAGATTTTTCTTCTTGCAAATAAATTACAAAGATATTATAAATATAAAGAAGCGATTAGAGCATATAAAGCTGGTCTTAAAATAGATAATACAAATGCACAAGCATATTATGAAATTGCAAGAATGTATAAAAAAGGCAACTATAAACAAAAACTAAAAAGAAATAAAGATGAAGCTTCAAAATACTTAGAAAAAGCAGCACTTTTAAAACACAAAGAAGCAGCAGCAGAGTTATTAAAATATTACTCTGAAAAACCAGAATTAATGAACAAATTCTTTGAGATAAAATCAAAATTAGAAGAATCAAATGAAGGTAAACTATTTGTTGCTAAATATTATGATAAAAAAAGATTTGACCAAAAAGCAAATGCTATATATAATGAATTAGCAAAAGATGGAAACAAAGAAGCAATTTTAGAACTTGCTACTAAAAAACCATCAAAATATAACTTCAATCCAGAAGAGTACAAACTAACTCTTAAATGGCAAGATTATATTTTAAAAAGTGATGATATTGAACTAAAAAAAGAGTTAGAGAAAAAATTAACTTCTTCATATAGCTATAGAAATTACTTCAATGAAACAAAAGAGAAATTAAAAGATCTTCCAACAAATGAAAAAACAGATATCTTAGAACTTAGAAAATCAGCTTTATATAATAAATATAGAAAACCTGAGATTGCGCTTGAATATTACAAAAAGGGTGTAGCAGCAGGTGATGTAAAAAGTGCAAAAAATCTTGCTAGATTTTATCTTAGTTCAAAACAACAAAAATATAATGAAGCTATTAAAGTGTATGAAGATCTTCATAAAAGAGGTGACCTAGAAGCTACAAGACTGCTTGCAGAATTATATATAAAACCTCCGTATTACCTTAAAGATTTCAAAAAAGAGCCTGAAAAAGGTCTTGCAATTTATGAAGATTTAGCTTCAAAAGGAAATATAGACTCAATTAATAGACTTGTAAATCTTTACCTTTGTGGAAGTTGTAAAGATAGTGACTCTATTGTCAACTATAAAAAAGGCTTTAAATACTCTAAACTACTTTTAGAAAAAAGAGGTTCAGCTAGAGATTATGCAAATATTGCTTGGTCATATCACTATGGAAAAGGTGTTGATATAGATTTATTAAAAGCTAAAGAGTATTATGAAAAAGCTGCAAAAAAAGGTTATACATCAGCGTACTATAATCTTGCTTGGTTATATTACAAAAATGATGACTATAAAGGGCAAATAATTGAACTTAATTATGAAAAAGCAAAAGAGTATTTAGAGCTAGGAGCAAAAGAAAGAAATAGCGCTTCTATAAATCTTCTTGGAGTTTTTTATAAAAAGGGATATGCAGTAAAAAAAGATATGGAAAAAGCAGTAGCTCTTTTCAAAATAATTTATAGATATGACAAATATGCTTCTTTTCATTTAGGTGAATATTACAATGATAAAAAAGATTATAAAGAAGCAGTAAAATATTATAAAATTTCTGATGAAAGAGGATATGCTAGTGCTAGTATTGAACTTGGGATTATTTATGAAAAAGGTTTATTAGGTAAAAAAGATGTGAAAACTGCTTTAAAATACTATGAAAAAGCTTTTAGAAATAGTGATGATAAAACTCAAAAAGGTATTGCTGCATACAATATAGGTATTATTTATCAATATGGTAAAGGTGAAATAGAAAAAGATTTGAAAAAAGCAAAAGCTTACTTAAAAGTTTCAAATTATAAAAAGGCTAAAACTCAACTAAAATTAATCAAGTAAGTAAGAACTTCTTACTTACTTTAAAAATAGTCTTGAAATAGCATCAAGATTGTTGAAATTGTAAAAATGGAAACTAATGTTTGTGTTGTAATAATTGCAGACATTAGTTTCAAATCTCCCCCTAATTCCCTTGCAAGAATATAAGCACTAGAAGCTGTTGGCATCGAACCAAATAAAACTAAAATAGTTAAAGCTTGACCTGTAATACCAAAATTTGTTCCAATAAAAAATATAACTACAGGGAAAATTGCTAGTTTTAAAAATAAAGAACTAAATAGTTCTAATTTTACCTCTTTTATATGCTTTATATGAAGTCCAACTCCAACAGATAAAAGCCCTAATGGTAAGGCTGCTGAACTTAATATACCAAGAGTATTTTCAATAGGAGTAAATAAACTTATGCCAAAATAGTTTAATAATCCACCAATAACACACCCTAAAATCAAAGGATTCTTTAAAATTGATTTAGTAAAGGATTTTATATTTATCTTATTATTTGAAGCATATATTGAAAAGATTGCTATGCAAAGTATATTTATAGCAGGTATCATAAAAGTCATAAGAAGAGCTGCTAAGACTAAACCACTATCACCAAAAAGTGCATCTGTTAAAGCTAAAAAAACATAACTATTAAATCTTATTGCACCTTGATATACAGAAGTAAAAGCCTTACCTTCAAAAAGAAAAACATATTTTGAAAGAAACATTAAAAAGATACTTAAAACAACAAGTGTTACCAAGCCTGTTGAGACAAAAGATACTCCATTAATATCATCTAAAGAGGCAGTTGATAGTTTGTATATTAATAAAGCAGGGAAAAGAGCATAATAAGTAAATTTATCTGCATACTGCCAAAACTCTAAACTTGGAAACTCTATTTTTTTGAAAGTATATCCAAGTAGTATAAGAAAAAATATAGGCAAAAGTGCCACTACAATAGTTTGCATAAACTCTCCTACAGCAATTAATTGTAAAATAAAAGTTGATTATACAACCTTTATTTATATTTTTAATTAAGCTATATTCTTATAAATAAAATTTAATTTTTCATAAGATTAAAAAATTAAATCTCTTCTAATTTTACATCATATTCATGAATTATGGCATCAAGGTTTAATTGAGTTTCTTCAAGCTTTTCAAACTTCTCTTCAACTTCTTTTTCATAATTTAGAATTATTTGAGATAGTTCAATTATCTTACTATTATCTCCTGCATTTGAAGCTTGAATAAGTTCTGCTTGTTCTTTTTGTATCAAATCTTCTAACTGTATGATTCTTTGCTCATATTTATCAACTTCTTTTTTCAAAGGGTTTGTTTGTTTATTTCTTTCTTGAATAAGTGCAGCTCTTATTTTTTTATTCTCTTTTTTATTTACCTTGGGAGCTTTTTTTACTTTTTCTTCAACTTCTTCGTCTTCCCAACCAATTTTTTCTAAAAACTCATCATATGTTCCATCAAAATAAATAGCTTCATCTTTTGCAAACACAATCAATCTATCACACACTTGACGCAATAGTTCTTCACTATGAGTAACAATAATACAAGAACCCTCAAAATTTTTAATAGCTTTTGTCAAAGAGTCTATTGATTGCATATCTAAGTGGTTTGTAGGCTCATCTAAAAATAGAAGATTTACATCTCTTGCTAAAATTTGAGCCAACATAACTCTACTTTTTTCTCCACCTGAAAGTAATGATATTTTTTTCTTTACATCATCTCCACTAAACATCATAGAACCACAAATACTTCTAACAGTAGATTCTGGTAACTTTGAATTACCAAGATACACCTCATCCATAATTGTATTTTTTGGATTTAAATGTGAGATATTTGTTTGACCAAAGTGAGCAAATGAAGTAGAAGTATGATAAGTTACCGTTCCATCTATTTGTTTTAGCTCTTGTGCAATAGTATTTAATAAAGTTGATTTACCCTTACCATTTTTACCTATAATTCCCAAGGTTTCTGACTTATTTAAAGAAAAAGAGATATTTTTAAATAAAATATTATCTTTTGTATATCCAAAGCTTAAATCTTTTACATCTAATAATACTTTTGCAGGTGTATTTTTAAAATTGAAATCAAAATCAATAGTTGCTTCATGCACTATATCCTCCATCTCATCCATCTTTTCTAATAGTTTTACTTTAGATTGTGCTTGGGCTGCTGTTGAAGCTCTTGCTTTGTTTTTGGCAATAAACTCCTCTAGCTCTTTTCTTTTTTTATCTTGTGCAATCTTTTGCTTTTCATGGTGTTCATCATTTGCTTCAATTTGTTCATAAAACTTATGAGTATTACCCTCTAAAATAAATAGACTTTTTCTAATAATTCCCATAGTATGAGTAGTAATAGCATCCATGAAATCCCTATCATGGGTAATAAGAATAACTTCACCATCAAAATTTTTTAAGAAGTTTTTCAACCATCTTAAAGATAAAATATCCAAGTAGTTAGTAGGCTCATCTAAAAGTAAAAGATTTGGTTCAGTAATCAATAGCTTTGCTAAATTAATTCTTATTTGATAACCACCTGAAAAAGATAAAGGATCTTTTTCTAAATCCTCTTTTGAAAAACCCAAACCAAAAAGTATCTTTTCAACTTTGTAAATACTATATTTATCCTCTTCACTTAAAGCAAGTGCAGTCTCATCTCTTAAACTCTTTTTGGTAAACTCAAGATGTTGTTTCAAAGCACCAATCTTATAGCCTTTAGGAATTAATATCTCCCCCGCATCACAAGACTCTTCTTGCAAAATAAGTTTAAATAAAGTAGATTTACCAGAACCATTTCTACCTACTAAACCTACCCTATTTCCTGAGTTTAATCTAAAACTCAAATCAGAAAAAAGCTCTTTTGTTCCAAATTTTTTTGTTATATTTGATAGTTGTATCATTTAAATATTCTTTTTCATATTATTGTATTTATTGTTTTTATCAATAGAAATCATATTCTATCTAAATGGTGCTTTTACGACTTTGATTTTAATAAACTGCTTTTAATCTTGAAAGAATTGAATCTAAGATAGCTTTATCAATTACTATATCCAATCTTGAAGCTAACAAACTTTGTAATTCAATCGCTTTTTCTATATATTCTATTTGCTCTTTTATAGTAAATCTTTTCCAATTATTATTTGATTTTTTACCATTGTGATATTTTAGAATAAGTTGAAAGTTATCAGGATGATGTTCTCCTGCATCTTGCTTATTTAAAAGTGCTTTTGCATGGTCAAGTTCAAAATCAAGTTTAAAAAATGTTTTAAAAGCCTTTTGGATATTTCTAAACTCATCAAGGCGATATAACTCTTTTAAAGCCATTTTATCTTCAGAATATTTTTCTATCTCTTTTCTATTTAAAGGCTCTAAATCTTCTTCAATATCCTGAGTAGTATTCTCATCTAATTCCTCTTTTGAAATATATTTTACTCTACGAGGTCGTTCTGTATCATCTATTTTAATGTACTCGGCATATTTACCTCTAGTGATTTCAGAACTTATTTGACGAGTAACTTGCTGTAGTGCACTTGTAGGTACTTTATGATTAATAACATTCTTTTCAGCTTTTTTTAGAATTTCTGGATATTTTTTAACAACTTCTTCTGCCCACTCTGAAACAGTTACATAATCATCAAAACTTTTTAATGATTCTAAATACTTTTCATTAATTTTCATAGAGTTCCTATTAATTTATTCTAAATCTTTACTTCTCAACCAAATCATAAAGTGATTGTATCTCTTCTTTCCAAATTGTTTCATCAATTGTTTCAAGAACTAAAGGGATATCATCCATTCTTTCATCATTCATAATAAACTTAAAGGCATCCCAACCTATTTGTCCCATTCCAAGGCTATGGTGTCTATCCACTCTACTTCCAAGTTCTGGTTTTGAATCATTTATATGCATTCCCATAAGATATTTTGAGCCTACTATTTCATCAAACTCTTTCCATGTTTTATCATAAGCTTCTTTAGTTCTTATATCATATCCAGCTGTAAACATATGACATGTATCAATACATACACCAATTCTACTTTTATCTTCAATTTTATCAATTAAGTATGCCAAATGTTCAAATTTATACCCTAAGTTACTTCCTTGACCTGCTGTATTTTCAATAACAAGTTTTACATCATTTGTCTCATCTATTGCTTGATTTAAAGATAGTGCAATTCTATCTAAACACTCATCTTCACTTATTTTTCTTAAGTGACTTCCTGGATGAAAGTTTAATCTATCAAGTTTTAATATTTCACATCTTTGTATTTCATGCAAAAAACCATCAAGTGATTTTTGTCTTTTTTCTTCTTCTGGATGTCCAAGATTGATTAAATAACTATCATGAGGTAAGATATGTTTTGTTTGAACACCACTTTTTTCTAACTCTTCAAACCACTTATCTAAAGTTTTTGTATCAAAATCTTTTGCTCTCCATTGTCTTTGGTTTTTTACAAATAAAGCAAAAGCTTTACATCCTAACTCTTTTGCATTTATTGGTGCATTATAAACTCCACCACTTGCACTTACATGAGCTCCAACATATTTCATTATATTTCCTATTTTTAAAAATATAATACAAAAATGCTTCTTTAAAGAAAATATAGTTTTAAAACTATAAAATTTCACAAACTATATGAAAGTTTAAATTATTTGAAGTATTTAAACTATATCTTACTTGACAACTCCTTTTTATGTAAAACATGTTTTAATCAAAGCAATTAATTAATATATTTTAACTCTTAATTACTATTTGTTTTAAAATTAAGAGTTATATAAAAAAGATAAAAGGGCAACATTAATGAAAAAAATAGTAATCATTGGTGGTGGATATGCAGGAATTTATGCATTAAGAGAATTGGTTAAAAATAAAAATATCAAAATAACACTTATTGATAAACATACATATCACAATTTACAACCAGAAGTTTATGATCTAATCGCAAATAAATCAAATTTTGCAGATGTTACGATTGATTTAACTACCTTATGTATGGGATTTGATCACAACCACCTAGAATTTAAGAATTTAAAAGTAAGAAAAATAGATAAAAAAGATAAAAAAATCTACACTGAAGAAAAAGAGATTGTTGAGTTTGATTATCTAATATTAGCAGCTGGAACAAGGACTTTTTTCCCTCCACAAGTATCTGGATTAAATCACGCTGATGATATAAAAAAACTTCACAGAGCAATTGTTTTTAAACAAAGTTTTGAGAAACAACTATTTGAAAAAATTAAGAATGAAGCAAAACAGTGTGCAGACACGCGTATTCTTGTAGTTGGCGCTGGTTTATCAGGGGTTGAAATTGCAGCAGAGATGGCATACTTTTCAAATAAATTTTTTAAAAGAGGAAATTTCTCTTGTGAGAATCTAAAGATATCTTTAGTAAGTAGTTCAGCTAGTATATTACCAGGACTTAGCCAACAACTTATAAATATTTCACAAGAAAGATTAAAATCTTTAGGAATAAATATAATAACTAATACAAAACTTGAAAAAGTAGAAGATGGTTACTGTTTTTTATCAAATGGTACAAGAATAAATCACTCTTTTGTTATTTTTACTGGTGGGGTAGAAGCTTCTCCTCTTACTTCTGAGTTAGATATAAAAACAAACCAAAAAGGGCAAGTTATTGTAAATGAACATATGCAAGTACTTGAGCACGAAAATATCTATGCAATAGGAGATATTGCAGAAATTAGAAATAATGATGATGAAATAATGCCTCCAAATGTTACTATTGCTAGAATTAGTGGTTCATTAGCAGGAAAAAATGTTTTAAAATCACTTGAAAATAAACCTCTAGTTAAAACTAATCCTAAACTTGATGGAATACTTATTGCACTTGGTGGTGAATATGCAGCAGGAAATCTTTTTGGACTTATTCATGTAAAGGGTAAACTTGCATATTACATTAAAAAATTTGTTTTCCATTCATATAGAAGACCTTTACTTAAACTTATTAATATAGGCTATAGCAGATTTAGAAAGTTTCAGCATTAAATAGCCTAACTGGGCTATTTTATAATAAAATAATACCTTAAGTAACAAATGTATACAATACTAGTAAATAAAATAATTTTGGGCACTAATGGAAAAAGCAATAACATATAAGAATCTTATCACAAAAATTATTCTTCTTACACTCGTGATTACACTTTCAGTAGCTTTTATTTATGGAGAGTATTTAAAAAGAGATGCTATTGAAAAACTAACTAAGATTGATGCTAAAAAAACCAGCAAACTAGTATTTCAATCTCTATATTCAGCGATGGAAAAAGGCTGGACAAAAGAAGACTTAAAAAATATTATTGATAGAATAAATACAATTGATGATGAGATGATTGTAAATGTTTATAGAAGCCCAATTGTTGCAGAAGTTTATGGAGATATAAAATCAGATGCAAAAGCAAGAAAAGCAAATCCTTTTGTAAAACAAGCTTTGAAAAGTGAAGAAGTTTTAAACATCATAGATGATAGTATGATTCAATTCTTTTATCCAATTATCGCAGAACAACAATGTCTTAAGTGCCATACAAATGCCAAAGAAGATGATGTTCTTGGAGTTATAGATATCTCTTACCCAATAAATGATTTAAAAATATCACTATCTACAATGATAAACTTTTTTGCTTTGTTTATTGTTATGTTTTCTCTTATTGTGTTTTTATCTTTATACTTTGAATTTGACAAATACTTAGTAAAACCTATAAAAATATTTGTAGATAAAATAAATGATATTTCTGAAAATAAAGATATAAAACAAAGAGTAAAAATAGATAATAAAATCAAAGAAATAACTTCTATGCAAAAAGTATTTAACAATATGCTAGACTCTTTAGAATATCAATTTTACAATGATGAATTAACTGACCTTCCAAATAGAAAAAAACTTCTTGAAATAGTAAATGGAGATAAATATGCTTCGTTAATGCTTATAAATATAGATAAATTTCAAGAAATAAATGATTTATATGGTGATGAAGTTGGGAATGAACTATTAGTTTATATTTCAAATATATTAGAAGAAAACTCACCAAAATCTTCAACATTATTTAAACTTCACGCTGATGAATATGCACTATATTATGAACAAGATCTATCTTTAGAAGAGTTAAAAAGTTTAGCCTTATATCTAATAGAAAGCATAGAAAAAAATGCATTTGTAGTAAAAGAAGACAATGAAGCCCATGTAAATGTATCTATTGGTATTGCCTTAGGCAATGAAGCTTTACTTACAAATGCAGATATAGCATTAAAAATTGCAAAGAGAAAAAGACAAAAATTTATCCTTTATGATTCTTCTATGAAAATAGAGCATGAATATGAACAAAATCTTAAATGGGGTAAAAAAATTAAAGATGCAATAAAAGAAGATAGATTTATTCCATTGTTCCAACCAATTGTTGATACAAAAACTCAAGAAGTAGTAAAATATGAATCATTAATAAGAATGGTTGATAAAAACGGTGAACTTATATCGCCTATTCATTTTTTAAATTTAGCTAAGAAAAATAAACTTTATCCTCAGCTAACAATGATAATGATTAAAAAAACATTTGAAGTATTAAGTAAAATAGACAAAAAAATATCTATAAATTTAAATGTTGATGATATTTTAAATAAAGAAGTTTATGACTACATAATCAAACACTTAAAAGTTTCGAATTCTGGACAAAGAGTTGTATTTGAACTTATTGAATCAGAAGGAATTGAAAACTTTGATGAAGTACTTAATTTTATTGAAGATGTTAAGCACTATGGTTGCCAAATCTCTATTGATGATTTTGGTACAGGATACTCAAACTTTGAATATTTAATGAAATTAAAAGTTGATTATATAAAAATAGATGCCTCAATGATAAGAGATATTGACACAAATAGAAATTCTCAAATGGTAACTGAAACAATTATAGATTTTGCTAATAAAATGGGAATAGAAACAATAGCAGAATTTATTCACTCAAAAAATGTATATGAAAAAGTAAAAGAGATAGGAATACATTACTCTCAAGGATACTACTTTGGTGAACCTACTAGTTTAGACTAGTAGCTAACTAATTCTTTCCAACTTTATTAATAATTTTATAACTTATTATTAGATAATATTTTCTATTACTTTTAAAAGATACTTTAAGCTCAAAGACAATATCACTATTAGTGAATTAAAAATAAGTATACCTTTAAAATTAGACTTACATATAACAATGTAATTAATTATATAAGTAACTTAGGATTTAAAGATGACAAGTAAAAAATTAGATGATAAAATAAAACTGACAGCAAGAACAGTAAATGTACAAATAGGACAAGAAGTAAAAGTAATCCTAAAACTTTATGATGAAAATAAAAAAATATTAAAACAAAAAGAGTATAAAGAAAAAGTACAAGAAAATACAAACGTAGAAAAAAGATTTACAATCTTAAGCTTATCAAATGAGTTAAATATAGACTCCTCAAAAGTTAAATATGTTTCAGGATGGATTGATGCAGATGATGATGGAGAGATAACAAGAGAGTATGAAAAAGAAGTTTGGATAGAAGTAATTGAAGGTGAAGAAAAAATTACTATTATAGTTGAACTTCCCCATTCAAAAGAAACAGGATGGGGAGCAAAAGGTTTAGCTGGACATACAGCAATGGCAATTGGAAATCGTTTTTTTGATTATGGGCCTGATTATAGTAACAACAAAATATTTAATGAAGAAATATATCAAGCAGATTTAAATCAAGATGGTGATATGGAAGATAATGTAAAAATTGATGATATACCAAATGCTGGATTCTATTTTGCTCCAGGTCGTCCTTGGTGGGCTGAAATGATTTCAAAAGAACCCAAAAATGTAACTTTATCTCAAGTATTAAGTTTTATATCCTCAAATTGGAGGAATAATAATGTGTATGGAACAGTATATAAAATAGAGTTTTATATAAAAAAATCTCAATCAAATAGAATACTTGAATGGTGGAAAGATAGATATAAACATTTAAAAATATATAGTATTAAACCTTGGACAGGAGAACAATGTACAACAACAGTTAAAAAAGCTTTAGCTTACGGGGGTATTAATAATATTGATTGGGATACTTTAACTCCTGATGGAATTCTTGAAGATTTACAAACAGAGATAAAAAGTACATCATTCCAACATAAAAATGAAAAAGCTATAATAACACTTATTAAAAAGGAGGCAGAAGATTGGAATCCATAAAATTAAAAAGCTATTTAGCTATAATATTAATAGTTTTACTACTATCATCTTGTACTAAAGGGGAAGATAAAATGAAAATAATCGCATATGGGACACCAGAATTTGAAGAATTTGTTAAAAAAGCTCCGATTAATTTAGAAAAAGCTTGGGACTTACAATTGAAATATTATGAAGAAAATGAAGAAAAAGTTATTGGTTCTCCTCTATTTTTTATTATAAATGATAAATATATTTTTACTCCATATTATAATCCAAAGATTCCAGAAGTAAAACTTTCAGGAGTAAGTATTGATTCTCAAACAGGTGAAGCTACTTATGTAAATATGAAAGATAAACTCAAACCAAAATCTCAGTTTGGTTGGAGGAAATCTAAAAATTAAAAAGTTTAATAAAAGAAGAAGTTAGTGAAAACAAAGTGAGAATCATCACTATTGTTTAAACTAATTCTTTCTAACTTTTATCAAAATACTATTTTGTCTATCTCTAAAGATGATATTTTTATCATCTTTTTCAAAAAGTTTTTTGATAAAATCTTTTTTATAAGTACTACTTAAATATTGTTTATTAAAACTTTTATAATCTAAGCAACTAAAAGTATCACTACATATTTGATTTTTATACATTTTTAGATTTAATATACTCTTACCAGCAGTAAAAATTTGAACTTGTGTAAAATCTTGATATTTATTTATAAATCCAGTATCATAAAATCTCATAGTTGGAGTTTTTATAAGAATTGTAGCACTGCTACTTTTAACTGGTTGTTTTACTGCACATGCACTAAAAAGTAAAGTAATGATTAAAAAAATATACTTATTTATAGCTTTTCCTTTTGTTTTGGATTATTTTACTATAATTGCGAAAAAATAAGATTAAAGGTTTGTTTTGTTAGTTCATATTTGTTGTTCAGTAGATAGTCACTACTTTTTAGAAAAGATTCAAGAAGAGTACCCAAATGAAGAGTTAATTGGATATTTTTATGACCCAAATATTCATCCATATGGTGAGTATAGATTAAGATATTTAGATGTAGAGTATTCATGTAAAAAATTAGGTATTAAACTTCTTGAGGGTCCATATAATTTAGAACAATGGTTAAAAAAAGTAAAAGGTATGGAACATCTTCCTGAAAAAGGTGATAGATGCACAGTTTGTTATGATGATAGATTAGAAAATAGTGTAAAAAAAGCTATAGAGTTAGGTCATGATAAATTTACAACAACACTATTAATATCTCCTAAAAAATCACAAGAAAAACTTGAAAAAATAGGTGCAAAGCTACAAGATGAGACAGGATTAGAGTTTATATTCAAAGATTATAGAGCAGGAAATGGTACCCAAGTTCAAGGACAAGTAGTAAAACAACACTCACTTTATAGACAAAATTATTGTGGTTGTTTATTTGGATTAACTCCACAAAGAGAAGCACAGAAAAAAGTGATGGATGAGATGTTTAATCCTATCTCAAATCAAATACTTCCAGAATCAATTGAGCAAAGACTTGAACTTTATAAAAAAAGAAATGAACTTGAAGAAAAAAATCAAGAATATAAGATAATAAAACAAAGATTTTTAAATTATCGTTTATTTAATGGAAAAGTTGATATAAATAAAAAGACTGTTCCATCTTATTTTTTATGCTATTCAACTATAAATAGAACAAAAACAAATGGAAGAGTTGAGTATTGTAAAGATGGTATTCATTATTTAAATAGAGAAGAAATTAAAGTCATAACACTAGATACATTTAATACCTTAACAAAAAGTTCATACAAAAATGTAAAAGAGTTAATCTACAATCCTTTAAACTTTCAAGAAGAATTAGAAGTTAGGAATAAGATATTAAATAATGCATATGATTTAAGTGCAGTTATTGTACTTGATGAGATAATTGAAGGTAAATTTGAAATAGAACTAAACACACAAACTTATGATGATGTAAAGGAAGAGATTATATGAAAATTTTAGTAAGTGCATTAGAGACTTCATCAAATATTCACTTAAAAGAGTTAAAGAAACATCTTAATGAAGATATTGAACTTGTTGGTGTATTTGATAAAGAGTTAGGAAATCCTATTTATGATCTAACTGCCCTTGCAATTATGGGATTTATAGATGCATTAAAAAAATTAAAATTTTTTTTTAAATTAAGAGATGAGTTAGTAGAACTTGCAAAAGATTGCGATAAAGTTTTACTTATGGATAGCTCAGGGTTTAACCTTCCTTTAGCAAAAAAATTAAAACAAACTTATCCAAATAAAGAGATTATTTACTATATATTACCTCAAGCTTGGGCATGGAAGAAAAAAAGAGTTGAAAAACTTCAACAATACTGCACAAAACTTTGTTCAATTATTCCTTTTGAGCAAGAATTATACTCAAATAAAAAGATGATAAGTTATGTTGGACATCCACTTTTAGATGAGATAACACAATTTAAACACTCATATGAAAAAACAGATAAAATTGTTTTTATGCCAGGTAGTAGAAAAACAGAAATAATAAATCACATGTCAGTATTTAGGCAAATTGCAAGATCCATTCCAAATAAACAACACATATTAATTATTCCTTCAAAATTTGATGATGCATACATCAAAAAAACTTATGGAGATATAAGTGATTTTGTTGTTTCAAATGATGCTCATCAAAGTTTAATAGATGCAGAGTTTGGTTTTATTTGTTCAGGAACAGCAACACTTGAAGCAAGTTTAATTGGAACTCCTTTTGTCATGTCCTATGTAGCTAAAAAATTTGACTATTTTTTAGGAAGAATGTTTGTAAAACTTCCATATATTGGTTTAGCAAATATCTTTTTTGACAAAATGGGGAAAAATGCAATTCATAAAGAATTTTTTCAAGAAGAAGTTACTAGTAAAAATCTTTTAGATGAATACACAAATATGAACAAAAATAGATTTTTAGATAATTCAAAAGTGTTAAGAGAATATTTAAAAAATGGTAGTTCAAAAAATGTTGCTCAAATAATACAAAACTAATTTTTTTTTAGCTAAAATATGTGACTATTTTAAACACACAATATTAGGATAATAAGAATGTTAGATGTTATGGAAATTCAAGAGATATTACCTCATAGGTATCCCTTTTTATTAGTTGATAGAATCACTGATATGGAAAAAAGAAAAAGTATCACTGGATATAAAAATATATCAATTAGTGAACCTGCTTTTATGGGACACTTTCCAGGTCATCCAATTTACCCTGGAGTATTAATTCTTGAAGGTATGGCACAAGCTGGTGGAGTTTTAGCATTAAAAAGCAATGACCTTTCAGCAGAAGAACTTAAAAATAAAGTTATTTACTTTATGAGTATAGATAAAGCAAAATTTAGAACTCCTGTTAAACCAGGAGACAAACTAGAATATAAAATTGAAATTTTAAAATTAAGAGGTACATTAATTGTACTTGATGGAAAAGCTTATGTTGATGATAAGCTAGTTGCTGAGGCTGAGTTAAAAGCTATGGTTGTAGATAAATAAATTTAGGTTTGATATGAACAACATTCATAAGACAGTTATAATTGAAGATGGAGCACAAATAGGAGATAATATAACTATTGGTGCTTATACAATTATAGGAAAAGATACAAAAATTGGCGATGGTACAAAAATTGGTTCACATTCACTAATTGAGGGCAAAACTACAATAGGTAAAAATAATGAAATTTTTTCTCATGTAACATTAGGTTCTATTCCTCAAGATTTAAAATTCAATGGTGAGGATGTAGAGTTAATTATTGGAGACAATAATAAAATTAGAGAATATACATTATTTAATCCTGGAACAATTGGTGGTGGTAGTAAAACAGTTATTGGTAATAACAATCTATTTATGGGATACACACATGTTGCCCATGATTGTATCATAGGTAATGATTGTATTTTTGCAAATGTAGCAACATTAGCTGGTCATGTAGAGTGTGGTGATTCAGTTGTTGTTGGTGGTTTAACTCCTGTCCATCAATTTTGTAAACTAGGAAGCTATTCTATGGTTGGTGGAGGGTCTGTAGTAACACAAGACATTCCTCCATATTGTTTAGCTGAGGGTAATCGTGCTGTATTAAGAGGTTTAAATCTAACTGGTTTAAGAAGAAGACTTGATAATAGAGAAGATATAGATGAAATAAAAAAAGCTTACAAAGCAATATTTCAATCAAAAGAGTCTATTTCAGATGTTGCAAAAAGATTACTTGAAGAGAGTAATAACAAATATGTAAAAGAGTTAGCTCAATTTGTTGTTGATACAAAAAGAGGAATACCTTTTAATAGAAAATAGTGGAGAGTTGATAAAATATGAGTAAAATAAAGTGTGACTTTTGTGGAGTAACGGAATCAAAAGATAATCCAATAATTGCAGGTGAAAATGGATATATTTGTAAGGGTTGTGTAACTGCTGCACATGATATCCTAAATGGAAATGAACCACAAGATAATAATCTATCTGAAGAAGAACTAGAAGAAGCAAAAGAAGAAGTAAAGCTTAGAACTCCTGCTGAGTTAAAAGAGATTTTAGATGACTATGTAGTTGGACAAAATAGAGCTAAAAAAGTCTTATCTGTTGCAGTATATAATCATTATAAAAGAATTTTTAGAAAAGACTTAGATGATGAAGATGATACAGAAATTAATAAATCAAATGTTTTATTAATTGGTCCAACAGGAAGTGGGAAAACACTACTTGCACAAACAATAGCAAAACATCTTGATGTTCCTTTAGCAATAGCAGATGCTACATCTTTAACAGAAGCTGGTTATGTAGGTGATGATGTTGAAAATGTAATTACTAGACTTTTACAAGCTGCAAATGGTGATGTAAAGAAAGCTGAAAAAGGTATTATCTTTATTGATGAAGTTGATAAAGTTGCAAGAATGAGTGAAAATAGATCTATTACAAGAGATGTATCTGGTGAGGGTGTACAACAAGCACTTCTTAAAATTGTTGAGGGTTCTTCAATAAATGTTCCTCCAAAAGGTGGAAGAAAACATCCTGGACAAGATGCAATTCAAGTAGATACAACAAATATTTTATTTATCTGCGGGGGCGCTTTTGATGGGCTTGAAGAGATTATTAAGAAAAAACAAGGTGCAAATGTACTTGGATTTAATCAAGAAAAGAAAAGTACTAAAGATAAACAAGATATAATATCTGATGTAGAAGCACATGACTTAGTTAAATATGGATTAATCCCTGAACTTATTGGACGACTTCATATGATTGCAACTTTAAATGAAATAAGTGAAGATGATATGGTTCATATCTTAACTGAACCAAAAAATGCCTTAGTAAAACAATATATCAAACTATTTAAAATGGATGAAGTTGAGCTGTGCTTTGAAGAAGATGCATTAAAAGAAGTAGCGAAAAAAGCAATTGAGAGAAAAACAGGGGCTAGAGGTCTTAGATCAATTCTTGAAGATATTATGTTAGATATTATGTATGATTTACCTTTATACAAAGATAAAAAAATTACAATTACTAAAGATGTAGTATTAAAAGAAAAAGAAGTAGAAGTAGCATAAAGGATAACAATGTTAAATAAATTAATAGGTCTATTTTCAAATGATATGGCTATAGATTTAGGAACTGCAAATACTGTTGTTTCTATTAGAGGGAAAGGTATTATTATAAATGAACCTTCTGTTGTTGCTGTTCAGCATGATAGATATGGAAAAGATAAAATATTAGCTGTTGGTCAAGAAGCCAAACAGATGATTGGTAAAACCCCATTAAATATCCAAGCTGTAAGGCCTATGAAAGATGGGGTAATAGCTGATTTTGAGATGACTGAAAGAATGATTAGATACTTCATTGAAAAAGCTCACTCAAGAAAATCATTTATTAGACCTAGAATTATTATTTGTATCCCATTTGGAATTACTCAAGTTGAGAAAAAAGCTGTAAAAGAGTCTGCAATTAGTGCAGGAGCTAGAGAAGTATTCTTAGTTGAAGAACCAATGGCAGCTGCAATTGGAGCAGGAATTCCAGTATCTGACCCATCTGGATATGTTGTAGTTGATATTGGTGGAGGTACAACTGAAATTGGTGTAACTTCACTTGGTGGTTTAGTTCTTTGCAAATCAATCAAAGTTGCAGGAGATAGATTTGATAAAGCAATTATGGATTATGTAAGACAAAACTATAATCTTTATATTGGTGAAAGAACAGCTGAGAGTATCAAAATAGAAATTGGTACTGCAATAAAACTTGAAAAAGAGTTAAAAATCAAAGTAAAAGGTAGAGATAACTCTGGATTACTTTCTACAATTGAATTAGGAAGTGAAGGTGTTAGAACTGCAATTAAAGAGCCACTAAAAGAGATTGTTTCAGCAGTGAAAAGTGTACTAGAGGACATGCCACCTGATTTAGCAAGTGATATTGTTGACAATGGAGTTATCCTAACTGGTGGTGGAGCACTAATAAAAGGTCTAGATACATATTTAGCAGATATTATTAAGCTTCCAGTTAAAGTTGCCGATGAGCCACTTCTAGCAGTAGCTTATGGGACAAGTAATGTACTTAATCAATCGGAGCTATTAAAACTGATAACTAATGAATAAATTAATCTTCTTTATTCTTTTTCTAGCCATAAGTTTGTTATACATCTTAGATGTAAACAAGCTTTTAGGTGAAAAATTTACTTTATTTAATAATATAAAAGAGTTTTATATTCATAAAGTAGTAAAAATAACTAACTTCACAGAAAAATACTTTTATCAAGCAAGTACAATTGAAGAACTAAAACAAGAGAATGAAAAACTAAAAGAGTTTAGACTTCTTTATGAAAGTAAAAATCAAAAACTAACTGATTTAGTAAATAGTATAAAGAAATTAAAACCAATAGATGAAAAGCTTATTCAAACAAGAGTTTTATCATATGTTGAGTTTGATGATTTTACAAAAGTTTGGTTAGATAAAGAAAAATTAAATGATCAAATCTCAGGTTTAGTAATTGATGATTATGCAGCTGGAATAGTAGTTAAAAAAAATGATAAAGCACTTGCATTACTAAATGGAAATGAAAAATCAAATTATGCTGTATACATAGGTAAAAATAAAGCCCCTGGAATTACACATAGTATCAAAAAAAGTAAATATATTGTTGCAAAGTATATTCCTATTTGGATTGATATAAATGTAGGAGATGAAGTAACAACATCAGGAATGGATAATATTTTTTTCAAAGGCTTAAAAGTTGGAAAAGTTGTATCTATAAATAAAATGCCTGATATGCAAGAAGCCGTTATTGAACCTTATGCAAAAGTCTTAAAAAGAAGATTTTTTTATATTTATACTTCTAAACTTCTACAAAAAGAACAAAAAAATGAAAATGAGACTATAAATCTTAAAAAAGAACAAAAAAAGATTAAGAAACAATAGCTTTTATATAATCAGCTATCCTAAAAGAGTTAGCATAAATAGTCCAAGTATGAGGTACACTTCCTCCTGTTGGCATAAAACTTCCATCACTTACAAATAAGTTTTTTAAATCATGACTTTGACAATATTTATTTAAAACCGAACTTTTTTTATTATTTCCAAATCTACAACCACCTGCTTGAAGATTTTGAGAGGCTAAAGCACTCATATTGACTTTAATATTTTTTCCACCCATCTTTACTAATACTTTTTTTGCTTTTAAAGCTAAAAAATTTGCAGCTTCTAAATCTTGTTTATGTGCACCAATTCTAATATTTGCAACGGGTATTCCATACTTATCTTTATATTTTTCATCAACACTTACAAAACAGTTATCATTTGGTGTCCAGTCTGTAAAAATTTCAAAGTTTAAAACTCTTTTTTGAGTAAAATTCTTATAAATATTCTCTTGTAAAGCTTCACCAAATAAAAAATTATCTTCACCATCTTTTTTATAAAGGTTTGCTTTTCTTATAGGATTTGCATGGTCAAATAAAAAATCAATAGTTCCACCTTTAAATTTTGAAGTATAATACCAATCTTTTAATGCCCTATTTACAAATAAACCTTGAGTAAAAAGCTCTTCATGATTTAACTTCTCATTCTCACTAAACTCTGCACTTCCTATTCCTCCACCTGTAAAAATCATATTTTTGCCAACTTGTTTTGAACTATTTGCAAGACCATCAGGATAAAAACTATTTTTTGAATTTAGTAAAAGTCTTGAAGTTTCTACAGCTTGGGCAGCCAAAACAAATATTTTTGCTTGAATTGTTTGTGTTTTTTTATTTTTTGTATAATAGTAAGCTTTTGTAACTTTTGATTTATTACTATTTAGTTTATAAACAAAGGCATTTGCTTTTATAGTTAAATTATTTGTTTTCAAAGCATCAACTAAAAGTGAAGCCCTTGCACTTGATTTTGCACCACTACTACAGCCATAGCTTCCACAAAAATTTGAGTAATAACAAGATTTTCTATGATTTTTATCTTCACTTATAATTGCTCTTGGAACCTTGTAAGGGGTATAACCTAACTCTTCACAAGCATTATCAAAAAGTTTTGTGATAGGATGTTCTTGTAAAGGTTTAAAAGCATAGTTTTGTTTACTTCTTGGTTCTTGATGTTTATAGTTTGTAACTTCTCCTGAAACACCTACAACTTCCTCAACTTTTGTGTAATACTTTTCTAAATCATCATATGATATTGGCCAATCTACTATATTTGAATTTTTAATTTTTCCATAAACACTTTTTAACTTAAAATCTTTTGGTTTTAATCTATGAAAGTAGCCACTCATTAGATTTGAAGAACCGCCAAGTAAACTTCCATTCCACCAATTCCAAGCTGTTTCATAAGTGGGGAATTTGACCCATTTTTTATTTACAAACTCTTCTATTGTATGGTATTGCTCTTTTAAATTTGGAGTTAATACACTTTTTCGAACAAAAGCTAATTCATCTTTTGAGAAATCATTTTCAGTATAAATAGAACCTTTTTCTAAAATTACAACTTTTTTACCTGCTTTGCTAAGTTCATAAGCAATAGGTGCTGCTCCTGCACCACTTCCTATAATACAAATATCATAAACCATCAGTTTTTCCATATTTAACTTTAGGTCTTGGCTCTCCTGCTTGAAATTTCAAAGATTCATATGCTATTTGATTTTTATTTCCACCATATATAGGATCACTAAGCATTGCTTCTATACCATAATATATTAAATAAGATAACCAGTTTTGACCATATGAGTTTTGTGAAACTTGCTTAATAATTCTATTTTTTTCTTCAAGTGAAGCTTTTAAAAATTTAGGAAAAGATGAGTTAAAATCTTTTGCACCTTGTAGTAAATAGTTTAAATCATCTTTATCAAAAGTTTTATGATTTATATTTTTCAATAAATAATCAACTGCGCCAAATTCACTTGCACTTGGCATATGTTTAGTTTTTGGAAAAACTATTTCCAAAACCTCTTCAATCACTGACCATAAAAGAGAATTTTTAGCATCAAATAGCCCTTTTGCATTTAGCAAAGCTGTTGCACTAAAAAGTGAACTATTTACTAAAAATACTCTTCTGTGCATTAATAACTAGCCATAATACTATCAACATCATCCCAAGATAATTTCTTTTCATTACTTTTGAACATATTGAAAATATATCTTGCAAACATATCTGTTTCTAAATTTACTTTTGTTCCAACTTTATAAGTTTTAAACAAAGTATTTTCTATAGTGTGTGGAATAATAGTAAGCCTAAAACTTTTATCATAGACATCATTTACAGTAAGAGAAACTCCATCAATAGAAATACTTCCTTTTGGAATTATATATTTAGAATAATCTTTTGGCAAACTTATAATAAAATCTGTTGATGTTCCATTTTTCTTTATTGAACTAACAGTTCCCAAGCAATCAATATGCCCTTGAACAATATGTCCCTCAAATCTATCACCCATCATCATTGCAGGCTCAATATGAACCTTTCCTCTATAGTTTTCCATTGCTAAGATTCTTTGTGATTCTAAAGATAATTCAACAGTAAAAGTGCCAGTTGCAACTCTTACAACCGTTAAACAAGCACCATTTACAGCAATTGAATCACCTATTTTTGGTTTATACTCTGCTTTTAATGTCAAAAAACCATTTTTTAAGCTTAAAACATCAGCCATTTCTCTAATTAATCCTGTAAACACTATATTCCTTTTTATTTTATAAATAATTGTATACCTTGTGATTATAAGATTATTCTTTTTAAATAGTCTTAAAATCAAAAATATAAGTATATTTAAAAAATTATACTAATTTTGTAATTTTATATCTTGACAAAAAATCATGATAGTTGTATTATACTACTTCAATAAAAAATCATGATAATTTTACAAATGGAGCATATTATGTTAAAAAAAATGAGCTTTTCAAAAAAACTCTTATTTAGTGTTTTAAGTGTTGTTTTTCTATCTTATCTACTTACGACTTTAGTAATAACAACGAAATCGTTTGATAGTGCAGAAAATATTTCTGAAGAATTATTAATAAATCAAGCAAATGTTGATTTACAAAAAGTAAAACAAGTTCCCGAGAAAGCTGTAGTTGCAGCTTATAGTTTAGCTGCATCTATTGAAGCCGTTATTCAAACTGGTGTATACTCAGAAGATTCAATTGCAAAAATGGTGTATAACACTTTAGAAAAAAATCCTTATGCTATTGGTGCATGGATTGGACCTGAACCTGGTAAGATTTTTTCACTTGACTTTACAAGAATATCTGAAAAAAAATATTACAACACAGATGGTAAGTATTGCCCGTTTTTTACTAAATCTAATAATGGACATATTAAAGTAACTCCAGGTACAGTTGGTCCCAAAGAGAAGAAACCTTGGATTTTTGGACCATATAAAAGTGGTAAAGAGTATATTACTGAACCTTATATGTACAATGTAGATGGACAAACTCTACTTATGACTACAATTTCAGTACCTATTTATAATAATAAGGAATTTATTGGAGCTGTAGGAATTGATATATCTTTAGAGAAAATTGCAGAAGATATTTCTAAAATAAAACTTTATGATACTGGGTATGCTATTTTACTATCTGAAAAAGGTAATATACTAGGACACCCTAATAAAGAATTTCTTATGAAAAATATTAAAAAAATATCTTCAAACAAACAAGAGAAATCTCTTCCAGAGAAAATTTCAAATAATGAGTCTTATACATTTGATAAAAAAAATGATGCTAATTTAATTTCTCATTTTTATTTAGAACCATTTGAAATCTCAAACACAGGTGTAAATTGGGCTTTATTAATAAATGCTCCTAAAAATGAGTATCTTCAAGAAGCAACCAATATCAGAATGATATCAATTTTTGGAAGTATCCTTGGCTTTTTAGTAGTATCATTAATAATTATCTATAATACAAGAATATTAAATAAAAATCTAAATACGATTACATTAGGATTATCAAATTTCTTTAATTATTTAAATAAACAAACAAGTAATGTAAAAAGAATAGATTTAAAAACTCAAGATGAATTTGGAAAAATGGCAAAAGATATTAATAATAATATTGATAAAATTGAAACTAGCCTAATTAAAGACCAAAAGGCAGTTGAAGATGTTATTAAAGTCGTTTCAAATATTAATGATGGTGACCTTACAAAAAGAATTGATGCAACTGCTTCAACTCCTGAACTAATTAAACTAACTCAAAATTTCAATGATATGCTAAATACATTAGAAAAAAAAGTGGGAAAAAATATAAATACTATTCTAGAAGTATTAAATAAGTTTTCAGAATATGATTTTACAAAAGCTATTCCAAATGCAAATGCACAAATTGAACAAAGTATCAATAACTTAGGTAAGGAAGTTTCAAACTTATTACAACAATCTTTAGAAGTTGGTTTAACCTTAGGAAATGCTTCTGATGAATTAAATAATAATGTAAACTTTTTAAATAAAGCATCAAATGAAACTGCCACAAGTTTGGAAGAAACAGCTGCCAGTTTAGAAGAAATCACGAGTGCTATTGTACACAATAATGAAAATGTTTCTAAAATGAGTATAGCAGCTAATAAACTTGTGGTTTCTGCTAAAGAAGGACAAGATAATGCAAAAAATACTACTGATTCTATGGATGAGATTACGGCACAAGTATCTTTAATTAATGAATCAATTTCAGTAATTGATCAAATTGCTTTTCAAACAAATATCTTAAGTTTAAATGCAGCAGTAGAGGCTGCAACTGCAGGAGAAGCAGGAAAAGGTTTCGCAGTTGTTGCACAAGAAGTTAGAAATTTAGCCAATAGAAGTGCTGATGCAGCAAATGAAATAAAGACTATTGTAGAAAATGCAACTACAAAAGCAAATCATGGTAAAGATATTAGTACTCAAATGATAAAAGGTTATGAAGAACTATTAGTAAATATCAATGATGCAACAAATAGAATAAAAGAGATTACAAATGCAAGTAAAGAACAAGAAAGTGGAATAACTCAAATTAATGATGCTATTACTCATTTAGATAAACAAACACAAGAGAATGCAAATATTGCAAGTCAAACACAAAATATAGCGAGCCAAACTCATATTATTGCTCGACAAATTATTAAAGATACTAACTCAAAAGAGTTTATTGGGAAAACTGAAGTTAAAGCACAAAAAATTAAAAGTAATACTATTCAAAACACCCAAGATATAGAAAAATTACATAAGAAACATGATAAAAAAATAGAAAAATCTAATGAATGGGAAAGCTTTTAAAAGCTTTCCTTCTACAAATTTAAAAAATTAGCTTTTTTTTATTAAAAATATTTTGAATAATTTCATTTTTTTGGTATTATACAAAAAATATTTGGAAGCTTATTTTTATTACAATTAACAACTATTCAAAAATGCTTCAAAACCTAGAAAACTTTACGAAAACAGATAATTTAGACTCAATAATACTGTTTTTCAATAAACTTAACAGAAATTTTACGGAGACAAAATGAACTATGACATTATCGTCGTTGGAGGCGGACACGCTGGAATAGAAGCTTCACTAGCTAGTGCAAGAATGGGTAAAAAAACTCTTTTAATCACTATGCTAGTTGAACAAATCGGAGCAGCTTCATGTAATCCAGCAATTGGAGGACTTGCCAAAGGGCATTTAGTAAGAGAACTAGATGCAATTGGTGGAGAGATGGGACTTTGTACAGATGCAACTGGAATTCAATTTAGAGTTTTAAATGCTTCAAAAGGTGCAGCAGTACAAGGAAGTCGTGCACAAATTGACATGGATAAATATAGATATTACATGAGAGAAGTATGCCACAAAACTGATAATTTAGAAATTTATCAAGACGAAGTAACTTCACTTATATTAGATAAAAATAATGATGTTATTGGAGTAAAAACAAAATTAACAGAAGAATTCTTAGCAAAAAAAGTTATTCTTACAACTGGTACTTTTATGAAAGGTCTTATTCATATAGGACAAAACCAGTATGAAGCAGGAAGAGCTTGGGAACTTCCATCAACAACACTATCTACGCAATTAAAAGAGATGGGATTAAATGTAGGAAGACTAAAAACAGGAACACCTTCAAGAATTGATTCAAATTCTATTGATTTTTCTGTTATGGAAAAGCATGGAGGTGATGAGAAACCTACACCTTTCTCATTTAGAACAGATAAAAGTAAATTTAATCCTACTCAATATCCATGCTATATTACATACACAAATATGGGAACTCACTCAACAATTAGTTCAAACTTTGATAGAGCTCCTTTATTTACAGGACAAATCAAAGGTAATGGACCAAGATATTGCCCAAGTATTGAAGATAAAGTAAATAGATTTAGTGAAAGAGACAGACATCAACTATTTTTAGAACCTCAAACTGCGATGTGTACAGAATATTATATCAATGGACTTAGTACTTCTTTACCTATTGATGTTCAAAAACAAATGGTACATTCAATCAAAGGTTTAGAAAACGCAAAAATTATAAGATATGGATATGCAATTGAGTATGATTATGTTGATCCAACAGAATTAAAACATACATTAGAAACAAAAAAAGTAAATAATTTATATCTTGCTGGACAAATCAATGCAACAACTGGATATGAAGAAGCTGCTTCTCAAGGACTAATGGCAAGTATAAATGCATGTTTATCAATTGATAATAAAGAACCTTTAATACTAAGACGAGATGAAGCGTATATTGGAGTTTTAATCGATGATTTAGTAACTAAAGGAACAAATGAACCTTATAGAATGTTTACAAGTAGAGCAGAATATAGATTACTTTTAAGAGAAGAAACAGCTGATTTAAGGCTAAGTAAATATGGATATGAACTTGGACTTATTGATGATAAAACTATGTCAAAAATAGAGAATAAAAGAGAAGTAATAAATAATGCAATCTCTTTTATGGAAAATGAATGGTTTACTTCAAAAAAAGAGAATCTTGAACTTTTATCAAAATTAGGTGAAGATAAAATTAAAGACCGAGCTTTATTGATTGATATTGTAGGAAGAAATACAGTAACATCTGAAAAATTTGACGAATTAGTGCCATCACTTAAAGATGTTGAACCATACTTAAAAGAACAAATCATTATTGAAGCAAAATATTACAGATATGTAAAAAAACAAGAAAAACAGATAGAAAAAATGCAAAAAATGCTTAAATTAAAAATTCCCGAAGATTTTAACTACAATGAAATTCCTGGATTATCAAATGAAGTAATAGAAAAACTTCAAAAAGCAAAACCACCTACACTATTCAATGCAAGTGAAATCTCAGGAGTAACACCTGCTGCAATTGATGTTTTACATATGTATATGAATGTAAAAAACAAATTCTCAGAATAATAATAGTTATGTATGTAGCATTTGCTTCATACATATCTTATATCTTTTTTTATTAATATTCAAAACTTTATACCACATAGAATTAATTTTATTTTTTTATTAATTTTAAATATTTCTATCTATTCAAAAGAAAATTTATCGCTTAACAATACTTTTACAAATTAATACATCTTAATAGTTATTTATTTAATTTTTTTTATTAATTTTTATATTTAAGTTCTTGACAATAAATCATGATTAGTGTATCATTTTCATTAACAAATCATGATTATTTAAACATCACGATATTTCTAATATCGTGATTAAATTTATGGTTTTAATTCTTTTTTTCTTTCAAATATATTTTATTAATTATTTGCAAGAAAAATTTATTTTAAACGGAGGTTTAAAAATGGAGACAAAAAAAGTAGGTATTGAGCCTAAGATTTTTTTTCCCTCATTAATTGTAGTTGTTATTCTTGGTTATTTAGTAGTTCAAGACTTAGATGCTTCAAATGCAATGATTAGTAAAGTTTTTAGTTACATTACTAATAGCTGGGGTTGGGCTTTTGAATGGTATATGGTTGTATTTGGAATTATTTGGGCTTGGTTAGTTTTTGGTCCAATGAAAAACAATACTTTAGGTGATGAGAAACCTGAATTTAGTACATTCAGTTGGATTTTCTTAATGTTTGCTTCTTGTACTTCAGCAGCAGTACTTTACTGGGGAACAATTGAAGCTTACTATTATATAGCTTACCCTCCTTTTGCAAATGAGGCATTTTCTCCTGCTGCAAAAGAGTTTGGATTGGCATATAGTTTATTCCATTGGGGTCCATTACCTTGGGCTGGTTATGCTGTATTGACTGTTGCTTTTGGTTACTTTATTTGGGTAAAAAAAATCAATGTAATGAGACCAAGTGGTTGTATTGAAGCAACTGTTGGGAAAAAACTTGCAAATGGCTGGTTAGGAACAATTATTGATAATTTTTATATTGTCGCTCTTATTCTAGCAATGGGTACAAGTTTAGGTTTAGCAACTCCACTTGTAACTGAGTGTATGGAATGGTTATTTGGGATTGAAAGAACTTTACAACTTGATACAATGATTATCTCAGCATGGGTAGTTTTTAATGCAATTTGTGTTGCTTTTGGTTTAAATAAAGGTATTAAAGCTGCAAGTGATATAAGAAGTTATTTAACAATTATTATGCTTGGTTGGGTACTTATTGTAGGGGCTTCTACATTTACAGTTAATTATTTTACAGATTCTGTTGGTGTTATGTTAGATAGTTTAAGCAGAATGCTTTTTTATACTGATCCTATTAGAGAAGGTGGATTTCCTCAAGGTTGGACAGTATTTTATTGGGCATGGTGGGTAACTTTTGGAATCCAAATGTGCATCTTCCTTGCAAGAATTTCAAGAGGTAGAACAGTTAGAGAAATTTGTTTAAATATGGTTGCTGGACTTACTCTTACTACATGGGCAATGTGGACAATTTTAGGAAGTAATACAGTTAATGTAATGATTAAAGGTTTAGCAAATTTACCTGAAATTGCTAAAACTGAAGGTATTCCAAGAGCTATTATTGAAACATGGGCTTCGCTTCCATTTGCAACAATCACTATTTGGGGATTTTTTATTCTTTGCTTTATTGCAACAGTTACATTAATTAATGCTTGTTCATATACTCTTGCAATGTCTACTTGTAAAGAAGCCTCAGGTTATAGTGAACCTCCGTTATGGGTAAGAATTGGTTGGTCATTAATCGTTGGAATTATTGGTGTTACACTTTTAGCACTTGGAGGATTAAAACCACTTCAAACTGCAATTATTGCTGGTGGTTGTCCACTATTCTTTGTAAATATCTTGATTTTAGTCTCTTTCTTTAAAGATTCCAAGAAAAATAAATGGTATTAAAATAAAAAATAAATTTTAAAAAGGAACATAAATATGATTAGTTTTAAATTAACTGATGAACAAGAACTTTTTGTTGATGGTGTAAAAGAATTAATGGAAAGAGAAAATTGGGAAGCTTATTTTGCCCAATGTGATGAGAAGCATGAATATCCAATTAAATGGGTAAAAGAGTTAGCCGAACTTGGTATTGATACTATGCTTTTACCAGAAGAGCATGGAGGAATGGGTGAATCTATGGTTACACTTGCTGCTATTTGGGAAGAGTTAGGAAGACATGGTGCACCTACTTATATCTTATATCAGTTGCCAGGATTTAGTACTATTTTAAGACATGGTACGCAAGAACAAATTGATAAAATCTTTGAATTTAGAGGAACGGGTGAACAAATGTTTAACTCTGCAATTACAGAACCAAGTGCAGGGTCAGATGTTGGAAGTTTACAAACAACTTATAAAAGAGAGAATGGAAAGGTTTATTTAAACGGTCAAAAATGCTTTATTACAAGTAGTTTACATACTCCATATTTAATTGTTATGGCAAAAGATGCAAATAGTGAAAAACCTATTTTCTCTGAATGGTTTATTGATATGAAAAAAGCAGGCATTAAATTAACTCCTTTAGAAAAACTAGGTCTTAGAATGGATAGTTGTTGTGAAGTTGTTTTTAATAATGTTGAATTAGAAGAAAAAGATATGTTTGGAGCTGAGGGTGAAGGTTTCAATAGAGTTAAAGCTGAATTTGATGATGAGAGATTTTTAGTTGCTTGCACAAACTATGGTGTTGCATTATGTGCATTTGAAGATGCTGCAAAATATGCAAACCAAAGAGTTCAATTTGGAGAAGCAATTGGTAGAACTCAATTAATCCAAGAAAAATTTGCAAATATGGCAATTAAACTTAACTCAATGAAAAATATGATTTTTGAAACTGCATGGAAAACTGATGAAGGAATAGCAACTTCAGGTGATTCTGCAATGTGCAAATACTATTGTGCGAATGCAGCATTTGAAGTTATTGATACATCAATGCAAGTTCTTGGTGGTATTGGAGTAACAGGTCATAGAGTTGGAAGATTTTGGAGAGACTTAAGAATTGATAGACTTTCTGGTGGTTCTGATGAAATGCAAATCTTAACATTAGGACGACAAGTTCTAAAAAAATATAGATAAGCAAGGAAAATTATGTCAAATAAAATACAAACACCTAAATTTGGTCCACTTTCTGGAATGAAAGTGGTTTTTTCTGCAATTGAGATTGCAGGTCCCTTTTCAGCACAAATGTTTGCTGAGTGGGGAGCAGAAGTGATTTGGATTGAACATTCTGCGTATCCTGATACGATTAGAGTGCAAGAAAATTATCCTGAGTTATCAAGAAGAAATCTTCATGCATTATCTTTGAATGTATTTTCAGAAGAAGGAAGAGAAGTATTTTTAAAACTAATAGAAGATGCTGATGTATTTATTGAAGCTAGTAAAGGTCCTGCTTTTGCTAAAAGAGGTATTACAGATGAACTTTTATGGGAAAAAAATAAAAAATTAGTAATTGGGCACTTATCTGGTTTTGGTCAATACGGTACAGAAGAGTACACACATTTAGCAGCATATAATACAATTGCTCAAGCTTTTAGTGGTTATTTAATGCAAAATGGAGATGTTGATCAGCCAATGCCAGCATTTCCATATACAGCTGATTATATGGCAGGATTTGCTGTAACTAGTTCTGTTTTAGCTGCAGTTTATAATGCAGAAAAAACAGGTATTGGTGAAAGTATTGATGTTGCTATGTATGAAGTAATGTTAAGAGTTGGTCAATATTACATGATGGACTACTTAAACGGTGGTGAAATGTGTCCTAGAATGATTAAAGGGAAAGACCCTCTATACGCTGGTTGTGGATTATATAAATGTAATGACGGATATATCGTATTTGAAGTAGTTGGAGGAAATCAAGTTAAAGAGATTTTTAATCTACTTGGTATTTCAGAATACATTGGTACAGAAGAAATTCCAGAAGGTACTCAACTTATTTCAAGAAAGATGTCAGCATCACAACTTTTTGAAGATAAATTAGATGAGTACTTTGAAGCACTAACAATTGAAGAAGCATTAGCCTTACTTGCAAAATATAAAATTGCTGGAGCAAAAGTTCTTGATGCTCATGAACTTCAATCAAATCCACAATATATTGCAAGAGATTCATTTACTCAATGGGAATCAATGGAAGGTAAAAAAGTAACAGGTCCTAATGTAATGCCTAAGTTTAAAAATAACCCAGGGAAAATCTGGAGAGCAAAACCATCTTACGGAATGGATACTAAAGGTATTTTAAATGAGCTTGGTTACTCAGAAGATAGCATTAATGAATTAGCAAAGAATAAAATTATTAATATAGGATAAATTTAGTAAAGAGGTATTTCAATGGATATTATTGAACAAAAAAGTGTAGGACAATTATGGGATCATTTAGCAAAGCAATATGGTTTAAAAACTGCTTTAATTTTTGAGGATATAAACGCAAATACATATAAATATTCATACTTAAAAATGAATGAGAACATAAACAAAACAGCAAATCTATTCCTTAGCTTAGGAGTAAGAAAAGGAGATAGAGTTGCATTACATATTAATAATTGTCCAGAACTTTTGTTCAGTTGGTTTGCCCTTTGTAAAATAGGAGCCATTATGGTTCCTATTAATGCACACTATTTATATAATGAGACATCATACATAATAAATAAATGTAAACCAAAAATTGTTGTTACAGAAGAAATATTTTTAGATGTTTACAAACGAATAATTAAAGATTCAAAATGTACTATAGAAAATATTTTAATTGCAAGAGTAGAAGATAAGAGTTTTGATAATTTCATCAATTTTAACAATTCGTATAAAAAACAAAGTACTTCCCTACTTAATAAAGTTGAAATTAATAATCAAGATACAACAGAAATTTTATTTACTTCTGGAACGACATCATTACCAAAAGGTGTAGTAATTAGCCACTACAATCTATTATTTGCTGGACATTATACATCATGGCAATGTCAACTATCAGAAAATGATATTTATATGACAGTTATGCCTGCATGGCATATTGACTTCCAATGTACTGCTGCTATGCCAACATTTAGCTCAGGTGCAACACTTGTATTGTTAGAAAAATATAGTGCAAGAAAATTTTGGAATCAAGTATGTAGTTATAAAGCTACAATCACTGAATGTATTCCAAAAATTATTTGTACTTTACTTCTTCAGCCTAAAAAAGCATGGGAAAGAAACCATTGCTTAAGAGAAGTATTTTATTATTTAACATTACCTACAAAAGACAAAGATGCATTCATCGATAGATTTAACGTAAAACTATTAACATCATATGGAATGACTGAAACAATAGTTGGTCTTATTGGAGATCGTCCCCACGATAAAAGAAAATGGCCATCAATTGGAAAAGTAGGTTTTTCATATGAAGTGAAAATTATAAATGAAAACAATGAAGAAGTAACTCCTAATACTATTGGCGAAATTTATATAAAAGGTATACCAGGAAAGACTATTTTTAATGGATACTATCAAGATGAAAATGAAACAAAAAAAGTTTTAAATAACAATGGATGGTTTCATACTGGTGATACAGGATATGTCGATGAAGAAGGTTATTTTTATTTTGTAGATAGAAAGTCAAACCTTATAAAAAGCGCTGGAGAGAATGTTTCGGCTAGTGAAATCGAAACCCTTTTATCTTCCCATCCTAAAATACTCGAAAGTGCAGTAATTGGAGTCACTGATAAAATATGCTGTGAATTAATCAAAGCATTTGTTGTGTTAAAAAATAGTGAAGTTTTAACAGAAAATGAAATTATAGATTATTGTCAAAAATATCTAGCAGATTTTAAGATCCCTAGTAAAGTTGAAATCTGCGATAGTCTTCCTAAAACATGTTTAGGAAAACTAAAAAAAGATGTATTAAGACAATCTTGTTGTTAAAAGGAGAAAGAAGATGGCAATAAAAACAGAGATGGTAGGACAAACATTTGGTCCTTTCCAAAGAGATTATGACTGGAAATCATTAAGTTTATTTGCACTTGGAAGTGGTGCAGCATTTGATGGTAAAACTGGATTAAAATATGTTTATGAAAAAAATATGAAAATGCTTCCTACTTTTGGTGCAATGCCTATTGTTGATGCTGAAGTTACTAAAACTATTGATTGGGGTTATGATTATTCTGGTTCTTTACACTGGAGTTTTGATGTTAAATTTCATAATCCTATGAAAAAGCTTGAAGGTAAATTAAGTACTAAAGTTTTATTAAAAGGTTTATATGACAGAGGTGAAGGTAGAGGTACTCTAGCTCAACATATTGGTGAAACTTATGATGATGATGGCACTTTACTTTTCACTTGTGAAAGTTGGGATTGTTGTATATTTGATGGTGGTTGGGATGGTCCTAAAGCTCCTAAAGATATTGTTGAAATCCCTGAGAGAAAACCTGATTTTGAAGTTACTGAAAAAATTGCTGAAAATAGAGCTTTAATTTATAGACTTTCTGGTGATACTCATCCTCAACATGTTGATTGGGATTATGCCCAAGAAGTTGGTTATCCTAAACCTAATTGCCATGCTGTTAGTACTGCTGGTGTTGCTTGTAGACATATCATTGATACTATTTTAGATGGTGATAGTGATAGATTAACAAGATTCAAAACAAGAATTACTAAACCTCTTTTCCCTGGTTGTACTGTTAAAACTCAAATCTGGAAATGGGATGATAACTCTATTAGATTTAGAGTTATTGATGCTAATGACCCAGACATGATCTATTTTAACTTCGCTCTTGCTGAGTGGAAATAATTTAAGGCTTAAGTAGAAACCTCTACTTTTAATTATATATAGAGTTGGTAAAAACCAACTCTATTTTTTTCATAATAAAGGTAAAGTTATGGGTGAAATAGTATTTTCTTTATTCATTGGAGGCTGTTTAGTCTTTGTTGGTTCTTTATTAAACTATCATTTATTAAAAGAACAAAAAAACTTATCAACAACTATCAATAAAAAAAGACAGAAAATATGAACAGCTATATTATAGGTGTATTACTTAGTATGTTAGTCTATTTAGTAGTAGGAGTTTATGTTGGACGAAAAGTTAAAAACATAAATGACTACTATGTTTCAGGAAGAAATGCCACTACAATATTTATTAGTGGTACTATGTTTGCTTCTATGCTTAGTACAAATGGATTTATGGGCGATACTGCCTATGCATACAATGGAAATATTACAACTTTAGTTTTATTAAATACTATTTGTGCTTGTGGATATATTATTGGAGGTTTGTATTTTGGACGATATATTAGAAGGTCAAAAGCTAATACTATGCCCACATATTTTTGGCAAAGATTTAATAGCATAAGAATTAGAAAGTTTGCAGGAATAATTACTGTAGTCTCACTAAGTGCATATTTATTAAGTGTTTTACAAGGTACAGCAATTTTAATGGTATGTATGACAGGTTTTAGTAAGGAAACTTGCTTGTTACTTGCTTGGTCATGTATTGTATTTTTTACTCTTTACTCTGGTTCAAAAGGTGTTTTAATTACAGATACAATAATGTGTATATTCTTTCTTATTGCAACTATTGTTGCTGGTCAATATATATTTAATGCCTCTGGAGGAATATCGAATCTAATTACAAATTTGGTAAATAATCCAAATACTCCTGATGGTTTACTAAGTTTTCATGGAAATACTAATGGCAAAAGTATTTTTGATATACTATTTTATGGTTTTACTATGGGGATAATTTGGATGATTACTGTTGCAGTTAGTCCTTGGCAAGCAGGTAGAAATTTAATGGTTAAAAATGAACATATTATTTTTCGTGCTGGAACTATAGGTGTTTTATTAAGTGTATTTTTTTTACTTTATTTATATCTAATGGCAATTAGTGTTATTCAAATTAATCCAAATATGCAAGAACCTGAAAGAGTTATTATTTGGGCTGCATTTGAAGTAATGCCAGAATTGATTGGTGTTTTACTTCTAACAGGAATTATGGCAGCAGGACTCTCATCTGCTTCAACATTTTTATCTGTTGTTAGCTTTTGTACTTCAAGTGATATTTTAGATGTGAAGTTCAAAAAAGATAGTTCAAAAATTAATTTTACTAGACTTATTGTTTTTATAGTTAGCTTAATTGCTTTAGGCTTAGCATATCTTGACCTTTCTTCAATTAGAATAATTGCTTGGTTTGCAAGTACTATAATTGCTGCTTCATGGGGATATGTAGCATTTGCTAGTGTATGGAGTAAAAAACTTACAGAAAAAGGTGCTTACTACTCAATGGTTGGTGGATTTTTAATATTTTTCATCACAAAAATATTAAAAGAGATGTTTAATTTACCACTTGATAATATTTTTGACCCATTTTTCCTTGCTATTTTTGGTAGTGCTACGTTGGGAATACTTGGCTCATATAAAGAACGAAGAACAAAAACTGAAGTGGATTTTTTTAATAATCTACACAAAATACCTAGTTCTGAAAGTATAATAAATGAATATAAAAAAGATAGAATATTTGGGTGGACACTAATACTTGCAGGTTTTGTTATTAGTAGTTTTCTAATTAAATACTGGGCAATTCCATATAATGAAGCCCTTGGAACATCTATATTTAAATAAAGGATAAAAATGAATTTTTCTATGCTATATAGTAAAATACACAGAGCAACAGTAACTGATGCAAATTTGAATTATGTAGGTTCAATTACAATTGATGAAGAGCTAATGAAAGCTGCAAAATTTAAGCTAGGACAAAAAGTTGATATTGTCAATATCAACAATGGAGAGAGATTTTCTACATACATAATTAAAGGTAAAGCAGGAAGTAAAGATATGTGCTTAAATGGAGCTGCTGCTAGAAAGGTAGAGATTGGCGATCAAATAATAGTTATTGCTTATGCCTCATATAGTGAAATTGAATTAGATACTTATAAACCAACTGTTGTATTAGTAAATGAAAATAATGATATTGCATCAATAGTAAATGAAATATAAGTTCATTTACTTAAATTAATTTTAATATTTTATTTTAGTATTTAAAGTTAAATTAATTGACAAAAAATCATGATTTCTATATAATCATCTCTAGAGCTTAAAGAAAAATAGTTAAGGATAGGGATAGATATGAATGAGATTTTATATTCAATTTTGATTGGAAGTTGCATAACATTATCAGGTTTAATTTTAACTCTAAACCTTAATAAAGAACAAGAAAAAGTAACTTCTAAACAGAAAAAACTTTAGGCTCTTAATGAATATTTATTTATGGGGAGTAATTACTAGTATACTGATATATTTACTAGTAGGATTTTATGCTGGAAGAAAAGTAAAAAATGTTGAAGATTATTATGTTTCAGGAAGAAATGCAAGTACTTTTTTAATCACAGGAACAATGTTTGCCTCAATGCTTAGCATAAATGGCTTTATGGGTGATACAGCTTATGCATATAGTGGATATATTACTTCTATTGTTTTAATTAATACAATATGTGCATCTGGCTATGTAATTGGTCCACTTCTTTTTGGTCGCTTCATTAGAAGAGCAAAAGTTAATACTATGCCTTCATACTTTTTTAAAAGATTTAATAGCTTAAGAATTAAGCGTTTTGCAGGAATTGTAACAGTTATATCATTAAGTGCATACTTTCTAAGTGTTATAAAAGGTACTTCAATCTTAATGCAATCACTTACAGGCTTTAATGAAACTAGTGCTCTTTTGATTTCTTGGGGATGTATTATGATTTTTACACTCTATTCTGGTTCAAAGGGTGTAATTTTAACTGATACAATAATGTGTATTTTCTTTTTATCTGTAACAATTGTTGCAGGAAGCTATGTATTTAACTCTACTGGAGGAATTGCAAACTTAGTTACAAACTTAGTAAATAATCCTTTAGCTCCTGATGGCATGTTAAGCTATAAAGGGATTGATAACAATTCACTATTTTATGCAGTTACTATGGGTATTATTTGGATGATTACAGTTAGTGTAAGTCCTTGGCAAGCAGGTAGAAACCTTATGGCAAAAAATGAACATGTAATCTTTAGATCTGGTGTTTTAACAGCATTGATAACAGTTTTGTTCCTTTTTTATTTATATTTAATTGCAATTAGTATTATCCAAATTAATCCAAATATGCAAAAACCTGAAGAAGTAATTATATGGGCTGCATATAAAGCAATGCCTGAGATTGTAGGAATGCTTCTTCTTACAGGTATAATGGCAGCTGGACTCTCTTCTGCTTCTACATTCTTATCAGTTGTTAGTTTTAGTATTTCAAGTGACATTCTTGATATAAAATTCAAAAATGAAAAAAAACAATTAAATTTTACAAGAATAGTTCTCTTTATTTTTAGTATTATTATACTAATTATTGCACATTATAATATTCTTTCAATTAGAGTTTTAGCATGGTTTGCAAGTACAATAATTGCTGCTTCATGGGGATATGTAGCATTTGCTAGTGTATGGAGTAAAAAACTCACTGAAAGAGGTGCTTATTATGCAATGATTAGTGGTTTTTTAACATTTATTATTGCAAGATTTTTAAAAGAATATTTTGATATTCCTTTGGAGAATTTTTTACATCCATTTTTTATTGCAACATTTGTAAGTATTTTATCTGGTATTTTAGGTTCTCAAAATCAAATGAAAACAAAAGAAGAAATAAAATTTCAAATATTTCTTCACATTTTACCTAAAAAAGAAAGCAATATATTAGACTATAAAAAAGATAAGATATTTGCATGGATAATAATTATTAGTGGAATTATTATCTCTATTTTACTTATAAATTATTGGGCTTTTGCTTATGAAGACGCAATAAATCTTAAACTATCAATGAAAAGTTAATCACTTTTATTCAGCAATATAAAATATGAATTGATTTATAATCATGATTATATTTTATATAAGTAAAAAAAATTATCATTAATTAAATTTTAAAGGAGATTGAAAACTTTGGAACAAAAAGAAAAAAGAGTAAAAATTAAGCAAGAAAGAATAATGAAATATTTCATAGAATCAGCAGAAGAGATAATCCAAAAAGAAGGAATTGAATCTGTTACAATTAGAAAAACTGCTGACTTAGCGGGGTATACAAGTGCTACCTTATATAACTATTTTGATAATCTAACACACCTTATTTTTTTAGCAACTATGAACCATCTTGAAAATTATAACAAACATCTATATAAAAGTGTAGCTAATTGTAAAAATTCTATTGAAGTATATATGTCAGTATGTTTATGCTTTAGTGAACATGCATATAGTGAACCTGACATATTTGAATTACTATTCTTTTCCCAAGATAGAGAAAAATTTGAAGAGTACACTAATCAATATTATGAATTATATCCAAGTAAAGAGAAAGAGACTCCACAATTTTTAAATACAATGTATCATTTAAATAATATCTATTCAAGAAGTTTTACAATGCTTGACAACTGTATTAAAGATGGATATTTAAATGAAGAAAATGCAAATGATTTTAATGATATTTGTTTAAGATTTACAAAAACCATAATAGAAGATGTAAAAAAAGACAATATGACAAAAGCTGAAGCAATTCAAATAACAATGAAGTATTATTATCAACTTTTTGGCTTCTACTTAAAACCAAAATATAAGCATATATTAGAAGATTATTATAAGAAATTAATGAAAAAGTAAAATAGTCATTTAATTTAAACTAACTAATCTAATTCTTTGTTGACAAGTAATCATGATAATTATATAATACATACAAAAAATAAAATCATGATTATAGGTTAGAATAATGAATAAAATCAACATTAACAATTACATTACAAAACAGATGAAAGAAGTTCTTGACTATCAAGAAGAGTTTGCTAAAAATAATCCCTCTATTTCAAATAGTATTGAAGAAGGAAGAGAAAACTATATAAAAGAAAGAGCATACTGGAATGAAAACAATCTTGAGTTAAAAGAAGAAAAAAGAGTTATTCAAGGAGAATATGGAGATATAACTTTACATATTTATTATCCAAATAACAATAATAATCTAAACTGTACTTTATTTATACATGGTGGTGGCTTTATAGTTGGTAGCCCTAAAACACATGAAAGAATGATAAAATATTTTTCTAAACATAGTAAAAGCATAGTTGTAGCAATTGACTATAAACTATCTCCTGAGTATAAATATCCAATAGCAATACAAGAGTGTGCATTTATTGCAAACTATTTACATAAAAATGCACAAGAATTTAATATAAATAAAAATAGTATATCACTTATGGGTGATTCTGCTGGTGCTAATATTGCTTTTAATACAAATCTTTATTTAAGAGATGAATATAAAGATAATTCATATATAAAAACAATGATTTTATATTATGGAATTTATGGGCTTAACGACTCTACCTCAAGAAGACTATTAGGAAATAAACATGACTCTTTAACAAAAGAGGATATTGAATTTTATGAAGCTTGTTACTTTAAAGATGATGAAATACAGAAAAAATATTATGATTGTTTAAATGCTGATTTATCTTATTCGATTCCACCAACTTACATGTGTGTGGGAAACCTTGACCCTTTATTAGATGATAGTATAACATTGAAAGAGATCTTAGAGTTAAATGGAACTACTTGTGAACTTCAAATATTTAAAGGAGTTATGCATGCTTTTTTACACTATACAAAAATTATGCCAGAAGCAAATAAAGCTTTAAAAAATAGTGCAAATTTTTTTAAAAATAATCAATAAAGGACTCAAGATGAATATTAAAATATCAAATATAGCAAAACTTCCTTCAAAATATGGAGACTTCAAGATTCAATCTTTTAAAGATAAAGATAAAGAGCATTTAGTAATATTTAAAGAACCCATTTTGGATAATACTTTACTTCGTATTCATAGTGAATGCCTAACTGGAGATGCTCTTGGTTCCTTAAAATGTGATTGCCAAGCACAGCTTCATCATGCATTACAATTAATTTCAAAAGAAAATGGAATGGTAATATATTTAAGACAAGAAGGCAGAGGCATAGGTTTATTTAATAAAGTTAATGCTTATGAACTTCAAGATAGAGGATTTAATACAATTGAAGCTAATCATCAATTAGGATTTGAAACTGATTTAAGAGACTATAAAATTGTTGAATATATATTAAACTACTATAAAATAAAAAAAATTAATTTGATAACTAACAATCCAAATAAAATAAATTCTTTAAAAAATTTTGAAATTTTACAAAGAATTCCTTCAATTACACCTACAAATAAACACAATCAAAACTATTTAGAAATAAAAAAAGAATCTTTAGGGCATTTTTTATAATTATAAAAATGCTCTAAAATGACTATTTCCTTGCTATTCTTAAAAAAACTTTATTTTAAAAATTAATTTTTTTATAAAAGTTCTTGACAATAAATCATGATTATTGTATTATTTTGATTATAAAAAAATCATGATTATAATTATTGATTATATTTTATATGAAATTATAAGATTGACTTTTAAATAATAAAAGGAGAAAGAAGATGGCAATAAAAACAGAGATGGTAGGACAAACATTTGGTCCTTTCCAAAGAGATTATGACTGGAAATCATTAAGTTTATTTGCACTTGGAAGTGGTGCAGCATTTGATGGTAAAACTGGATTAAAATATGTTTATGAAAAAAATATGAAAATGCTTCCTACTTTTGGTGCAATGCCTATTGTTGATGCTGAAGTTACTAAAACTATTGATTGGGGTTATGATTATTCTGGTTCTTTACACTGGAGTTTTGATGTTAAATTTCATAATCCTATGAAAAAGCTTGAAGGTAAATTAAGTACTAAAGTTTTATTAAAAGGTTTATATGACAGAGGTGAAGGTAGAGGTACTCTAGCTCAACATATTGGTGAAACTTATGATGATGATGGCACTTTACTTTTCACTTGTGAAAGTTGGGATTGTTGTATATTTGATGGTGGTTGGGATGGTCCTAAAGCTCCTAAAGATATTGTTGAAATCCCTGAGAGAAAACCTGATTTTGAAGTTACTGAAAAAATTGCTGAAAATAGAGCTTTAATTTATAGACTTTCTGGTGATACTCATCCTCAACATGTTGATTGGGATTATGCCCAAGAAGTTGGTTATCCTAAACCTAATTGCCATGCTGTTAGTACTGCTGGTGTTGCTTGTAGACATATCATTGATACTATTTTAGATGGTGATAGTGATAGATTAACAAGATTCAAAACAAGAATTACTAAACCTCTTTTCCCTGGTTGTACTGTTAAAACTCAAATCTGGAAATGGGATGATAACTCTATTAGATTTAGAGTTATTGATGCTAATGACCCAGACATGATCTATTTTAACTTCGCTCTTGCTGAGTGGAAATAATTTAAAAAATAAAGGAGAATAAATGAAAATTTTAGTTGGTTGCAAATTAGTACCAGAAGATCAAGATATTGTGGTTCAAAATGATGGAACTTTAGATACGAGCAAAGCTGCTCCAAAAATTAGTCAGTTTGATTTAAATGCTATTCAAACAGCAGTAGATATAAAAAAAGAGAATGCTAATGCAACAATTACTGCATTAAGTGTTGGTGGTAAAAAACTTGAAAATGTAAAAGTTAGAAAAGATATGCTTTCTAGAGGTTTAGATGAACTTGTAGTGGTTACTAATGAAAAATACGAAAATATATTACCACATCAAACATCAAAAATCTTAAGTGAAGTAGCAAAAGAACAAGGTTTTGATTTAATAATATGTGGAGATGGTTCAGGTGATTTATATGCACAACAAACAGGTATAAAACTTGGTGCATTATTAGATGTTCCTACTGTAAATGGAATTAGTGAAATTGTTTCAATTGATGAAAATAAAATAATTGCAAAAAGAGCTTTAGAAAATGAAGTAGAAGTACTAGAAGTTCCTCTTCCAGCAGTTATTTGTGTATCTGCTGATATTAATGAACCTTCAATTCCTGGAATGAAAGCTATCTTAGCAGCAGGGAAAAAACCTGTAAATGTTAAAGAAGTTGTAGTTGAAGATTCAGCTTTAGTTGATTTAGTTGAGATTAAAGCTCCTAAGAAAAAAGAAAGAGCACATATTATTATTGAAGGTGATAGTGAAGATCAAATCGCTGAATTTGTAAACAATTTAAGAAAAATTATTTAAGTAAAGGAATTTTTATGAGCAAGTTATCTAATGTATGGGTTTTTAGTGATACTTATTCAAGATTAGCAGAAGTTATATCTGGTGGATTAGAATTAGGTGAAAATGTAAAAGCGATTGTTCTTACTGAGGATGAGAGTAAAGAAGCATTTGCTTATGGAGCAAATGAAGTATTTTTAATTGAGAATAGTGACTCAAAGAATATTGTTGAGAACTACTCAAAATCAATTGCTAAAGTAATTATGAATGAAGGAAAATCTTTAATTTTAATGCCAGGAACAAAAAGATGCAAATCATTGGCATCTTTATTAAGTATTGAATTAGAAGCAGGTCTAGTAACTGAAGTATCTGAGATTAATATTGAGAATAATAACATAAATTGTAGACATATGGTTTATGGTGGTTTAGCAAATGGCTTAGAAACTATTACAAGTGAAGCTTCTATTGCAGTAATCGCTAGTGGTACTTTTGAAAATATACAAAAAGATGAAAGTAAAACAGGAGAAGCTCAAAAAGTTGATTTTGTAGAGAATAAAAACTCAATAAAATGCATTGAAAAAACTTCAAAAGAAGGAAGTAGTGTTGATTTAAATAAAGCGAAAAGCATAGTTGCTATTGGTAGAGGTATTTCAAAACAAGAAGATATTTCATTAGCAGAAGAGTTATGTAAAGTTATGGATGCAGAACTTGGTTGTTCAAGACCTATTGCTGAGGGTGAAAAATGGATGGAACATGAAAGATATATTGGTATCTCAAGTGTTATGGCAAAACCCGAAATTTATGTAGCAATTGGTATTTCTGGACAAATTCAACATATGGTTGGTGCAAAAGATTCACAAACTATCATTGCTATTAACAAAGATAAAAATGCTCCTATTTTTGATTATGCAGACTATGGAATAGTTGGAGATTTATATACTGTTTTACCTGCAGTAACAAAAGCACTTAAAGGGTAATAAAAAAAATATTTGAGGTGATTTATGTCTGAAGATAAATTTGACGCGATAATTGTAGGAGGAGGATTAGCAGGTTGTATCACAGCATACATGCTTGCTAATGCTGGATTAGAGACTCTTTTAATTGAAAAAGGGAACTTCTCTGGTTCTAAAAATATGACAGGAGGAAGATTATATGCTCATAGTATTGAGAAAATCTTCCCTGATTTTGCTAATGAAGCACCAATTGAGAGATCTATTGTTCATGAAAAAATATCTTTTATGAATGATGATAGTTGTGTAACTATGGATTACTCTACTAAAGAAGCTTCTAATAATGAAGATAAATCTTATACTGTTTTAAGAGCAAAATTTGATGAATGGTTAGCACAAAAAGCCGAAGAAGCAGGTGTTGGAATAATCCCAGGGATTAGAGTAGATGACCTAATTGTAAGAGATAATAAAGTTTGTGGTGTAATCGCAGGTGGCGAAGAAATGGAAGCTGATGTAGTTATTCTTGCAGATGGAGTTAACTCTATTTTAGGAGAAAAGATAGGTATGGTTTCTAAAGTAACACCTCATCACTGTGCAGTAGGTGCGAAAGAAGTAATCAAACTATCAAAACAACAAATCAATGATAGATTTGCTTGTACAGATAAAGAGGGAACTGCTTGGCTTTTTGCAGGAATGCCATCTGATGGATATATGGGTGGAGGATTTATTTACACAAATGAAGAAAGTATCTCTTTAGGTGTTGTATTTGGACTTCATAATATTGAAAAAGCGAGCAAAAGTATCCCTCAAATGTTAGAAGACTTTAAAAACCATCCAACTATTAAACCTTTAGTTGAAGGTGGAGAAATATTAGAGTACTCAGCTCATGTAGTTCCAGAAGGTGGATTACATATGCTTCCAGAAATGGTAAGAGATGGAGTAGTAATTGTTGGTGATGCAGCAGGACTTTGTTTGAATGTAGGATATACAGTAAGAGGGATGGATTTAGCTATTGCTTCGGGAGAAGCAGCGGCAAATGCAATTATTGAAGCTAATAAAAAAAGTGACTTTTCTAAAAACACTTTAAATAAATATGTACAAAATTTAGAAGATAGCTTCGTTATGAAAGATTTAAAACTTTATAAAGAGCTTCCTCAATTTTTAGATAATGAAAGAATGTTTAATGATTATCCTGACATGGTATCAGGAATTATGAAAGATATGTTCACAATTAATGGTCCTAGTGTACCTATGAGAAAAATGATTATGCCTCATCTTAAAAAAGTAGGTTTTATGAACTTACTTAAAGATGGATTTAAAGGAGTAAAATCAATATGAAAAAGTTAGTAAATGTAGATGTAAAACTAGGTGTAAATAAGTTTTTTGTTGATGAAGGTGAAGCACATATTGAATTAATTGATAATCCAGATGAGAAAGAGTTTAAAAAACTAGAACTTGCTTGTCCTGCTGGATTATACAAAAAAGATGAAAGTGGAAATATACATTTTGATTACGCTGGATGCTTAGAGTGTGGAACTTGTAGAATCCTTTGTAAAGATACAATCCTAAAAAAATGGGAATACCCTAATGGAACTTTTGGAGTTGAATATAGACTTGGTTAACCCTAAAACAGTAACACCTAAATAGTGTTACTGTTTATTATGGTTCTTCCAAGGGTTATAATTTATTATATATAGCCTTTGAAAAAGCTATAAAGCTTTAATAGTCCATACACATAATTTGGATTATTCTTTAAAAGGAGAACAAAATGAAAAAAGTAAAACTTAGTTTAGCAACAATCCTACTTGTTGGAAGCTGTAGTGCAGTTAATGCTGATAGTTTAATTGAGGCATTTAAAAATGGAACAACATCAGGTGACATCTCTTTAGCTTATGAGGTAAGAAATCAAGATAAAGAGACATCAACTTACTACTCAGACACAGAATATGCTGTTAGTTCAATTGGATTATACTATAAAACTGCTTCATACAAAAATTTTAGTTTAAATATAGGTATGAGAGCATTTACTAGTATTTTTGAAGATGATAAAAATTTTGATACTGGACATGGTAAAGGTGATTCAACTGAAAGATTCTACGATTATGATGGACATTCACTTTTAACTGATACTTATTTAGCTTATGATATTGATAAAGTTAGTGTTAAAATTGGTAGACAGAAACTTTATGAAATGGGATTAACTCACTTATTTGATGGTATTACAGTAAGAACAACTCCACTTGAGAATATGAATTTTGATTTAATTTATGTAGAGGGTAGAGGAAGAGCTGATATTAAAAATATTAGACCTGTAGAAGATATTAATGAAAATAAAGGTCTTTATAAAGTTGCCCTTGCATATAAATTCAATGAAAATTTCAAAGCAAAAGCATACTATTTCGATGCACCAGATGCTTACGATATGACAGGAGGAAAAATTAACTTTGATACTAAAATAGGAGAAGTTAAAACAGGTCTTCAAGTTCAATATATAGAGGCTTCTAAAGATGACTTACCAAATGAAGACGAAGAGCTTAGTGAGATTAAAGCATATGCGACTTATGAGGGCTATACTACTACTTTAGGTTATTATGAGACAGGTAAAGATAGTGATCTTTATGGAGCTATTGCTAAAACTGGAGAAACTATTGTTCCTTTTGAAGAAGGTGATCCTTCTTATGATGCAGATGCAAAAACTACATATTTACAAGTAAGTAAAAGTTTTGGTAAAACTAATATTACTGCTTTATACGGTTTAATGGAACATGGGAAATATGACTCAGATGAACTTGATATTTGGCTAGGTTATAATTTCAATGAAAACATTGCATTTACTCTAGGATATACTAGAATGAATATGGATGAAGATTCAAGTTACACTGATTTAGATCAACTTAACGCAACAATTTCATATAAATTTTAATCTTACATCATTTGGATTATTAATTACTAATTAATAATCCTAAATGATAAGAACATTATAAATTGGATGAAACTATAAAAGTATAAGATGTAAACTTTTAGCCATCTCACATTAAAAAAAGTCTTATATAAAAGTATAAAATATAAAATTTTATTCTAAGAAGAAACAAGTACAATACAAAAAAATAAAATTATAAGATAAATAAAATGGCATATAAAGAGCATAAAAAAAGTTTACATCCAAGAAATCTTCACAATAATAGATATGATTTTCCACAACTATTAAAAAGTTTACCAACACTTAAAAACTATGTATTTAAAAATAAATATGATGAATTATCAATTGATTTTTCAAATGCAAAAGCTGTTTTAACTTTAAATAAAGCACTGCTTTCACATTTTTATAATATAAAAGAGTGGTCAATACCAGATGGTTACTTATGTCCTCCAATTCCAGGACGAGCTGATTATCTTCACTATATTGCTGATGTTTTAGCAAAATCTAATAATAGTAAAATACCAAAAGGTTCTAATATTAAAGGTCTTGATATTGGTATTGGTGCTAATTGTATTTATCCAATAATTGGTAATAGTGTTTATGGTTGGTCTTTTGTTGGTAGCGATATTGAAAAAGAGTCTATAAAATCATCTCAAAAAATCATAGAGTCAAATAATTCTTTAAAAGGCAATGTTCAGTGTAGGATACAAACAAGCCATGATAGTATATTTACAGGCATTATTAAAGAAAATGATAGATTCGATTTTACTTTATGTAATCCTCCTTTTCATAAATCAAAAGCCCAAGCGCAAGAGGGAAGCAAAAGAAAAGTCCAAAACCTTACAAAACAAGTAGTAAAAAAAGCTTCTTTAAATTTTGGTGGAAAAAGTAATGAACTTTGGTGTAAAGGTGGAGAAGTAGCCTTTATAAAAACTATGATAAAACAAAGTAAGCTCTATTCTAAGAACTGTTTTTGGTTTAGTACAATCGTATCAAAAAAAGATAATTTAAAATTTATCTATGATACATTGGATTATATAAAACCAATAGAGTATGAAACTATAAAGATGGAACAAGGACAAAAAATAAGTAGAATTGTCATTTGGACTTTTCTTACAAAAGAGGAACAAAAACAGTGGACCTCAAAATGGCAAGATTAAAATACAGATAATATTTCACCTTACTTTTTTAAATTCAATTATTGGATTTTCTTTCTAAAAATGATACAATTCTTGTAAATATTGAAACAAAAGAGGGAGAATTTATGTTTTCAAATTGGACGTTTGCGAAAAAACTTTTACTTAGTGTATTATCAGTTGTACTACTATCTTCTGTCATTAGTATTTTTTTAATCTCATCGAATACATATAGCTCATCAGAAAAATCTTCTAAAAAATACATAGACACTCTTGCGAATAAATATGCCTTTGAGTCAAAGCAGGATTTAGAAAAAGCATTAACATCAGTTAGTTCATTAGCTAGTGTTATAAAACAAATGTATGAAAACAATAGTTATTCAAAAGAGCTAATTACTAGTATTACAAAAGATATGTTAGTAAATGCTGATTTTGCCCTTGCAATGGCAGTTGATTTAGATTCTAATATACTTTTTGAAAATGACTTATCATCAGCTAGTACAAATGGTCATGATAAAGAAGGTAGATTTGCTCCTTATTTATACAAATCAAACTCTAAAATCATACTAGAGGGACTTACTACTGTATCTGAGGGTAGAGAGTGGGTAGATGTTCCAAGACAAACACAAAAAGTTTATGTAACAGAACCATATAATTATGAAGTTGATGGGAAAAATATATTAATGGTTACTGTTTCAGCTCCAATTATTACATCAAAAAATAAATTCTTAGGAGCTACAACAATTGATATTTCTTTAGATAGTTTAGTTAAGAAAATTGGAAAAATTAAGATTTTTGAGACTGGATATGGATTTTTATTATCTGATAAAGGAACAATTGTAGGCCATCCAGATAAAACTGTATTAACAAAAAATATATCTGACAACAAAGATTATAAACAAGCAGAAGATATAATAAAATCGATAAATGAGAATAAAGCTTTTAATTATGAAAGAAAAACACCTACAACAAACACTTACTCTTACTACCATATAGAACCTTTTGAATTAGGGAAAAGTGATGTAAAATGGGCACTTGGTCTTACAATGCCAAAAGATGAATATTTAAAAGATGCAAATGATATGCAACTGTTTTCTATAATAATTGGTATTGTTAGTTTTATAGTTGTTGCTTTTGTTATATTAATTGGAACAAGAACACTAAGTAAAAATCTTACTACAATTACTAATGGATTAGAATCATTTTTTAAATACTTAAATAAAGAGAATAAAGAGCATACAAAAATAGAAATTAACTCAAATGATGAATTTGGCAAAATGTCAAAAATGATAAATGACAATATAAATCAAACACAAGAATTAATTGAACAAGATAATAAATTAATTCAAAATGTTAAAGAAGTGGTTACACAAGTAAAAAATGGACATTTAAAACATAGAATTAATACCTCAACACAAAATCAAAGTTTAGAAGAATTAAAAGTAATATTTAATGAAATGATAGAAGCTATTTCTACTAATATATCTGATGATTTAAACAAAATAGAAGAAGCACTAAGCAAATATCAAAAACTTGACTTTACATATAGAATTAAAGATGCAAGTGGAAAAACGGTAGATGGTTTTAATGCACTTGCAAATATAATAAATGAAATGTTAATAGAGAATAAAACAAATGGTTTAACTTTACAAGATAGTGCTAATATTTTATTATCAAATGTTGGTACTTTAAGTCAATCTTCAAACGAAGCGGCTGCTAGTATTGAAGAAACAGCTGCGGCTATTGAAGAAATAACAGCAAATATTAAACATAATAATGAAAATGTATTGAAAATGGCTCAAAATGCAAATACTTTAAAAAATTCAGCAACTGAGGGTGAAACTTTAGCTTCACAAACAACTATTGCAATGGATGAAATAAATACACAAGTAACATCAATAAATGATGCGATAACAGTAATTGATCAAATCGCTTTCCAAACAAATATATTATCACTAAATGCAGCAGTTGAAGCTGCAACTGCTGGTGAATTAGGGAAAGGCTTTGCTGTTGTTGCAGGTGAAGTAAGAAACCTTGCTAGTAGAAGTGCGCAAGCTGCTAAAGAGATTAAATCCATAGTTGAAAATGCTACTGTAAAAGCAAATAATGGTAAAGATATTTCAGATAAAATGATTCATGGATACAAAAATTTAAATGAAAATGTAGCAAAAACCTTAGAATTAATCGATGATATCTCAAATGCAAGTAAAGAACAAAGTACAGGAATAACTCAAATTAATGATGCTGTAAATATGCTAGATAGACAAACACAACAAAATGCATCAATTGCCAATGATACAAAAGATATTGCTAATCAAACACAAATAATTGCAAATGAGATTGTTGAAGAAACAAATAAAAAAGAGTTTTTAGGAAAAGAAAGTACAAAAGCAAAAAAAATAGAAAACTCTATAATAGATACAAAAAGTAAAAAAGATAATAATCCTTTAAAAAAACAAAAAATAATCAACTCAAATAAAAATGAAGATTGGGAAAGTTTTTAGACTTTCTTTCTTCATATTTTTTCTTAAAAAAACAAATTAATCCAATATAAGCATTTATTATAAGTTAAGCTTATGTTTACTTATGTTTATTATAAGGTTGTTTTATATACAATATTTGTAACAATACTGTTACTATATTAAAGGAAAAGATTATGAGTCAAGAAAAAAATGAATACTTAAAAAAGACTCCTTATAGAATTAAAAGATATTATGCATATGTTTTAGCAACAATTGTTGCTTTAGTTGTACCTTTTATAAAAATTGATGGTAATCACATTTTTTTATTATCATTTGACAAAAAACAATTGCATTTATTAGGTGTAGCATTTGATATGCAAGAGCTTTACTTAATGCCATTTTTATTAATGCTACTATTTTTAGGAATTTTTGCTGCTACTTCAATTGGGGGAAGAGCATGGTGTGGGTGGGCCTGTCCACAAACAATTTTTAGGGTTATTTACAGAGATTTAATTGAAACAAAACTTTTAGGTCTTAGAAGAATAAAAAATAAACAAAAAGAACCAAATTGGAGAAAAGCTGAAAATGCTTCAAAAAGATTACTTGCCATATTAATATGGTCTGTTTTAGCTTTAGTTGCAGCTGCTGATTTTTTATGGTATTTTGTTCCTCCTGAAGATTTTTTTGCATACTTACAAAACCCTATGGATCATATGTTTTTAATTGGTTTTGTTTTAGCAATTGCTGCTTTTTTAATCTATGATGTTATCTTCTTAAAAGAAGATTTCTGTGTTTATGTGTGTCCTTACTCAAGAGTTCAATCTGTACTATATGATAACAATACATACCAAGCAATTTACTCTACTAATAGAGGTGGTAATATTTACAATGATAAAAATGATAAAGTTATTTTCAAACAAAAAGATTTACCAGATGAAAAAAATGAGTGTACCACATGTGAAGCGTGTGTAACTGTTTGTCCTACACATATTGATATTAGAAAAGGTTTACAACTTGAATGTATTAACTGTTTAGAATGTGTTGATGCATGTACAACTGTTATGGGTAAACTTGGGAAGCCTTCACTTGTTCAATGGTCAAGTACAAATGAGATTAAGCATAATAATGAAACAAAGATTGTTAGAAAATCAACTATTATGTACACAGTTGCTTTATTAGTTGTAGTTGCTTTATTATTTATAATGGGTGGAAAAAAAGAGCATATGCTTTTAAATATTAATAAAACTACTGAATTATATAAAATAAAAGAAGATAATGAAGTTGCAAATAACTTCTTATTTTTATTCCAAAATACTGATTCAAAAAGACATACATATGATTTAGAAGTAGTAGGAAATGATGACATTGTAATTGAAAGATTTAAACCTTTTTCTCTTGCACCAAATAAATTAAGAAAAAAAGTTGTTGTATTAAGTACTAAAAAAAGATTAGTTACTGATAACTCAAAAGATACTCCAATTACTATTACAATAAGAGCATTTGCAAAAGATGACCCTAAAAAAATCAGCGTTATTAGAGAAGCTGTATTTATTTATCCAAGAGCAGACAAATTTAAATAATTAAGTAAAAGAGAAAAACTCTCTTTTGCTTAACTTCTTCTTAATTCAGATTACGATATAATCGCGAAATTATTATTATCAATTTTTTATGGAGTTATTAATGACAAAATTCATTTTTGTAACGGGTGGAGTTCTAAGTTCTTTAGGTAAAGGGATCACTTCAGCTTCAATTGCAACAATATTAAAACAATCTGGACTTAAAGTAAGTATGCTTAAAATTGACCCTTACTTAAATGTTGATCCAGGGACTATGAGTCCATTAGAACATGGAGAAGTTTTTGTTACTGCAGATGGTGCAGAAACTGACCTTGATCTTGGACATTACGAAAGATTTATAGATGCTACTTTAAGTGCAAAAAACAATTTTACAACTGGACAAGTATATCAATCAGTTATAAAAAGAGAAAGAGAAGGTGGATATTTAGGTAAAACTATTCAAGTAATTCCTCATGTAGTTGATGAGATTAAAAATAGAATTCTAAATGCAGGTGAAGGGCATGACTTTTTAATTGTTGAGCTTGGTGGAACAGTAGGAGATATTGAGGGCTTACCATTTATGGAAGCAATAAGAGAATTAAGACATGACTTACCAAAAACAAATACTATGAATATGCATGTTACTCTAATCCCATATATAGCAGCAGCTGGTGAACTAAAAACAAAACCTTCACAACACTCTGTTCAAGAATTAAGAAGAATTGGTATAACTCCTCATGTTTTAGTATGTAGAACAGAACAAGATCTTCCTAAAGATTTAAAAAGAAAACTTGCAATGTCATGTGATGTTGAATATGATGCAGTAATAGAGTGTGGTGATGCAGCCTCAATTTATCAAGTTCCTTTAAATTTTATAAAAGAAGGAATACTAAATCCTTTATCTAATCATTTTAATATAAAATTAAAACCAAATATGGATAAATGGAGTACATTAGTAAAACATATTATTCTTCCTCAACATGAAGTTTCAATAGCATTTGTAGGTAAATATTTAGATTTAAAAGAGTCTTACAAGTCTTTAATCGAAGCACTAGTTCATGCTGGAGCACATTTAAATACTAGAATAAATATTAATTGGTGTGATAGTGAAAGAATTGAAGATGTAGGAGCATATGAAGTTATACAAAATTCTGATGCGATTTTAGTTGCTGGTGGTTTTGGACACAGAGGGGTAAAAGGAAAACTTGAAGCAATAAAATATGCAAGAGAAAATAAAGTTCCTTACTTAGGTATTTGCTTAGGTATGCAATTAGCTATTGTTGAGTATTGCAGAAATGTATTAGAAATAGAAGATGCAAACTCAATTGAGTTTGATGCAGATTCTAAAAATCCAGTAATATACTTAATTGATGAATTCATTGATCAAAGTGGTGAAAAGCAGTTAAGAACTCATGAATCACCAATGGGTGGAACAATGAGACTTGGAGAGTATCCATTTGAACCAAAAGAGGGAACAAAGCTTAAAAAAGCTTATGGAAATGAAGATATTTATTATGAAAGACATAGACATAGATATGAAGCAAATCCAAAATATAAAGAAGCTTTAGAAAATGCAGGAATGATTATATCTGGTGAATCAAATGGTCTTATTGAAGCAGTTGAAATAAAAGATCATCCATGGTTTGTTGGAGTACAATTTCATCCAGAGTTTACTTCACATTTAGAAACACCTAATCCAATTATATTAGAGTTTGTAAAACAAGCAACAAAAAATATTAACTAATGCAAAAAGTAACAAAACAGATACTTTTTGAACTTCTATTAGCTAGACATAAGGATAATCCTTATGCAAAGCTAAGTGACATACCTAATCCTTTTTTATTAAAAGATATCAAAATAGCAGTAAAAAGAATTAAAACTGCAATTTTAAATAATGAAACTATTACAATTGTAGGTGATTATGACGTTGATGGCGTTGTATCTACTGCAATAATGATTGATTTTTTTAATAAAGTAGGATATAAAGTTAATCACATAATTCCAAATAGATTTGAACATGGATATGGTTTATCTCCTAAGATTGTTAAATTAATTGATAGTGGTTTAGTTATCACTGTTGATAATGGAATTAGTGCTGTACAAGCCTCAAAAGAGCTTATGCAAAAAGGGATTGATTTAATTATTACAGATCATCACACTGTAGGAGACACTCTTCCAACTGCCCTTGCAATTGTAAATCCAAAACAAGATGATTGTACCTTTCCTTTTAAAGAGATTTGTGGAGCACAAGTTGCGTGGTATTTATGTGCTGCAATAAAAAGTGAATTAAACTTACAAATAAATATGGCAGATTTTTTAGATTTATTGTGTATTGCTGTAATTGCAGATATTATGCCTATGACTAGTCTAAATTATACAATAGTAAGGCATGGACTTAAAAGACTTAAGCAATCAAATAGAGCCTCACTAAAAAAACTTGATGAAGTATTAGCTAAAAAGTTTTATGTTTCTGATGATATAGGTTTTATGATTGCTCCTAAAATTAATAGTGCAGGAAGAATGGATGATGCTTCGATTGCACTATCTTTTTTATTATCAAAAAATGAGTACGAAGCAAATGACTCTTTAAGTTTACTTGATGAATTAAATAATTATAGAAAAAGCTTGCAAGAAGAGATATCAAATAAAGCTACACAAGCAATAAACCATGAACACAATGTAATTGTTGTATGGGGTGAAAATTGGCATGAGGGTGTTATAGGAATAGTTGCTTCAAAACTTTCAAATACTTTTAAAAAACCAGCTTTTGTATTTTCTGTTAAAAATGGTATTGCAAAAGGAAGTGCAAGAGCAAATGCTAAGATAAATCTACATACTCTAATTACTCAATGTTCATCACTTTTAAAAGGTTTTGGTGGTCATAAAAATGCTGCTGGATTATCTTTAGAAGAAAAGAATTTACAAACTTTTCAAGAAAAAATAAACTCACTTGTAATTGATATTGAACAAGAAGATTTACATATAGAGTATGAGTGTTTAGGAGAACTTGATGTATCAAGTGTTGATTTAGAGTTCTTATCAATTATTGAAAAATTTGAACCATATGGATTAGAAAATAAAAAACCTATTTTTCAAATAAGCAATGCAAAGGTTTTAAAATCTGAATTTATAGGAAAAGATAAAAATCATTTAAAGCTTTTACTTAGTAGCAATGGGAATATTTTTGAAGCTTTAAAATTTCACTATAATAAACCAATAAACAAAGAGTTTATTGATATTATAGTTTCTATTAATAAAAACGAATTTAGGGGTGAGGTAAATGCACAGTTTTTAATAGAGGATATAGTTTTATAATACCATAGGTGCATAAACTTGAGTTATATCTGATTTTTTTTCTAATTGAATAATCTCTTCATCAATCATAATGCTTCCTTGAGAAGAACTTAGAATATTTCCTGTAGTTAAATCAATCATCTTTATAAATACAATTAAGTTCTTTGTAGTTAATGTATAAGTACCTACAAAAGCATATCTTGTATCTGTGATTTTTCTATTTATATCATTTACTTCTCTACTTAATAAGTTAAAACCATTTGAGCCAATTGTAAAATGTTTTCGTAACTCAATCTCTTTTACAGTAATATCATTTGCAAGAAGTCTATCTTTAAGTGTTGAAGATAATAAAAATCCTAATTTTGATCTATTTTCTAATCTATCTATATTTACAAAATCAGAAACTAAAACTGTATCTGTAAGATATAAATTTTCATTTAATTTTTTTACTGATTTTTCTACCAATGAGTTTACAAAAGAGTGAAAATTATTAGAACCATCAATATTTTTATAAACACATGATGTTAAAATTGTAGCTAAAAATAATAAAGCAAAAAATTGCTTTATTATCTTAAAATAAGGGTGTTTCATCTAAATGCTTACTTTTTTTCTTTTATAATTTTAACTGTTCTTGGAGGTTTACAATCTTTGAAAATTACACAATCATTTCTTTTATTGTGTTGATAAATTGCTCTTGAACTTGAAATAATTCTTCCTGAAATATTATCTACAACTCTAGCATTTAAAACAATCTTTCCAAATTGTCTTGAGTATGTTCCAACAACAACATAAGTATTAGGAATTTTCTCTTTTAATTTACTAATATCTCTTGAAATAAAATATTCACCATCTTCATCAATAGAAACATTTAATTGACCTCTAAATTCAATTACATTAAAACCTCTATTTGATAATTCATTTATTAAACTTTCGCTAATAACTCTACCAAACTCTGTAGTTTTTTTAAGATTATCAAGTCTAACAAATGAAGTAAAAAGTACAGGTTTATTTGTAGGTATTTTAGTATTTCTCATAATTTGAGTAGCCAAAGAATCAATTGTTCCCTCAAGTGTTCTTTGTGTAGTCACATGAAATTGTTTATCTTGTGCAACTTTTAAATACTCTTTTGTTACTTGAACTTTTCGATTTTCTATTTGTAAGTTTGAATCTTGTTTAGAATTAACAGAATTTTGCGTATATGCGCATCCTGTAGCTATTAAAATTATAGCTATTGCACCTAAAGTAGTCTTGATAAAAGATTTAAGCATGTATTCCCCTTTTTATAATTAGTTAAATTTTATTTAAATCAAACTTATAAACTCTTGAAAAGAGATGCTAGAAGACCCAAGAAATAGCCCTTTTGAAAACTTTTTAAGAAATTTTTCAAACTTTGAGAAAATATCAAGCTTTTTTTATTATAATTTATAAATATATATAAAAAAAGGAGACCATATGACAAGAGTTTTACTACCAATATCAAATGGGTTTGAAGAGATTGAAACTGTTTCAATAATTGATATATGCAGACGTGCAGAAATTGAAGTTACAATAGCTGCTGTTGAAGAGTTAGAAACAGTAGGTGCGCATAATATTACAATTACAGCAGATTGCAAACTTGAAGATGTAAACGGTGACTTTGATATGATTGTTTTATCAGGAGGATTACCAAATGCATTTACACTAGCAGAAGATAATTTTGTACAAAAAATTTTAAAAGAAATGAAGCAAGAAAATAAACTAATTGCTGCAATTTGTGCAGCACCTTATGCTTTACACAAAGCAGATGTACTAAATCAAAACTATACTTGTTATCCAAGTTTTGAAGAAAAAATAAGACTAGATGGTTACCATAAAGATGATAATGTTGTAATTGATGATAATGTAATAACATCAAGAGGTCCAGCAACAGCAACACAATTTGCACTTGAAATTGTAAGAGCATTAAAAGGTGATGAAATTTATTCAAATGTTAAAAATGCAATATTAGCTTAGGCTAATATTGCATTTTCATTTGTCGTTTAAATGTAACCATTATAATTTAAACTGTACAAATGAAATACAAAAGTATATTTATATCAGATATTCATCTTGGAACACGCTTTTCAAAAGCTAAAAATCTTCTTAGTTTTTTAAAACATAACAATTGTGAAAACCTCATCTTAGTAGGTGATATTATAGATGGTTGGGCAATAAAAAGAAAACTTATATGGCCCCAAACTCACTCAGATGTAATCCAGAAAATTCTAAAAAAAGCTAGGAAAGGTTGCAATGTTACATTTATTACAGGTAATCATGATGAGTTTTTAAGACCCTTTGTTCCTTTAATTTTAGGTAACTCTTTAAATATAACAAATGAATTAGAATACAATTCTATAAATGGTAAGAAATACTATATTACCCATGGAGATTTTTTTGATTCTATTACTATGACAAAAAAATGGATTGCAATATTAGGCGATTATGGATATGATTTACTTCTATATTTAAACGCATTTTTAAATTTTTTTAGAAAAGAAGTTGGAGTTAAAAAATATTGGTCATTATCAAAATATGTAAAAGATAGTGTAAAGTCTTCAGTCTCATTTATAAATGATTTTGAAATAGTTTTATCAAATCATGCAAAGAATAAAGGTTATGATGGTATTATTTGTGGACATATTCATAAAGCAGAAATCAGGAAAATCGGTAGTATTGAATACTTAAATTGTGGTGACTGGGTAGAATCATGTACTGCAATAGCTGAGACTTATGAAGGTGAATTTATTATTATTGATTGGTTAGATAAGTGAAAACAAACTTAGCCCTAGCCTTAGGTGGAGGTGCTGCAAGAGGAGCATTTCACTTAGGTGCTTTACATTTTTTAGAAAAAAATAAAATAGATATAAAAGCTTATAGTGGTTCGTCTATTGGAAGTATTATTAGTGCATCTCATGCTAGTGGAATAAGTGCTAAGGAGCAACTAAAAATTTTTGCTTCAAATGATTTAAAAAAAGCTATAAAATTTAATTATTTTAAAAATGGTCTTTTTAAAATTGATTATTCAAATAAAATTATAAATGAACTTTTTCCCATAAAAAAACTTGAAGAATTACCAAAACCTGTTTATGTTAATGCTTATGATATAAAAAAGAAAAAACTTCATTATTTTAGTAGTGGTGATGTGGTTACTTTATGTATGGCTTCTAGTGCCTTAATCCCACTTTTTAAACCAATAAAATATAAAAATATGTATTTAATAGATGGAGGTTTATTTGATAATGTCCCTATTAAACCTTTAGAAGATAAAGGATATGATATTTATGCAATTGATTTATTTCCTAAAAGAAAATCAAACAAAAAGAAAAAAACCTCACTTCTTACATCTTTTAAAAGAAATTTCTTTAAAACTTTATATAAAAATCACTCTTACTCAATTTCCAATGCAAATTTTTATCTTGGAAGTACTCATATAAGGAGTTTTTCTCTATTTACTTTCAAAGAGCTTGATGATTGTTTTAATCTTGGTTTTAAAGAGGCTCAAAATCATTTTTTGGATATACTTAAAAAAACTTAATTAAATAGAGATTTAAACATGTCCGATATACCAAAATTTACACATTTACATTTACACACAGAATATTCACTTTTAGATGGTGCTAATAAGATAAAACCTTTAGCAAAAAAAGTAAAAGAGATGGGTATGAAAAGTGTTGCCATGACTGATCATGGTAATATGTTTGGAGCTATTGATTTTTATAATGCCATGAGAGCTGAGGGAATCAAACCTATCATAGGAATGGAAGCTTATATTCATAACAATGAAGAAGTAGATGATAAAACGACAAAACAAAGATTTCATCTATGTTTATATGCCAAAAATGATGTGGGATATAAAAATCTTATGTACTTAAGTTCACAAGCTTATATGTATGGTTTTTATTATTATCCAAGGATTAATAAAAAACTTTTAAGAGAAAACTCTGAGGGAATTGTATGTTCTGCTGCTTGTTTACAAGGTGAAATCAATTGGCATCTAAATACAAATAACGAAAGAAATGTTAGAAATGGTGCAAAAGGTTATGAAAGAGCAAAAGAGATTGCACTAGAATATCAAGAAATTTTTGGAGATGATTTTTATTTAGAAATTATGCGACATGGTATTCCTGATCAGCTTTTTGTTGACGATATGATTCTTAAAATAGCCCATGAAACAGGTATAAAACTTGTTGCAACAAATGATACACACTACTTAGAACAAAAAGATGCTGGTCCCCATGAAGCATTTATGTGTATTGCAATGAATAAACTTTATGATGATCCAAATAGACTTAGACACTCTGTTCATGAGTTTTATTTAAAATCACCAGAACAAATTGCAAAACTTTATGCAGATATTCCAGAAGCTATTGAAGCAACACAAGAGATATCAGATAAATGTAATCTTGAGATAAAACTAGGAAACCCTACTCCTCCAAATTTTAAATTTACTAGACAAAAACTTGAAGAATCAAATTTACCAATTCCTTATCCAGAAGAAGAGTACTCTTTAGAAAATGATAAAGCACTATTTATTCATGAATGTTGGAAAGGTTTAGAAGATAGACTAAAAATAGTAGATTCATCAAAACATCAAGAATACAAAGAGAGACTACAAGTAGAGATTGATATTATAAATAATATGAAATTCCCTGGATATATGCTTATTGTTTGGGACTTTGTTATTGTTGCTAAACAAATGGGAATTCCAGTAGGTCCAGGAAGAGGTTCAGCAGCAGGAAGCTTGGTAGCATATAGTCTATATATTACAGATATTGATCCCATGCCTTATGGCTTACTTTTTGAGAGATTCCTTAATCCAGAAAGGGTATCAATGCCCGATATTGATATGGACTTTTGTCAAACAAGAAGAGGTGAGATTATTGATTATGTAATTAAACAATATGGAAGAGCCAATGTTGCACAAATTATTACTTTTGGTAAATTATTAGCAAAAGGTGTAATTAGAGATGTTGCTAGAGTTTTAGATATGCCTTATGCAAAAGCTGATGCCATGGCAAAACTAATCCCAGATGAATTAGGAATAAATTTAAAAGACTCTTGGGACAAAGAGCCAAAAATAAAAGAACTATGCGATATAGATCCTCAAGCAAAAAGAGTTTGGGAGTTTGCATTAGCTTTAGAGGGATTAAATAGAAATGCAGGAACTCACGCAGCTGGTGTTGTAATATCAAATGAACCTTTATGGAAAAAAACACCTCTTTTTAAACCAAGTGGTCTTGATACACTTGCTACTCAATATAATGGAAAATATGTTGAAGATGTTGACTTGATCAAATTTGACTTCTTGGGTCTTAAAACATTGACTGTAATTGAAGAAGCAAATAAGCTTATTGAAAAAAGACATGGAAAAAGAATTGACTTTATTAAAACAGATGTAAATGATAAAGGAGTTTATGATTTAATTCAAACAGGAAATACTATAGGCTTATTTCAAATAGAATCAGATGGTATGCAAGATCTTTGTAAAAGATTAGCCCCATCAAATTTTGAAGATATTATTGCCGTTTTAGCACTTTATAGACCAGGTCCAATGGAATCAGGAATGCTTGATGATTTTATTGATAGAAAACATGGAAGAGCTCAAATAAACTATTTTTATGATGAGTTTGATGCACCATTAAGACCTATTCTTGAAACAACATATGGGGTTATTGTTTACCAAGAGCAAGTTATGCAAATTGTTCAAACAATCGGTGGGTTCAGCCTTGGTGGTGCCGATTTAGTTAGACGGGCAATGGGTAAAAAAATTAAAGAAGAGATGGACAAACTTAAAGTACAGTTTGCACAAGGTGGAGTAGAAAAAGGCTATAACAAAGACCATTGCGAAGAACTGTTTGATTTAATTGTTAAGTTTGCTGGATATGGATTTAATAAATCTCACTCAGCAGCATATGCACTAGTAACATTTTATACTTCATACTTAAAGTGTTATTATCCAGCAGAGTTTATGGCTGCACTTCTTACACTTGAAAAAGACAATACTGATAAAGTTGTAAGATATGTAGATGAAGTAAAAAGGTTAGGATTAGATCTATTTCCACCTGATATTAATAAATCAGATTTAGTATTTTCTGCAAAGAAAATTGATGGTAAAGAAGTAGTTATGTTTGGAATGGGTGCTATTAAAGGTGCTGGAGATGTAGCCATAAAATCCATTTTAAAAGCAAGAAATGAAGGTGGTGAGTTTAAGGACTTAAGTGATTTTATTTCAAGAATTGATGCAAGTAAAGTAAATAAAAGAGTTATAGAATCTCTAGTAAAAGCTGGTGCTTTAGACTCTTTTGAATATAGTAGAAAAGCCATGCTAGATCAAATTGAACAAATAGTTGAAGGCGCTGGAAAAGCAATGCAAGCTAAAAAGATGGCAACAGGTTCACTTTTTGGTGATGATGAAGAACTAACAACTGTAACTGTTGAACTTGAGCATTTACCTGAATATGATTCAAAAGAGATTTTAGAATTTGAAAAAAATACTTTAGGTTTTTATGTATCAGGTCACCCTCTTGATGATTATAGAGATCAACTTGATAAAATCACTTACACTTTAAGTTCAGAAATTGATGAAATAAATGATGGAAGTGAAGTTTTATTTGTAGGTAAAGTAGAAACAATCACTGAAAAGATATCAAAAAAAGGTAATAAATTTGCAATTTTAAATCTTATGGATTTACATGGAAATATTGAACTTATGATGTTTGAAGATAAGTTAAATGAGCTTAAAAATGATTTTAAATATGAAGATGAACCTTTAGCTTTTAAAGTAAAAATTTCCAAAGATGATCAATTTACAAGAATGAGTTTAAGAAAAATAGAGAACTTAAATGATGCAAAAAAAGATAAACAAAAAGTTAAAAAAGCCCAAAAGATAGAACCACCATTAACAATTGCTGTTCCTTACTCAAATAGTGAAGAGCTTATGTATAAACTTTTTGATGTTATTGCTCATAATCAAGGTAAAAGAGATTTAAGAATAATAGTTAAATCAAAACTTGGAGATATTGAGTTAGAAAGTGGTTTTAAAGTTGCAAATAATGTAGAAAATTTAATTCAAAATATTGAGGGAGTTTATAAAATAGACTAATGAAACAAATATTATTAACAAATGATGATGGATTTGATGCAATAGGATTAAAAGCTTTAATAAAAGCCTTATCACCTATTGCAAAACTAACAGTTGTAGCTCCAGCTAAAAACAAATCAGCATGTGGTCACTCTTTAACATTAGATAAACCACTAAGAATGCAAAATGTAAAAGATGATTTTTATAAAATTGATGATGGAAGCCCAACTGATTGTATGTTTATATCAATTCATAATCTTTTTAAAGAAGGATACAAACCTGATTTAGTAATCAGTGGTATAAATATTGGTGCAAATATGGGAGAAGATATTACATATAGTGGTACAGCTGCTGCTGCAATGGAAGCTGTTTTACATAAAGTTCCAGCTATTGCAATATCTCAAGTTTGTAAAGATAGATGCCATGACATAAAAAACGGTTGGGATTTTGCATTGGCAAAAGATACTATAGTTAAGCTTGCAAAAAAAATATTAAACTCAGAATTTCCACTTGAAGAAAGAAAATTTTTAAATGTAAATATTCCTCCTATTTCAATAGAAGAATGTAATGGAATAAAAATTACAAAAGCTGGATATAGAGAGTATGGAAATGATACATCAAGACATTTAAATCCAAGAGGAGAAGAGTATTATTGGATAGGTTTACATCCACTTATTTGGAAAAGTAGCGAAAATAAAGATTGTGATTTTGAAGCAGTAAGTGCAAACTACATATCAATTAGTCCAATAAAACTTGACATGACATCATATGAAGATATAAATAACTTAAATAATTGGATAAATAGCTAAATATAAAGTCTATTTATATATAATCATGAATTCAAAAGGAGTATTATGAATTTTACAAAATCAATTACAAACAATATTGACAAACTTGTTGGTACTTTAAAATCAGAAGATGAACTACAAGAAGTTTTAAAAAGAAAATTTACAAAAAAAGAGTTTAAAGTATTTGTAGCGATTGAATCAGGTCAAAGTATTGAAGATTTAAAGAGAAGCATGAAAGATGATGAAGAAAGAATTGAAGAGATATACAAAACTGCTTGCAAAAAATTAAATCAAGAGTTATTCAAAAAAGAGTTAGTATCTATAAACTAGATACTAACTAATAACCATTTTTAGCTAAAAATAGATTTTTACTTCCAAAATTTACTAAAACCATACCAGCAAATTTATTTTTTTTATAGAATTCAACTCTATAAACTTTTCCTTTTTTATCAAGTGAAAATTTTTGCATTATTTCATTTTTTGAAACAAGCAATTCAGACTCATTTTTCTTAGATTTATTTACATATCCAATTATATTTACTCTAATATCTTTTTGAGATTTTACTAAAAAGTCATTTTTTACATTTATAACTGACCCCATATTTATTAGTGATTCTTTTCCATCAATTAATATCTTTGCACTATTCATATCTTTTTCGATATCAAAATAATCAGGTAATAATCTAGCAACTCTTCTATTTCCATAACGAATACTATATAAATTTTCTTTTTTTATTACAGTCATTAAAGGATTACTTACTTTAAAATTTTGTATTTCATCTTTACTTGTTGGGAAATATCCTACAAAATCTCTAATACCCTCTAAAGGTAGATTGATTTTATTATTATAAAAAGATATAGAAATATCATTATCAATTACACTTTTTAATTCTAATGGTTTTAAGTTAAAAGATCTTTTATACTCTATTCCCATAATATCCATATATTTTTCTATTGCTAGAAGATGATAATATGTTCTTTCATGTAAGGGAAGTTTCTTACTAGCTTCATTTCCAAAAGCTGCTTTACCTTTGTTTATAGCAAAATATGTAAGAGTTTTTTCCATTTGTTTATCACCAAGTCGTGTTTTGGTATTTTTTACATGATAAATATCTCGTTTTCTAATCAAATTACTATTTATATGATTACAAACTTTACTTGATATCTCTTCTAGATTGCCATAATTAGATATAGTTAATTTATTTTGGTCAATTATTGAGCTTTGTCCCCATTTATTTTGAGAATAGTTGCTATTTATACTCTTTTTTCTATAAAATCCACTCCCATCATGAAGATTCAATATCAATTTGACTTTATTATCAGTAATATACTCTTTTATTCTTTTTACAGCACCAAAGTCTGGATCATTTTGTGATAGATTAGCAAACTTTCTATTCATATCTCCAAAAGGTCCTCTACTTCTTTTTATAATTGAATAAAAATTTAAATTAGGAACAATCCAAACAGAACCTTTTTTTATCTCATAATGAGTAGCGATTAAAGAAGCAGCCATAAAGCCACCTGGTTCATCCCCTTGTATTCCTCCAATAATAAGAAAAGTATTCTGATTTTCTTGACCTTTTTTTATCAAAGTAAAATCAAATTTTCCAGTATTTGCACTTATTAGTGATGTAAATACTAAAATTAAACTAAATAACCTTAATATGCCAAGGTTCATATCTTACTCCATCCTTATTATTTATTGTATATCTCATCTCAATATATTTTAATTTTCTCATTTGAGAAAACTCTTTTGTTAAGGCAAATCTTGCAGTAAAATTATCATAACCTAAACCTTTTTTACCTACATCAAAATCTGCAATTGAATGATAAGTATATGCAGGAGGAGCTAATGACTTTGAAGCTTTAGTAATATTGCCATCAGTTCTATCTATCTTATCAAGATACAATTTCATTTGCTTTACAATACTTCTTACACCAGAAGTTAATGTAAGTGTATCTCCAATATCTTTTTTCATCTCATTATATGTTTGTTCAGGCTTACCTTTAAATAAATAATGTCCTGTACCAGAAACTTTTATAACTTCTCTATTATTTATAGCTTTTGTAATTTTTTCTGAAACTTTTTTCCCATAAAAGCCATAAGGAGTTGGATTAATATAAAAAATCTTTTCTAAAAAGTCCAACTCTTTTTGCGTAAAATTTTGAATACTATTAGAATATTTTGCATATTTTAGCATCAAATCAAAACTTAATATATTAAAATTACCATATCCAACATATCTTTGTACTTGATAAAGTTTTTTTCTCACTGATTCAAATTGTGCAAAGTCACTTTTTTCTATATATAAATCACTTTTTTTAATAACAGAATCTGCAAGAACTAAAGAATCAACTGCAAAATCTTTACTTGCACTTGATATTATAGGATAAGCAACTGAACTAAATGCAGCTACTTTACAAGAGTTTAAAAAGCTTCTTCTATTCATAATAATTACACTATCATTTTTATATGTTTATGTTCACCTAAAAGTCTATAAAGTTCTTTTCTATCATCTTCATTGTGAACTAATAATTCAAGAGCATAGCTTTTATATTTACCCTTACTACTAACTTTTGATTGTTTTACACTATGTTCTCTATCTTGCAAAACATCTTTCATAATTTCTTTGATATCTTTATCATGATGGCATACTAACTTATATATCCAATTACATGGATAATCAAGCTTTAATGTCTCTTTACTTAAATCAATCAAATATAACTCCTATTATAAATTATCTCTTTCAAAAACACCACTTTTCCCACCACTTTTATGTTCAAGTTGTACGTTTGAAATAATCATTGATTTATCGATAGCTTTTACCATATCATAAATAGTTAATAAGCCTACACTAACACCTGTTAAAGCTTCCATTTCAACACCTGTTTGTCCTGTAAGCTTTGCTGTTACATATAATTTAAATCCTGGTAATGTTGGCATTTCTTCAATATCACAATTTATTCCACTTAAAAGTAAAGGATGACACATAGGAATTAAATCCGATGTCTTCTTTACTCCTTGAATAGCTGCAACTACAGCAGTTTGTAATACTGGACCTTTTTTTGTACTATTTTGTATTATTGCATCAAAAGCTTCTTGGCTCATCGAAATTTGTCCAGAAGCAATAGCAACTCTTGTAGTATCATTTTTATTTGATACATCTACCATTTTAGGTCTATTTTTATCATCTAAATGTGTTAAGTTCAAAATATTAGCCTCTTTTTTTTAATTTATGATTATATCTTAAATTAATTAAATAGGAATTAAGTAAACTTTAAATATAATCACGATTCAAAATTTAAAAAGAAAGTGGGTGATTTTAGTGCCAGGCATTAAAGTTAAAGATAGTGAATCATTTGACGAAGCATACAGAAGGTTTAAGAAACAATGTGATAGAAATCTTATTGTTACTGAAACTAGAGCTAGAAGATTTTTTGAACCAATGACAGAGATCAGAAAAAAACAAAAAATTAACGCTAGAAAGAAAATGCTTAAGAGATTATACATGCTTAGAAGATACGAATCTAGGCTGTAGTATTTCGCTATTTCCGAATAAAAAAAGGTCAGTTATTTTAACTGGCCTTTTTTTTATGTATAAAAACTAAGTAAAGATAATATAAAAACTGGTCCTACAATAGCAGCGACCAAACCTATAAAAATAAAATCCTTTGAATTTAACTTTCCAGTTGAAAAAGCTATTGCATTTGGTGGAGTTGATACAGGAAGTATCATAGCACAAGAAGCACATAATGCAACAGAAATAACCACATAAGATACTATACTTTCTCCCATTGAACTAACTAAAGCCACAATTAACGGAAGCATAATATTAGTTGCAGCTGTGTTACTCATAAAATTAGAAACCCAAATTACTATCATTGAAAATAAACAGACAATTAAAAAAAGATTTAGATTTTGTAAATTTATTTGTAATCCTAGCCATTCATCAAGACCTGTTTTAACTACCCCAGAACCTAAAGCTAAACCACCAATAATTAAAATAATAACATCCCAACGAATCTCTTTAATATCATCACTAGTAATAATCCCAAAAATTGTAAAAATTACAATTGGGAACAAAGCAACAACAGTAGTAGGGACAAGATGCAAAGGCCCAGTTAACCATAATAAAATTGTAATTATAAATACTAATATTACTAAACTTTTTTTCCAACTAGGAATTGTTGGAATTTTGGAAAAATCTGTTGTAGAGTCATCATAATGTGATATTTTTTTAATTTTATCAATATTAATTATTTTTTCTGTTGATGCATACTTTTTTAATATTACCCATCTAAGAATTAAAAGAATTAATATCCCAGGAGGTAAAGCCATAACCATCCATTCTAAAAATGACGGTGCATTATCACCTAAGATACCAACTGCAATTGCATTTGGGGGTGTTCCTATAATTGTTCCCATACCTCCAAGATTTGCAGCAACTACAATAGCTAATATAATTCCTTTTTGAAAAGGATTATTCTCTTTCATATTTTTTAATATTGGTACAAGCATAGTCATCATCATAGCTGCTGTTGCAGTATTTGAAATAAACATTGACAAAACAAATGTTGTAAGCATTAAGCCTGTTAATACACTATTGGGAGAATTTCCAAAGAATAATAGTACTTTTTTTGCAAGCCACAAATCAAGTTTTGTTTTACTTGCTGCTATTGCTAAAATAAATCCAGCTAAAAATAAAAATATCAAAGGTGAAGACCATGGTTTTAAATAGTATAACCACTCTTTTGAATTAGAATCAAAATTTAAATCAGGATATCCCAATAAAAGTATTTCTAAAGCTATAATCAAAAAAGATACTGCAAATGATGGTATTGCACCTGTAATCCACAAAAAAGCCGAAAATGACAAGATAAACAACATTGAACATGCTTCACTACTTAAAGCTTCATATGAAGGAACATATGCTATTAAAAATGAAACTAAAAAAGATATTAAAAATCTACTAACTGCATGTTTAATTGAAAAATTAATTTTACGAAGTTGGAACTGTTTGCCTAACATTATATATATAATCCTTAAAATGTAAAAAATGATTATATAATATAAAGCTTATAAAAATGTAATAATTTATAAAATTAAAACAAATCTTTACAAGATAGAAAAAAAACATTACTATTAAGCTAAATTAAGAGACATATGTATATACTAAAAGAAAAATTATTGGATAAATTTATGATATCAAAAAACTTTATATTATTTGCGTTAATTGCAAGCTTCTTTTTCATTGGATATATTTTTCAAAACTATTTAATGGGAATAATAGTTGGAGGAATTTTAGCAATTGCTACACGACCCATTTATGATATATTAATGAGAAAATCAAATTTTTCTTATAAAAAAAGTCTAATCTCAATTTTTTTAACATTGTGCCTATTCTTATTTGTATTTTTACCTCTTATTTACTTTGTAGGACTTTCATACCAATTTATTCCTAGTATTAATGCAGATCAATCTATGCAATATATAAAAAATTTAGTTGGATATTTAAAAAGTCTTCCTGAACCTTTTGATATTTTTCAAGAATCTATCAATGCAATATTAGGTGAATTTGATATATTAAATGTAGATATTACTATGGTTAAATCATTATTAAATAATATTGCACAATTTTTTTGGAAGATTAATGGCATAATATATCAATTCTTCTTGATTTTATTTTTTTATTTTCTTTTTAATATTTATGGTTATAAACTTTTTATATTAGCAACTAGATTACTTCCTATGATAAAAAAATTTAAAAGAACTCTTTTCAATGAATTAAGTAATACAATTTCATCAGTATTTTTTGGAACAATATTTAGCATGATTACACAAGGTATAGCTTTTGGATTATTTTTATATATTACTACAGATTATGATGCTTTTTACTTTGGAATGGCAGCTGGTTTTATGACAGCTATACCTATTGTAGGAACATATTTAATAGCTTTTCCTATTGCAATTGTTGAATTACTTAATCAAAATTATCTTTTTTCAATCATTATTGTTCTATTTACAATAGTTATTATGTCTGGATTAATTGATAACCTTTTACGTCTTGTTTTCATGAAATATATCAATAAAAAGTTTTCATTGCATTATTCATTAACTGAACTATTTATATTATTAGCCATGTTAGCTGGTATTGGAGTATTTGGAGGATGGGGTATTATCATTGCCCCTGCAATTTTAAGCCTTTGTGTTGGATTAATAAATATTTATATAAAATCTCACATTTCAAATACTTCTTATAAAGACAAAAAACTCAAGACTTAGTTTTTTTTGTCTTTAATAGGAAAAATCAAATGATGTGGTTTTTTAAATATTTCAATAACTAATAGTTTAAAAAAAGAAAATAAATTACCAAAATATGCTTCCCTTGAAAGTAAAGATACTTTTAAAGCTAATGAAAAACTAATAGTTAAATTTACAAATCCAATCATAAGTACACAAATAAAATAGAATAAAAATTCACTAATTGAAATATCGATATGCATTGAAGCATATCCTAAATATGCAGTAGAAAAGGCAACATGACGTATATCTAATGGCAAGTTAAATATATACCCAAGAAAAGGTGTAATTCCTAAAAGAACTCCAAAAAAGAAGTTTCCTGCAATTGCACCATGATGATTATGTAAATAATTTGCAAACTTTTCTCTTTTTTTATTTTTAAGTAGTTTTTTAAGTAATGGATGATGATAATATCTAGATTTTAACTCCAATAAATCAGCACGATTATCAAAATATCCAGAAATTAAACCTGAACAAAAAAGCCAAACTCCTGCAATTGCTGCAAAGAAAAAAGCAGAAAAGGGTTTTAGACCATCTAAGTAGTATTCAACTTCATTTGCATCTAAAACTACACTATTATTGCTAATAAAGTAAAAAGATATAAGAAAAGCTAACAATAAAGCAAAAGTTACATTTCCAGCAACAGCTGCAAATTGTGAACGAATTACTTGAAAAATAAGTGAAACAAGTTTATTTTGATTTGCCTTTCTTCCATCATCTTTGTCTATGGCTTCTGCAAAAGTAGATGCAGTCATAGCAGGTTGCTTTGTTGCAACAGTAAACCCAAATAAATGTATAATTACAAATCCTAAGCCATAATTTAAACTAATAAAAAATGTTTCAAAAGAATAAGAAAAATTACTTTGCATAATATTTATTTTAATTAGTGCCATTATTGCAATAATTATTCCAGCACCACTAGCTTTTAAAAACATTTTTATATAATCCTTAACATTATTTGTAATATAATGCTCTCCATGTTCACTTGTATTATTTGTAATACTTTTTGATATAATTTTTATACTTTGCTCATAAAGTTCATACAATGAGTTTTTTGTAGCATTTTTTATTATAGACTCTTTAAATAATTCCACAAGAGAAATATGAAATTTATTTGTATCAAAACTTTTTATTAAACCTAAAATATAATCCAATCTTCTTATTATTTGAGTCAATCTTTCTAGTTCATATGTTAAATCAATTGAGATACCATGATTAATAGATTTTTTCTTAAACAATAAAACTTGCTTATTACATTGTTCAATTAATACATCTATATGTTCAAAATCTTTTTTAATAGAGTTTATATTTACATTTTCAAGTTGTAACTTATGTATTAAATCACTTAAATCCCTTTGTAATGAGATAAATACAGAGTCTCTATTTAAAAGTTTTTTATCCAAACGAAGAAAATTATCATCAAACTCTTCTGATGCAATCCATATAGATAAAATCTCAGCTGCATAAATCAATTCCCAATAAATATGATTTTTTAGTCTTTCAGTATACTTATGACTTATTAATATAGAAGAAAAAAACTCTGTCCATTTTTCATTATCTATTTTATTCACCCATTTATAATCATTCTTTTTATTAAATAACGTTGCAAAAATATATCTAAAATCTCCCTTCTTAGGAGGATTAGGTAAAAACTTATTATAAAATCTATTTCTTATTTCATAACTAAATCCATTTTTAGAAAGAATACCTAAATTAACAATATTTGTAGAAACTTTTGATTCTATTAACAATAAATTTATTTCATTAGATATTGTTAAAGCAAGATTATCACTTTTTTTAAAAAAATCTATTATCATATCTATTTTATGTAAACTATCATCTATTTCATTAAACTTACTTGGTCTAATAAAATTCACAATTAAACTAAGTTTATCAACAATATCTATTTGTTTATCATTTATATTATCTAAAAGATTTAAAAAATCATTTTCCAAAAAAGCAACCTCAATTATAAATTAAATAATAGTATAGCAAAAAAGAAACAATAAATAAAAAAGAAAGGTAAACTAGTAAGGAAAATATAAAGTAAAAAATATAGGATAAAAAAAGCGGGTAAAAAAAAAGCCCATAACTAAGATAACTGAAAAAAGTTAAAATAGATAAGGGCTTAAAAAAACTCAAGAGCTGGCAGAGGCCTACGTTTCCACACCTGAAAGGTGCAGTATTATCAGCGCAGAAGTGCTTGACTTCCAGGTTCGGTATGGATCTGGGTATTTCCACTTCGCTATATCCACCAGCAATATGAGTATACAATGAATTTTATTATTCACTCTATACTCATATTTTGAGTATATTAATGTTAAAGTCTCTTTGAACACAACTTTAGTAAACTTAATAAGATAGTAAACCAAGTATAATAATAAGCCGAACGATCTATTAGTACTAGTCAGCTAAACATATTTCTATGCTTACACATCTAGCCTATCAACCAGTTAGTCTTACTGGGATCTTCAGGGAAAGTTCATCTTGAAGTTGGCTTCGAGCTTAGATGCTTTCAGCTCTTATCTCATCCGTACGTAGCTACCCAACGATGCTCTTGGCAGAACAATTGGTACACCAGTGGTACGTTCATCCCGGTCCTCTCGTACTAGGGACAAATCTTCTCAACTTTCCTACGCCCACGGAAGATAGGGACCGAACTGTCTCACGACGTTCTGAACCCAGCTCGCGTACCGCTTTAAATGGCGAACAGCCATACCCTTGGGACCTGCTCCAGCCCCAGGATGCGATGAGCCGACATCGAGGTGCCAAACCTCCCCGTCGATGTGAGCTCTTGGGGGAGATCAGCCTGTTATCCCCGGCGTACCTTTTATCCTTTGAGCGATGGCCCTTCCACTCAGAACCACCGGATCACTATGACCGACTTTCGTCTCTGCTCGAGTTGTCTCTCTCACAGTCAAGCTAGTTTATGCCATTATACTCATCAGGCGATTTCCATCCGCCTTGAACTAACCTTTGTAAGCCTCCGTTACTTTTTAGGAGGCGACCGCCCCAGTCAAACTACCCACCAGACATTGTCCTGATACAAGTTTATTGTACGCAGTTAGTAACTCAAATATTCAAGGGTGGTATCTCAAGGGTGGCTCATACTCTACTTGCGTCTAGTAATCAAAGCCTCCCACCTATCCTGCACATGAATATCCAAGCTACAGTGTCAAGCTGTAGTAAAGGTGCACGGGGTCTTTCCGTCTTTCCGCGGGTAGGAGGAATTTTCACCTCCACTACAATTTCACTGGATCCCTGGTTGAGACAGCTCCCATCTCGTTACGCCATTCATGCAGGTCGGTATTTAACCGACAAGGAATTTCGCTACCTTAGGACCGTTATAGTTACGGCCGCCGTTTACTCGGGCTTCGATCAAATGCTTCGCTTACGCTTACATCATCAATTAACCTTCGAGCACCGGGCAGGCGTCACACCTTATACATCCACTTACGTGTTAGCAAAGTGCTGTGTTTTTGGTAAACAGTCGGGAGGGACTCTTTGTTGCAACCTCTTTAGCTTTTGAGAGTAAATCTCTATACCAAAGTAGGCACACCTTATACCGAAGATACGGTGCTAGTTTGCAGAGTTCCTTAACCAGGGTTCTTCCACGCGCCTTAGAATACTCATCCCACCTACCTGTGTCGGTTTGCGGTACGGGCAACAATTAATATACTTAGTGGCTTTTCTTGGCACGACAGTATCATCGATTCTAAACGCTCTCCGAAGAGATTGTTCAGCCTGTTAGATCTCGGTCTCGTGATACCCGGATTTACCTAAGTATCAACCTACGTCCTTCGACCCACTATTCCATCAGTGAGCTCGATTAACTCTATGCGTCCCCACATCGCGCTTAATTGTTGGTATTGGAATATTAACCAATTTTCCATCGTCTACCCCTTTCGGACTCGACTTAGGACCCGACTAACCCTACGATGACGAGCATCGCGTAGGAAACCTTGGGTTTTCGGCGTTAAGGATTCTCACCTTAATTATCGCTACTCATGCCTGCATGCTCACTTCTATCCGCTCCACTGCTCCTTACCGGTACAGCTTCGACGCTGAATAGAACGCTCTCCTACCACTCATAATAAATTATGAATCTAAAGCTTCGGTGTACATCTTAGCCCCGTTATATTTTCCGCGCAGAATCACTAGACCAGTGAGCTGTTACGCTTTCTTTAAAGGATGGCTGCTTCTAAGCCAACCTCCTGGTTGTCACAGTAACTCCACATCGTTTTCCACTTAGATGTAACTTTGGGACCTTAGCTGTTAGTCTGGGTTGTTCCCCTCTCGACATAGGATTTTATCACCCTACGCCTGACTCCCTAGCTTGCACATGTAGTATTCGAAGTTTGATAGGGTTTGGTACCGCGGTAAGCAGCCCTAGCCCATTCAGTGCTCTACCCCTACATGCTACTACTAGAGGCTATACCTAAATATATTTCGGAGAGAACCAGCTATCACGAAGTTTGATTGGCCTTTCACCCCTATCCACAGGTCATCCGGGGGCTTTTCAACGCCCATCGGTTCGGTCCTCCACTGGCTCTTACACCAGCTTCAACCTGCCCATGGATAGATCACTTCGTTTCGGGTCTGCAGCATCTGACTATTTCGCCTTTTAAGACTCGCTTTCGCTACGGCTTCGTACTTGACTTAACCTTGCCAGATACCACAACTCGCAGGCTCATTATGCAAAAGGCAGTCCATCACCCTGTGAATAAATTCACATAGGGCTCTGAATGATTGTAAGCTAATGGTTTCAGGTTCTATTTCACTCTCCTCGCTGGAGTACTTTTCACCTTTCCCTCACGGTACTTGTTCACTATCGATCTGTAAGTAGTATTTAGGGTTGGAGGGTGGTCCCCCCGGATTCAGACAAAATATCACGTGTTCCGTCCTACTCAGGATACCATTAGAGCTATTGATAATTTTGTATACAGGAGTTTCACCTTCTTTGCTATACCTTTCCAGATATCTCTACTATTATCTTTAGTCTCATATTATGGTCCTTCAACCCCCTATGCAAGCATAGGGTTTGCCCTGCTCCCATTTCGCTCGCCGCTACTTTGGGAATCTCTTTTGATTTCTCTTCCTATGGTTACTGAGATGTTTCACTTCACCACGTTAGCCCCCATTGCTGGGTAATATATATCTCTATATACTGGGTTGTCCCATTCGGATATTCACGAATCAATGCTTCTTGACAGCTCCTCGTGACTTTTCGCAGTCTAGTACGTCCTTCTTCGCCTCTTACAGTCTAGGCATCCACCATTAGCCCTTAATAGCTTATTTTTTTAATTAGATCTTACTCTAACCTTTTTTGATAATTATTCCTTGGCTACTATCTTATTAAATTTAATAAAATAGTTGTGTTCTTCTTCTTTTCTTGAAATTGCTTTCTTTTCTTAGAAAAATTTTTGACTTTAACATTATATTTTTAAATAACTCTTTAATCTTCTCATCTCTGAAAAAATTAAATATAAATTCAATCTTCATTGAACTTATATTTAACTTCTTCTTATTTGTTGGTGGAGAATAGCGGGATCGAACCGCTGACCTCCTGCGTGCAAGGCAGGCGCTCTCCCAGCTGAGCTAATTCCCCAACTTTTTAATCTCTTCTTTTAAGATTATTTAATCATGGTGGGCCTACCAGGACTTGAACCTGGGACCTCACGATTATCAGTCGAGCGCTCTAGCCAGCTGAGCTATAGGCCCTCTCACCTATCTTTTAAATAACCTTTATAAACTGAATATATATTGACTTTTTGATTAAGAGTTTTGACTCTCTTAATCTTTTCTCTGAAAGGAGGTGATCCAACCGCAGGTTCTCCTACGGTTACCTTGTTACGACTTCACCCCAGTCGCTAATTCCACTGTGGAGGGTAGCTATCTTAGCATCCCCGCTTCGAGTGAAATCAACTCCCATGGTGTGACGGGCGGTGAGTACAAGACCCGGGAACGTATTCACCGTAGCATTGCTGATCTACGATTACTAGCGATTCCAACTTCATGTAGTCGAGTTGCAGACTACAATCCGAACTGGGAGGTATTTTTTAGATTTGCTCCACATCACTGTATCGCTGCTCTTTGTATACCCCATTGTAGCACGTGTGTAGCCCTGGTCGTAAGGGCCATGATGACTTGACGTCGTCCTCACCTTCCTCCTACTTGCGTAGGCAGTCTCATTAGAGTTCTCACCCGAAGTGTTAGCAACTAATGACGAGGGTTGCGCTCGTTGCGGGACTTAACCCAACATCTCACGACACGAGCTGACGACAGCCGTGCAGCACCTGTATATAAGTTTCTGCAAGCAGACACCCATCTATCTCTAAATGGTTCTTACTATGTCAAGACCAGGTAAGGTTCTTCGCGTATCGTCGAATTAAACCACATGCTCCACCGCTTGTGCGGGTCCCCGTCTATTCCTTTGAGTTTTAATCTTGCGACCGTACTCCCCAGGCGGTACACTTAATGTGTTAACTGCATTACTGCTATGTCGAGCATAGCAACAACTAGTGTACATCGTTTAGGGCGTGGACTACCAGGGTATCTAATCCTGTTTGCTCCCCACGCTTTCGCGTCTCAGCGTCAGTTATGTTCCAGTAGATCGCCTTCGCAATCGGTATTCCTTCTGATCTCTACGGATTTTACCCCTACACCAGAAATTCCATCTACCTCTCCCATACTCTAGATAGACAGTTTCAAAAGCAGTTCAATAGTTAAGCTATTGGATTTCACTTCTGACTTATCTATCCGCCTACACGCTCTTTACGCCCAGTGATTCCGAGTAACGCTTGCACCCTCCGTATTACCGCGGCTGCTGGCACGGAGTTAGCCGGTGCTTATTCATATAATACCGTCATTATCTTCTTATATAAAAGGAGTTTACGCACCGAAATGTGTCATCCTCCACGCGGCGTTGCTGCATCAGGGTTTCCCCCATTGTGCAATATTCCCCACTGCTGCCTCCCGTAGGAGTCTGGACCGTGTCTCAGTTCCAGTGTGACTGATCATCCTCTCAAACCAGTTAAGCGTCATTGACTTGGTGAGCCATTACCTCACCAACTATCTGATACTGTACAGGCCGATCTTCAAGCTATAAATATTTCCCTTTCATACTTTTGTATTAAAGGCATATGGGGTCTTAGCAGACGTTTCCATCTGTTATCCCCCTCTTGAAGGCACGTTACCTATATATTACTCACCCGTGCGCCACTTAGCTGACAGATTAGCAAGCTAATCCCGTTCTCGTTCGACTTGCATGTGTTAAGCACGCCGCCAGCGTTCACTCTGAGCCAGGATCAAACTCTCCATAAAGTGTTTGTTCTCTGACTAATTATGTATTTCTATACAAAATTAATTACTCATTGTTTTATCATACTTTTTTGTATGATATTATAGACGAAGAATTTGTATTCTTCTTTTTTTTCTTGTCATATATATATTCAGTTTATAAAAGTTACTTCTCTTACAAACTTACTTTGTGTTAAAGAACTCAATCCCTTCTTCAGCTCTCAATCTCTTGTTTGCCTCAGCGAATTTGGACGGGAATTATAGACAAATTCTTTCCCTTTGTCAAGGGTTTAGTCTTAATTTTGGCTTAAATTTTTGAGGTTTTACCTATATTTTTTGCTTTCTCTATATTTTATGGGGTTTATTTATAGTATGATAGTTTTATTTTCTTTAATTGTTAATATTTCATTTACATTTATTATGTATTATATCAATAGTGTAATGTAATAGTATGTTATTTAAAGATAATATTAAGCATAACATATTAGAATTTCATTACTACATAATATAAGAATTAAACAAAGGATTAAAGATGTATAATAGAGATTATCTAGAACAATCTCAAAAAAATACAGCTCAAGACTCATCAAGAGTTGAGATAATGAGCTTTTTAAAAGCTACATATCAATTATTTGCGGGATCACTTTTAGCAGCAACTGCTGGAGCATATATTGGACTTGATATAGTTTCAATAATTGCCGGACCAGTAATGTGGATATTATTTGCAATTGAATTAGGATTAATTTTCTTTGTTATTCCTAGAGTTAAACACACTCCAGGTGTAAACTTAGCAGTACTATTTGCATTTACATTTATTACTGGGTTAACAATCGCTCCATTATTAACTGCAATATTTGCAATGCCAGGTGGTGCATCAATTGTTGGTCAAGCATTTTTAATGACATCAGTAGCTTTTGGTGGGATTTCAATGTTTGCAATGACAACAAGAAGAGATTTCTCTTCAATGGGTAAATTTTTATTTATTGCATTAATTATAATGATTGTTGCTGGTATTTCTAATATCTTCATTCAATCATCAATGTTTCAATTAGTAATTGCAAGTGCAGGAGCACTTCTTTTCTCAGCATTCATTCTTTATGATACACAAAATATCATAAGAGGTGGATATGATTCACCTGTTGAAGCTGCATTGTCACTATATTTAGATTTCTTTAATCTGTTTATATCTTTACTACAGATTTTAGGTATTATGAATAGTGATGACTAGATACTAACTCCTTTTGGAGTTAGTATTATACTACTATATATAAATTATGAAAAAAAATAATCTAAGACTTATTGATGCTAATCTAAATAGATTAAGAGAGGGTATTAGAGTTGTAGAAGATATCTTTCGATATATCTATGATGATAAAATAACTGCTTCTAAATTAAAAGAGTTAAGACATCAAAGTAGAATTGATAATTATAAAGATTTACTTCAGTCTCGTGATATTAAAAATGATGTTTTAAAAAAATCAACAAACAGTGAACAAAATAGAAAAAACCTAGAATCAATACTTATTGCAAATTTTAAGCGTGCACAAGAGAGCGCTAGAGTATTAGAAGAGTTTTGTAAATTAGTTTCTAGTAAAGATAGTGAAAACTTTAAATATATTAGATATGAACTTTATGACTTAGAGATTGTTCTAACAAATATTACTTCAAACTCTAAGTAGTTTAAATTATACTCTTTATACAATTTTTTTGCATCTTTAAAAGATAAAGAGCTATCTCCACTTACTCCTGAATTTTTAATATAATCAAACATCTCTTTTTTATTATCAAACTCTAAATTATAAGTATATTTCTCAAATTCACAATCAAAACTATTTAAAAATGCCTTTTTTATACTCTCTTCATTTAATATTGGTGATTTTTTATTTGTTATTTTTTGAATGCTTTTAAAAGTATTTGAAGTAAAAAGTACTGCATTTATATTATTTGTAGATTCTGCAAGTTTTGATACAAGTTTTGGTAGATTTTTTGACCATTGTAAAGCAGATGCAGATACAACTGTATCAAACTTATAATTTTTTAAAAAATCAAAAAATTCATCAGTATCAAAATCAAAACACTCAACTTTTACTTTTTTATTTCGTGGATGAAGCTTGCACATTGAAGAAGCAAAGTCAACTGCACAATAAAAATCCACTTCCCAATCAATATTTTTATAAACTTGGCCTGAACCACAACCTAACTCTAAAATAGTTTTAGGCATACTGTTTATATCTCTAATTAATGCTTTTGCAATGATTTGTTGAATAATATTATTGTTATTATAATTTTTTGCATGTTTTGTAAATTCATTTTGTACAGACATATAAAATTTTATCTCTTTTAAAGTTTATTATTTAGATTTTTTTGCATTTTAGCTATATCTTAATAAGTTTTAGATAAAATAAACAGCATTTTTAAAAAAGGACAACAAATATGACCTCTACACTATTAATAGTTCAATTTGTATTAGCTATTATATTAACAATAACAATTTTACTTCAAAAAAGCTCTAGTATTGGACTTGGTGCTTATAGTGGAAGTAACGATTCACTATTTGGTGCAAAAGGACCTGGTAGTTTTTTATCAAAAGCCACAATGGCAATAGGATTAATTTTTGTTATTAATACCTTAGTTCTTGGGTATATGTACAATGAACAAAGAAATAAAAGTGCTATTGATAATGTAAAAATCAACACTTTAATTCCTAACAAACCAGAACAAAAAAATGAACAGTCAGCACCAGCTGCACCTACTGCACCTAGTGTTCCTGCAACTAAATAAAAATAAGAAGTAGAAGTATGAAATATCTACTACTTCTTATAATATCTTACTACTATTTAAGTGCTAACGCGCATGTATTCGTTTATCATAGATTTGGTGATAGTAAACATGCAAGTACAAATACAACACTTAAAGAACTAGAAAAAGAGTTTACGTATTTTAAAGACAATGGGTATGAAGTTGTAAAACTATCACAAATTATTGAAAAAGTTAAAAATAAAGAGGAAATACCAGATAACTGGGTAGCATTAACTATTGATGACTCTTATAAAAGTTTTTATAAAAATGGTTTGCCAATTTTCAAAAAATACAACTATCCATTTTCTTTATATGTATATGTTGAAGCAACTCAAAAAGGCTATGGAGATTTTATGACTTGGGATGAGTTAAAAGATGCTTCTAAATATGGAGAAATTGGTTTACACTCTTATTCTCACCCTCATCTTACTAAAATCTCAAAACAAAAAGTTTTTAATGATACAAAAAAATCTTTTGAAGTATTTGAAGAAAAATTAGGTTTTAAACCTAAATCATATGCATATCCTTATGGAGAGTATAATGAACAAATCAAAAATACATTAAAAGAGTTTAAATTTGATTATATATTAAATCAAAGCATAGGAACTATAAATAAAAATTCTGATGTTTATGATATAAACAGAATAGCTCTTGTAGGGAAAGTTAACTTAGAACAAAAATTAAGATATAAAACTTTAGAAGCTCAATGGCTAGAACCATTAAAATATCCTAAAGATGGTGTACTTAAAAGAGTTCATGCAAGAGTTGATTCAAAGATAAAAACTATAAAACTATATATTACAGGTTTTGGATGGCAAGATGTAAAAGTAAATAATGGCATAATTGATGTAAAATTAGATCTTAAGTTAAAAAACTCAAGAACAAGAGTTATATTAAGTCCTGATTACTTTACAGTTGCAAACAAGATTATAATTAAAGATTAATATTTAAAAGGAGAACAAAATGTTAGAAGAAATTTATACTGAAACAAAAGAGCATATGGAAAAGTCTATTGAAGCTTTAAGAAGAGACTACAAAAGTTTAAGAACGGGAAAAGTATCAACTTCAATATTAGATGGAATTAAAGTTAGTTATTATGGAACACCAACTGAATTAAACCAAGTTGCTTCTGTACTATCACCAGATGCAACAACAATAGTTATATCACCATGGGAAAAAAATCTTGTTCAAGATATTGAAAAAGCTATAAATGAAGCTAATATTGGAGTAAATCCAAATAATGATGGAGAAGCAGTTAAGTTGTATTTCCCTCCTATGACTGTTGAGCAAAGACATGAAGCTGCAAAACAAGCAAAAGGTATGACAGATAATGCAAAAGTTGCAATTAGAAATGTAAGAAAACATGCGAATGATAAAGTAAAAGTATTACATAAAGATAAAGAAATAACTGATGATGAAAATAAAAAAGCATTAGATGAAATTCAAAAAATTACTGATTCATATGTAACAAAAGCAGATGATACATTTAAAAATAAAGAACAAGAAATTTTAACGGTATAATTGAATGAATGTAGAACAAATATATAAAGACTCACAAGCATTGTTAGAAGGTCACTTTAAATTAAGTAGTGGTAACCACTCAAAATTTTATTTACAATCAGCAAAAGTTTTAGAAGATCCTAAAACTGCAAAGGTTTTAGCACAAGCTTTAGCAAAACAAATAAAAGATAGTAACATCAAAATTGATGCAGTATGTTCTCCAGCACTAGGTGGTCTTGTAGCAGGTTTTGCATTAGCAACTGCACTTGATGTAAGATTTATCTTTGCAGAACGTGTTGAAAAAGAGATGACTATTAGAAGAGGTTTTGAGGTACAAGAAGGTGAAAATTATATTATCTGTGAAGATATTATAACAACAGGTGGTTCAGCTCTTGAAGCCGCAAAACAAATAGAAAACAATGGTGGAAATGTTGTTGCGTATGCAGCTCTTGCAAATAGAGGTTTTTGTTCAAGACAAGGAAGTAATATTAAAGCAAAAGAAAACTGTAAATTACCACTTGATAAACCACTTTTTGCACTTGAAGATTTTACATTTGAGATATATTCTCCAGAAGAGTGTCCAATGTGTAAAGAAGGAAGTGTAGCATACAAGCCAGGAAGTAGAGGAAACTAAGTTTATGAGATGGAGAGATGTAAAACATAATAAAACTAATAAACAAGAGACAATTATCAAAGAAGATAATTCAAACCCTTGTGCATCTCTTTTTTCTAGATTTAAATCCTTTCTAACTGATTCATTTTTAATAACTACTCCTATTACTTACTTAGTAATATACTTAGTTTTAAACGGAGGAGAAGATTTTGCCCAAAATAGAGCTTATGGGTGGAGTCTGATTCTTGGTATTAGTGCAGTTATAATTTTATTTTTTTGGTATGTGAAACAACAAACACCAGGAATGAAAGCTTACTCTTTAAAAATTGTAACTTTAAAGTATCAGAAAATAACTTTTTTACAAGCAGCCTTAAGATATATTGCTACATTAGTTTCAATTATTTCTATTTTCTTAATGTTTTTACCTTTTTTACATAAACAAAAAAAGAGTTTTCAGGATTTGATATCAAGAACAATTATAATTGATGAATAATCTCAATGCTTTTTTTTAGTATATCTGCATTTTATTTTTTTTACTTTGCAGCAGTTGGTATTTATGTTATATTTTTACCAAAGGTATTACAAGATGTAGGATATGATGCTCTTGATATAGGTTTTATACTTGCACTTGCTCCTTTAATGAGATTTGCAACTCCTTTTTTATTCTTAAAACATATAAACTTAAATCAAACGGTTTTTAAAATTGCTTTATTTACATCAATATTCTGTGCAATACTTTTTTACTTTACACTAAATAATTTTTATGCATTTATGTTTAATAATGCAATTTTAGGAGCTTGTCTTAGCCTAATTTTACCTTATCTTGAAATCTTGGCAATAAAAGATTTAGGTAAAGATAAATATGGAAAATCAAGACTTTTTGGTTCAATTGGATTTATGTTAATTTCTTTAATATTGGCAAGATTTCTAACACAGCCAAAAATTGCATTGGATTTTTATCTATTTGTAATAAGTATGATGGTTATATTCTCTTTAATATTACTTCGTTTTGATGTTTCACATGAAACTCAAAATCAAGATACATATGAAAATTTTTCTTTTACCAAGCATTGGACATTTTGGGTATGCTTATTTTTAATGCAAATAAGTTTTGGTGGTTTTTATAATTTTTTCACTATTTATGAAACAGCACATGGAATCAGTCTAGAAATGACATCATATCTTTGGTCATTTGGTGTTATATGTGAGATTTTAATGCTTTATTTTCAAGGACCTTTGTTAAAAAGAAATCTTATAAAAATAATCAAATTTTGTTTACTACTAACAACTTTTAGATGGTTACTATTATATTTGTATCCTGATTCACTAATGATAACATTCTTATCGCAAAGCTTACATGCTTTTTCATTTGGACTATTTCATAGTGCTGTAATAATATACCTTTACTCTTTATACGAAAATAAAAAACTTGCACAACAATTCATGTATGGAGTTGCATATGGACTTGGAGGTTTTTTAGGTGCTTTAATAGCAGGTTGGTTATATGGAGCAAATCTATTTTTATATAGTGCTATATTTTCAGCACTTGCATTTTTAGTAATTATCAATAGAAAATAAAGATTACTCTATTTGCATAACTAATAGTTTAATATTCTTTTTCTCTTGTATTTCAACTAACTTTAAACCCTCAATATTTGAAGCTAAAAATTCAGCAATTGAACTTATGTTATTAGTTGCTAAATGCTTTAATAAAATACCCCTGTAATGTTTTGCCCAATGACTAACTACTTTATTATCTTTTAGAAATTTAAAAGTTAATACATTTGCTTTTTTAACTTTATAGAATTTTTCATAATGCCCTGCTCTTAAATCTATTATCTCTTCACCTAAATAATCATCAAGAGCTAAACTAAAGTTTTCTAAATAAAACTTTTCTACATTTATATTAGGTAGTTTTGCACCTTGCTTATATTTATAATCAGGTATCAAATCAGAAGCTTTAATTGGACCAAAAAGATTAGAAAATAAAACTACATTATCATCTATATAAGCTTTTTGCTTATTGTCTAAACTATCATAAGCTAATGCATCAAAAGCTACTCCATTATATCTTTGAATAGCTTTCATTGTGGGCTTATTTTTAAGTGATTGTTTATACCTTTTTACTTCTTCAATTTTTTTTAATCCAAACCATTTTGACAACTCTTGTAAATCTAAACTTTTTATATGATTTTCATAAAGTTCAAATATCTCTTCTCTTTTAGAAAATAATTCTTTTAAAAAAAAGTTTTCTTCACAATATGGTTTTGAATCTCCATTTGGGTTTTTAGTTTCAGCTGGGGCTAAAAGTATTTTCAATTAATTTCCCTTTTATAAAAATATTCCATCTACATAATACCATTTGCCATCTACTTTTAAGAACCTACTTTTTTCAGTAAAGGAAGCATCTAGATTATTTTGATATAAAGTAGCTTTAAAAGTGACAAAACTCTCTTCTTTACCATCAATACTTTCTAAAATTTCACAATTTTGAAAATCAGTATATGAACAAAAATTTAAAATATCGTTTTGCCATCTTTTTCTATTTTGAGTAAATTCAGGGTTGTTAAAATGAGTAGTATCAATAATATAGTCAATTTTACATAAAGCAAAAGCACTATATCGTGAACGCATTAGTTCCAATGCAGTTTTTGCAGGTTTACCATCATGAAGCTCTTTACAGCACTTCTTATATTTTTTATCACTTCCACATATGCATTTAGAATTTATCGATATTTTCAAAGGTATCCTTGTGAATTAATATAAACATTATTCTATCACAAGTTATTTAAATTATAAAAGTTATATAAAAGTAAAATCACTTTTATATAACTTGAATTTTATTTTGAGTTATATTCCTTGCTATTTTTTATTTTAAAAACAAGTTTATCTCCAAATCCTCTAATCTTTTTTAAGTCTTCAATTTTATTGATTTTATTTGATTTTCTATAATCAATAACTGCTTGTGCTTTTTTCTCACCAATTCCTTTAATAGCCATTAGTTCTTGCTTACTTGCAGTATTAAAATCAATATTTGCTAATAAAAAAGCAAATGATAACAATAAACCTAAAAATATTTTTTTCATAATTTCCCCTTTATAAAAATAATAAATTTTATTATATCATAATAATATAAAAAATTATCACTAAAGTTTTCTTTTATGTTTAATTTTATCTTTATCCTTATTTGGTTTTTTATAAAGTGTATTTGAAAATATTAACTCAAGTGTATAGTATGTAACTGGTATTGTCATAATGCTAATAAATATTATATATACTAAATCTATTTTTTATCCTTTTTAAATTTAAAGTATTGATTATACTTTATTATTTTATAATTTAGCCAAAATTATGTATTATATAAATATAAATTTTAAGGAGAGTGAATGGATGAAATGAAATTGCCACTAGAACTTTTATCAGCGGGACTTTCTATAATAATAGTTATAGCTATATTCATAAAAGTTTTTCAATACAAACAGAAGTTAGATGTTCTAAAAGAGATGGATAGAAGAAAAGATATGCTTAAGCTAACAAAAGAAGATAAAGAGTATATTGATTTAAATTTAAAAGAATACAGTGAAAAACTAGTTAAGGTTGAGGGATTAACTAGATTATTATTCCCTATATTTATAACAATTGGTGCTATACTATTTTTACTTTTTTCTTTTGAAGAGACTTTAATTCACTTAAATGTAATTATTGTTGCTTATATTTATCTTCAAATACATAGAATTCATACAAGAAACTATACTAAATTCTTAGAAGAATTAAGTAAATAATATTCATTATTTACCATAAAATAGTTTGTTTATTTTTACTTTTTAATATCTCATTTGCTTTACTAAAGTGCTTACATCCAAAAAAACCTCTGTATGCAGACAAGGGACTTGGATGTGGAGCAGTTAATATATAATGCTTTGAAGTATCAATTAATTTACTTTTTGAAATAGCAGGTGCTCCCCAAAGTAAAAATATAACATCTTTACAATTCTCATTTATATATTTAATAATATTATCTGTAAAAATCTCCCAGCCTAATTTATGATGTGATTTTGGTTTTGACTTTTCAACTGTTAAAATTGTATTTAAAAGTAATACTCCTTGTTTTGCCCAAGAAGTTAAATCTCCATCTTTACAAATTGAATCATTTTGTAAATCTTCTTTAATCTCTTTTAGTATATTTACCATTGAAGGAGGATTTTTAATATTACTTGGAGTTGAAAAAGCTAAACCTTGTGCTTGTTTTTCTCCATGATATGGGTCTTGTCCCAAAATTACTACTTTTAAATCATCAAAATTTGTTAGAGAAAAAGCTTTGAATATATTCTTTTTTTCTGGAAAAACTATTGTTGTTTTATACCTTTTATCTATTTGTTCTTCTAACTTTTTATAATAATCTTTACTCATTTCATCATCAATTATTTCTTTCCAAGAGTTCATTTTTCTCCTTAACAATAACTATTCATTCTTTATTAATAATAATTTAAATACTATATCATAATTAAAAAAAACGAAGGTTTAAAATGAAATCATTTTTTATAGCAATTGGAGTAATTTTATTAGCTATTTTTATAATAATTGCAACAAATGTTAACAATATTCCAAAACTAGATGAGAATGTAAAAGCATCTTGGTCTCAAGTACAAAATCAATATAAAAGAAGAGCTGATTTAATCCCAAACTTAGTATCAACAGTAAAAGCTTATGCAAGCCATGAAAAATCAACTTTACAAGAAGTTACAAAAGCAAGATCAAATGTGGGAAAACTTAATATTTCTGAAGATATGCTATCAAATCCACAACTATTTGAACAGTTTCAAAAAGTACAAAGTAGTCTAAGTTCAGCTCTTTCAAGATTAATGTTAGTAGTAGAAAAGTATCCTAATTTAAAAGCAAATAAAAACTTTTTAGCTCTTCAATCACAACTTGAGGGAACAGAAAATAGAATTTCTGTTGCAAGAAGAGATTATATACAAACAGTAAAAGAGTACAATACAGAACTTAGAACTTATCCAGGTAAGTTTGTTGCTGCAATTTTATATCCAGAAGCAAAGATAAAACAAACATTCACAGCAACACCAAATGAACAAGAAGTACCAAAAGTAGAATTTTAAATGAAGAACTTTATTTATTGTTTTATCTTAGCATTTTTTATTTTTACTAGTAATTTATTAGCACAAGCTAATTTTCCCTCTCTTACAGGAAGAGTAGTTGATAATGCAAAAATATTAACTACTTCACAAATAAAAAATTTAACTACTATATTAAAAAAGCATGAAGAGCAAACATCAAATCAAATAGTTATTTTAACTTTAAAAAATCTTGATGGTTATGAAATTGCAGATTATGGTTACCAACTTGCTAGATATTGGGAACTTGGTCAAAAAGATAAAAACAATGGTGTTTTACTACTTGTTTCTTTAGATGATAGAAAATTAAGAATTGAAGTTGGATATGGTCTGGAGGGCGTATTAACTGATAAAATTTCCCATGAAATAATAGAGTATACTATTAAACCAGAATTTAAAAAAGGTGAATATTATCAAGGAATTTCAAAAGGTGCAACAGCTATTATAAAAAGTATAAAAGGTGAATATAAAAAAAATAGTTTACCTCAAACTTATAAAGATGAATCTTTTATCTCACTTATGCCTTTTGAGTTTTTAGGATTTATTACTCTATTTATTTTTGTTTTCTTACCAAGAATAATAAGATTAATAGGGTTTTCTTTATTATTTGGTTTTTTAAGTGGTATTTTTGCACTACTTATAACAAGTAGTGGTATTGTATTTTTTATAGTTTTTCTAATTGTATCTATTACATTATTTATAAAATTTAAAAATGCTTCTTTTTCAAATAGCTCTTCTTATAGTAGCTTCAATAGTGGATCAAGTTTTAGCAGTTCTTCAAGTTTTAGTAGTTCTTCAAGTAGCTTTAGTGGCGGTGGAGGTAGTTTTGGTGGCGGTGGAGCCAGTGGGAGTTGGTAATGTATTTAAATGAAAATGAAAAGAAGTTAATTTCTCAAGAGATTGAGAATCTAGAAAAGAAAAGTTCAGTAGAATTAGTCGCAGTTATTACTAAAAACTCATCAATGTATAAATATGAAAAAGTATTAACAGCTTTAGCAATTACAACAATAGTTTCAATTATTGCACTGTTTTTTAGCATAAGCACTATTATCTTTTTTCAATTGCAACTTGTAGTTTTTACTCTTATTTATAGTCTATTTTATTATTTTGAAGATTTAATTTTATATTTTATTCCAAAAAAATATAAACATCAAAAAGCTTCATATAAAGCAAATAAAGAGTTTCAAAATCTTGGGATAAGAAACACAAAAACAAAACAAGGTATAATGTTTTTTGTATCAATAGATGAAAAATATGTTGAAATAATAACAGATAAACAAATAAAAGAAAAAATAGATAATAAGTATTGGGAAGATATTATAAATGATTTTATAAAAGATGTTAAAAACAATGAACTATCAAAAGGCTATCTAAAAGCAATTAATTCATGCTCTAAAACTCTAATAAATAAATTTCCAATTCAAGATAATGATATAAATGAACTTAGCAATGAGGTAAGAGAATTATGAAAAATAATAAAGCAATTATATTTGATTTAGATGGAACACTTATTGATTCTGTATTAGATATTGCATTATGTATGAACGAAGTGTTAAAAGAGTTAAATCTTAAAAGTTATGAAATAGAGGAATACAATTACTTTTTAGGTGGAGGGATTGATGTATTAGTAAATAATGTCTTAAAAAATCCATCAGAAGAGTTAAGACAAACAGTTAGCGAAAAATTTCAAGCAGTTTATGAAACTACTTTGCACTCTAATACAAAGGCTTATGAAGGAGTTTGTGAATTACTACAAGAGCTTCAAAATCAAAATTTCAACATAGGGGTTTTATCAAATAAACCTCATAAATTTACTCAAGGTTATGTTGAAAAAATATTTAAAGAATTCAATCTAAAAGAAGTTCATGGACAAAAAGGACATATTCCTAAAAAACCCGATCCAACTGCTGCTATAAATATAGCAAAAAGTTTTAACGTACCCTGCCAAGACACTTATTTTGTAGGAGATACAAAAGTAGATATGCAAACTGCAAACAATGCAAATATGATAAGTATTGGTGTACTTTGGGGATTTAGAGATGAGGAAGAACTAAGACAATATGGTGCTAAATATATTGTAAAAGAGCCTTTAGATATTTTAAGTATTATCAAATAAAACTATTTGATAATACTTAACAAAAAACTTTAAACTCTTTAAAAGGTTGCATATGCAATAGTTGCAAATGCAACATAAGGAGTTAAAAATGCATGATAAACTTGAAAACTCACTTGGCTTTAAAATAAGTCAAACAGCAAATAGACTAAATTATCAATTTGTTCAATTACTATCACAATATGAGATTGCTCCAGAACAAAGAGCAACACTTGAAATAATAAGCAAGGATAATGAAGTTAGTCAAACAAAAATTGCATCAATATTAGGAAAAAATAAAACTACAATTTGCAGATCATTAAACTCACTAGAAAAAAAAGGTTTAATAATAAGAGATTGTCAAATAAAAGATAAAAGAGTAAATATAATTAAACTTACACAAAAAGGCAAAGATGTACTTCAAGCAAGTCAAACCTGTGTATCTGAGTTTAGAAAAAGAATAAACTCTAATTTAGAAGAAAAAGAAATAAACAAATTATTTGAGCTTTTAAATAAAGTATCAAATACTATCAAGGAGGATTTTTGAGAAAATCAATAGGTCATATATATTTAATTATTTTATTAGCCGTTTTATCTTCAGTTGCACCTATTGCAATAGATACATACATACCATCAATACCAACAATAGCAACTGACTTTAACGTAAGTATAGAAAAAATAGAATTAACATTATCAATATTTTTAATAGGTTTTTCAATTGGTCAAGTTTTTGGAGGAACTTTTTCAGATAGAATAGGAAGAAGAAAATCTTCAATTATAGGCCTTATAGGATTTAGTTTTTTTAGTTTTTTAATAATTTTAAGTTCATCAGTATACGAATTATGGATATTTAGATTTTTTGAAGCATTTTTTGGCGGTTTTGTAGTTGTAAATGCAAATGCTGTTGTAAGAGACTTATTCCATGGTAAAGAAGCTGCTAAGATATTTTCATTAATTGGAACAGTAAGAAGTATTGCTCCCCTTGCAGCTCCTGCAATTGGCTCATTTATCATACATTTTTATTCATGGAAAGCAGTATTTGTATTTTTATGTGTATACTCTCTTTTAGTTGCTTTATGGGTTTATAAAGATTTAAATGAAACTTTTACTTATACTAATCAAAAAGTAATCGAATCATACAAAGCTGTTCTAAAAAATAAAATGGCAATGAAAGCTATGCTTACTTTAGCAATTTGTTTTTCAGGTTTTTTTATTTTAGTTGCAAAATCTTCATTTATATATATTGAATACTTTAATATCTCAACTGATTATTTTCCATTTTTCTTTGGAATTAACTTTTTGGTATTAATGGCAATGATTAGAGTAAATGTTATGCTGTTAAAAAACTTTACACAATTAGATTTGATTAAATATACAATAATTATTCAAATAGTCGCTGGAATATTATTGATGATTTTTGCCCAAGGAATATCAATTGTTACTACAGTTATCTTAATTGCTATATACATGAGTATGATGGCATTTATTTTTGGTAATTCAACAGCCCTTGCAATGGAGCATTTTTCCAAAAATGCAGGAGTTGCATCATCTGTTATTGGAGTATTGCAGTTTGGATTAGGAGCATTGATTTCTTCAATTGCTTTGATGTTTCACACTCAAACATTAATGCCAATTGGAGCTAGTATCGCAACTATTTCATTAGTTGCTTATTTAATTATTAGTACATATAAAGTTAAGTAAAGAGTTTATTCTCTTTACTTAAAACTTATTCTACTCCTATTTGAAAAAACTTCTCATCTACTTTTTCATATTTAGCAATAGAGCAAGTAATTTTTAATGCATTATTATAATCTTTGAATTCTTGTATAAAAAAGTCTTGTAATTTTTTCGCATCTGCACTTCTAAATATAAAGTAGCCAAGAATATTAGTTCCTCTAGAACCTGCTTTTTCAATACCAAAACTATCAAACTTCCAGTCAATACCTTTTGCAAAGAAGAATACCTCTTCAATTCTTCTAATAAGCTCTTCTCTTACGCTACTATTATACTCTTTTAAGTGTACATAAAAAGCTACATTTGTATTAAATTGTTGTTGTACTAATTTTTTTTCACTTTTGGTTATAGGTTCACTTGAAATTTCAAAGTTCTCTTTTTCTATATTCATTATTTCTCCCTTAAGCTACAAGTAATCTTATAATTATATACAAGAAATATAATTAAAAGCTTTATATATTAATAGTAAAATTAACTTTTACAAATTAATTTTCATTATCTATATAACTTCTACAATCAATACAATATCTTGCATGGGGCTTAACTCTTAATCTTTTTATTGTAATCTCACTATCACACATATCACAAAGACCTGTATACTCGCCTTTTTCTATTTTCTTCAATGATTTGTTAATTAATTCTAACTCTTTTAGTTGTTGTTGTTTTATATGAATATCTGTTGAGTAATCTCTACTAGCTGCTGCAAAGTCTGCATCATCATTTAAATCCATAGTATTTAATGTCTCATGTTCTGTATCCATAGTTCTTAATGTTTTTTCTATTTTTTCTTTATTTTGAACTAATAAAACTTTTATCTCTTCAACTTGTTTTTGATTTAAAACTCTTCCTGCCATAACACATCCTAAAAATTTTCGCGAATTATACTTAAATGCAACTGTGTTGCAGATAAATTTAAGGATATTTTTAGTTAAAATTTATTTTTAAACACTAATAATATAATTTAAACTTATATTATTACTCTATTATAATAAAGTTATTTTTATAATTATAATCTAACTGTAAGTTATTATTGGGAACTATTTTCAATATAATAAACTGTTTGTTTAACCTCATCATCCATTTTCTTATAATCAAAATTTGGTTCTTGTTTAGCCATTTGTTTGTATAAACTCTTCCACCATATTGTTTAGATTGTTTAATTACATCAAAAACTCTATAAGTTTTATCGTTTCCAACAAATGCTTGATATGCAATATTTCCATAATTTGAAGCAGGATTATAATCAATTAAATAGCTTTCAAAAAATGCTGCAACAATCCTAAAATCTATTCCCAGATTTTTAATAAGATAACTAGCTACAAGCTATCTGTTTCTATTACTTAACCAAGCTGTTGATTTTAACTCCACGATACTTGCATCTATTATATCAATACAAGTATTTGCATTAATAAAATTATTTATTAAACTTTTAGTTGTTTTAAAATTATAATCTTTATCTTGCAAAGCTTTTTTTAAAAATAGTGCATTTTTTGAATAATACATAACTAAATGAAAAAAATCTCTCCACAATAATTCAAAATATATCCAATATGAAGATTCACTTTCAAAACTTCTTTGTTCTTCTTGCTTTAATTCATGATAAATAGTTCTTGCACTAATTGCTACTTTCATAACAATAATATATTTAAGAGTTTAGTTTTTTAATATAGTTTTTTTGTAAGATAAAATACTAAAGTTTTACAAGTGATTTTCCAGCTAAGTATCCACTAGCCCAAGCAAAATGAAGGTTATAACCTCCTCTATTTCCAACTATATCTAAAACTTCTCCTGCAAAATATAGATTTTTACAAAGCTTACTCTCATATGTTTTATTATCAATCTCATCAGTTCTTACTCCTCCACCACTTGCTTCTGCATGTTTAAAACCTTGAGTATCTTCTATTTTAAATCTTAAGTTCGTTAAACTATTAACTATTGCTCTTATTTGTTTTGCATTTATATCTTTAGCTTTTAACTCTTTATCAATATTATTTAGTTCAAGTAATACTAATGCTAATTTTCTTGATACAATACCACTTAAAGCTATATATGCATCACTATGTTTTAATGTTTTAAATAGATTTTCTAAAGTTCCTAATAACTCATTTTTTGTAAGATTTGGAAAAAAATTAATAGAAATAGCAACATCTTGATATAAACTCAAAGCATAGACTGCATATTGAGATATATCTAAAATAGCAAATCCTGATACTCCATATTTAGTAAAAAGAACATCTCCTGTAATCTCTTTTTCTTTTTGTTTATCTATATATAAAGATACAGTTGATTCTTTTTTTACTCCTTGTAGTTTACTTTTAAATTCAAAATTAGTATGCAAACCAACTAGTGATGGATATGTAGGATTAAAACTATGTTTAAAATTTGTAGCAATTGATATACCATCTTCTGTTGAGTTTAGCTGTGGTGCTGCTTGTAAACCACTACTTATAAGAACTTTATCATAGTTATTAAACTCTTTATTAAGTGATTGTAAAATAAACTTTTCATTGTTCTTTTTAATATCTACTATTTTTGTTTCTAATATTTGATTTATTCCTAAATTTATTAGTTCATTTTCAAGTAAGTTAACAACAGATTTAGCTTCATTTGATAAAGGATAAACTTTACAACTACTTTTTATGTCTAAAATCAAACCTATACTTTTACAAAAATTTTCAAAGGCTTTAAAGTCAAACTCTTTTAATGCTTGATTTATAAAACTTGGATTCTCTCCTATATAATTATCTTGTGTAATAGAAGTATTTGAAATATTACATCTTCCATTTCCAGAAGCAAGTATTTTTTTTCCAATTCCTTTATTTATATCAAATATATCAATATCTATTTTTCTATTTAATCTTTTTGCAGTAATTGCAGCTATAACTCCAGCTGCACCACCACCAATAATTGCTATTTTCAAATCAATCCTTGTAATAAATTGCTAGCCAAATCGTTGGCTTTTCTTCGCAAGTATATTTTACCCTATGTTTTTTATAAGACTTTATATTTATAAAATCACCTTTATTTAACTCTATTTGTTCATCTTCAAACTCTATTATTGCATATCCATCTAAAAGTAATACAAACTCATTTTCTTCTTGTTCGTACCAAAAATCTTTAGCACTTGTTTGTCCATTTGATACAATTTTTTCAATTTTTATATTTTTATTTTCAAATAAAGAGATAAACTGTTCTGCTTTTTTATCAATTTTTATATTTTCAAATAAATTTTCTATTTGCATTTTTATCCTTTATTGTTATAAGATTATAACAAATTAAACTAAATTTTCCACATATTTAATCCATACTAATTTAATCAACTTTATTATTTTGACTTTTTTTAAAAATTTATTACATACTATTTTTCATATCATATTCATCTTTATTTATTTTATGTTACTCTTTTAAACATACTATTTTTTGGCATCTAGAATAAGTTTATAAAAGTTCATTAAATAAACCTGACTAAAATAATTGGCAATATTTACAAGGCTCTAAGAGAAGCTTTTAGCTTAAACCCAATTATTTAACTTGACATTAGAAATAAAATAGTATAGAATTTCAACATAAAAATCAAAAAGGGAAGAAAATGCAAAAAGAGACAATTGCACTACATGCTGGATATGATAAAAAAGAAGGCTATGGATCAATGAGTGTTCCAATAGCTCAAACAACAGCATATGCTTTTAGAGATTCAGAACATGCTGCAAACTTATTTGCACTAAAAGAGTTAGGTCCTATTTATGGAAGACTAACAAATCCAACATCGGATGTTTTAGAACAAAGATTTGCAGCTTTAGAAGGTGGTGCTGCTGCTATTAGTACAGCAAGCGGTCAAGCAGCTATTTTTTATGCCATTGTAAATGTCGCAGAAGCTGGAGATAATATTATCATTTCTGATAAACTTTATGGTGGAGCTGTTACTTTACTTGCTCATACACTTAAAAGATTTGGAATTGAAGCAAGAGTATTTAAAAGTAAAGATGCTAGTAATTTAGAAGAGCAAATAGATGAAAAAACAAAAGCTATATTCTTTGAATCACTATCAAATCCACAAATTGCAATAACTGATATTGAAAAAGTTGTAGAGATTGCAAAAAGAAATGGAGTTTTAACAGTTTGTGATAATACTGTTGCTACACCTGCACTATTTAATCCAATTGAATGGGGAGTTGATGTAGTTGTTCACTCAACTTCAAAATATGTAAATGGTCAAGGTACAGCAATTGGTGGAATGGTTGTTGAAAGAGATGGACTTGCAGAATTTTTTAAACAAAATGACAAAAGATACTATCACTTTACAACACCTGATGAGAGTTATCATGGATTAGTTTATACAGATGTTCCATTACCAAACTTTTGTTTAAGAATTAGACTTGCATTATTAAGAGATATTGGAGCAACACAATCTCCTCATAACTCTTGGCTTTTAATTCAAACATTAGAGACTTTAGCTTTAAGAGTTGATAAACACTCTGATAATGCACTTGAAGTTGCAAAATATTTAGAGTCTAATCCAAAAGTTAAAGCAGTGAACTATCCAGGTTTAGAATCAAACGAGCATCATGAAAAAGCTCAAAAATATTTTAAAGGTGGAAAAGCATCTGGACTTATATCTTTTGAAGCAGAAAGTTTTGAAGAAGCAAGAAAGATTATTGATAGTACAAAACTATTTAGTGTTGTAGTAAATATAGGTGATAGCAAATCACTTATCACACACCCAGCAAGTACAACTCACTCACAAATGAATGAGAAAGAGTTAATAGAAGCAGGAATTAATCCAGCAACAGTTAGATTAAGCATAGGTTTAGAAGATACAACTGATTTAATCGCTGATTTAGATCAGGCGATAAATAAGTAGGAAACTAAATGCCATTAATATCAACAAAGGGAGTATATGGTCTTATGGCCATGCATGAGTTAAGTAAACACAAAAAGGATACTCCCATGCAAATTAAAGAGATTTCAAAAAATGCACAAATTCCTCAAAATTACCTAGAACAACTTCTAGGTAAATTAAGACGTGCAGGATTAGTTAAAAGCATTAGAGGAGCAAAAGGTGGGTATATTTTAGCCCAAAAGCCAGAAGAGATAAATATAGGTGAAATACTTTCAGTTTTAGAAGATGAACTAAAAATGATTGATCAAAGAAGTCAAAATCCTATATTAAATCTTTTCTTTGATGATGCGAAAGCAAATATGAAAAGATATTTTGATGTTAGTCTTTCAAAGTTAGATGAATATCAAGAAAAATATAATCAATTCTTACACTATAATATATAAATTACAAGGAGTTTATAATGAAATACGCAAAAAATGTTACAGAATTAATAGGAAATACACCTTTAGTACAACTTCAAGGTGCAAGTAAAAGAAGTGAAGCAACAGTTTTAGGTAAATGTGAATTTATGAATCCAACTCATTCAGTTAAAGATAGAATTGGAACAAATATGATTAAATCAGCACTTGAAAAAGGTTTAATTGATGAAAATACAACAGTAATTGAACCAACAAGTGGAAATACAGGTATTGCATTAGCTTCAATTTGTGCAGGTCTTGGAATAAAATTAGTTCTTACAATGCCAAGTTCTATGAGTATTGAAAGAAGAAAGTTGCTAAAAGCATTAGGTGCACAACTTGTATTAACTGAACCAGAAAAAGGAATGAAAGGTGCTGTTGATAAAGCAAATGAATTAAGTCAAGAAATAGAAAATTCATTTGTACCACAACAGTTTGCAAATGAAGCAAATCCAGAAATTCATAGACAAACAACAGCTAAAGAGATTTTAGAAGCAACAGATGGGAAAATTGATATTTTAGTAGCTGCAATTGGAACAGGTGGAACTATTACAGGAACAGGTGAAGTTTTAAAACAACACAATCCAAATATTCAAGTTATTGCAGTTGAACCTGAAGCATCACCTGTATTAAGTGGAGGTAAACCAGGCCCTCATAAAATTCAAGGTATTGGTGCAGGTTTTGTTCCAGAGATATTAAATACAAAAGTTTATGATGAAGTAATTCAAATTTCAAATGAAGACTCAATTGAAGCTTCAAGAGCATTAGCAAAAGAAGAAGGTTTATTAATTGGAGTATCTGCTGGTGCAAATGTAAAAGTAGCTGAATTAGTTGCTTCAAGACCTGAAAATAAAGGTAAAACAATTGTTACAATTCTTTGCGATACAGGAGAAAGATACCTAAGCTCAGGACTATATGAATATGACGATGAGTAAAAATACTCATCCTCATATGGAGAACTTAAAACATATGAGGAAATAAAATGCATGAAAAGCCCTATAGATCAATTGTAAAATCAGTTTCTTGGAGAACACTTGGAACATTAGATACTATGATTATATCTTACTTTATTACAGGTAATTTAGTAATGGCTGCATCAATTGGCTCTATTGAAGTGGTTACAAAAATGATACTTTACTATTTTCATGAAAGAGCATGGAATAAAATTCCATTAGGTAGAATAAAACCTACGCAAAATGATTATCAAATTTAGGTATGTTTATGAATATTATAGATGAATTAAATGAACAATTAAAAAACTCTTCTACACAAGAAGTAATAGAATTTTTTTTAAATCAATATAGAAGTAAAGTTGCCCTAGCCTCAAGTTTAGGAGCTGAAGATCAAGTTTTAACAGACATAATTTTTAAAATTGATAAATCTTCAAAAGTATTTACATTAGATACAGGAAGATTAAATCCTGAGACATATGATGTAATGGATGCAACAAATTTAAAATATGGTGTAAAACTTGATGTTTATTTTCCTAATCTTGATAAGGTAGAACAGTTATACCAAACTCAAGGTATTAACGGCCATTTTGAAAGTATAGATAATAGAAAAAAATGTTGTAATATTAGAAAAATTGAACCATTAAAAAGAGCATTAAAAAATCTTGATGTTTGGTTTACAGGACTTAGAAGTTCACAAAGTATTACAAGAGAAGATATGAAATTAGTAGAATGGGATGAAGCTTTTAAACTAATAAAAGTAAATCCTTTAATAAAGTGGAGTGAAAAAGATGTATGGGATTATATAAAAGCAAATAGCGTTCCATATAATAAGCTTCATGATAAAGGTTATCCAAGTATTGGCTGTGCACCCTGTACTAGAGCCGTTAAGGACGGTGAAGATATAAGAGCTGGTAGATGGTGGTGGGAAAACCCTGAACACAAAGAGTGTGGTTTACACAAAAAATAGTGGTGGTATATTCAAACCTTTAATTTGAAATATATTAAATAGTTTTTAATTTGATGGAGAGATTATGTTAGATACAAAAAGATTAACTCACTTAAAACAACTTGAAGCTGAGTCAATTCATATTATAAGAGAGGTTGTAGCAGAGTTTAATAACCCAGCAATGCTTTACTCAATTGGTAAAGATTCTGCTGTTATGCTTCACCTTGCTGTAAAGGCATTTGCACCTGCAAAACTGCCATTTCCTTTACTTCATGTTGATACAACATGGAAGTTTAAAGAGATGATTGAATTTAGAGATAAAAGAGCTAAAGAGTTAGGAGTTGAGTTATTAGTACATGTAAACCAAGAGGGAGTTGAGCAAAAAATTGGACCATTTTCCCATGGAAGTGCAGTTCATACAGATATTATGAAAACTCAAGGTTTAAAACAAGCGCTAAATAAATATAGATTTGATGCTGTATTTGGTGGGGCTAGAAGAGATGAAGAAAAAAGTAGAGCAAAAGAGAGAATATACTCATTTAGAGATAAAAATCATAGATGGGATCCAAAAAACCAAAGACCAGAACTTTGGAATATTTATAATGGAAGAGTACATAAAAATGAATCAATAAGAGTTTTTCCTCTTTCAAATTGGACAGAACTTGATATTTGGCAATATATATATTTAGAGCAAATACCTATTGTTCCATTATATTTTGCTAAAAAAAGACCTGTTGTAGAAAAAGATGGTGTGAAAATTATGGTAGATGATGACAGAATGCCAATTGAAGATGGTGAAGAGATAAAAGAAGAGATTGTTAGATTTAGAACTTTAGGTTGTTATCCTCTAACAGGTGCAGTTGAAAGTACTGCAACAACTCTGCCTGAAATTATTCAAGAGATGTTACTTACTAAAACAAGTGAAAGACAAGGAAGAGTAATTGATAGTGACCAAGCTGGGTCAATGGAAAAGAAAAAAATAGAGGGGTATTTTTAAAATGGCACATCAATCTGATTTAATAGCATCAAATATACAAGAGTATTTAAAAGAGCATGAAAATAAAGAGTTATTAAAATTTATCACTTGTGGAAGTGTTGATGATGGAAAGTCAACTCTTATTGGAAGACTTTTACATGATTCTAAAATGATTTTTGAAGACCAATTAGCAGCAATTAAAAATGATTCAAAAAAAACAAATTCAACAAATAATGAATTTGATTTAAGTTTACTTGTTGATGGACTTCAAAGTGAAAGAGAACAAGGTATTACTATTGATGTTGCATATAGATATTTTAGTACAGATAAAAGAAAATTTATTATTGCAGATACTCCAGGGCATGAGCAATATACTAGAAATATGGCAACAGGAGCTAGTACAGCCAATTTAGCAATTATTTTAATTGATGCTAGATATGGAGTTCAAACACAAACTAAAAGACACTCATTTATTACAAAACTACTTGGAATTAAACATATTGTAGTTGCAGTTAATAAAATGGATTTAGTTGATTTTAGTGAAGATAGATTTGAACAAATTAAAGCTGATTATTTAAAATTTGCAAAAAGTTTAGGAATTGAAGATATTATATTAATACCTATTTCTGCACTTAATGGAGATAATGTAGTAAATAAAAGTGAATTTTCTCCTTGGTATCAAGGTGATACTTTAATGCACACATTAGAACATATTGAAATAGCAAAAGATAGAGATTTACAACACTTTAGATTACCTGTTCAATATGTAAATAGACCAAATCTTGATTTTAGAGGTTTTTGTGGGACTATTGCTTCTGGTATTATTCAAGTAGGAGATGCCATTACAGTTTTACCATCAGGAAAAAGTTCTCATGTTAAGCAAATAGTTACATATGAGGGTAATTTAGATTATGCTTATGCTGAACAAGCTATTACACTTACACTTGAAGATGAAATTGATATTAGTAGAGGTGATGTTATTGTTAAAAGTGCTGAACAACCTGACCATGCAAGTAGCTTAGATGTTGATATTGTCTGGATGAGTGATGAACCTTTAACAAAAGGAAAAACATATAATATTAAAAGAGCAACAACAACCACTACAGGAAGTATTGATAAATTTTATTATAAAACAGATGTTAATACTCTTGACAAAGATGAAAGCACAAATATTTTAAATCTAAATGAAATTGCCCATGCAAAGCTAGATTTAGACCAAGAGATTGCATTTGATGAATATAATCAAAATAAAACAATGGGTAGCTTTATTATAATTGATAGAATATCAAATAATACAGTTGGTGCTGGTATGATAAGGGATAAATCAAAAGAACAAGGTAAAAAAAGTTCAGAATACTCAGAGTTTGAGATTGAATTTAATGCTTTAGTTAGAAAACATTTTCCCCATTGGGATGCAAAAATAATTAAATAAATAGGTACTCTTATGGTGAAAAAAATAGATTTTGATGAAATAGAAAGAATAAAAAAACAAAAAAGTGGGTTAGATGTCCTTGCGGACATCTATTTGTATGCAGTCCTTGGTGAACCCTTACAAGAAGATGATATACAAAGACTTAAATGGTATGGATTAACTTTACAAAATAATGATATTTCAAATGCAAGTTTTACTTTAAAAATAAAAATAATAAATGCAAAATTAACACTTGAACAATTAAAAGTGATTACAACTATTTCTAAAGAGTTTACAAATAATAGTGCAAGATTTGTTGCAAGACAAAATTTAGAGTTTGATAATATTAAAATTTTTGATATTCCTGCTATTTTCAATCTTTTAAATAGTGTAGATTTAAACTCAATTTATGCAAGTGGTCATGTACCTACAAATATTATGTCTTGTCCTATAAATGGGTATAACCAAAACCAAGCAACAGATGTTAGTGAACTTGTAGAAAATTTAAATGAAGCATTTGAAGCAAATAAAAACTTTGTAAACCTGCCAAATGAATTGAAGATTTTAGTTGATGGTTGTGGTTGTGTTGATGAAGATTGTAAAGATAATGATCTATTCTTTAAAGCAATTAAGAGTTGTAATGGTAAAATTCAATTTAAAGTTGATGTTGGTGTTAATGAAAAAATTTATAATATTGGATATATTGCACCATCACAAGTTGTTTCACTAGCTAAAGCTGTGGCTAAAATCTATAGAGATTATGGATTTAGAGAAAATGAAAAACAATCAAAACTTGCAAGTTTAGTAAAAGATTGGGGAATTGATAGATTTATCAATGTCTTGCAATCTGAACTTACATTTAAAATAAAAGAGTCTTATGACTTTATAGATACAAAAAAAGATTTTGAAAACTATTATGGTGTATATAATAGTAATAAAGATGGTTTTAGTTTTGTTGGCTTTGAATTAAAAGATAAAAATATAAATGCTCAAGGTTTAGAAAAGCTATATACACTTTTAAATGAGTATAAAGCAACAACAATTAAAATTACTCCAAAAGAGAATATCATTGTTTTAGATGTACCTACTAAAAATGCGCAAGAATTTGAAAAAAAGTTAAAACAAAACTTTTAGTTTTTTATTTAATAGCTTTAGAATAAAATTTTTATAAAAAGTTGTATAATGAAAAGAAATCTATTCAGAAAAATTATTGATTCAAAAGATTTAAAAAAACATATTATTGGTCAACACAAAAATTTATATTTTGACTATACGGCTTCTGGATTGGCATTTGAACCAATAGAAGCTCGTATAAATCAAGTTCTTCAAACCTATGCTAATACTCACTCAAAAGAAGCTTCAATGGCTGATACTACTAGTAATTATTTTGAAGAAGCAAGAGAAAATCTTAAAAAAATGTTTGAACTTGATGAAAACTTCACTATTTTGCCAGGTGGCTGTGGTGCAACTGCTGCAATAAAGCATTTTCAAGAACTAATGGGAGTTTATATCCCCCCAGCAACAAAACAAAGATTTAATATAAATGTGGATAAATCAAAACTTCCTTTAGTAATAATTGGACCATATGAACATCACTCAAATGATGTTAGCTACAGAGAAGCTTTATGTGAATCTATTAGAATAAAATTAGATAAAAATGGATTAGTTGATTTATTACATTTAGAAGAAGTACTTAAAGAAAATGAAAATAGAGAAATCATTGGTAGCTTTTGTATTGCTTCAAATGTTACAGGAATAATTAGTGATTATAAAGCGATTTCTAAACTTTTAAGAAAATATAATGCTATTGTTTGTTTTGATGCAGCAGCTAGTTCACCTTATATGAATGTTGAATGTAAATATTATGATGCTTTATTTGTATCTCCACACAAATTATTAGGTGGTCCTGGAAGCTGTGGCCTTTTAGTAATAAGGAAAAGCCTAATAAACAATGAAATAAGCCCTACTTTTGCAGGTGGTGGTACTGTTTTATATGTAAATAAAGATACTCAAAAATATGATGAAAAAGTAGAAAATAGAGAAAATGCAGGAACTCCTGGAATTTTACAATTTATTAGAGCCTCACTTGCTTACCAGCTTAGAAATGAAGTAGGTTTTGAATATATTAAAAATAAAAAAAATAGACTTACAGACTATTTTATAAATAAATTAAAAAAGATTGAAAACATTGTAATTTATGGAAATTTAGAAGCTGAAAATATAGGTATTGTCTCTTTTAATATAAAAGATTTAAGTCCTTATGATTTATGTGCAAAACTATCAAATATTTTTGGTGTTCAAACAAGAGCTGGTTGCTCATGTGCTGGTCCATATGGACATGATTTATTAGGTATTGAGAAACTTGATTTAGAAAATAAACCAGGTTGGGTTAGAGTATCAGTTCATTATACTATGGAAGAAGAGGATATAGATAACTTACTTCAAGCTATCAAAGATAGTATCAAATGATACTATCTTTATTCACAGTGTAATTCTTTAATTTTATCTAGAACTTCAAAAACTCTAGTTATATCATTTTCAACTTCTTGTGCTTGATTTAAAATCTCACTATTATCTCTTCCTTGTCCATAATAATCAACTGTTACTTGAACTTTTTCATGAATACCTTTATGTAACTTTAATAATTCTTGCCATTCACTTGATTTAGCATAAGGTTCATTTTCATGTTCATCTATCCATTTTCCAAGTTTACAGTTATGATGATTCGTTACTTTAAAATCTGCCCCAAGTTTACATTTACAAAAATTATGATTTTTAAATACTATATGGTCTGATTTTAATCTATTTAGTGTGAAAATCATTGCTGGGTCACAAATTCTTTTCTTTGAATCCTCATTATATGTTGTACTGCTAATTACATTATTTAAGTTTTGCACCAAGTTTTGTGTATTTTGAGCCATTGAACTAATATTTGTTGCAAGTGAAGCATTCTCTTGTGTTGCTTTATCCAATGAGTTTACAGTATCATTAATCTGTGTAATAGCTGTTTGTTGTTCTTTTGAAGCATTTGCAACTTCTGCTATTAAATCAATTGTAGTTTTAATAGTTTCATCTAATTGGTTATAACCATTTAGCATTTTATCAGTAACTTCTTTACTTTGTTGTGCTTTTGTTGTAGCACTTTCTACTAACTCTTTAATCTCTTTTGCAGCTTCTGCACTTCTATTTGCTAAGTTTCTTACTTCTTGTGCAACAACAGCAAAACCTTTACCAGCTTCGCCAGCAGTTGCAGCTTCCACTGCTGCATTTAATGAAAGAATATTTGTTTGAAATGCTATTTGATCAATCACTGAAATTGCTTCATGAATTGAGATAACCTCATTACTTAACTCTTCCATAGTATCAACTGTTAAGTGAGCAAGCTTTTTACCATCATCATTTGACTTTGTAACTTCATTTGCATGTTGACTCATTTTTTGAGCATTTTCACCACTTTTATAAATAGTAGATGTTATCTCTTCAACTGCAGCTGCTGTTTCTTCAAGTCCTGCTGCTTGAACATTTGATGATTCACTTAATCTTCGAGAAGCTTCTGATAGTTCATTTGAACTACTTGTTAATTTATAATTTGAATCATCAATTAGTGCCATTACTTCTGAAATAGTTGATTGAGTTACTTTTAAACCATCTAAAAGTGAAGCAATTAAACCTGTAACTCCATTTATTGATGGAACTTCTGTATCATATTTTGCATGTGAAAGCTCAACTAATGTATCAGAAATGATATTTAAATTACTTCCAGTTTTTTCAATCATATCATTTATAACATGAATTAATAAGGCAACTTCTTTAGAACTTGCTTCTTTATTAATTTTATCATTAAATAAACCAGCATTAACTTTTTCTATTACTACACTTGCTTCATGGATAACTTCTCTATCTTTTGAAATGCCCTCTTGTATAGAATTAAGGTACAAATTAAAACTATTTACAACATCACCTATTTCATCTTTATTTTTTACATCAATATGATTTGCATTTGAATTATTGCTTCTTATATTATCAATTGCCATTTTTAAATTTTTAATAGGAGATATAATATTTGCTTTCATATTAAATAATGAGATTATAAAAGTAATAATTAACGATACAATTAATATAATTAATGCAACAAATATAAGACTTGTTGCTTTATTTATAGCTAGATGAACAATACTATTAGGTTTAGCAGAGATTGCAATACCTACTTTATTATTTTCAAAATCTTTTATATCTATATAAGTATATGTATATTTTTCACTACTTTGTAATTTTTCTGATAAAAGATTAGTTAAATCAATACTTTTTAAATCTTCTAAAAAATTATTATTTATAAATTTTTGTGAAATTAGATACTTGTTCCATAAAACATCTTTATTATTTATATTTGTAACAGCTAAAGATTTATCCATAAGTAAAATAAATCCCTCTTTGTTACTATCAAAAGCTTTTGCAACTGAATTTATTCCTTGCATAAACTCTAAAGAACCAATATGTTCACCCTCTTGTGAGAATATAGGAACAACTGATCTTATACTTAGCCCAGCTTTCCCAACCTCAAAAGTATTAATAGCTTTTTTTGTATTATTAACTTTTACTACACTTTTTCTAAAAGAGCTTAAATCATCACCGAATTTATTTGCTTTCCAACTTCTTAAAAATGAATGATTATCTTTAGTATGAATATGCACTTTAATATTTTTAAAAGGAGTATTACTTTTCATACTTTGTGATAGCTTTGCTAAAGCTTTTATTGCTAAATCTCTATCATTTGTAACTAATGCTTTTTTTATCATACTATCATTTGCAATTGAAATTGCATTTGATATTCCAACATCAAATTTTGCTTTAATTCTATCTTTTGAGCTTTTTGACAACTCACTTTTTATACTATTATAAACATCATTTGTTAGCTGGTTTTTATAGTAGTTTAAAGTAAAGTATCCAATAACTATTGATAAAACTGTTACACTTAATGAGACCAGTGTAAATTTCTTTGAAATAGAAAAATTTTTCATATTACTTCCCTTAAATTATAATTATTTCTGAAATATTATAGCTTCTATTCTCTTATAATAGTTTAATTAAATAAATTTTATGTAAACGTTATTTTTTTTCTATATAATATTTTTTATGAGATTTATGATATTTGCAACAATTTTTACAATAGTGTTTATTTTAATGAGTTTATATATTTCAAAAAGATTCATTAAAAAATTACATTTTAAAAAAAGATATAAAAACTATTTAAATTATTTCTTAATTATTAATATCTTTGGAATAATAGGATATATGATATTTAGAAGATATCCTATTGTCCCAAATGAAATATATTTTCTGTTAAGTATTCCTATTGGCATAGTATTCTTATTATTTTCAACAGCAATTATATATGATATTTTTTCTTATTTAATTAATACAAATATAAAAGATGAAAAAAGAAGGGATTTTTTTAAAAGAAGTTTAGATATTGGCTCTATTGCAATTGCAGGATCTATTAATGCAAAAGCTATGTATAATGCTAAACATATAGAAATAGAAAAAGTTGATGTTAAGATAAAAGATTTAAAAAAACCTTATAGTATCGTACAAATAAGTGATGTTCATATTGGTGGTTTAGTTGATAAAAAATTTGTATCATCTCTTGTTAAAACAATAAACACTTTAAATGCTGACATCATTGTAATAACAGGAGATTTAGTAGATACTAATCTAATTTATGCAAAAGAGGCACTAAATGAATTAAAGAAATTAAAATCAAAATATGGTAATTATTTTATAGTTGGGAATCATGAATATTTTCATAAAGTAAAAAATATTATAACTTATGTTAACTCTTTAGGAATAAAAGTACTTGAAAATGAAAATGTTTATATTGGAGAAAAGAATTTAGGCTTTAACCTTGTTGGAGTTTATGATATCTTTGGACATAGTTATGGTTCTTATCAACCTGATATAAAAAAAGCTTTAAATAATAAACAAAACTCTCCAACAGTTTTATTGTCCCATCAACCAAAATATGTAGAGGAATTAAAATCAACAAAAGAGATTGATTTAATTTTAAGTGGTCATACACATGGTGGACAAATAGTACCATTTAATCTTTTAGTAAAACTTCAACAACCTTATATAAGAGGTCTATATAAACATAATAATACAACTCAAATTTATGTAAATAAAGGTACAGGATTTTGGGGACCACCTATGAGACTAGGTGCTAGTTCAGAAATTACTCTTTTAAAACTTACTTCTATTGATTAACATCATTGTTTTTATTTTAAATTTTATATAAAATTTAAAAACTTAAATAAAGAGTTACAATGACAAATGAAAAATTTAAAATAGAAATAGATACTTTAAAAAAGTTTTTTGAACTTTATTGTAAAAATAAACATCAAGATATAAACTCTTTTACAAAAAATTTAGTTTATAAAGATGAAATTTTTAAAATAGATTTGCATTTATGCACCAAATGTAAAGAAGATATTGAATACTGTTTTCAAAGATTGCTAGAATGCCCACATGAAATAAAGCCAAGATGTAGAAAGTGTCCAAATCCTTGCTATGAAAAACCTCAATGGAAAAAGACTGCTAAAATAATGAAATATAGTGGTGTTAGATTAGGGTTTAATTCTATAAAATCAAAGTTAAAAAAAATGCTCAAGTAAAGAAAATCTTTACTTGAGCTACTCAAAAAATATGTGCTTTTAATTATGTATTATTTAATTTCAATAGTTTTTTTATGTTTATCTTCAGCTAATTTTGGGACTATTACTTCCAAAACCCCATCATTATAATTAGCATCAATATTCTCTTTATCTGCATTTTCTGGCAGAGTAAAGCTTCTTGTAAATTTACCAAAAGATGTCTCTACTTTATAGTAATCTTCTTCTTTAATTTCTTCTTTTGTTTTTCTCTCACCTGAAATAGTTACAACATCTTTATTTATATCTACTTTAATATTCTCTTTTTTAACTCCAGGTAAATCAACATCTATATGGTAAGCAAACTCACCTTCTCTTGTATTTACCATAGGAACAAATCCACTTACACCTTCTTTTTGTGTTGGATTATAAAATCTTTTTTCAAACTCTGCAATATCTTTAAATGGGTCAAATCTTGTAAGTAACATTATAAACTCCTTTTTTAAAAGTTATTCTTCTTGATAGTTTTTTTATCAAGTAAATGTAATTATATCAAATATTTTTAGCACTTGTCAAGAGTTAGTGCTAATATTTTATATTTTTTTAGCACTTTTTTAATACAAGTGCTAAGTAGTGATTATAAAAAAAGGGAAAGAGATATACTCTTTCCCTAGATTTAATATTATCTAATGAATTTAATCAGCAAATTTAACTTTTTTTGCATTTCTTTTTCTAATTGTTGGATCTAAATCTCTTTTTCTTATTCTAATAGATTTTGGAGTAACTTCAACAAGTTCATCATCTTCAATCCACTCTAGTGCATATTCTAATGTTAAAGCTCTTGGAGGAACAAGTTTAATAGCATCATCACTTCCACTTGCTCTTACATTTGTAAGTGCTTTTCCTTTGATTGGGTTAACATCTAAATCGTTTGATTTTGCGTGCTCTCCTACTACTATTCCAATATATACTTTATCTTGAGGTTTAATAAACATAACCCCTCTATCTTGTAAGTTAAAAATAGAATAACCTAAAGCTTCTCCATTTTCCATTGAAACTAATGCACCATGTTTTCTAGATTCAACCATACCTGAATGTGGTCTAAAATCTAAAAATGAATGGTTCATAACACCCTCACCTTTAGTATCAGTTAAAAATTCAGTTCTAATTCCAATAAGTCCACGCGCTGGGATTTCAAACTCTAATCTTGTAGAACCTGTACCCATTGGTACCATATTTGTCATATTAGCTTTTCTTTTTCCTAATTTTTCAATAATAGTTCCAGTGTAATCATTTGGTGTATCAATTACTAAATGCTCAAATGGTTCTAATATTACACCATTTTCTTCTTTTGTAATAACTTCTGGTCTTCCAATAGAAAATTCAAAACCTTCTCTTCTCATATTTTCAGCCAAAATTGTAATTTGAAGCTCACCTCTACCATTAACTTTAAATTTACCCTCACCTGTTTGCTCATAATTCATAGCAATATTTGTATTCATTTCAGAATCAAGTCTTTCTTGGATTTTATTTGAAGTTACATATTTACCCTCAGTACCTGCTAATGGTGAGTCATTTACTGCAAATGTAACTGAAAGAGTTGGCTCTTCAATATGCATAGGATCTAATGGCATTGGATTATTTGGATCACACAATGAATCACCTACATCAATAGTTTCAAATCCTGCAACAGCAACAATATCACCTGCACCTGCTGTTTTTACTTCAACTCTATCTAGACCTTTAAAACCGATAAGTTTAGTAACTCTACCCTTAACTTTTTCTCCATCAGCTTTGCATAAAAGAACAGTTTCACCTTGAGTAATAGTACCATTAAAAATTCTTGCAATACCAATTTTTCCAATAAAGTTATCATAATCAAGTGTAAATACTTGAAGTTGAAGACCGTTTTCTTCACTTCCTTTTGGTTTTGGAACTTCATTTAAAATAGTTTCAAATAAAGGAGTTAAAGATTTTTTCTCATCTTCTAATTCATGCATTGCATAACCATCTCTTGCTGCTGCATAAATTACTGGAAATTCAAGTTGTTCATCAGTTGCATCCATTTGTGCAAATAGGTCAAATACTTCATCAACAACTCTATCAGGTTCACCAGCTGGTTTATCAATTTTATTTACAACAACAATTGGTCTATGTCCTAATTCAAGAGTTTTTTTAACAACAAATTTTGTTTGAGGCATAACTCCCTCTTGTGCATCTACTAGAAGTAATACAGAGTCAACCATTTTTAAAACCCTCTCTACTTCTCCACCAAAATCAGCATGTCCTGGAGTATCAATAATATTAATTCTTACACCCTCATAATCAATAGCAGTGTTCTTAGAAAGAATAGTAATTCCTCTTTCTTTTTCAATATCATTGTTATCCATAACTCTTTCATCTACTTCTTGGTGTGCAGAAAAAGTCCCAGATTGTTTTAATAGTTCATCTACAAGTGTAGTTTTACCATGGTCAACGTGTGCAATAACTGCAATGTTTCTAATATCTCTCATTTATTCTCTTTAAAGTTAATTTTCCGCGATTATACTAAAAACCAACTTAAATTAAGCTCTTTTTCATAAATTACCTTTAGATGAATAAAAATTCATATTTAATTCATAAACTATTCATTAGTACTTGATAAATTTTCATAAATAATAAAAAAAGGAAAAAAATGCCATACGCTTTTAAAGCAATAAAAGCAAATAGCTTAAAAACATCACTTATAATCTTAAGTTTAGTTTTTTCTATTAGTTCAATTTTCTTAATCACTTCAATATCAAATGGGATAGTTTCTATGTACTCTTCAATGTTAAAAAGCGATGGGGATATCATAATTACTCAAAAAAAGATTTCAGATACATTTTTTTCAAATGTTAATATAAATCTAATTGAGAAAATTAAGACATTAAATGAAGTTACAAAAACATCTGCAATAATTGTTGCAGCTTCCATAGTAGAAGACTTACCAATTGTTGCTGTTTATGGAGTTAGTAAAAATAGATTTGAAAACTACAAATTAATCAAAGGTTCATATCCAAAACAAAATGAAGTGCTTTTAGGAAAATCAATATATGAGAATCTAAAAAACAAAAATGAAGTTTTAATTTCAAATAACAAATACAAAATCTCTGGAGTATTTCAAAGTGATATAGGTTTTGAAAATGGTGGTGTCGTATTAAATATCAGTGATGCAAGTATCATTTTTAACAAAAGTACTTCAATGATTATGGTAAATAGCAAAATAGACACAGATATAGAAAAGCTAGTATCCAAAATAAATCTTTTAGATAAAAATATTGAAGCAAAGTCTACAAATAGCTTTGTAGAGAACTACAACCAATTTAAAATAATAAAAACCTCATCAAATGTGATTTCATTTATCTCTTTTTGTATGGGACTTTTAACTATTGCTTCAATTTTAAGTATAACTATAAACCAAAGAAAAAGTGAATTTGGAATTAAAAGAGCCCTTGGTATTTCTATGAATAAGATAGTTTTACAAATTATTAATGAATCTCTAATTTTAGGAATTTTTAGCTTTATCATTGCCTTTGGTATCTCAAGTTTGGTTTTATATTTTATTAAAAACAGTTCTTTTTTACATGGTTATGTAAATGGTGAAATTAGTTTTGAAATAGCTATTTTTATTCTTTTTACAACTTTAGCTATCTCTATTTTAGGCTCAATTATTCCTGCACTAAATGCTTCAAAAACTGATCCAATGGTTTTAATACAAGGAGATAGAATATGATTACTTTAAAAAACATCTGTAAAAACTATGATAAAGAACTAGTTTTAAAAAATATAAACCTAAATATAAAAAAAGGTTCTTTTACAGCACTTATAGGAGAAAGTGGTAGTGGGAAGACAACTCTTTTATCTATCTTATCAACTTTATTAAAACCAAACTCTGGTGAAATTATCTTTGAAAATGTAAACTATAATAAAATTAAAAATATAGATAAATTTAGACAAAAAAATATTGGGTTTGTTTTTCAGTTTCACTATTTAATAAACTATTTAAGTGTAAAAGAGAATATACTTCTTGCAAACGAAAAAGCAAGTCTTGCAGAAATAAATAACTTACTTTCACTTTTAGATATCTCAAAACTCATTAATTCTTACCCAAATGAAATATCAGGAGGCCAAAGACAAAGAGTTGCAATAGCAAGAGCTTTAATAAATAACCCTCGTGTTGTTTTTGCAGATGAACCAACAGGAAATTTAGACTCTAAAAACTCATTAAATGTATTTAATATCTTTAAAAAACTATCAAAAGAAGGGGTAACTATTATAGTGGCTACTCATGATAAAAGCTTAGCAAAACTTGCTGATAATATAGTGGAGGTAAAAGATGGACAACTTTAATATTTTTATTGAAAAACAGTTTAGAATATCTTTAGTTTTTTTCTTTTTAGGTCTATTTTTTGGTATTTTATACTCTGTAAATTTACTTGGTGTTTTTATTGATTCAGCAACATTAAACCCAGTAAATATAAGAAGCTTACATATTTCTCTTATGCTTTATGGTTTTATTCCACTTATGCTTTCATATTTGCCTTTTTTACTTATAAACAAAGAAGTGGGCTTTTGCAAAGATGGGCTTTTTTACTTAAATTTATATACTATCTTTTGGTATATCTTTTTAATATTTATGATTTCTTCACTTCTTTTTGGAAATACAAGAGGTTTAGCTTTTTATGATTTCCCCTATGAGCTAAACTTTATTCTAAGTCTTGCTGGAGTTTTTTATATCATTGCTCTGTACAAATTTATTAAGCAATATGATGTTAAACCTTTATGGGTTAAAGTCTCTTTATATATTGTAGTTGCAGCTCCCCTTACACTTTTAGTTCTTATGAATCCTACAATTGGGCAAGTAGAAAAAACAGTTACTGGGCCCCATGGAGACAATACACTAGGGATGAGCTTTGCTTTAATTCCAATTTACTTTTTAATCATCAAACTTCTAAGCCAAAATGAGTTTAAAGCTAGATGGAATATTTTTTGGATTACTCCTTTATTTTTTTATATTATCTCAGTTCTTTATAGAAGTTTTATAGGAGAGCTAACTTATAACCAAGAGTGGTTTTTCCAATATCTTACACTACTTTATATACCTTTATTATATAGATGGTATAAAGATGCAAAGATAGAAAAATTTGCAAAACTTGCACTTCTTATTTCTATCGCTTCATTTCTTTTTGTGGATATTGAAGGAAATATTTTGTTTATTCCACAAATTAGATGGTTATTTCATAGAAATGATTTAATAGTAGCTCATGCTCATGTTGCTATGGGAATTTCTGTTTTTTTTATGGTTATCTCAATGTTTGTTTCGCATATAAAAGAGCTTCAAACACTGAAATTTTATAGCTTTTATCTTTTTGGTATTATAGGAATATTTACTGTTTTATCTCTTAGTGGATTTGTTCAAGCAGGAGTTTTAAATGCTTCTATTTATAACTTTTGGATTGCAAGAACTATCTTTGGAATATTTGCTTTTCTTTCAGTTTTAGCCTTTGTAAATATGAAGTTCAAACTTACAAACTTACAAAAGTATAACCTTTTTGGCTTTTTAAATGATGGTTTAGGGGGAGTGTTTTTAATCCTTCTTGCTAGTTTTATCTACCCAAGTCTAAATTTTAGTTTTGAAGGGAAATATGAATATATCGTTTTTGCTTTTGTAAGTATAACTGGACTTATTCACTTCTTAGCTTTAAAGTATAAAGAGTATGAATCAATACTTACAAAAATAACTGTTTTCATTAGAGTTTTTATTAGCTCACTATTTTTCTCACTTTATACAGCAGGAACTTTAGAAATTGTTGCACTATTTATATCAGCTTTTGATATTTCAATGGTGATTTTTTATCTACTTTATTTTTATAAAAAGGAGCAATTATGCAAAAATTAGCCCTAGTCTTTTTCATAGCTTTTGAGTTATGTTACTATTTACTTATAGCACAAACTGGTATTGTTGAACACTTTTCTTCAAATATATTTGTTATAGCTCCACTTCCTATTGGAGGTGTTATTGGTTCTATTTTATCTTATTATATTAAAACATCAAATAAAAATAAGATATTTTTATTTTTACTTACTCAGTTAGCGGTTAGTTTTTTCTACCCAAACTTAAATGCCCTACTTTTGTTTATACTTGGAATTAGCGTAGGAGCTTTAGCACCATTACTTATAAATGAACTAAAAAAAGCTTCAAGTTTACAATTAGGATTAGCCCTTAGTATCTCATATGCTGTAGGAACATTTATGTTTACTTATGATGCTTCAAAAAGAGGCTCTATTGCAATTATTTTTACAATAATTACTATTATAGCTTCACTATTTTTAAATCAAAAAGAGCATAAAGATTTAACAAATAATAACTATTCATACTCACTATTTGTAATGGTTTTATGGGTTTTTCTTGATTCTACTTTATTTGAAACACTTTCAAGGGATTTAACTGTTTCTATTTGGAGAGATGGTTTTACATTTGAAATAATCATTTTTCACTTAATTGGAGTTGCAAGTGCTTTTTTTATAAAAATAGAAAAAAATCAAAAAGAACTTTTAATACTAATACTTTTTGCCCTTTCTTATCTTTTTTATTTTTTACAAGAGGCCTTAATCTTATCAATTATTTATCCTTTCGTAATCTCTTTTTACAATGTAGTAATACTTCAAACAATTGTTAAAAAGCATTTTAAAACATTAACAATTTATATGGTATTTATAGGTTGGCTTGCATCAGGTGCAGGATTATTTGTATCTTTAGAAAATCTAACATTTTATGTCCCAGTAATTTTTTTACTATGTTTAATAAAAATCTTAATAACACAACAATCACAAAAAAAGGAGTTACCATGGTTAAATTAGTTTTTACTTTGATACTTACAAGCCTTATAATTTTTGCAAATGCACAAGATTTAAAGTTTATAAATGGAGAAATCAAAGCACACACGGAAATTTTTGGAGATAGTAATATTAATCCATCTACAAAAAATATCACCTCACACTTATCAATAGATAAAAATATTGATTCTTTAAAGGGGATTATTCTTTTAAATACTTTGTCTTTGCATAGCAATAATCAAGAAAGAGATTTTAGTATGTATGAGGTTTTAAATTCTTCAAAATTTCCTAGAATATTTTTTAAGATAATATCTATAAAAAAACTTAAAAAAAGTTATGAATTAAAAGGTTTTTTAACTTTAAATGGCATAGAAAAACAACTTACTACAAGTGCACAAATAAAACAAGAAAATGAAAAACTTGTTTTAGATGGGAATTTTTTCATAAAATTAACATCATTTAATATACAACCACCTAGTCTGTTGTTTTTAAAAGTCAGAGATAAAATAGATATTTCTTACCATCTAAATTATATAAAAGGTTGAAAATGAAAAAATTTTTATTAATTTTTAGTCTAATTATTTTCGCTTATTCTGAAGAATTAAGTATTAATGATGAGATTTCAAGCTTTTCTTTAGCTAATCAGTTTAATCAGAAAAAAACAATTGATTCAAACATAAATATTTTAATTGTTTCATTTGAAAAAAATACAGGAAAAGAAGTAAATGAATTTTTAGAGGAAAAGAACCCAAATTTCCTTGAAAATCACAATGCTGTTTTTATAGCAAATATATCAGGAATGCCTATGTTTATTACAAAAATGTTTGCATTGCCTAAAATGAGAAAATATAAACATGAAATTCTTCTAATTTATGATGAAAGAGAGAATAGATTTAAAGCTAAAGAGGGAATGTCAACTCTTTATAGACTTGAAAATGGTGTAATAAAAAGTATTGAATTTATTAGAAAAAATGATTTAGAAAAAGTTTTTTTATGAAACTTCCAAAACTTGAAATAAAAAATTTAAAAGTAAAAAGTAAAAATTTATATGGCTTACAAATTCTTCATTTAAGTGATTTACATTTAAATAAAAAAACAAAAGTAGAAGATATTGAAAAACTTGTTGCTTTTTGTAATAGTTTAGAGTATGATTTTTTAGCTCTTACAGGGGATATTATTGATTGCAAAGTAGACAAAATAATACCTCAACTTGAAACTTTAAACCTTTTAAAAAAAGTATTTTATATAAGTGGTAACCATGACTTATTTTATGGTATAAAACCACTAAAAATGATTTTAAATAACTTTATTTTTTTAGATAATAAAACAACTTTTATAAAATATAAAAATAAAGATATAGCCTTAGCTGGTTTAAGTGATAGGTTTTCAAAGTTTTTTAGAGAAAAAAGAGAAGAAAAAAAAGTCTTTGACTTTTTAAGCAATAATGAAAATTCAATTTTACTAGCACATCAACCAAAAGATTTTTATTTAGCAGTAAACTCAAATACAAAACTTTTTTTATGTGGTCATACTCATGGAGGACAAATCTTTCCCTTTCACTACTTTGTAAGACTTTTTCAACCTTTTTTAGCAGGAGTTTTTTATAAAAAGAAAACTTGTATTTATGTAAACAAAGGATTAGGAACTTGGGGCATTGATTTTAGATATAAAGCAAACAGTGAAATAACTCTTTTAAAACTAATAAATAATTAGTATTCATTTTATATTCATATTTTTATACTATAATTTATTTATGAAAATTTTAATTATAGAAGATGATGAAAAAATTATAAACTTTTTAAAAAAAGGACTTGAAGAAGAGTCTTATACTATTGATTTCTCATTAAATGGAGATGAGGGTATTTATTTAGCTAGTGTAAATTGTTATGATTTGATACTTCTTGATATCATGCTTCCTATTAAAAATGGCATCGAAGTATGTAAAATACTTAGAAATAATTCTATAAATACTCCAATTATAATGCTTACGGCTAAAGACTCTATTGAAGATAAGATAAAAGGCTTAGATATTGGAGCAAATGATTATTTAGCTAAACCTTTTTCATTTAGTGAACTACTTGCTAGAATAAGAGTACAATTAAGACCTACTAATCAAAGCCAAACAATTTTAAAACTTGCTGACTTACAATTAGACCTTTTGACTAAAGTAGCTAAAAGAGCAGAAGATATTATAAACCTTACTGCTAAAGAGTTTGCACTTTTAGAGTTTTTAATAAAAAATCAAAACAAAGTTCTATCAGAAAGTGTAATTAGTTCATCTTTAAGTAATATGGATGATATGAATATAAGTAATGTAGTAAATGTATATATTTATAGACTAAGAAATAAAATAGATAAGCCTTATGAAAAAAAGCTTATCAAAACAATTAGAGGCTTAGGATTTAAAATAAGTGATGATTAATATATCAATAAAAAGAAAACTATTATTATATAACATCATAATACAGATACTTATTCTTTTTCTTTTCTCATTCTCTTTATACAAAACTTTAGAAATATCAGCAAAAGATAAACTAGAGTCTACATTAAAAGTAATTCTACTTGATGTTGTTGATGATATTATTGAGCATAAAGAACAGATGAATAGTAGAGATTTTGATGAAGAAAAAGAGTATAAGTTTAAACCTCTTTATATAAGATTATTAAAAATACAAGAGCAATATAAAATAATCAAAAGCACAACATTTACAGATGAAATAAAAATAGATATTGATACTTTAAAAAAACTAAAATTAAATCAAATAAATTTTGAATACCAAAAAAATTACATTATTAGTAAAATAAAAATTCAAATAGATAATAAAGATTATATAGTTGAGGTTGCTACAGATTTTTCTGCTATTAATTCTACTTTAGAAAATTTGATCTATATTTTGATTTTTATTGTTCCTATTATATTAATTTTATCTATCACTGGTGGATACTTTTTAATTTATAAATCTTTTTTACCTATAGAAAAACTTCTTTTAAATTTAAAAAGTATAAATGCAAGTGATTTATCAAAAAGATTAGAATCAAAAAATATAAATGATGAAATAAACTTACTATCTCAAGAGATAAATAATCTTTTACAAAGACTTGAAGTATCTTTTAATAAAATTTCTCAATTTAGCTCTGATGCATCACATGAGTTAAAAACTCCCCTTACAATAATAAGAGGAGAAATTGAAATTGCATTAAGAAAAGATAGGACATCAAATGAATATAAAAAAACTTTATCAAACTGCTTAGATGAAATTCTTACTATCCAGCAAACAATTGATGATTTACTATTTTTAGCTAAGAAAGAGCACGAAGTCCTAGAACAAACAGAAGAGATAATTTATTTAGATGAGGTAGTACTTGAAGCATATACTCAAATGCAAACTTTTGCAAAATTAAAAAACATCAATCTTATATGTGATATTGAAGAGCCTTTACAAATAAATGGTCACCATGAATTACTAAAAATTGCTATTAAAAATATTTTAAAAAATGCAATTATTTTTAGCTATAAAAATAACACAGTAACAATATCAAACTATAAAAAAGAAGATGCCTTTATAATTTGCATAAAAGATGAAGGAATTGGCATTTCAATACAAGATCAAGAAAAGATTTTTGATAAATTTTATAGAACAGATAAAAGTAGAAATAAAGATTCTGGAGGGACTGGTCTTGGAATGTCCATCGTAGAAAAAATTGTTAAAATTCACAAAGGAAAAATAAAAATTCAAAGTGAAGAAAATATTGGTACAAAAGTATATTTTTTATTTAAAGGAACTAAACTATGAATATTAAAAAAATAGTAAAAATTAGTTTTATAATAATAGTTTTTTTAGTTTTGTCAATTTTTTTAGTAAATAGCATAGTTCTTAAAAAATTAAAAGAGAATGAACTTTCAAGAAAAAATATTTCTAAACTTGTATTAATGCAAGAAAATATGAATCTTTTAGTAAAAGATATTATTACATCTAAAAACCTAAAAGAATTAAAAATAATAAAAAAAGAGTTTACTCTAAATGAAAAAAAGTTTGAAAAAATTAAGAAAAAACTTTTAATAGATGATAAAGACGATACTTTAGATTATTTAATTCAAGATATTCATAAACATCCAAATATACTTAAACACTTATTATTGCTTTCAAAATCTGAAAAAAAAATTGAAGAGAAGTTTGATACAATTTTTAATTTACAAAAAAGAAAAATTGAACTTAAAAACTTATTTAAAAAAGAGTATCCAAAAGAGAGTAAAATTAGAAAAAGTATTGAAATTGATATTTTAAAAACAAAAAATTTAAAACTAATTACAAAGTTTTCTGACATAAAATATTATAGTAAAGAATTACTTTTTCAACACAAAAATAAAAAATATTTAGAAATTATAATTGAAAGATTAAACTCTTTAAAAAATGAATACAATAATCCAAAACTATTAAATTATATAAATATTATTAATACTCTTGCAAATTATATATTAGAATTAGAAAATGTAAAAGAAAAAGAGAAACTAATAGATTCAAAAATTGAAAAAATTGTTACTAAAAATAAACTATTAAATTCAAAAATAGAAGATGAAATTGAAATTTTATCTTCTGATTTCATTCAAACTACATATACATTTGTTATTGTATTATTAATATTAACTATTATTTTTATAATTTTTTTAGCATACAAAGTTAATAAAAATGTTGCACTTAGTTTTGATGAAATAAAATTAAAAGTACAAGAAGGATTAAAAACCATAAAACACTTAAATAAAGAGATAGAAGATACTCAAAAAGAAGTTGTTTTTACTATGGGTGCTATTGGAGAAAGTAGAAGTAAAGAAACAGGGAATCATGTAAAAAGAGTTGCTGAGTATTCAAAAATATTAGCACTTCATTATGGTCTTTCTTATAAAGAAGCAGAACTATTAAAACAAGCAAGTCCAATGCATGATATAGGAAAAGTTGCAATTGCTGATTCTATTTTGAATAAACCAGGTAGATTTGATGAAAAAGAAAAAGAAATCATGAATACTCACGCAAAAATAGGTTATGAAATGCTTAAACATTCTAATAGACCTTTATTAAAAACTGCTGCAATTATTGCTTTACAACACCATGAAAAATGGGATGGAACAGGTTATCCAAATAATTTAAAAGAAGACAAAATACATATCTATGGAAGAATTACCGCTTTAGCAGATGTATTTGATGCTCTTGGTAGTGATAGATGTTATAAAAAAGCTTGGGAAAATGAAAAGATTTTTAAACTTTTTAAAGAAGAAAGAGGAAAACACTTTGATCCAAAATTAGTAGATATTTTCTTTGACCACTTAGATGAATTTTTAAAAATCAAAGAAACATTTAAAGACTCTTTTAAATAGTTAATTATTTTTTCTTATAGATATTATTTTTCTAATATTATTTTTTCTTATTATATGGAGTTTTCTTAATTAAAAATTAAAAAAAAATTACTTTTTTTTAATTAATATTAAAGTTATTTGAGTTATTATTTCGTTCAGATTTGTGGTACAAATTGACATCTTGAACAAACTATCAAGTTCTGTCTTATCTTACATTTTAAAATAGTAAAAATACTTATTTCTTCTTTTCATTACTATTTTTAAAATTATTATTTTTTAACTCTTAGGAGTATATATGAACTTTTGGCAAAATTTCAAAAGAGATTTTTTAGTTAAGTTTTGGGCACCTATTCCTGCTGTTATTGCACTTGGAATTTTATCGGCTTATTACTTTGGTATTACTGGAACTTATTGGGCTGTAACTGGTGAATTTACTAGATGGGGTGGACATATTCTTGAAGCCTTTGGTGTGGATTTATCTACTTGGGGATATTACAAAATCATGAATATGGATGGTAATATTTTTACAAGAATTGATGGTGTTATGATTATTGGTATGTTTGCAGGTTGTATTGCTGCTGCATTTTGGGGAAATAATGTAAAACTTAGAATGCCTGTAAGTAGTACTAGAGTTTATCAAGCTTTAATAGGTGGTATTATTGCAGGTTTTGGAGCAAGACTTGGTATGGGTTGTAACCTTGCAAGTTTCTTTACTGGTATTCCACAATTTTCATTTCATGCTTGGATGTTTACTCTTGCTATGATTTTAGGGGTATATTTAGGTGCTAAATTTTCACTACTTCCATTTTTCCAATCAAAAATTAAACTAAAAAAAGTATCGTGCTCAAAAGAGTTACATACTGATAAAAAAAGAGTAAATAATCTTTTTAAATTAGGAAGCATAGTATTTATTGCAGTTCTTTTATGGGCAGTTTATCTAATTTTTGTTCAAGGTAGTACAAAACTTGGAATGGCAATGTTATTTGGTAGTGCTTTTGGTTTAGCAATTGCAAAAGCTCAAATATGTTTTACATCTGCATTTAGAGATATTTTTACAACAGGTAGAAGCCAAATGGCAAAAGCAATTGTTATTGGTATGGTAGTTGCAACAATTGGTGTATTTTCATATATTACAATGGGACAACCTGCAAAAATCATGTGGGCAGGACCAAATGCAATTATTGGCGGTGTTTTATTTGGATTTGGTATTGTTTTAGCTGGTGGTTGCGAATGTGGTTGGATGTATAGAGCTGTTGAAGGACAAGTTCATTTTTGGGTAGTTGGAATTGGAAATGTTATAGGTTCAACACTACTAGCTTTTGTTTGGGATGATTTATCATTACAATTAGCTACAAGCTGGCCAAAAATTAATTTACTTGAATCATTTGGTAATTATGGTGGATTATTCTTAAATTATGGCCTATTAGTTCTTCTTTTTATACTTATTTTAGTATTAGAAAAAAGATATTTAAAGAAATCAATAAATAGATAAATAAGGAATTAAAATGAAAAAAGATGAAATTGTTCCAGATTATAGACTTGATATGCAAGGGGAACCTTGCCCATATCCAGCAGTAAATGCACTTGAAACAATGAAAGATTTAAAAAAAGGTGAAATATTAGAGGTAATTAGTGATTGTCCACAAAGTATCAATAATATTCCAGCAGATGCAAAAAATCATGGATATGAAGTTTTAGAAGTAGATAGTAGTGGTCCAACTATTAAATACGTAATTAGAAAATAGTCTTTTTAGAGGTATAATACCTCTAAAGGATTAAAATGAACTATCAAACTATTCTTGAAGAAATTTATGAACAAATACAACCAGAACTTACAAAAGGAAAAGTTGCTAGTTATATTCCAGCACTTAAACAAGTAGATGCAGATGATTTTGCCATGAGTATTCATTTACTAGATGGTAGATCTTATAATATTGGCTCATATAATAAAAAATTTTCCATTCAAAGTATTTCAAAAGTTTTTACTTTTAGTATGGCTTTAGAACTTTACTCAACTAAACTTTATAAAAGAGTATGGCATGAACCATCAGGTAACCCTTTTAACTCACTTATTCAATTAGAGTATGAAAAAGGTATACCAAGAAACCCATTTATTAATGCAGGTGCAATAGTTACAACAGATACTTTACTTTCATACTATAAAACAAAAGAAAAAGCCTTTAAAGCAATTAATAACTTTATAAACACTCTTTGCAAAGAAAATATCACATATGATGAAAAAATATTTGATTCTGAGTTAAAACATGGATATAGAAATCAAGCTTTAGCAAGTTTAATGAAAAGTTTTAACAATATAAAAAATCCAATAGAAAATACTTTAGATACTTATTTTAAACAGTGTTCTTTGATGATGAACTGCGAACAATTAGCAAAATCAATGTTATATTTAGCAAATCATGGAGAAGATCCAATAACAAAAGAGATTTATATAAACTCATCAAGAGCAAAAAGAGTTAACTCTTTAATGTTAACTTGTGGTCACTATGATGCATCAGGAGATTTTGCTTTTCATGTGGGACTTCCTGGTAAAAGTGGCGTTGGAGGTGGAATAGTAGCAGTGGTTCCTAAAAAAATGTCAATTTGTGTTTACTCACCAAGATTAAATGCAAAAGGAAATTCACACGCTGGAACAAAAGCTTTAGAACTATTTACATCAAAAACTAAACTATCAATCTTTTAAATGTAAAGAAATTGTCAAGAAACTCTACATAAAAAATTTAAACTATTCCTTTATACTTTCAAAATAATACGAAATACAAAGGAATTAAGATGAAAAATTTACTTCTAATATTTATCTTTGCTACTTTCTCTTTTAGTAGTGAACTAAATACTTATTTAAGCAATTTAAAAAAAGAAGCAACAAAAGAAAATCCAAACTTTAAAGAGTTTAATATTAAAAGAGGTGAAGGAATCTTTACTTCTAAACATATTGGGAAAAAAGGGAAAAAGATTGCATGTACTTCATGCCATGGTATAGATTTAACAAAAAAAAGTGAAAACTATTTTACAGCAAAAGAGATAGAACCTTTATCAAAAAAAGTAAACCCTACAAGATTAACTGATGTAAAAAAAGTGAAAAAATGGCTAAGAAGAAATTTCAAAGATGTATATAATAGAGTTGGTACAGCACAAGAAAAAGGTGATGTACTAGTTTATATTTTAAATAAGTAAGGATAAAAATGAAAACTTTAATTTTATTAATTTTTATAAACTTATCTTTATTTAGTAATAATATAAAAAAAGATGTTCCACTAGTATCAAATGACTTATATATAAATGAGTGTGGAGCTTGTCATTTTGCATATTTTCCTGGACTTTTACCTCAAAATTCTTGGGAAAAATTAATGTCTGATTTAGAAAATCATTTTGGAGATGATGCAACAATTGATAAAAAAACATTTCAAACTCTATCAAAGTTTTTAAAGGAAAATAGTGCTGAAAAAAATATGAATTATAAAAGAAGTAGAAAGATAGTACAAAGTATTCCAAAAAATAAAATTTATATTGCTATTTCAAAAACACCATATATTCATAAAAAACATAAAGAAATTAAAAAACATCTAATTACTCAAAAAGAAGTAAAAGGTTTATTTAATTGTACTGCTTGTCATCAAGGTGCAAAAAAAGCTATTTTTAATGATGATGACGTAGATATTCCAAACTATGGAAAATGGGAGGATTAAAATGAATAAATCATATATTTGGTCACTTCCTACAAGAGCCTTTCACTGGCTTTTTGTAGTAGGAATTTTAATAGCTTTTTTAACAGATGATGACCATTTGTTAAACTATCATGCAATAGTTGGTTATGCTGTATTAATTCTTTTAGTTTTTAGAATTTTATGGGGATTTTTTGGACCTAAATATTCAAAATTTAAAGACTTTCCAACAAAAAAGATAAAAGAATACTCTTCAAATATCTTAAAAAAAGAGTCAAAATATATAGGTCATAATCCAGCAGCCTCATATGTAATGATTACTATGCTAGTTTGTACTTTACTTATCATTTTAACAGGAGTATTAACATATGGGATACAAGAAGGAAAAGGTATCTTAAGTTTTTTAAATGAGACTTTTTTTAAAAATATGAAAAGTATGGATGACTTACATGAGTTTTTTGCAAACTTCTTTATATTTTTAATTGTTCTACATCTAGTTGGTATTATACTTGATAAATTTTTACATAAAGAAGTAGAAACTTTAAAATCAATTTTTACTGGCTATAAAAATAGTAAAGAAAATAAAAGTATAAAACTAAATATTTTTCAAAAACTTTTTGCAGCTCTTATGTTTATATTATTAATTTCATTTTTAATATTTAATCTAATAAATCCAAAAAATATTTTAGTAGCTTCAATTAACAAGCCAATTAATTATAAAGTACAAAATGAGCTTTTTGTCGAAGAGTGTGCTTCATGTCATACTCTTTATCCCTCCCTTTCTTTTACCTAAAGACTCATGGAATAATTTAATGAATAATTTAGAAAATCATTTTGGAGATGATGCAACTGTTGATAAAAAAACGCATAATATAATTTTAAAGTTTTTAGAACAAAATAGTGCTGAAACTTCTACAAAAGAAGCTAGTGTAATGATTTTGGATTCTTTAAAAAATAAAGATATAATAGCTATTACAGATACTATTTATTGGAAAGAAAAACATAGAAATATAGGAAAAGCAATTTTTTTAAATAGTTTAGTTAAATCCAAAGCAAATTGTAATGCTTGTCATAAAAATATAGAAAAAGGACTAATTGAAGATGAAGATATTAAGAGTATTCATAATTTTAGTAATATTAAATAGTCTTACTTTATTTGCAAAAGATAGTAACCACATTTATAAAAATCTTGATTTTTTAAATCTTAATAAGTCACAACAACATAAATTAAAAAAAATTTTAATTTCTCATAAAAAAAGGTATGAAAAGTTTTATTATTATAGACAACATGAAGAAAAAAAGCTTCAAGAGTTAATAAAAAAAGATTATTTTGATGAAGATAAATATGAAGATATTGCAGAAGAGATAGAAGAAGAAGCAGTAGAGCTTGAAGTTAAAACATTAAAAAAAATACATAAAATATTGACAAAAGAACAAAGAAAAAAATTTTCACATTATCTACAGGAGTGGAAAGTTGAATAAAAAAATTTTATTAATTGAAGATGATATTCAAATGCAGAGTTTAATAGTAGAATACTTAAAAGATTATAATTTTGATTGTACTGCTATTTCTCATCCTAAAAAAGCTTTAAAATTATTAGAATCTAAAAAATTCAATCTAATCATACTAGATTTAATGTTGCCCGAGATGGATGGGTTTGACTTATTTAAACAAATCCAAAAAATTTCTAATATTCCTATAATTATCTCTTCTGCAAGAGCAGATATAGGAAATAAAATACATGGTTTTGAGCTTGGTGCTAATGACTATTTAGCAAAGCCTTATGAACCAAGAGAGCTTGTTTTAAGAATTGAAAACATTTTAAAAAAAAGTTTAAATGAAAAACATTTCATTTCTGATTTTATTATTGATAAAATCAATAAAGAGGTTTTCTTAGAAGAGTATCCTATTGATTTAACAAAAATAGAGTATGAAATATTTCTTTTTTTATGTGAGAATATAAATAAAGTTTCTTCAAGAGAACAAATAGTTAATGCAACTTCTTTAAATATTAATACTAAAAATAGAACTATTGATATGCATATTTCAAATATTAGACAAAAAATTGGTGATGATTCAAAATTCCCTATATATATAAAATCTATATGGGGTATTGGATATAAGTTTGTAGGTTAATATGTCTATTTTAAAAAAAATCTCTATATTATTTCTTATAAGTTTAACACTTATGATAATTATTGGTATTTGGACTGATAATATAAACTCAAAAAGAATAGATAAATTAATAAAAGAAAAATATGTAAAAGTTGCAAATAATATATTAGAAAATTATGATAACAAGGCAAAAATTGATAAAATTTTAAAAAATCATAATCTTAAAAAAATAAAAGAAAAACCCAAAAACACTCAAACTCTTTATTTCAAAGAGTTTACTTTTGGTCATATTTTAATTGCAAAAAAAAGTTTTGAAGATGAATTTATAGTAGAAATAAACTATTTAGATGAAAAATATTTATTAAAGACTCAAGATGAAGATAATTTAAAAGATAAAATGATTTTAAATGGATTGGTTTTTTTAGATATATTTGTATTAGTATTGATTTTTTTATATCTAATCAAGTTATTAATGCCTTTAAAAAATATAAGTTTAGAAATAAGTAAATTTGCAAATGGAGATTTAACTAGAAGATTAAATGTAAAATCAAAAGATGAAATTGGTCAATTAAGTATTGCATTTAATAAAATGGCCTCAACTCTTGAAGAACTTATTAAAACAAGACAAGAACTTTTAAAAGATATTGGGCATGAGTTAAGAACTCCTATAGCAAAAGGAAAGTTTGCAATCGAAAAAATTGAAGATTTTTCTAAAAAGGAGCTTTTAAAAACAATTTTTAATGATTTAGAACTACTTACAAATGAATTAATAGAGTTAGAAAAGCTAAACTCTAAAGAGTTAGAACATTCAACTTTTGATATTGAAACTTTGATTATACAAGCTTTGAATAAACTTTATATAGAGAATGAAAATCTAATTTCTATTGATATTCAAGAAAACTTTTTAATAGAAGGTGATTTATATTACTTATCAATGGCTCTTAAAAATTTAATTGATAATGCTTTAAAATATGCTATTTCTTATCCAATAGAAATAAAAGTTATAAATAAAGAAATCCATATAATTAATAATGCAAAACAATTAACTAAAAATCTAGAATATTATTTTAAGCCCTTTACTCAAGAACTATCACAAAGGGATGGTTTTGGATTAGGTCTTAGTATTGTTCAAAAAATTTTAAAAAAACATAATTTTAAAATATCATATAAATATAAAAACGAAAAAGTTAACTTTATAATATCCTTATCTAGTTAAGTACAATTTATGTATAATTTTTATTAAACATAAATAAGGATTAAAATGAGTGCACTGCAATTAGCTGATTTTATAGGTATTATATCTTTTGCTCTTAGTGGTTTTTTAATTGCAGTTCATTATAAACTTGATATTTTAGGTGTTTTAATTTCTTCTTTTTTAACAGCTTTGGGAGGTGGGATGATAAGAGATGTAATCTCAAATGAAACTCCATTTATTTTTACTAATACCACTCCTATTATTTTAGTAGTAAGTACTATTTTTCTCTCTTTTATATTTAAACTTCACAATATTAATAACATAGAAGGAAAGACTGCATTTATAGTCTCAGATGCAATTGGACTAGCCTCTTTTGCAATTACTGGATCTTTAATAGCAATTGAAAATAATTTTAACTTTTTAGGTGTTTTAATACTTGCTTTTTTAACAGCAGTTGGAGGAGGAACAACAAGAGATATTTTAATAAATAAAGTTCCTTTTATACTTGTATCTGAGTTTTATGCAACAGTTGCGATTATTGTTGGCTTGATAATTTATACATTAAATTTATTTAATCTAATGAATCTTTTTACTCTTATTATAGTTTTTATTTTTGGTGTTAGTTTAAGATTATTAGCTTATTACAAAAAATGGCAATTACCAAGACTATAATCTATTTTGTATATTGTTTTAGTTGACTTTCTCTATGCTCTATTACATCCTTTAAATTAATAATAATTTTTGCTTGTTCACTTACTTGCTCATTCAATTTTATAAACTCATCTTTTCTTAAATTTACTTCATTTTCTAAAGTTTCATTTTTTTGTTTTAAATCATCATTTGTAATTTTAAATTTTTTCATTTTAGTTACTGCTTCTAAAACTTTTTTATAACTTTCTACTTTTATATTTTCCATTTGTGTATTTAAACTTTTTATTTCATCTTCATAATAAAGTAATTGTGAATGTTGCTTTGCACTTTTTTGTTTTTCATTACTTAATACTTCATTTTTTAAAATCAAGCCATCTTCTAAATTTTTAACTTTTTTTTCAAGCTCTCTTATCTCTGTTAGATATTGACTCTCTTTTTTTCTTGATTCTTTTATATTAGTTAATATATTTTTTTTAAACTTTCTTTTTTCATTTTCTTCATCTGTTATTAAAAATCTAATTCCTATATACTCAATAATCTCTTTTTTTGAATTGAACCTTGGTATAATTGTAGAGTTTACATAATATGATTCTCCATCTTTTGCTTTATTTTTAACTTTACCTTGCCAAATTTTTCCACTTTGAATATCACTCCATAAGCCTTTAAAAATCTCACTTGGCATATCTGGATGTCTTACTATATTATGTGCTTTTCCAAGTAGTTCATCTTCTTCATATCCAGATGTTTTACAAAATTTATCATTTACAAAAGTAATAATTCCTTTTGGGTTTGTTCTTGATATAATAGCAACTTTATCAATAACATCAATATACTGTTGCATTTCAATTTGTTGAAATTCTACAAGCTTTGAATTTTCTTTTTCTTTTGCTATTGATTGTACTTTTAATATCATATTTTCAACATCATAAGGTTTTAAAATATAAGCAGAAGTATTAAGTTTGATAGCTTCAAGTAAAAATTTTGATTCTGAATAAGCAGTTGCAAAAATCAATGGAACATCAATTTTTAGTTTTCTAATCTCTTTTAACATACCAATTCCTGAAAGATTTGGCATATTTATATCACTAATAATTACATCTATTTCATCTTTATTATTTAAATAAAGTTCTAATCCCTCTTTTCCATCACTTGCAATATAAACTTTTTTAAAAAAAGTTTTAAAGATTTTGCCTAATTCTTCTTGCGTTGAAAAATGATCCTCTACATATAAAATACAAAGAGTTTTCAAAAAAGATATATCTATCATTGTAATTTCCTAATTTTATGATATTTCATATAAGTTTATCTTAATTATTAAAAATTATATTACTCTTTTGTTTTATATTTTATTAACTTTGAAATTAGTATTTTAGGTAATTGTGTCAAATTCTATAATATTATTTTTTTCAATCCTTCAATAATAGTTCTTTTTTCAAGAGCTTTAATTCTATCTTCAAGTGACTCAATAGTTTCATTTTCATTAAGCTTTAAAGAGTTTTGTAAAATAAATTCTCCTTCATCATAATCTTTGCTTACATAGTGTAAAGTGACACCTGAAATTTTTTCATTTGCTTTTAAAACTGCTTCATGAACATTTCTTCCATACATCCCTTTTCCTCCAAACTTTGGTAAAAGTGATGGATGTGTATTTATTATCTTATTTTCAAACTCTTTTAATAGTTTTGATTCAATCTTTTTCATATATCCAGATAAAAATATATAATCACATTTATACTTTTTAAGTAAATTTGTAATTTCTTCATCAGTGTCATCATATTTTTTTGAATTTATTATATAATTTGGAATATTTTTACTACTTGCTTTTTTTAAAACATTTGCATCACTATTATTTGAAATAATTACAACAACTTGTGCATTTAAAATTTTATCTTCACATGCTTTTTGAATATAATCAAAACCACTACCATTATGAGATGAAAGAATTCCTATTTTTTTCATAGCCTACCTTAAATAAATTTGAGATTATAATAAAAAAACTTTAAGATGTAAACCATTAAAATTATTTTATTCTTTGTGAGTGAGTAATTGCTATTGCAATTGCATCAGTAATATCTAATGGCTTTATCTCTTTTTTTATACCTAATAACCTTTTTACCATAAATGCAACTTGCTCTTTTGCAGCTTTACCATTTCCTGTTACTGCTTGTTTTACTTGCAAAGGAGTATATTCTGCAAAATTTCCAAATTCTAAAAGAACTTTTAATGAAATTGCTCCTCTAAATTGTGCTAATTTTATAACTGTTTTTGGATTAAAAGCATAAAACATATCTTCAATCGCAACTTCATTAATATCAAACTTTTTAAAAATCATATCAAGTCCTTCTGTCATTTCGACAATTTGTTCTTGTAAAATCTTTGTTTTTATTTTTATTAAACCAGCTTCTAAAAGCTTGATATTTCTTCCATTTTTTTCAATTATTGCATATCCACAGTTTCTTGTACCTGGATCTATTCCTAATATTTTCACTACTTATTCACCTTTTATTCATCACATAAAAATTATCTATTCATCTTTTCACTTATGGTTAAATCACTTTATTCACATGTTTAAAGTGTGGTATAATCGTCAATCTTTTATAAATATTCACTTAAATTATCATTCTTTTCACACAAAATTTAAAATTTATTCACTGTGTTGATAATTTTTTCATAAATATTTAGCTATAATATTTACCAATTATGAAAAAAGAGTATATATTAT